>CAZHCW010000015.1:0-93976 GCA_964531325.1 uncultured Ignavibacteriaceae bacterium | reverse complement strand
TATCTTTCCTCCCTACCTCCACCAGTTCCGGGAACAGCATTACTAATTCTGTACATCTTCCACCATTTTGTAGGGTAAAAAATGATCATAACTGTGAGGCTCGTCCATGGTGTAAAAATACTTAATTTTATCAGCATAAACTGAACCAACATCATCTGTCACCCAAATATTATTGTAGGATTCAAGTCGATTTTGTATATCTGATGCACCTTCATTCCTCCCCCAAATCCCGCTTCCGCTCACCTCAATAAAATCTACTAACAGCTCACCAAAAAGACTTGGATTAATCCCTTTCGGGATTACTAATTCATAATACATTTTAGATTTATTTATTAATACTACCGGTTGATCAGTTTGTGAAATATATTCCGGTTCAAGCTCAGTTGTTGTACCCAATCCTGAAATTTGGTAGCTCAATCTTTTGGTGGTAGGTAATTTCCGGGAAATTACTTGAAGGAAGGTAAGTACCAAAAAGAATTGGCTCTGGAGTTTGTGAATACAATAATGGTGAGAACAATACACAGAGGAAAAGAAAAGTATTTAGTAAATTTCGAGTCATAAAAAACTCCTGGTTTCTAAATTATTGATCCATTTAATCAGAGCAGCATAAAAAAGAAAAGGTCTTTTTTGATGCTGGAACTTACTGATAATTAAAATTTAGGACAAGTAAAATCTCATGTTTTTGAGAAATAATTTACAAAATCTGTTAGAAGAATGGGAAATATTTAAAAATGTGATGAGATTCAGACGATTATATGTTCATTAAATCCTCAATTGGAAGTTTAAGAAAATAAAAAGCTTAGTTGAGTGCATTTAGTTGTTCACAGTGAATTAGATAAACATGTTAATTGATGCGGTTGCCGCCAAAATTTCAGGTTAACCTGACAACTCTCTTGAAAGTTATCCAAATATTAGATATATTTCGAGACGAGATTTTTTCCAAGGAAGACAATGAATATTGATAAAGACCTGCTTTCGATTCAAGAAGCAAGAGACCTCTCAAGAATAGCCAAATCGGCTCAGATGGAATTTAAACACTATTCACAGTCACAGGTTGACAGAATAGTAAAAGCGATGGCAGATGCCGGGTATGCAGCTGCCGCTGTGCTTGCAAAGATGGCGTGTGAAGAGAGTGGTTTTGGCAAGGTGGAAGATAAGATTATTAAAAACCAGTTTGCGACTAAAAATGTATGGGAATCGATTAAAGACCTTAAATCGTGTGGGGTAATCGAGAGTCTTGCAAATGGAAAAGTTTTAAAAATTGCTGAACCAATGGGTGTGGTTGCTGCACTTGTGCCTTCCACCAATCCAACATCCACTGCAATGTTTAAAGCGATAATTTCGTTAAAATGCAGAAATGCAATGGTAGCCTCTCCACATCCAAGAACAACAAAATCCACAGTGGAAGCTCTTAGAATTTTAGCAGAAGCAGCAGAAAAAGAAGGTGCTCCAAAAGGATTGATTCAGTGTTTGAGTAATCCTACACTTGAAGGAACAGAAGCATTAATGCGCGACAAAAATATTGCTGTTATTCTTGCCACCGGAAGCACCCCGATGGTTAAGGCAGCATACAGCTCGGGCACACCAGCCTATGGAGTTGGCGCAGGAAATGTTCCGGCATTTATTGAACGCTCGGCAAACATCAAAAAAGCTGTTCTTGATATAGTATATGGCACCACATTTGACAACGGAACACTATGTTCATCAGAGCAGGCCATGATTGTTGATTCATCAATTCGTGAAGAGGTGATCAGAGAAGCCAAAGCCGCAGGATGTTATTTTGTTAATGCGGACGAAAAGAAAAAACTCGCCGGTGCAATTTTGACCAAGGGAAGGATAAATCCCGAAATAGTGGGAAAACCTGCTGTCTGGATTGCTCAATATGCCGGGTTTTCAGTACCTGAAAATATTAAGGTGCTTGTTGCCGAATGTGAGGAAGTTGGTAAGTCGGAGGCTCTCTCTTATGAAAAACTTTCACCAATCCTCGCTTTTTACACAGTTGATGGATGGCTTGAGGGATGTCACAAATGTATTGATCTGTTAAATTTTGGAGGGGTTGGTCACACGATGGTGATTCACTCAAACGATTCTGAAATTATAATGAAATTTGCGCTTGAAAAACCAGCTTTCAGAATCCTTTGCAATACAGTATCATCGATTGGCGCGGTTGGATATACCACAGCGTTAACTCCGTCTTTAACTTTAGGTCCCGGTACCTGGGGTGGATCGATCATTTCTGAAAATGTCTCTGCAAAACATTTGATGAACATCAAACACCTTGCGTTTGAAGTAAATCCAATCAATCACGGAAATTCACTTTCAAGCATGGGTGAAAGTGTAACCCGTTCGCAAAGTTTTTTAAACGAAATTGAAGACCGTTTAAGAGCCCGTGCAGGCAACCCTGTGATCAATCAGGAATATTCTTCAAGCAGACCGGTTGAAAAAAAACAGGAGCAGCCTAAAAAGCAGGAAGAGGAACCAAAAACACTTTCAAATGCAGAGATTCAAAAAATAATCGACGAATTTAAGTTCTAAAAATGTTTGTTTATTCGGGCTCTCTTCACATCCACTCAAAATTTTCTGACGGTTCAGGTGAAGTCCGTGAAATTGCAAATCTCGCTAATGAATCGGGACTGGATTTTATAATTCTCACCGACCACAATACTCTTCGGGCAAAAGATGAAGGATACGGGGGTTTTTATGGTAAAACTCTGTTGTTGATAGGTTGTGAAATTAATGACAAAGAGAACAAAAACCATTACCTTGCCCTGGGAATAGATAAACCCTTTTCAACCCGTATGCCTGCCTCCAAATATGTGAAAGCTGTTAAAGATGCGGGGGGTATCGGATTTTTGGCGCATCCACACGAGAAAAGGGATTCGATGGAGGAGCATCCGCCATATCCGTGGACAGAGTGGGAGATTGAGGATTTTACCGGAATTGAAATTTGGAACCACATGTCAGAATGGATGGAAAACCTGACTGAACAAAACAAATATCAGTCGTTTGTACATCCCCTTAAAACCATCGAAAAACCTGCACAGGAAACACTTGATGTTTGGGACAGCCTGAATCAGAAGCGGAAGGTGACAGCAATTGGCGGAATTGACGCTCATGCCCACCGTGTAAATCTTCTTGGATTTTTTGAAGTTGAGGTTTTTCCATACAAAGTTCTCTATAAATCAATCAGAACCTATGTACTGTTAAAAGAAAGAATTTTCCCCACCGAGGACTCAATCTTAATTAAAAATTATGAAGTCGCAATTCTGGAAGCCCTGAAAGAGGGAAGAAGTTTTGTTGCGAACTACTATCATGGCGATGCAACAGGATTTAAGTTCTTTGCAGAAGCAGGGGGGAACACTTACAACATGGGAGATACTGTTCCTGCCGAAGGAAAAATCAACCTGAGAGTTATGGTGCCCACTCATTTTGCACAGATGAAATTGGTTTATAATGGAAAAGTGATTGATGAAACAACGGGGAGTGACATCGAATTTGTAGTTACGGAAAAGGGAGTTTACAGAATTGAAGTCTATCACGAAGGAAAAGGATGGATATTCTCGAATCATATTCGTGTAGGAATTTAACAAAATAACGGTTATCTTTGATATTGCAAAAATTTAGAATTTAGAAAGGTTAATAATGGCCAAACCTATCAGTAAGTTCAAATCAAAAGAAGTGAAACAAGAAGGCTCAGTAGAGCTTTATTATCGTGCTCTTGGATGGTTTGAAGAGAATAAAAAGTTAGTTTATGGCGGAATCGCCGTGTTTGTTGTGATTATCGCTGCAGTTGTATTTTACGGTATCAACAAAAAAGAAAACAATACAGCTGCGGGAACTGCGTTGACAAAAATTATGCCTGTATATGAGTCGGGTGCCTATCTTCAGGCAATAGACGGCGATCCTGCAAAAAAAATATCAGGATTGAAAAAAATCTCGGAAGATTTTTCGGGCACTGAAAATGGTGAAGCAGCTAAAATTTATCTTGCCAATGCGTTATCATACCTCGGAAAGACTGAAGAAGCCTTTAAATACTATGATGATTATTCCGGTGGTAATCCAATTTTTTCAGCAGCCGCGGAATACGGCAAAGCCGGTTATTACGAAGTAAAAAAAGAACTTGAAAAAGCTGCTGATGGATATGAAAAAGCAGCATCTCTTTCAAAAGAAAACCCAATGAATGCACAATATTTATTGAATGCTGCCATTGTTTACATTGAAATGGACAAAAAAGATAAAGCAAAAGACATCCTGATCTCATTAAAATCGGATTATTCAAAATCTTATGTGATAAAAGATGTTGATCGTTATATGGCTTTAGTGGATTAAAGGTTCGAGATGAAAAAAGATGCACTTGTATTTGCCGCACACCCTGATGATGCAGAACTTTCGATGGGTGGCACCATAGCCAAAATGTCGGCTCATGGTCTTAAAGTTGGTATAATCGATTGTACTAAAGGTGAGTTGGGAACAAGAGGTTCCGCTGAAATCAGACAACACGAGGCGATTCAAGCCGGAGTTATACTGAAAGCAGATTTTAGAGATAATCTAAACATACCTGATGGGCAGATAGAAGTTAATCGCGAAAACCTTCTCAAATTTCTGTATAACATCAGAAAATATAAGCCCAAAGTTATATTTGCTCCCTATTTTAACGACCGTCATCCTGATCACATTGCTGTGAGTACTCTGGCAAAACAGGCATACTTTTATTCAGGTGTTGGTAAAATACAGACACATGACAATGGTCATGTTCAACACTCTTACAGGCCTTCCGCATTATATTATTACATGCAGACCTATGAGTTTCAACCTTCTTTCATCGTGGATATAACAGACCATTTTGAAGACAAGATGAAATCTGTTTTCGCTTTTTCCAGTCAGTTTTTTGATCCAAAAAACAAAGAGCCTGAGACATTTATCAGCAAACCCGGGTTTGTTGAATACATAAAATCGAGATCACAGGTTTATGGATTCAAAATTGGAAAAGATTATGGAGAACCATTCCTCTGTGAAGAAGCCATAGAGCTTGATATCATTTCGAAGCTTAGACACCATTAGAACTTAAAAAGGCTGCCCAATTTGGACAGCCTTTTTTCTTTTGAGGGGAATTTGTTTTAATCAAATAATGATTATCAGGCGTACATTCTTTCGATTTCTTCCTGATATTTGTGTTCCACAATTTTTCTTCTGATTTTCATTGAAGGTGTCATTTCACCATCTTCAATAGTGAATGCCCTCTCCATCAAAGCAAATTTCCTTACTTTCTCATAACTTGAAAGAGATTTTTGAATGTTTACAATCTCTTTCTCGTAGAGCTGGATAATTTCTTTCTTTTTAATCAGATCGGGGATGTCAACATATTCAACATGATTTGCTGCTGCAAAATCTTTTAGAGCATCATAATCAGGGACAATTAGCGCACTTAAAAATGTTCTTTTGTCACCAATTAGAACAAATTGTTCAATAAATTTATTTGCGAGGAATAGATTTTCAATCGGTGTAGGTGCAACATATTTACCGCCTGATGTTTTAAAGAGGTTTTTCTTCCTGTCGGTGATAAGGAGGAAACCTTCATCATCGATATAACCAATATCTCCGGTATGAAGCCAGCCATTTTTGATTGTTTCGGCGGTATCCGCAGGAAGTTTATAATATCCCTGCATTATATTTGGACCTTTGGCAAGTATTTCACCATCGGGGGCTTCAGGATATTCTTTTAAAATTTTTACCTGGACTCCCGGAACCACTTTCCCGACAGAACCAAATTTATAAGCTTCAAATCTGTTACATGCAATTACCGGAGATGATTCGGTTAATCCGTAACCTTCGATGATTAAGATACCAAGAGCTTCAAAAAATTCTCCAAGATGTTTTGGAAGAGCTGCACCACCTGAAACAAAAAACTTTAATCTGCCGCCGGTTCTTTCCCTTATTTTTTTAAGGACAAGTGTATCGGCAACTTTATGTTTCAGCTTAAGAGCGGTACCAACTTTACCGGCTTTTTTTGCTTTAACATAATCTTTACCAACCTGCAAACCCCAATGGAAGATTTTTTGTTTCTTTTCGGGACCGGCTTCAACCGTTTTCATAACACGGGAATAAAATCTTTCAAATAAACGGGGTACTGCGGTCATAAGAGTGGGGCGAACTTCAACCATGTTTTGAGGCACTGTTTCGATACTCTGGGCGAAAGCAACCTGAGAGCCGGAAGCGAGTCCAAGATAAAAACCTGCCATTCGTTCAAAAATATGGCAGAGGGGTAGAAAGGATAAAAATACCTCTTTACTTGTAACCGGAAGAATATCAAGACAGGCAATAACATTCGATACAATATTATTGTGTGTCAACAAAACACCTTTGGGTTCACCCGTTGTACCTGAAGTATAAATTATTGTGCAAAGATCATATTCTTTTACAGAGGCATTTAACTCCGCAAACATTCCGGGATTAAACTTCATATGTTCTTCACCCATTTTTTTAAGTTGGGTGAGAGAATATAGCCCGGTAACTGAAGTATCGGCATCTTTTTCGTTAAAAACAATAATATTCTCAACTACGGGGCATTCAGCTTTAACTTTGAGGAACTTGGAGAGCAGAAGTTTGTTTGATACCACAACAGTTTTGGATTCGGAGTTATTTATAATAAATCCGATATCTTTGGGTGTAAGTGAGGGATAGAGGGGAACATCAACGGCACCAATTCCAACTATCGAAAAATCGATCATCATCCATTCGGGACGGTTTTCGGCAAGGATAACAACTTTATCACCCTCTTTAACTCCAAGTGAGAGCAGACCGTGAGCGGAGAGTTCAACATCTCTTTTAAACTGTTGATAAGTTATATCAACATATAATTTGTCAACCTTGTGTTTAAGCATCACCTTTGACGGATCTTTGCCATAATCATCCACGAGGATTCTAAAAAGTTCAGGAATAGTTTTAAAGTGTTTTGATGGTCCCATCAACTTCTTCTGCCTCACAATTTATTGAAGTTTTTGTCACGAATTATTATTGTAAAAATACAAAAAATAATTCATTAATTGTTCCTAAAATCAACCTTCATTATGTATATCTTGTTATCAGTACCTGTAAAGAGGATTGTTCCATCCTGAGAAGCGGATGGATATTTTGCAGGGGTGTCAAAATTGTTTGTTACAATCATTGATTCAGTACCATCAAACTTACTTACAACTATATCACTGTTTAAGAGGCGGTAACCATCATCCTCTGTCATCATGTATGAAAAATAATTGTCGTTTATCCATGAAGGGTATTCAGTTTTTGGGAAATTAAATTCTTTACCCGACTCAAAATCAAAAATGAAGATTCCTTTTCCTGCGGAGTGGAGAGCAAGTTTTTTGCCATTGGGTGACCACTCGGCAAACAAAACATTTTCAATCAATTTAATCTGTTCACTAACTCCACTTCCCAAACTTCCGGAGCGATCATTTAGGATCACTTTTCCGTTGGAGATGTAAAAACTTACATCATTTTGACTTTCCGATTGTCTGATAATTTGAAGTTCTCCATCTTTTCCTTCGGTTGAGATGCCATTGCCTTTGATTGTATAAAATGAAAGACTGTTGGCTAAGGGATCAAGAGTCGCAAGTTTTTGAGAAGTGGAGCCGAGAATGTATTCAAAAAGTGAAACTGATTTTTCATTTCCACTTCCTGTTTCGTTCACTTTGAATATAAATCGGTCACTTGCTGAATTCCATCTCATTCCCCAACCGGCACCCGGTGTTTCTCTGGTTATCAGTTGTGAAGCTTTTGTGGGGATTTCCACCAGTTCAATTTGTGAAAAACCTTTTTGAGTAATTAAGGCGTATTTCCCGTTTGGAGAAATTTTTGCCAGAGCATATAATTCATCTCCCGATGTGAAGGGTACCGGAGCCATTGTAATGGAAATACCCTGTCCCAGGATGAGAGAGGTGGATAATATAGTTATAAATAGTAGTTTTTTCATTTCAATTTCCGGATTTATTTAAGAAGAAGTATCTTTTGAACAGAATTAACATTTGCGCCCGAGACATGAATAAAGTATGTGCCTGACGGGTAGGAGTTCATATCAACCCTGTAGAGGTGAGAACCTTTCTGCATAAATCCCTCGTTTACTGTCATCAATTCTCTTCCAAGAATGTCAAAAAGTTTTATTTGATAAATGCCGTCCTCAACAAGACCAACTGTAAGGTTTGTTGAAGGATTAAATGGATTTGGATGGACCGACATCGAAAATGTGGTCGGCAACATTTCGTTAGTAAGATCGTCAATTGAAGTTGCACCGGTAAAGAAGTTCATGATTTTTTCGACCATCAATTTCCTTTTTGCGGCATCACCTATTGTTTCAACTGTAAAAGCAACAAAAACAAGTTTCCCGGGGTTGGTTCCACTTGGGAAAGTACCGTCGAATGCGACAGCGGCAGCTTGAGTGGAGTTGTAGTTCATCACAACACTGCTTCCGTTTGAGGCTGTAATTACATCGGGCCAGTCTTCCGGGTATGTTTGTCCAAAAGTTACTGACACTCCATCAAAAATTGATAGAGGGGCTCCCGTTGCTGATGGAGTGTTGGGTGTCGGGTTATCTGCGCTATATGCAGCCTTCAAAAACTGGTTAAAAAATTCTTTATCGGTGGCTGTACCACGGGAATCGAGATCCCATGCAACTTCAGAACCTGTCACAAACAACTTTCCACCATTCTGAAGATATTCTTTCACCATCGTTTGTTCCGTAGTGGAAAAAGTTTCATCAACTGTAGATTCATCTCCCAACAACCAAAACAGATATTTAAAAGGTTTAATTTGTGAGGAAGATGTTATTGCCGTGTTGGCGACGGTTGAAAATCTTCTTGGAAGTTGTGCAAGGGCTTCACCGTAATATGAAGTAAAGTTGTGGTAAGGCTGCTGCCAGCTTCCTGAGCCGCCATATCTGTTAAATCCATCAACCAAAAGGACCTGATCTCCAATAGTTGAAGCAACAGCTCCATACACTTTTGAAATATATGGACTTTCGCCAAACAGATTTTTTGCCTTAAGAGCAACATAATAAGTCTCACCGGAGGTAAGTCCTGTGAGGGTATGTGTAGTTACATTACCTGCAAGTGATTTAAATGGTGCTCCTGTTGGAGGTGCACCATTTTCTGAAAGATAAATCAGAATTGAATCGACTAATCCTGTTGGTTGTTCCCATCGTAAATTTAGTGCACCATCCGATCCTGTTACAGATAAAAGTTTTACAGGAGGTGGGGCATCGGCAGAACCACTAAGAAGATTCTTTTTATTGATCTTACCTGCAACTATGGTAACAGTTGTATTGGTAGTATCCAGATTGGAATAAACTGATATTGGATATGTGCCGGGGGCAAGGGAGTCAAATCGGTAGAATCCGTTGCCGAGTGTATCAACAGTATAAGTTTTTCCAAGTGAAGTAAGAACAACACTTACCCCTTTAACCGGATTTCCGGAAGAGAGATTGGTTACCAATCCAACCAGACTGCCGTGTGCAGGTAGAGGCTTCTTAAAATATTTAAGATAAGAGAGATATTGTGCCTCTGCTTCTGTTTTGAGGTAATCAAGATTGGCAAGTCTCAAAATTTCAGCAGGGAAATCAAAAAATGATCCCTCGCTTAAAACACCCGGCATGTTTAAATTATTTAATACACCGAGGTTATATCCGAGAAAACAATAATCGCCTCTTGGGTAACCAACTGTTGTTTGCATTCCGGCAAAAAGTTCGGCAGCCATATAAATTGCCATACTGTCCGCTTGTCCGGGCCATTGTGGATTTCCATTTGGACAGATTGTATTATTTAATTGCTCAAACAATACAAGGGAATAGTTGCTGGTTCCCGTGAAGGCGTTGTGGTGAATCGAGTGAAAAAAATCGACATTATTATTGTTGGCAACTGCTTCTCTTTCAGAAAGAGTTATACACGCACCAAGTGAATCAAAATCACCTCTGGTTGAAAAAACCGTTGCGCCATCCCTTTGAAGCATCTGTTTTAGATAGGGCATCACGATGTGATTCATCCATGCCTCGTAACGCTTGGTTTCGGGTTCACAGGTGGTTCCAAGTGGACTTCCGTGTCCCGGGTCGAGGGCAAATTTTTTGCCGGTAAAGTTCTGTGGCAGAGTTGTTAATGTAATAACCAACAGAAAAAACAATATAGAACTGTATCTCATTCGATGTACCTTTTATACAAATATCAATCCATAAAGTTACGGAAAAGGGGATTAATATAAAAGATATAAAGGTTCAGTTTTGATTCTTCGCTACTTTGATATTTTAAAACAATAAAAAGGCTGCCCGTTTCCGAACAGCCTTTTTATAAAAAAGTAGTAATGTTTTATTTCAGGTATGTCATTTTTCTTGTTAGTGTCTGATTTGCCATTTTAATTTTGTAAAGATAAACTCCTGATTGCAATGACGAAGCATTAAATCTAACTCTATAATTACCGGCCATCTGATATTCATCAACAAGAACCGCAACTTCAACTCCAAGGAGGTTGTAAACAGAAAGTCTAACCTGTCCGGGATTTGGTAAATGGTAATTGATATTGGTTTCAGGATTAAACGGGTTAGGATAATTCTGTTCCAACACAAATGTTTTTGGGTTGTCTCCATTACCTTTTTGGTTGGAGACTTTGTTGTCAACCTTTGAAGCTGACATTCCGGCAGTTAAAAGAACCGCCGAGATAATTATGAGTGTCAAAAATCTTTTCATATTAAACCTCTGTTGATTGTATCGTTTCCATTGTTAATGATACAATAATTGTGCCAAAGTAAAATCTAATGTATAAATCGCCTTTTAAGTTTATTAGACGCTGTTTATCTTCAATAAGTTTTGGGATGTGCACCAAATTATATACACCTGTCCAAGAATGTGTACTAAGTACATTACAAATATAATATATAAACTTTATCTTATGCAAAATAATTCCATAAAAGGATAATAAATGTGACAAATGTGATCTATAAATGATGATCGTTTTCCCAAAAGGTCAGATGATCGTTTCAAATGGCCTGTTCATCGAAGGATGAGGGAGTAATTAAAAATTTATTGGTATTTTTGGACTCCGATTACAATACAATTTGGAACCTGAAAAATTGAAAATTATTGATTTAAGAAGTGATACAGTAACAAAGCCCTCCAAGGAAATGAGGAAGGCGATGTATGAGGCGGAAGTTGGCGATGATGTATTTAATGAAGACCCGACAGTAAATGAATTCCAGGAGTTTGCCGCCGATATGCTGGGTTTTGAAGCTGCTCTATTTGTATTAAGTGGTGTTATGGGGAATCAATTATGCCTGAAAACCCACACACAACCTCATGATGAAGTGATCTGTGATGCTGAATCACATATATTTTACTACGAATCGGGTTCACCCGCAGTTTTGAGTGGACTTCAGTTATTTCCCGTATTTACTCCCGACGGCATCCTGACTCCCGAATCAGTTACTCCTGCAATCAGACCCATTGAAGCATATTATATGCCCAGAACAAAAGTTTTGGCAGTTGAGAATACCCATAACCGAAGGATGGGAAAGGTTTATCCACTTGATAAGTTGGATGAATTACAGGTTTTTGCAAAGGAAAAGGGGATAAAATTCCATCTTGACGGGGCAAGAGTATGGAATGCTTCGGTAAAACTTGGGGTGGAGCCAAAATCGATAACATCAAAGTTTGATTCTGTTTCCTGTTGTCTCTCCAAGGGGCTGGGGGCTCCAATCGGTTCAGTAATCGCAGGAAGTAAAGATTTTATTAAAGAGGCATTTAGATTTCGAAAAGCCTGGGGTGGGGGAACAAGACAGTTGGGTGTTCTTGCCGCTGCCGGCATGTATGCTCTTAAAAATAACATTTCCCGTTTGGTTGAAGATCATTCAAATGCTTCTCTACTTGCAGAAGAAATTGCCAACATGCCTCAATTTGAGATCGATCCCACAAAAGTGGAGACAAATATTCTCATTTTTAAACACAACCAAAAAACACCTGCAGAAATAATTTCAGAATGTGAATCGAAAGGTTTACGATTTAGTCCGGGTCCCATTGGTACAGTAAGAGCGATAACACATCTTGATGTAGATAAAAATGATGTGATTGAAGCGGTTAAAATTCTAAAGGGTATTTAACATGTTTGAACACAACGGTGAAAGATTTTACCATCTGACCAAAATCAAAGTGAGATTTCAAGAAGTTGATATGCTGGGTGTTTGTAACAATGCTGTGTATGTCTCTTATTTTGAACAGTCGCGACTTGAATATGTTAAAGAGGCAGGACTTGTTCCACCGGGCGGTCTTTTTTCTGATGGTTACAATTTTTTTATGGTCAGAAATGAGATTAACTATCGCAAACATTCCCGTTATGACGATGAATTATACATTTATTCGAGAGTATCCTTTATTCGTAATTCATCTTACGGATTTGAACATATAATAATAAATGCAGAGACGGGAGATCTAATTGTTGACGGTTCGGGGGTTATTGCGCAGGTAAATCAAACCACGGGTAAATCATTTCCGTTATCTGATGAATTTGTGAAAAAAGTTGAATTATTTGAACACCGGATATTTGACAGGAGTCTTACAAAATGAAAAGATTGGTCTTTGATATTGAGACAGTTGGATTACCCTGGGAAAGTCTCGCTCCAAGTCAGCAGGAATATCTCCTCAGAGATGCTGAAAAAGAGAAAACTCAGAAGGAAAAAGAGAAAAAACAGGAAGAATTAAAGGAGTGGCGAGCCCTTTACCCATTTACCTCCAAAGTTGTTGTTATCGGTATGTATTACATCGAACAACAAAAAGGGTATGTCTATTATGAAAGTGAAACCGAGGAAGTGTGGCAGTCGGAGGAAACGGGATTTTATTATAAAGGACTGCCTGAAAAAGAGATTTTGCAAAAATTTTGGGAGTTTGCTTCAAAAGTTGACCAGCTTGTCACTTTTAATGGAAGGGGATTTGATGTTCCATTCCTTATGTTAAGATCTGCGATGCTCGGCATAAAACCTTCAAAAAATTTAATGGGAAACAGATTCGACAGTAAAATGCACCTTGATCTGCTTGAACAGTTGTCATTTTATGGAGGATTCAGGAAGTTTAATCTCGATTTTTATTGTCACGGATTTGGAATAAAAACCCCAAAATCGAAAGATGTCTCCGGTGCAGAGGTTAAGACCATGTATGAAGAGGGAAGAATTAAAGAAATAGCCGAATACTGTGGCAGAGATATTTATGCCACTTATCAATTATATGAAATCTGGAAAGAGTTTTTGGAATAGCTCTTGTTAAGATGCTGAAACAATGTACTAATACAATGATTTTGTGAATTCAATTTAAGTTGGAAAGAGAATGAAAGAACCGGAAGTAACTCTAACACTGGCGATGGAACATGGACTTACAGCAGAAGAATTTGATGAAATAATCAAACGATTGGGAAGGGTACCCAATTTTACAGAACTTGGTATTTACAGTGTGATGTGGAGTGAACATTGCAGTTACAAAAATTCGATTAAACTTCTGAAAACACTTCCAAGAAGCGGCGGTCGTCTGCTTGTTGATGCAGGAGAGGAAAATGCCGGTCTGGTTGATATCGGGGATGGTCTCGCCATTGTATTTAAAATTGAAAGTCATAATCACCCCTCGGCAGTGGAACCTTACCAGGGAGCTGCAACAGGAGTCGGTGGGATACTTCGTGATATCTTCACCATGGGAGCAAGACCAATTGCTGCGTTAAATTCGTTAAGATTTGGATCGTTGAGTGATGACAGAACAAGGTATCTGTTTAACGGAGTGGTGGAAGGTATAGCAGATTACGGAAACTGTTTTGGAGTGCCCACTGTTGGAGGTGAGGTTTATTTTGATGAGTGTTACCAGGGAAATCCACTTGTAAATGCGATGGCTGTTGGAATTGTAAAACATGGAATGACTGCCTCAGCCACTGCAGAGGGTGAGGGTAATCCTGTTATCATTGTTGGTTCATCAACGGGTAGAGACGGAATTCACGGGGCAACATTTGCGTCAGAGGAGATTTCTGAAAAAAGTGAAGCAAAAAGACCTTCCGTTCAGGTTGGCGATCCATTTACTGAAAAACTGTTACTTGAAGCCACACTCGAGGTGATAAGAAAAGGTTATATTGTAGGGATTCAGGATATGGGAGCTGCCGGAATTTCCTGCTCAACCACTGAAATGAGCGCAAAAGGGAACCACGGAATGGATATAGATTTGGACAAGGTTCCTCTTCGTGAGACTGGGATGTCAGCATACGAGATAATGCTCTCCGAAAGTCAGGAAAGGATGCTTGTGGTTGCCAAAAAGGAATTTGAAAAAGAAGTTAAAGAAGTATTTGAAAAATGGGACCTGCATTGTGAAACAATTGGAGTGGTAACCAAAGACAGAAAAGTTAAAATAAGTTATCAGGGTGAATTAAAAGCCGAACTTGATCCTTATGATTTGGTACTTGGAGGGGGAGCTCCCCAATATGATCGTGAAACAAAACGACCTGCATATCTTGATGAGACGAACAAGTTTGACAAAAACGCAGTTACTGCTCCATCAAATCTAAAATCAGCGGTCTTAAAAGTTCTCTCATCACCGGTTATTGCATCAAAAAAATGGGTTTACAGGCAATATGACAGTATGGTCAGAACAAACACTGTGTTGGGTCCGGGGGTTAGTGATGCTGCAGTAATATATATTAAAGATACAAATAAGGCGATCGCGGTTAAGACTGACTGTAATTCAAGGTTTGTTTATCTTGATCCTTATGAAGGTGGAAAATCTGCAGTTGCTGAGGCGGCACGAAATGTTGTTTGCACAGGAGCAGTTCCACTTGCAATTACAAATTGTCTAAACTTTGGAAATCCATATAAACCTGAAATATATTGGCAATTCACCGAGGCAGTTAGAGGTATGGGTGAAGCATGCAGATTTTTTGATACTCCGGTAACGGGTGGAAATGTATCGTTTTACAATGAAGCTCCGACATCCGCTGTTTATCCTACACCTGTAATAGGTATGTTAGGGTTGATTGAGGATCGTAAACATATCACAGATATGCAATTTAAGAACGAAGGCGATTTGATTGTAGTTGCCGGTGAAGATTTTGAAGAGATTGGTGGATCGGAATATTTAAAAGTGATTCATGGATTGGTTACAGGAGTTCCACCTCTTTGTGATTTAACAAAAGAGAAAAAACTTCAGGAATTTACACTTTCGGTTATAAAAGAAGAATTTGTAGTTTCTGCTCACGACATTTCCGAGGGTGGATTTGTTACTGCATTAATTGAATCCTGTATTTCTGATTCTGAAAAGGCGATTGGTGCGGAAGTAAATATTAAAGGAGCTCGTGAAGATTTTGTTCTTTTTTCCGAGACACAGAGCAGAATAATATTTTCGATCAAACCTGAATTTTTGTCACAATTTCAGGCGAAAGCTGAAGGATACGGCGTACCGGTTAAAGTTGTGGGAAAAACAGGAGGAACCGTTGTAAAAATAAATGCAATGGAATTTGAATTAAATGAGCTGAAAGAAAAGTATTATGGTACTATTCCGGAGATTATGGCGTAGAACTCTTGGTCCTCTCTTTTCCAATCTGGGGAAGATTATGGATGGAGAATTTGTTTTTGAACCGGATTTGTTTAAAAATCCCGCAAACTGGAAAAGGGCAACAAAACTCTATAGTGTTTATGTAAACTGGATACTTAAGTTTATCGACAGATTCGACTCACACCATGTGTTCCTTTTCTCAGGTGCTCTTTCGTTTTCATTGTTTATGTGTATCATTCCAATGACACTAATCATGTTTTTTATTCTGGGTAATTTTTTGTCATCAGTTGAGTTTGTCGGAAGAATCAATACTTTTATTGATGCCGTAATTCCTTATGAGAGTTATGCCGAATTTGCCAAAACGATGATAAGTGGCAGGATAGAAGAGCTTGTTGAATATCGTAATGTTGCGGGTATTGTTGGTTCGGGTGCATTATTATTTGCAGCATCAGGATTTTTTGCAAGTATCAGAACTGTGCTCCACAAGGTATTTGATGTACCTGAGCAGAGGAATATCATAATCTCAAAATTGTTTGATTTCCTTCTGATCCTTATAATGATTGTAGTATTTTTTGCTGTGTTTTTGGTGATTCCTGCATTAACAATTGTTCAAAGAGTTGCGATGGAACTTCCTTTTTTGGGGATTCTTGATTCAGTGTTTCTCAAAGATACATTTACTCTGGCTATTTCATTTCTTCTTATTTTCTTGTTGTTCTACTTTTTTTATCGAGTAGTACCATCAAAAAAGATCAGAAAAGTTTCCCTCTTGGTAGGTGCATTAATTGCCGCAGGGTTGTGGATAATGGCGAAGTTTGCTTTTGGATATTACCTGGATAATATAGCATCATTTGGGCAGATATACGGGACTTATTCTCTCTTAATCGTAATAGCTGTTTGGTTGTATTACACAAATATCGTTTTTATTGTTGGAGCTGAACTCGCAAGACTTTACGATGAGAATATCGCAGTGAAAGAAAAAATAAAAGGATCACGCTGGTTGGATCGTCTGAGGAATTGGCTTGATGACCAAAATGAGACTAAATAACGAAAATTGACCTGATATATCGCATTTGTCACAGAATGAATTTGCGGAGATAAATCGGTTTTGTTATATTAAAAAGTTATTCTAAAAAAGTTTACGCTAAACTTGGAGTTTTATAGATTTATGAAATTTGATTGGTCAAAATATAAAGGAAAATCGGTGCATGTAACCATGTTGGAAAATTATGGTTTAGTGGCTGACACATTTTCGAATACACCCGTTTACGAAATAGTATTCAAAATGGGAAAATTAGAAGAAGCTTTTGAAGATGGCTTACTTCTGAAGAACGAAAGAGAAACCGGTGAATCGGTTAAAATTTTTATCCCTTACAGCTCAATCAAGTGTGCTGAAATTCAGGAGCAATAGCAGCAACTACTTCACGCTATTGAATTACAAGGGAGTGATCATCATTTTTTTGTTAATGAAATGATCCACTTGTGTTAAATCTATTCCCCACAATTCGAATTTATCCGGATATCGATTTATTGAGATCAATAATGACATATCCGGCAATTCTTTAATGAACCACTACAACGAAAAATCAAGATAGACATGAAAAAAATTAAAATTGGCGTGACAGGTACGGGCCATTTGGGCAATCTGCACGCAAAAATGTTAAAAAATATTGAGGCAGCAGAACTTACAGGTGTATATGATACATCCAGAGAAAAAGCTGAGGCATGTGCCAAAGAGTACGGGGTTAAAGTTTTTGATACTATTGATTCTTTGGTTCAGGAAAATGAGGCTGTATCAATCGCGGTTACAACTACTGCACATTATGAAGTTGCTGCTTATTGTCTTGAGAAGGGATTGGATGTTTTCATCGAAAAACCGGTTACTGCGACAATTGAGGAAGCTGAAAAATTAGTGGCTCTCGCAAAGTTAAAAGGGAAATTAATACAGGTCGGTCACATAGAACGGTTTAATCCAGCTATTCTTGCAATCGACAAATACCATATAGAACCAAAATTCATACAAACTGACCGGTTGGCGCAATTTAATCCACGCGGGACTGATGTGGCGGTTGTTCTTGATCTGATGATACATGATATTGATATAATATTAAGTCTGGTAAAAAGCGAAGTTTGTAAAGTGGACGCTAGTGGGATTGCTGTGGTATCGCCAACTGAAGACATTGCAAATTGTAGAATCGAGTTTGAAAATGGTGCTGTGGCTGTTGTAACTGCAAGCAGAATATCTCAGAAAAAAATGAGAAAAATGAGACTTTTTCAAAAGGATAATTATATTACTCTTGATTTTATAACCGGAACCACCGAAATTTACAGATTAATTTCACCGAATGAACCAAGCGGTTCGGCATTTTCTTTTGGCCTGATTGGGGTAGGTGAAAATGCAAAAAGTGTCGTTTACGAACAAGCTGAAGCTCCAAAAGTAAATGCTTTGGAATATGAATTGTCACTTTTTATAAAAGCTGTTGCTGAACGAACCACTCCCGTTGTTTCAGGCGAAGATGGTCTCAGGGCACTAAAAGTTGCTAACATGATTATTCAGAAAATTGAAGAATCTGTAAGGAAAATTGAATCAAACAGTAGTTACGCATAACCAAAAATGACTCGTACTCCTCTTATTCTGTTGTTTTTTTTGTTTTTTGTCGTTCTAAATGCAAATGGAGCGGTCCGCCGAATTGTGTTCTCACCCAACGATACCATCCCCTCTCCCACGGACACACTTCTTGTTTCCATAAATGACTCTATTATTAATCCTGATTCACTTGGATTGAACCTTGATTCACTTGCCAAAAAGGATTCTGTTGTAAAAAGTGACATCGACACTCTTATCTATGCATCTGCCACAGATTCCATTTTGTTTTTTACAAAACAAAAACGGATAGAGATTTATAATGATGCTGTGGTCAAATATCGAACAACTGAGTTGAAAAGTGGCAGGATAATCGTTTATATGGAAACTTCAAATCTTGATGCTTATGCCACGGAAGTTGACAGTTCCGGTTTCCTGATAAAAAAACAGAAACCTGAATTGATTGACGGTAAGGATAAATATTATGGTGAAGTAATGAAATACAACTTCAAGACGAAGAAGGGTTACATCACTTACGCATCCACCGATAATCAGGAGGCATCCTACTCGGGTGTAAAGATTAAAAAAATGGATGACAAAAACTATTTTGTTGAGGGAGGGTTTTACACAACTTGTGATCATGATCCACCACATTATGGTTTTGTTTGCACTCAAATGAAAGTTATTCCCGATGAGCAACTGATTGGTAAATGGATATGGCTGACATTTGGTGGTGTTCCGTTTCCGATACCCCTTCCATTTGCTGTAATTCCTTTACAAAAGGGGAGAAGATCGGGACTTCTTGCACCTGCATTCGGAAGTCGAGAGGGATATGGCAGATATCTTTCCCGTTTTGGATACTACTGGGCGATAAACGATTATCTTGATCTGACAGTTACAGGAGATTATTATACCCGTGGGGGCTGGGGGCTAAATGGAAGTTTTCGGTATGCAAAACGGTACGATTTTACAGGATATGTGGAAGCCGGTTATTCCAATTTAACCCGGGGCGGAGATACTGACCCGGATAAGTCAATCGAAAAAAACTGGCGACTAAGGATGGTTCATAATCAGCCACTTACTCCTGATTCACGAATTGATGCAAATATAGAATTTGTCTCAAGCGATTATATCCGACAGAACAGCTCAAATTATAACGATCTGTTAAGAAATAACATCTATTCAAATGTCACATATTTCCAGAATTTTGAAAATCTTGGTGCAGGTTTAAGTGTAAATTACAGCCGGGAACAAGAATTGCAAAGTGGGAACATAAGTGAAGTTTTGCCAAATATTGCGTTTACAAAATCAGTGTTTTATCCCTTCAGAAGTGCTGATATCACCAATGAACAAGCCTGGTACGAAAAACTTGGTTTAAGTTATTCAGGTCAATTTCAAAACAACCGGAAGACAATTTTGGGTGTTCTTGATGTAAGAGGTGGTTTTAAACACAATATCAGTCTTTCAGTTTCCCCAAAAATTGGCTATATCAATTTTACCCCAAATGTTTCTTATCAGGAACTGTGGTATAACAAACAAATTGAAAGAACTTCCATTTATATTCCCGGTCCACTTGGATCAAACATGATGAGTTCCTACCAGTATTCACTTATGGGAACCAATGCTCTGGCTGATTCAATTGTAACAACTGATGTGGAGAAACTTGGTTTTGTGAGGACTTTCAGAGTAGGGGTATCAGCTACAACAAAACTTTATGGTATGTTTCCCGTAGATGCTTTTGGAGTTGCTGCACTTCGGCATACTGTAATTCCTACACTAAGCTACGACTTCCAGCCCGATTTTGCAGCCGATGGATGGGGATATTATAGTTCATATACCGATGCACTGGCACGACCGGTTAAATACAGCAAATATGAAAGAGAGATATTTGGCGGGGCTCCGATGGGCGAACAGCAAAACTTGCGGCTTGGTATTTCCAATATTTTTGAAATAAAAACAAAACCAGATCTAACGGACACGACTTCAAAAGAGAAAAAGATTCAACTTCTTAACTTTAATGCTGCAATGTCTTATAATTTTGCTGCTGACAGTTTAAAACTTTCCAATCTTTTCCTCGATTACAGGACGCAGATTTTGGATTTTTTGAGTCTATCGGGTTCGGCGGTTTTTAGTCCCTATGTTTGGGATGAAAACGGCAGGGAGCTGAATAAATTTCTTATCAGTGAAGGACAAGGACTGGTTCAGTTGAGAAATTTCAACTTTTCAGCATCGGCGATACTCATTGCAGATAAAGCGAAAGAGGCGGGAGTAACCGATTCGGCAGCTATTCAAGAAAAAGTGTATTATCAAAACAGGAATTATCAGGGGTTGTACGCCGATGTGGATCCGGATTTTTCGATACCGTGGTCACTGAATCTTTCATTCAACTACAACGAAAACAGGGTGACACCAATTCAGGTCTTAAAATACACAACATTAAGAGCAGATCTAAACTTTAATCTTACCAAGTATTGGAAATTTTCGATGGGGGGAAGTTACGATTTTGAGAATAAAGAGTTTGCTGCACCACAAATTGTGGTAAGTCGTGATCTACACTGCTGGATAATGAATTTTATCTGGAATCCGATTGGAACATATACAGGTTATCGATTTGAGATAAAAGTGAAAGCGCCACAGCTACAGGATCTAAAACTTGAGAAATCGGATAACTTCTTTAGTGGAAGGAGGTAAGGGGATATACCGTTTATGGCACATCCCTTCACACAATAATTGGATCATTTGTAGTTGACGAACTGTACAGGAAAGGTAAAATCCTTATCCTTAACGAGCTGTTGAACCGCCTGAAGATCGTCAATTTTAGAAGCGGTCACCCTCACCTGTTCATCCTGAATCTGGGCACTAACCTTTAATTTCGATTCTTTTATCAGTTTTGTAATCTCTTTTGCATCCTCTTTTGAGATTCCACTTCTAAGATCAATTTTTTGTCTTAAAGAACCTCCGGAAGCCGGTTCAGGTTCATTTAATTTTAAAACCTTTATCGACATTCCTCTCCTGATAAATTTCGTCTGCAATATATCGATACTTTGAGAAAGCGAATAGTCATCTTTCGTATGGATAGAAATGCTTTTATCTTTTTTTGAAAGTTCAATTGTGGTATGAGACTCTTTAAGGTCATACCGTTGGATAATCTCTTTTAATGCCTGATTGACAGCGTTGTCAACCTCCTGAAAATCCACTTCCGATACTATGTCGAATGAATGATTTGATGCCATATATTGTTTTTCCTGTTATTGGTCGGGGTGGAGGGATTTGAACTCTCGACCTCGTCGTCCCGAACGACGCGCGCTAACCGGGCTGCGCTACACCCCGAAAATAGTGATTCCAAATATAATTAATCCCGATTAATTAAAAAAATAGAACAACTTTGCTCGCTTTATTGAGGTGTCGATTAAAAAGTTACTTTACATAAATCTATTAATCTGGTTGTTTTTCAAAGAGTTAAGTAGTTATGATCTTTCAAAATTAACAAAAAAAAGTATTTGTATCGGCTAATTATTTTATTACATTACATAGTTGAATTGTCAAAAATAGGAAAATACGCATATGAATAAGCTGTTGATAGGGATTTCCCTGTTATTTTTAATAGGAACTCTAAATTTAAGCGCGCAAGTTTATACTGATCAATGGCGTTTTGGCTTAGGCTTGGGATATCCCCGTCTCGTTGGCACAGATGCCGGTGGTAAAGAATTTAATTTGGGTGGTTACGCAAGTATTGAGCTTGATTTGTCCGAACATGTTGGCTTGAGAATGAGACCGTTTTATACCCATCTCGAGTCACAATCCGTAAACAATAGTACCACTGATCTTTTTGGTGCCGGTTTTGCGTTAAATTATTATTTTATCCCTGAACATGCGTTCACTCCATACCTTTCCATGGGGTTCTCCGGATTTCTTCAGCAGATGAACAAACCGGTTGACGGGAAAGAAGAACTAATTCCAGAATATTCCACAGACCTTGGATTTGGATTTATTGTAAAAGACCTGATTGCAAAAAATTGGGATCTTAATGCAGAGATTTCTTATCACTCTGTGACTAACGATCGTTTGGACGGAACAAATGGTCCAATCGGCGGTATGCTTGGTGGAAGACGCGATAGCTACATGAATTTCCAAGTGGGCGTTCTCTACAATTTTGGGTTTGGTCCAAAGAGTAAATATTTTGCAGGGGCGGATCCTAAAGAGAAAGATTCCCCGATGATCGAAAGATATCCTGTTTACAAAAACAGTTGGAAATGGGGAGTTGGTCTCATTTATCCAAGATTTGCAGGAACTGACGAATTGGGTAAAGAAGGCGGATTTGGTGGATATCTTGAAATTGGAAAAGCTTTTAATGAGTATGTTACAATGAGATTTAAACCTTCATTTATTCAAATGAAAGGTTCAGCCAAAGATCAAAAAACTCAAATGATCAATGGTCAAATAGATGTTTTGTATAAGTTTTTACCATTTGAACCGGTATCACCATATATTGGTATGGGTGGAAGTGCTTATATGTATTCAGTTACCAACCCAACAACACTTTCAATCAAAGATGGTGAATGGAAATTCGATTACGGATTTAATTTGTTGCTTGGTGCTGACTGGAAACTTTTCTCTGAAAGCTATTCAATTACAACAGAAGTGGCATATAATACAGCTTCACACGACAGACTCGACGGTAATATAGCCATGTCGTCTCCTGTTGGCGGGTTCCTTGGCGGGCCTTACGACAGCTACATGACTTTTAGTGTTGGTCTGAATATGTATATCGACCGTGGTGATAAAGCTGACGCTCCACCTTTGTATGGTGGCGTAAAAGATGACGGCAAAGCAAAAGATAAAGATCCTAAAAAGGATGATCCTCAGGTAAAATATGATCCTGTTGATTATGCAAAAATTGAAGAGATTGTGAAGAAGTATCAACCTGATCCAATTGATTACAATAAGATCGAAGATATGATTAAACAATATTCCGGAAAAGATCAGACACAGAGCTGGGTTCTCTACGGTGTTAACTTTGATTTTGCAAAAGCGGATCTTCGTCCTGAATCATATCCGATACTTAATCATGCTTCTCAAATTCTACTGTCGAACCCCAACATGAGGATCGAAGTTGGTGGACATACAGATGCCGTAGGAAATGATGCAAGCAACCTTATTCTTTCGGAAAAAAGAGCTCAAGCAGTTATGAATTTCTTGATTGAAAAAGGTGTAGATGCTTCAAGACTAACCTCTAAAGGTTATGGTTCATCAGTTCCTGTTGCAGACAATGGTTCTGCTGAAGGTCGTGCGATGAACAGACGCGTTGAATTTAAGGTTTTGAACTAAATAAAACTTACTGTAATAAAAAAAACGGCTGTCCGATTATCGGGCAGCCGTTTTTTGTTTTAAATAAACAGAGATAAGAGAGAACAACAAAAGAATAGATCGTTTATCAGATTTACTGAATATAAAATCTGTTCATCATGTTTATCCAAAATCATTGTTTGTTTAATTAACCAAACAACAATCTGACAATAAATACTGCCATAAGAAGTCCAACCACATCCGCTATTAGCCCTGCGGGAAGAGCATGGCGTGTCCTTTTAACATTAACGGATCCAAAATAGACTGCAAGTACATAAAATGTTGTTTCTGTACTTCCAAAGAATGTTGAAACCATTAATCCGAGTAGAGAGTCGGGACCGTGTGTTTTGATTATTTCAGTCATTATGGCGATTGAACCACTGCCTGAGAGGGGTCTCATCAATGCCATTGGTAGAGCTTCTGCGGGCATTCCAACAAGATTTGTGACAGGCGAAAGACACCAGACAAGTATATCCATTCCACCACTTGCTCTGAAAATTCCGATTGCAACAAGCATGGCCACCAGATAAGGGATTATTTTTAGCGCAACATTAAATCCATCCTTGGCCCCTTCGATGAAAGTTTCATAAACTTTAACCTTTTTTATCAAGCCCATCAAGACAAATGTAAAAATGATAAGAGGAATGGCCAAAGCTGAAAAAACATCAATTACAGATTTTAATGTTCCGGTATCAACTCCAAACGAAGAAAAATTAAAAGTTCCGGAAACAAAAAGATAGATAATAAGGGCAATAACCGGAACAACAAACAGAGCTTTTTTCCCAACAGCTTTCAGGAATTGAAGTCCTTCAGCTCTGTTTAATGAAAATTTTTCAAGTGTTTTTACGGCAATCAATCCGGCTGTTGTTGCACACGCAGAAGCAAATAGAGAAGTGCCAATTATTACTGCCGGTTGTGTACTGCCTGCAGCTGCCCTTATCGCAATTGCAGTAGCAGGAATAAGGGTCATCCCGGCTGTGTTGATCGCTAAAAAAGTACACATCGCATTCGTAGCAGTACCTTTCTCGGGATTTAGTTTATCAAGTTCCTCCATCGCTTTTAGTCCAAAAGGTGTAGCTGCATTCGATAACCCCAGAAAATTTGCTGATACATTCATTATTATAGACCCGATCGCAGGATGGTCGTGAGGAACATCAGGGAACAGCCTTTTAGTTACCGGTTTTAACGCAATAGCTATATAGTTTATAACTCCTGCAGCTTCTGCAATTTTCATTATTCCAAGCCACATTGCCATTATTCCCACCAACCCGAGAGCAATTTCCACTGCTGTTCCTGCATAGCTTATTGCTGCATTGGTAAGTTCCTTTATTTTTTTCAAAGTGACGGACTCGAGAGTTACAGATACACCAAATTTGCCGTTGTTTAACTTTTTAATTATTGCAGTGGCTGTAATATCCTTCTCTTTACCGGATGATTTTGCTATTTCTTTGATAATTCCATCAGCTTCGTCGGGAATCGTAAACAGGATACTTGATTCTTTGTGTAACAATTCTGGTGTAAAAAGGATTTCTCCTTTAATAGCGGAGGAAATTTTTGTCCCAAAATGTTTGGATAGAGTAGTTGAATCGAGCAAAACTTCCAATTTTGTCGGAGAAATATTGTTTGAATCCTGCGAAACGACCACTTCGACAGGGGTACCATTTCTGTATTTGGAAGTGGCTGTATCAACAGAATCGTAGAATACAGCGGAAACAAAACCGAGAAAAATTAAAATAGCCCAGATATAATTGAGCATAGGTTATATCCTTTTAGTTTACTTCAGGAGTGAGAAGGAGTTTAAATGGTAAATTGCTAAGGCCTGCCTTATTAGAGAAAATGACCTTTACCTCAGTTTCTCTTTTGTAGGCATCACCCAAATCGACAGTCAAAATATTTTTATCCATTGAAAAAGAGCCCTCAGTTAAAAGAGTTTTATTATTATAGATTTTAATTGTGTGTAACAAAACAGGTTGTTTTGAGTTAATTTCCAACTTCAGTTGAAGATTGCCTTTTTTTAAAGTCTTACTTTTAAGTGAGATGGTTGGTGGATTTGCTCGAAAGTATTTGCCAATACCTTTGTAGATGCCCCATGCTTCGGTCATATTATACATTGTATCGGCAAGTCTTAACTCCTCATTAAGATTGGTGAAAAAAGTACATTCAACAAGCACAGCGGGGATATTAATATTTCGGAGAACGGAGAAGCCGTCTCCGGGATAGATTAGGTAGTCAGAGATAGTCCCGTCAAATGAAGCAAGCCCCGCCGGAGTACCGGTATTAAAAGCCAAATCTCTGTTTATATATCTCGCCAGGTCCCTGTTTGAGGGGTGGTGTTCGTAATCTTCTTCGGTGGCGTGATAATAGGTAGAGGCATAGTTTGTAAACCTGTCAGAGGCTTTTCCGGGTGCGTTATGATGCACGGAAATAAAAAACTCTGCATCAGTCTTATTTGCGATATTGGTTCTTTCTTTAAGTTCAACTGTTTGATCTTTATCCCTTGACATATAAACAACAGCACCTGATTTAACGAGGAAATCGCGAAGATAGAGCGCAACTTTAAGGTTGATGTCTGCTTCAATCACCAGACCATTAGGGCTTTTATTCTTCCTGTCGTCGCCCCCATGTCCGGGATCAAGAAAGAATTTTTTACCTTTTAAAGCAGATGTATAAAAAATAAATGCAGAATCTTTTAATGCCCCATCTGTTAATTCAGGTGGAACATCAAACAATTTACATGTTGAAGAAGGCTCAGGAGTAATGGTTGCACACCCCGTAAATAGAGTACCCGTAACAGCAAAAAGTGCAAAGAGTAAAATAGTTCTGGATTTATTCACAATTTGTAAAAAGTTGTTTCTAAAAGGAAGATACAACATATCAAGTTTATTGATTAATTTATTCATGGTACAAAACATCTGTTATTATGGATACTAAATTTACATTTATGGCAATGTCCGGTATTTCTAAAAAAACCGGAATTTGATATAGTTGATCTGAGGGTATCAACAAAAGTATTAAGTTTATCTTCAGTTTGTGATACAGAATTTCGGGAAACAATTCTGGTTATAGATTCATCAGTATTATCAATCGAGATCAATCGAAGTTCAAAAGTATTAATATTGGGGAAGATTTGTGAAACAAGGAAAGCATAAAAATCCAGCTGAGCCGAGTATCTTTCCATCACATCTTCCAAATTTTTACCTGTCTTATAATCAATTATGATGATTCTATCTTCTAATATAATAATCTTGTCAATCACACCCATCAGATAAAAAGAACCATAACGAAGAAAAATTTCGAATTCGTTGTGAGATTTGGTAAAATTCGCAATTTGTGTTGCCTGTTGCGATGCCAGATACTTTTCAAGTTTGTGTGAGATAATTTTTGTAAGCTGATTTTTATCGGTTCCAATATCCAAATTATTTAAAAGATAGTTTTCAATCAATTCTTTCAAAAGTATTTCAGAGAAGTGGATTGAGTCCATTTTTGCGAGATAATCATGAATAATCGATCCTGCTACCGCTCCAAAACTGCTCCTCCGGGCTGTTGAATCGTTCCCTTCTGCAATAGCAAGAGAAGAGTCTTCCACAAGATATTCCTCATCGGTACTTGTGGGTTGATCGGTTGGGATCAGTTTTGCAAAGTTTGATATGTTTGCTACCCCTGATATGTAGTTCAGATAATATTTAAATGGACACTCGAGAAAGGTAATAAATTTTGAGGCTGTAATGATTTCGTCGGAATATAGTTTTGGAATACTTTCCGGATGAATGTGAAAATCTTTACGAAGTTGTTGATTTTGTTTTGAAGTGAAACTTGATTCCGTCGAATCGAAGTCATATATAAAATTTATTTCGAGGTCAAAATCTTCTGCAACCATTTCAACCACTGTGTCATCAATATTTTTTGCAATTTTCATGTTACTGACTTGGAAGGAAAGGTCGTTCTCCGGGATCATATCCAGATTTAGAGCCCGGAATACCATTTCAAGGAAAGATTTTTTTTGGGGTTTATCGTCTTTAACCGTTCCACAAATAATAAGATTGTTTGCAGCCCTTGTGATTGCAACATAAAGAACACGTTTTGCTTCCTCAATTGAAACTTGACTCCTCCAATACTCAGCAAGGCGAAAGTGTAAACTTTCTTTACTTTTATAAAAAATATCCTCAGTTTCGGGTACTTTAAATATCAGACCGAGTTCTTTGTTAACAGCAAGAGAGTTTTCCTTTTGAGTTGCGGTGTAGAATGCAGGGTCTCCCGCAGCAAAGATATAAACAGTTGTAAACTCCAGCCCCTTCGCCTGATGAATTGTCATTATCTTAACACTCATTTCGTCGAGAGCAAGTGGAGCCTGAGTTTCATCTTCTTCGAGGGAAATTAAACCGGTCAGGTATTCATTGTAGTCGAAGACCGAATTAAAAGGTGACTCCTCAAATTCTATCGATTGTGATAAAATTTTACGAACATTTGAAAGATATTGTCTTCCGTTTTGACGGTTTTGAATTACGGCGAGGTATGGGGTTTTACTCAACATAAAATCGATTATCTCATACGGTCTGGCTTCAAGTGAGAGACTTTTTAAATGTGTCAAAAGAATGAATGCTTTTGAGTAAACTTTTTCCTCCGCCACGCCGGGAAAGCCAAGTTTTGAAAAAACCGTGGTACCCGGCACTTGAGAAATTATCAACAGGTCTTCATCTGAAAATGAGAAGAATGGAGATCTAAGGAGAGAATAGAGAGTAAAATCATCATCAGGATCGGTGATAAACCGAAAAATCAGTGAGATGTCCTGCACAACCTGATGTTGATAAAATCTTTTACCTCCCATAAGTTCATAAGGGATATTTACCTCGGCGAGAGCTCTCTCGAGGAAAACAAAATCATCCCTTTTTCTCGTTAAAATCGCAACGGAAAGTTTCTCTTCGGCACTATTATTGTTATATTCGCAAATTTCCTTGAAATGGTTGGCAAGGTGAGACACTAAAAGTTTTGCTTCTTTTTCATCAGGAGACAACACCGATTTTTCTTCGATAAATTCTCCTTCAGATTTTTTCTTTGCTGCACTCTTCTCGCGATTTATCAAAAAGGATATTTCACTTTTTTTGTAATGTTTATTTATATCGAAAAAGGTTGTATCCTCATAGTCAACTGCACTCGTAAGGAGTCGTTTGTTAACAAATTGTTCATTTGATCCATCAAAAAGTGGATTATATGTCGAAAAAATGGAAGGGAAAATTTTATTTACAAATGCTGTTAACTCTTTCGAGAGACGAAAAGTATGTTCAAGTATTACGGAGTTACCAGAGTTTTCGGTAATTTTTTTTGCAGTTTTATTAAATACATTCAGGTCTGCATCCCTGAATCCATAAATGCTTTGTTTTTTATCACCGACAACATACAGATTACCTGCACTCAAATCTCCAAGAATTGGCAGAAATATGGCAAACTGGAGATCATTGGTATCCTGGTATTCATCGATCATAATGTATTTGAATTTGCCGGTCACATTTTTTCTTATAGTCTCTTTTGTAAGAAGATCGGCTGTAAAGATTAACATATCTTCAAAATCGATGCAATTAATCCTCTTTTTTGCTTTGTCAAATTCATCTGAGACCATTTTGTAAGTTTCGCTGAGCAGTTGAGAGTATTCTGAAAATAGTATGAGCAGGTTATTTTCAGAAGTGAGATCAAATTCAGTCGCCGGAAAGAAAATACTGGTAAGATTGTCGTTTATCGCTCTATATTCAAGTTCATTCTCAGATGGGATTAATTTTGATATCTTTGCTGTAATGTACTGCTGGGAACGCAACTTGATTAGCGTTTGCGATTTCGTATTAATTGTGTGAATAAAGTTGGAGAGATGGGCAAATTTTTCTAAGAAACCTGATGCAGAATGATAGCGATCAAGATGTAATCGTCCGGCCTCAGCGATCTGCGAACCGGATTGCTCGAGGATAAAATTGTTTAATTCTTCAAGTTTCGAAAGCTGTAGTTCAAGAGTGGGGAAGAGAATAGAGATGAATTCTTCGATTTTATCAAGACTGTATTTATAAATTGTATTGGAGTCAGGGTCACCATCGAAATTGTTAAGCCAGGTCATCATTCTTTTTCTGTTCCGAATCATTTCTGCCTGCGCCCGTTTAAAGTTTTCGGTTCCTTTGAAGAGTCTTATTACCTTTTTGATTATCGGATTTAGTGATGAATCTGCAAGCGAGTCGCTTATCACTTTATCAATTGAATCATTTAATAGCTCTTGTGCTGCTTTTTTATCAACCAATGTGAACCCGGGATCGATTCCTGCTTC
Organism: uncultured Ignavibacteriaceae bacterium; assembly: GCA_964531325.1. Classification (GTDB taxonomy): domain Bacteria; phylum Bacteroidota; class Ignavibacteria; order Ignavibacteriales; family Ignavibacteriaceae; genus UTCHB3. The sequence continues at coordinate 64,206 of CAZHCW010000015.1, read as the reverse complement.
TACTGCATACTCTTTAAGAAGCCCGGAACAAAAAGAGTGAATAGTGGAAATATTTGAGTTAATCAGGTCTTTTATCAGGTTGTTAATTCGGTTTTTTAAGGCAACATCATCTGTTGAGGCATACAAAGTGGTTAGTTCAAGTCGTATTTTGGCATACAATTCAGAGGCGGCTTTATCGGTAAATGTAATAGCTGCGAGATCATTTACCCTCACATTTTCATTTAGAAGCGCATCAACAAATCTACCGGCAAGCACTCTGGTTTTGCCTGATCCTGCATTGGCAGTAACCAGAATATGGTTATCCAATCCTGAAGCTAATTTCTGTTGATTAGTTAGAGTTGCCATTTATATGTCCTCAATATGTTCGAATTATTATCCAATTTCTGAATTGGTAAAAAAAGTGACAGAAGTTTAAACTAATTCCTGAAAACCCAATCATAAGTTGGTTAATCATTAAAAACAGGGAAAGTAATTCTAAAATGTGTTCCGGGTTTTTTATCGAGCAGTTCAATTGAACCTCCTGCAGATTCCACAAATCTTCGTGTAAGTTTAAGTCCCAATCCTGTTCCGGTAGCTTTAGTCGTAAAATTGATCTCAAAAATTTTGTCTCTATTTTCAGCAGAAATTCCTTTCCCATTATCAGAAACCATTAACTCATATTGGTTACCGATTAAAGACAAGGAAAGAGTAACAGAAGAAGCTCCTGCCTGTACAGCATTTCTGATCAGATTTATGATAGATCTTTTAAAAAAGGATTCATCTCCATTAATCAAAGCTTCGGAAAGGGAAGTCGCAAAAATTAATCTGGTTGGTGATCCCGTGTAAAGGTCTTTTATTTCTGAAATCAGGGAAACAATTTCAATTTTATGGGGTTCAAATCCTGGCATTTTAGCAAATTTGGAGAATTCAGACGCAGTCTGATTTAAGATTTCAATCTGTTTTAGCAAGGAGTTCAGAATTTTTTCTGTTAGAGCCGGTAGATTATGAGCATTGTCCTTTTGAGCCGAGAGGAGATGTTGTACGCTTAATTTCATTGGAGTCAGGGGGTTTTTAACTTCATGGGCAACCTGTTTTGCCATCTCTTTCCAGGCTGCTTCCCTTTCGAGAAGAGCTATTTCATCCTGGTTTTTCCGTAATTCATCTGTCATATATCTGAATCCACGAATAAGCTCTCCAATTTCGCCTCTGCTTGAGGAAGAAATTTCATACTCGAAGTTTCCGAGTGCCACTGAATTTGCCACTCGCGTTAATTTGATAATTGGTGAAGAAATCCTTCCCGAAAGCACGGTTGCAAAGAGTGTGGTTAAAATAATAGCAAGTGAATAAACACCAAAAAGAAAAACATCAAATTCAAGCATCGAGAGAGATTGCTCATCCCTGTCTGAGATGTCATTTACAAGTACAGAATAAACATCATTTCCCAGGAACCATGAGCGCGAGAGTGAATAATATTTATACTTGTCGATAGACTGTGCAAGAAAAACATCTTTGAGGGAGACCGTTCCTGAAACTGATGCCGGTAGCATTGAAAGTGATGGAATAAATGGAGCTCTTAACTCGTTGGCTGAAATCTTGTATTCAATTCCATTCTTGTAGAGAATAAAAGGAATACCCATCGGGAGCGGAGAGTTTGAGGCAGAATCCCTGCTTTGGATCATCTGTTTCACTTTTTCCGACCTTGACTTGAGGGTTAAATAACGGTTTTTTTCATCAGCAGATGCCTGATTATCACGGTTGAAAATCCCGAGAGCGAGAATTGGAATAGTTGAGATAACCAGAAAACTGGCTGTTAGCTGAAATCGGAATCTGTAAAAATTTGATGTAATAATTTTTATTTTTAGCAGGATAAAAATTACAAGTAACGAAAATATGAAAATGGAATGGAGAAAAAACAGTTTAAAAAAGTTAAAAAGTATCCTCACAGGGTCTTTATCCTTTAATATGAGGATTGTAAGTTGCTCACTTTCATCGAGAAGTGAAAATGAGAAAAATACACTTGCTTCTGATCCATCCACTACTGTCCTGAACATTTCTTCATGAAGACCGTCTGCCACCTTTTGATTGATAGAATTTAATACTCTCTCGGGCAACTGTAATTCACCAAAATTGCCCTTGGGTGACTTGTTACTAAACTTAAAGATCGACATTCTTCTTAGATCGATGATATCATTTACCGGGTTTGCGTCGGGACGCAGGAACTCGGGGATTCCTGCTCCGGGAACTTGAAAATCCCGCCGTAAAATTGAAACTACAGTGAAAAAACCGGTTGAATCGTCTATTGAAACGGGGATTGCCCCGGAAATTATACTACCATCTGCAATTTCTTTCTCCTTGATACTTATGTCTGTGATTGAGGAATCGGGAGTATCTTCAAAATCGTTTAATGCCGGAATGCCAAACGGAGAGAAAATGTCTATTTTTTCTTTTCCTCTGTAGATAGTGATCTTGCACGGAAATACTTCTCCGTTCAGGATACTTCCTGACCAGATTCTGAAAGCCATTCCCTCAAGTCCTTGTTCGCCAGACGGAGTTTCAAATTTTTGTTTAAGAGCAACAGAGAGTGATTGCTGCACTAAAAATCTCATAAAAGTGGTTGTTGGCCGGTTTATTTCAAGCGCAATTTTTTTAAGTGAATCTTTTTCGAGGTCCTCGTTAAACTTGCTCAATAAAATTATCGAAGCAACAGAAGCAGCAAGCGATATAATCAACAGATTTAGAACGATTGACGACCGGTTTTTCCTGAAGGAAACTACTGAAATCAGGAGGGCAATCATCAACAATAAAGAGGGAAGAGTAGGAATCAACTCGCTATCCTGAGTGGCGAAATAGAGTGTAAAGATGACCCCCGGTACTATCCAGCCTGCGGGTGTTAAAACTCGTGATGAAATTTTTCTCGATTTTTCTCCGGGAATTTTTTCAAACAAATTAATCCAGGATTCTATTAACCGATGTAGCATCAATGTTGCAAGTGCTATGAATGTGAAAGAGGCAAGTACAATACAAACATTCATCAATGTTACATCCTTTCCGGGGATAATTGAATCACCGAGGAAATAACGGAGCGAACTATCATAAACAATGCTTCTCTGGACTGCAGCCAGTGCTCTGGTGGTCAGTATCAATCCGGCAGTTCCGGTTATGATTGAGATAATCAACCGGAAGATTGAGAAATGGTGGTTCGCCTGATTTTTATAGTGATTAAAAATAAGGAACACCGCGAACAATGCACCAAGAAATGTTGTAATCAGCAGATTGACAGGTGATTTTGCAACTCCAAAACCAAAAGGTGAAGAGTAATTTGCAGCATTATCAAAAACTGAAAGACCGAGTAGTTTTCCGGCTTCAAACTCGAGCAAAAATATTCTGACCAACACAATCACAATCAACAAGAGAAGATCGATGACCAGTGGCGGAAAGGAAATCTTCTTGTTGACATTCGATTTTAAGGAAAAAATCAGGGATTTAAGTAATAAATAGATGACCAGAATGAATAAAGTTATCGAAGAAAGAAAAAGTAATAACCTTGCCAATGTAACCGTTATAGAGGTGGTCTCCACCAGATTTTGTGGAAAAGAGAGACGAATAGAAAGTATTTGTTGATTTTGATCCGAAAATACGAGCTGATTTGAAGGGTCATCTTTTCCATCTGCAAGCGTAATATCTACATTAAATTCCTTTTTTAATTCATCAAAAAGTGCTCCATTCAGGTTATACTGATTTTTCAGGATGTAATTCTTCTCAAGAACGGAAGCGGTGACTAAATAAAACGATTTGTTCTTTATTTTAATCTGTTTTCCTGAACACAGCCATGAGAAAATTGCATTTCTTTTTACAAACAGCCTTTGATTGTCGATAGATCTAAATTCATCCTTGGTGATTTTTGATAAAAGAGAATAGCCGGCAATAAAATTATTTGCAGAATCATAAACAGATGATAAAAAGTTGTCGTCTGTGGTTCTCGTGATGGCTCCGATGCCCCACTTCGAAATATTTTCGATCAGTTTGTTTTGAAATTCTTCAATCCCGTTGGTTTCAGTGATAAATCTGTCATTAATCTTTTGTCTGATTTCGTCGATTTGATTTTTATCGAGCTTAGTAGCTTTAGAATCGGGGAGGGGAGAGGAAATAAGAATAAGAAGTGAAAATAAAAAGCCGGAAGACAGCAGCAAAGCGGTCTTCCGGTATGTTTTTAGTAAACTTTTAACAGAGGCAAAACTTAATTTACCGTTAGCTGAGTTACCCTCCAAGAACTACTCTCATATTGCAGGGTGATATAAACGATGGCATGTTCTCTTTTTCCATTTAACTCATAGATAAGCCCGCCGGTAGCAACCGGATTCTTCTTTCCACCCGTTTGCGAAAAGCTGAAATTAACAGGATCAAAAGATTTAAAAAAGTCTTTCAAAATATAAAAAGATTGGTTACTGCTAAAATAACCAGAAACACCATTAGGAAGACTTATATATGAATTTTCTGATAAATATTTTGAAAATTTTGAAGGATCACCATGTTTTAACCCGATTTCCAGGTCGAAGAAAACTTCTTTGGGTTCAGGTATGCTTCTAAAACTTTTGGATTTATCTGTGAGGTTTGAAACCTGAGCTCCTGCCGTAAGAGACAGGAGCCAGATTATTAGAGTTATTTTGAGATACTTTTTCATTTCGTTGCAGCTTTATTTTTTTAATCCGGTTTAAGATTATTGAACTCTTGAGAGTTTTCTTTGACCTTTGGTAATAACCGGTTTCAATTGTGGTTCACCTTCTACTGTCTGATAAGCCCAGTCGAATACAAGTCTGTCGGCTGTTATTGTTTTTACTCTTATTTTAGCGTAGGTGTTGTCCCACAGCCAGAGAACATAAGTTCTTCCTGGTACTGCTTTTACGGTTTTGTTAGGTGCCCAGCCTGTTTCAGGTGCAAAAGCGATGTCGTAGATGTCTCTGGTGCTTCCCATGTCCTGGATGTCAGTGTCATCAAAGACTGAGAGGTAATAGATTCCATCAACTTTTTCAAAGAACACATCGGCGTCTTGTGAGTTCCAGGCTACAGTTCTGTATCCTGAGAAATCGTATCCTGACGATGCAGGGAAAGAGGTTGCTTCGTTGAGGACTTTTCCAAATCCTTCAGGTCTTGGAACTGCATAAGCATATTCGTAACTCAGATCAGACTCGTTCCCGTTATAGTCGTAAGCAGTTACTGCGTAGAAGTATTTACTTCCGTTTTTAACACCGTAATCATCATACTGTGTTCCATAAACAGTTGCTATATATTCATATCTTCCATTGAAAGATGAAGCAGAATAAACCCTGTAACCTTTTACATCAGAGTCGGGACTGTGATCCCAAATCACTGTGGCAACTCTGTCGCCGTTAAATATTTCTACATTTCTTGGTGCCTGAGGTGCTCTGTCATCGTAAATTGGATCGACAAAAGAATCTGTTCTCCATCTGCATCCCGAGATCAGCAATACTGTTGCTGAAATTACTAAAAATAATGTTGTCTTTTTCATGTTATAGCCTCGTGTTAAAAGTTTCTGTACTATAAGCATCAAGAAGCGTGCCAAAAAAAAGATTGATATTTGTTTAAAAATGGGGGAGGAGAGGAGATATGATTGTACAGAAATTTGAACAGATGTATAATTTATAGTAAAAAAAGGCAACCGGTGGGGTATCCGGCTGCCTTTTGAATTTATCCTGCCACTTGAGAAAGCACTAATTTACCTTTATTAAAGATTGCAACAGGAGCGCCCTTCAGGGTGTAACCATCGAAAGGTGAATTGCGTGATTTGGATTTAAATCCTGCCACTCTTACTTTGTATTCCTTGTCAGGATTAAAAATAGTAAGGTTGGCTTTTTCGCCTTCACGAATAACCGGGACGGGTATTCCGAGGATGTTCCTTGGGTTTACCACAAGTTTTTCGATTATCTGTGAAATTGATAATACACCTTCATGGTAGAGGTTGTTTAGAGTTAGCCCTAAAGTGGTTTCAAGCCCAAGGATTCCGTTGGGGGCATATTCGAACTCCATCTCTTTTTCTTCGATAGCGTGTGGGGCATGATCTGAAGCAATGCAATCGATGGTTCCGTCTTTGAGACCTTCAAGCATTGCTAAAACATCATTTTTTGTTCGAAGAGGGGGATTCATTTTAAAGTTTGTGTCATAACCGGCAAGTGAATCATCGGTCAGAGTGAAGTGATGAGGGGTTACCTCTGCAGTAACTTTGATCCCTTTTGCTTTTCCTTCTCTCACAAGTTGAACCGCTTTTGCCGTAGAGATATGGGCGATATGTACTTTTGCTCCGGTATATTCAGCCATCATGATATCGCGTGCCACTGTTAATTCCTCGGCGATTGATGGGATGGAAGTTAAACCAAACCGGGTGGAATTAAACCCTTCGTTCATCGAACCTCCTGCCATCGATTCATCTTCACAATGTTCGATCACCGGTGCATCGTACATGGAGGCATATTCCATTATTCTTCTGAGAATGCCTGCGGTTTTTATGGCAACTCCATCATCGGAGAAGGCAACCGCACCTGCTTCAACGAGTTCACCGATGGGAGCGAGAACTTCTCCTTTTCGTTCAATCGTAGCTGCTCCAATGGGATAAACATCAACCGGTGTTTTTGCAGCTTTGGTAATTATCGACTCAATTATTTCCGCAGCATCTGCGGCGGGATCGGTGTTTGGCATACTTGCTATCGCTGTAAATCCACCTGCAGCTGCACCCATACATCCTGATACTACTGTTTCTTCATCTTCTCTTCCCGGTTCGCGTAAATGGACATGAATGTCGATAAAGCCTGGAGCTGCAATACATCCCTCCATATCGTGGATATCAACATTCCAGTCATTTACCTCGATACCTGCTCCAATCTTTTCGATGTTCCCGTTGTCTATGAGGATATCAGCTTTTTGATCGATGTTCAAAGTGGTATCAATAATTCTGAGATTTTTGAGTAATGTTTGCATTGTTAATTTTCCTCGCCTTGTCTTGTTCCCAAAAGATACAAAATTGCCATTCGAACAGCCACACCGTTGGTAACCTGTTCAAGAATGATTTGGTGTTCTCCGTCAGCCATCTCGGAAGAGATTTCCACTCCACGATTTATAGGTCCCGGATGCAGAAGGAGCACATCCTTTTTGTTCTTTTCCATCCTCTCCTTAGTGATACCATAAAATTTGTGGTACTCACGCGTGGATGGGAAAGCTGCTCTTGCTTTTCGTTCAAGCTGAATTCTGAGGATATTAAGAACATCATTTTCTTGAATCGCTTCATCAATATTGTTTATTACTTTCACACCAAGATCACTGATATTTCTTGGGATTAGTGTTGCAGGACCACACACCGAAACTTCTGCTCCCATCGCCTGAAGACCAAAAATATTTGAGAGAGCAACTCTTGAATGGGCTATGTCTCCAACTATACAAACTTTTAACCCTTCAAGTTTGCCTAATTTTTCGCGGATCGAATACATATCCAAAAGGGCCTGGGTAGGGTGTTCATGGATCCCATCTCCGGCGTTGATAACCACCGAATCGGAAATTTTTGTCAGGTATTGTGGAACACCGGCAGAAGCATGCCTCACCACAATCATGTCAACTTTCATTGCTTCAATGTTCCTTACGGTATCTTTAAAGGTTTCGCCTTTAGAGACACTGGAGCCAGAAACCGAGAAGTTGACCGAATCTGCGGAGAGTCGCTTCTCTGCAAGTTCAAATGAAATTCGAGTACGGGTTGAGTTTTCATAAAAAAGGTTTACGACAGTTTTACCCTGAAGAGTTGGAACTTTTTTTATTGGCCTTTCAAGAACTTGCTTGAAGGAGACGGCTGTATCGAGAATTGTTTGAATGTCGGAACTGCTAACATTCTCCAAGCCGAGTAGATGTTTAGTTTTTAGCTGCATCGATTTCGTCCATTTTTAAATTTGATTGTTACACTTCAACAAGGTAAACAGCGTCTTCGCCGTCATGCTCAAGCAGTTTTACTCTTACTTCCTCATTTATAGAAGTGGGGATATTTTTTCCAATAATATCTGCTTTGATCGGAAGCTGACGGTGACCACGATCAACGAGACAACATAGTTTGATGGTTGCAGGTCTGCCAAAATCCATTATGGCACAGAGTGCCGATCTAATAGTTCTTCCGGTATATAAAACATCATCCACAAGAACAATGTTTTTATCAGTGATATCAAAAGTGATATTGGAAACGGAGACTTCAGGTTGTTTTAGTCTTGTTCTGAAGTCATCCCGATAAAGAGTAACATCGAGGATACCCAAAGGTACATCAACATTTTCGATGGATAGAATTTTATCGCGAAGTCTGGTGGCGAGATATTCGCCTCTCGTACGCAATCCCATGATGATGAGATTTTCAGGACCTTTGTTTTTTTCAATGATCTCGTGGGCCATACGGGTGATAATACGGAGGAGTGCCTCCTGGTCAAGGATTTTTGCTTTTATGTTCATATAATAAAAAACCGCCAAGCCCAAAGAGCATGGAGGTTCCTTTCAGAATTGTGAAAGATGGGTAAATTTTGAAGCATTTTGAGTTGGGACTCCTTTTCTATTTCGCTGAACAGATTTAAAGGTAATTGATATTCAAATTTACGATATTCATGCAAGAATTACAAGAGAAAATTGTTAATTATTTTGGAATAAGACTCCGATTGTTATTGTCTTGAACAGAAATAATTAGTAATTTGTAACCTCATTTCTTTCATATCACACAACAAAACAAGGAAACAATAAGTGAAGCGACTCTTACTATTATTTTTTGTAGTATCGGGTTTATTTTTTACAACATTTGCACAGCCTGAATTATCCACAAGGATGCAGCGCGCTTTGCAAAATACCAGTTCGGATGAATATGTAAAAGGGATAATCTTTTTACGCGATCAGGTTGATGTAATGAAACTCGACGAAGAATTGTATAAAAGAAAGGCAACACCCTCGGAGCGTTCTGAAACTGTAATTACAGCACTTGAGAACAAAGCCAATTCAACTCAAAGAAACATGATTAAGTTTCTTCAAGCAAGAACCGGCGACAGGTCGGTCTTCAAATTTACACCATATTGGATTGTAAATGCTATTGCAGTGGAGGCAAGAAAATCAGTTTTCGAAGAGTTAACAGGAAGTATCGAACTTGTTGCAATCGATCTTGATGCTCCTACCTATCTTGATCAACCTGTAACCGTCAGAAATTCTGCGGAACCTGAAGGTAAAGAATCAGTTGAACAGGGACTTAAAGTGATTAACGCTCATTTGCTTTGGCAAATGGGTATTACTGGTGCCGGAACCCTCGTTATGGGTGAAGATACCGGTGTAAGACATACACATGTGGCACTTGCTGCCAGATGGAGAGGTAATTTTGCTCCTGCCAATCAGGCATGGCTCGATCCTGCCGGTGGAACAACAACTCCTTCTGACTGCGATGGTCATGGAACTCACACAGTGGGCACCATGGTTGGAAGATCAGCTACTGGAGATACAGTTGGTGTTGCTCCTGATGCACAATGGATAGCTGCAAAGACAATTTGTGCGGGTAGCTCAACATCAAACCATCTTGCGGCCTTCCAATGGGCAACAAATCCTGATGGTAATCCGGCTACTACCACAGATATGCCAATTTCAATCAACAACAGTTGGTACGATCCTGAAACTGTTAATCAGTGTGCAGGTCAGTATGTACAATTGTTTAATGCTGTTGAAGCAACGGGAATAGCAATCTGCTTTTCAGCCGGAAACAGTGGACCAAATCCATCAACTGTAACCATGCCAAAAAACATTAACACAAACGATGTGAATGTTTTTGCTATGGCAGCTATCGACGGTGCGGCTTATGCTGGTGGTAACAACAATCCAATTGCAAGTTTTTCAAGTAGAGGACCTTCCACTTGTGGTGGAACCGGATCACTTTTGATAAAACCCGAAGTTTCAGCTCCCGGAGTAAATGTCAGATCTGCTTATGGAAGTGGCGACAACTCATATTCGAACCTTGATGGAACCTCGATGGCATCACCGCATGTTGCCGGTGCTATCGCCCTTTTAAAACAGGCTTTCCCGTCACTTACAGGCCACCAACTCAAAATGGCTCTCTATGAGACTGCCAGAGATCTTGGTACAGCAGGCGAAGATAATAATTATGGAAGAGGACTTATCGATGTTTTTGCAGCATACACACTTCTTGCAACCGGACCGGGCTTCCCGAATAATCCTGTCCCTGAAAATGGTGCTGCAAATATCCAATTAAATCCATCACCAACCGTTGCCTGGGCAAATCCTGACAGCACTGTTAAAACAACTGTCTATTTCTCAACAAATATGCAGTCAGTTGCATCAATGAATTCTTCAGCCATTGTAAGAACCGGTGCACTTTATACATCCTACACTCATGGTTCAACTCTCGCTTATGGAACCACATATTATTGGAGAGTTAATGTATTAAACGCTGCAAACGATTCAACCATCGGTGGAGTTTGGTCATTCACAACCATTCCGCCACCGGCTCCTGTAGCTCCAACAAATGTTGTTGCAACATGGTCGGGTGCAAACAACCAGGTTACGGTAAACTGGACTTCGCCAACAACCAATGTAAACGGGCATACCATCACTGTTGATTCATCAGTTGTCTGGATGAATGGAACACAAAGACTTGGTAAAGTATCCGGTGCAACAAATTCATTCGTAACAGATGGATTAACAACCGGAATTCATTCGTTTAGTGTTGTTGCTTTCGATAGCAGTTATGGAAGTGCAGAAGGAATTTCTGCTCCGACAGGAATTGGTATCTACGCAAATGTGTATTCAAGAAACAAATATGTTGCCATTCGTGATTTGCAATCCGCTGTGGACACTGTAATGGTGCCTGCACTTGAAGCAAACATTGTAAAAGTTATTGTAAAAATTGATAACCTTTTACACACTTACACAGGTGATCTTGATATCTTTCTTAAAGGACCAAATGGTACAGAGATAGAACTTTCTACTGACAATGGTTCCGGTGGTGATAACTATATTGGAACAATTTTTGACGATGCAGCCACTACTCCAATTACATCAGGAACTGCTCCATTCACCGGAACATACAAACCGGAAGGATTGCTTTCAACATTTTTAAACATAGAATCCGGCGGTGCATGGATTCTTAGAGTATATGATGACGCAAACTCCGATACAGGTAGTGTAAGAGGCTGGTCGTTGACACTGATCACCGGCGCACCAATTCCGGTTGAATTATCATCATTTAATGCCACTTCAAACGGTAATGCAGTTGAACTCGGTTGGATTACAGCTACCGAAACCAATAACCTTGGTTTTGAAGTTGAGAGAAAATCGGGCAATGGTAATTTCACCAAAGTTGGTTTTGTTACCGGCAAAGGTACAACCACTGAATCAAATTCCTATACTTTCGTTGACAAAGAACTTTCTGCAGCCAATTACACCTACAGATTAAAACAAATTGATCTCAACGGTGCTTCCAACTACAGTAACGAAATCGAAGTTAATGTTGACATGCCTTCGGAGTTTGGTATCAGTCAGAACTATCCAAACCCATTTAACCCTTCGACTGTAATAAATTTTGCTCTCCCTGTTGAAGCAAAAGTTACACTTAAGGTTTTTGATGCGATCGGGCAGGAAGTGGTTACTCTTGTTAATGGAAATACAGCTGCCGGAAATCATTCTGTTAGCTTTGATGCTTCAAAACTTAATAGCGGTCTCTACATTTATACGATAAATGCAGAATCAGTGACTGGTCAGAAGTTCTCCAAAACGATGAAAATGATGCTTCTAAAGTAAAATTATCATTAAATATTATTAGAGCCGGAAATTCCGGCTCTTTTTTTATGTGGATATGTTAGATTTGTGCTTTAATTTTTTTATTTTTAACAGATGAACAGCGAAAAACCCCGTCAACAGAAAATCAATGTCCCATGGTTAAAGCCATTTGCGCTCTTGTTTACCATCAGCTTCGGGATATATGCTTTTGCAAGAGGAGTTGACTTTCTTCTTCACAGTTCCGGTATCAACCCGTTTGGGATTTTTTATAACAGTGAAATAGATGTTCTGTCAAATACCCTTGGGGGATTGGGTGAGGTTGTCACCGGGGTACTTGCAATCGAGATTACTGCACTGGCAATTATAGTACAGTTAGCGGCAAACAAGTATTCTTCTAAAATATTTGAATTGTTCTTTGAGAACAGAATTAATGTAATCATCCTGTTTACATATGTTATAACCGCGATTGTGACCGTTCTTGTAGTAAATACCCTTGATTCATCAGAATCAGCAAGGTTTGCCTTTTCAATTTCATTAACTTTGTTGCTGATTATTTTTAGTTTAATTATTGTTATTCCACATTTTAATTATGTATTTCAATTTTTGCGTCCCGATAACTTTCTGATGTATGTTGAAAATGAAGTGAGGACAGTACTCGACAGAATAGTAAAAAGCAGACGAAAAGGGAAAAAATATATTGAAAGCGAAAAGCTGCTTGTAAATGAAAAAATTAACTTCATTGGCGATGTTGCTATCAACTCAATTATTGCCGGGGACAGAGCGAGTACACTTTTATGTATAAATTCATTAAAAAATGTCTTATCTTACTATATTAAAATTAAAGAAAAATTACCCGAGGGGTGGGACAACATAAGCGGTTCGGTTTTACTTGATCCCGATTTTTCCAGTTTTGCTCCGTATGTTCTAAACAAAATTGAAGCAAAAAAGATATTTTTGGAAACCAAAGTATTTAAATTGTATGAACTTCTCTTCGACCAAGGGCGTAAATCGATGAGAGATGTGGTTTCCGGAATCCTTCTTAATGTTGAACTGATATCGTGTGAAGCGATGAAAAACAACGATTCAGGCACATTACACATGGCTTTTCAGTACATGAATACATTTTTAAGGATTGGAATCAGAGAAAAAGATCCCCGGATAGTTTTCACAACTCTGGAGCATTATCGTTTAATCGGCGAAGAGACTTTAGGATATAATACAAAATTAACAGAAGATTTATCGTTTTATTTCAAGTATTATGGTCATGAATCAACCAAGAACAATGTACTTTTTATTTTAGAAACAGTTGCTTACGACCTCTGTCTTTTAAATGAAAAAGCTTACGAGCTGAAGGCGGCAAATCGTGACAGGTTACTTGATATATTTTTAACACTCGATCAACCGATTGAGGACAATACAAATCAGGAGAGTAAAGAAGAGATGTCGCTGGTTGGTGTACGAATTGCACAAATCAGACTTGCAGGGTTCTATCTTTTAAACAATGAAGAAGAGCTGGCGAGAAGAATCTTTGACGACTTGAGAGAAGAACCGATTGAACGGATTCACAAAATCCGAAATATAATATCAAATACCCAGAACGAAGAATTTTGGGAGATCACTCCCCGCGGAATTAACTTTTATTATATGCCACCTGATAGGCGGGATGCTTTGACAACATTTTTCTCATGGTTTGACGAATAATTTCTACAAATTTTGATTTAAATCATGTGGTATGTTAATTATTTTAATTAATTTTTGATAATTCATAAAAAAAGTTGCAATTCTAATAAGTTTTCTTTAAAATGAGTTCCATAATTTTGATCTCATTTAAAATTTGTATTTTTATTCTTAATTAATCGACAACAACATCATCATCATCATCATTTTGAGGAGTTAATATGGCAAGTGGAAAAGTAGTTCACGAACAACCAAAAACTGCTTTTGGCCGGTTTATGGTATATACCGTTGTAACCAAATATGCAAACAATATTCAAGGTTTTGTATATATGGGAGCAGCTATTCTCATCATCATAGTAGGTCTCAGAGGTTTAGGTGAACTTGCCGGGCAACTATCCGCAGTTCCTAAATTTTTATTGGACCATGAAGGAGTAAAGATCGATCCTAACTGGGTAATGATCGCTCTCTTTCTTGAGTTTTTCCTTCTTATGATTCTCGCAATAGTTACATTCTTTACGCCTGAAGAGTATGGTCATACACCACCGGAAGAAACCGCCAAGAGTGAACCGGTTGCTCAGCAAGGTTCGTTTAACAATGTAATCTCTGTTCCAAAAAATCTCTCGGCAGACCTTAAAGCAGAATTAGAATCGCTTCAAAGAGTTGCTGACGACCAGATCAAAGTTGTTAACAATGTTATTGATCAATACAATGCATTAAACAAAAAGATAACAGTAATTCAACAGCAGTCACTACAGGCTCTCTCTGATTTGAAAACAAAAATTTCCTAATTGCTCAAACAATATCTAAAAGGAGATTGCAATGAAAAAGAGCCAGGTATATTTTATAATGTATATAGTCCTCATCACGGAGTTGCTGATCGTGATTACCGAGAGAGATGAACTGATGGAAAAGGAGAATATGATCAAACAAAAGATGATCTCCAGTATTGCCGACCAATACAAAAGAGACATTGAGTTGACAGCTCCAATTCCTTACAGCGAATGGCAGATTAATACTGATTCAGTAAAAATTCCGCTAAGTGCCACAGGTCTTGTCTCTGATGAGGAAAAGACTACTGCTGTTTATACAATTACATCCGAGGGTGGTAAATCACCCGGCGGTGGAGCATTTCCGGGTGAACTAAGATCAGACAAACCCAGCGGTGCTTATTCAATCGTAAAGGATGTAAATGGCAACGCCACTTTCGAAGTAACAAAAGTAACGGGAATTGGCGATTATGAATTTACAGCGGTTTTAACCGTTAAAAGGCAACTTCCCACCTATCTGCCGAGCTTTTTACTCGAAGAATTGAAAAAAGCCAGTGGATTTAAAGAAGGTTCCGAGGTTAATACCAAACCAATTAAGTTCAAGATGAAAGTTAAGACTGAACCCCCTGCTCAACAACCCAAGAAGGGTGATGTGATCAATGTGGGTCCATCTATAGATTAACATAGGAAATACGATGACTAAATCATTACTAAAAGCTACGATTTTTATCTTCTTGCTGACAAATATTGTTTTTTCGCAAGGTTTTAAAGTTGACGATACGCTTAGTGTAGTGACTTTGCAAAAAGTGAGAGTACCGGATATCCCTCTGGTACTCTCAGCTATTACCAAAGTTAACTCCATCTCAGCAGAAATACTCAATTCGGCTGGTAGCAGCATCTTAAAACTGAATGAAAAACAACAGTTTCAAAAACCGGCTTCATCTGAAGTGGCTGCCAAAGTGGCTCAGCAACAAGGAAGAGGAGTAACCGTTCAAACATACTTCGAACCTATGTTCGAAGAGCCCGGCGTTTATTATCTGAAATTGGCGATAAATGTAACCGGCGAGGCAGGAAAAGCACTTGTTGCCGACAAGTATTACATGATTAATGTAAACCTTCCGACACTTGCTGCACCTGTTGCTGTAAGGAATAACTATTTCTTCGGTGAGAGTCCGGCTTTTAGTTTTGCAGTGAGAGAATTCACCGACCAGGATAAATATTCCTACAAAATTTCCGATGGTGTTAGCACAATTAAAGATGGTGCGGGTTCGTTTGTGAACCTGACCGATTTATGTAACGACCCACAAAATGTTGGAAAAGTTATCAAGATCGAGGGATTTTACAACAACGAGTTAATGAGTTACATTGACCCACAAACGGGTAATCCTGTGAAGGCTTCCTGGGATATTGCAATTCAGAAACCCGGTTTGGGTGATTTCAGCGGCTGGGCGACACTTTCAGAAAAAGATTCTGAAAATGATGCTGTTTGGTACATTAGTGTTGAAAACCAGGCTTCGCGTCAATTCCTCTTTGGATATTTTGGAATGACGCCAAGTGGTTTTGTTTTTGCAGCACCAAAATTTAATCAACTGAGAGTTACATCAGAGCCGGATAATTTTATTCAAAGTGTTTCCCAATCGAAGAAGGGACAATTTCCTGTTGTCGAGATTGCTGTTAACCCGGCTTTCCTCGAAGCGATGGATATTGGAACTGATCAGGATGTCAGGCTGACTATTCAGTTCACGACACAGTTTGGTGAAAAAGTGATTAAAAAATACCGTGCCAATGTGATCAGGTAGTGTATCAAGGATTTATAAATAAAGAAGATAACAATATGAAACGATTACTTACATTGATTATGGTTGCCGGTTTTCTGCTGCAACCCCTGATGGCACAGGAAGCAGAGGACTACATCCGGAATATTGATCTTAAGTTGAGAAAAGATAAAAAATATCTAAATCTCAACTTTGTTGATCTCACCGGTACTGAACCATTATTACAGAAGATGAATCCGGTTGCCCGTGTTGACGGGAAAGATCCATTTATTTTCAAAGCTAACGACAATTATACATATAGAATTGTATTCCTTTCGAATGCCATCGGCATCGATTCTACTGTTCTGCTCTATATTCAGGAGATAATTGCTGCCGGAGCTGGAGATACTGCCAATATTTTCGGTACCAATCAGGCTGGTGGGCCCACAGAATCAATCGTTGTATCCTTTAAGGATATGTACACAATGATGGGTTCAGACTATGGAAAATATTTTGGTATGGTCGATTACATCGATAAACTTGTCAAAATTGATCCTGAATTTAAATATGGTACTCTGCTCGGAATTGCTCCTGACGATGCAATAAACACTTCATTGGGAATAACTTCCAGGGATAATACAGATTATCTCAATTATATGAGAGCTAATTCGATTCACTGGTATCCTAAAGTTGCACAGAAATCTTCCACCAAAAAAGGTAGAGGGCAAACAGGTGGAACAGAATCTGCATCATCCTCTTCAGATTTCAGAATCGATGCGGGATTCAGTTCGATTTCCTTCTCTCACAAAGTGATGGATTTTTCAATCGGTGCTGCCGGAGTGGAATTGACCATGGAAGAACCTGTTCTTCATGCACTTCCTTATGGGAACAATACATTTGGATTTGGGTTCAGAACACTCTTTAATCTTAGCAAAGATGTTAAGAATCCCAATGGTGGAATGGTGCTTGATGCAAGATTCATCGGTAGAGTGAAAATGAATACCAACGATCTGATCAAAAATCTTCCTTTTGCATTAGAAGCTCAATCAAATTTCCATGTTGGAACCTCCGCAGGTATAAACCTGCATGTAACGAGACCTTTTGGATTACCATTCTTTAATGCCTATGTGGCTGTTGGTGGTAGAGGATTCTCTGATCCTTATGTTACATTCACCGATAAAAAGGTGCCAAATCAAAGACATGCTTATTTTTCATTCAAACAAGCCGAAGCAACCATGTCTTTCTACTGGAATACAAATGACAAATTGAGCTCCAGATTCAGAGTGGATGTTGGCGTTGGTTATTACGATATGTTAAAAGCATATTATCCCGGTAATAGAACTACAGCAGCCAAAACTGAAGTAGTTGAAAACAAAATTTCGCCGGTTGTTACGCTTCACTACACATTTGCTCCTGATCAAAACGATCTGTTTGGTGCCAAGATTAGAGTCTTCGATGCTGTTATTAAAGCTGAGGGATGGCTTAAACTTCTTGAATTAGACGGAGGTCATACTTTCAGATTTTCAGGAACTGTTTTCTCAGACCCGCTTGGAAGAACAATTCGCGAATGGGAGAACCCAGGGAGTGTTTTCTTCCAAATTAGATACAGATATGGTTTCTAATCAATTTAAGACATGGATGGAATTATGAGAAAATCAATTAAATTTTTATTAGCGTTACTGGTGTTTGTGCCGGCATTGAGGGCACAGAACACTACGGGTAACGAGTTATCAGACCTGAAAACACTTTATCAGAGTCTCGAATATAACACCATGGCTTTCGATGATCTGAAACAAAAATGGATGATCGACGACCCTACATTTATCAGAGAAATTTTCAACAGATTTGTTGTAAGAAATGCTCTGAGGTTAAATGGCAGAACTCTTAAACCCGATGTGATCAAAGAAAAAGTGAAACTGGTTCAAGAAGGTGATGTGACCATTGAAGTCAGGAAACGGTATTATGATGATGAATTGGAGCTTTTTGCTTTTTATCCATCATCTGAAATTGGAAAAGAGAACCCGCAACCACTCTTCGACCCAATTTATGATGGTTTTCTGTTAAAAGAGGTTATTGGCGACAAATCGTACGATAAAATTAAAGAAATAACCTATTTTTACAAAGAGACAACCAAAGAACAGTCATATACAAAACTTGGCTATAATTTTGATGTTAACCTTAATGCTCTTCGACCCGAAGTCATGTTCTGGAATACTACTTCAGAAGGAAGCAACAAATACCTTTTGTCCGTTTGGGGGCAATGGGGAAGTGATAAAGCATTTTGGCCCGGTTGGTACTCGAATGAGTATTTTGTAGGAACCCGACTCACATATTTCAAAAGCCTGAGTAATGATCCTGAGAAATTTACTTACAGACTTTCTGTGGGTGCCGGAGTTCCTTCAAACAGACCATACAAAGGCGAAGCTGAGGTTAAACAGTTATGGGTTGCAGGTCAATCTGTATATGCAAAATTGGAAGGCTACCCTTTTACATTCATCGATTCAGATTTCATGAAGGATGTTTCATTCTCTCTTGAAGCAAAAATCACGATTAATGATAATAAAAAAGCTGATTTTGGGAAATATACCACCGCTGTCGATTTCTTCGCGAACAAGTTCTTTTTCAACTGGGAACTTAGAAAACGCAATATCATGAATGTATTCGACTTTGGTGATCTCGAAGTAGGGCTTAATTTATCATCATCTGACATAAATAAACTTCGTATTACTCCCGGTTCTTCAGCTGTTGTTGACTTGGAGAAGGGTAAGAAGAATTTTATGCAGAAGTTTAATCATGTTATCTCTGCAGAAGTTGGTGTAAGAAAATCAACCGGTATGATTCAACATTCCATTAATCTCGTTTCAGGTTATGCAACCGACGGATATGGATTTATTGGATTAAAAGGAATGGGCATGGTAAGTGGTAATTTTGGTCTTGATGTTGGAATATACAGTTCTTTCAGTCTTGATAAGAAAAAATTCCCTTACAGATATGATACTTACATTGTATTCTCACCAATCTTGAGAATAAACTACTAATTTAAGACTCCCCCGGTGGAAAAGCCGGGGGAACCTTTCTATAATAAACAAAGTGAAAAAATGACGAGAATAGCATTTACTGTTTTATTTCTCTTTACTTGCAATTTAATGGCTCAAAATATCGACGAGATGTATCGTATCATTGAGAGGAAGTTGCAAGTGGATAAGACTTATCTCGATATTTATACTTACAATTTCACACCTGATGCTTCGATGAGCAGTAGTTTGCCTGCGATACCTCTTTCAGATGGCAGGGGAGTGTTTCGATTTAATACAAGTGGAAATATCAACTATTCATTAGTCTTTAAAAATCCTGATCTTGAAAACGATACCATCGTACTCCTTTACATTTTGGAGATTGGAGCAGGAGCAGCAGCAGACAGTTCCAACATCTTTGGCAGTAATGTGGCAGGAGGTGTCGACTCAAACATGGTTGTCAAGTTTAAAGATTTTCAAGAGCTTTATTTTGCTAAAGACCCGTCTTACACTCAAGTACTGAAGTTTCTTCAAAGAGAACTGTTAACAGCTGAAGCTTCATCGCTTGTTAAAGTTGACAGGAAAGAGAAGGAGAAAATATCAAGAGGAATTTCGTCGGACGGAAATCTTGATTTTATAGCATACCAGGTTACAAACAGTCTGCATAAATACCCTAAACCTGTTGCTCAGAAATCCACAACAGGCAGAGGCAGGGGAGCACAAACTCAAACGAATACATCACCATTTCAGATAGACGCATCTTTATCCTCACTCACATTCTTCCATCCTGTAATGGATTACGGTTTTGGTTTTGTAAGTGTCGAGTTTAACACCAATACACCTGTTGTGAATGTTTCACCATGGAAGGGGCAAACTATTTCAGGCGGTGTTAGAGCTTTATTCAGCGTATCAGGTTCAATTGCAGACCCATTAAATGATATGTTAATTGATGCAAAATTGATGGGTAGAATGCGACTTGACATGAGTTCATTTCTTGATCAATTACCTTTTGTAATGGGTGACCCTATTGCTCTTAATGTTGGCAGCGGTGTTATTCTGGATGTTAAAACAACAGGTGCGTTCAGCATTCCATTTGTTAATGCATATTTTGCATTTGGACCTGAAAAACTTGAAAATCCTTATTACACGGTTCCCGGAAATAAAGCATATTTTACCTTTACGCAGTGGGAATCAACAATGTCGTTTTTTTGGAACAATTCAGAAAAAAGAGCGATCAGATATAAGATGGATCTCGGCGTTGGTGGTTTTGATGTGATTGAAGCTGATTATTCAGGTGCAACAATCGGTCGTAAAAAAATGAAAGATGTTATCCAACCGGTTATCGGATTGTCTATAAATTTTGTACCTAACGATATAGAATTTCTTGGTACGGAATTCCGACTATTTGACAGTCATTTAACATCAAAAATTTGGCTGAAATTGTTGGAATTTGGAGGAGAGCATAACTTCAGAGTTGAAATGACCAATATTTCTGCTGCAATGTTCAGAGAACCCGAAGCATGGGAAAGCAAAAGTTCGCAAACATTTATTCAGTTGAGGTACAGATATGGTTTCTAAAATTAAATTCTTAATATCCTTTCTGTTTTTATCCCTCTTTGCGTTTTCGACCTCTGCACAGGACATTAATTCCCGTACCATAGGAACGGGTGATACCAAAATGGACAGGTTGATCAAAATTTACAGAAATCTTGAACTCAACTCCGCAGCTTTTGATGATCTCCGTGAAAAGTGGATTGTTACAGACCCGGTTCTTGTAAGAGCAGTGTTTAATAAATTTTTGGTGAGTAACGGATTAAGAATTGATGGTTCGAAACCCACACTTGATTTCGTAAAACAGAAAGTTCAGGATATTTATAAAGGTGAAGTGTTTATCGATCTTCGTAAAAGATATTATGATGATGAAATAGACATGTTCAGGTTCTATTCAGAGAGCAAGGTGCTTAAGAATGCTGATTCAATCGACTTTTTCTTCGACCCTGTTGAAGATTATGTTCGCATCCAGGATATTGTAGGTCCCGAGAATTATTCTCTCTTAAAATCACAAAGATATGCTTTCAACGATGTATCAAAAACTTATTATGATGAAAAATTATCGTATAAGTTTGATATCTATTTTAGCCTGCTTGAACCACATTTAACATTTTATAATTTCACCACAAATGACAAAAACAAATATCTGATTTCTGCGTTTGGAAAGTGGGGATATGACAAAATTAAAATTCCCGGTTGGTTTTCACCAACTTATAATGCAGGATTAAGAGTAACCTACATCGACCGGATACTGAACAACAGACCAAACGATATCTTTACTTTTGATATAGGCATGGGCGTTGCGGTTTCACAACCATTTGTTGATAAACTTGTTCCACACGGGAAACGCCACTTTATGACAGGACAAAATCTCTACTTCAATGCTAAAGGCAATTTCTTAAAATATGCCGGTGATTATTGGAGAGATTTTGATCTTAATCTTGAAGCATCCCTCACACTTAATACCTGGGAACCGGGACAGATTAAACATGTTAGCGAAGTATCGAACATAAGTTCCATCAGAAACTACTTTAACCTTGGACTTGAGAGAAAAAATTTCCTTGATCTTAATGGATTTGGGTATCTCGGAGCTAATTTGGGATTTGGATTGTATGAAGTAAAAAATTATTTCCTTGATCCTTCTCAACCGAATCTCACTGAGATTCCTTCCGCTACCAGCAGTTCAAAGTTCTATGTTCAGGCTTCAGGAATATTCTCCAAAGATGATCCATTGTTTACTTATGCGTTTGAACCTGTGGTTTATTACAATATAGCTGAATCCAATCTATATTATGGAGTGAATCTTTCATTCCTGATTAGCAATTCATTTGGATTTTCATTTAAGTATTACAGTGGTGTGGTTATCGGTAGTGATCCATTACCAACCTATCGTGATGAGGCTTATGTGGTTTTCTCTCCGATGATCAGGATAAACTATTAGTACGGTTTTTATTTAAGCAAAAAAAAAGCCTCTCAAATTGGGAGGCTTTTTTGTTTTAAATTCAAATCTACTGGTTAGAGGTTAAAAGTGAGTCCCTCTCGGGCGAGGAAAATTTCCATTCCGGATTCGGGATAATTGTCTTTCTTATACAACTGCGATTTTTTGAATAAATCAAGAATTTCAAAATCATCATTGTCGGGATCGTGGTGAAAAAGAACAATCCTTTTAACATTTGCCTGAATAGCAAGATCAACCCCAACAAATGCCGACGAGTGGCCCCAATCGACCCTTTGCATTTCTTGATCAAACGAATATTGAGCATCAAAAACGATAACATCAGCTTCTTGGAAGAAGTTGATAAACCTCATAAACCTGGAGGTTGTAAAATTGTTGTATTCCGAGTCTGATGCAAACACAAACACTTTTCCTTCATACTCAACTCTGAAACCGTAGGACTTTCCGGGGTGGTGTAACTCGATGTTGGAGATTTTTATACCATTAATAACCACACTTGATTCGGGCTCAAAATCCATGTATTCTTTTCGCGAAGCCATAAAATTCAGAGATACAGGGAAAAACTTGAATTCCTGTTGTTCTGCAAGCCGTTGTTGAAAATTACCATGGGGGCTGTAGAAGTTAAATTTATATTTGGGGATGTAAGCCGGTTTAAAGAATGGCCATCCCTGAATGTGATCCCAATGGGTATGGCTGATAAAAACATGCATTTCGGTTAAAGGATCGGCGGTATGGAGCAAATGATTACCTAATTCGCGGAATCCTGAACCCATATCGAAAACAAGCCTTGTATTGTTTGCAACTACCTCAACACAAGTTGTATTGCCTCCCAATAAATTTTTAAGGGAGTCGTCCAGACCTTCGATAAATGTATCAGCATCAGAATCTGACTCAAAAGTCTTTCCGCTCGACAGTTTTAATACATGTCTAAGTTTGTTTCGGTAGTGCGCTGTAGTGGGTGGCGAGGGAATAGACCCGCGTACACCCCAAAACCTGATGAACATTCAAGCCTGTTGAATTGTGATGGACAAAGTTAAATAAAAATTATTAAAGAAGGTTTGATTTAAAATACAAATCTTTTTTCAGACTTCAATATCTAAATCTTTAATTTTTCTATAGAGAGTTGAAAGTCCCAGATCAAGTGTCTTGGCAACTTTCTCCTTATCATAATCATGCTCTTCCAAAACCCTTACAAGGAAGTCTCTTTCAACTTTTCGCATGAATTCATCGAGTGAACCATAAGTTGTTGACGAAGAGATATCCCGCTGGGCTTTTATTATTTCGGGAAGATCGTTTACCGTAATATATTCAGATTCGGCGAATATTACTGCCCGTTCGATCACATTTTCCAGTTCTCTTACTTCACCTTTCCATTCATGATTGATGAGGGCTCTTACGGCAGAATAATCGAAACCCTTAATACTTTTATTCATTTGATGGCGATAGTAGTTCAGAAAATGATCTGCGAGAATTGGAATGTCATCCTTTCTTTCGGTTAAAGATGGGAGTCTCACTTCAACAACATTCAGACGATAATACAAATCTTCTCTAAATCTTCCTTTTTCGATCTCTTCCGTTAAATTTCTGTTAGTGGATGCAACAAATCGCACATTAATTTTTGTGGGCGAAGTGTTTCCAACCGGGATAAATTCTCTTTCTTGCAGAACGCGTAAAAGTTTCACTTGCAAGTTTAGTGGCATCTCACTCACCTCATCAAGAAAGAGAGTACCCTCGTCTGCAGCTTTTATGAATCCTTCTTTGTCATAAGTTGCCCCGGTGAACGATCCCTTTTTATGTCCAAACAGCTCACTTTCAATAAGGGTTTCTGAAATAGCACCGCAATTTACTGCAATAAACGGTTTATTCCTTCTTTTGCTGTTAAAATGGATTGCTTTGGCAACCAGTTCCTTACCGGTGCCGCTATTCCCGGTGATTAAAACAGTAGAGTCCGTCTCCGAAATTGCACGAATCATCTTAAAGATGTTTTGCATCCTTTTGCTTTTGCCGATGATATTCGAAAAATCGTATTGGCGGTGAAGTTCATGTTTTAATACCTGATTTTCGCGAATCAGGTCTTTTAATTGGAAAATACGGGATACTTTTACTGAAAGTTCATCAAAATCGAGTGGTTTGAGGAGATAATCACCGGCACCGGCTCTCAAGGCTCTTATTGCAGTTTCGAGAGAACCGTATGCTGTTATCATAATTACGGAGGTATGAAGATTAAGTCGAACGATTTTTTCCAACAGGTCGATGCCTTTCATCTCAGGCATTTCGATATCGGTAATCACAAGATCGTAATGTTCTTTTTGTACCTTTTCGTATGCAATGGCACCATTCTCAGCGGTCTCTACTCCATATCCTTCTTTTCCAAGGATAAAAGAGATAGATTCCCTGATAATATCTTCATCGTCAACAACTAATATTTTTTTTGACATTTCTTCTCCGTTTCAATTAGTAAATCGGATTAAGAGGCAGGGAAATCTTAAAAGAAGTGCCTCTTCCCGGTTTGCTTGTTACCTTGATATCTCCCTGAAAACTTTTTACAATACCATAACTGACCCAAAGGCCCAATCCTGTTCCTTTACCTACAGCTTTAGTTGTATAAAAAGGTTCAAAAATTTTAGCGTGTTTATCTTCGGGAATTCCAACTCCATTATCAGAGAGTTCCACGATCAACGAACTTCCTTCGATGTAGGTTTCGGCTAAAATTTCACCCCTCATATCAGGGAAGTTCTCTTTCATTTCGAGAACAGCATCCACGGAATTGATAAGAATATTCACAAATACCTGCTGTATCTGGTCTGAAACGAGCGGCACTATGAATCCCTCACTATTATTAAATCTAAACGAAATATCTTTTGCCTTTTTCCCTACCTGAACAATCTCTATTGCCTCTTTTAGATTTTGACCGATATCTGTAGAGCGCAGTTCGTAATTGCTTGGTCTTGAAAAATCGACTAAATCCCTGATAATCTTGGAGATACGGGTTATCTGTTTTTTAATCAGTTCGAGTTTTTCTTTAATAAATTCATCATCTGTGGTTCGCTGAATAATCTGAGCGAGTGCTGAGATTGATGCAAGCGGATTACCTACCTCGTGAGCAACCCCGGCAGCAAGAGTTCCTATGCTCTCCATCTTCTGAGTATGAATAAGTTGTTTCTCAAGATTTCTCTTGTCAGAAAGGTCTCTATGAATTCCAAAGTAGCCAATAATCTTCCCGTCTTTTTCAGTAACAGGGGTGATCTGAAGTTGAGAATAAAAAGTTTCACCATTTTTCCTTTTGTTTTCAACATCACCAATCCATGTTTTACCGGCAGAGATGGTTTTCCACATATTCTCCCAATGCATTTGAGAATGTTTACCACTTCCAAATATCTTGGGATTAAATCCGATGAGTTCATTTGGATCAAAACCACTCTCGGCAGAAAAAGCCGGGTTAACATAAATCATTTTCCCTGTAAGGTCAGTTATCTGCAAGGGATTTATTGTATGATCGGCTATATATTTAAATCTCGTGAGGTTTCTTTTAATATGATTAAATTCAGTAATATCTCTTAATTGTAACAAGATGGTATCATCTGAAACAAAACTAAAAAGGGCATGGCATTCATAAATATTTTTTCCACCTAAATCCTTTATACGGCACTCCATCGAGACATTTTCTTTTGTTGTGGTACATTTGATCAAAGAATGCTCAAATTGCAGTATCGACTCGGGACTTAGCACGGAATCTATCTCGACAAGACTACCTCTGTCGTAGCCTAATTTGTCGGAGACATACCTGTTGCATGAAAGTATCTTGCCGTTATGATCGAGGAGAAAATAGAACTCCTCAAGATAGTCAAATAATGTGATATCTATTGTATTTATGCCGTTTTTTCTTAAAAAGTGTGAAGGTGTATATGCAAAAATAGTAAAAAAATGGAGCACGACCGAATAATAATAGCGGGATGAAAACGATCGATATGGTTATATTTAAAGATCGAATTTTTTTAAGTTATCATTGCGGAGAAATGCCTTAAATGAAGAATAAAAGTGATGTTTTAGAGAAAATAATCTCGTTGGCAAAACGAAAAGGGTTTGTATATCAGTCGAGTGAAATATATGGCGGATTAAACGGTTGTTACGATTACGGTCCATTAGGGAGTGAGATGCTTCGCAATCTCAAGGACGAGTGGTGGAAGTTTATGACTTATCGTGAAGATGTGGAAGGGCTTGATGCTTCCATTCTTATGTCTCCGGAAGTCTGGGTTGCTTCCGGGCATGTTGAAAACTTTACTGACCCGATGATCGACTGCAAGTCATGCAAAGCAAGATTCAGAGTTGACTATTTGATCGATCAAATAGCCGCTAAGAAAAAATCGAAAATGCTTGAAACACTCTCAACAGTTGCTTCAGGGGATTTGAAGACTAAAATTGATTTGTTATCGGGACAAGTCGAAACAAAAATCGAAGAAGTTAACGATTTCATCGTTGATCTCTTTGAAACAGAGCTGGCAGAAAGTCTTATTGCAGAGTTAAACTGCCCCACCTGTGGAAACAAAGGATCATTTACCTCGTCCCGTAAGTTTAACCTTATGTTTAAAACATTTCTGGGGTCGGTGGAAGAAACAGGTTCAACTATCTATCTGCGACCTGAAACCGCACAGGGAATTTTTGTTAATTTCCTAAATGTTCAAAATGCATCCCGTCAAAAAGTACCGTTTGGAATTGCTCAAATTGGAAAAGCATTCAGAAATGAGATTAATACCCGTTATTTTCTCTTCAGAACACGGGAATTTGAGCAGATGGAAATGCAATATTTCGTTAAGCCATCAGATGACAAACAATATTTTGATTATTGGAAATCGATGAGGATGGACTGGTTCAAAAATCTCGGAATGAATCCTGATAACCTGAGATATCATGACCATCCGGCAAATAAACTTGCCCATTATGCAAAAGAAGCAACTGACATTGAGTATCTTTTCCCGTTTGGATGGGGAGAGATAGAGGGAATCCATAACAGAACCGATTTTGATCTTGCAAGGCATGAACAGTTTTCAAAAAAATCATTAAGCAATTTTGATGATGACACAAAAGAGAAGTTTTTGCCTTACATCATCGAAACTTCAGCAGGAGCAAGCAGATCATTTATGGCTTTCCTGATCGATTCGTATGATGAGGAGGATCTTGGAGGCGAGGTGAGAACAGTTTTGCATCTGAATCCAAAATTGGCACCGGTTAAAGCCGCGATTCTTCCTTTGGTAAACAAAGATGGCATGCCTGAATTTGCTAAAAACATTGAAGCTGAGTTGAGAACAAAATACAAAGTGTTCTACGACGACAAAGCTGCAATTGGCAGAAGATACAGGAGAATGGATGAGATTGGTACTCCATTTGCAATCACTGTTGATACTCAAACTTTGGAAGATAACAGTGTTACGGTAAGAGAAAGGGACAGCATGGAGCAGATAAGAATTGATGCTTCAAAACTTCCCGGTTACCTCGCCGAAAAACTGGTTTAGAAAATATCTGTTTTAATTATAAAAGGGGCTGTCTTAAAAGGGCAGCCTTTTTTTGTTTTTTCCAGCTTCGAGGTCTATACATTTGTTCCCACAGTAACCGGAGTAAAAATAATTATGAAACTTCTTTGAGGTCCGGTTCGTATAATTCGGAGTAACAACTAAAAAAATATTAAAGAAAATGAAAAAATATAAAATCATCTATCTGCTACTTGTTGCACTCTCAGTTCAATTGTATTCACAAAATGTGAACAATATAATTGATGAGGGGATCAAGGATGTATATTCGTTAAATTTTACAGCAGCTGAAACGAAATTCAGAACTCTTCTACGCGAAAATCCAAAATCGCCGGCCGGTCTTTTTTATCTATCGATGATTGACTGGTGGAAAATTTTGGTCGATCTTGATGACGAATCGAAGGATGATCTTTTTTACAAAAAACTTGATGATATCATCTATGTTTGCGACGAAATTTTGGATGAAGACCCTAATAATGTAGATGCTCTCTTTTTTAAAGGTGGAGCCATTGGTTTTAGAGGCAGACTCCGTGCATTGCGCGAAAGCTGGCTTAAAGCCGCCGATGATGGAAGGGAAGCACTTCCAATCGTCAACAGAGTACTTAAGATTCAACCGGGTAATGCAGATATTCTTTTGGGAACGGGTATATATTCCTATTATATCTCTGTTATACCTGATGAGTATCCCGCTGTGAAACCTCTTTTAATATTTTTCCCATCAGGTGACAAAAATCAGGGTATCAAAGACCTGAAAAGAGTTGCTGAAAAGGGAAGATATGCAAAGTACGAAGCTCAATATTTTCTCATGACGCTCTACCAGGAATTTGAAAAAGATGCAAATTCATCAGAGAGATACGCAAAGATGTTAACCGACCAGTTCCCCGACAACCCTGTTTTCTTGAAATGGAGAGGGCGTGCTGCTGTTATGAGAGGTGATTATCCATTGATAAAGGAAATCTACACCCACTTGTATAAAGGTGCTACAGAGGGAAAATTTGGATACAGTCAGAAGGTGAGAAGAGAAACATCCTATTATCTCGGATTCTATTATAAAGCTACAGGGCAATGGGACTCTTCTCTGGTTTATTTCAAAGAGGCAGTTGAGCTTTCAAAAAAGATAGAGAAAAATGAAGCATCAGGCTATTATGTCAACTCTCTCCTTTATCAGGGAATGATGCATGACAAATTATCTCAGCGAGAAGAGGCAATTAAATGTTATTATGCTGTGCTAGAATTAAAAGACTATAGTTCATCGCACAAACAGGCAAAGTTATACATCAATGAGCCATACAAATAAAAAAATAATTGTAATCGATAACTACGATTCCTTTACTTATAATCTGGTAGAGCTTCTAAAACAGACATCAGCCGAGGTGAAGGTTATTCTGAATGACGATCCGGAGTGGGACACATTTCTTGAAGAAGAAATTGATGGAATTGTGTTCTCTCCGGGACCCGGTAAACCCACAGATGCCGGTAATTCGTTCAAGATTTTATCACAATTTGCAGGGAAAAAACCTGTTTTGGGTGTTTGTCTCGGACATCAATTGATAGGTGAATATTTTGGTCTGTTTATAATTCCGGCGAAAGAACTTTTTCACGGAAAGGTTTCGGAGATTCTACACGATGGTAAAGGTGTGTATTCAGGTATCAAAGAAAAATTCACCGCAATGCGTTATCATTCACTTGCGGTTTCAGAACCATTAGCGGAGTCAGAGCTTGTAGTGACTGCCAGGACAAAAGATGGGGAAATTATGGGTTTACGGCACAAATCATTAAAAATAGAAGGTGTTCAATTCCATCCCGACTCAATCGAGACGGAGAGAGGTCAACAAATTATAGATAACTGGGTGTCAAATCTCTGATTCCGTCTCCGGAATTTCAACTTCGGCATCACTATCCGCCGAAACTCCATTAATTATTTGATACAAACATGTATCTCCAAGCCGCTTAATTGGTTCCATCTCCATATTCTTTTTATCATCTTCAAGAGTTTGAATCGACCTTTCCAGCATGAATATTCCCCCCGGTTTTAAGAGTTTTCTTTTTCTGATATTTTTAACTACATCATAAACATCATATTCATAAAAAGGAGGATCGGCAAAGATAAAATCGAATTGCAAGTTGGTTGTTGCCGTAAATGTAACAGCTTTCATCTTGTGTAACTTCACTCTTTTTTCAACATCCAGACTTTGAATATTCTCTGTGAGAATTTTTACTACAGGGAAGTTCTTTTCCACAAAATGTACTTTTTCAGCCCCTCTACTAAGCATTTCAAAACCGAGTGAGCCAGAGCCAGCGTAGATATCCGCAGCAATGGCATCTTCAAAATCAAAAAAGTTTGAGAGATAGTTAAAGACCGACTGTTTTACTTTGTCGGTGGTTGGTCTCGTGAATTTGGAATCGGGGGTTTTGATAAATCTTCCGCCAAATTCACCCGATATAATTCTAAGCCTCATTTCTGATCTCAGCAAGGAGGTCCGGGGGAATCTTGCACACTTTTCCAAGTGGCAGCCCTGCAAAATTTTCAACTGTTTTAATGTTCATCCATTTTTCGACAAGTGAAGCAAGCCCCACCATATATTCCTCGAGACTAAAATAGATGTTACTTAAAGTATCCTTATCAATTCTACCCGATGAGTTATTAAGGAGGAACGAATCGATTATGTCGGGGATCGATGGAATATCGATGAAGTTTGTTGAATAAGCCGTGGCTATCTCTGCACCTTTTAAGGATGCAAGAATAATTGAATTTCCGGAGATATGGAGCAATACCGATTTTTGATCGGCGGGGAAATTCTTTTTGATAAATTCTTTTAGCGATAAAAAGGGAATAATTATCTTTACTCTCGGTGAGCCGGTGTTTTTTTTAACCATTGAGGCAAAATTTAACAAATCATTATTGATAACGGTCACCAATTCAGAATTCGGGTTATTAAAGCCCGATTGAGCAATAGTTTGGACATCAAGCGAAAATGTATCCAATTCCAAAAACGGGAAAACCACTCCAATTTCGAACTTGTGTTCATTATACTGCTGAAGTTTTGAGAGTTCCGGTTTTGCCGGTAGAGTCATGGTATGAAATAACGACTGGGGGAAAATTAAATAAACAGTTGAATCAATAAAGCTGTTTTGACCGGTATTAACAAGATCAGGGATAAACTGTTCACATTGTTCAAGGTCGAGCCTTGTAAAAGATGGTCCTTGAAGTATTGAATAGTTCAGTACGGTCTTTTCAACAGTCTCTTCACCGGGGTTTACATTTTTTATTACAACGCTGTCATTTTTCGCTTCTACCAGAATTCTGTTCATTTCTACTCCCAGGAGGCTGAATATTTAAGGGCATCAAAAAAGAGATTACCAACGCTTCCATACCCTGAAGGATCAGTTATTTTAAACCGGTTTCCTTTAATAAAAGATGTGTCAACACGGATAAACTCACCATCTTCTGCGTATACTGAATCAATCACCCGTGATGAATCAAGAGCAAAAGAATAGGGGAGATAGACTTTTGGCGAGAATTTAAGACTGTCAACAACAAATTTACCGTTTGACAGAGGTTTGAAGGTAAACTCTGATTCCAAAGAATCTCTTCCTGAGGGCAAAGTTGAATCGATACCAAGAGATCTGATAAAACTTATAAGTTCATCGATATTTCCACAAAATTTTTGATTTTTATCAAAATAAACCTTTTGTGCAGATCTCAAATTATACATTCTCAACCGTGATTCGGTTTTATAATTTTCCTCTTGCTCACTGGCTTTCATGGGGTCAAGATACACCACTTTAAGCAGGATAACCGCCAAAATTGCAATGACTCCGATGTTAAAGTAGTGACGGTATCCGGAGTAGATACTGAAGAGTTTATTCATCGGTTAAAACCATAAACTCTTTCAATTTTTGAAGTTTTTTTTCGCCGATGGATTTTATACCCTTTAACTGGCTTAAGTGGGTAAACTTCCCGCCAAGATTGATCCTTAAAGCAACAATATCAGTAGCTGTCTTTTCTCCGACACCCGGTACCCTCATTAATTCAAAAATATCAGCAGTGTTGATATTTATTTTCTCGCCGGGGGTTAGTTTCTTAACCTTACTGTTTGAACTCCCTGAACTTGATGATTTACCAAGTTTTTTTTCGACTTCTTTTTTCTCTTTTTGCAGCAATTCGTAAGATGACTTCTCTTTTGGAGAAGGGGCTAACACCTCGGCATCTGATCTAAATATATGGATAACAGCACCCACCGTAATAGAAGTAATTACAAAAAGGAGAGCCATAACTTCCAATTTTGTAAGACCTGACTTAATTGAGAGCCGTTCAATCAGTGATTTCAATTCAACTGTTACAATCCAAATTTCTTAAAAAAACCGCTGTTTCCTTCTTCACCGGAAATATTTGGTTGATTCATCAATTCCTTTAAAAGTTCTTTTTCACGCGCATTTACTTTTTTGGGAACAACGATATTTACCTCAACAAGCTGATCTCCTCTTCTGTGGCTTCTGTCGTTCACACTTGGTAAACCTTTTCCTGCCATCCTGAGGATTTTTCCGGCACGAGTACCCGAATCGATCGAAAGTTTCGCTTTTCCTGTCAGGGTCGGAATTTCAACTTCATCTCCAAAAACAGCCTGAGGGAAACTGATAAAGAGTTGATAGATAATATTATCACCATCTCTTTTAAAATGTTCATGTTCAATTTCCTGGAAACCAACAAGAAGATCACCACTGGGACCTCCTCTTAATCCTGCATTTCCTCTTCCTCTAAGGCTAAGTTGCATTTCAGCACTTACACCAGCGGGAACATCGATGCTTTCAGTAACTTCCGATTTCACCCGTCCATCACCGTGGCATTTTTTGCACGGTTTGTCGATTACAGTTCCTTCACCGTTACAATTTGCACAGGGTTGTATATTAACAAACTGTCCAAAAACTGATCTGGAAACATTGCGAATTTCACCGGAACCATTACAAGCCGGGCATGTTTTTTTGCTCGAACCACTGTCTGATCCACTTCCGGTACAGGAATCGCATTTAACAAATTTGTTAATTTTTATGGTTTTTGTTGTTCCCGTTGAAATTTCTTCGAGTTTTAATTTGAGGTTTACTCTTAGATCACTCCCCGGAGTACCTGAACTTCTTTTCCTGCCACCGCGTCTTCCACCGCCACCTCCAAATATATCATCAAATATGGAACCGCCACCTCCACCAAAAACATCGGAGAAATGGGAGAAAATATCGTTGATATCTGTGAATCCCTGTTGTCCGCCACCTGCACCAAAAGCCTGATGACCAAAACGATCATATTTTGAGCGTTTTTCATCATCACTCAAGACTTCATAAGCTTCGGCAGCTTCTTTAAATTTATCTTCTGCTTCCTTGTTATCAGGATTTCTGTCGGGGTGATACTGCATCGCAATTTTGCGATAAGCCTGTTTAATTTCATCTTTTGAGGCGTTTTTTGTTACGCCGAGAATTTCATAATAATCTTTTTTGCTCATATCTTAATTTTCTGTCTCCTCATCCGAATTAACCTCTGATTCGTTAACGGGCATTTCGCTAATGATTACATTTGTATGTCTAAGAATCTGATCCTTGTAGATATAACCGGGCAGAATTTCCTCAAGAACTGTATCGGGTTCAACATCAGCATTCGGTTGACGCATAATAGCGTTATGGAGATTATAATCAAACTGCTTCCCTTTAGCCTCAATTTTCTTTAAACCTTTTTGCTCAAGAAGTTTAACAAGCGAATCGTGGATCAAGATGAAACCATCAACCATTTTTTGTTTATCTTCAGTTTTAGGGGCAATTTCAGCTGCACGATCAAAATTATCTATTATTGGGAGAAGTGATGAAATAAATTTCCCTTCGGCATCCGACCATGTTTTTAGCGATTCTTCGCGGTGCCTTCTTTTAATATTGTCTATTTCAGCAATTCTGCGGGCGAGGAGGTCACGCAATTCGTCCACTTGATTTGTGAGTTTCAAAACTTCTGCGTTTAATTCGTCAACTTCTGTAGTTTCATTTTTATTTCCATTGTTTACCGGTGTTTCTTCAGTTGGATTTTCCACTGCCTCACTTTCGTTCCGGGAAGTTGTTTCAGTTTCGGTTTTCAAATTTTCGTTCTTCAAGTCACTACTTTCTTTTTTTCTAAATTTCATATTTTCTCCAAATTAACAAATAACTGATGAAAAAAATTCAACAATCGAATAATATTTTAAACACTGTTTTGATTTTTGGTCAACATTTCTGTTAGTAAACCTGCAGTAAAGTCCACAATTGCAATAATCTTTGCATAATCCATCCGTTTGGGACCAATAATTCCCATTGCTCCGGTATTTTCTCCAACCTTGTACTCTTTAACAACAAAACTGTAGTCATCAGTCTGACCGTATGGGAGTTCTTTGCCGATTACAATATTTACACCCTGGATGGATGAGGATTTTTCAAGGAAAATGCCTGAACTGTTTTCGAAGATATGGATTATTATTTCTTTTTCTTCAATTAATTCAACAATATTTTCAAATTTCACAGGGTCTTCAAACTCCGGATGCCGAAGAAGATTTCTTGCACCGGAGAGCATAACTTTGCTGTCAGAGTTAAAATCTTTGAATAGCCTGTCTGCCGAGTCGTACAAAATTGAAATAATCGGGTTGGTCTCAAGTCCGGTATCCTTAAGTCTTTCATTCATTGAACTTTTTATCTCTTTTAGACGGAGACCGGCAAGTCTCTCATTAAGTATCCTTTCCACGGAATCAATCTGTTTTTCATCGATACTGCTTGAGAGTTCAAGTGTAATGGTTTTTACAAGTCCTGATGCGATGCTAATAACCACCAGGATTTTATTTGAAGCGAGGTAAACGAGTTGAATTCTGCTCAATACACCTGTTTCAATTTTGGGGTAGATAACACAAGCCAGTTGGTCTGTTATTCTGCTAAGAATTTTTGAAGCGATACTAAATATTTCTTCAGGGGTTGTAAGTCCGGTCTTAATTTCAGAACTGATAATTTCTTTTGTACCCTCACTTATCTGCGGGGTATCCATCAGTGAATCCACATACAGTCTGTAACCTTTATCTGTGGGAACTCTACCCGCTGAAGTATGAGGGTGTCCTATATAGCCAGAATCTTCAAGATCAGCCATAATATTCCTTACTGTTGCGGGGGATAACCCAATGTCAAATTTCTTGGATATGTTCCGGCTTCCAACAGGTGCTGCGGTCAAAATAAACTGATTGACAATATGCCGGAGGATACTTTTCTCCCGTGCAGAAAGTTCTGCTCCATGAATGCTCAGAATGACTCCGTTTTAAAGAAATAAAAAGTTCTTAACCTGCAAATATAATGAAAATCATCGGGGTGGGAAATGCTGAAAGAAGTGCAGCTTGATGGGATAAGGTGGTTCCACGGATTCCACGGATTTAGCGCGGATTCCACGGATGTTGATTTTAAGAGGACGCAGATTCGCCTCGGCGAACAGTTACACGCAGATTAGGCGGATAAACGCGGATGGGGATTTTGCAAACCCACTTCGGCACTTATTCAACCAAAAAATTACTATATTTCCCTCCAGATTCAAATAAATTTATGAGCCGAGAAATGAAGAAAAGAATACCGTCATTGACCTCAAATTATGCAACTCTGATATCAGAGAATGCATATTTTGTGGACAAGACACAATTCATCCAAAAATTGGAAGAAATAAATTTTAAGAATCTCTTCTTCCTTCGTCCTCGCAGATTTGGTAAATCACTTCATCTTTCCATGCTCGAATATTATTACGGAATCCAACATATAAACAGATTTGATGAATTATTTGGTCAGTATTATATAGGTAAACCTGAAAACACCACACTCTTAAAGAACAGTTACTACATCCTCAAATTTAATTTTAGTGGAATAAAGACTGACAATGTTGCTGAAATATTTATGCATTTCACGAGTGAAATCAGGGGGGCAGTCGCTCTTTTTCTTAAAAGCTACAATTTGTTATCGGAGTCAGAGAGGAAGGAAATATATTCATCAGATGATGCAAATTTTCTTCTGAGGGATTTTCTGTACAAACTTAGAAGTTTTGATCCTGATCTTAAGATATATCTATTAATTGATGAATACGACCACTTTACAAGTGAATTGTTTGCTTTTAATACAGATCACTTTAAGGAGATTGTATCCCGCAACGGCTGGGTCAGGAAGTTTTATGAAGTAATTAAGCAGTTTATGGGTGAGGGAACAATTGATCGCTTTTTTGCGACAGGGGTAACTCCGGTAACTTTAGACAGCATGACAAGTGGATTTAATGTTGCTCAAAATATCACCCTCGAGTTAGATTTTCATAATATGGCCGGATTTACGGAGACAGAATTGCGAGGCATGATAGAAAATACTATCTATGAAGAGGGTAAATTCGATATTGATACTGTTCTCTCAGATATGCGATCATGGTATAATGGGAGCAAATTTTCTCCGGATGCAACCGGAAGACTGTATAATCCCCAGATGGTAATCACATTTCTTTCATCATTTGGCAATAATTTCACTTACCCCCGGGAAATGGCTGATATAAATGTAACTTCTGATTATAAAAAGATTTCGAATATACTGGCACCACTGTCTTTTGAAGAATCTGATGAAATTATTTCGACTGTTTTGGAAACAGACAGATTCACTGAACGGTTGACAATCCAATATAACTTCGAACTTCCATATACAAAAACTGAAGCTGTATCACTGCTGTTTTATAATGGCTTACTTACGATAGAGAACGAAATTCTTAGTAAATATACCTATGTTATCCCAAATTATGTAGTAAAACAGATGTATTGGGAATATTTCAGGTATCTTTTTACTTCATCAAAAAATCTTCGATACGACAATTCAAAAATTGATGATTCTATTATTGAGATGGCATTTGAAGGGAGGATTGACAAGTTGGTTGGATATGTTCATTCAATTTTAAAAAATCTTTCAAACCGTGACCTTCAAAAGTTTAACGAGAAAAACATCAAAATGATCTTCATGACTCTGCTGATGGGGAATAATGCTTACTTTGTTAAAAGTGAACGAGAGAATAATGAAGGTTATGCCGACTTACTTCTGATCCCAACAAAACTTAACCCCGGCAAAGAGAATTTCCTTTTTGAGCTTAAATACCTCAAGAGAAGCAGCAAGGAAAACCTCGAGACAGAAAAAAGTAAAGCAATTGAACAAGTAACAAAATACAAGACTCAACTTGAGACTGAGGGAATAGTCTGCAAAACTTATGCGATAGTGTTTGTTGGAAAAAACGAATTTGTAATTGCTGAAGTATTCAATCAATAATTTTTGATTAAATAGTATTAAAAAGTTATATTTGATTTTTGATTAATTTTGAGTTTTAAACTATCAAATCAGGAATTTTTCGATGACATTGGAACAGGGATTATTTGGATTTTTCGCTCTAATAGCCGTGGCATCATCGGTTCTGATGGTCACGAAGAGAAATCCGGTTATATCCGCACTATTTTTAGTGTTGAATTTTTGCGCACTTTCGGGGATTTACCTTCTATTAAGAGCCCAGTTTATTGCAGTGGTACAAGTGATTGTATATGCCGGTGCAATAATGGTGCTCTTTTTGTTTGTGCTTATGTTGCTGCGACCCGGCCGGGAAAAAACCTTTTTTAAGGATCGTCCACAACAGAAATTTTTGGCGATTCTGGTTGGTGTCCTCATGTTTCTGCAGATTATTTACTCGATATTTTTTGCAATGCCGGGGAAAATGTCTGATGAAGCCCGCAGAGTTGAGATCGGAACCATCGAATTTATTGGTCGTGAACTCTATACAACCTACCTTTTACCGTTTGAGGCAATAGCATTTGTATTGCTTACTGCCACTATTGGTGCATTAGTACTTTCTAAAAAGAAAATGGATTGACAACAAGTATGATTCCATTAGAATATTACCTTATTTTAAGTGCCTTCATGTTTGTGACCGGAGTTGTCGGTGTACTTACAAGAAGGAACGCTATTGTGGTTTTTATGTCGATTGAGCTGATGCTTAATTCGGCAAACCTTACTTTTGTTGCCTATTCTTCATTTTTTGGAGATGTGATCGGGCAGTTGTTCGTATTTTTTGTAATGGCGGTGGCGGCCGCTGAAGTGGCAATTGGTCTTGCAATCATAATAGCCATTTTCAGAAACAAACTAACAATCAACATCGATGAAATTAACATTTTAAAGTGGTAGCCTACTAAAATATCACACATACTATGACAGAATACATTTATTTAGCTGTACTGTTCCCATTGATCGGTTTTTTGATTAACGGGTTATTTGGAAGACTGATAAAAAACGAGAAGATCATTGGTTCCATTGGAGCCGGGATGGTTGGACTTGCTTTTGTTGTGGTCGCTTTTTCATTTTTTGAAACACTTGGACTGCCTGCTGAGAAACGGAGTCGCATAGTTGAGTGGTTTACCTGGATACAAGCCGGTGGGATTAACACTGCTTTCAGTTATCAGGTAGATCAACTTTCATTAACAATGTCGCTTATAGTTACCGGAGTCGGGTTTATTATCCATGTTTACTCGATCGGGTACATGCATGGTGATAAAGGTTTTTGGCGTTTTTTCGCTTATTTGAACCTTTTTATTGTAGCGATGATGAACCTTGTGCTTGCAGACAATTTTGTTCTGATGTTCCTTGGATGGGAGGGGGTTGGGCTCTGTTCATATCTTCTTATCGGATTTTACTACGATCGCAAGTTTGAAAAGGGAACAGTGGCAGATGCCTCCAAAAAGGCATTTGTGGTTAACAGAATAGGTGATTTTGGATTTTTAGTCGGGATGTTTTTTATATTCTACTATTTTGGAAGCCTGAATTTTAGTGAGGTTCTTCCATTCGTAGCCAATTCAGGAATACCTTCCTGGGCATTTGAAGCCATAGCCATTTTCCTTTTTATCGGTGCTACAGGAAAGTCGGCGCAAATTCCATTATATGTCTGGTTGCCGGATGCAATGGCGGGTCCTACCCCGGTATCAGCCCTTATCCATGCTGCTACGATGGTTACAGCCGGTATCTACCTTGTGGCAAGAACATCGGTTATTTTTGCAATGGCACCAACTGCAATGATGATTGTTGCTGTTATTGGTCTGCTCACTGCATTTTTTGCTGCAACAATTGGTCTGGTTCAGAACGACATTAAAAAAGTGTTGGCATACTCAACCGTAAGTCAACTTGGATATATGTTTCTGGCTCTCGGGGTAGGTGCATTTTCCGCCGGTATCTTTCATGTAATGACCCACGCTTTCTTTAAAGCCCTTTTATTCCTTGGCGCCGGTTCTGTAATACACGGAATGCATGAAGAACAGGATATCCGGAATTATGGCGGGCTCAAAAAATATATGCCAAAAACATTTTTGACATTTGCAATTGGAGCTGTTGCCATTTCAGGAATTCCACCCCTATCAGGATTCTTTTCGAAGGATGAAATCCTTTGGATGGCTTATGCCAATGGGGGAGTGGTTTTTTGGATTATCGGAGCTTTAACTGCTTTGATGACTGCATTTTACATGTTCAGACTTCTCACTCTTACTTTTGAAGGGAAGGAGAGGTTTGATCATCATCATGTTCATCCTCACGAATCACCTTCAATAATGACAATTCCATTGATGATACTTGCGGTATTGTCGATTATTGGTGGCTTTATAGGGTTGCCAAAAGTATTTGTTGGCGAACATGGAAATCTTTTTGAGAACTGGCTTGCACCGGTGTTTAAAGATGCAACAAGAAAACTCGCAGGTGGAGCAATGCATTCGCATCTGGAAGAGTATCTTCTTATGGGTGCATCTGTTGTTGGAGCTGTGGCAGCCATCATGCTTGCCAGACATATCTATTTGAACAAACCTGAGATTGCAACCACTGTTGCAAACTCATTTAAGGGGCTTTATAAAACTTTATTCAACAAATATTATGTTGACGAGTTTTATGAAAAAGTTGTCTTGAAACCAATCATGGCAGTTTCCGATACATTTTTGTATCGTTTCACCGATGCAAAAATGATTGATGGTGCTGTTAACGGAACTGCAAAGATTATCGGTTTTGCATCAAAATATGCAAGACAATTTCAAACCGGCATAACTCAATTTTATGCCGCTGTAATGATGATTGCAATTGTTGGGACTTTATTCTGGATTATTTTGAGTTTCTAAATGGAAAATAGCTTTATCTTAACACTACTTTTACTTCTGCCCATTGTCGGGTCACTTTTGGTTTTGATGTTACCCAGGGAGAATCATCAATTAACCAGAATAGTGGGTCTGGCAATCTCGGTGATTATATTTATTGTATCGATGTTCCTCTATTTTTCATTCGACCCTGCAAATGCAAATTTTCAGTTTACGCAGAAAATCGAATGGGTAAAAGGTCTCGGGATTTATTATCATGTTGGTATTGATGGAATGTCGATTCTATTAGTACTTCTAACAACATTCATGACCCCGTTGGCTCTTCTTTCCACCTGGTCGAGTATCGATATAAAAGTAAAAGAGTTTACATTCTTCATGTTGATGCTTGAAGCAGGGATGCTTGGAGTTTTTCTTTCTCTCGATCTCTTCCTGTTTTACATTTTTTGGGAAGCGATGCTCATTCCGATGTATTTTATTATCGGAATTTGGGGTGGAAAAAACAGAATTTATGCATCCGTCAAGTTTTTTATCTATACCATGGCAGGCTCACTGCTGATGCTTGTTGCCATCATTTGGCTCGCAAACTCGGGTACAGCTTTTACAACTGATCTTTTGGAACTTTATAAACAGGGTCCGGCTCTTGAACCTTCAAAACAGAATTGGCTGTTTTTAGCATTTGCAATAAGTTTTGCGATAAAAGTACCACTGTTTCCACTTCATACATGGTTGCCGGATGCACATGTTGAGGCACCCACGGCGGGTTCTGTTATACTTGCCGGTGTTCTACTGAAAATGGGAACCTACGGTTTGATTCGTTTTAATCTACCGCTTTTCCCGGAGGGTGTAAGAGAGTATGCATCTATCATTTCGATACTTGCTGTCATAGGGATCATCTATGGTGCGCTTGTTGCAATGGTTCAGAAGGATATGAAAAAACTTGTGGCTTATTCCTCGGTTTCTCACCTTGGATTTGTGGTTCTGGGTATTTTTGGATTGACTGTTGAATCGATGCAAGGTGCCATTATCCAAATGGTTAATCATGGATTATCAACAGGAGCTTTGTTCCTTTTGGTGGGATATATTTATGAAAGAACCCATACCCGAGAGATCGCGGATTATGGGGGAATTGCTAAAATCGTCCCGCTTTATGCAACGATATTATTGATAGTTTCTTTATCGTCGATCGGTGTTCCCGGATTAAACGGATTTGTTGGTGAGTTTTTAATTCTGGTGGGATCATTTAAGTCACCACTTCTGGGAAGCCCTTATTATACGATCTTCGCAGCAACAGGAGTAATCTTTGCTGCCGTTTATCTCCTTTGGATGTACCAAAGAGTTTGTTTGGAAACAGTTAAAAATGAAAAGATGAATTTATTAACCGATCTGAACACACGAGAGATGATAACTCTCGTTCCATTTATGTTATTCATCGTTTGGATAGGTATTTATCCCTCAACTTTCTTAAGGTTAAGTGAAGCCTTCTCATCAAATATAGTAACCACCGTGATGGGGGCACTCGCAAAATAAATTCATGAGGCGTTCAACTCTATTTCTCGTAGCCTTTTTTAGCCTGTTTATATTATTAAACAGCGATGCAAGACCGGATTCGACAAACACTGTAAAAAGTGTTACACAAGGAGAAGTTCTTTCACATAATGACAATGCAACAACTGAGTCGACTCACCACACAGCGTCACCGTCGCCGTTCATGGTAATCCCTTTTTTGCTTCTGCTTTTATTGATAGCAATAGCCCCGTTGTTCTTCCAACATTTCTGGGAGCACAACTACCACAGGATAGCCATATTTCTTGGCTTGATAGTGGCAACTTATTATGCTGCAATCTTAAATGATTTTGTGAGTCTTAAACATACATTGGTTGAGTATCTCTCATTCATAGCACTTTTAAGTTCATTATTTGTTGCCAGTGGTGGTATTCTAATAAAAGTTGATAAAAAAGCGACTCCACTCGTAAATACATTGTTTTTGCTTTTTGGAGCAGCGATATCGAATGTGATTGGAACAACCGGTGCTTCGATGCTGCTCATAAGACCGTTTATGAGGATGAATAAAGAGAGGATTAAGCCATACCACATCATATTTTTTATATTTGTGGTTAGTAATGCCGGGGGTGCTTTAACACCAATTGGTGATCCACCACTGTTTTTAGGCTTTTTAAAAGGTGTTCCATTCTTTTGGGTTATTGAGCATGTCTGGCTGCTGTGGATAATTGCGATTGCTTTAATTCTTGCAATATTTTTTATGCTCGACATGAATAATAAAGCGGGAGCAAAAGAAGATCAGGAATATTCGGGTAAAATAGAGTTTAAGGGA
Organism: uncultured Ignavibacteriaceae bacterium; assembly: GCA_964531325.1. GTDB lineage: Bacteria > Bacteroidota > Ignavibacteria > Ignavibacteriales > Ignavibacteriaceae > UTCHB3. The sequence continues at coordinate 22,191 of CAZHCW010000015.1, read as the reverse complement.
TTAAAAAATCTTGGATATCTTGCAATCATAATTGGGGCGGTATTTCTTGATCCTGCAGTGATGTCATGGGTGCCAAGTCTTGATCCATTGCCTGTTGGTATCAGAGAGATTATCATGTTTGGTGTAGTGTTTGTAGCATTTAAAACTGCAGATATAAGTATCTTAAAGGCAAACGAGTTTACCTTTGGGCCAATAAAGGAGGTGGCATATCTTTTTGTAGGGATATTCTTTACAATGATACCCGCCTTAAGGCTGATTGCTGATCTGGCAAAAGAAAACAGTGATGTTTTTACAAGTTCATTGTTTTATTGGGCAACGGGTGCACTATCATCTTTTCTCGACAATGCTCCTACATACCTTAATTTTATGAGTGCAGCAATGGGGAAATTTGGTTTTGATCTTAATGGAGGAGCAGCGCAAACACAGTTGTTTTTGCAGAATCCAGATGCGGTGCAGTATCTGGCTGCAATTTCAGTGGGCGCAGTATTTTTTGGTGCGATGACATATATAGGGAACGGTCCCAATTTTATGGTTAAATCGATTGCCGAAAGTGCCGGTGTAAGAGTGCCAACATTTATTGAATACATAATCAAATATTCACTACCCATTTTGTTGCCTGTTTATGCAATAATCTGGTTCTTCTTTTTTAGAGGTTAAAGATGACCATTCAAGAGTGTATTGATCAAAAGAAAAGTGGATTCCTTTACGGGAACAGGTTAATACTCCCGTTTAAAGGAAGATTCCTGAAGGTTATTGTTGAGAAAGACATCATTACTGATTTTTCTCCGAGCTCAAAAGGGATAAATATTGTGGAAGAGGATTATTATACAAGTCTCTATTTCCTTGAATATAACGCTCTTCGGGAAACATTATCGGAGTATGAAAATATTAAAATAATTGTAGTTGAAAAAGACGACAACATTTTTGATGTCACCAAACACAAAAAAATAGCTGTGTATAAAACCGATACACATGAAGCAACAATTGAAGAAACTGAACACGACATTTTATTTATAGAGTAGGTATGGATTTTAACATTTCGGACATTTCAAACTATCTGCCGTTGGTTATTTTAGCTGCGGTTATTCTGGTTTCTCTTGTGATAGAGATGTATGTAAAGAATGCCGGCAAGATACTTCCCTGGTTAACGATTATTAGTTTTCTGGTTATTGCATACCAGTCACTTTTATCAGTTGGCAATCAAGGGGTATTTTTTAACGGAATGCTTGCAACTGGAGGTCAGGTAAATATTTTTTACTTTATCTTCAATTTTGGTGCGGCGATAGTTGGTCTTCTTACTGTCGATTATCTAAAAAAGACAAACATTTACCAGGGTGAATTTTACATACTCGTACAATCTGCCGTTCTTGGCATGATGTTGATTGCAAGTGCGCGCGATCTTGTGATGGTATTCATCGGGTTGGAGCAGATGTCGTTATGTTTTTATATTCTTGCCGGTTTTGCACGGAAAAGACCTTTTTCAACTGAAGCTGCGCTTAAATATTTCCTTTTGGGTTCTTTCGCTACCGGATTTATCGTTTACGGGCTTGGTTTACTCTACGGTGCAACGCATACTCTGAACATAACCAAATTGTATGAGACATTTGCTTTTGAGCAGACTAACATTCTGGGAATAATTGGTTTAACCCTTTTCTTCATCGGGTTTGCATTTAAAATTGCCGCAGTTCCATTTCATATGTGGGTGCCGGATGTTTATCAGGGCGCACCAACCACCACCACTGCTTTGATGTCAACAGGTGGGAAGACGGCAGCATTTGCCGCATTAATACTTGTTATCTCACCGGCATTTTCGAAGGAAAGGTCGGTTGATATTTTAACGCCAATGATAGCGTTGTTTGCAACTCTCTCGATGCTTTATGGAAGTATCACTGCAATACTCCAGACAGACATTAAACGCATGCTTGCTTATTCATCAATTGCACACGCCGGTTATATTCTTATTGGTTTGGCAGCGGGGAATAAAGAAGGTATCGATGGAATGATCTTTTATCTTGCAGCCTACACATTCATGAACCTTGGTGCATTTGGAATCATTTCCCTGATTGAGGATAAAGAAGAGAATAACCTGACTATTAAAGATTATAGCGGCCTGGGTACCAAATATCCACTATTGGCAGCTTTGCTTGCTATATTCATGTTTGCCCTCTCGGGGATTCCTCCGTTTGCAGGATTCTTTGGTAAATATTATGTGTTTATTGCGGCAATTAAAGCTGATTTGGTTTGGCTTGCTCTTGTTGGAATTTTATCATCTGTTATAAGTGTTTATTTCTACATAAGACTGATTGTTGTGATGTATTTTGGTAAAGATGAATCAAAGCTTGAAATTATTAATTCAAATTCAGCTATGATTGGAATAATCGTATCAGCCATACTTATCGTAGTGATGGGAATTCTTCCGGGATCAGTAATAAACCTTATCTCGAAATTTTAATAACGAAGATTTACAAGCTGTACCGGGAGTCAGGAATTAGTTTTTCCGATTGACTCACTGTACAGCTTTTTTGCTTTAAACCGTTTCACAAGGAGCGAAAATGAAAGCAGTTTTAACGGCAGCTCAGGTTTCAGAGCTTGATAGAAGTTATATTGAGGATATTGGATTCGACAGCATGCTGCTCATGGAAAATGCCGGCAGGAGTGTTGCCGAATTTATCAATTCTCTTGATGATGTCGGGATGAATGTTGCGATAGTATGTGGAAAGGGGAATAATGGTGGTGATGGTTTTGTAGCTGCCCGTCATTTAAGAGATATGCGATATAATGTTACTGTGGTATTCATCGGTGAGATTGAAGATTATACAGAGGATTCACAATATTTCTTTGAAATAATAAGTGAATTACAAGAGGGAATTTTAATATTCCAATATTTGAATACAGATCAACTGAGTGAAATAGTTGGTTCACAAGATGTTATTGTTGATGCAATTCTTGGTACCGGAACGAAAGGGGAGTTACGCCAACCTTACGATGAAATTGTAATGGCGATGAATGACGCTGCCGGCATTAAAATTGCAATTGATATTCCTACGGGATTGAACCCTGACACAGGTGGTGGCGGAATTATCTTCAATGCAAATTATACAGTTGCTTTGGGTGCTTATAAGAGAGGTTACTTCTATGGTAAAGGACTCGATAACCGTGGGATCCTCCATTATGGATACATCGGCATTCAAAATATACCCTCGCAAATCGAAAATCCCTGGGGTCTCTATGAGTTAAATGAAATGATGAGCATCAGGCCCAATAAAAAACGAAGTGTCAACAAATATTCTGCCGGTGGTCCTGTTTTAGTCGCTGGATCAGATCGTTATCCGGGTGCAGCTGCTCTTGTTTATCAGGCTGCCTTCACCACCGGTTCCGGATCACCCATATTATTTACATCCGGAAAAGGTGCCTCTGTTACATTAAACAGAGTTCCTGAAGCAGTGATCCACGAGTTCTCTGCAAATTTTAATGCCGAGACTCTAAGGGCATTGATGGATGAACTTGAAAAAAAGGATGTCCTCTTAGTTGGTCCCGGCCTGGGCAGATCGCCGGAGACAACAATCGCATTGGACAAAATTCTCGCAATAGATAATAAATTAGTTATTCTCGATGCAGATGCACTTGCTCCACTTCATAATGGCAATTACAAAAAGTATGATCTTCAGGGGAAGATTCTGCTTCCACACACCGGAGAGTTTGCACAAATATTAGGGAAACCACTTGAGATAATTGAAGAGGACATTTTCAGTGCGGCACAGGATTTTGCACAGGAAACAGGTTGTATTTTAGTGCTAAAACACGCTTGTATCTTTATATGCCACAGATCCGGAGTTAATTATATTCTTGACTCCGGTCACGACTCAATGGCAAAATTTGGCACAGGAGACGGGCTCGCAGGAGTGATAGCCTCAATCCTTTCGCAGATTATGGTGATTCCGCAACTTGATGTGGAATCTATTATTGATCTGATAAAGGAAGGTCACAGGGGTACTGTAGAAGTTTTTATTCAAAGAATTTCTGATGCTATCCATACTTACAATGTATCGGCTTTAATGTTGGTTACTGAGCTTTCACCCCTTGCTGTATCAGCTTCGGCAATAATTCAAAATTTACCTGCGGCTCTAAAAAAAATTGACGGAGACTAATGCAGAAGTTTAATAAACAAAAAGTTGCACTTTGGGTTTTGGTGGTTTATTGGGTTATCCTTTTTCTTGGGACAACACTTCCTTCAAATAATTTACCTGATATGCCATCGGGGGATAAACTAAATCATTTTGCAGGTTATGCTGTTTTGAGTTTTCTTTTATTTACTTACCTAAAACTAAAATCAGTTGACACTCTGAATGAAATCAGGGTATTTCAGAAGTCCTTTATTATTGCCTCTGTGTATGGAATACTTGATGAGTTGCATCAAATACCGATACCCGGAAGATTTTTTGAATGGTACGATATTCTGGCAGATATAAATGGAGCGGCACTCGGACTTGCTTTGGCATTTATTCTGAATCGGGCTTATCCTAAATTGTTTAAGTGAATTATAAACAACTAAACGAGTTATTTTAATCTAATATGCAGACAACAAGCTTGACAAGCCACCTTAAAAGAAATTACAGGTTTACCCTCGAGGTCAGTTCGATTCTTGTTCTGTTGTTATTAATATTTGTCATTAAGTTTTACCCCTACAGTAAATCAGTTTCCAAAATTATTACAAAAGAGAGTGAATATCTTGACGCAGAAGATGTTGTTGAACTTCAAGATAAAAGAGAAGAGGAATCTCTGCCACAAAAACAGGAAACTAAAACACTTCCAAAATATAAAAAAAACACTCCTGTTAGCGAACCGGTATTAAATAAAGAAATTGAAGTGACCTTAGCTCCACCAAAGGAAAAAGTGAAATTGGAAAGCCAGGATATTGATAAAGGCGATCTTCTCACTCTTGATAAACAGGGAAAGTTTAAGGAAAAAGAAACTTACAAAAAAACCACCGAGAAGGATGGGAAAGCCAAGGGGCCCAAAGATAATGTCTATTACACCGCAGTCCCGTATATGCCGGTGCCAATAGGTGGATTTGAATCGATTCAAAGCAAGGCAATATTCCCACAAGCTGCAAAGGATGCAGGTATCTCCGGAACGGTGTATATAACCGCATTTATCGATGAATTGGGGAATGTTAATTCAGTGGTACTCACAAAAGGGATTCATCCCGCCTGTGATAATTCCGCATTGTCTGCTGTAAGAAGAACAAAATTTAATCCCGGGAAAAAAGACGGCAAACCTGTAAAAGTGCAGATGCTAATTCCTGTAACATTTAAATAACTGGAGAATTGATGAGATTACTTTCCGGCTTGATCTTATTTATTATCACTGCCGTGCAGCTCGTTGCACAACCCACCGAAAAAGTGATCGTTGATCTTGATAAAGCTATATCGATAGCACTCGAGAATAATTACGACCTTAAGACCGGCAGGTTGAACAAAGATATTGCATACGAAAAAGTTGAAGAAACATGGGGTACGGCTGTCTATCCTGAATTAAAAGGTTCGGTAAATTATCGCAGAGCGTTAAAAAAAGGAGTATTTACAATTGATGCACCCGGCTTCAGTGGTACTTTCCCAATCGGAACTGACAACACTCTTACGGCAACCCTTAGTTTATCGCAAAACATATTTGCAGGTGGAATATTTATCGGGGCTCAAGCCGCTGAGATTTATGCTAAAATAGCCGATCATATTGTAGATGCCACTGAACTTGAACTCAAATATCAGGTTAAAGCTGCATACTTTGGTGTTATGGTGACAAGTGAGGTTCTGGCGGTTGCAAGTGCCAATTTATCCCAGGCAGAGGACAATTTGAAAAATACACAGATTAAGTATGATGCCGGCCTCGTTCCTGAGTATGATCTCGTTCGGGCGAAAGTTGCGGTTCAAACAGCGAAACCGGAACTGGAACAGGCAAAAAATTCCAATCAGATAACCAAAGATGTTCTGCGTAATATCATGGGTCTTGGGTATAATGTTGAAGTTGAAGTTTCTGATTCATTAAAATATAAAGAACAAACTGTTGATGAATTTGATCTTATGGTTGAAAAGATGTTTAAATTTAATCCTGTTGTTAAACAACTTGAACAGACAATCAACCTGAGAGAAAAAGCTGTTGGTGTTTATCAATCAGAGTTTTTGCCATCTCTTCGTGCTTATGGTGCATGGAATGTTGAATCACAGGAAAATGATGAGAGAAGCGTAGGAAGCTGGCGGTTTAATAATTCAATTAATCTGGGTTTGGAACTATCAGTACCAATTTTTAACGGTTGGAGTTCTAAATCCAGAGTTACTCAAGCCGAGCTCGAAGTTAAGATTGCGAGAGAAAATCTAAAAAAAACAAAAGAAGGGCTTGCCACTCAGCTTAAAGAAACTACTCTAAAAATCGTCAATCAAAAAGAAAAATTAAAAGCGTACACAGAAGCAGTAAGTCAGGCAGAACTTGCTCATTCACTTGCTAATATCCGCTACACTGCAGGTGTTGGTACTCAACTTGAAGTAATCGATGCACAAGTTGGGGTGACAAGAGCAAAATATAATTACTTAAACGGTGTTTACGAATACTACCTGTTAATCTCGAACCTTGAAAAGTTATCCGGAAAGGAAAATGGAGAGTAATCAAATGTCTAATAGATCAAGATTTGATAGTAAAAAATATTTTGTTGGTTTTGTTGCCTTCATGTCTTTGCTTTTGGTTGGGTGTGGAAAAGATGAAACTGCAGCAGAGAAAAAGGGGAAAAAGCCCGGAAAAGCGGCAATAGTTAAAGTTGAGACGATAAAACTTGAAGATTTTACCGGTTATATTGATGTGATAGGACAGGTAAAAGCTGACAAAATATCAAAAGTTGCCTCTGCCACCGGCGGAAAAATACAAAAATTTAATGTTGACAAGGGTTCAAGAGTAACCACGGGAACTGTTATCTGTATTCTTGATAATGAAGTAATTAAGGCAAACCTTGAGGCTTCAAAAGCTGATCTCGATCTGGCTGAGATCAACCTGCAGAAACAGGAACAGGTTTACAAACAGAATGCAGGAACCGAGTTTCAATTTCTTCAGGCAAAATATACCCGCGATGCAAAAAAGGCGTTGTATGATGCAATTAAGGAACAATTCGAAAATACATTCATAAAAGCTCCATTTGCAGGAGTTATCGACACCAAACATTACGAAATAGGCGAAGTGGCATCACCGGGAGCACCAATTGTTACTTTAATTTCTGATAATTTAAAAGTTGAAGCCGGAGTTCCCGAGAGATATGTTAATTCAATCAAACAGGGGAAAAGGTGTTTATTAATTTTCCAGGAACTTGACAGTTTGACTGTTAATTCTTCTGTGAGTTATGTGGCTAAATCGGTAAACGCAACTGCCCGTACTATAAATGTGGAAATACGGCTTCCAAACACGGGAGGAAAATTTAAACCTGAGATGAATTCGGAAGTTAAGATTGAAGACCGCATATACCAATCCTCTCCCGTGGTGCCTGAAGAAGTGGTTGTTAAAACTGATAAAGGATTTGTTGTATTTGTAGCTGTAAAAAAGGGTGATGGGTATATCGCAGAGATGAGGCAAGTAGATATTCTTTCGCGATCAAATAATCGTGTTGCCGTTTCAGGAAACTTAAATGAAGGGGAAAGTCTGATTGTTGTCGGCTACCAAAATCTCGTCAATGGCGAAAAAATTGATATTCGATAACAGGGGATTTTAATATATGAAAATAACAGATATATCAATAGATAACAAAACCAGTGTTTTTGTGCTGGTTTTTATCATTGCCATTATGGGGATGATCTCGTATATCTCGCTTCCAAGAGAATCTTCACCCGATATCTCCATCCCTTTGGTGATTGTGTCCACTCCATATATTGGTGTTTCACCCGAAGATATTGAGTCGTTGGTTACCACCCCGATTGAAAAAGAAATTAAAAAAATTGCCGAGGTAAAGAAGATTGAATCGGCTTCTTTCGAAGGTTATTCGCTTATTCAAGTGGAATTCCAGAGCGGATATGACATAGAGGATGCTCTTCAAAAAGTGAGGGACAGAGTAAACAAAGCCGAATCTGACATACCGGCTGACGCAGAGAAACCGGAAATTATGGAAATAAACTTTTCTGAATTTCCTATAATGACATTTCAACTATCGGGTCCCGCCGGACTTTCGAAATTGAAGGATATTGCTGAAAATCTGAAAGATAAACTTGAGGTAATAAAAGGAGTTCTCGAGGTCAAGGTTAATGGAGGTCTTGAAAGAGAAGTACAGGTTGATGTTGATTACAGAAAACTTCAACACTATAATATCAGATTTGATGATATAATTGCTGCGATCAGAGACGAAAACAGAACTATTCCCGGGGGTACCATCGATGTCAACCAGTCAAGTTTTCTTGTTAGAGTTCCGGGTGAATTTAAAACCCCTTACCCACTGGAAAATATTGTTGTAAAAACAAAGGAAGGGGAAGGTATCTATCTTAGGGATGTGGCAGAATTAACCTATGGATTTAAGGAGCGTACATCGTTTGCAAGGACCAACAACATTGAAGCGATTTCGATCCAGATTTCGAAAAGGGTAGGCGAAAATATAATTGATATTGCACGCGAAGTTAATAAGGTAATTGACGAAAAGAGGGAAGAACTTCCCGATGATATAAAGTTAACTGTTGTTACAGATCAATCGGAAGAGATTGAAAAACAAGTAAAAGAACTTGAGAACAACATATTTTCAGGACTTGTGTTGGTTATCGGTATTCTCTTTTTTGCACTCGGATTAAGAAATGCGATACTTGTTGGAATTTCGATTCCACTTAGTATGTTGATCTCCTTTTTTATCCTGCAGATGTTGGATATCACTTTAAACTTTGTTGTGTTGTTTGCGCTTATTCTGGCATTGGGTATGTTGGTTGATAATGCCATCGTGATACTCGAAAACATACAAAAATTTCTTGAAGAGGGATACAACAGAACTGATGCAGCAAAAAAAGCCACTGCAGAAGTGGCCTGGCCCGTAGCATCTTCAACATTAACAACAGTTGCCGCATTTTTCCCGTTACTTTTTTGGCCCGGGATAACAGGTGACTTTATGTCTTACATCCCAATTACGGTTATTGTAACACTGATGTCGTCCCTTTTTGTGGCATTGGTAATAAACCCCGTATTTGCTGAAGTTTTTGTAAAACATGAACACCACGGCAGACCAAAATTAAAAAAGACTTTCTCCGGTATCCTCTCATACCCTTTCGATTGGGGAACATTTATTTTTGTTGATAAGTTATTACCGGTCACCCTCAAATATTATGAAAAAACACTCAATTTTGCCCTTGGAGAAGCAAGAGAATCAGGAAAAAAAATCAGTCTAAGAACCTGGTTGGGCTTTCTTGCTTTTTTTGTGATGTTTGTTGTTGAGGGTATTATGGCTCAGTTTATCCCGCCTACAGGTGGCATAATTCTTACAGGACTTCTCGGAGTCGGGGTGATTCTGATTTTTAAGAATGTGAGACTGCGTTTTATGTTTGGTGCTTTTATCTCTCTTTTCTTCATATCACAGTTATATGGGGTTCTTTCATACGGAGTTGAATTTTTCCCCGATGTTGAACCACGCAGAGTGTATATAAAATTTGAAGCTCCCACCGGAACAGGTATAAAAGAGACTAATGAGATAATTGACAAGGTTGAAAAGAAGATAATTACTGCAAATTTTAAGGATATTGAGAAAATACTGGCCGTTGCCGGTGCTTCCTCCAATCCATTTGATGCCGGTTCATCCACTCCAAATAAAGGTTCAATAACAGTTGAGTTCAATGACTATGAAAAACGGGAAAAAAGTTCAAAGGAATCAACGGAGGAACTGAGATTACTCGTTGAAGGAACTCCCGGAGCAGCGGTAACAATAGACAAGGAAGATATGGGCCCTCCCGTTGGACTGCCTGTGAACATCGAAGTAACAGGAGAAGATTACAACACTCTCGGGCGACTCTCTGAGGAGATAAAGGAATATATAAAAAATACGCCCGGACTTGTAGATATTGATGATGACTATGATGTCGGTAAACCAGAGCTTCGTGTAATTATTGATCGCAAAAGAGCTGCCCTCTATGGTATGAATACATCACTCATTGCAAATACCGTTAGAACTGCGATTAATGGTGCTGAAGCATCTAAATACCGTGTGAATGAGGATGAGTACGATATCACCGTGCGTCTCCGCAAAGATCAGAGAAGTTCAGTGGATGCACTAAAAAATCTTGTAATTATTTTTAATAATCAAAATGGGAAAACTTTGTCGGTGCCTCTTAGCAGTGTGGCTAATGTTTACATCGACAGAGGGCCCGGGGCAATTAGGCGAAAAGATCTAAACAGGGTAATTACCATAACAGGAAATGCTGCCGAAGGATTTAATGCGAATGCTGTTCTCGATTCCGTGAAGGCGAAATTGGCATCCTATCAGTTACCGCAGGGGCATTCCATCTCCTTCACCGGACAATCTCAAGAACAGGAAGATGCTTCCAACTTTCTTGGAAAAGCTTTTGGAATAGCCATCCTCTTGATTTTTCTGATATTGGTAATTCAGTTTAACTCTGTCTCGCAGCCGTTTATAATAATGTCCGCAGTGATTATTTCACTTGTGGGTGTATTTATCGGGCTATTGGTTTTTAAGATGCCATTTGGAATTATTATGACCGGAATTGGTGTGATAAGCCTTGCAGGAGTGGTTGTTAACAACAATATAGTTCTTATTGATTATATGAATCTCTTAAAACAGCGGGACATGCCTCTTAAAGAAATAGCAAAATATGCCGGTTTAAGAAGATTCAGACCTGTTACACTTACCGCCGTAACCACAATTCTTGGACTCATCCCTCTATCTTTTGGTTTTGGTTTCGACATTTATTCCGGTTCCTTCGTCTTCGGTGGAGAAAGTGCCGAATTTTGGAGATCGATGGGTATAGCTGTAATTTTTGGACTTGGATTCGCTACATTTTTGACTCTGGTTCTTGTCCCAGTTTTCTTTATGGTCTGGGAAGAATTGGGTGGGGCTCTTAAAGCCACTTTCAGTTTCCGCTCTAAAAAAGTGGATACAGGAAAGAAGTCTGATGTTGATGATACACCACAAACTCCTTATATCTTCAAAGATTAGGGATCAAATATGTTCAGAATGATAGGAAAGGCAATTTATTTCATCCATTATATATATATTGCCTTGGAATTTATATAAGTTGTTATGGCTCTCAACAAAATAAAACCTTACATCGAAAAAGTAAATACCCGACTTTCGGGCATATTCGACCTTTTTGTTTTTGTTTTGTTGGGAGCTATCGATTTTATTACTATCGTATTTGGGAAATATCTTAATCATAAACTCGATTTTGAAGATTTTAATCTCATGTACACGGGTAATTTTCTTACTCTGCTCTACAGTGCTACATTTATTCTCCTCTTGATTGTTTTTTGGCTGAAAGATAAATCAGAATTTACAAAACGCAGATCACTCTTTTTGGTTGTATGGTTTTTGGGATTTGGATTCACAGTTTTTGGAATCTATCTCAATCAAAGCGATTCCGGAATTGACATAAATTTGCTTGATACTCCTTTCTATAAACTCTACACCGGACTCTTCTTTAATATCGGATTCGCTTTTAAAACTGCGTTTTTCTGCTATATTTTAATTAAAATAATCAAACCCAAACGATTTCTTATTCTCTATACGGGATTGGCAATGCTTATCCTCTATTTGTCGGTATTTGTCTATACTTACAAATTTATTGAAAATGGTGTTACATATAAACTTTCGTACAGTGAAAGTTCACCGGCTGAGGTAGGAGTGATCCTTGGTGCTGCTGTGTGGAAATATAACAAGCCGAGTACTATTCTGAAACTAAGAATTGACAAGGGTTTACAACTTTACAGCCAGGGAATCGTTAAAAAGCTGCAATTGACAGGTAGTAATGCACCTGGGGAGTTGGCAGAAGCCGATGTTGCTTTCTATTATCTTATGGAAAAGAAAGTGAATCCGGCAGATATCAGGATTGAATCGGAAAGCAGATCAACTCTTGACCAGATAAGTTATATTAAAAGAGTGTTGATAGAAAAGTCGGGTTTTCAAAAAATCATTGTAATTTCTGATGCCTTTCATCTTCCAAGAGTAAAAGAACTTGCTGAATTTTATAATCTGAATATAGATGTTGTTAAGTCGGATCTAAGCCTTGCGGAAGATTCAGTGCTCTACTACAATTTTCGGGAAGTTATTGGTCTGATCAATTTCTGGATGTTTGGGGTTAAATAACCACCCCCCGTTTTGTATATTTACAGTTCAAATAAATTATTCTTTGGAATAATATTACCTGAATTCACACCTAAAGATAAAATGCTTAAGAAAAAATCGAATAGAAGAATTATAAGAGAAAAAGTGTTGCAGGTTCTTTATGCACACTCTTACAACCGGGATGGAATTGAAGTTACAGCCGGGGAACTTTCAGAGGAAATTACAGATGCTTCAGACAGAGAGTTTTTTGAAAATTTAGTACGAAAAACGATTCAATATACAGGAAGTATTGACGATGAAATCGAAGCCAAATCTGAAAATTGGGAAATTGACAGAATGGCAAGGATTGATCGAATTTTATTGAGAATGGGGATATGTGAATTCAAATTTTTCCCCGATATTCCAAAAAAAGTGACAATGAATGAAATAATTGAGATTGCCAAGGAATACAGCACCGCAGCGAGTGGTAAATTCATCAATGGATTCCTCGACAAAATTTACGGAGAACTTGAAAGAGAAGGGAAGATAAATAAAAGAGGCAGAGGCCTTATTGACGGATCATTAACAAAACCCGCAAAGCCCTGATGACTGAAAAAAAGAAGATATTTGTCTGGTCACTGTACGATTTCGCAAATACCTCTTATTCAATTATTGTTGTAACTTTTTTATATGCAGTTTATTTTAAGGAAACTGTAAATGCGAATAGTGGGGAAGGTGATTTTTATTGGGGGCTTGGAACATCTGTTTCTATGCTTCTTACCGCCCTTATCTCACCCGTTCTCGGGGCTGTTGCAGATTATACCTCCACCAAAAAAAGCTTTCTTTCCTTCTTCACAGCAATTTGTATAATATCAACAGCACTCCTCTATTTTGTTGGACCCGGAGATGTTTTGCTCGGTCTGGTTCTGCTTATCATAGCAAATATCGGATTTGAAGCAGGGCTAATTTTTTATGACTCATTTCTGCCGGAAATTACAAAACCCAAGAACTTTGGGAGAGTAAGCGGTTATGGTTTTGCGATGGGTTATCTTGGGTCTTTAACTTCACTTGTCATTCTGCTCCCCTTTATTCAAATGGAATTGATCAGAGAGTCATTTCCTGTTGCAGCCCTCTTTTTCCTCATATTTTCACTTCCAACGCTTATCTTTTTAAAAGAGAGAAAAAAGGAAATACCGAAAGGAGAATCGTTTGTTGCGATCGGACTAAACCGCGTTCTATTCACGATTAAACACCTTAAACAATACCGGAATCTCGCAATTTTTCTTCTTTCCTTTTTCTGTTTTATTGAAGGAGTTAATACGGTAATCTATTTTGCGGGGATTTATGCGACAACCACTTTGGGGTTCACAAAAGGGGAGTTGATAATCTTTTTCATCTCGGTGCAAGGAACTGCAATTCTTGGGTCAGTTGTGTTTGGAATTATCTCTGATCAGATTGGCCATAAAAAAAGTCTTATGATCACCCTGTTCATCTGGATTATCACAGTATTGGCAGCATTCTGGGTGACTGATAAATCATATTTTTATGTTGTTGGTTTTATGGCAGGTGGGGCTATGGGTTCAAGTCAATCGATCTCAAGAGCTCTTATGTCTCAATTAACACCACCTGACAAAAAAACAGAATTTTTTGGCTTTTACTCGTTTTTCGGTAAAAGTTCCGCTGTTATTGGTCCGCTTGTGTTTGGGATTATAAGCACAGTAACGGGCAGTCAACGATACGCAATATTGTCATTGCTGTTTTTCTTTATTGCCGGAATTATTGTTCTTTCCTTTGTAAATGATCAACATAAAGAGAGCCCCACCGAACCACAACCAACATGATTAAATAAGCGGATCATCGTAATTTAATATCAAATCATCACTTTCCGGATATCCAACACATGTAAGACAGAGCCCTCTTGCAATATCTTCATCGGACAATGCAGACTGATCGAGCATCACAATTTTACCCGAAACCAATTTAGTAACACACGATGAACATGAACCATATCTGCACGAGTGGGGGACATCTATCCCGGCATCAAGTGCTGTATCGAGAATTGAATCATTTGGGTCCACCATAAGCTCGTAAGTTCTGCCTCCCAAAATTATCGATACCCGTCTTGATACCCGATCGTTTGGAAGACGGCTTTCATTTTTAATCGAGTGAGTGAAAACTTCACGGTGAATATCCTTGTTAAGAAAACCTGACTTGACTGCTTCTTCATAGATATTTTCCATCATTTCAGACGGTCCACACATAAATATTTCTGTATTAACAATTTTCTCAATCGGGATTTCATTTATCAGAATTGACGCTTTCTCTGAATTAATTCTTCCGGTTAATCCTTTCCATCCATCAATTGGTCTGGTGAGATGATGAATTACTTTAAATTTACCCTGGTAAAGATGCTCAAGGAATGAGAGACGGGAACCAAACATTATATTGTCCTGGTCTCTGTTAACATAGTGTAAAACCACACTTTCAACTTTATCATCGGCGAGTGATTCCTCAATGATGGAGAGGAGTGGCGTAATACCACTTCCTGCACCAAACATTAAGAGATTGGGTTTTGCGTCCGGTTTCCTTATAAAATTTCCCATTGGGACGAGAGCAGGAAGTATGTCCCCTTCCTTAATGTCATCCATTTTATTCTCCGAGACAAACCCACCGGGAACTTTTTTGATTGCAATTCCAAGATGAGGTAATTGTTTTGGAGAAGTGTAAATTGAGTAACATCTTCTCACTTCTTTTCCCTCCTCATCAAAGACAAAAGTGAGGAATTGACCCGCCTTAAAATCAAATTCTTTTCCATCAATATCCTTTAATAGAAGTGATATCGAGTCGGGAGTTTCGTGTGTAATGGATTCAACTTTTAAGTTCAATAAGCCCGAACGGGTGAGAGTTGGCATACTTTCCTGATAATTTCATTAGTGAATTGTTGTCTTAAAATTGGAAAAAACCAGAGTTTTAATCCAGATATAATACTTTAACAGTATTATATAATCAAAGAGTTCAATTCTTTAAAAAGTTCTTGTCCTCTGTTTTTAGCATACCAAAGATGAATTTCCTCCATCCACACCTCTTTTGGAGTGTTTGCAGCCATTAATTCGTCAATTCTGGTCTGTAACACTGCAGGTCTTGCTCCCCATTTAAAGAGTTGATTCCACTCTTCGTCAAAAACCACCAAAATTGGAATGCTTTTTTTGCCATTTGTAAGGTAGAGGTCCATCACCTCGGGAAACGAGTCTCTCTCAACAACTCTCAGTTCAATATTGTTATTCAGGAGACTCATTTTATGGAATTCAGGTGCTGTTTGAGCAGAATCGCCGCACCAGCCTTCAGTAATGAGCATCCAGTGTTGTTTTGAAGAGATTGATTTTAGCTTCGAGGCGAGTGTTTCTTCAACAGGGTGAGTTTTAAGGACTCTATTCATTCGCTTAATGTTTAGAGAGGTATATTCGTGAATAAATCTGGCTTCTTCATCAAGAATGGAGTAATCAGTTTGGTCAACATGTTTTTTTGTTTTTTCCAAAAATTGTTCAAAGGTTAATCCTTGTGAAAAAGCATTTTTAATATTTTGAAGTGACATAATTCTCTTTTCTTTTAGTTATTTAATAGATACTTACTTTAATTAAACAACTGTTCAAAATAGTGAACAGTTCCCACAAACAAAAAACTGCGAAAACAGGTCAAAAACGAATGAAAATTTTTGGCACGGTTGTTGTAATATTAAGATTAAAACAAAACGAGGTATGAAATGAAACGGATGTTATTTGTAGCAGTAATTTTTGCGGCGATGACTTTTATGTCGAATGCTGAAAATAGTGGGAGCAAAGGCAGATTTAATGCTTTTTACCACAATCTTAAACCTTATGGCTACTGGATTGAAGTTGACAATGTTATTGCATGGAAACCATCACGGGTTAACAGAAACTGGCAGCCTTACACTTATGGAAGATGGATTTATACTTCTTATGGATGGTACTGGGATTCTGATGAAGCTTATGGCGACATTGTGTTCCACTATGGCAGATGGTATTATGATGATTGGGAAGGCTGGGTTTGGGTTCCCGGGTATGACTGGGGTCCTGCGTGGGTCGAGTGGAGATACGATGATGATTATATTGGCTGGGCACCACTTTCACCTTATGCAATATACAATCCAAATTACGGGATATCATTCAACATAGTAATTGTGTCGCCTTACAACCACTGGAGATTTATAAGATTCCGCGACTTCCACAGACACAATATTTATGATTACTACTTCACAGGGTATGGTGCCGAGAGATTCTACGAAAGGACAAATTCATTCTCAAACTACAAATATCGTGACCGTGTAGTGAATGAGGGAATTGATCCAAGAATCGTTGAAAAAAGAGGTGGTGGAAATATAAAAACCAGGGATATTGAGTTCACTAATGCTAAAGATCGAGGAAACAACAAATCCGACGGTTCAGTAAAGGTTAGAAATGTTGACTTCAACAGAGCTGACAGAACCGACGAGAAAATAGAGATCACAAGATCGAGAAACACCGGGAACTTAAGATCAGATAAAATAGATGAAGCAGCGAGGGAAACAACCCGCGAAGTGAAGAGAAACGAGAACACGAGAGTGATTGACAGATCCGATGACAATAGGGCGGTGGTTAAGAAAGACAACAAGCCGGTAACAAGAGACAATGGCAACACTTCGAGGGATGTAAAAAAAGATGACAATAAACCTGTAGTCAGAGACAATACTTCGAGAGAGGTAAAAAGAGAAGACAACAGACCGGTAGTGAAAGACAATACTTCGAGAGAGGTAAAGAGGGACACTCCAAAAAAAGATAACAGTTCGAGAGAAGTAAAAAGGGATACACCTAAAAAAGATAATACGGTAAGGGAAACTCCAAAAAGAGACAACTCAGCACGCACAACTGAAAGAGGAAACTCCGGTGGAAACAGCAGCTCAGGTGGCTCAAGAGAAAGAAAAAGCAGATAATAAATCTTAATTGTTGGTGCAGTAAAAACGGGCTGATCCGAAAGGACAGCCCGTTTTTCATTTTAAATATTACTGCATTACTGCATTATTGGATTACTGCATTATTGGATTAAATAGCTATTTCTTCTTAAAGATACTATCTGAAAGTCCTTTGTTTACTTTGTAGTTTTTGTAGTCGATGTAAACTTTGCCGGGAGTTTTGTTGCCGGTGGTTTCCGGTTTTTTCTTTTTACCGCCAAAGCCTTTGGGCAGGTTAAACTTACCGACTTCGAAACTAAAAGTCATTTTGGAAGGAAGTGGGTATTTTGACGATGCCGGATAAATAAGATCAATCTGAAAAGTACCGTTCATCTTTGTTGTTGTTTCAACTTTTGAGATATAAAACGATGATTTATCGATCCAAAGCGTTGATAAAACGACATTATCGCTGTTCCCGAGAGGTATTACTTTAACAATATGATGCAACTTTCCGTTAATTTTTGTGTCGCCTTCATACATACTTGTATATTTTCCGGTAAGGAGATTTGCCGGACTAAAATTCAACCCTTCTTTTGGGATTAGCGCAAAATTGTCGCCGGTTTTCATCTGAATCTTGTCGGGAGCTTTGTAGTAGATTTTAGCCTCGGTGTCGGGTACCTTGAGGAAATCCACATCAATTTTCACTTTCACATCCACTTCATAATCTTTTATCGCATCAAACTTTTTCTTCACCTGGCTAAGAATCTTATCAGATTCTGATTGCGAGAAAGCTGAAACTGCAAGGAGGATAATTGACAATAATATTTTTTTATACATATAAATTCCTATACTTATGAAGTAATATCTTTTTTACTAAAAAGATAAAAAGTTAAACTTAGAAACACACCGATGTGGAGTGAAAGCACCCCAATAGCCTGATAAAGTTCATCCATTTCAACAGGAGTTGTAAAAATTACCCTCCAAGATTGCATATAAGTTGTAAACATATACGGCTTAATGGTTTGGAGCAGTTCGATATCAATGTTTGAGAGGATATAAAAAACTATGATCACCGCCATGGTGCTCACTATGGGACCAATTGCATTTTCAACCAAAGAGGAGAAGAAAAAAGCCAATGAGGTTACCACCATCATACTAAGAGAGGCTATGCCATATGCAATAACAAAACGCCACAGAATATCCTCTCTTGCAAAAATTATCAAGACATCCGTAATCACGATCAATTCACCAGTGCCAAAAAGAATAAATCCCAAACCAAGTGAGAGCACTGCAAGAAAAAGTACCATCAGAAATGTGTAGAGTGTCCCTGCTAAAACCTTGGCTGTTAAAAGTTGTATTCTTGTGATGGGACGGGTTATTAACATCCTGTATGTACCAGCCGTTGCTTCACCCGCCAAAAGGTCTCCTGCTACAAGTGTTATCAGGAAAGGGATATGGATTCCCAATGCACCCAAAACAATGTATGACATCAGGTAGCCGTTCAAAAAGTTACCTTCAAATACAAAGATGGATTCCAGATTCCGGGTAAGGAAACGAAGATAGTTTTCACCTTCTACCAGCATCGCAATTTCGATTACCAAAACGATAGTTGCAATGGCTAAAAACCCGATGTAGGTGCGCCATTTTTTAAAGATTTTATAGAGTTCTATTCTAACGAGATCGATCATTGTTATTCCCCCTTCTCTGTTAAATTGAGGAAATATTCTTCAAGCGACCGGGTGGGAACGAGTGAGTGAACAGCGATGCCTGCCTCAACAAATTTTTTATTCAGAGGTGCTATTTCAGATTTATTCATAAACATAATAATTGTTGAGTTGGACACATTATCAATTCGACCTTTTACATTCGACTCGTTAATTATCTGCACGGCTTTTTCAGTGTTGTCCACCTCAATATTCACTCTGGTCTCAGCAGCATTAAGGAGGTCTTCAACGGAGCCTTCTATTACCGTTTTCCCTTTGTTGATAATCACCATTCTATTGGCGATCAGTTCAACCTCATAGAGGATATGGGAGGAGAGGAGGATTGTTTTTTGATGATCCCGGCTAAGGCTCACTACAAGGTCACGAATTTCTTTCATTCCCTGTGGATCAAGTCCTGTTGTAGGTTCATCAAGGATAATCAGTTTTGGATCGTGGATTAGTGCCTGTGCAATTCCAAGTCGCTGTTTCATCCCGTGAGAAAAAGTTTTCACTTTTGAATTATATCGTTTTTCGAGGCCCACCATTTCGAGAATGGACATAATTTTTTTATCGTTTACGGGGTATCCGGAAGTACGGGCGAGAATCTCGAGGTTTTTCCATGCAGTTAGGTAGCCATAAAAGTCGGGTTTTTCAACTATGGCTCCTACACGACTCAGGATATAGTTTCGTTCTTTGTAGATATCTTTCCCAAATAATTTAATGTTTCCTTTGGTTGGGAAGGTTAGAGTCATCATCATTCTGATTGTTGTGCTTTTCCCGGCACCATTGGGCCCAAGGAATCCAAACACATCGCCCTCATATACATTGAGGTTTAAACCATTAACGGCGTAAGCATCTTTATATTTTTTATGAAGGTCGTTTATTTCAATAATTTTTTCCGTAAAAGGCTCCTTCTAAGGATTAAAATCGAGGAAAAATCCCATACCAAATTTATTCAGTCTGGATTTATAATATGCGCTAAAAAAATCATACCCGCTATAGTAAAATGCATAAATGGATAAACCAATGCCCTGTTTCTCACCAAACTTGAGACCGGCCATGAGAGAATGGGAGGGGAGATATTTGGGACGGGCTTTCGTTTTGATATCCCAGGCACCATAAATTCTTACAGGCTTCTGTAGAAAACTAAACAATGGATTGTTGAATATAATTTCACTTCCGGCTGAAAAACTAAATCTCTCCTGATCTTTTGGACGAATGAGGATCGAATAAGCAAGACCACCATATACTCTGATGTCTGCGACCGCGTAATGCAATTGGATTGCGGGATTAAGTTCAAAAAAGTCATCTGCGAAAGGTACCGGTTCCACTCCATCTTTCCACGAATTATTTGATGGATCCCATGCACCGTCAACTAAATGGGCACTTCTATGGATGAACCGTAGTCGTGCAAGTAAGTGATGAGGTGAATCGGAAAGTTTTTTCAGATAAGAAATATTTCCGCCAAAATACCCATCAATTGCTGCCACCTGAAGCCTGTAATCACGATACTCAACCACTTTTGCATAAGCAAAAAATTCTACTCCGGCATTCAGTGTTGTTGAGCGGCCAATTTGGATCGAAAGGACATCAAAAGCATTACCTACATCCACTTTCATTGAGTTGTCGTCAGGAGCGAATGTTAATCCAAATTTAGGTTCGGTGTCGGCAGCACGAAGCATATTAAAAAGCCGTGTACCGGGGAGAAATTCAACTGTTTGGGGAGTTATATTTGTTGAAAACAGGAGAAATAACAAGACAGATAATAAAGTCGGTTTTATCATATAACCAATGAAAGTGTAAAAGGAAAAATGAAGTTTAAAATTACGGAGAAAAACAGTAATAATAACCCGCAGATACACGCAGATTAAACATGCCGAAGGCATTCGTTGGGAGATTTTCGCAAATTTTAATCCCGCTCCGGCGGAAGAAAATATTTTGATTCTCACCTTGTAATCATTTACTCACCTCAAAATTTAGTAGCATCGAGTTCAGGCAAAAAGGTTGAAACACCCGAAAAAGAAGAAATCACTGACCTGAGTTTCTTTGACTTCTCTTTTTGACTGTTTAATTTAGAATGAATTCCATCTTCCTGGTTGACTTAAGAAAATTTTCACTTTTTTGAAAAACTTTTGCACTATTAAAATATTTCAATTATTTTAATTGTGTTCAATATGGGAGTTTTGGAAAAACAAAAAAGAAATATCAGAAGCAGTTGATTGTCTGTGGGATGACAATTGTAGATTTCAGCTTTAACATGTAATCAGGTTTTGGAATTAAAACGGAAACCGACTTTTAGTCAACCCCTGGCGGTAACTGCCACGGTGTGAGGCTAAGTGTGGGTTTCCGTTTTTTCGTTTTAAAGAATTTCATCTTGACAAGTTTTTAATCATAACATCAAATTTATTTTCTTTGGTGGTTTAGCATGAAAATGTTTTATACTTTGTTTCTTTTGGGTTTTGGATTGTTGACAGGTTGTTCAGAATCGCCAACCAATCAGGTAGAAAAACCTGTTCTTACAGTTGACGATGTGTCCTGCACTGAGGGTTGGCTTAATCTGTCCATTCCTCCGGGTATGTTACCTGCACAGGTCTTGCTCCTTCAAGATAACCAAACAGTTATGTCCATTTCGGTGGTAACTACAGATACTCTCTTGTACATACCCTCCCTTACCTATTCCAAAGTTTATGTTTTTCAGGCATTAATAACTCCTCCCAACAATTCACCAATTTTTTCCAATGTAACAAATCTTACCACACTTTCACCCACAGGTAATTCCTTTAGTTGGACTAAACATTACCTCGGGAGTACTAATATAAACTATAGCTATGTTAATGATATTGCAATAATTAGTGAGAATGATATCTGGGCTGTTGGTCTGTTTGTTCTTCCTGATACCAATCTTGCAGGTTATTCAAACTATAATGCAGCACATTGGGATGGAACGGGATGGGAATATAAAAGAATTTGGTATGAAGTACCCGGAAATTTTCTTGCAGTACCTGAAATTACCGGAATATTAGCTTTTATCAATAATAATTTGATGTTGTTTAGTACTTTTGGTGTGACCTGGTATGATGGGACAACACAAATCCGTTCTGAAAAACTTCCACTGGCTACAGCAAATGTCTGGGGAAGCGATAGTAATAATATTTATGCCGGAGGTTATAGTGGCAAAATATATCACTTCAATGGAACAGACTGGACCCCAATTGAAACCGGCACTGACCTATATGTAAACAACATTTATGGAGATTATAACAAAAGAA
>CAZHCW010000014.1:0-100229 GCA_964531325.1 uncultured Ignavibacteriaceae bacterium | reverse complement strand
GATTAAAGTAATATTTAAAATCTTATAATTTGAGGCTGCTGAATATAAATTGGGCAGCCTCTTTTTGTTTTAAACTTTCTCTACTACAATTCTCATTCCTTCAACTTTTATAACCCTGATTTTTGAATCTTTTTCGATGTAGTCACCGGCGGTAACAACATCGTGTCGGGCACCATCAATAATCGCGGTACCGGAAGGTCTCAAGACGGTCATCGAAGTTCCTTCCAAACCAACAAGAGCTGAATAATCAGGTGCCGTTGTAAATCCGGTTTTTGATCCCGATTCCACATCGAGTACAAATGATTTAAATGTGCGTGTGTTGGGTAAAAGCTTATATGCAGCAAAACCAATAAGGAAAAAACCAAACAGGGAAACTCCCAATTGAATGATTGCATTTTGCAGCAGGGAATATTCAAAATAACCCTCAGTATTGAATAAAGAGAAGAAAATTGATGCTATCATTAAAAGAATACCCACCACACCCGCAACTCCAAACCCCGGAATAAGGAAAATCTCAACCAGAATTGCTCCCAATCCCAGGATGAAAAGAAGAATTTCAAACCAGGTTGCCAAATCGAGAATTAGAGAAGAACCAAAAAAGAGAGCAAGAAAAGTGATTCCCAGAATCCCGGGTACCCCAAATCCCGGTGTTTTTATTTCCGTATAGAGTCCCGCCAGTCCAAGCATGATTAATAATGATGAAATAACCGGATTACTTAAGAATTTTACAAATTCTTCCGCCCAATTGCTTTTTATCTCGATGATAGTTGGGTTCTTAAAACCAAAGGCAGCCAATGCTTCTTTGGCACTGTTTACTACCGTATCAGCAATTTTGTACTGAAGAGCTTCTTTATCATCGAGCGAGAGAAGTTGAGTGGAATCAACCAACCCGGTGATGATAATTCTCTCATCAACCATCGCTTCAGCTATTTTTGGATCACGACCATTTATTTGGGCGGTTGATCGCATTTCAGCACGCATGTATGATTGATATTTTTCGGAGCCTTTTTTCCCCTCTTGATCAACAACTGTAGCTGCACCTATGGTACTTCCCGGAGCCATGGCAATTTTTTTACATGCCAAAGTTATTAATGCACCGGCCGAAATGGCTCTTTTATTTACAAAAGCTATGGTAGGAATTTTTGCATCAAGCAGAATATCTTTTAATTGTGTAGCTGCATCAACTCTTCCTCCAAAAGTATTTATTTCCACAAGAAGGGCATCAGCATTGTCTTTTTCTGCCTGTTCAAGGGCTCTTTTAAGGTATTGTACGAGAGGTAATGAGATTTCATCATCGAAAATCACCTTATATACCCGTGATTGTGCCAGTGAGTTGGAACTAAAAGTGAGGAACAGTGTTAAACAAATGAGGTTAATTGTGTTTTTCATAAGTCTTGTCTAGATTAATTATCTTTATTAACCACTAATATAACGGGTTTTCTCGGATTTATTTATTAAATTTGTAATCAGAGGAGCCCTCATTTTTCGAAGGTCAGAATTTTAATAATATGGAGAAAATCATGATCAAAAAATTCGCTGGATTTCGTTCAGTATTTTTACTTACCATTGCAGTAGTTTCCCTTTATGGATTTACATTCATTCCTGAAGGGATTGAAATAGGCCCATTCAGTACAAAAAAAGTTGATATCCTTTCGGACATCCAAAAAGATGAATTATCACAAAGGACTAACGAATACAACTATTTTATGCAATTGGCAGATGCTTATGGCATACTTGTGATGAGCGATGTTCTTTCCGAATCAAATTACGGCAAAAGTTTTGAGGCTGAAGAATACCAGGCAAAAGTTCCTATTTCGGGCAACACTGCTCAATTGAAAGCTTTCGCCAACGCGCTTAAAAATGCTAAAAGTGGAATGGTTAGGATCGCATATTTTGGCGATTCTGCAATTGAGGGAGATAATATTTGTGCTGATTTTAGAGAAGCACTTCAGGAGAAATTTGGCGGAACCGGAGTTGGTTTTGTTTCAATAACAACTCAGGATAAAGCCTACAGAGGGACAACAAAATTAGACTTCTCATCTAATTGGGATTCACAGCTGGTAACCGGTGGAAATCCAAAAAGAGGAGCAGGTATTTCCGGTGGAGTCTTTGTTCCTAAAAGTGGAAGCTGGGTGAAATATGAAACCACCTGGAAATACAAAACCGTTAGGACATTTGACAAAGTTAGAGTTTTTTACACCGAAGGTTCGGGTTCATTTGATTATGAATTTGATAAAGGTGGTGAACACTCTGCCCCATTTAAAACCGGAAAAGGCGTTAATGTAACGGATATTACCTATAAAGGATCAAAATCATTCAAATTAACAGCTACAAAAGATAACCAGGCTGCTTTGTACGGTGTAAGTCTTGAGTCGGGTAATGGCGTTTATGTTGACAATTTCCCGCTCAGAGGAGATGACGGTTCTGCATTAAAAAGAATTCCAAAAGGTAATCTAAGCGATTTTAATAAACTTTTAAGTTATGATCTCGTTGTATTAAGTTTTGGCTTAAATTCAGTTGACAAAGTGAAAGATACCAAAGCTTACGAAAGAGAATTCGCTGCAACGGTAAATCATATCAAGAGTGCCATGCCGGGAGTACCTGTTATCATTGTTGGTGTTGGTGACAAAGGCAAAAAAGTTGGTTCGAAGTTCGAAACCAATTCAATGGTTCCAAAACTTATTGAAGTTCAGAAAAATGTTGCCAGTAGCACTGGTGTTGCTTTTTGGAATTTATATGATGCAATGGGTGGAAGTGGTTCCATGGAAAAATGGTCAAAAGATAAACTTGCAACAGCAGATATGACACACCTTAGTGCAGAGGGTTACAAAAAAGTTGCACGGATGTTCTTTGATGCAATGATGGACTACTACAGTAAAAATTAACGCGGAATAAATAATTGAAACATTTTAATAATGTTTGGGAACGCTGGGAGGATAACTCCCGGCGTTTTCCCAATAAAGACGCCATTGTCCACTGGAAAGCCGGTGAGGAACCATTCAGATGGTCATTCAAGGATTTGTTGGAAACTGCCAACAAATTTTCTGTTTTATTAAAGGAAAAGGGCATTAAACGAGATGAAGTATGTGCGATAATTATTCGTCACAATCCTTTGTTTTTCCCTCTTTATCTTGGAGTAGCAGGGTTGGGAGCCATTCCCGCAGTTCTTGCATATCCAAACCCCCGCCTTCACCCTGATAAATTTAAATCCGGTGTTGAGGGAATGTCACAGAGATCAGGACTCGACTGGATTTTCACTGAAA
The DNA here is from genome assembly GCA_964531325.1 of uncultured Ignavibacteriaceae bacterium. Taxonomy (GTDB): domain Bacteria; phylum Bacteroidota; class Ignavibacteria; order Ignavibacteriales; family Ignavibacteriaceae; genus UTCHB3. The sequence goes on along the minus strand of CAZHCW010000014.1, from coordinate 96,966 downwards.
GTGATCTTGAACCAATAATTGCACCTCTTGTAAGTCATGAGGGATCCACAATTAAAGGGCTTCACTTCCCATTGGAATGGAACCGGGATTTTAATCTTACAGGCAACATGGTTGAAGAACTTCAATCAATCAGATCTTCCACAGGTGAACGCGATCCGTTTTTATTGCAACATTCATCAGGTACCACCGGACTTCAAAAACCTGTCCTCCTTTCACAAAAGGCAGTACTCGATCATGTTGACAACTATGCCGAAGCGATCAAACTGACCGAAGATGACAAAATTGTAAGTTGGTTGCCATTGTACCATGATATGGGTTTGATTGCTGCATTTCATCTTCCTTTGGCTTTTGGTATCACCTCAATACAGGTTGATCCTTTTGAATGGGTTTTAGCACCTTCACTTCTTTTTGAAGCTTTGGCAGCAGAAAAAGGGTCGGTAACCTGGTTGCCAAACTTTGCCTACAGTTTTATGGCTGACAGAATTGAAGAAGATGAGATGGAGAATGTTTCGCTTGAGACTCTTCGATTGGTAATTAATTGCAGTGAACCTGTTAGGAATGAAAGCCACAGAAAATTTACAACTGCATTTGAAAAATATGGATTTAATCCACTTGCTCTTTCAGCTTCTTATGCAATGGCAGAAACAACTTTTGCCGCGACTCAAACCACTCCCGGACAACCAATAGTTACGATAGAAGTTGACAGGGAAAGCCTTGCGCAGGGGCAGGTTGTTCCCCCAATACCCGGAAAAACGAGCCGGATTTGTGTCTCTTCGGGACGCGCGATAGATGGTTGTAATGTTAAAATTGTTGATGAAAGTGGAAATACCGTTGAAGAAAATGGAGTAGGTGAGATAGTAATCTATTCTGTTTCAATGTTTGACGGCTACAGAAATTATCCTGAAAAAACGGTCGAAGTTTTAAAAGAAGGATGGTATTTAAGTGGCGACTACGGATTTAAAAAAGATGGTGAACTTTTTGTAATTGGTAGAAAAAAAGACATCATCATTGTTGCAGGAAAGAATATCTATCCTGAGGATGTTGAAGATGCCATTGGAACAGTAAAAGATTTAATTCCCGGAAGAGTAATCTCTTTTGGTGAGGAGAATAATGAACTTGGTACCGAGGAAATAAGTGTTGTTGCAGAGACATCAATTACCGATGATGTTGAAAAGAGAAAACTGATTCAGCGTGTTAAAGAGAAGGGCAACTCCGTTGACCTTACAATTTCAAATGTTTATCTTGTCCCTCCCCGCTGGCTAATTAAGAGTTCAGCCGGTAAGCCGAGCAGAAAAGCAAACAAAGAGAGAATCGCTGAAATGAAAGAATTAAACAAACATTGAAAGAAGAATAAAATGATTTCAGAAAGACTAAAAAATACAATCCTGAAACAGCTTGAACTCGAAGATTATGAGATTCTTGATGACACAAAAGCCAATACAATACCCGGGTGGGACTCACTAAGTCATGCCAATGTAATTCTGACAATCGAGAAGGAATATAATATCAGGTTGAAGCATATTGAAGTTCTAAAATGTAAAAATCTTGGTGATTTACAAAGACTTGTGGATTCAAAACTTTCATAACAGGTAATTAATTGAACTTTAATATCGATTTTTCCAAACTTCTGGGACTATTTGCCTACAATCCGGATAGTCCTCTTCAGTTTGGTACACTCACTTTTTTGTTCATCCTTGCCGGTGGACTATTAATTTACCATATTCTCTATCCCAACCAGAAATTAAGGGCATGGTTCCTCTTGCTCTTTTCTTTCTATATTTATTACAAGATAGGTGGATTATTCCTAATACTCCTCCTTGGTGTGGGTGTTGTGAACTATGGTTTTGGTTATCTATTATTCAAGACAGCTGATATTGATAAACGACGCTATCTGCTTTGGTTGATGGTAGTTATAAATATCGGGTTGCTTGGTTACTTCAAATACACTAATTTTATACTCGAATCAGTATCAGGGATTGGTGGGGGTGAGTTCACACCTCTTGATATAATCCTGCCGATTGGTATTTCATTCTACATTTTTAAAGTGTTAAGTTATTTATTTGACATCTATTACGAAAAGTATGAAGAATTGCCCGCATTGGATGATTTTATGCTTTATGTTACCTTTTTTGGTAATGTTCAAGCAGGTCCAATCGACAGAGCCGATGAATTTATACCACAAGGTAAAGTAAACCTACTCACCTCTGAGGAGGGGAAACCGGTTATTGGACTCGCAGTATTTTACCTTATCTCCGGTGTAATTAAGAAATTGATCATATCAGACTACATTTCCTTAAATTTTATTAATCGTGTATTTGAAGACCCGTTAAGATTTACGGGAACAGAGAATCTTATTGCGATCTATGGATATTCCATTCAAATCTATTTCGATTTTTCGGGATATTCTGATATGGCAGTAGGGATTGCCCTGCTTTTTGGGTATAAGATAATTGACAACTTTAATTCGCCATATAAAGCAACAAGTGTTGCCGACTTTTGGCGGAAGTGGCATATATCCCTCTCCCGTTGGCTTCTCGATTATCTTTTTAGCCCTTTACAGATGGGTTTAAGAGGATTAAAAGAGTATGGCAATGCAATTGCGCTGATTGTTACATTTACACTCTGTGGATTGTGGCACGGGGCAACCTGGGGTTTTATAATCTGGGGTGCTATCCATGGTGTTATTATGGGTGTTTCAGTTCTTACCCGAAAACTCCGTAAAAAGGGATTAACTTCTGTTGGACTGAAAGATAGCCGTGGACTTAATTTTGTAAGAGGATTCATCACTTTTAATATCGTAACATTCACATGGATATTTTTCAGAGTTGATACTCTTGAAAAAATTCCGATGATCTACACACAGATAACAGAAAATCTGCATCCGGGTGTTTTTTCGCAGTTTTATGGTGGTTTTCCCGGAGTTACAATTCTTGCTGTTCTGGGAATTGTAATCATATTTTTCCCTGAAAAGATGAAGGACAGAATCAGAGAAAATTTGATGAAATCCCCTGTTTGGGCCCTGGGAATTCTGCTTGGTTTGTTCCTTTATCTGGCATCGCAAATAATGATGGCAGAAATGGCACCACCAATTTATTTTGATTTTTAGAAATTATTGAAGTACATGATTAGAAATATTGCAATATCAATTTTGTTTTTAACCTTTGGTTTTAAAATGTCAGCACAAGTTATTGGTCTGTCCCAAATGGATGGTGCCTACAAGGCAGTGAAGAGTAAATATGCTCCCGATAAACGAACAGCAATTCTTGATCTCAAGTTTGATGTTCCTTCACCGGATATCCTTGTGATAACCGGTGAAACCACCGTTCCTGAGGCAATGGATGAAATTAAAACAATGTTATACAACTATACGATAAAAGATCAGGTTGTCAGGTTGCCACTAAAATCATTAAACGGTTTGGAGCAGGCGGTCATAACTCTCTCTGTTGGGAACATCAGACAAAAGCCCGACCATTCAGCCGAGTTAGTGACTCAATCGTTACTCGGTACCACAATTAGGGTATTAAAAGATGCGGACGATGACTGGTTTTTGATACAAACTCCTGACAACTACATCGGCTGGATCGATGGTGCAGGTATAGAACTGATGACTGCCGACCAGTTTTCCAAGTGGATGGCGGCTGATAAAATAATCTATACTGATATTTATGGATTGGTGTTCTCATCCCCAAAAATGGATGATGGTACAATTTCTGATATCACTGCCGGTGGAATATTATTGCTTCGTGATGCAGGCAAAAAGAGTTATTCAGTTGAATTTCCTGACGGAAGAAAAGGATTTATTCCGTCAAAATCTGCAAAACCACTTAAAAAATGGTTAAAAAACTTAAAACCTGATCCAAACGAAATTATCAAAACTGCTAAAAGATTTATGGGTGTGCCATATCTTTGGGGTGGGACTTCACCAAAGGGGATGGATTGCAGTGGGTTCACCAAAACGGTTTATTTCCTGAATGGTGTGCAACTGGCCAGAGACGCCTCACAGCAATGTTTATATGGTGAGGAAGTTGATATTTCGGGTGGTTATGACAAGTTAAAAAGAGGGGATCTCGTGTTTTTTGGACCTGAACCTCCACCGGGGAAAGATCAAAGAATTACGCATGTGGGAATTTACCTTGGCAACAAAGAGTTTATTCATGCTGCCGGGATGGTAAAAATAAACAGTTTTGATCCCAAAAGCCCAATATTTAGCGAATATCGTACTTCAATGTTGGTTAAGGCAAGAAGGATACTTACAAGTCTTGACACCCCCGGGATCATAAAACTGAACCAGAAGATTTTTTTCAAATGAGGATTTAATGGATTCGCGTAGAAATTTTATTAAAAAAGCCTCGCTTCTTGCAGGTGCTGCTGTTGTAGCAGGAAATGCCGGTTCAATTTCAAAATTTGCGGTAAACAGAATGAACAGTGAAAAATTAAAATTGAGTTTTAGACCATATACTCTTGAACTTAAACATGTTTTTACTTTAGCAAACAGTTCACGAACCACTACACCAGTGATGCTTACAGAGATACAATATGGTGATTTGGTTGGATACGGCGAAGCTTCAATGCCCCCTTATCTTGGCGAAAGCCATGAAACGGCTTCAGTTTTTCTTTCGAAGGTTAATCTGGAACAATTTAATGATCCATTTAAATTGGAAGAGATTATCGACTACCTCGACACAGTTGATACCGGTAACTATGCTGCAAAAGCAGCTGTGGATATCGCTCTGCATGATCTTGTGGGTAAGTTGATCGGTCAGCCCTGGTATAAAATTTGGGGATATGATGCTGAAAAAACACCTTTCACAAGTTTTACAATAGGTATCGATACTCCTGAAGTGGTTAAAACCAAAGTAAAGGAAGCTGCTGAATATAAAATTTTAAAAGTGAAACTTGGAAGAGATACAGATAAGGAGATGATTGAGACGATCAGGTCTGTAACTGATGTTCCAATTTGTGTGGATGTTAATCAAGGTTGGAAAGATAAACATTTTGCCCTCGACATGATTCACTGGCTAAAAGAAAAAGGAATTGTATTCATTGAACAACCGTTGGATAAACAAAAACTTGATGATAATGCCTGGCTTACCCAAAACAGCCCTTTGCCAACAATTGGAGATGAAGCAGTTCAGGGTGTAAAAGATGTTATTAAAGCTCACGGAATTTATTCCGGGATCAATATTAAGTTGATGAAGTGTGGCGGGATGCGAAATGCCAACAAAATGATCAGTCTTGCTGACAGTCTCGGTTTAAAAGTAATGATCGGATGCATGACGGAGACTTCCTGTGCCATTTCGGCCGCTGCTCACCTGTCTCCAAAAGCACTGTGGGCTGACCTTGATGGAGCATTATTAATAAGTAACGACCTTTATACTGGTACCAAAATTATTGATGGTAAAGTTTCCATTTCCAAACTTCCCGGGATTGGGATAGAAAAAATTTAAAAACGGAGAAAAATAAATTATGACGCGTTATTCAATTATTAAATTGGTTCTGTTAGTATTGATTATGACAACAATCGAAATTTCAGCAGGTGGTGTATTTCCATATAAAGTACACCGTGTTAATCTCAATAATGGCTTTAAGGCATTGTTAATCCCAATGCCGGGAAGTGGTCTCGTTTCCTACTACACAGTAGTAAGAACAGGAAGTCGGGATGAGTGGGAACCGGGTAAAAGTGGCTTTGCTCACTTTTTTGAGCACATGATGTTCAGGGGTACAAACAAATATCCACTTTATGATTCGGTAACAACATCAATTGGTGCAGATGCAAATGCCTACACCGACGATGATCTTACGGTTTACCACCTGAATTTTGCTGCCGAAGATCTTGATAAAGTAATGGACCTTGAATCTGACCGGTTTAGAAATTTAAACTATCCTAAAGATCAATTTATGACCGAATCAGGTGCTGTTTATGGTGAATACCGTAAAAGTGTCACAAATCCATTCTCAGTTTTATTTGAGAAATTTCAGGATATGGCTTTTGATCAACACACTTATAAACATACAACCATCGGATTTGAAGCCGATATAAAAGATATGCCAAATCAGTATGAATACAGCCTTTCATTTTATAACAGATATTACCGCCCTGAAAATTGTGTTTTAGTGATCACAGGTGATTTTGATCCCGAAAAAGTGAGTAAAATGGTCGAAGATTATTATTCTCCATGGCGCCCCGGCTATGTTTCTCCAAAGATTGAACCTGAGCCAAAACAGACTGCTCCACGCGAAGCAAAGATTAAATATGACGGGAAAACACTTCCTTTGGTAGCTATTGGTTATAAATACGACGCTTTTAATGTTTACAATAAAGATTATATGGCAATGTTACCGTTTGCAGACCTTGCATTTGGAGAAACCAGTGAATTATATAAAAAATTGGTACTTGATGAGCAGAAGGTTCAATTTGTATCTGCCGGAGCACAAACAAAACGCGATCCATTCCCATTCATGATCTATTCGAGAGTGAAGGCTGAAAGTGATATGGATTATGTTATTGCAGAAATCGAAAAGACCATCGAACATTTTAAGAATAATACGGTTTCAAAAGAACAATTGGATAATTTGAAAAAAAGGATGAAATATCAATTTCTGATGGGACTCGACAGTCCTGAATCTGTTGCTTCAGTGTTACCAATGTTTATAACACTTACAGGTGATATCGAAGTGCTTGACGAATATTTTATACAGATGATGGAAATAACCCCTGAAGATATTCAGAGAGCGGTTAATAAATATTTTGTTAAAGAGAGCAGAAACCAAGTAATTTTGACAGGAAACTAAAATGTTTACAAGAAATATTAAATTTTTAAGTCTTTTATTGACAATAGTAATTATGAGCAACATTTCCGCAATCGACAAAGATAGATTATTCCTTCTAAAAACAGAAGAACCTGTAATTGTATTTAAGGTGTGGTTCAACGCCGGCTCAAAAGATGACCCAAAAGGGAAAGAAGGTCTTGCAGCTCTAACAGCAGCCCTTTTAAATGAAGGTGGAACCAAAAATTTCACTTACTCGCAGATTCTTGAAAAACTTTATCCTCTTGCAGCAGGTTATTATGCATCTGTTTCGAAAGAGAATTGTGTTTATAGTGGATCAGTTCATCGTGATAATCTAAATGAGTATCTTCCTCTATTTATCGGTCAATTGCATGAACCCGGGTTCAGAGAAGAAGATTTTAACAGAGTAAAAGATGAGGCAATCAGTTACCTCACAACTTCACTTCGCTATTCAAGTGATGAAGAACTTGGAAAAGCTGTTTTGTATAACGAGATATATAAAAATACACCTTACGGACATCTTTCCACAGGTACAATAAGCAGTTTAAAAAGCATCACACTGGATGATGTAAAACAATTTTACAAAAGATATTTTAACAGAAGTAATTTTTCTCTCGCAATTGGCGGGGGATATGATGACGAGCTTGTAAACAAAGTATGGGATGAGCTCGAGAAATTACCTGAAGGTGATTTAAATAAAGGGATGGATATACTTCCTGCTAAAGTTTTGGGTTTAAATGTTGTGATAGTTGAGAAAAAAACTAACGCAACAGCCATCTCGATGGGTTATCCAATCGATATCTTAAGGAATAATCCTGAGTGGTATCCTTTGGCTCTTGCCAACTCCTGGCTGGGTGAACACAGAAATTCAAGCTCACATCTTTATCAGGTGATTAGAGAAGCAAGAGGGCTTAACTACGGCGATTACAGTTATATCGAGTATTATCCAAATGGTGGACGACTTTCAAAACCACCTGTTAATGTACCCTTAAAAAAACATTTGTTTGAAATTTGGATCAGACCTGTTCCAAATGAAACCAAACATTTTGCTTTACGGGCTGCCCTTCGCGAACTTCATTTGTTAGTTGATGAAGGAATCTCGAGAGATGGATTCACTATGACCCGCGATTTCTTAAAAAAATATGTACTTCATTATGCACCAAACACTGAGATGAGACTCGGTTATGCAATTGATGACAGATATTATGGTGTTGAAGCTCCCGGGCATTTGCAAAAGTTCAGAGAGAGTATGTCAACAGTTTCACATGATCAAGTGAATAGTGCTATAAAAAAATACTTTTCACCCGAGAATATGGTTATCGTGTTTGTGACAGATGATGCAGAAGCCCTGAAAACTGCTCTTGTAAATAATTCACCTTCACCAATTCAATATCAAACTCCAAAACCTGAAAGTGTTCTGCAAGAGGACAAATTGATCTCATCATTTAAGCTTAATATAAAGCCTGAGAATGTAAAGATTATTAAAGTTGAGGAGTTATTCAATTAGCACTTTGAATTGCAAAAATATTTGTTCATATTATATGTTAATCATTTTAAATTGAGTGAAAATGTATAAACGGACTGTGCTGGTCATCGGACTTGCTCTACTTTTTTCGTCATGTTTTTTCTCTTCTTCAAATAAAGCAGATGACAATGTAAAATTGATCCCTGTTGTAACAGATGAAAGAGGCGAAGAAATTGCAGAATCTTTTATTCGAGTTAATCAGGTTGGTTTTCAGCGAAATGAGTTGAAGACTGCTGTTGTTTTAACCAAAACTGATTTTGGGAACAAAAAATACGACATAAAGGATATCAAAACCGGAAAAGTTGTTTTTACCGATAATATTCCTCCGAGTGTAGGAGGCTGGGGTGGTTACAATTTTTGTCATATAATTGATTTTACCGGTTTAAATGCAGATGGCACCTATGTAATTGAGAGTGGAGATACCAGATCCAACAATTTTCGAGTTGGTGAGAATCTCTACGCAAAAATTGTGGATTCGTTATTGCTCTTCTTTAAAATACAGAGATGTGGCCCCACAAATCCATATTTACACAAGGTGTGTCATCTGTTTGATTCACCAAATGTTGTAAGTGACCCGGCAGCAGGTAAAGTGGATGTTACGGGTGGGTGGCATGATGCCGGAGATTTCACCAAGTTCTTAAATACCACTGCATTTTCTACTTATATGTTATTGTTCGCTTATGAATTTAACCCCAAAAAGGTTGAATTTGATAAAAATGGAGATGGTGCACCTGATATTCTGGAAGAAGCAAGAGTGGGGTTGGACCTTCTTTTACGGATGAACTATCAACCCGGAAAATTGATCATTCAAGTTCAAGACAGGCGCGACCAAACTGTTGGATGGAGGATGCCGGAAGACGATACACTTCGATTTGACAGACCGGCTTTTGCCGGGATGGGTAAAAATCTGATCGGAATTTATACCGCCGCATTAGCGATGGGTTCAAGAATCTGGAAAAATCGTTTTTCTGACACAGAATACTCTACCAAACTACTGGATGCCGCAAATAATATTTTTGCATTAAGGAAGTCAGCACCCGATCTTGATCAAAATCCTATTGGATTATATCAGGATTCAAAATATGAAGGGAAACTTGCCCTCGGCTCTTTGGAGATGTATCTTGCAACAAACAATAGCAAATATCTTACTGAAGCAATAAATCTTGCAAAAAAGGCTGATTCCGATTATTGGTGGAGTTGGGGAAATGTCAATTCACTCGCTCAATTCAGAATTGCAAAATATTCAAACGAGATGAAACAACTTCTTGAGAATAACCTGAACGCATTTAATGATTCCCGCAAGAAAAATTTCTTTGGTGAGGGGACTGCATTCTCATGGGGTACCACCAACACCTTCCTTGGCATAGCATTACAATCAATTCTTTACCGGGATTTGACAAAAAGTAACATTTATGATTCTATTGCCGTTTATCAGAGAGATTATGTGCTTGGCAAAAACCCTTGGGGGATATCGTTTATTTATAATATTGGAAGCAGGTTCACAAAATATTTTCATTCACAGGTAGCACATTTTAATGGTGGTTACCTTCCCGGAGCTGTTGCTGCGGGCCCTGCACCGGCTGAAATGTTAAAAGCTTACAATATTCAGCGAAGTAATTTTGTATATGACAAATTTAACTCGCCGGAGGTAAAGTATTACGACGATCGTAATGATTATGTAACAAACGAACCAACAATTGTCTCAAACGCGACAGCATTGTTCGTTTTTGCGCATTTTTATAAATAGGTGTATCATAATGAGACAACTGTTAAATGTGTCTCATAATGGTACAATATGAGACTAAAGCAGGTTAAAATATTGGAAAAAAGAGCTTAAATTGTTTAATTTAATACAATAAGCTCTTGGCATGATTATTGCGCATTATTGCTACACACAATTAGTAAAGAAGATATGGCAAACGGAAAAATCAATCTAATCAATACCGGAATCAGCATAGTTGACGAGTCTTGGGGTGGGTTTTACAGAGGCGGCACCTATGTACTGATCGGGCCCAGGAAGTCGGGAAGAACCACCATCGGGTTACAATATGCGATGGCAGGTATTCAGCAAAAAGAGGTATGTTTATACTTCACGAGTATGCGACCAAAAGATCTGATGATCCTCGCAGCTTCTGTCGATTTTGATCTACAGACACATATGGACAACGGAGAGCTAATCGTTGTAAAAGTAACACCACCACTTGATGTATATGAATCAGGAAATCCTGACAATTATCTTGTTGAATATCTTAATGATATCGTGAATGTTGTTGAACAGTATCAACCTGCAAGACTTGTTTTTGATGAACTGACTTATTTTGTTGGTTTTGAGAACATTGGACTGCTTCAACAGGCGTTTTTACGCACAATTGAGAGCATTGAAGACAAAAATGTAACCAGTCTTTATGTACTTGGGGAACCAGCCACACCTTTTGCCCAGAATATTGTTGACAATATTGTTCAATATACAACAGCAATTATTTATTTGCAGAAAGTTGAAGGGGGCAGGGTTCAAGGAGGAAAGGCGACAATTACGCCAAACATTGGGCATACAGAAGGGCAGTTTACAACAGATTTTACATTTGAGCCTTACAAAGGTGTTGTTTTTGCAATTGATAATAAGCCACAAACAGAGATTTTAGATCCAGGTCAACCATCCGCTTATCCTGCCATGGGTATGCCATCATCCACTGCTTACCCGCCAGTACCGCAGCCAATGGTTCACCAGAACAATTTTCAACAGGTAGCCGGTTCTCCACCGCCAAGATTCAGGGCACTCTCAGAAATTGAAGTTGTTAATGCCCCGATGACACACACAAATCAATACAGTAAGGAAGAATTTAATCTGATTCTTAATAATCAGGTTGCTCTTTATAAAAGCACGGGGCAGGCATTCACTTTAATTGTCTTCAAATTGGATCCCCAGGCTGAGGCGGCAGGAATCATCTCAACAAATCAGTTGAATAATGCAATAAGACTTTCCCTTACCTTGAAAGAAAAAGTGTGTATAGATGGTTATACTACAATAGTACTGTTAGGGAAATCTGACGACCGGGCTTTAAGTGTTCTCACCTCAAAAATTAGATCAAACCTGCAAAGTAACGATCCCACTTATTTACCACGAGTCTTAAGTTTGGTTTATGCATTTACTTATGTTTCAAATGCCACTACTGAGAACGCTGATGGTATCTTAAGAGAAGTTTTGTAGGATAATAGATGATCAGAGTTAGAGTTTCAGTTATAACGGGACTATTCTTTTTAACATTGTTTTTCAGCAATTTTGCACAGAATTCAGGCGACAAATACAAAAATGACGCCATCAAAATGATGACTGCAGGCAAATATGGTGAAGCAATTGATCTGTTAAACAAGTATGTTGGAGTTTTCCCGGCGCGTCCTGATGGTTATAACCTGAGAGGCAAATGTTATGAAAAAAGGAATCAGCTTGTAAATGCACAAAATGATTTTCGAATTGCTGCCAAACTCGAACCCTCTAACAGAGAATATCAAAACGATTTAAATAGAGTTAACAACCTGTTAAACAACGATCTTAACGCAAAGATCAAGGGTTATCAGCGTGAAATCGCCATTAATCCCAAAAATCCAAAAAATTATCTTGCGATTGCCAACTGTTACCGGTTAATGTTTAACTGGACAGAGAGTGAAGTATGGTATGACAAGTATCTTGAACTTGAAGAACCTTCTGCTGACGAAGTCATCAGATATACAGAAGTGTTGAGTTATCTAAAAAAATATGCCAAATGTGAACCAATTTTAGACAGATTTGTTAAAAAATACCCCAACGACCACAGACTCTGGAGCCGTCACGGCTATATAAAGATGTGGCTTGGAAAGAGTGAGGAAGCAAAAACTTCATTCGAAACTGCTCTAAAACTTCGCCCTTATTTTAAGGAGGCTCAGGATGGGCTTGATCAGGTACTTGGGAAATATTTTACCAATCTTTATAAAGATACCACTGCAACCTGGGAAGCAAAAAACCAGAAGGCACCACCACCTGCTCCTGAATTTGCAATCGATAAATATTACAGATTACTCAGAAATAATCCAAAAGATGATAAAACCCGCTTTCTACTCATAGATGAACTGATTAAGTACAGCAGATGGGAAGAGGCATACCAACAGTTAATTATCCTTGAAGAGAAATATAAAGAAGACCCAAAATGGATTGCACTGAATGACAAGGTTCTAAAGATTAGAGAGCAGAATTATACCAAGAGGATAAATGAACTTCAGAAACTGCTTGAAAAAAATCCGAATGATGTAAAATCGTTAACAGAGATTGTACAACTTCTCAATAATCTGAAGCGGACTGAAGAGGCATTTACTTTATTAAAAGCTTATTTTGATGCAAATCCAAACTCGGAAGATTGTAAACTGCGGAAAATCTATGCAAGAATTGCATCAGATTTTCAGGACAACTACACTGCGATCGAGCAACTGGATTTTTGTCTCGCCAAAGATCCTTCTGATCTGGAGTTAAAACTTCAGAGAGGTATCATCTCGGTGTGGCTTGGGCAGGATGAAGAGCTGGCATATCAATATTTAAGCGATGTAGTTGCAGCAAAGCCCAAAGAGGTAACTGCATTAATCGGGCTTGCATCTTTGGAGATGAAGAAGAACAATTTTGATCAGGCGAGTGCATTGATTGATTCCGTAAGGGCAATAGACCCAAATCATCCGGAACTTGAAACATTGCTCTCGAACCTTGAAACTTCCAAGTTAAGAGCTGCTGAAGAAGCTTTATTCCAGAGCCTTGAAGTGGGTCGTGAAAAAATAAGAGCCGGCGACTGTCAGGGAGCACTTGAAGTTTACGATGATTTCCTTGGTAAACACGAAGGTAACAGAACAATTCTTAAAGAATATGCTGATATCAACTCATGTTTAAAAAACTATGATAAAGCTTTGGCTGTATATGATTCGCTTATAAATCAAGAATATGATTATTTAATCGATCTTGAAAGAGCAAAAGTTTACTTCTCTAAAGGTGATTATCAAAAATCGATTCTTGAATTTGAACGACTGGTTAAAGAGGATAATGCTGATTTTGCTGCCAAACTATTCCTTGGAGATGCTTATGCACAAATTGAGGAGTATGGAAAAGCGAGAGATATTTATGACAGTCTTTTAGTGAATAACACCGACACAACACAAATAGCACTTATCAATCAAAGAATTGGCTGGTTACCTTTAGGGGGTGTTGAGGCACTTCTGGGGGGATTTCCTGCCTACATTCTATTGAACCCGTTTATCTCTTATTTTGGTGATAATACCGATTTTGGCTATCTGACTTATGGTATAAGTTCCGATTTGGGTGTAACTTCGTTTCTTTCAGTGGGGCTACAGGGAAGCATAGGCAAGTTATCATCTCCTTCACTCACAGTTGACCTAAACACGTGGAAAGGGTCGCTATTCATAAGACCATTGGACCCGTTTTTGATCGGTTTAAGTTATGGTGAACAGGCATTTCTTTCACCCAGGAAGAGTTATCCTCTGTATGAGGCATTCATAAGAGCGAATGTAGTAAAACATTATCATGCACAAGTCACTTATCTTCAGCAGGAAGCAGCCACGATGTTATATTCGGCACTTCTTGTTTATCCATTTGGATCGTTAAAGGATAGATTAAGAGTTGAAATGATAAAAGCTGAAGGTTGGTACATAACCGGTTCTAAATACAGAGTTTCAGGCTCTTACACATATCTTATGGTTTCCGACGGAAACAGAGGTGCTAACACTGAGATAAGGGTTGGGCGATATTTTTATCCGGAACTTCTGGCGGGTTATGAATTATATTCAACTATATACGCCAGAAAATCGATATTTTATTATTCGCCACAAAGTTTTCTTTCGCACAGTTTGTTTGCAGATTGGAATTTTTATAAGGATGAACAGTTTGATATTTCCGCCGGTGGTAGATTTGGATTTATACCTGAGAGTGCTTACTGGTTAAGAGAAGGATATGTACAAGCAGCCTACTCACCTCGCGAAAATCTTAGAATTAATGCAAGAGGGCAATTGGGAAGTACGGCAAGAGAGACAATTGGATACAGTTCAAGATCATACAGTATTTCAGTATTCTGGATGTTATAGCTGTCTCATTGTGAGAAACTCAGAAAATTTATTTTTATAAACCTTTATAATACACCCTTAATCGAACTTTTTTTATCAGGCATGATTTTTGCTAATAGGAAAGTATCACAAAGAAGAATATAAATGTCACAGAACAAGATCAGATCAACCAAGATAACCGTAAAAAACACAGAAGCAACCGAAACTGCTCATGTTAACCGGTTACATCAGATTCTGCGAAGATTGATAATCTCCGGCGTCTCGTCTGTAGCTTTGATCTTGACGATCATTTTTACCATGCCGATGACTATTTTGTCTTATTCAGCCCTTTTTGAATATTCGACAATGATTTCCCTTCTACTTTTTCTTCTGATCTTGCTAATTCGATATTTTGGACTTTTGGGGATGGCATATCTTTGGCTAAACAATTATACTTTTTCAAAGCGACCTGATTTTCAACCTTTTGTCTCTGTCATCGTGCCTGTATATAACGAAGGTATCCTCCTGAAAGATGCAATAGTATCACTTCTCGAGTTGGATTATTCAAATTATGAAATTATTGTTGTTAATGATGGTTCCACAGACAATACCTACGATGTTGCTAAAACGATGGTGGGTTATCAACAGGGAGTGTACGGGAAAGTTAAAGTTTCCTTAATCAGCAAACCAAATGGAGGAAAAGCCCGTGCTCTTAATGCAGGAATCAGCTACTCCAAAGCTGAAATAGTTTTATGCATGGATGGTGACAGTCAGTTGTCTCCTGAAACTATTAAAAATGCAGCCAGGCACTTCATCGATCCCAGAATCGGGGCTGTTGCAGGGAATGTTAAGGTATTAAACAGAAAAAGGTTCTACGCCGATTTACAGGCTCTCGAGTACATAGAGGGTTTGAATATGGCGAGAGCTGCCCAGAGTTTCCTGAAACTTGTTAATATCATTCCGGGGCCGATTGGTCTCTTTCGTAAAAAAGCCATTGAAGAAGTGGGGTACTACTCAAGCGACACTTTTGCTGAAGACGCTGATCTTACTTTAAAGATTTTATCCAAAGGCTGGAAGGTGTATTATGAACCGACAGCCATAGCATGGACTGAAGCACCTGTGAAGCTTCAACAACTTCTGAAACAAAGGTATCGTTGGACCCGGGGTATCCTTCAGGCAATAAGAAAACATAAAAATTTATTGTATAACCCGACGATTAATTTTGGTGACACATTTATTCTTTGGACAATGTTTTATGAAGCCCTTATATGGCCTATAATGAATATTGTAGCAAATTTCTTTTTTATCGTAGTGTCTCTATTTTATGGTTATACAAGTCTCATATTTTTCTGGTGGGTATTTCTGGCTTTACTTGACGCCGTTACTGCACTATATTGTGTAGCTGTAGAAGATGAAGAATTCCGACTTGTGCCATATACGCTTGTTTATAGAATGTTTTTTGTTTTTGCAATTGATATTTGTAAGATGATGTCGACAATTGAAGAGTTCCTTGGTTTGGATATGAACTGGGGTAAATTGGAACGCATCGGAACCGGAAAATAGTAAAAAGGATTTATTATGGAATTAGTACCAATATTAGCCACAATCATATTAGTTGCCACAATCAGTACTTTCTTTCTCTCCATCGGAGCATATATTTTGTTTAAGGTGAGGGAGGCGAGAGGGGTGCGCCAAAAAAGTGTTCCTCCTGCAACAATACAAGCAGAGCTTGTAACCCCTGAACTTGCTTCAGAGCATACTGCTTCGTCGACACGAGAATCGCGCAGAACAGCCCCGGCATTTGAGACCACTCATGCCCCTGCTTACCGTACGGCTCAGTCAACCACCACAAACTATCAGGCTCCAGCCAGACCGGCAAACAATCTAACTGCTGAAAATGTACCTAATGTGCAGCCATTTTCTCCAAGAAGAGATGCCCCGATATCGGCGGTTACAACAAATGCAAAGAAATTTGTGAAAGTTACCTCTGAAGGCGCAAGTGAACAACAACAACAACAACAGCCCCAACAAGCACGTCAGGGCGGGAACTTGAAGTGGCGCTAAAGAAGAGAAACTTCTTTTTTTCCTTCAGTCTGATCGCGATCATTGGAGGAGTTATGATGGTACTTTCAATATTTATATATAATTATATATTGCAGGGAGTCTTCGGAGCATACGCTTTTTCATCTAATTCCTTCTCTTTTGAATCATTTGCTAAAATTTTCTCACAAGATCAGATAAAAATTGCCATTCTCTACTCGAGACAGACGGAAAATTACCTTCCCAAAGGATCAACCTGGGTTAAAGATAATGTTGCTGCCTGGGAGAGATATGCAGCGGGAAACAAATACCCGATTACAGTTATTACCGAAGATGACATAGAAAAAGGGATTCTCACAACAGAAGATTTCCAGATTCTGATTCTTCCAAGTGTTAAAGCATTAAGTGATAGAGAAGTATTAACAATCAAAGATTATCTCGACCGGGGTGGGAACATTCTGGCTACCGGTGCAACCGGCACTTTTTCATCAGATGGCAAGTGGCGGGGATGGGAATTTTTCAAGGAAGTTTACGGTACCGTTTTTACAAAAGAGATTTCAAAATTTCCTTCCCCAAGATTATTAACACTTAAGGGTGCCTCTCCAATAACTTCAGATATTCCAACAGGATTTCGTTTGAAGATTGCCACCTGGGACAATATGGTTGCGACCAAAGTTTTGGATCCAAGAACTCAACAACTGAGCTTTTGGTACGATTTTAAACTTGATTCAGGCCTGGTGAAAGAAGAAGTGTTAAATACTTCAGGTCTATGTTTTGGCACCTATGGCAAGGGAAGATTTGTTTGGTTTGGCTTTGACATCATAACCGTGGTTGGACAGAGAGAAGAATTTGTTGTTCTCGACAAACTAATCAGGAATTCACTTTATTGGTTGTCGAAGAAGCCAAGTGCATACATTGTGGATTGGCCGGGCAATAAAAAAGCTGCGGCTATTGTAGTGGCTTCCATAGGAGAAGAACCAGACAACATAAAAAATCTACTCCCTCTATTATCGACTTCAGGAATCAAAGCAACATTTCTTGTTGACGGTGCATCTGTATCCTCATCCTCAAATTTGATTAAAAGTCTTTCGGGTTATGGTGATGTAGCCGGGGTTGTTGATATTGGATTTATGAATTCAGTTAACGACACTGTTAACAAACTTGACAAACTGGAAGTCCAATCAGCTGATTTCAGTGGTGCCATAAAAACATTTAAAACTTCCACCGGTACAAAGGTGCAGGGTATAAAACCACTTTATGGATTGTTTGATGACAATTCACTCATGGCGGCTGCCTCCTCCGGTGTCAAATACATTATAACCGACTCTTTAACTGACAGGTCGGTACCAAAATATGTTGTTAAAGGGGAAGAAGCTATCATCACTGTAACAAAAACAGTTAGAGATGATAAAGAGATTATTGGAAAGTATGGTTTGAAGGATCATGATTTTCAATTGTATACATATCTCGAAGATGTTGACCGTCTTCTTTTTGAGGGAGGGCTTTATGTCCTAAAACTTCATACAAATTTACAATTGAAACCGGAAAATGTTGCAGTGGTTAAAGATATCTTTAAATACTTTAAGGAGAAGGATATCTGGGTTACCAGTATGCCGGTTTTATACAACTGGTGGACAAATAAAAATAAGGTAGAGTTGAGGGTTGAAGCAAGGGGATCAACAAGAATGGTAATTGCAGTATCAAATGTTGGTACCACTAACTTAAAAGAAGTTTTGATCCCGGTGGATTTCACATCGATGCCGGGAACATACAAGATATCATCTGAGATTATTAATACTCCTTTGCCTGATACAGAAATAAACAGAGAATTAAAAAAATTGACTCTGAGAGTAAAGGAATTAAAATCATCAGAGTCCAGAATTTATTATATAGATTACAAGAATTAAGAATTTGGTTTAGAGATGCTCAAAAAAATATTCGTACCGGTAATGTTATTATTTGGTAGTTTTTTCCTTACCTCTTGTGTTGAACCTCTTGGAGGAAGTGATTCAATTCCGCCACAGGTTGCCCTGTACAAACCTGCATCAAACGATACAATCATACTTGGGCCTCAAGAGATAATATATGATGCCTCCGACGATCAGGGAATAGCAAAGGTTGAATTATATATTGATGGACTGCTTGCCGGAAGTTATCCTGCAGAAAATGGTAACAGGCCGTCGATCAAGTTAAATCTCGATTCTGCAACTTTTGTAAACAAGACCTTCAGTTACTATATAAAAGTTTACGATCTTGGAGGAAATTCAAGCAGTAGTGAGACAAAGACTAAAATTGCTGTGGTTACTTCCAAATCTCCTCCGGAAGCACCATATGGACTTGAGATTATTGAACCCGAAGGAGCCAGCGATATCATTCTTTCCTGGAAAGACAGTTCAAAATTAGTGGATGGTTATGAAATCTGGTTGAGTGAGGTGAACACCGATAACGCATCATTCTTTCTTTACACTACTGTATCTGCTTCGACAAAACTTATGCCGATTCCAAAACCACCTGTTATTAATTATTACAAAATAAGAGCATATAACAAGATTGGGAAATCGAATTTTAGTGTGATCATCAATTCAGAAGGGGGATCCGGCAGTGGAATATTGGGACCACAAGGTCTTACTGCTACAGCATGGGGGCAACGGGAAGTGGAACTAAACTGGATCAACAGGGCGACAAATGGAGTTTATTTGTCTGTTCAGCGAAAAGCTGCAAGTTCAGCACTCTGGTCGTCTATTGCAACATTGTCTGCAAGCAGAACTTCTTATACTGACAATTCGGGCACTCTCTTTGGAGGGGCAACATATTACTACAGGGTAAAAGTAATCGCTCAAACTGATTCAGGTGCTTCAAGGGAGGTTTCTGTCGTTACATGGCCATTTGATTTGACACCTGCCTCTAACCTGATCGGTGTCTTCGCTGATACTCCGACAGTATCAAAGAAAATGGTTAAGTTATCCTGGAAAGATAATTCAAATCAAGAAGAAGGTAATCTGGTTGAGCGAAAAGAAGGTTCGGGAGGCACATACCAAACGATCGCAATTCTGAGTTCGGATATAACAGCCTTTGACGATACTTTGATCACCAAAGGTAAAATATATTTTTATCGAATAAAACTTACAAAACAAGGTTATATTTCACGAGCTTCCAATGAAGTGTCTGTGACAGTTACAGAACCTGCTAAAGCCATATTGCGGAACGAACGAAAAAGAAAGTAGATGCAGTAGATGATGACTGCCGAAGAATTAAAATCATTATTTGAAACTTTCTCAAAAACCATCACAAATCCCTTTGTGGTGCTGGATGAGAGAGGGAAACTTGTGACTTTTAACTCTGAAGCAGAGCAACTGTTTAATATCAAAGAATCCAGTGAATCGTTTGCTGATCTTTTCCTTATTTCTGAAGGAATTAAATTAAAACACTTAATTGCGGGCTCCGATTCAAACGAATTTTCTGAACCCCTTGGTTTTTACTTGCGTAATGGTAAAGAGATTACGGTTAATTGCCTGGTCCAAAATTCAGAAATTGCAGGATTTTCGTTAAAGTTACTCCACTTTAAACACAGCTCCAGCACCAAGATCAACCACCTTAAAGTGAGTATCACCAAAAAGGAAATTATCGAGATGGCTCTTTCTGCGGAGCTTGAATCATTCCTCCAGGAGATAGAATCTTCCTATCCCCTAACTTACCTTGCCAAATCAAAAATTCAGACTAAAGCAGATTCTTTTTCAGAAATGGTCTGGTTAAAAGATAGTGACGGGAAATATGTACTTGTGAACGACAAGTATGCCTCTCACATGAGCCTGAAACCCGGGCAGATGGAAGGCAGACCTGAAAAGAATTTTATTCCTCATTTTATCTATGAATTTTATTCCTCCCTTGAAAAATATCTCAGAGACAGTTTAACAGTTGCCACTTTAGTGACAGATAAAGTAAAGGGTATTCAGGTCGAACAACTGCACGAAATAATCGAAATTCCACTACTCGATCTTGAGAATAATCTGGCAGCTGTGATTGGGATTGCCCGACCGGTTAATTCCAATAATATGGTTCCAATTAGACCTGAATCGCAGAATAATCTTATATTTACGGATGCAAATAATTTTAGTTTAACTCTCGAATCCATTTTAAAAACAAAAAATAAAATGTACGAATTTATAGTAAGCAAAAACCCGGATGCTGTTTTTATTTACGATCTTGAATCTTTTAAGTTTCTGGATGTGAATGCAATGGCTCTTAACCTGTATGGATACTCCCGTCAGGAGTTTCTACAAATGGACCTCACTGATCTTTATCTCCCGGAGGAGATACAGACCATCGCAGATTCTGCGAAACATGAGGAGGGGAAATTTCTCGGTCCATTTAACCACAGGAAAAAAGACGGTAACCTCATACAGGTTGAGATATGCAGGATTTCGTTCAACTACGACGGAGCAGAAGCTCATTTTAATATTATTCGGGACATTACAAGTCTTCTCGAAAAAGAAGAACAACTTCAGATGATGCGTACTGTTTTTGAGTACTCACAAGATATTTTAATTGTTACAGACAATACCGGTTTTATCAGTTATGTAAATCCTGCAGTTGAAAAACATTTGGGATACAAGAGAACTGAATTATTAAACAATAGTATAGTACAGCTTGCAAATGAGAGTTCACGAGACGATTTTTTAAGGAAGAGTGTAACGCCCAATAATTTTATTGCCAGAATTAAGAACAATTCGGGAAATGAAATTGAGACTGAATTCACTTCCATATCATTTGCGGGAGTTGACGGCAACATTTCACAGATCGCCTATATCGGCAAACTGGTTCCGCAAGAAAGTGATATAAAAGAAACTGTTGTTGAAAAAGAAGTTGAAAAAATTGTATATGTTGACAAACCCGTTGAAAAAATTGTCTATGTTGAGAAGAAATCGCATGGAAATCATGAAATAAAAGCGGGTGGAATTGATCCAAGTCAACTTTCATTTATTTTCCATGAAATTCTTACCCCTATAAATGTTATAGTAGGATTTATTGCCGAACTTAAAGATACCATTGAAGTTCCAACTGAAGATCAGGCCGAAGCAATCAGTATCATTGATGAAAATCGTAAAAAACTTCTCTATACGATGGATTCAATTTCTGAATATGCTCAAATTGAGCAACATTTTGGTGAAATTAAAAAGGAAAGATTCAGTCTTGATGCACTTCTCGAAAAGGTTTTTAAGGAGATTAAAGACGGAAATAATCCGTGGAAGAAAGCACTTGTTGCAGACAGAATTTCCACAGGAATTGAAATCGACTCTGATGAAGAGAAAGTAGTTAATCTCGTTTGCCTGATCATCAAAATACTCTCCCATGTTTCTGAGGAACACGAACTTTTTATTAGTGGTTATCAACTTGATGAAACTCATTTCATAATAACTTTCCGTGACCATAATCTTAAAATTCAACAGAAATTGCTTTACCTTGTCCAGGGTCTCTTTTCTGATTCAGATGTATCGAAATTGAGAGCGTTTGGAGTTTCAAGATTTACTATTTTTTCAGCGCAGAGGTTGTTTAAATTGTTGGATGCAAGGTTCGAAATAGTTCAAAAGATGGGAACACCTTTTGATATCGGATTGATTCTTCCACTTGATGCTCATTTTCTACAAGAAACACCGGCAACGGAAGCTGAGAAGGAAAAAGTATTTAAACCGGCATTAACCGCAGATAAAATATCAATTTCTGAGAGTGAGTTTGACCACCTTGATCTGCAACAGCCTCGCCCGGCCAGGGAGTTTGGAAGAGAGCGATCTCATGATGATCGTAGTCAATACATACCTCAGGAGCGTATTCCAAAAGCCGAGGATTCCGGTGATTACCGTGATTTTGATTTCGACAGCGAATTGGATTTCCTTTCAAGAAGACGGAAGAAGGAACAAGAGAAAAAAGAGATATCGAAACCTTGGAGTTCTTTTGATGAATCTCTTTCACAGCGAGATATCTACACTGAAACGCCAAGAAGAAGAGATACACAGGAGTTGACGGGGTCATACAGTAGTCCCGGTAAACCTCATCCTGAAACTCCAATAACTCCTGTTAATAAAGATATTTCACAGCGTTATGAAAGAGAAAAAGTTGATAATCAACCGCCTCAGGTTAAGAGAAACGAAGATTATCCTCCAAGGCCTGTGAAGAGTGAGCCTCCAACTCCAATTCATGAGGAAAAACGGTGGGAACAAAGACAGGTACCGACAACACCCCAACCAGAGCCCGAAAAGGTTACCGCCAAGGAACAAACATCCGAATTCAGGGATGCTTCAGGCTCCATTAATCTCTCCGGTATGACCTGCCTTTATATCGAAGATCAATTGGATTCTCAGATATTATTTAAAGTGCAGATGAAAGACATGAAATCGATAAAATTTGCACAAAGTTTTGAGGATGCCATTCCTCTACTTGAAAGCGATAAATTCGATTTTATTGTATTGGATATCAATTTACAAGGTGAATATAACGGATTGGATGCACTAAAGATTATTCGTACGATGGACGGTCTTGAAGATATACCAATTCTGGCGGTTACTGCCTATGTTCTACCCGGAGATAAAGAGAAATTTATAGCAACAGGATTCACAGATTTTGTTTCGAAACCGATCTTCAGAAACAAGATGGTTGAAGTTTTAAGTAAAATATTTTAACGCATTGTATGCTGAATAACAAAAGAATTATTGTGGTGTTGCCGGCCTATAATGCGGCGAAAACCCTTGAACAAACTTACAATGAGATTCCATTTGATATTGTGGATGATGTGGTTTTGGTTGATGACGCAAGTAAAGATGATACTGCAGAAGTGGGAAGACGACTTGGAATCAGGCATGTAATCAAACATGATAGAAATAAAGGATATGGAGGCAACCAAAAAAGTTGTTACAAAAAAGCTCTTGAACTGGGGGCTGATATCGTTATAATGCTCCACCCCGATTACCAATATACACCCAAACTTATTCCCTCTATTTCATGGATAATCGCCAATGATCTTTATCCTGTTGTACTGGCATCCAGAATTTTGGGGAAGGGTGCACTCAAGGGGGGAATGCCACTCTATAAGTATATCGCAAATCGAATCCTGACTCTGGTGCAAAATTGGTTAGTGGGTCAAAAACTTTCAGAATATCACACCGGTTATCGTGCTTTTTCTGCTACAGTGCTTCGTGACCTGAATCTTGAAGCCAATTCAGATGATTTTGTATTCGACAATCAGATGTTATCCCAAATCATTTACAAGGGATATGAGATTGGTGAGGTAACCTGTCCCACTAAATATTTTGAAGAAGCATCTTCAATAAATTTTAAAAGAAGTTCAATTTACGGAATTGGAGTTCTCTTTACCTCAGTTAAACATCGCCTTCAGAAGCTGGGAATTGCTAATTTCGCAATATATAAATAGCCCTTCTTATTTTTTCCTCTTCATAAAAATAAAACCGTTCTTTTCAAACATCACTTCGAGATTTGGAATCTTTGTCCATTTATCCCGTTCGTTTATTTTAGTAACGAGGTAAGCCGGTTTTGAAAAATCTCCATTGATCAGGAAATCTTCGATATCTTTGTGTTGAATCCCAATACCTGAAGCACTGTTCTCTTTTTTCTTTTCGCTGTAATAAATATCCGCATAACTTCTGAACCCTACCGACTTTACAAAAACATCCTTCCCCTTCAATGATTTGTAAAATTCGACAGGTGCACCCTGCACATAGTTTTCGATTTGTGGCAATATAAGGGGCAACATCAAGGAGAGGGTAAGCGCAGTTCCTCCATACAACAGAATAAAGGCTTTTGAATATTGTTTTTTGTTTAAAAGATAGACACCATAAATTGTAAAAAAGATAAGTAACACACCAATCAGTGGTTCAAAACCAAACCAGACAGAATCAGCCATCAAATTTGCTCTCACAAATTCATCCTGAACATAGGGAATGATATCCTCTTTAAAGATACCAATTATGGCAAGTGCAGATAAAAGCAATCCAATGAAAAGTCCAACAACGGCTGTTGAATATTTAATAAACCTGATCCTCTCCACTTTTCCATTTAGAAGTTTATAAGCTGTAAGAGCAGCGAGAAAAGTAAGAGGGTAGTAGGTCATCGAAGAATAATGAACAATTTTTGTTTTTACGATCGAGAAAATGATCAAAACAACAAACATCAAAATCATCATAATCAATCGAAAATCTTCATGTTCGGGTTTATCAGATTTATCTTTTTTAAAACTTTGAAAGATAAATAACGAAGCAGGGAAGCAACCAATCATTACAACCAGAAAATGATAATAAAACGGTCCGCTGAATCCGGCATCACCCGTGGTAAGGAGTCTAACCTGATATTTGAAGAATGCCTCAAGAAATACCGGTCCGTTTGTTAAAAATTCGATTCCAAACCAGATACCAGCTGTAAGGATTGAGACAATCCCAAAGATCAACATTTGAACAATTTTCACACCTGCTGTTCGATAGCGAAAGATGTTAAAAATGATGTATGTTAATCCGGGGAGCAAAAGACCAACAGGTCCTTTAACAAGAATCGCAAGCCCTGCAAAAATACCCGCATGTATAAAGAAATAATTCTTTTCCTCTGATACTTCAAATGATCGATAAATATACCAGACTGAAATAAACATTAAGAGGTTAAAAAGTGGATCGAGAATGCCCGATCTGAAATAAAAATAAGGGAGAATCGAACCTGCATATGCCATCACCCAAAGCAAGCCAAACGACTTACCAAACAGTTTCCTGCCGAATGAATATAATATCAGCAATGCTGCGATTCCAAACATCGCATTAGGAAATCTGGCTGCAAACTCGTTAACACCAAATATTTTCATTGAGAGAACCTGGAACCAGAAAAAGAGGGGTGGTTTCTCATAAAACGGTTCATAATCGATGTGAACTCTAAGATAGTCACCAGTCTCGATCATCTCTCTTGATGCCTCTGCAAAGTTGATTTCATCCCAATCGAAGAGGTGGACATCTCCAAGAAAAGGTAAAAAGAGAATAGCGGCAATTACAATTATAAAAAGTTTAATTTTCAGGTCTGAAGCGGTTGATATCTTTTTGAGCATAATCTGTAAAAATATTTAGTAGAAACTTAAATTTAAGGAAAATTAGTAAACTTTATATACACTGAACTTTGTTACAGTTATAGAAATAAATCCTTAATCACAAAATAATAGAGGCAGAAATGATCAATGGTTTTGCGGCTTATAAAGCCAAGGAAGGATTGAAACCGTTTTCGTATGAAAACAGTACATTGAAGGCAGATGAAGTAAAGATAAAAGTGACTCACTGCGGTATATGCCACAGTGATCTTCACCTAATCGACAATGACTGGATGATGAGTCGTTATCCGTTTATTCCGGGGCATGAGGTTGCCGGTACAGTTGTTGAGAAGGGGAGTGGTGTCTCTTCATTATCAATTGGAGACAGGGTAGGTTTGGGGTGGCAAGCAGGAAGTTGTCATTCATGTGAAGACTGTAGCTCAGGCGATGAAAATCTCTGTTCTAAAAGTCAGGCAACATGTGTGGGCAGAAATGGCGGTTATGCCGATTTTGTAATCTCTCAGGCCGATTTTGCTATTAAGCTCCCGGATGCACTTGAATCAGAATATGCAGGTCCATTGATGTGTGGTGGAGTTACTGTCTTTTCACCGCTAAGAAGGTTTGGAGTAACAAAAGGTACAAAAGTAGCTGTGATTGGTATCGGAGGTTTGGGTCATATGGCTCTCCAGTTTGCAAACAAAATGGGTGCTGAAGTAACTGCCATTTCAACGAGTGACAGTAAAAGAGCGGAAGCTGAATCCTTTGGTGCGCATCATTTTATAAATTCACGCGAAGATGCATCATTCGCAAAGCACATGAATAAATTTGATTTGATAATAACAACAGTATTTGCAGATATGGATTGGCAAGCCCTTGTGAATACACTTCGTTCAAACGGAAAACTTTGTTTCATAGGAGCTCCTCCACAGCCGGCAGTGGTTAATGCATTCTCTCTTTTAATGAAACAGAAGAGTGTCACCGGTTCTGTGATTGGCAGTCCGGCGATGATAAAAGATATGTTGGAGTTTTCTGCGGAACATGGAGTAAGACCTGTGATCGAAAAAATGCCGTTAACAGATGTAAATCTTGCATTACAGAAAGTTGCAAACAACACAGTAAGATACAGAATGGTTTTGGAAATTTAGAAGACCACACAAATTCCAATCTCCCCATCTTTCGATATCAAAAAAAAGGCTGCCCGTTTTCACGAGCAGCCTTTTTAATTTTAGTATCTAAATTATCAGTGAATAATACCTGATACTTAATACTTAATACTTATTTTACGAGTATCATCTTCTTGATTGAGGTAAATTTGTCTGCAGAAAGTCTGTAAACATAAGTACCTGAAGACATACCATATTTTGCAGCGTCAATATTTACAAAGTGATATCCTGCATTCATTTGACCTGATAACACTGTTGCAACTTTTTGTCCGGAGATATCAAAGATATCAAGGGTTACATTGGCAGGAACAGGGATCGAGAAATCGATTTTTGTTGAAGGGTTAAATGGGTTAGGATAGTTTTGGCTCATGTCGAAAGCAGTAGGGACACCAACTTCAACTTCGATTGCCGTGAAAGTTTCGGATGTTCCATCAAAATCAACTTGTTTTAGTCTGTAAGAATATTTGCCGGTGGCAACATTTCTATCAGAAACTGAGTATGATTTAATAGTGGTGGATGTACCTGCAGCTTTAATGCTGGCAGCTTCCATCCACTCTCCATCAGAAAGTTTTCTCTCTACGATAAAGTGTGAAGCGTTGGTTTCACTGGCTGTTGACCATTCAATATTAACATTGTTTTTAACTGCGGTAACCGAGTATGATGCGAGTTCAACAGGAACCATTGTTGTTACAGTTGCCTGGTTTGAATAAGGCGAGAAGAGAGTTGTGTTGAAAGCTCTAACTCTATAGGTGTATATTGTAAGAGGGACAACAGTTGAATCTCTTGTTACAGTAGCACCAGCAATAAGAGTCTGGATAACAGTATATGCATTAACACTGGTAGAATCTCCATTTTTCCTTTCAACATAATAACCTGTTTCAGCAGTGGTATTATCCGTCCATGAAAGTTGGACATATGCAGGGTTATTACTTACTGAAAGAAGTCCTGTTGGGGCGTTAAGTTGAGTAGTGAACTCTTCAGCTCCGATATCAGGAGTTGTAAGGTCTCTAACATTACCATACGCGTCAGTAGTAATACCTGCTATTGGAAGGGCACCACCGTTTGCGAGTGTGGTTACTTCTTTATTCATGCGAATGTTAACCGGAGCTGCGTAGCTCATAAATGGTACCATTTCTGTAACACTATTAACTTCTCTTGGTGCAACTGCGGTTTTGTAGTCAGCAAGAGATACAAATTCTGTGGTAAAATCATAAGCAATAACATCATCAACCTGAGCAGTATCAGCGTAATAAAGGTTATTGTTTGATGTTGCTGCAAGTTTCAAGAAGTTTGCATTGGTAGTTGCCATTAGTACAGCATTTCTACCGGTTCCTGATTGGGTCATATTTACAAATATGTTGTTCCTCAAATCCAGGGTTCCATTTGCAAAGTTGCCCCAGAAGAGATTAGCTGAACTCATCGAAGCAAGTCCGGGAGCTGTGTTTCCATCAAGCAGGATAGTGTTGTAGAACAATTCATAAGCACATGCACCAACGGAAGCCTGGACATTGATACCCTGAACAGGAGGACCTGTTACGGTGGTAGCTGCGGTTGATAATGGAGCTCTTAAGTTGTACATAGTATTGTTGTACAATTTTGCAGTTACATTACCTTCAACCGGTCCAACATTCAAAAGCATTCCTATAGCTCTTGCTGATGTGGTTCCACTACTGAAAACATTTGAAATTTTACAGTTTTCAATTGTCAAAGTAGAACCGGTAACTAAACGGTTCATACCAATCGCAACTGTTAAACCTGTTGTAAGCAAAGGATTTGAGCTCGAAAGTCCATCAATGATTACATTTCTAATAACAACATTACCGCTGAGTCCATCGGTTGCACTATTTGCCGGATTACCCCAGATACCATAAGTCTGGTTGGTTGTGGCTACCTGATGGTCGATATTCATGATTTTTACATTTTCAATTGTAATGTCATATTCAGCGTTCAACTCGATACTTCTTGAGTCATTTGAAGAACCTGAATTAAGAAGGACATTTTTCAACTCTGTGAAACCACCATTAACACCGATAATTCTGTTTCCTCTATCAGGATTGGTAACACCCTGGAAACCATACATTTGGATTCCTGCTCTCCAATAATCTTCAATGGAGCAATTCTGAATCGTATTATAACTGTTAGCACCAAGAGTGTCTGTAGTATTGGTTCCTTGAGTTCCAAATCTTATACCGATTGCACCAACATTTGCAGCACCATTCATCGCATTAAGATCAATCATCACATTTTTAATGGTGTTATATTTGGCACCAATAAATGATGCCACACCGGCAAATGGATAAACTGCATTACGAATCATAACACCCATGTTAAATTTGGTTTTGGTTGTTATGTTATCAAGGTTCTCCATAAGATGAAGTCCGTTTGTACCGTCGATCGTAACAAACTGGGAACCTTCAAGTCTTATGAATGCATCGCCTGAAGCTGCCCCTGGAGCAGTGGTAGAATAGCTACCATTACGGGGTGAAAGCACAACAGTTCCATTGGTTGTAAGGGTAATGGTATTTGACGATGATGTACCGGCAACATTTGTAAGATGAAAAATATCATCATAGGTACCAGAGTTTACTGTTAATGTAACAGCTCCGGAAACACCATTACGATTTAAAGCCATCGCAGCGTCGCTGAGGGTTGCAAAATTTGCACTCACACCACCAACTGTATAAGGACCCGACATGGGTGAAGGTGATTGGGGTGTAAATCTTAAAACAGTACCGGAGTCCGGAAGAACGGAGATACCGTTAAATTCTTGTCCCATCGATTGATGATAAGATCTTGCTCCGGCAACACCGGCCACATTGATCGAGAGAAATTGTCCGGTTGCCTGGTTCGCAATAAGAATTGGAAGAGAATTGGAAAGACCAATTGATGCAGAAGTAGCTGTTGCTGAAGTTTGAACAATATAGCGACCATAAACAAATTCTATAACATTTGTTGTTTCATATAACTTAACAATGAAGTTCGCATTTGGATCAACATTGTTGTATGGGAAATAGATTGATTTCCACTCAATGGTCATTACCCGATTGGGTGAACTTCCGGTTAACTGATAGGTAATCAAAGATGAATCAGATGCTTTGAGATCATCCCAAAGTGGAGCCACTACACTTCTGGTGAGACCATTAAGTGCATTAGTTAATGTGGCACTTGCTAAAGTACTACCAAAACGGAGGATTCCATTAGTGGTTACTTGAAAAGTATCTCTAACGATGCCATCGTAGGTAAAGGGAAATCCGATGAGAACAGGGGCTGTATAACCTTCATCAGGTGAGCCTGTCCATGTAAATTGTTGACCGGCGGTGTTGCCTGCATAAGTAGCAGTTGCCGTAGTTAGTTTGTATTGAATCTGTGCAAACGCGAAACTTGACGCCATTGCCAGGAACAATATAATTGTAACAAGTCTTTTCATAACTCGTTCCTTTATATAATTGAATATGATGAGTAATTATTAATCTTTTGGGATAAAACAAATCTATTCCGTAACATGCAAATTAAGCAATATTTTTATAGTTACAAGTGATTTTAAATATAAAAAAGCCGCCCTTCTTCTGGGCGGCTTTAATATTGATAAGTATTCTGTGATCAGTTTTAAGCAATAATACTTAATTCTTGATAATTAATACCTGATCTCTATTTCATCAGAATCATCTTCTTCGTAGAAGTAAACTTCCCGGCAGATAATTTATAGATATAAATACCTGAAGAAAGTTTTAGTTTCTGAGCATCAATATCAGCGGTATGGTATCCGGCAGTCATATATCCGGAAAGGATAGTGGCTACTTTTTGACCCGAGATATCAAACACATCGAGAGTAACATTTGTTGGTGTTGGCAACGAGAAGTTAACTCTGGTGCTTGGGTTGAACGGGTTAGGATAGTTTTGGCTGAGATCAAATACTGCAGGTACACCAACTTCAACTTCAATTGCGTTGAAGATAGTTGTGCTGCCATCGAAATCGATCTGTTTTAATCTGTAGGAATATTTACCTGTAGCAACATTTTTATCGATGAAAGAATATGCTCTTGAAGAAGTGCTTGTGCCTGCGGCTTTTACTGAGCCTGCTGACTGCCAGTCACCGTTTGAAGCTTTTCTTTCAATGATAAAGTCAGCCGAATTTGTTTCGGTAGAAGTTACCCAATCGATATTAACATTGTTAACATTTGCGGTGGCATTAAATGAAGCCAGTTCAACAGGAACAGCATTAAGCAGTTTATATGCTCCAAATCCATTATTGGATGAGAGAGTGAATACTGTAAGGGTTCCATCGTTATTGTTCATGTAAGCCACATCACCGGTACCATTAGCATTTGCGATGGCTCCGAGTGAAGGTGTTTTTCCGTAGAGTGTTCCAAAATTTGGATCACCATCAGGTACAGTAGCCATGAATCCATTTTCGTTACCTGCGCCATAGGCGAAAGTAATGATATATTCATTCATCGTTCTGTTGATACTGCCCAAGTACTGGATAGAATTTGTTCCGGTCGCAATAACAGTACCCGGTATAGTGTCAATTATCATACCTGTGGCAGAATATTTCATAACATTCTTGCCTGCTGCGTTATAATAGAATGAACCATCAGGGAGAGGACCAACAGAAGCTGATCCGCCAAATGCGCCATTGCTGAGAGTAATAATTTCAGGAACAGGGTTGAATGCACCACCGCTCATAGAGAATTTATACACTTTAGCATTAGCTGCATCAGCTGCCCAAATAACTGCAGTGTTGTTATAGAAGTTACCGGTAACTCTAAACTTGTCGCCAAGTCTTGTGTTTGGGGTAACAGGAGGTACAACATAAGTCATTGCAAGTACCGGTGTTGATGTGAGGTTATCCCACATATAAACTTTCCAGTCTTGAGCTGTAACGGTTGAACCAACAACATTGGATGCAAGAATTTTACCATCATTGGTAACCTCGATATCGTTTATAACGATAAGGCCACCAGATATAATTGCGTCCATTGTAAGCGTTCCGGCATCATCACCGGTTGCTGCATTAACTACTCTAACCATGTTACCGGCACTTCTTGATACAACAAAGAGTCTGTCAACCATATTGTTGCTACCATCATTAACTTTACCATAAGCAAAGCCTCTTTCGGTGTTTGAACCAAACCAGGACGGAAGAGTTCCCTGTGCTGATGATTTTTGCCACAGTGTGCTGTACACAGGTGGTGGGGGAGCAGTATAAGGAATACCAACCGGTCTCATTACCCATGCGTAAGGTACGCTGCTGAGAACTAATGGGAACCATGTAGTTCCACCATCAGAAGAACCAAAGCTTCTGCCAGGAGAAGGAATAACTCCTGCATGAGCAGCCATTGGGAATTGAATAGTAGCTACAAAACTGATACTTACCCAGAAGTCACTTCCGGCAGCAAAAGTTGGAGCATCATCACCGAGAGGTAATGTTACGAGTTGAAGTCCGGTTCCGGAATTGATGTAGTTAATACCGGCAAAGCTCTTTGTATAAAGAACTGCACCCGGAGCTAAAGTGTCAAGTCCGGCAGCCCAAACTTTAACCACGATAGAATCTGGAGCACCTTCATTTCTGTAAACAGCGTCAACATTTGCAAGTCTCATGCCTTGTGAGGCAGTGAACCTTACACCTGCTGTCATAGGAAGGTTATTTGTTCCAAACCCAACAGATGTTAGCGCATTGTTTTCAAAGTCATCATTTTTCAGAACAATCGCTGAATCAGGATATACTCTTACTTTATGATTGGCTATGGAATCGTTGCTGGAAGTTGAGTCGCCAACAGAAGTTACATTCGAGAATGCAGAGAAAGTTCCTCTTGCAGTTGGAGTGAATGTAAAGAAAAGGTCTTCGGTTAAGCCGATAGTACCAATTCCGGGTCTGTTAACAGGTGTAGCATTAACGCCGTTGAAAGAAGCATTCACTGTAAATGCAGGTCCAGTGCTACCAAGTCTCTTAATAGTAGATCTCAAGATAACAGGTTGAAGTCCTAAGAGTTCGGTAGTCAACAAGTTGGAATTAAGAAGGATACTATTATTAACATTGGAAGAAGGGACGCCAATACCTTTCATATTCAACTGAAGTTCAGGATTGGATTTTGAAAGTTTAAACGGTGTAACTTTTTCAGCAGGAATCGATGGAACCTGAGTATATCCAACGGCTGCATAGTCAACAGCTTTAGGAAGTGAGAATGTGATATCATCGAGATCGAGATGCCATTGATCAGCAATTGAATAAGCCTGGAAGCCGAAATAATAAACACCTGCAGCAGGTGCTGTAAAGAAGACAGCGTTGTTCTCATATACTGCGTTTGTGATGTTTGGATGATCAGCTATGGTTGTGGTTAAACTGTCAGGTGACTGACCGCCTGTACCAACCCAAACTTTCAATCTTTCAGGATAACCTGATTGTGCTTTATACCAGTAGGAGACTTCAATTACCTGTCCGGCATTCAACTGAACTCCCGGGGAAATTAACCAGTCATCTCCGGGGAACGAACTGCTGTAAGAATAACGGGCATGTCCTGTACCGGTTCTTGGTTGTAAAGTTGATCTGTTCCAGGTTGACCCGGTATTTCTGTCAACTCTTGCCCATGCGGTTGGTGGGAAGGCAGCCTCTTCAAATCCCTGGAAATAAGGGAATGTGGTGATGTAGAACGGATTAACCGTCAACACACCCGAGATGCTGGTTGTACCATCCCAGAAACCGGTTGTTCCACCGTATCTGTATGGACCACCAAGATATTCATATCTGTAGGCATAATAATAAGTACCAACGGCAAGGTTTTTGCCAAAGGAAGCCATGAACTCGTCATTGTTTCCGGCCTGAACATTAAATGTTGCTTCTGTCCAGTTTGTCCATGTAGAAGGGTCTGTGTTTGTAGCACTAACGCCAACCCATGCTTTCAAGCCAAACGCCTGTCCGGTTGAATCCGTGACACCACCTTTGTATGCTTGACCATAAACGGTAAGCGAGTCACCCTGGGTGATGGTAGCAGTAAGTGGCCATTGGAGGTTACCCCAATCGATAGCTACTTGCGCAGGAGTTCCCATGAACCAGTCGTCGAAATCAGAATAGAAATCGCCGGCTAAAAAATTACCGTCAACTTTTACCTGAATAGTCTGACCTGCATAAGCGGAAAGGTTCCAGATTTTTTCAACATAATTTGTATCGGCAACATGATTATGAGCACCGATTGAATCGACAACAGTAAAGCTGCCTCCATAATTTGTTGAAACAGAGACATAAATCTTAAAGGAAGTGGCTGGTGTTCCTGTTGCAGTACCTGTGCCATATCCTGAATAGTTAACTGCTCTGTATTTAAATTTTAATACAGAGGTTGCAGTTGAGGCAAAGAGAGGAGATGTGAAAAATCCGGTCGGTGTTGATGACCAGAGGTTTCTCGTTAGTCTCTTTGACCAACCAATACCACCACCGGCGTTCACGGTATAATTTCCGGTCCAGTTTGCGGGAATTGTACCTGTTGAAGTATCAAAATTTTGAACCACTTCGTTTAAGATAAATGGAGTAACAGCAGTACCAGTGAGTTGATAATAAAAATCACCGGCTACAGGATCATTAGTAACAAATCTTATTGAATCACTGTAAGCACCGGGTGTGGTTGGTGTCCAGGTAAGCAAAAGATTAAATGATTGTCCATTTGGAACATTTAATGAGGTAGTGTTAGCTGTAACCCCTGCAGGAAGAGTCAGAGTTCCTGTTAATGCAGCACCACCGTTGTTGCTCACTACAACTGTTTTCTGCATGTTTCCACCAATATATGTGGAACCAAAAGCAGTTGAGGTTGGGTTAAGCGCCAAGACAGGAACCATTGGAAGGGCTTCGATGAGAATGTCGTCAAGACCAAATCCCCATGCTGAGCCACTACCATTTGTTCTGTCTCTCCATCTCATTCTGAAGTTATTTCCGGCATAAGCACTTAAGTCGAAAATTGCTTCTTCATAAGCAGCCATATTACCTGCCCTTGAGAGGAAACCAACTGTATTCCAAGAGACTCCATTGTCAGTTGAAACTTCAAAAAATGTGGTATCCTGCCCGATTACGGCAGAGATATCATCATCTTTCCACCAGAATTTAATTCTGTGATTAGCAGGAAGTTGGATTTTGGGAGAAATGAGGTTTCCAAAAGTTATTCCTGATTGAGCAACAGGGATATAGTTATAAAGGTACCTTGCTGCAAAGTTGGTTTTTGATTCAGTACCTCTATCAATGAAGTTACCTGACCATCCGCCATCTGTGATTAAACCTGAGGCAAAATCAACTGTATACGGGAAAGAACTGACAGTAGTAACATCAGGAAGTCCGTTAAAATAATATTTATATTTTGCCAAACCGTTATTGCTTGCAAAAACATAAGCATCATAAGAACCATCACCATTTGAAATCAGGTCAACATCTCCGGTACCATTGGAATTTGCAGTAGTACCGAGGCTCGGGGTATAATCGAGAACCAGATGTTGAGTGCTGTATTGATTGGTAACATCAATAAGTCTCAAACCATTTTGTGGAGTACCGGTGTACTGATAAATCAGGATGTACTTTTTCCCACCCTCTGTGAAATAAGTAAGAGCATTTGATCCTGTTGGAAGAACATTAGTGTTTATAGAATCAATTACTGTTCCATCAGCATTAAATCTTCTCAACTGAGTTCCATTTGCTTTCCAAGCGAATTCGGAAAGACCGGTTGTAAGTGGATAAACTGCTGCGGTAGCACCGGGAGCGGTAGTTGAAACACCGGTTAACACAATAGAATCAAGCACAAGTGTTGCACCAAGATCAGTAGTTCTCCATCTATAAACTATGTTTGATGGTGCGCTATTAGCATTGGTTGATGCAGGTGCATATATTGTGAGTGAATTATCAGCGGCGGAGCCAACAACAGTGAATTTGTCACCAAGTCGTTGGGCCGTAAGAGAATAACTCGCAACCTCAACAGGAGCAGCGGCATCATTAGACCATCTGTAAATTTTAAATGGTGCAGTCGTTGCGTTAGTAGTCATGTTGGCTGCGTATATCGCACCGTCAGCAGCAACTTCAACATCATTTAATGGATAGATACCACCGGTAACGCCGGTTACATTTAAAGCACCTGTCGAATCGCCCGTATTAGCATCAACAGTGTAAACATTGGCAGCCCATTTTCTGGAGACAACATATAATTTGTTGTTCCCAAATGCTGTGCCTCTCTCCGTGTCTGTTCCCAGCCATAGAGGTTTGGTTGTTAGTTTGGCACTTTTTTCCCAAACTGAAGTCCTGTATTGTGCTTGTGTCTGTGTTGACCCTATAACAAGGAATAACACCAACATAATGGCACTCAAGGAGAAAGTAAGTTTATTTCGCATAAACCACCTTATTTATGATGAATGAATGATAGTCACATTTTGAGTTTACTTAAAAGATAACCCGTATGCATTAATGATTTGTTAATGAGTAGTCGATTCAGTTTTGTTAATCCGAATCGTCCGTAAATTAAGGAAAATTTCCGAGTCTAACAAAGTAAAAATTGTTGAACTGTTATAAGTTCAATTATATTTTATGCTAATTTTAATTCTTTTGAGACCACCTCAAACACTTTTTCAACGAGTGTATCATAATTCTCACCTTCGGGATAGACGGGAGGATGAAACTTCACTTTAATCTTTTTCCAGGGTTTAGGAAACTTGGAACCCCTTGGTAGTGCTTTGATAGCTCCAACAATTGAAACAGGAACTACAGGAACATTTTTTTCGTGAGCCAGAATAGCAAAAGCTTTTTTAAATTCACCAATTTCACCGGTTCTGGATCTTGTACCTTCCGGGAAGATAATGATGTTTTTCCCTTTTTCGAGCAAAACAGCAAGTTTTTGAAGAGATTCCTTCAGATCCTTGTTAATATCCATCACCACTATATTATTTCTATTTGCCAAAGCTTTTATAAATTTTCCTTTTACATGTTTTTCTTTAGCATAAAAATAGGTGTTTTTGAAAATTGAATTTTTAATAAAAGCTGAAACGAACAAACCATCAAAAAAGCTTTGATGATTTGGAGCGAGAATAAACGGTCCGTTGGGTAAATTCTCAATCCCCTCACCGGTAATTCTAAAATAAAGTTTAAACAAAAGTTTAGAAGTATTTTTGAACAGGTTTTGAGTAAACCAGCTTTTTGGGAGATCAAGTTTCACTTCTTCTTTAAATATTTCAGCCCATTTCACAGCTTCAACGCTTAGTTTCGACTTGTTTTCTCTCATAAAGAGTGAGAGTTTTTCAACGGTTGGATGGGTGATGTGCAGATCATCTTTTAACTTCAATCCGAAAGTTGACTCAAGAAAAACCTGGAAATTTACCTTATCGAGGCTGTCGAGTCCAATATCCATTTCAAAGTGGTCGGAAGCGAAGATGTCCACTTTTTTCAAGTTTTGAAGATAGTCTTTGATTACGATGTACTCTTCAAAATCGGGTTGAGGTTTGGGATCAACTGATTTACTTTTTCGATTTTCTTCAACGAGATTCGCAAGCTGGAATCTTTTAATTTTCCCGAGCCGTGTTTTGGGGAGTTCCTCTTTGACGAGAACAAACTTCCCAATTTTTTTAGATGGATGAGCAGTCTTATTGTATTTATCAATCACTTCCCACTTAAAGGTTTCTTCAAAATTGTGAATGTCTTTTGCCGCCAGTTTTTTGAATTCAGGTAAAATGGCTACAGCAATGCTGTCGTTATCAGCGTATGCAGCCACTTCAGCTATATAATCAGAAGTCTCTTTTAATTTACCTTCAATCTCTTCAGGGGAGATATTTTTGCCGTTTGAGAGGATAATAATTTCTTTTGCTCTACCGGTGATATGTATATATCCCTCCGAGTCTAAATGTCCCAGATCACCTGTTCGAAGCCATCCATCCTGCAAAACTTCGGCTGTTTCTTCAGGTTTATTGTAATATCCTTTCATAACATTTCTTCCTTTAACGAAGATTTCACCTTCTCTTGTTTCGAGAAGAACTCCGGGTAGAAGTTCACCTGCCGAGCCTATTTTCCATCTTCCGGGTCTGGTAAAAGTGATCATCGGGGCACATTCGGTCATTCCATAACCCTCGAGCATTTCAAACCCAAGAGTTTTATAATCGTTAGCAACCTCTTCATTTAATTTAGCACCACCGCACACCATAAACTGGACATTACCCCCAAATTTTTCGTGAACTGCTCCAAAAACCTTTCTTGAAAAATTTCTTGAATTAACGGCTTTTGCAACCTTGAACAGTATGGAAGCAAAATGATTTTTGCGTATTTTATCCATTACTCCTTTTCGGATGGCTTCATAAAGTCGTGGCACACCGATCATAATAGCAACTTTGTTATTTTGGAGTGTTGCTATAATATCCTCTGATACCATGGAAGGTGAGAATGCCATCGTTCCACCGGCAAATAATGGAGCAACAAATGATCCGATTAAAGGGAGTATGTGATGCATCGGGAGAAGGACGAGGGTGGTTCTTTCAGGGGTATATATTTTAACATAATCGCACACCCCTTCCAGATTTTTTAATATATTCTCGAACGAGAGCATAACTCCCTTTGGGTTTCCGGTTGTTCCCGAAGTGTAGGTTATAATGGCAGTTTTTTCCATATCAGTCTGTTCAAAGTCGCGTGCTTCAAATTTATTGAAGTCTTCTTTTATCTCTTCGAACACTATTACTTTAATGGAATAAGAAAGCTCTGATTCAATTTTATCGAAAGTTTCAACATACTCTTTGGGAATGAAAATTACTTCCGGCCTGCAGTCATTCAATATATAAGCAACTTCACTTGGTAACGACATAAAGTCGATGGGTACACCTGTTGCACCATTCAACCAAATGGAGAAGAATGCAAAAGTCCATTCCGGTCGGTTTGGGGAGAAAACCGCAACTTTTTCAGGTTTTATGTCTGTATAGAGTGAGGCATACATAGCTGATTGTTGAAAGAATTCGGTGTAGGAAATTTTTTTATCTTTCCAGATTGCTGCAATTTGATCTCGTACAGTAAATTTCAATTTAAGTCTCCAAGTAAAAAAAATACAAGTGGAAAGATAAGAAAAATATTTAAGTAATAATTAAATAAAGTTGAAAGATTTTCTTTGTAGTGGATGAACCGTTTGTTATATTTGCAGACTGACAAAAATTCATTTTTTTCTATAAACCAAAAGGACCGCAAATGTTTGCAGTTGTTGATATAGCAGGACAGCAGTTCAAAGTTTTAGAGTCGGAGAAACATTATGTTCCCCGCCTAAACGCTGAGCCTGACAGTGAAGTAGTATTTGATAATGTATTACTTTACTCAGATGATGCCGGTGTAAAAGTTGGCAAGCCATATGTGGATGGCTTAAAAGTGACCGCAAAAGTGTTAAGCCATCTTAAAGATGAAAAAGTTATTGTGTACAAGAAGAAGCGTCGTAAAAATTACGAGAAGATGAACGGACACAGACAGCATCTGACCAGAATAGAAATAATTAAAATAGGATAAGGAGTTAACAATGGCACATAAAAAAGGACAAGGATCAACCAGAAATGGTAGAGACAGTAATGCCCAAAGACTTGGTGTAAAAGCTTTTGGCGGACAATTTGTTGAAGCCGGCTCCATAATCGTTCGCCAGAGAGGAACTAAATTCCATCCGGGGCTTAATGTTGGTAAGGGCAAAGATGATACTTTGTTTGCATTAACAGATGGTACCGTTGAATTCAGGACCCGTGCTAACGACCGTCAGTTTATTTCAATTGTACCTCCAACCGAATAGATAAGAGGACTCGATGAAGAAGATCACCGTAGTAGGTGCCGGAAATGTAGGTGCCACTGCAGCTCAAAGAATAGCTGAAAAGCATCTTGCAGAAAATGTTGTATTACTCGATGTTATCGATGGGATTCCTCAAGGAAAAGCTCTTGATATGTGGGAGAGTGGACCTGTCGAAAATTTTGACAGTGCTGTAATAGGAACAAATGATTACAGCGACACTGCCGGTTCAGATATCGTGGTAATTACCGCAGGGCTCGCACGAAAACCGGGTATGACCCGGGATGATCTCCTGATGAAAAACGCTGAGATCGTTCGTTCTGTTACTGAACAAGTGGTTCCCGCTTCACCCGACGCTATAATTGTTGTAGTTTCGAACCCCCTCGATGTAATGACATGGGTTTCGATGAAAACCAGCGGTTTCCCCAAAAATCGTGTTGTTGGAATGGCAGGAGTTCTTGATTCCGCCCGTTTCCGGCTTTTCATTGCAAAAGAACTGAATGTATCTGTTATGGATGTTCAAGCTCTTGTTCTCGGTGGGCACGGCGATTCAATGGTTCCATTGATCAGATACTCAACTGTTTCCGGAATCCCGATTAGCGAACTGATGTCTGCTGAGAGGATCGAACAACTTGTTGACAGAGCTCGCAACGGTGGTATAGAAATCGTCAATTATCTTAAAACCGGTAGTGCATACTACGCCCCATCATCATCTGCAGTTGAAATGGTAGATGCAATAGTTAAGAACAGACAGAGAATTCTTCCCTGTGCTGCTTACCTTGAGGGTGAGTATGGTCTAAATGGTATGTATGTTGGTGTTCCTGTTAAATTAGGAAGAAACGGCATCGAAAAGATAATTGAACTTAAACTTACCGATAAGGAACTCGCTGATCTGCACAGATCGGCTATGGATGTAAAAACGAATATTGACAAACTTGGGATGTAATACCCGATAGGCAATAAAAGTTAAAGTAAATTAAAACCCCTTGTCAGAAATGATGAGGGGTTTTTTGTTTTAAAGGTCGAACTCTAAAACAGTTTCGGTTCCGAGTGGGGAAGGATTGAAACTTAAAGACTTTGAGTAGATCCGCATAAGAAAAAGACCTCTGCCCGAGTCTTTTAAAAGATTTTCGGGTTTGGTTGGGTCAGGAATGGAGACAGGATTAAATCCGGTTCCTTGATCTTTGATAGAAACAGTAAATATATCTTTATCGGCTGAAATTGAGATTGAGACTGTTTTCTCCGGATCTTTTTTGTTCGCATGAAATATGGCATTGGTAGTGGCTTCTGAAACAGATAGCATTATACCATAAAGTTTATCCTCTTCGATCGCCAATTCAGAGGCAATACCGAGAATAAACTCCTCAACCGTGTAGAGGCTGTCCGGAATACTTTGTACTTGTAAGAAAAACTGTTTTTGGTCCACTAACTTCAAAATTTTTATTGCAAAATAAGAAAAAAATTGAACAATTCACTTGAGAATAATCAAAGAAACCACTTTACTGAAAGATTTAAAGTGGTAAGATACCTTCTTTCGTTACCTTTTGAATCAATTCGTTCATACCAACCTCTAAGCGAAAACATAAAAGCGTCGTAAAAAAGTGCACTTATATCCGCAAGTGGAGCTACACCTTTGTAATAGTTTTCTTCCTTCTTGGAACCATTAATAATCACATCTGAGAAATATGAATAATAACGAAGCCCAACCTTAAAAGAAAATCTTCCGATTGATGTGCTTAGAGCAGGCAAAAGAAGCAATTCGGTAATTTCGCGACTTGGTTTGATTTTGTAATCGTTCCACTTGAGATCACCTTGTTCGCTTAACTTATAAAAACCGCTAAACTCAAAATTTAGTTCTTTAGTTAACACTACTATCGCAGAATCAACGAGTGAAATCTGTCGGAAGCTAAAACTTTTAAAACCCGGATTTAAATCTTCAAAATCATATACCATATAGTTTGCCAGTATCTCAAATGTTCCATAGTTTTTTAATCTGCGCCCCGAGTATGCATAACCGGTGGTTAGTCTAAAGATTCTGTTGGTATTGTTATTTGAACTTCTTGCAGCGAGGATGTAAACAAGTTTTCCATAGGAAAAATCGAAACCTGCAAACAAGGAGAGATTTGCGTTGAGTTGTCTTGTATATCGCAGTCTTAGTTGAGAGAGAAGTTCATCCCTTTCATCGATATTTTCGCTTGAAGGTGTGTCATATCTTAGTTTAAAGTGAGAGATACTGAAATCCACTCTGTCGTAATCACTTATCAGAAAAATGCTGCCAAGAGAGAGAAACACCTGGGAGGCTACATTATTTTTTATTCCTTCATTCTTTTGGCGTTGTTCAAAATAGTCAGGGTTCGAGTTTTCAGGATTGAGTAAAAGAAATTTCTCATTTCTTTCGGCAAAACTTGAAATAAATTTTACATCGATCGATTCTGATGTGTAGTCGATTCCGGTAGCAAGATCAAATTTTAGCTCTTCAATCTGCGAATCGAAAGAAGTGGGGAAGAGATCACCGGGTAGTTTGTAACGGGTGGTTCTTGCTACTATCCTGTCTGAAAAGTTCACTTTAAAATTGATCGAAGTATTTGTAAGCACATTTTGGTAGTTAAACTCATCTGAAATAGAAAATATTCTATCGTTTCTTCTCTGCAGGTTTTTTTCAATTCCAAAGATATTTTGCAAAAGCGAATCTGAATCAAAGAAAAAATCCCGTCCTGATTCGTGGTAGTTAACAAAAAATCTGTTCTGAATTCCCTGATCGATGAAATTCTCTATAGTTG
Source organism: uncultured Ignavibacteriaceae bacterium (assembly GCA_964531325.1). Lineage (GTDB taxonomy): Bacteria > Bacteroidota > Ignavibacteria > Ignavibacteriales > Ignavibacteriaceae > UTCHB3. The sequence continues at coordinate 54,781 of CAZHCW010000014.1, read as the reverse complement.
TGGTAAATTCTCTAAGAGTGTTTTTCCTTGGGCTGATATCTTCATTTCTAAAAATAAAATTTGAACCGATAAGAAACTCGGAAAATAGAGTTCTGTCTATCCCGCCCTGGATACCATAGATAGCACCATTGTTCGAAATACCGGATTGGACATCTTCTGTATATCCGCCAAACGGGAGGATGCTTACAAGGTCCTCTATTAAACTCCGGTTGAAGAGTATTCCAAAATTGGATGCCGCAGTGTTGATATCGGTAGTTCGCGAATCACTATAGATTTTACTGCTCACCAAAGCCCCGGGATTAAAATAATTATTGATCTTGTAGTCTCCCGACAGTCGTAAAACATTTTCGTCCCGTGTGGTGTTTGCTCCCGAATATTTTAGAAGCGATGCATGAAGTTTTTCGGCAAGATTAAAATTAAATCGTCCAATCGCGAGAGAATAATCAACATTTGTTGAGAGTGAATAAATACTTAGTTCCTTATTAAATACAGTGGAAATAGAATTTTGTCTAACAACCGGTAAAAGATATGTTTGAGTAGAATCGCCATCATACTGTGAAAACAGAGGAACAGAAAGGATTATGATTAGAATTAAAGTAATTAAAGACTTTATCAATCGAACTGTGTAATTTGAAATGAAGAAAGATCCGACCAAAAAACGGGGGAATTGCCACCCGGTTTGTAAACTGCAATCCGCCAAAAATACTTTTTATTCAAAGAAACAGAGGGTATGTAGTTGGGGATAAACAATTCACCGGGAGATGTTGAGCGATATCGCACAGATCGCCATACTTCATTCACGACTGGTGAATCGTAAACCACGATCTCGTATTCCAGATCAAACGGGAGAGCTTCAACTGTATAAACATCAAAAAAAGGGATTATCGAACCGTTTTCCGGGAACAACTTTTCCACTTTTGGGAATAAAAAAGCTTCATAATCTTTAGAAAATTCGCTGAATCTTCCACCATTGTCGGCGGTTCGGAATTTATAATAATAATTTACAGAGTGAGAAAGCGCAAGTGAATCGGTATCATGAAGATCATCGAGAAACAGAACCAAGTCATTTTGAGTTGGTGTAAACCCTGGGGAGGTGGAACGATAAACTTCAATTCCTTTAAAATCAGGATTGTCTTCTTTGCTCCATTCAAATGAGACGAGCAACTTCCCTTCATAGTTCACGGGTGTAACATTTAAATATGAAGGGAGCACGGGATCAAAATTATTTGTCGGTCTCGCAGCCACCCGAATAGATTTTTTGCTCTCTTTTCCGTTTCTGCCCACCGCTGTAACAGCATAATAATAGACCGAATCGTAGAATAAATTTTCGTCCCTGTAAAAGGTGGAGAAGAGTTTTTTATAAAAGACGAGATTCGTTGAATCATTAACTCCCCGATAGAGGTTGTAGAAAGAATATTCAGGATCGATATTCTCCCACCACCTTACAATTACCACTCCGTCTGTTGCTGCTGTGATCCTTACATTTTCGGGCACAGCAGGAGGAAGCCCTGAATCGTAGGGAGCCAGGGGAATATTCTGCTCACAACCAACAAGCAAAATTAGAGAGAATAGTGAAAGTGAAAGAAGTTTTCTCAAATTATCCGTTTTTGTCTCGAAATTACTTTATTTAATCGAAAAAAGCTCTCCTCTTTTTGGTATCTTCACTGACTTAAAGTGATTCAACAGCAACCTGTTTTTAAATTTCTCCTGCTGATCGGGTTCACCATGTACAAGAAAAATTTCTTTCATTTTTTCACGGTTGAATTTATTTACATAGTAAATCAACTCGTCGGAATCTGCATGAGCTGACAGGGAGTTGAAAACAACCACTTCTGCTTTGAGCTGGTAAGGCTCACCAAAAATATTTATTTCAGGGTTTCGTTCTATTATCCTTTTACCAAGGGTGTGTTCGGCGCAGTATCCTGTCATCATGATAATGTTTTTAGGATTCTGAATGTTGTTAGCAAGGTGATGCAGAATTCTGCCGGACTCAGCCATGCCTGAAGCTGAAATTATCATCATAGGCCCTTCCTTGTCGTTAAGTCGTTTGGAATCCTCAACATCGGTAATGTAGGTTAACATGTTAAATCCTAAAGGATCCTCATTCTTAAGGATATGTGCAGAAGTTTCGAGATCATAACATTCAGTGTGCCTTCTGAAAACGGCTGTAGCATTAAATGAAAGGGGGGAATCAACATAAACCGGAATTAATGGAACAACGCCTTTTTCAAATATTGTATGAAGCAGATATACAAGCTCCTGGGTTCTTCCAAGACTGAACGCCGGCACAATAATTTTGCCTTTTCTTTCAATGGCACGGTGTATCACATCAACTACTTTGGCTTCTGACATGTCAAAATCTTCATGAAATCTGCCTCCGTATGTACTTTCGCAGATAAAATAGTCAACATCGGGGATTATTTCAGGGTCTCTAAGTATCGGCATGTTTGGTCTGCCCAGGTCACCGGAAAATCCAAATTCTATGATTTTGCCTTCATCTTCAATTTTCATATAAGTTACAGCACTCCCGAGGATATGTCCCGCATCGTAAAATGTGGCTGTAACTCCGGGTAATACTTCAAACTCGTGGTGATAGTTTACTCCCTCCATCAACCTCAAGGTATCATCCACATCCTGTTGGGTGTAGAGAGGTTCAAAAAGATTTTTACCTTGTTTGGCTCTTTTTTTGTTCACAAATTCGGTGTCCTTTTGCTGGATATGGGCAGAATCTGCAAGCATTATCTCACACAAATCTTTTGTTGCATGAGTACAAAAAATTGTCCCTCTAAAACCCCGTTTTACGAGATTTGGCAAATTTCCTGCATGGTCGATATGAGCATGAGAGAGGATTACAGCATCGATATCTTTGGGATTGTAAAAATCGAATGTACGGTTTAATTCAAATGCTTCTTTTCTTTTACCCTGGAACATTCCACAATCGAGTAAAATCGTGCCGGAACCGGTTTTCAGCAGGTGATTTGAACCCGTTACTGTCTCGGCTGCTCCGATAAATTGAATATTCATAAATCTCCAGTTTGTATTGTCCCCAAACTTACAAAAAAGTTGACTGATATGAAAATGAGAACCTCAGAACTTCAGAACCTCTGAGGTTCTGAAATTCCGATTCTCTGAAATAAAAATTGACTATAATCAAAAACTTTAATAAATTTAAAGTTTGAGTTTTAAGAAATAATTTCCGGATGTATAATGCTTGAAAATTATATTCCCCTTTTGGTCGTAATGGGTTTTGCAGTTGTCTTCTCGGTAGCTGTAGTTGCCACATCTTCACTGTTTGGGCCACAAAGACCGAATAAGGTAAAAAGTTCGCCCTATGAGAGTGGGATGAAGCCGATTGGGTCAACAGAAGAGAGGATTTCGGTTAAATATTATGTGGTAGCAATGCTCTTCATTATTTTTGATCTTGAGGTAATCTTTGTTTATCCTTGGGCAGTGGAATTTATCGATTTATTTAAAGAATTTGGAATTTCGGCTTTCATTTCGATGTTTATGTTTTTAGTTGTATTCGAGTTAGGATTCCTGTACGCATTTAAAAAAGGAGGATTCAGATGGGATTAGAAGCCAAACTTATGAATGATGGTTTCCTTACCACCACTATCGATGCACTCGTGGGGTGGGCACGGGAAAGTTCCGTATGGCCAATGCCAATGGGAATATCGTGTTGTGGAATTGAAATGATGGCAGTTGCCGGTCCTAAATATGATATTGCGCGGTTTGGATCGGAAGTAATGAGATTTACACCCAGACAGTGTGATGTTATGCTCGTTGCCGGAACAGTGACCTATAAAATGTCGCATGTAGTAAAGAAAATTTATGATCAGATGCCCGATCCAAAATGGGTTATAGCAATGGGCGTTTGCACCTCAACCGGCGGGATGTACCGTTCATATTCTGTTGTTCAGGGTATTGATCATTTTCTTCCGGTCGATATCTATCTTGCGGGTTGTCCCCCAAGACCTGATAACTTGCTTAATGCATTGATGTTGATTCAAGACAAAATAAAAAATACAAAAGCAAGAGAATTTCAAAACATACCTCTTTTGGAGCCTGTGAAAGTAAATGGAAATTAAAGATAAAATAGTTCCTCTTCTTCAGGAGCAGTTTCCCGAAACTGATTTTGAAGTAACTGATTTCAGAGGAGACCTTAAAATTAAATTTGATGCAGCCCTGCTTCTTCCGGTATGCAATTTTTTAAAGCAAAGTGCTGAACTTAAGTTTAACATGTGTGAAGATGTAACAGCAATAGACTGGGCAACAAAAAAGAACCGTTTTACTGTTGTTTATCACATCTATTCACTCGAAAACAAATTTCGACTCCGTCTGGCATGCGATGTTCAAGAGAATCATCCACATATTGCCTCGATTGTATCCGTTTGGAAATCTGCCAACTGGTATGAAAGAGAGACTTATGACATGTACGGGATAAAATTTGACGATCATCCCGATCTCAGAAGGATGTATATGCCTGAAGAATATGAATATTATCCTCTTCGCAAGGAATATCCTTTGATGGGGATACCGGGCGACTTAACCCTACCGAAGAAATAGAGAGATTATGGAAAGATTAACTAAAGATGAAGTGCACCCAAGTATTGTAAAAGCACTTCTCGATCAGGAAACAAACATTACATTTGAAGATGCTCTTGAAAATGAGATGATCCTGAATATGGGTCCTCAACATCCCGCCACCCATGGTGTGTTAAGAGTACTTCTAAGACTTGACGGTGAAACCATTGTAGCTGCCGTTCCCGATCTCGGGTATTTGCACCGTGGTTATGAGAAAATGGCTGAAAATATGTCGTTTTATGAGTTTATCCCTCATACCGACCGACTCGATTACATCTCACCACCGGCGAATAACACTGCCTTTTGTTTGGCTGTCGAAAAATTGTATGGAATTGAAGCTCCCGTAAGAGCTCAGTATATCAGGATGATTATGACTGAACTTGCGCGGATTACTTCTCACCTCGTGGCAATTGGGTCTCTCGCCATGGATGTGGGCGCACTTACAGTATTCCTCTGGTGCCTGCGTGAAAGAGAAAAGGTCTTAAACGCTTATGACATCATCTGCGGAGCAAGATTTACAACCAGCTACACAAGAATCGGCGGGGTTGCTGCTGATATGCCCGATGAGGCAATAGCTATTATCAAAGAATTTATTGCTCAGTTTGAAGAAAAACTTGATGAGGCTGAACGACTCCTTAATACCAACAGAATATTTGTTGAGCGATTAGAGGGTGTTGGTGTAATTTCGGGTGAAGAAGCAATTGGTATGGGGCTAACAGGTCCAAACCTTCGAGGTTCCGGAATTGAACATGATCTAAGAAGAGCAAACCCGTATATGCTTTACGATCAAATCGATTTTAAGATCCCTGTTTATAATGAGGGCGACAGTCTTGCCCGATATTTTGTAAGAGCGGATGAACTTCGTGAGAGTTGCAAAATTGTTCTCCAGTGCCTCGATAGGATGCCAAAAGGGGAGATCATGTTAAATTCTCCTAAAAAAGTACTCCCAAGGAAAACTGAAATCTATACTAAGATGGAAGAACTGATTCATGATTTTATGATTGTCAATTTTGGAGTGAAACCACCCGTGGGCGACATCTATTCCGCAGTTGAAAATCCTAAAGGTGAACTTGGGTTCTACATTGTCAGCAAAGGTGAGGGACATCCATGGAAGATGAAAATCAGATCACCTTCATTCTGTAATTTACAATCTCTTGGTGGGTTAATCAAGGGACACATGATCTCTGATGTTGTTGCAATAATCGGTAGTCTCGATCCAGTAATGGGCGAAGCCGATAAATAGGAAGAGGAAATTAATGGAATTCAAATTTACAGTAGAAAATCACGAAAAAGTAATAAAACTCTTCGATAATTATCCGACAAAAAAAGCAGCCATTATGCCTGTCTTATACATCGCACAGGAACAAAATGGTTACATTTCCGGCGAAGTTATTAAAGAGGTATCGACAATCCTCGAGATTCCTGAAGAAGATGTCATGGGAGTTGTTACTTTTTATACTATGTACCATCAACACATGCCGGGGAAATACCACCTTCAAGTGTGTACAAATGTCTCTTGTATGTTAAGGGGTGCATACGATATCTGGGAAGCTATTAAGGCAAAAACCGGTCTAAAAAATGGTGAAACTTCGGCTGACGGTCTTTTTTCCCTCGAAGAGGTCGAGTGTATGGGATCATGTGGCACTGCTCCCATGATCGCAGTGAATGAAGATTTCCATGAGAATCTCACCCAAGAAAAAGCTCTCGAATTAATTGACTCCCTAAAATAGAAGTGATCACGATGGAAAAAATTGTTTTACCTGAAATAGAAAATTTACATAAAATAGATGTCTATCGCGCAAACGGTGGATATGAAGCGATTAAAAAAGCACTAACTACAACCCCCGATGAAATTATTGATACAGTTAAAAAATCGGGATTAAGAGGAAGAGGGGGTGCCGCCTTCTCGTGTGGTCTTAAGTGGTCTTTTATGCCCAAAACTACCGATAAACCCAAATACCTCTGTGTAAACGGTGATGAGTCGGAACCGGGTTCATTTAAAGACAGACAGATTTTTGAATATAATCCACATCAGTGTATCGAAGGTATATTAATTGCCTCTTATGCAATCGGAGCCAATTCAGCTTATGTATATATTCGTGGTGAATATCATAAATGGATAAAACTGTTTCAAAAAGCTCTCGATGATGCTTATGAAGCGGGTTTGGTTGGCGAAAAAATGAAAACCACTTTTGGTACAAAATTTCATGTGAATATTTATGTACACAAAGGTGCCGGTGCTTATATCTGTGGCGAGGAGTCATCTTTAATGAATTCCATTGAAGGGAAAAGAGGCTACCCAAGGGTAAAACCACCATTTCCTGCCCAAAACGGGCTCTGGGGAAATCCAACCACCATTAATAATGTTGAGACATTAACTAATGTCCCCGCAATTATCAACAAGGGTTGGGAGTGGTTTTCAAAAATCGGTGCCGAAAAACACCCCGGAACCATTTTATACGGTGTAAGTGGTCATGTAAATAAACCCGGCGTTTATGAACTTCCCTCAGGAACTCTTCTTACTGATATAATTTACAATTATGCGGGCGGTGTACCGGGAAACAAAAAGATTAAATGTGTAATCCCCGGTGGATCATCGATGCCACCTCTTCGCGGCGACCAACTCGAAGGAATCGCCATGGATGCCGAATCCCTGAAAGCTGCCGGTAGTTCAATCGGAACTGCAGGAATCATGGTTATGGATGAAGATACAGATTTAGTGAGAGTTCTTGCACGAATTGCAAAATTCTATTACCATGAAAGTTGTGGACAGTGTACACCTTGCCGTGAAGGTACGGGCTGGATGTTAAAAATACTTAACAGAATGGCTGCCGGTCATGGTCAGAAGGATGATATTGATCTGCTGTTAAGCGTCGCCAATAACATCGATGGAAATACCATCTGTGCTCTCGGTGAAGCTGCCGCCTGGCCAGTAAAATTTATGGTAACCCGTTTCCGCGACGAATTTGAGTCAAGAATGAACAATTCCCTCGTTCATCCTTCCCTCAACAAGGTTCATTCAATGAGGAATACAAAGATTACAGTAGAGTAAGAACTTCGGAACCTCAGAATCTCGGAAATTCAGTACCTGAGAAACTTGAGTACTCAAGTTCTCACTTCACCAGGTACCTCTTAATCTTCTGTGTGGTTGTTTTCTCGAATTCTTTTTCGCGAACATAAAACTTCTGGATTTGTTTATAGGAAGCAAGATGTTTGTTTGCTTCTTTAACAATTCCGGAGGCTATCTGTTCGAGAAGAGGTTCTTCAATTTTTACATGATGTTTTTCAGAGTATTCAATCAATGTTTCTGCATTCAGAACAAGTTGAACCGCAATAATCTCTTTATGTTTTGCATCTTCTTCCCCATAAACGAAACATTCAAGAACCAATGGATTTCTGTTAAGAATATCTTCAACCTCTTCAGGGAAGACATTTTTCCCATTACTTGCGATAATTACATTTTTCTTTCTTCCTCTGATGTGAAGGAAACCATCTGAATCGATATAACCCAAATCTCCGGATTTAAAGTAGCCTTCGGAATCAAATGCCTCGTTTGTGAGTTTCTCATTTTTGTAATAACCGAGCATAACATTGTCGCCCTTAATATAAATTTCGCCCACACCATCAGGATCGGGTTCAACAATTTTTAGAGTTACTCCGGGAAGTGGCAGACCGGCAGCGTCATCTTTATAAGCCATAAGTCTGTTTAATGCCGTAATTGGGGCGGTTTCAGTGAGACCGTATCCTTGAAGGAAATTAAATCCAAATTCACGCAATCCCTTTGCAACTTCAGGATCGGGTGCAGCACCACCTGCGATGAATATTCTTACATGTCCACCAAATTTATGATGCATTTCTTTAAATATTTTCTGTTTAATCTCTCTCATCCCCAGTTTCTCGAGGAATCCGGTTATCTTTACGAGAGGTGGAACAACTTTCGATTTTACTTTGTCTTCTTTAATTGTTTTTGATATTCTTTTAAACATTTTATCAAAAAGAAGAGGAACCCCCAAAAGGATGGTGGCTTTCACAACCTGCAGATCATCCACGATGGTTTTTAACGATCTAGCGAAATGGACAGAAGCGCCTTTGTAGAGAGGGCATAACATCCCGCAAGTGCATTCATATGTATGATGCATGGGCAAAACAGACAAAAATCTGTCAGCCGGGGTAATTTCAATCATACTTGTCATTGCCATCAGGTTTATCGCAAGATTTTTTTGACTAAGCATTACACCTTTTGCTCTTCCTAATGAACCGGATGTAAAAATAATTTCCGCCATCTGTTCAGGATCAATGGCAGGCAATGATTCGATGGTAGCCGGGGGAGTGGAATCAATTAGCGCTGACATCGAAATCCTGTCATCTTCATTCGCAGTGATGTCCATGCTTATCTTTACTTTTAATTTACTGATCGCTGCTGCCTCTTCATCCATCAAATTATTGTAATTTTTGGAATAAACAATAACTTCTGACTCACTTTCGTAAAGGATATTTAGAATCTCATTTGTGGTCAGGTTTTTATCGATTGGAACAATAACATAATCAAAAGTCATGGAGGTGAGGTAGGTAAGTGCCCACTGAACTCTGTTTTCACCGATTACTGCGATGTGAGTTCTTTCCTTTATCCCCAACTTTCGAAGTCCTGCTCCAAAACGCAACACATTGTCAAGTAATCTGTCAAAAGTGACTTCTTTGATTGGGGTGTCGTTCAGGTCTTCCAATGCTAATTTACCGGCGTGTTCTTTCCCAATCATCAACACCATATCCTGGATGCTGGAAATTTTGGGGACATCAAAAAGTTTGTGTTTCAGGTCCATAATACTTCCTCAAAAATCTAAGTTTGCTGAAAGGAAACTTAATTAATATTTTAATAAGTATTATAAAAATCGAAAAAATGTTCCTGTTTTTTTTGCAATTTTATTTGTAAGCGTTATATTAAACAGTATTTTTATTCTGATTTGCAAACACCACAAACCAAAGAGCAAAATGACGGTAATCTTTTCTAAAAAATGTGAACTTGGAATTCAAGCAGTACTTTATCTTTCCACTCTTGAACCTGATCAAAAAGTGAACGCAAGCCATGTAGCTGAAAAATTAAAAGTACCAAAAGAGTTTGTTTCGAAGGTGATGCAGATACTTACCGATTCAAAAATTGTAGCTTCGAAAAAAGGAAAAAACGGTGGTTTTTATCTCGGGAAAAACGCCTCCGAGATAAAACTGATTGACATCGTAATGGTATTGGATGGGATCGATGTTTTTAATTCGTGTGTATTGGGTTTTCCGGGATGCTCGGTTTCCACCCCTTGTCCGATGCATAATGAATGGGGCCGAATCAGAACAATTGCCTACAACATGCTCAGTACGGAGACTCTTGAAACGATGAAAGAGAAGTCATTTAATAAAATTGAGTCGATTACAAAAGGGAATTACTGATCTTCTTTAAAGAGGTCAATTATTGCTTTTCCCAACAGTTTACCAATGAGTTTTTGTCCCTCACTTGTGAAATGGATGTAGTCTCTGCTCCCAAGTTCCGCTTTTACCCATTTAATCATTGAAGAATCACCTCCCATAACTGCCTTTAAATCCCAGACTGCCAGGTTGTGTTTTACTGAAAGTTTGGTTATTCCCTCTTTCATAACGCCGGTCATCTTGTTGTTTTGATATTTTCCACCGCTGTAACCGAAAAAGTCAGGCGGTGATATGAGTAGAAAAGAAGCCTGCGGAGCATTTTTTTTCAACTTTAAAATTAACTTGTCATATTCAACATTAATATATTGAAGATTAAAGTTGGGGCCTGTGCAATCGTTTGTGCCAAGATTCACTATTATTATATCAGGATCGTATGCTTCTATAAATGGATAGATATAATTCATCTGAACATTGTAACTTAAAAGTGATGCTCCTGTCACCCCAAAACTTGTTGTAACCACACCACCACCTTTTCGGAGGGTGATCAATCCTTTTGAGTGAATTGGAGGAACATTTTTCGCTGATGATATGTAAAAATCGGGTACTTCATCAGAAAATTTAACCTGAATTGTACGATTGTTATTATTTTGTGATGAGCTGATTTTCACATCGACTCCCGACCTGTCCTTGATGGATAATTTGTCGATGGTTGTATTGGACAAAAGTGTAAAACCGTTTATATCTCCCCCTGTGGAGGAAACTTTAACGGGAGAATGCCCTATTGACGAGGGGAACAGCTTGTTTAATGTCAGGCGGGTTGTGCCACCATCCCCAAATTTTGATGCGAGTTCCCGATTTAGAGAATTGGCAATATCACCCGATATGACATGAGAATCACCAATGATAAATATCTTTAATTGTGAACCTGACGAGTCGGTTTTAAATTTTTGATCGAGTATCTTTTCAATCGAAAGAGGATTTTCAATTTTATTGGCGTCTAATACAAGAAATGGAAATCCATTAAAATCCGACTGTGCATGGTAACATGTTGAAAATATTAGAGTTATAAATAAGATATAAAGTGGTTTTTTAATCATAATGAGGTTTGGTGACAGATTATTATACCTGTGATTCACTGATTATTAGTTAAATTTGATGTTTTAATATCTCTAAATGATGAACAAATACACACTCCAGATCTTATTCAGCATCATCCTGGTGAATGGACTTTTATTAAGTCTCTCACTATTAGGACCCGATTTTGTTATCAAATCTCCAGTTGATGGAGAAGAGTTTGTTATCAGTTTTCCTGATGTACGGGAGAGTTTATTTAAGTCAGCCCAACAAAATAATGAAAATGCTGAGAACTTTTTAAGTAAATATGATGACTCAGAGGAAATTGAACCGGAGACCACGACAAAGGGAAAAAGTGATGCCGGAGCTGATGGATATTTAACAAATCCGGAAATTGATGGGAAAAAAGCACTTGACAGCTTCTTTAAAGCACTCAAAAATGAGAGTGAAAGCAGAATTGTAAGAGTTGCCCATTACGGAGATTCGCAGATTGAGGGAGACAGAATAACTTCTTTTTTGAGGGAATTTTTCCAAAAGGAATTTGGGGGCGAGGGGGTTGGGTATGTTCCGGTGGATGACATTACGGATAATGTAAACTATTTCAGGTCAACTTCCGGCAATTGGGAGAGGTATAATGTGTTCAATAACAGTTATTCTTCAAATAAATATGCTCTATCCGGCCTTGTCTTCAAATACGGGAACGGGAAAAAAGAGGAAAAGGGAAAAGATAACGGAAAGGAAAAGAAAAAAACCACTGATGATGAAGAGATTGATAACGGGTCACCTGTTGAGGAGAAAATTGAACAAGAGGAAGCGATACCCCCTGACACCTCTGGAGGGTCACTGTTTTCATCGAAAAATTCAGTTTACCTTGCGGACAGTTACAATTTTTTAAGTTCAGCCGGCAAACAAGTTCCTAAAAAGAAAAAAAACACATCTTTGAGAGGAAATGTTACCATAAATTTTGGTAAGGCAGTAAAATTCAGTAAAATCGGTGTTTTTTACGGTAAAACAGGATCAAATGCTCAGGTAAAAATCAGTGATCTGAAAAGCGGGGATGAAATTACAACTCTTGATCTCGACGGGGGAAATCCCTTTGGTCTTAAATATGTTAAATATCGTGGAAATGGCAGCACCATCAGGTTTGATATAAGAACCGGCAGTAATCCTGAACTTTATGGATTCTTTTTTGACGGGAATATTGGCGTTCAAATTGATAATTTAGCGATAAGAGGGCACTCAGGCGACGGTTTGTTAAAGATCGATAAAAATTATTTAGAGTCGCAGTATGATGATTTAAATGTAAAACTGATTATCTTACAGTTTGGAATGAATGTTATGCCGACGATTAAAAAAGAATCTGATCTGGCAAGAGTGAAAAAATATTATTCCAACCTTTTTTCAGGAATGAAAAGCAGGGCAAAAAATGCGTCCGTATTAGTGATAGGACCCGGTGACATGGGGGTAATAAGGAGAGGAAGTAATGTTTCTCATCCTTATATCGGGAGAGTTGTTGAAATTATGAAGCAATGTGCCATTGAAAATGGATGTGCATTTTGGGATACCTACCACCTTATGGGTGGAGAGAACTCAATCGCCGCCTGGGCACAGAAAGGTTATGCCGCTCGCGATGGTCATTTTATTAACAGGGGTCAGAAGATTATAGCAGCCGAGTTATTTAAGGGAATTAATGGAGCATATAAAGAATATTTGGAAAGAATTAAAATTAATTAACCGTTAAACAACAGAACGGATGGCACCATGAAGAAAGTTATACCAGGTCTGCGTAATACGATAAAGAAAAGAAAAAATCTTTTAATTATCGTTTTGTGCAGTAGCTTCGGGACTCTCCTGGCAGGTACAAGCCCTACAAATTTATCCAAGGGAGTTCTCCCTCCTCCGGATTCGATAGAAGTGATACAAAATGACGCATCTCCTGGTGTGTCAAATACTTTGAATTCAGCAGTTGAAGGATCAACCCGGCTTGGGTCGTTTCCTTTTTTGAGAACCAGTCAGAATTTTATCGAATGGAACGATGAAAAAGTTGCTGAAGTGTTTTTCTCAAAACTTGCAAATGCGAAAAATAAAAAACTGAGAATTCTCCACATCGGTGATTCACACTTACAAGCGGACATCTATACCGGTTATGTTCGGGAAGAACTGCAAAAAATGTATGGAATGGGCGGAAGAGGGATTGTTTTCCCTTATTCGGCGGCTAAAACTCACTCAGCCTACGACTATTTTACTTACTCAAAAGGAAAATGGCTATTCTCAAAAAATACTGAAGCCTCGCCACTTCTTCAAATAGGTCTTGCCGGTTATACAATCTCTACAACCGACCCAAACGCTAATTTTAAGCTCGTATTTTCGAAAACAACGCTGAAATCTCCAAAAAACATAATCAAGATATACACTGAAAAGGGTGTATCGATGTTTGATGTGGTACTTAAGGTGAATGGCGTTTCAGAGCCTGTAATTTTAACTTCTAATGATGATGACAACAGAACTGTTCTTAAAGCCACAGTTGACTCTGACCTTGAGAGCATTGAAGTTTCATTCAGAAAGACGAATGATCAGCAGACAGCATTCATTTGTTACGGCATCATGCTTGAATCGGCAAATGAAAATGGTGTTCTTTACGCAAGCACCGGAGTTAATGGAGCCGGTCTTGGTAGTATTCTAAGACAGTCAAAATTTGAAGATGAAATTAAGGACTACAACCCTGATCTCTTTATTCTTGATCTCGGCATAAATGATTTTTTTGCCGGCGGATACGACGAAGCCTCGATGAAGCAAAATTTAGTTGCAATAGTGAATAAAGTAAAAAATGCTGTTCCGGGTGTTTCAATTATGTTGTTTAATATTCAGGATGCGTTTAACAAACGAAATAATGTTAGTGCTTGTTTAAATTTTGCGCAGTTGGTAAGAGATGTGGCGTTTGAGAATGGCTGTCTATTCTACGATGTCTATAATGTTAGTGGTGGAAAAAACTCTATGTTGAGCTGGCGAGCAAATTATCTGGCAAATGTTGATCAGATTCACCTCACTTCGAAAGGCTATAACCTTAAAGGTGAACTCTATCTTACAGCTTTACAGAACTCGATGAAAAGATTCAACGAGGGGGAAAGAACACTTGTTGTAAATAATAAAGTGCTCGAAGGGGCTATCCCGGGTGACCTCGCTATCTATGTTGATAACAATGAAAGTCAAAGTGTATCCGCCTCAAATACCACTGTTATCACAGGGGGGAATGCTACATCTGTTCTTAAAGATGCCAACGGCGAATTTAAGATGCATAAAGTATTGGGCGGCGAATCGATCCGTTCAATCGCAAAACTTTACAATGTCGAAATTAGTGACATTCGTGAGTGGAACAATTTTTTTGGAGCCCTTTCTGTTAATCAGGAACTTAAAGTTTACACAAAAAGAGTTAAAACCCCGGTTACTGCTTATACAAATAACACTACTCCAACCACTTCCACTGCAAACAAGCCTGTAACCAAAAGTTATTCATCTCGAAACACTTATTACGGGAATAACTATGGTTATAAAACCACAGCAAAAAAAACACCGACTCCCGTAATTTCCAACTACAGCGTTCGAAACGGGGACACCTGGTATGCCATCTCAAAACGCACAGGAATTCCTGTAAACCAGCTAAAAGCTGCAAATGGAACACAGGGTGATATTATCAGACCGGGACAAAATATAAAGGTTCCACAGAAAAACGCCTATGTTGCTCCCAAAACAACAACAAAATACGGGAATAAGTATGCAAACAACAAATCAAACAAAAATGTAACGAAAAAAACAGGGAAAACCACCCCTAAAAAAACGACAACCACAACTACAGGTTCAAGTTATAGCGTGAAAAGTGGTGATACATGGGCAGGGTTATCACAAAAAACCGGAATCCCTGTTAATCAGTTAAAAGCGGCTAACGGAATAAAAGGTGATATTATAAAACCCGGACAAAAAATAAAAATTCCACCAAAGAAGAAATAACGGGGGAACCGGTCTGACTTTTGGAAGCAATTGAACTTTTAAAATACAACCAGGGTAACCCCTTGTTGTTTAATTCGGTACTATTTTTCTTTCTGTTCACAGTACTTTATATATTATTTACAGCATTCGCGAAAAATATAAAAGCGCGAAATGCCATACTTCTGGTCTTTAGTCTTTATTTCTACTACAAAATCTCCGGTGAATATATCGGTCTGCTTATTGCGGTGGGCTTCATCGATTTTTTTGTTGGAAAGTATCTCTTCAAAGAAAACTCTCTGACCAAACGAAGAATTTTGCTTGCAATTTCTGTAATTGCAAATGTTGGAATTCTGATCTATTTTAAATACACTTTTTTTATCGTAAATCAGTTTGGGTTGCAATCTTCTCAGTTTTTTTCCTATTTCACCCGGGAAATTTTAACTCCTGTTGGCATTTCATACTACATCTTTAAATCCCTCGGCTATATTTTATCAATTTACAGGGAGGAGATTGAAGAGGCTGAAACCAACTTGGTCAACTACCTCTTATATGTTTCATTTTTCCCCACCATTGTAGCGGGACCCATCTCAAAAGCCACAAATCTGCTACCTCAGTTTCGAGGTGAAACTAAAATCACTCGCGAAAATGTGAGTAAAGGTATTTTTCTGCTTATTACCGGAATTCTTAAAAAGGTTTTGATCGCAGATTTTATTGCATTGAACTTTGTTGACAGAGTTTTTGAGAATCCAAATCTTTTTACATCCTTTGAGTGCCTTATTGCCGGATATGGTGCGTTTCTTCAGCTATATTTCGACTTTTCGGGTTACACCGATATTGTAAGAGGAATGGCATATTTATTGGGCTTTGAGCTTGAGGAAAACTTCAGAAAACCATTTCTTGCAAATTCTGTAAGTGAATTCTGGCGACGATGGCACATTACTCTTTACACTTTCCTGAGTGATAATATTTTTAATCCCCTCAGTTTTTCTTTAAGAAGGATCGGAATTTCCGGTATTTATATCGCTATCCTCGTTACTTTCCTCATTTCAGGAATTTGGCATGGTGCAAATCTTACCTTTATTGTGTGGGGGCTAATTCATGGGCTTTGTATTGTATTCGATACAATGTTTCGAAATACTCGAAAAAAGCTTGCTGCCAAAGTTAACGAAAAATATTTCAGATGGTTTGAAATCCTTGTTACTTTTCATGTAATTGCATTTTCATTCATTATTTTTAAAGCTCCCTCTCTTGAAAGTGCACAAACTTTTATCTACAAACTTTTTTCTGAGATTAAGATTGTACATATCGAAAAGTGGCTGGAATATTACCTTACACCCTTTCTCGTTATGGTAATCGGGCTCTTTCTGGCCTTTCTTCCGGAAAGATTTTACAAATCTGTTTATGTTAAATTTGCCGCGATTCATTGGACTTTAAAAGCCTCTGCTTTTGCGTTGGTTATTATTTTTGTTTACCAGGTTCTTGGAACCTCAACTTTACCTTTTGTTTATATCGAGTTCTAAAATGAAAAAACTTTTTACCCTCTTCTTTTTAATTTCTGTAACTTTATCAGCCCAACTGAAGATCGAACCATTGACCGGAAAAGCATTCGCCAACAATTTCGGCTACTACATGCTTGAGAAAGTGTGTGACCTTGCCGGAGGCAGACTGATGGGAACACCTCAAAATGAACTTGGTTTTGAAATTCTTAAAAAAGAGCTGAGTAATAACGGACTTGCTTCTGAATATGAAGAATTCACCTCTCCTGTTTGGTACAGGGGTGAAGATAGAGTTTTAATGACCGTTCCATATAAAAAGGAATTAAGAGCAAGTGCCCTCGCTTACTCTTCGCCTGCCGGGATTGAAAAGGGGGAGGTTATTTATGTCCTTTCCGGTTATGAAGTTGACTATGAAGGACTTAATGCTTCAGGAAAGATCGTTGTAATAAGCCAGACAAGACCTAAAGGTCGTGATGAATTGTTAAGAGGTGAGGCTATCAGGATCGCTCACAAAATGGGGGCAGTTGCAGCTCTCTTCATCAATGAAGCCAAAGGGGGTAAGGTTCTTTGTGGTGTTGGAAATTTTAAAGGAACTCCGCTTCCAATTCCTGCTTTTTCTCTCACCAATGAAGAAGGAAGCAAGTTGAAAAGATTACTTGAAAACGGAGAGAAAGTGGTTATGGATATTACTTGTAACTCCTTTGTTAAAACAGGAGTTTCGAAAAATCTTATTTATACCCTCCAGGGAACAAAAAAAGAGAAGATAGTTGTGGGTGCACATTTCGACAGTTGGGACCTTAGCGATGGCGCAATTGACAACGGTCATGGAAGTGCTGTTATCTTTGAAGCTGCGGTTTTATTGAATAAACTGGGGATAAAACCGGAACGAACAATTGAATTTGTCTGGTTTAATGGTGAGGAAACCGGTCTGTGGGGTTCAAAAAAATATGTTGAAAAACATAAAAATGATTCAATTTATGCAATGTTCAACCTTGATATGCCCGGAAAAGTTAATGGTTATAATGTCATGGGGTTTAATCATTTAATACCCGCAATTAAAGAAATAACTTCCCAAAGTGGATCTTACGACCTGTCGAATATTATGAGCACGGCATGGACAAACAGTGACCACATGTTTTTCATGTTTGAAGGAATTCCAGTACTCACTCCAACTGGTGGTATGACAAAAGAGATGACTGAGCACTATCATGATTTTGGGGATACCTTCGACAAAGTTGACAAAGATTATATCTCGTATGGAGCAATCGCTGTGGCTTTTTTGGCGAATGGTCTCTCCTTCTCAGATACACCTTACAAAAGAGCCTCTAAAGAAGAAATTATAAAACTTTTAAAGGATCACAATCTTGAGCCCAGGCTAAAAAAACAGGAGGAATATCCGTTTTAGGCTACCAATATGATATGACTTGATAAAGTCAATAAAATTGCTTAAATTTGGGCTGCCACACTCTCAATTTTTTTGAGGGAGTGGCAATTTTTTTTAGTTCACATTCAAATTGGGAGTAATATGCAAGACATTGTATATTTATCACAAGACAGACTCATTGAGCTTGAAAGAGAGCTTGCTGAAATGAAATCAACCGGTAGAAAAGAGATTGCCGGTAAAATCGCTGAAGCACGCGCTCATGGAGATCTATCTGAAAATGCCGAGTATGATGCCGCAAAAGAAGCCCAAGGGCTTTTTGAGCTGAAAATACACAAATTGGAATCATTGCTCGCTAAAACAAAAGTTATTGATCCTGCTTCAATGCCGAAGGATAAAATTCATATACTTGCAAAAGTTAAAATAAAAAATTTGAAAACAATGAAAGAGATTGTTTATCAAATTGTTTCCAACGAAGAAGCCGATCTTGCACAGGGAAAGATTTCGATCTCCTCACCTGTTGGCCAAGGCTTATTGAATAAGTCGGTTGGAGAAATTGCGGTTGTGAACGCTCCTGCAGGTATTATTAAATTCGAAGTTTTGGAAATCAGTTAACACAAGATGGAATCCCTCGACGATTATTTTCTCTCCAAAACGCTAAAACTTGCTATAAAAGGGAACGGGATGGTAAGTCCCAATCCGATGGTTGGCGCAGTTTTGGTTAAAGAAGGAAAGATTATCAGCGAGGGATTTCACCATAAATTTGGCGAGGTGCATGCAGAAGTTGATGCCATAAACAACGCATCTGAAGATGTCGCTGGAGCTGTGATGTATGTAAGTCTCGAACCCTGTTCACATTTTGGTAAAACTCCTCCATGCTCCAATCTGATTATTGAAAAAAAAATCAGAAGAGTGGTTGTTGGGTGTGTTGACCCCAACCCGATCGTAGCGGGTACAGGGATAAAAAAACTTCTTGAAGCCGGACTTTCGGTTGATGTGTCAGCCAATAAAAAATATAGTGAATTTTACAAAAAATTTGCCACTTACATTACAACGGATTTTCCCTGGATCACGATTAAATCTGCAATAACTCTTGACGGAAATGTTGCCGAAACTTCAGGTTACTCCAGGTGGATCACTTCGGAAAAATCGCGTAAAGTTGTTCAACAACTCAGAAAAAATCACGATGCCATCCTTACCACCTCTAAAACTGTGATCTCAGATAATCCTCGACTTACTCTTCACAATGAAATTAATGGATCGCCCAAACGAATCATGGTAACTTCAAATCTCTTTTTTGATGACAAACTCAAGTTTTTCCAAAATACTGACGGAAAATCGATGATCATCACCTCAGAGGGGGCTCCGGAAAATTTGGACATTGTAAAAAAACTTGATGAATCCGGGATTCCGGTTATTGCTGTCCCCAAAACTATTGGAACCAATCGCCCCGCCCCGACTGAAATATTTAAGAGGATTAAAACCGCCGGTATCACTTCCGTTCTGGTGGAAGCCGGGGCTGAATTTGTATCCGTTTTACTTGCCAAAAGACTTTTTGATGAATTTATCCTTTTTGTTGCTCCCAAATTGATGGGTCGTGGAATTAATTTGTTCTCAGGAATAGATCAGTATGGTCTTGATAATTCCCTGCTTTTGAATCTCAGGAGTGTAAAAAAAACTGACAAAGACGCAATATTATATTTTGAAAGGATGGTGAACTGATGTTCACAGGTCTGGTTGAAGAAATTGGTACCATCACAGCAGTGCATCCACGAGGAAATGAGATTTCCATAGATGTCTCCTGCAGTGTTATCAACTCCGGAATTAAAGAAGGGGACAGCATAAACATCGATGGTGTCTGCCAAACAGTGGTTTCGATAGATAAAGGAAGTCTGCGATTTGATTCTGTAGCTGAAACTTTGAAGAAAACAACCTTTGGGGGATTCAAAAGAGGAACCCGTGTTAATCTGGAAAGAGCTCTTAGAGCTGATTCGAGACTTGGGGGTCATTTTGTTCTTGGGCATGTTGACACAACCGGAAAAGTATCAGGAATGGTTCAATTAAGTGGAAGTTACGAATTAAAGATCAGTTTTGACGCAAAATATGACAAGTATGTAATTCCTGTAGGTTCCATTTGTATTAATGGCGTTAGCCTGACGGTTGCGGAAAAGGGAAGGGGATGGGTAAAAGTCGCTATTATTCCACATACCTGGGCAAATACCACTCTTGAAGCGTTAAAGGCAAATTCAGAAGTAAATCTTGAATTCGATGTTCTGGGAAAGTATATCCTAAACTATATTGAAGGTACCGGATACAACGGCATATCCATGGACAAACTAAAAGACTTCGGGTTTGCCTGATAATATTTTCCTCAAATTTAAACAATTTTGTAGATCAGAAAAGCTAATCGAAAGGAATGACAAGGTTGTTGTCGCCCTGAGTGGCGGAGCAGATTCAGTATTCCTTCTTAGCTTGATCCAAAAACTACAACCACATTTATCTCTTGAAGTTACAGCTGTTCATGTAAACCATAATCTACGGGGTACTGAGTCTGATGATGATGAAAAGTTTTGTCGCGAACTTTGCATTTCACAAGGGATAACATTCTACTCTGAATCTGTAGATGTTAAACAACTCTCTATGGAAAAGAAAATTTCCATCGAGATGGCTGCAAGAGAAGCCAGATACCACTCCCTCCAAATGATAAGAGAAAAGATTGGATATAATAAAATAGCCACTGCCCACAATATGGATGACAATGCCGAAACAGTACTCTTAAATCTGATAAAAGGGAGAGGACTGGAAGCTGTATCGGGTATTCCGATAAAAAGGCAAAACATCATCAGGCCCTTGATTATCTTTTCTAAATCTTTAATACTCAACTACCTTGCACAAAATAAAATTCTCTACCGGAGTGACAGTTCAAACCTCGAAAACAAATTCCAGCGAAACCTCATTCGTAACAAGGTTTCTCCTTTATTAAAAGAGATAAACCCTGAATTCAGCCTGTCAGTGTTACATTTTTCTCAGATGCTTAGAGAACTGAACACTTTTTCGTACCAGCCGGCTTTTGATGCGGTTGTGGTAAAAGAGGGGACAATCGAAATTAAGATCGAGATCGCAAAAAAAATGAACGATTTTCGACTCTTCAAGACACTCTCAATTAGAATAATTGAACTTTTTAGTTTAAATTTAAAGTTCGAGATTTTTTATAATATAAAAGAACTCATGTTAAACCAAACCGGAAGAAAAATCGACATCGGGGAAGGTGTTAGCTGTTTCAAATCACGGAGTAATCTGATAATCTCAAGGGCGGAGATGGTCGATCTGCATGAAGTGAATTTGTGCGTGAACGGAAAAACAGTATTTGGGAAATATGAGATAAGTTGTGAAAGAATCGACGAGATAAACTCATTCACCAATCATGGCAAATCTGTTGAATTTATCGATGGCGACCAAACCGGTTCTACTTTTGTCGTTAGAAGTGCCAAAAAAGGCGAATGGTTTTTCCCTGTCAATGGAAAAGGGAAGAGGAAACTCTCCGATTATTTTAATGATTTGAAAATGGAACCCAACCATAAATGGAAACATCCGATACTTTACGCAGATGACCGGATAGTTTGGGTATGCGGTTACAGGCTTGATAACAGATTTAAGATCAGCGACAAAACGAAAACAATATTTAAGTTAGAGATTAAAGAAAATGAACAAAATCACAGTTAACGGCGAAACTTTTGAGATATTTCTCTCTGAAGAAGTTATCCAAAAAAGGATAGCAGAGCTTGGGGCTCAAATTTCCGAGGATTATAAAGGAAAGGTTCCAATTTTTATCGGGATCCTTAACGGTGCTTTTATGTTTCTGGCTGATCTGCTTAAAAATTTCTGTGGTGAATGTGAAGTTGATTTCTTGAAGCTTTCAAGTTACCATGAAGCTAAAGTATCTTCCGGTAAGGTAGATCTACTCAAAGATATCAACGCCGATTTGAACCAAAGGGATATTATCATTGTTGAAGATATAATAGATTCCGGGCTCTCAGCCGAATTTATTATGGCACATTTGGAGAAACACTCTCCCGCTTCAGTGAAGATTGCTTCTTTACTCCTTAAGCCTAAAAGTGTTAAATACAATATTAGTGTCGATTATGTTGGATTTAAAATACCAAACAGTTTTGTTATTGGATACGGACTCGATTTAGTGCAAAAATATCGCAATCTCAGAGCGGTATATTCACTCGTTGAAGAAGAAAGCAAAGAAGGATAAACGATAAAAATGGATCAAAAAAACAGTAATAAAGGGAATAACAGACCTGAGGACAATTTCGACTGGACAAAGATAATGAAGGTTGTCTTTACCTGGGGTATTGTCATCATAGCTGCTGTAATTGCAATGCAACTTTTCAGAGGCGAACAGGCCACCTACACTGAAATCCCTTATTATGAATATGAAAAACTATTAAAAGACAGTTTGATTACTTCTGCTGTGATCAATATGACAGACTCTAAGGTTCATACTCTTCAAGGCGAACTTAGAGAAAAACGAAATGTTACTATTGAAGGTAAAAAAGTAAATACCGACAAGATTGCCGTTAACATATCTGAACCCGATATGGAAAACGAAAAGAAGAAGTGGGATGCGATGGGAATCGAACTCACATACAATCAGCAATCTAACAATTTCATGACCCTTTTGATCAGCATGATACCATGGATACTGATTATCGGCTTGTGGTTTTTCTTTATGAGGAAAATGCAGGGTGGTGGTGCAGGTGGTCAAAGAGGTATTTTCAATTTTGGTAAAAGTAAAGCAAAATTGATTAACCAAACCAACAACAGAGTAACATTTAAAAATGTTGCCGGTGCTGATGAAGCCAAAGTTGAACTTCAGGAAGTGATTGAATTCCTTAAAGAACCGAGTAAATTCCAAAAACTTGGCGGTAAAATTCCGAGGGGAGTTCTTCTTTTGGGACCTCCGGGAACAGGGAAAACTCTTCTTGCGAGAGCTGTTGCGGGCGAAGCAGGTGTTCCGTTTTTCTCAATCTCGGGTGCTGATTTTGTCGAAATGTTTGTAGGTGTTGGTGCCAGCAGAGTTAGAGACTTGTTTGATCAGGGTAAAAAAAGTGCTCCTTGTATAATTTTTATCGATGAAATTGACGCGGTGGGAAGACACCGCGGTGCAGGTCTGGGTGGTGGACATGATGAAAGAGAACAAACTCTCAATCAGTTACTTGTGGAAATGGATGGTTTTGAGCAAAACAGTGGTGTAATTATCATTGCTGCCACAAACAGACCCGATGTACTCGATCCGGCACTTCTTCGTCCCGGTAGATTTGACAGACAAATTGTTGTTGACAGACCTGATGTACAGGGCAGAGAAGGCATTTTGAGGGTACACACCAAAAATACCCCACTTGCTCCTGATGTTGATCTTAAAACACTTGCCAAGGGTACTCCGGGGCTTGCAGGGGCTGAACTTGCCAACCTGGTTAACGAGGCTTCGTTGCTTGCAGCAAGAAAAGATAAAACTCAGGTTGACATGGATGACTTTGAAGAAGCCAAAGACAAGGTAATGATGGGTATGGAGAGGAAGAGTATGATCATCTCTGATGCTGAAAAGAAAACCACATCCTATCATGAAATTGGTCATGTTCTTGTGGCAAAGATGATTCCCGAAGCTGATCCTGTGCATAAAGTGACCATCATTCCAAGAGGAAGAGCCCTCGGCGTTACAAGTTATCTTCCCGTGGATGAAAAACATACATACTCTAAATCATATCTCGAAGCTGTGATAACTTATGCACTCGGCGGCAGAGCAGCAGAGAAATTAATTTTTAACCACTACACAACCGGTGCAGGAAATGATATCGAAAGAGCTACCAACCTGGCTCGCAAGATGGTGTGTGAATGGGGTATGAGCGAAAAACTTGGACCATTAAATTATGGAACAAAACACGAAGAGATATTCCTCGGCAAAGAAATTCAACAGCACAGGGATTATAGCGAAAAAACTGCAATCGAGATTGACGATGAAGTTAAATTCATCATAAACTCGTGCATGGAGAGAGCCATTAAAATTCTCGAAGATAATATGGAAATGCTCCATAAACTTTCCGCTGAACTTTTGGAAAGAGAAATTCTTGACTCTGAGGAGATCAACAAAATCATGCGTGGTGAGGAACTGCCTCCAGTCCCCAAAAACGGAGGCAAGGATGAAGTGCCCGAACATGTTAAGGAATTGTTGAAAAAAAGAGAATCCGTCTCCAACTCTTCGAATGAACAATAGCCAATATTCGCAGATAGACTACAAGTTTGAGATCTATCGTAAGATGATCCATATTTGTAGTCTTTCTATTCCAATCATCTACTACTTTATCCCCAAATCAGTGGGTCTGCTTATCCTTTCAGGTGTATTGCTGATTTCTCTAATCGTCGATATTGGAAGATTCGCAAGCCCTGTATTTGGAAAGCTTATTTACCGTTTTCTCGGCTCAATTTTTAGAGAACATGAGCTGGATTCCTCAAAAAAACAACTCTCCGGAGCAACCTGGCTGCTTGCTGCCGCAATCTTCTGCATAATAATCTTTCCCAAGGGGATTGCGATGATCTCACTCTTCTTTCTTATTATTGGTGATACAGTTGCCGCTCTTATCGGAAGGAAATGGGGTAAAACACCATTTCTTAAAAAAAGTCTCGAAGGAACCGGAGCTTTTTTTATCAGTACGATAATAATTGCTTTGTTTACCCCCAAGTTTACAGACAACTTTCTTGAAATTGGTCTGATTGTCTTCGCCGGTTTTGTAGCAGCAATAGCTGAAAATTATGCATCCGGCTGGCTTGATGACAATATAGCCATTCCACTTTCGTCAGGTACTGTTTTATGGCTGCTCTACTTTTGGTTCTTTCCAAATCTCGATTTGGTTTTGAAGAATGTTCCGCAGTAATAAATTCCCTTTAATTTTACTCCTTCTTTTCTTTCCTTTACTGACCAATTGTACCGAAAACAAACCCGAATCGATCGGTTTTGTCACCAAACTTGATATTATTCTTGATCCCGATATACACTTTGTAACCCCTGAACAGATAGAATCAACAATCTATAAATACAGGATTCGGGGAATAAATGAATCTTTTATCGAATCTGTTTCAATTCACATGGCAGTTCCAGCGAAAATTCCACGAAACAAAAATTTGCTATTGATTCTGGAGTCAGGTTCACCAGTCTTCAACTCCACATTTTCAAGTCTGTTTGATCCTCAATTTCTTAAAACCGTTGATGCTTCGGTCTCCCCTGTAACACTCGTTAAAAGTGATTTGTTTTATCATGGACAACAAGTCTATATAATCTTAACCGGTAAAAAGACTGCTGACCCTGTAAACTATCTTAATACACTCTCCCTACTGATTAATAAAATGGTAGAGTCATCAATAAGGTCGATAAGAGGAGAGGCAGTTAAGGATTATGATGAGGAACTTACACGAACTCTGGTTGACAGTCTGGGGATATCAGTGCAAATTCCGACAGGTTTCGAAGTGTCATTATTCAAGAATAACCTTTCTTCATTTCTGTTGAGAAGGGGAGTGGGTACTAAAACGGAAGAATGGATTGTTATTACTCCTTTAAACTATTCATTTGTATCGCCAATAAAAGGAAACGCTTTTAAACAACTAAGGACAAAACTTCTGTCACAATTTATTCAATTCTCTGACGGCTCTCTGATGCACACACAGTCGGCTGATGCTATAGATTCAGCTGGATTAAGATTCAGGGGAGAATGGGTTACAAATCCTTATCCAATGTCAGGAATATACACAGGAAAAATAGTTGAAAGCAAAAAAGGGAAATTTTATATTGAGGCAGGTATTTACTCGCCGGGCAGATCCAAATCGTTGAATCTGCTCCGGCTTGAAAACTATTTAAATTTTAACAAATAAACCTATCAGTCTTAATCAACGATTAAGAATTCATTTTACCTTTTCTGAATAGCTTCAAAAGTTCAGCAAATATCAAGACTGAGGAAGAAGTGATTGCAGCTGTTATAATCTCTGATTGAGTTATCTCAGCTAAATGGAAGGCCACTCGAAGAGGTGTTATAGCGAAGATCAGGGCTATAATTCCCAGAGAGGCTATAATGCTCAGAATGAGTGTGAGATTGCTGAAAAATGGTATTCCAAAGACCGATCGTGTAAGTGATCTGCAGTTAAACCCGTTAAAGAATCGAGCAGCCAGTAGCGTAATAAAAAACACCGTGGAAGCCTCTTGTGCAATCTCTCCCTGACTTAGTCCTGGTCTATGCCCATATTCCATCGAGTACACATAAGCAGCGGTAGTTATAATTGATATCCACAAACTCAAAATACCTGTGGTGATCAGAGAAGGTCTGTTTAATATACCTTCTTTTGTATTTCTCGGTTTCCTGTCCATAATACCGGGCTCAGGCGGTTCAACACCCAGGGCAATAGCAACAAGTCCATCCATAATGAAGTTTATGAAAAGTATCTGAACTGCATTTATCGGAAGAGAGTCGTATCCAAGGAAAAACACAAAAAGTATTCCGAACACTGTCCCCATGTTACCACTCAAGAGGTAAACCAAATATTTCCTGATATTTTCGAAGATGCTTCTTCCTTCTTCTATAGCAGCCACAATCGATGAAAAATTGTCATCTGTTAGAATCATATCAGCAGCTTCTTTACTCACATCAGTTCCGGTGATACCCATCGCAACACCAATATTTGCTTTTTTGAGTGATGGCGCGTCGTTTACACCGTCACCCGTCATTGCAACGATATTCCCCTTTTTCATCAAAACATCCACAATTTTCAACTTGTGGGCAGGGGAGATTCGTGCATAAACATCGGTGTTCTCAACACTGTCAAAAAATTCTTCATCGGTGAGCTTATCCAACTCTTGACCCGAAAGTGCACCACCGTGTTTGAGGATTCCAAGTTCCCTTGCAACAGCCACCGCTGTATCTTTATGGTCACCTGTAATCATTATTGGTCGGATACCGGCTGTATCGCATATCTTGATGGCAGCTTTTACTTCTTCACGAGGAGGATCAAACATACCAACGAGACCATAAAAGATGAGATCGGCTTCAATGATTTTCATCAAGTCTAACCTGATACTCTCTTTTTCATTTGCTTCCGAGGCAATGATCTTAAAAGAATCGATATCCATCTGCATTCTCTTGCCGCAAATGGTAAGTACCCTTAATGCATCAGATGCGAAAGCCGCATAATATTTATTAATTTTTTTTACATCCTCTTCGGTAATCGCCCGCACACCTTCTGATGTGTAAATAAATTTACAAGCTTCAAGCAGCATCTCAAGAGCACCCTTTGAAGATACAATAAGCTCACCATCCATTTTGTTTACGGTCGTCATCTTTTTTGTATCGGAGGAGAAGGGAATTTCGTAGAGACGGGGATTCTCTTTTTTAAACTCGGCGTTTTTGATACCCGCTTTTTCTGCAGCAACTACAATTGCTCCCTCAGTTGGATCCCCAAGAATTGTCCATTCACCATCTTCCTTAACCAATTTTGTATCGTTGCAGAGGATACCACTTATTAAAAGTTGTTTCAACTGATCGGGCATTTCGGTAACTTCAGTCTCACCCATGAAAATTTTCCCTTCGGGTGTGTAGCCATTTCCGGTGACCGAATAGACTGTATCACCCGCATACATCTTCTTGATTGTCATTGCATCCTGGGTAAGAGTACCTGTTTTGTCGGAGCAGATGATATTGGTTGCACCAAGGGTTTCCACTGCCGGAAGTTTTCTTACGAGAGCTTTTCTTTTCACCATTCTTCTGACCCCAAGGGCAAGGGAGATGGTGACCACAGCGGGAAGAGCTTCCGGAATAACAGCTACTGCGAGGGCTACCCCCCAAATAAAGATGTCCATTACTGTGTTTGTGTCTAAAACCCCACTTGAGAATTTTTGCACCAACTGGAATATGGACATCACAATTGCGAGTGAAATTGCGAAAATTCCCAGTTTTTTCCCCAACTGATCAAGATTTACCTGGATTGGGGTTCTCTCATCTTCTGTATTCTGTAGCATGGTTGCAATTTTGCCAAATTCGGTTTCCATACCTGTTGAAACCACTACAGCAGTTCCTCTTCCAAATGAGATTGCGGTTCCGGCAAAAATGATATTGTGGCGGTCTCCAAGTGGAGTGTTTTCACCTTCAACAACTTCAGTGTTTTTTTCTACAGGTACTGATTCTCCTGTTAGAGCAGCTTCTTCAACTTTCAGGTTTGCAGACTTTAATATTCTTGCATCTGCGGGGACTTTGGCACCCATGGCTATTTTTATAATATCACCCGGTACCAGCTCTCGCGAAGGGATCTCCTGTTCTTTCCCCTCCCTCAGAACAATTGCAAGTGGAGCTGCCATTTTCTTTAATGAAGCTAACGCTTTGCCCGCTCTAAACTCCTGGATAAAACCCAAAACACCGGCAAAAATCACGATAGTCATTATCGAAATTGCTTCAGGTAGTTTGCCTAATACCAGAGATACCATGGCTGCGGCAAAAAGAATGACAATTAATAAACTTTTGAACTGGGAAAGGAATAAAATAAAAGGGGATACCCCTGCTTTTTCTTCAATCTCGTTGTAACCATATTTGGCGCGACGCTCAGTCACTTCCGAGGCTGTAAGTCCGGTTTGACTTGTATTTAATTTTCTTAAAGTTTCGTCAATTTTGAAGGCATGCCATTGATTATTCATTGTTTGATTGCCTGATTATTATAAATGGGAAAATTCGAATCTTCAATATAAATTCATTTTTTTTAATAACAGTAATTACAGGATTATTAGCGTATAATTAATCACATCTCTCCCTTTTTGCACAGAATTTGTGTCAAAAAAATCGGATATTTGGGGATGAAAAGTCAAAAAATATTTATCGTTTCGCAAATATTCATTGCTTTGTACCTGTTGACAACAATTCCGGGTTGCAAAAGTGATTTTGAACTAAATGAAAATCTAAAAGGGTTTTCGTTTACTCTTTCAGATCAAGATGGAAAAAAAGTTGGATTTCCCACAGATCAACAAGATAAAATTGTAGTGGTTGGATTCATCTTTACACACTGTCCCGATATATGTCCGTTAACAGTAAATAATATGCAATTGGTTCAAAAAGCATTAAAAGAAGAGGGGATAACTGAAGTTGAATTTGTTGCTGTCACTTTCGATCCCGAAAGGGATAGTGTAAAATTATTAAAAAAATTCGCTTCCTTGAGAGAAATTGATGCAAAAAATTTCCGGTTTTTGACAGGGGATCGAAAGGAGATCGATTCACTGATGAGCGTGATGAGGATAGTTGCCGTAGCGGGTGATACAACAATGATAGATGGAGATGCTTCATATTTTTACACACACACAGACAGAATATCCATTATTGATAAGAGAGGTTTCCTGAGGAAAGAATATCCGGGAAGCAAAGCAAACATTGAAGAAATAGTTAACGACATTAAAAAATTGAGATAAACATGCTAAACCTTATAATTGCATTCCTGTTAATAACAACAGCCGCTCCAAAATTAGAAGTCTTGAACAACTGGATGAGGCCATCATCGAAAGATATGAACACTGCGGTTTATGCCAAAATAAAAAACAACTCCGACAAGGCAGACACTTTGTATGAAGTAACAAGCACATTGGCAAAAGTAACAGAAATACACGAAACCTATAATAAAGATGGTAACATGGGAATGAGGAAAGTTAACTTTATTGTAATACCCGCAAAAAAAAACTTTGAGTTGAAACCGGGCAGTCACCACATAATGCTGATAAAGTTGAATCAGGACATTCAAAAAGGGAAAAAATACACATTAACATACAAATTCAGAAGAGCCGGTGAAATAAAAGTTGAAGCAATAGCATCCGAGAAAGCCAACGATAATTCAACTAAAACCCACAACAAAAAGAATTAATAACGAGGGGGATATAGCTCAGTTGGTAGAGCGTTTCGTTCGCAATGAAAAGGCCCGGGGTTCGAATCCCCGTATCTCCACATCTGAATTAAATCGATATAATTTATCGGGTTGTTTCTCTTCGTAGGAGACGAAACAACCCGACAGGTTAATAAGAGTTATTTTTTCCCACCAATCAATTGGCCATAAATTCCACTTTCATCTTTCCTCGAATCTGCCCAAACTGCTATCACAGACCCACCTGCTCCGAGTGAAAGAGTGATATCACTTTTTTTGGATTCAACTGATGAAACTAAAATGGGGGACTTGTCTTTACCGAATTTCCCATTGCCTGATAATTGAAATGCTTTGATCTTTCCATTTAATCCGGATGTATTTTCAGCTATGAAGCCAATCACGATCTTATTGTTGGTTGCCGCAAGATCATAACCTCCGATTAATGAAGATGAGACAGGCATTAGTTCCAATCCATCATCTCCCCA
Source organism: uncultured Ignavibacteriaceae bacterium (assembly GCA_964531325.1). Lineage (GTDB taxonomy): Bacteria > Bacteroidota > Ignavibacteria > Ignavibacteriales > Ignavibacteriaceae > UTCHB3. The sequence continues at coordinate 24,428 of CAZHCW010000014.1, read as the reverse complement.
AATCCGTTTTCCCTTTACATTAAACTTCTGAGCAAATAAACCATGTTCACCTTGACCCGCAGAGGTCATCTTCCATACAACAACCACTTCGTTTGATTCCGACAAAACCGTGGCAACGGGGTTAAATTTATGCAAATTGTTTTGGGTAGCAACCTCAACACCATTTTTTGGAAATAAAATTACACCCTTTGAATTGATTCGCTGAACCCAGCCGCTTTGAATATTAGTGGAATTTCGATCATCATGCCATGTTATTATTGCTCCGTCTTTTCCGTCTCCGGCGAAAAACGGGGGACTGTATGTCATAACCATTCCAAGATCTTGTATCCATTTACCACCTGCACCCCAGGTTGTTTCACCCTTTGAATTAAACTTTTGTGCAGCTATTCTGACATTTTGTGCAGGGAATTTTCCGGTAGTTACAGTATGTAAAAGTATAACCGAACCGTTATCTGAAGGCACTAATTTTGGGTGGATATATCCGTCACCTGTTGCGGAACTATATTGGATCGCAGTTTCCCCCCACATTTCTAGTCCATTAACCGAAATCTTTTGAAGTTCAATCTTTTGTGGTTCACTCTGTGATATCCAAGCAATCACATAGCTACCGTCTCTTGTTACAGCAATGGATGGATTTACCGCGGATTCTTTACTATCTGAGACTACTATCCCGTCAGTACCCCAGAGGAATTTCCCCAATGGGGAAATTTTATAAGCTGTAACATTTTGAGAACCGGTTCTTACATCAGTGAAAGCGACGATTGCATTATTTGTTTTGTCGCATTCAAGTGAATAGTCGGATAAAAAAGAATTTTGAGGTTTAGCCGAAATTTGAATCCCGTGATCACCCCATTCGCGAACTCCTTTTGCGCTCATTTTTTGCATATAAAGAGCATAGGAACCACCGCGATTGTCGAACCAGGAAACATAGCTTGAGCCGTCATTACATTTAACGATTTTTGGCAACACTTGTTGACCTGTTGTGTCTGCTATCATCGTGTTGATGGAAGTATCAGAATTCCATTGTGGGAAAGCATTAATTGAGAACAGTACAATGAAAATTGTAATCGATAGGATATTTCGCATTAAGACTCCGAGGGAATTTTTAAATAAAGAAGGTTTCAATTATTCTATTAAAAAAAACATAACTATTGGTCGAAAATAAAGATAATTTTCAACAAAAACAAATACGATTGGGGGGTAATAAATGTTATCCGGAGGAAAGTAGAATCAAAATCTACCCAGCGCTATTGTTCTTTTGTTTTACATTCAGGTCAAGGATGTTCTCTTCGACATTCGAGAGTCTCTGCTGAAATGAGCGATACTCTTTCATGAGAAGGGCAAACTCTCTTCTCATCTTCTTGATTTCATGTGTTACAGAACTTCCTGTGATAAGCCACTCAATGTCACATCCCAAACTACGCAATCTATCTTGCATCAAATTACCAGGAACACATTTTCCGGTTGTATATTGTGACAGTGTGCTTGGAGATACTCCCATGGCTGCTGCCAGTGCCTTTATGCTCCCATACTTTGTGTGAGCAAAATACCGTAATCTACCCGCGGTTGTATCTTTACCATTAATTTCTACCATTACCCGCCTCTTTTATTTGTTTTCACCACAATTTGTTTACTTATATCTGCTGTCGCGCTTTTTAGTACTAATATGTCCGAAATCTACAAAAAAAAGTTTTAATAACAATGTGATATATTAGAGATACGAAAAAAAATTTTTTCTGAATTAAAATGGGTGGATTTTATTTACAATGTCCACACCAACCAAATCTCTAATCGAAAAAAAACAAACCGGGAAAATAAACCGGAAAACACCAAGTAAAGATGAATTATCATGAAATACATTCTTATTGCCCTGCTTTTATTTACTTCTTTAAATGCCCAAAACTGGGAAAAAATTGAAGGCATTTTCAACCCGACAGGATTGGAAATGAAACACTTCACAGCACCCTTTTTCGTTGATTATGATAATGACGGTGATATGGACTTGAATCTTTGTTATCTCTCGAGCAGATCAAAGTTCTACAAAAATGTTTCTACAGGTGCCACTCCATTTTATGTGGAAGATACTGTATATCTTTCCCAAATACCTGTTCTTGATCCATTAAACAATTATTCATACGCAGTTTTTGCTGATCTTGATTCAAATGGAACATTAGACCTTGTAACAGGCGGATTTAGAGGTTTTACCTGCTACTTCAACAAGGGAACTATTACAGAACCTGCCTGGGAAAAAGTTGATTCCATCTTTACCGAAGTAAACACCTTGATTGGGTCTGATCCAAAGCCAGAGTTGGGTGACCTTGATGGAGACGGCGACCTCGATCTGCTTGCAGGAATTGGGGAGTCACTCCTTGGTGGACCTGATGCCGGAACAACTCGTGGTTTCAGGAATATCGGAAGCAGAACCGTGCCAGTATTTGAATATTATACCCCGTTTGTGAACGGTATCTCCGACGCCGGTCTTAATTCCTATCCGGCATTAGTTGATATGAACAATGACGGCGATCTTGATCTTGTGCTTGGCCGTGACCTTGCTTCGATATTATATTACAGCAACAATGGCACCCCACAATCACCAACATGGGTTGGTGTGGGAAACTTTATACAGGTAGAGAACTCTCACTACTGGAAGAACCCTGACATGACCGATATAGATGGCGACGGTGACTTTGACCTCGTTTACGGAACAGATGATGGAAATCTCCTTTTCTACCAGAACAATGGAACCGTAACCACCCCGACTTTTGCCTATAATCCTTTATTCTTTCCTGTTGTAAAAGTTTCGGGACACTCAACAACTTCACTCGCTGATGTTGATGGAGATGGCGACTTTGACCTGCTGACCGGCACTTCACTTGGCCAGATAAGACTCGTTCAAAACAATGGAACAAAAACTGCACCATCGTTTGCTCTTACAGCGGGGAACTATGGGAATTTATCCACTTCTTCATATTCTTTCCCAAGGCTTGCCGATTTTGATAAAGATGGTGATCTCGATGTGATAACCGGTGCTACTGATGGTAAAGTTTACCTTTACTTAAAGAATGGTTCAACATTCACATTTGCAGATTGGTTTCCACAAGTTGACATTGGTTGGACAAGTATTCCGGCTCCTGTTGATATCGATGGAGACGGCGATATGGATCTACTCGTGGGTGCTGAAACCGCTGCGAATGTAGTATTCATGGAAAATACCGGTAATAATACATTTGTTCAAAATATGAGTTTTGTAGCCGGAATAAGTTTTGGTTCATATAACCGCCCGGCATTCGGTGATGCTGACAACGACGGTGACTACGATCTTTTGATCGGAAGTCTCTGGGGTGACATGAAATATTATGAAAATACAGGAACAGCAACCGCGCCTGTTTGGACAAACAACAGTGCCCTCGTCGCAGGAATTGAGATGGATCAAAGCTCTTCACCATATCTTGCTGATATCGATGGTGATACTCGTCCTGACCTCATAATTGGGGATTCTGACGGTAATTTCCACTATTACAAAAATCTCTTTGCCCCGGTTGGGGTTCAGGATGTTAATCCTGTTCCATCAACATTCGAGATCACTAATGCATATCCAAACCCATTTAACCCAATGACAAAAATTCAACTGTCATTTGCTCAACCCGGAGATTACAAACTTAAAATCACAAGTGTAACGGGAGAATTGATTGGTGAGCAAACTTTATCGGTGACAGAAGCCGGGAGGATAGACTACACTATCGACTTTACTCAATACACAGTTCCATCGGGAATCTACCTTTTTAGTGTAGATGGAAACAGCGTAAGAGGAGTTGTAAAACTGGTGTATTTGAAGTAGAGTTTCAGAGCTTCGGAACTTCAGAACTTCAGTGTTCCAGAACTTCAGAACTTCAGAGTTTCAGAACTTCCGAAGTACTGAGGTTCTGAGGTTCTTTTACTCTTCTCTCATCCTTCTGAATGCAAAGAAAAATTGTTTAAAGTAGTTTGAAGGGAAAAAATTAGACAACCCGTAATACTTTGGTTTTTCTCCCTCAGGGAAAAAAGCTGAACCAAACATATAATCCCAAAAAGCAAACTTTGTGGCATAATTGGTATTGTAAGCCTCTTCATGTTTATCGGAATGATGCCAGCGATGCATTTCGGGTCCATTAATTATATAGTGGAGTTTCCCGGTGTGTACATCCAAATTTGCATGAATCCACATTCCCCAAACCGCAGAAACACAACCTTTAATTATTGCAGCCTCGGCAGGGGCACCAAGCAGGATGAATGGAGCGAACTCAATCGTTTGGTTGATCAAAATCTCCAAAGCGTGTGATCTCGATCCTGAGAGCCAATCCACTTCTTTGGTTGAATGATGTGCCTCGTGTAATCTCCATAAAAATCTATTGTTGTGCATCCATCTGTGGAACCAGTAAATGTAAAAATCGTGAAATATCAATGACCCCAAAACAATTACCCAAACGGGAACATCGGCAAGGAGTTGATATCTTTGAATACCTGTTCCGCCATCAATAAACCTGATTATCTCGGCAACAACAAGTCCTAAAACATAAGATTGAATTATGGTGTACATAACAAGATCGTTAAAAAATCCCTCGCGTAGAAGTTTCTGACCCTTGGTGTAGGGGAATTTTTTCTCAAGCAAAATCAAAACAATTGCTGAACTAATTATGATACCACCAGTTACAACAGTTGTTAAATCCAGATTGAAGAAAAAGTCTAAAATACTCTCCAAAGTCGGTACCTCCTAATTTACTCTTCTCAATTTTTTACGGGCTGACATTTCAGTTTCGTATAATTTTTTTATGCCGTCACCGAGCGACAGCTCAATATCTCTTATATTGTCAACAAGTTTAGCAAACCCGCTCACCTCTACCGAGGCCGCCTGGTCGGTACCCCACATCGCACGGTCGAGAGTAATATGTCTTTCGACAAAATTTGCACCAAGAGCCACTGCAGCATAGGATGGAGCAAGACCGGTTTCATGCCCGGAGTAACCAATGGGCATCTCAGGAAACATGTGCCTTAAAGTTGTAATCATCTTAAGATTCAGTTCCGAGAGGCGACAAGGGTAGGCTGAAGTGGCATGTGCCAACATTAAATTATTCATACCAAAAACTTCTACAGCCTCAAGAATCTCATCCATGGTTGACATCCCTGTTGAAAGGATACATGGTTTCGCCAAAGCAGCATGATTTCGCAACAGAGCATGATCAGTTAGTGATGCTGATGCAATTTTGTAGATAACAGGATCAAAATATTCCATAAAATCAACCGCCTCTTCATCCCAACAAGAAGAGAACCAAACTATTCCTTTACTTTTACAATAATCAACAATTTCAGTAAAATCTTCTCTTGAAAATTCCATTCTGTGACGGTAATCGATGTAATTCATTCTTCCCCATGGTGTATCCCGTTCAATATCCCACTGATCCCGGGGAACACAAATCTCCGGAGTCCGTTTCTGAAACTTCACAGCATCACATCCTGCTGAAACAGCTCCATCAATTAAACTTTTAGCAATTTTAACTGATCCATTATGATTTATACCAATTTCTGCAATAACAAAACATGGCTGACCATCACCAATATAACGGTTGCCAACTTTCATTAATCGTTCATTTTTCAAGCCAAAGCCTCATTAAATTATAAAAATCCGTTGAACTATTCGTCTGTTTCGTATTCAGCCTGCAATCGGGGTCTGCGAAAATTTATTACTCTTCGGGGAAAACGGGGTTGTGGGAAAGCAGACACGAGCTACAAAAATTTATTCCTCTTCGAGGAAATTTTTGAGCTAACCCTGCATATGCCTTAATCCTGTAAATCACCTAATCCTGAGAATCCTGATTCGGACAACTACCCCTCATCTCGCAAAAATATAATCAACTCTGCAAAATCCCTGAATGCTCCGTAACCTGCAGGTACATCGCTTACATAATCAACCAGAGTCTTAATATATGGCATCGCATCTGCGGGACAAGCAGTAAAGCCGGCGACACCAATTACTTCCTCATCATTATAATCATCACCAATAAAAGCGATATCCTCAGAATGAAAACCATAATCGTCAAAAAATTCAAGAATTGTGGCTTTTTTATCTTTCACTCCGGGGAAATACCGGGTAATCTTTAATTTCTCTGCTCTTTTAAGAACAGCCGGAGAATTTTCACCTGTCATAATCCCGGTATCCAAATTACATTGCGTGCGAAGTCGTTCCACACCCATCCCATCGCGGATAGAAAACCTCTTCATCAATTCACCGTCTGCTGAATAGAATACCCCCGTATCGGTAAGAACGCCATCAACATCTGTGATGACCAGCTTCAGAGCTTGTGCTTTCTTACGGGCGACTTCAATCGGGATTTTTAATCCTTTTAAATTTACCATATCGTAAAACCTCCATCAACAACCAAATTGGAACCCGTCATATAGGAAGAGGCATCCGACGCCAAAAAAACAACTGCTCCCATATAATCTGATGGTATTGCCATCCGTTTAAGAGGGGTCCTCTTTGCATATTCATTAACAAAAAAATCATCCTGACCGTTCTGAACACCGCCCGGAGACAATGTATTAACCCGCACTCCTTTTGCACCCCAATAAGCCGCCAGGAAACGGGTAAAGGAGATAACTGCTCCTTTTGTAACAGGATATGCCGGAGACTTAAAAAACTTTTGTTCACCTTTTGCATCGATATAAAGATCTTGATTAGGTGCCACTATACCATAGGTGGAAGCAACATTAATAATGCTTCCTTTTCCCTGATCGGCCATAACCTTACCAATAATCTGCGAACAGAGAAACATTCCCGTAACATTTACATCCAGCGATTTTTGCCATAAACTAACAGGATAATTTTCAAACATCGATTGTTCAAGTGCAGCAGCAGGGTCTTCGAACTTGTCGTTTATTGCAGCATTATTTACCAAAATATCAATAGATCCAAAATGGGTCAACGCAAAATCTCTTAATCTCCTGATATCTTCGATATTTGTAATATCCGCGCCAACACCGGCCACTCTGTCACCCAGCTCCATTGCAAAATTATGGCACTCTGCCTCATCAAAATCTGTAACTATAAGATTTGCACCTGCATCATAAAGAGCTCTACAATGGTTCTTACCTATAAGCCCCAGTGAGCCGGTTACGATTGCAGTTTTGCCTGATAATGAGAATATATCCTTCATAATCAATGTTTCGGTTTCATGTTGAAATTTGATGTTTTTCTAAAAACAGGGGAGACCGGCTCACCCCTCAGAAGTTTGGCAACATTCCTAAAATCGACAGCATTTTTGAGAATGGGCAATACCTCAGCATAAGCAGCCAATATATGATCGATATCAGATTCAGTTAATGTAAAACTTACATTGTGGAATCCTCCCCAAAGAACACCTCTCTTTATCATCTCCTGCTGAACGAGTGATTTCATCTCCAAAGGGTTACCTGCAGAGGAATCAAAAGTAATGATTGTTCTGCAGTCGAAACCTGAACAGGAAGTATAGTTCATTCCAAGTGATGATGCAATCTCATTGTAACCCTCACGAAGTCTTTTACCTTTGTCAGCAATTACATTTTGAACATCATTCTTCTGCATGTACTCAATAGTCGCCTTGGCTGCTGCAAGTGAAAGTGCTTCACCTCCAAATGTAGTAAAAAAGAAGACATCTTTATCGAGCAGTGCCATAATATCTGCTCTTCCTGTAAGAATTGCAAGTGGCATCCCGTTGGCAACAGCTTTAGAGAAAAGTGCCATGTCGGCTCTTACACCAAAATATTCCTGTGCTCCACCGAGGGAGACACGGAAACCCGTCCACATTTCGTCAAATACCAGGAGGATACCCTTTTCATCACATAATTTTCTCAATTCCTGAAGAAAATCATTCGTTGGAGCCTGAAAAACAAAAGGTTCAAGGATGATACAAGCAACATCGTCATCAATGGAATCTTTAACCGACTCAATATCGTTGTAATTAAATGTAAATGTAAGGTCTTCAATAACTTTTGGGATACCGTTATTTCTATCTGTTACAGCTATATACCAGTCGTGCCACCCGTGGTAACCACAGCAGAGGACTTTATTTTTTTTTGTATATGCCCGAGCAAGTCTTACAGCAGCACTAACAACATCAGCCCCGGTCTTACTGTATCTAACAGATTCAGTGTTTGGTACCACATCTCGAATCAATTCAGCAACTTCCACTTCGAGGGGATGCATCATTGAAAAGGTAATGCCGTCTTCAAGTTGTGCTCTAATGGCATCATCAATTTCCGGGATTGCGTAACCGAGGGAGAGGGGGCCTATCCCCATATTTAAATCAATGTATTCGTTTCCATCAACATCCCAAACATGTGCGTTTTTCCCTCTTTTTAGATATTTGGGTGCAACACCATTAACATATTGACCGGGTCCTTTGGCCAGAGTTTGCGTAACTGAGGGAATCAAACCCAGAGCTCTTTTGTATAACAAGTCCGATTCTGTTATATCCGGATAATTTTCATTAAATGCAATTTTATTTTTCATTTTCAACTTTCGCTGGTTTCAATTCTATAAATTTTAAATTATTTTAGTTTGATCCGCAGTAACTGTTTTTAATTCCTGAAGATGATTCCTGTACCAGTTTACACCTGCGTATTTATTGTTGATTGAGGCAATTTCGGGTTTCCTTTCGAGAAGTGAAAGAATATCATACATTGAAAAATGTTTTTCTGTGGAATAAAGTTCATCATATATTTTTTTGATAAAAAGATAATCTTCTTCATAGTCAATAGTCCAACGATGTGACATCGAATAGTTGAGCCCTGTCTCCCAGATAACATTCCCGATTCGGTTAATATCAGGATTTTCCCAAATCCACGGGGTAGTATGCTCTCTTTCCATCGGCTTTGTTGCCATTTTGTGTGCCTTACGCAGGACATCCATTGTCATAATTTCAACATCGTTTCCATCGGGGTAAGTTGCCGGATGCAGATTACTCACATAGTCGAATCTATCAATGTTTTTGAAGAAATAGTTAACAACTCTGTTTATAACATCCACATCAATCAGCGGACAATCGGATGGAATTTTTAATACATATTCTGCATTTGCTTCTTCGGCTGCATGAAGATGTCGTTCGAGAAGATCATTAAGGCTACCTCTGAAACATCTAATACCCTCTTTATAACAAAAAGATACGATCGGGTCATCAGATGATTCGGTGGAAGTGGCAACTATTACAGTGCCTTTAAGGATGGAGGCATTTACTCTCTCAATCATTCTTTGTAACAAAGGTTTTCCTGCCAGAGAAACCATTACTTTGAAGGGAAGTCTTGAAGAAGACATCCTGGCCTGTACAACAGTTGCAATTTTATAAGATGGAATTATCAATTATTACCCGGTTACTACTGGATGTGAAAATGTAGTGTTAAATGAATCCCTTATATTTGATGAAACAGGGTTGTCAACTATCTTAAGGTTCTTTTTCCCTTTAAGTTTGATTTCATTCACTTCAAGATTTAAAAGTGAATGCCCCACCGCTGCAATTATTTTTGCAGAGATACCACCATTTTGAACAGGTTTAAGTTGTTTAAGTTCATTGAGGTCAAAATAAGAATGTACTTCTTTCCCCAGCGCAAGCCCTGTATAAACACAAGAGGAATATTGTGTTACCAAAACATCAGCATTTGCGATCATTTCGTTAATATCGCCGGAAGTTAACACAATTGCATCCGGGGCAAGATTTTTAATTTCTTTTGTAGCCCGCTCAAAATTTTCATTTGGGTGAAGTTTAAATATTAACTTTCTGCCTGCTGCAATTTTTAAGGCATTTTTAATAAATCCCTTACGGTCTTCTAATTTAAATGTCTCTCGAGCATCCGAGGTTGCAACGAGTACAAATCCGTGATGAGGGAAATTATTACCCCCATATTTGTTTAGATCGTCAAAGTTTGGAATTCCGGTTACAATAATTTTATTCTCTTTTATTCCATTTTTAACAAACATTTGTTTATAGCCTTCAGAGGCAACACAAAAGAGATCATAAAAATCTGAGAGTCCGGTGGCTGCAGTGCTCGCCGAGTAGCGCGGGAAGTTAAGATATTTTACTAACCAATACATAATGCTTTTGGGATCCGTCATTCCTTCTTGCACAAGAATTACTCTGGTTTTTTTTATATTTTTTGGGAAAATAAGATCCTGACAAGTAAAAACGAGATCATATTCTCTTTGTAAACCCCGGTAATCGACATTTAATTTGTTCTCTTCGAAATATTTCATTGTGTTGGCGAAAAACCGGCCCCCGAGGATCGAAAAATCGAGCATTCCGATTTTAACGAGAAAGTGTATGTAACCATGTCCATAATATGGTGTAAAATAGACATCATCATCAGGAAAATATTTTGATATTTTGTGCATCATTGTCGTTTGATTTAGTGAACCGCCAATGAACAAAATATTTCTTCTCATTTACAACTTTCGAATTTGTGTTAAAATTAATTTCACATTAAATTAGAAAAACGAATTCCAAAATTACTCATAAATGAATTGTAAATCAATTACCAAACTGAAACATAACCAAAAATTAACATACAAAAAAAAAGATAAAAAATTGAAAAAACCAAATAGATTGATGCAAAATGATCTGATAGCCCTCATCACCCCGGCATCCACACCCGGGAATATTTTACGAGTTGAACAGGGGAGAAATTTTCTTGAAGCAAAGGGGTATAAAACTGTTTTGGCTCCAAATTCCATGAGACAACGGGGGTATCTTGCAGGTAGCGATGAGGAACGAATTTCTGACATTCACTGGGCATTCTCCAACCCCGATGTGAAGGCGATTATCTCTTTAAGAGGCGGATATGGGGCAGGACGGTTGCTAAGCGGAATAGACTATAAATTGATAAAAGCGAACCCCAAGATATTTTGTGGATACAGCGATTTGACTACGCTTCAAATGGCTTTTCTTGAAAAAGCCGGATTAATCACATTTGCGGGACCGATGGTTGCTGTGGATTTTGGAGGAAAAATTTCTGATTATACAATAAGTAACTTTTGTAAGATGGTCTCCGAGGGATGGTACGGAGAAGTTTCCACTCATGACGATTCAACACTTGGTGGAAACAGGAAAGGTATTGCCGAAGGGGTAGTTGCCGGGGGCAATCTTGCTGTATTTTGCTCAATGATGGGGAGTGAATATCTACCTGATCCTGATGGGAAAATATTCTTTTTTGAAGATGTTTCAGAGCCTCCATACAGGATTGACAGATTTTTAAATCAGCTTGGGATCAGTGGTTACTTTCACAAGGCTGCGGGGTTTATATTTGGTAAATTCACCGAAGGAGATGCGGGTGATGGACCAACCCTTACTCAATCTGAGGTTTTTGAGGATTACATCTCGAAAATTGATAAGCCTGTGATCACTAATTTCCCGTTTGGGCATGTTGATGATATTTTTACGATACCTTTCGGAATCAGAGTGAAAATTGATTCAAACCAAAACAAGGTTATATTCCTTGAATCAGGGGTTATCTGAAGCTCAGATTCCTGTTTTTTTCGACAACCATATCTGACAACGATTTTTTGTAGTCAATCATTTTTTTCAACAACACAGGATTGGCAACAGAAAGAATCTGGATAGCGAGCAAACCTGCGTTTTTAGCCTGGTCGATTGCCACCGTAGCAACAGGAACACCTCCGGGCATCTGAACTATTGAAAGTAATGAATCCATACCGTCGAGGGATTTAAGCTTTACAGGTACACCGATTACAGGGAGTGGGGTTGAGGCTGCTGCCATTCCAGGAAGATGAGCAGCACCTCCTGCTCCAGCTATAATTACCTTGAGACCTCTAAGGTGGGCGTTGTTAGCGTAATCTGACAGGAGATCGGGAGTTCTGTGAGCTGAAACAATTTTTATCTCATATCCGACACCAAAATCTTCAAGGACTTTTGCTGCTTCTTTCATTACGGGGAGGTCAGAATCGCTACCCATTATGATGCCTACCAGAATTTCATTTTCACTCATTTTTGCTCTTTCCAATAATTATTTCTTTTTCAAGTTTTTCAAGAATTGAGATTACCTCTTGCACATTATTACCGTTCATCGTCATGTGCCCCATTTTTCTTCCTTTTCTTGACTCGGATTTTCCATAAAAGTGAAGGTGTACATTTGGATCAGTTAGAATTTCGGTATAGTTCATAATTTTTCCCTCACCGGGGTTTTTCCCAAGTGTATTTATCATCACAGAACAATCATCAACCAATGAAGTATCTCCCAGCGGGAGATCAAGTATCGAACGAATATGATTCTCAAATTGTGAAGTTACACAACCTTCAATTGTATAGTGTCCCGAATTGTGAGGACGGGGAGCAATTTCGTTTATAAAAACATCTTCATCGGCGGTTAAAAACAACTCAATACCGAATATCCCTTTTCCATTTACTGATTTTACAGCTTCGATGGCAATCATTTCAACTTTCTGCCGGGTTGTCAGTGAGATGTCAGCGGGAGCGATAACCAACTTACAGATGTGATTCTCCTGAATTGTCTCAACCACGGGATAAACTGCGGTTCCTGTAGAATTGATCGCAACCATTACAGCTAATTCTTTCACAAACTCAATTTTTCGTTCTGCCATAATTTTATCATGACGCGAAGTAAGTTTGCCCATTCCTTCTGCAAAATCGTTGGAGTTTGCAACAAAATGGTTTCCGTAACCATCGTACCCCATCTTTCTTGATTTCAATAAGAACTCTGCCCCAAGTATTGCGGACAATGAATCATAAGACGAAGAATTTGTAACCGGTATAAAATCAGGGACAGGCAGTCCCCTTGACTTAAAGGTTTGTTTTTGAATCAATTTGTCCTGGATATGTGATATGGTATAAGGAGAAGGAAATACATCCTTCCCAAATGACTGAAGAAGTTCCAGCCGTGCGGGATCAATGAATTCGTTTTCCAGTGTGATAATATCACATGCTTCAGCAAATTCTTTTAATCTGTGGTCATCGTTTATTGAACCCGGGAAATCCAGTTTTGTTAACACGCCTGCAGGGGAGTCGGCAATTGATTCAAATACCGCCACTTTGAAACCAAGCCTGTATGCTGCAAGAGCAGACATTCTTGCAAGTTGCCCACCACCAAGAAAACCAATCGTTTGAATCATCAGTTTATCTCCAATTCACTTTCGTAACAGTTCCATTTTCAATTCTAAAAATAAGTGCACCTTCAATATCAGTTCTGAAAATTTTGCAGTTCTGATTTTCAAGTCTTTCGAGCACCAAAGGATGTGGGTGATTATACCAGTTTGCCACACCGGCACTGATTAGCGAGTAAACAGGCTTTGCATTTTCAATAAATTCATTTGAAGTTCCGGTGCGACTGCCATGATGCCCAACTTTCAGGAAATCACATTTCAAATTTAGGTTTTTTCTGATTAACTCCATTTCACCATCCTTTTCAAGGTCACCTGTAAACAGGATTTTTTGATTTTCCAGTGTTGCCATTAAAACTGCACTTCTTTGGTTTGAACCTGATTCCGGTGGTATCGAATCAAAATCTGTGAGTAATTCGATCGAAATATCCTTTTTTGCAAATATATTTCCTTTTTTAATTACTTCAACATTTTTGTGTTGGCTGAGCAGATTAAAAAGGGTAAGATCGTCAACACTTGAAGTATCAGGTGGGGGGAGGTAAAGTTTTTCGATTATGCCTGATCGAATAAGCGAGATCATCCCGCCGGCATGGTCGTTATCATAATGAGAGATAAAAGCGACATCTATTTTATCGATACCGAGTTTCTTGAGAACCGGGATTACGGTCATTTTTCCTGCATCATAACTCATTTCAAGATCACCTGCATCAATCATGATTGTGGTGTTATCACGCGTTCTTAGTAAATAACAATCTCCCTGACCCACATCGATTGCCATAAGATGTGAGTAACCCGACCTCAGAGGTGATGAGGCTGTGATTAAATGAGAGGTGGTGAATAATATTATCACGCCAAATCCAGATGCCACTCGCCAAGTCAAATCATTTTTTCGGAGAAAGATGATAATCAGCAGCATGATTAACAGATAAAAAACAACCACATCATAAAATGTGAAAGATCCATATTCGATGATACCAAAATTTAGATCGTTAAGGGAAAAAATGAAGGAGTTCAACAAGGAATTGGTAAAATCTGAACCTGCAGCAAATAGAGATGCCAATTTAGTGGAGAGGGGCGAGATTATTAATGTAACTAATCCATTTATCAGTAATCCTGACGAAGTTGGGATGGCTACCAAATTTGCCGGTAGCGACAGTAGAGAAATTTTACCAAAATAGATTATCAAAAAGGGTAACATTCCAAATTGAACCAGAAGCGTTACCAGAATCAGTTCAATTGAGTGTCTAACAATCCATGAATCTGAAACCACGGTGACAAACTCCTTATACGACCCGTTTTTCAGGCCGGCAATTTTTGAAGCAGAACTGTATCTGATAGCTGAGACGATGTCATCTGCCACAAACAGACTTGCGACTGCCACAACAGAGAGCTGGAAACTTACCGAGAAGAGGTCTTGTGGGTTAAAAACCAAAATCATAAGTGCTGTTATTGCCAAAGTATTCCACCTGTTGTTTAATCTTCCAGAATAAAAAAGGACAGAATGGACCGTAAACATCAATACTGCTCGAACAACTGTTATTTGGAACTGCGTAATTACCAAAAATATCAAAAGCACAAAAAGTCTGAAAAGGAGTTCAGACAGCCGGTTTTTATGTCTGAGTTTTTGTAACAGCAGAAGGGTTAACAAGTAGATTACTGCGACATTAAAACCGGAGACTGCGAGGATGTGAGCGATTCCGGTGTTTACATATCCATTTATCACTTCTTCATTAATTTCGGTTCTGTCAGCAATTATCAGACCTCGTAAAATTGCTGCTGTGGCAGGAGAATGCAATTCATCAATCTTCTCGCCAATTGCCTTTCTCAGGAGATATATATTTCCTGAAAGTGGAGAATGTTTACCAGAGAATTCGATTGATGAATCGTTGTCGACATAAATCAGTCCCGAAATTTCTTGTCGTTTAAGATAGTTTTGATAATCAAATCCGCCGGGATTGCGTTGTTTTGGGGGTATTGTAAAATTACCTGTTAGATTAACAATCCTTCCGGGTAAAAGCTCCATCTCAAGTCTTTTCAGCAATAAACTGTCGGGTTTTTTCATTTTAAAAACAACCTGAACAGTACCTTCAATTTTTTTTCTTTGTTTTATTTTTGATCTTTTGCCCGTTATAGCATTTTGATAAGTTGAATCATAAGATGCACCGGTTATATTCCCTTCAAATTCCACTTTTTCTGAATTTAATTCAATGATTTTGTAAACGGATGCTGATACTTTCATGTGGCTGATTTTTGTTTGATAAAAAGGGTTGTCCTCAAAATCATTTGTAGAGATGGTGAAAAGTATCGAACCGGAGCAAAAACCGAACAAGAGGGAAAGCAGGGGAATAAGGCGAATTAATCCTCTTCGTTTTAAGAAAATAATTAATAAAAGTGTGAGAGAAGCTACCGACAGAAGGAAGAATATTGGAAGGGGACGGGTATCCTGAACAAGAATCCCAATAGACATGGCGATAGTAAAAGGAATCGCCGGGTAATATTTCAAATCGTCAAGTGAGAGACTTCTCATTCTTCTTCAACAATTCCAGAATGGCGGGCATTATTTTTGATAAATTGTCCACCTTTGATTTTATCTGATGGGCATATTTACCATAAGTGAGGAACAGGGAGGGATTTTTAGTGTGAGTTTTAACTGAAATGTCCTCAAAATTACCATGATCTGAACACACCATCAGAGTATCATTTTCGTGATCAAAATTTTTCATTATATAAAGCAAAAAACGATCAAGAATCTCACAAATTTCTTCGATCTTACCATCATATCGTCTGTGTCCGGCGTAATCAGTCAGGTAGTATTCAAAAACTGAAAGATCATTTTTCCGCATATTTCGCAAAAAAATTTTACCGGCTTCTTCAGGTGAGATTTCAGGTAGCTTTGAGCCTAATTTGCCCCTCCATCTATAGTTTGTAATTTCGGCTGTAAGTGCTTGTTTGTCATATACTTGGCGTGCTTTATTAAAGGGAATATCTGAAGCAATCATGCAGTGGGCAGTTACATTTAATCTTTTTGGCTTTTTTCTGATATGATCAAAAAATGGTCGGGGATAGGCGTTCAAAAATTTGAATGCATACCCCTGTTTTGTAACATCCATAAAGAGATTTGACTTATAAATATTTTCAACCACCGAAAGTGGGGCGTAGGGGCCAAAGTGACCGCCAAATGCTTCGATAGCGTCAAAACCGCCAAAGATAGATAGTTGACCCGTTCCACTTTGGGGGTAACCTGCAAATCCATGTGCAGCATCAACCGGAAAAAGTATTCCATGTTCACTATGGAGTGGAACATTTCCCAACCACGGGGTTGACTTAAAAACATCTCTGAATATTTTGAAAGGGTAGGAAAAGAAGGGGTTTTTCGTTTGATCATTCTCTCCGATTCCAACTCCGTCGATAAAAAAAAGGGCAATAGAACCGTTACACTTTTTTATCAGAGTCACTATTTTGACTCCACGAGGAGGGTAACAGGACCATCATTGATAATTTTTACTTTCATCATCGCTGCAAAAATTCCCGTCTTTATTTTTTGTGCACCAAGATTTTCTTTCATTCTCTTTACAAAAGCCTCATAAAGTTCGTTTGCTTCTTCAGGTTTTGCGGCAAGTGTAAATGCGGGTCGGTTTCCTTTGGCAGTTTCGCCATAGAGGGTGAATTGAGAGATAATTAAAACTTCACCACCTGTTTCTTTTATTGAGATATTCATCTTTCCGTTGTCATCTTCAAATATTCTGAGATTTGAGCATTTGTCAGCCACATAGATCACATCCTGAATTGTATCACCCTCTCTCACCCCGAGTAGAATTACCATCCCTGCTTTTGTTTCATCAGAATAAACGGGATCGTTTATATAAACTCCGGCTTCTGTAACTCTTTGGACAAGTGCTCTCATTATACCTTAATTCCTCTTATAAATCTTTTAATTTTATTATAATCTTTATAAACTTCAATGTTTGAATATCCTGCTGAAATCATCATTCCTGATAATGTCTCATCCTGACCGAGTGCCATTTCCAGATAAACTTTTCCCTGTTGTTTTAGATTTAACAACGACTTTGCGATTATTTCTGAATGAAACTTGTATCCATCGGCGAAATCAGTGACAGCTATTGATGGTTCGTATCTTAATACCTCTTCCTGAACTTTAAGATAATCGGAATTTGAAACATAAGGGGGATTCGAAATGATAAGATCGAACAATTCAATGTTTTCACCTTTTCGATAGGTAAAAAAATCGATAACATCAGAGACAACAAAATTGATATTAGTTACTGAATTGAAGGAGGCATTATTTATTGCTGTTTCAATCGATGCTTCGCTTACATCTATTGTCGTAACTTCTGACTGTGGCAGCATTTTAGCTAATGAAATAGCGATATTACCACTTCCGGTACCGATATCAAGGATTTTGAGCCCTGAACGGTCTTTATTCTCCTGAATAATAATATCGACCAGCAATTCAGTTTCCGGTCGTGGAATTAAAACGGAAGAGTTAACCTCAAGTGTTAATCCAAAAAATTCAACATTTCCAACTATATATTGCAGTGGTTCGAATTTAATTCTTCTTCTGATACATTCCCGGTAAGATTCAAGTTCGGGTTCCTTCAGTGGGCGGTCGAACATCATATAAAGATCAAGTCTTTTACATGTAAGAACATGAGCCATTAACAGATCGGCGTTAAGACGAGGAGACTCAATTCCTTTTTCATCTAAAAATTTTGTGGATTTGTCCAGGATTTCCAGTACAGTAGGCATGATAAATTTTTCAAAAATTGGATAACTAAAATAGAATTAATAGATTTGCAGGGAAGAAATATATGAACAAGAGATAGAAAATTTACCATGCTCCTACGAAAATCTCAAATAAAGAAAATATTGTTGATTAAATTCAGGGGTATTGGTGATGTTATTCTCAGTACTGTGGTGCTGAAAAACATAAAATCGCAATATCCTGATGCTGTTATCGATTTTTTGACGGAGAGACCATCGGCGCAGTTGTTAAAAGAAATTCCACTGATAAATGAAGTATTGATCTACAATTTTACAAACAGATTTGAGATTGCCTCTAAAATTTTTGAAATAAGGCGACGAAAATATGATTTGGTGATTGATCTTTATTCAAACCCGAAGTCTGCACAACTCACTTTTGGAAGTGGTGCAAAATTCAGAGCCGGTTTTCCATACCGGGGGAGAAAATACGCTTATAACCTTTACGGTCCCGTAGAAAGAGGGAAACATCACGCAGGTGAACTTCATCTTCTATTTCTTGAAAAAATTGGAATTAAGGTAAAACATCGTGATCAATACTTGATGGTCTCCGACGAAGCCAAAGAAAGAGCTGCAAAATATTTCGACACACAACAAGAGAATCAAAAATTTTGTGCACTTGTTCCCGGTGGTGGCTGGGAGTCAAAAAGATGTGATCCGGTAAAATTTGCTGAAATTGGTGAAAAAATTCATGAAAGATATGGATTAACTTCCTTGATTCTCTGGGGTAAAGGAGATTTTGATGAAGCTGAAAAAATTAAAGAGTTGATGGGTGAAAAAGCTGTATTATCGCCTGAGACCAGTTTTATGGAGATGGGAGCAATGTCGCTAGGTTGTCTGTTTGCTGTTGCAAATGACAGTGGACCCATGCACTTTATCTCGGCTTTGGGGGTTCCAACGCTTGCACTTCACGGGCCCACAGATCCCGCACTACAAGGTCCTTATGGAGATAAACACGAAACCATACGACTCGATGAACTTGAATGCATTTGCTGCAATTTGCTCAAATGTAACAGAAAACATGAATGTTTCCTGGAGTTACCGGTTGAGAGAGTTATGTCAAAAATAGATATACTTTTGACCAAAAATGGAATAAATATTTAGTTGATGAAAAAGATAGAGATTTTCTTTAAAAAGTTGTTTCTGCGTTGGATACTATTCTCCGGAAGGCGAAAAAAAAGTGATACACCAATTCAACTTTCTAAAGGAGATAAAGTATTATGTATCAGATTGAACAGGATTGGAGATGCGCTGGTGGTTACACCTTTTCTGCATCAATTGAAGAGAACTACCGGGTGTGAGATCACTGTTCTTGCAGACAGGCACAATCATTTTGTTTTTCGAAACAACCCCGATATCACCCAGGTGATGATTTACGAAAAAGGGGCGGAGGGTACAGGGAAACTTCTTAAAAAGATCAATAAAACGGGTTATAAGGTCGTTTTTGATCTGCATGATGATGTTTCGGTAACGGTAAGTTATATCTTAAAAAAATTAAGAGTTAATTTTGTTGCAGGATTAAAAAGGGGGAATTTTCAACTTTTTACACATCTTGTTGAGAAACCCGATCCACGAAAATATCATGTTATCGACAGATGTTTATCTCTTACAGAACTGTTAAAAGGTGATGATAATGTAGTAATTTCACCTCCAACACCTGCTATAAGATATTTCCCTTCAAAGGAAGATATTGAAAATGTTAACCGCTATTTTGGAGGGAAGTTCAACGGTTCAGAGTTTATTGTAGGAATAAATATCTCTGCCGGAAGCATGGCACGATATTGGGGAACAGAAAATTTTAGAAAACTTGTAGAATATCTTAAGGGAAAAAAGATAGAATATCTGTTGTTGTGTTCTACGAGGGATATTAAACTGAGTCTGGAAATTGATCCATATTCAGAGAGAACATATTATACCCCGGGATTTGGAGAATTTTGCGCGATGGTGGGGAAAATCAATTTACTCTTTAGCCCTGACACTGCCACCGTTCACCTGGCATCAATTTACAATATCCCCGTTTTTGGATTATATGTACAATATGAAACTGAAGATGTAATCTGGTATCCATATAATACCCGGTATGAAGCTGTAGTAACCTCGTCACCGACACTAAAAGATGTAAAGTTTTTGAAAGTGATGGAGAAATTTGAACCATTTTTAAACGACGAATTAAAAAGACATGAAGATTCCTGACTGTAAACATTTTAACGGTTATAAACCGTGTTTTCCCGGGCACAATTGCCTTGAGCAAGGATGTAAAGAAGATTCCCCCATGGGTGTTAAGATTCTTATTATAAATCTTGATGCGATGGGGGATGTCTTGATGACCACCGCCCAACTGCCGTTACTTAAGAAGAAGTACCCTGTGTCATCAATCTATTGGGTCACAGAAAAGATATCTGCACCTTTACTTGCGAATAATCCACTTCTTGAACAGGTTTTTATCTACAACTTTGAATCCCTTAATATTCTAAGAAATATCCACTTTGACATCGCCGTTAATTTAGATAAATCGCATAAAGCTTGTGCCATGCTCAATTCGATGCATGCTGCTGAAAAAAAAGGATTTGGTCTTGACAAGGATGGTAAGATTATCCCGGTAAATGGAGGTGCATATTATAATTATATGCTCGGCTTGGATGATAATCTCAAATTTAAGATTAACCGCAGGACTAAACAAGAGTATGTGGCTGAGACCCTTGATCTTGGTTATGAGCGATTGGGTTATGTCTTCTCTCTTACCGCTGAAGAGAAAAAGAAGGCTGTTGAATTGAAGAAAAGGTATGGCTTCCATAAAAAAGAACTTATTGTTGGTTTTAACACCGGCTGCTCCACTCTGTTCCCAAATAAAAAAATGAGAGTGGATCAACACATACAATTAATCGACAGAATATTAAGGGAAACTGATCTTAAGGTTATCCTGCTCGGTGGTCCCGAGGATACGGCGAGAAATAATGAGATAGCCAACACATTTCCATTAGAGATCATCAGTACACCAACAAATGAAGGTGTGAGGATGGGAGCCGTTTATGAATCGCTCGCGGATATTATCGTTACCGGCGATTCCTTTGGCATGCACTTGGGGATTGCACTGAAAAAATACATAGTGTCATGGTTTGGTTTAAGTTGCTGGACGGAAATTGATCTTTACGACAACGGGGTAATGTTCTACCCTGAGAATCTTGAATGTGCACCATGCTGGAAAAAGACTTGTCCCTATAACCTGGAGTGTATTGATCAGATCGACCTCGAAGGAATGTTTAACGCTGTTGTAAAAGCTGCTGTTGAAATTACACTAAATCGTGCTTAGTAAAGAACAAAGGGTTTTGTTAAAAAAATGAAATTGATAATCAACTCACTTTCCAAAATAAACTTTGGATTGTTTATCACTGAGAAAAGAAATGACGGTTTCCATAATATTGAGACCATATTTTATCCTTTAAGGCTTAGTGATGAGATAATTATCCGTGAGTGCGACCATCTGTTAATTGAAAGTAATATCGCTGAACTTAATTCAAACCTCATAAATAACCTGATTTACAAAGCGGTTAAACTTCTTGAACAAAAAACCGGAAATCCGCTCAACTGCAGAATTTCTTTGACTAAGAATATCCCAATAGGTGCAGGTTTGGGAGGAGGCTCTTCTAATGCGGCTTCGGTGTTGTTGGGACTAAATGATCTTTTTAATTTGGGATATTCCAAAGCAGAATTGAGTGAATTTGGTTTACAACTTGGTTCCGATGTGCCATTTTTTATTCATCCCTGGCCTTCCTTTGCCACAGGGAGAGGGGAGAAGTTAACGGAGATTGATCTCAAATTAGAAGGGGTAATTGTGGTTGTGAATCCCGGTATTCATGTCTCGACAGCAGTGGCTTATAATAATTGTATCCCGTCAAAACCCAAGTTTAACCTTCTTGAACTGAATGGGCGTATAATCAACGATTATAATGAGTTAAGAGATGTTGTTGTAAACGCTTTTGAACATACTGTGTTTTCTGTTTACCCCGAAATTAGTAATTTAAAGAGAAGAATGATAAACTCGGGAGCCTCGTTTGCACTGATGAGCGGAAGTGGATCCACGGTTTTTGGAATATTTGAAACCGAAGAATTGGCGGAAGCTTTTACAAATTCACTTCCGCCTGAATACCTTGTTTACACTGAGGAATTGTAGCGGAGAAATTTTATTCCACTTCTGAAATTTTCTCCATAAACTGAGAGCGCATATAATAATTTGCGACACCTTCAGCATCGGGTGAAAAACTAAGTTTTCCTTTGATACTTTCGAGTTTTTCGATATTGTGCCTTCTCATCCATTCTTCAATATTCTTCAGAATTTCGCCAATTATTGTCGGGCTTTTTTGATATATTACAGAGGCTAATTGAACCGCAGATGCACCAGCCAATAAAAACTTGATAACTTCTTCGTGACTTTTAACACCAGTTGAGGCACACAATCCACATTTAACCTGTCTTGCAAGAATAGCTATCCACCGAAGTGGCACAAAAAACTCATGTCTTTCGCTGAATTCAAATGAAGTTTTAAATTTAAATGATTCAATGTCAATATCCAGATCGGTAAACCGGTTAAACAGGACAATTCCATTAATACCATTTTGTTCAAGTCCTGATACAAAATGGGGGATGGAGCTAAAATTCTGTCCCAGTTTTATTGAAACAGGTATTTTAACCGATTTTTTTACACCCTTTACAATGTCAAGATAGATTTTTTCAATGTTTGGCGAAGCAAAGTTTTTGGATGAGGCATAGTTGAACACATTAAGTTCAATTGCATCGGCACCTGATGCCTCAAGCTGTTCTGCGAAGTTGAACCACCAGTCGGCACTTGTACAGTTGATACTTGCAATTATCGGAATATCAAATTTTGCTTTGGCATTTGAAACAAGTTCACAATAGTCTATTAAACCAAAATATTTATCATGTTCATATCCAAAATATTCATAAATCTCAGGGTGATAATTTTCTTCAGGATTCATTTTTGGTGATTTAGGAAGCGATTCCTCAAAAAAACTTTTAAGAACAACAGCTCCAACCCCGTTATCGTAGAGTTTTTGCAAGTTATCCAAAGTTTTGGTCTGGCCCGATGATGCCGCAATAACAGGATTTTTAAGCTGAAGATTCATGTATTTGTAGCTTAGATCCAACATGTTGTTACCTGTATTTTATTGATTGGTAAAAATTTCATATACCGGTCTGCCGGTGGTTTTGGTTGTATCCCATGATACTGGAGTAGTAAATTTCTCTTCTCTTTCATGGCAAGCCTCGAGAGTGCAGAACTTGCACAACTTTTTTTGGCAGTAATCAAAATGAATCATCACATCAGATTCACTGTATTTTGATTTGATGTGAGCCTTTATTCTCGTTTCCTCGTCATGAGCATCTTTAATCGTTTGATAAAAAGGGAGAATGAGATGAAAATCGATTGCAACAAAACTGCCTGATTTTCTGCATCTTAGCTCATGAATATCAATCCAATCGTTCTTTTTTATTGAAATAAGTTCGTTTGAAACCTTTTCTACTGTCTGATGGTCAGCTTCATGCATCAGCCCGCCAAATGCTTCTCTTATAAGAGTATATCCGGTGTATATAATATTCATTCCCACAAAAATGGCGAAAAGTGGATCAATGATTTCGATATCTGTGAAAAAGACAATAGTAACTCCAATTAAAACTCCCAAACTCGTGTAAGAGTCTGTGAGCACATGTTTTCCATCCGCTACCAGAGTAAGAGAGTTAGTTTTTTTGCCGGTTCTCACTAAATACAGACCAAGAAACAAGTTGATCAAAGCCGCCAAACCGATGATTCCCATTCCGATATCAAGTTGTTTGATTCCGGGAGGATATATTATATCCATAACTGCGTAATAGATAATCCCAATTGCCGCAATCAGAATCAGAAGTCCCTCAACACCTGCGGAGAAATATTCCATGTTACCATGCCCGTAGGGATGTTCTTTATCCGGGGGTTTCGACGAGTAGTAAATACTAAATAGAGCCATGGAAGTGGCAGCGATGTGGACAATTGATTCCAGAGCGTCTGAAAAGATAGCAGCAGAATTTGTGAGGAAGTAGGCTGTGAATTTCATCAGGAGCATGGAAATGCCCACTAATAATGAAATAATTCCGGCTTTTAGTCTGGTTGAGTACATATTCATATTTTCGTCAGTGTCAATTTTTTCAACAAAATAATTAGTGTGAAGAGAAATAATTTAGAATAAAAAACAAAAAATCTATTAAAGTACTTGTTTAACTTATCAAAAATGCTTAATATTAGCATGAAAATTATTTAGATATTGAAAGAGTTAATCACTATAAAAACTCGAACAACCACTATATATTTAAATTAATAACAAACTCATCATCAACAAAAGGAATAAATCATGAAAAAATTCTTCGGTATTTTCATGTTAACCGTATTTGTAATCGGTTATGCACAGGCTCAAGACAGAGCTACAAATCTTAAGACATGGCAGAAATCAGAAGCTCCAGAGTTTAC
>CAZHCW010000013.1:0-110364 GCA_964531325.1 uncultured Ignavibacteriaceae bacterium | reverse complement strand
CGGTAAGGATGAACCATACTGCATCCGCTTTGTCATATTGTGGAGAAGGTACCTCCCCAACCACCCGCACCGTCGCAGGCGCAACAATCGTATTTTGATGATCCTGTGGATTCAAAACCACAACAGCCTCAAACAGATTTACAGCAGAAACTCAGGAACTGGATTGAGTCGTTCATGGCAAATCAAGATTCAAGTTTCTTCAAGAAGCTGATTGCAATGAAAAAAAGTTATCTTGCTATTGGTGCCGTAATTGTAGTGCTTGCAGTTGTTTTGTATGTTATTTTTTCGGGTAAATCGAGCGATAATGAGATAAGAACTGACGGTCGTCAGGTTGATGAACTCTTAAATGGTGTGCAGGATACCAGCAACAAATTTCAGGCAAACGGATTGAATGATATAAAACTTCCACCCGATGCTGATACTGTTATTCTTGTGATCAACTCAAAAGATACTACAAAAATAAGGGCGATAATCGACAAAAAGGACACTTTAAAATCCACAATTGTTGATCCTACCCAACCTGTTACTTATAACGCAAGTAAAAGAATAGACCTGCGGGTAGAAAATGCTTCACTTCTTAGTGTAACCCTCAACGACAAACCCCTTGAACTGCCAAAGAAAAAAGGTGTTCAGACTTTAAACATTGACAAAAACGGATTTATCAAGGCTACGACCAAGAATGCCAAACCCACTAAGAAAAAGAATACAACAGCTAAGTGATGAATTAAAATATCACGACCACAGATATTATGTTCTCGCTGATCCGGAGATTACCGATCTCGAGTACGATATGCTCTACAAAGAGCTTGAACGACTCGAAAGGGAGAACCCCGAACTTGTATTACCCGACAGCCCCACTCGCAGGGTAGGGAGTGATCTTGAAAACGATTTTAAACCCGTTGTTCACAACTACCCCATGCTCAGTCTTGCAAATACATATAATGAGGAAGAACTTTTTGATTTTGACAGAAGGGTGAGAGAAGGACTGCCTCAAAGTGAAAAAATTGAATATGTTGTTGAATATAAAATTGATGGTCTTTCAGTAAGTCTCAGATATCAAAATGGAATACTGGTTACGGGAGCCACCCGCGGCGATGGAGTGACGGGTGAGGATGTTACCGCGAATGTAAAAACCATCCGATCGATTCCTCTTTCGGTGGATACGATACACTTCACAAATGAGAGTGATGGAAATTTTGAGGTTCGTGGTGAAGTTTACATGGAAAAAGCTGTTTTTGAGCGCCTCAACAGCGAGAGACAGAAAAAGGGTGAAAAACTTTTTGCCAATCCGCGAAATCTTGCCTCGGGCACTCTAAAACTTCTCAATCCTGCTGATACCGCCAAACGACCTCTTCAGATATTTACATATTATTATCTCAGCAATATCTCCTCCCACAAAACTCAATATGAAAATCTTAAGTTTTTAACCAAACTTGGCTTCAGAGTTAACCCAAATTATGCCCTGTGCAACTCGATTGAAGAAGTACTCGATTTTTGTAAAGAACTTGAAAGTAAGAGGGAAGATTTGCCTTATGAAGTGGATGGAGTGGTAATAAAGGTAAATTCATTCCGTCATCAGGAGCTTCTTGGAAGTATAGCCAAATCACCAAGGTGGGCATGTGCGTTCAAATTTAAAGCCAAACAGGCAAAAACAAAATTAAATGATATTACCTGGCAAGTTGGCAGAACGGGAGCCATCACACCGGTGGCAGAACTTGAACCGGTATTTCTTGCCGGATCAACAATTAGCAGGGCAACTCTCCACAATTTTGACGAGATAACAAAAAAAGATATTAGAAGGGGTGATACCGTAATCATCGAAAAAGGGGGAGATGTTATCCCAAAGGTTGTGTCTGTTGTTATTGAAGAAAGAGGATCAGATACCAAACCTGAAAGTGCACCACTCATTTGTCCCGTCTGTGGTTCGGGAGTCTTCCGTCCTGAAAATGAAGCTGCATATTATTGCGAAAATGGAGAATGTGCTGCACAGGTTAAGGGGCGCATCGAACATTTTGCATCACGGGGAGCGATGGACATAGAGGGATTGGGAACAGCTATCATCGATCAGTTTGTGGATTCAGGCTTCCTTAAAACTTATGCCGATATCTATCGATTAAAAGAGAGGGAAAAAGAATTAAAAAGTATTGAGCGGTTTGGGGAAAAGAGCATCGATAATCTGTTGAAGTCGATTGAACTGAGCAAATCCAAACCATTTCATAAAGTTCTTTTTGCAATTGGAATCCGATATGTTGGTGCCGGTGCAGCAAAAAAACTCGCTGATCATTTTGTTTCACTCGACAATCTGAAGAATGCCGGGGTTGAAGAGATAAAAAAAGTATATGAGATTGGTGAATCAATAGCCCAAAGTGTTGTCAAGTTTTTCTCTGATGAGCACAATCTCCATCTCATTTCAGACCTGAGAGATTTTGGTCTTCAATTGGAGGGTGAGCAAAAGAAAGAGGCAATTGATAATTTCTTTAAAAACAAATCTTTTGTACTCACAGGAACTCTTTCATCGATGAAAAGAGAAGAGGCTGCCGAGCGAATCACAAATCTTGGGGGTAAGTCAGTATCATCTGTCAGTAAAAATACTGATTTCGTTATTGCGGGTGAGAGTGCCGGTTCAAAACTTGACAAAGCTCAGAAACTTGGGGTTGGTATCTTAACAGAAGAAGAATTTTTAGAAAAACTTTTATCGGCAGAAAAATTATAATAAGTTTGTAATATCGTAATAATATCTTTTGGAATTTATTAGCGGGTTGTTTTTTATTTATTTCCGTAATAAATTTGAGTTACATGAACTATACAATCGACAAAATCGACGGAATTTCTATTTTCACTCTTAACGAAATTCGACTTGATGCAAACATTTCAGGTCTTGTCAAGGGTGAATTTACCGGTATGGTAAAAGAGAATTCAGTCAGAAAAATGGTGATCGACCTTTCTTTAGTGGAAAGTTGCGATAGTAGCGGCTTGAGCACACTTCTTGTTGCCAACAGGTTGATGGGGAGTATCAGTGGTAGTCTGCGAATTGTATGTCCATCAAAAAAGATATTAACCCTGATAAAGATAACACAGCTCGACAAGGTATTAAAACTGAGCAACTCTCTTGATGAGGCTCTGTCTGAGCTAAAACTTTTGCACTAACGGAATCTGAACCGGTTCGTTTCCGGTTTTCTTGAATAAATATTGAACTCATTTACATTAGTTGACTACTCAATTGTAGTAATCTACCTCATATTTGCCGCACTTTGGGGCAGGTTTGTCGGTGGGAAGCAGAGGAGTGTAAAAGACTATTTTCTGGGAACAGAAAAAGTTAAATGGTGGTTGGTTACATTTTCCATTGTTGCCGCCGAAACCAGCACACTTACATTTATCTCAATTCCCGGTGTGGCATATCTGACCAATTTACATTTCCTGCAAGTTACCGTTGGTTATCTGCTTGGACGAATCATCGTTGCCTACCTTCTGCTTCCACAATATTTTAAAGGTGATCTTTCCACTGCCTACGCATTTTTAGAGAGCAGATTTGGCAAAAACACCCGCACCACAGCTTCCATTGTTTTTATATTCACCCGGGTTGCGGGTGATGGAGTAAGGCTTTTTGCAACTGCCGTCCCCGTAAAACTGCTTCTTGATATCGACTATCCTTATGCCATCCTGATAATTGTTTTTGTAACCTTGATTTACACTTATACCGGTGGATTGAAGGGTGTAATTTGGGTGGATGCGATGCAGATGTTTGTTTACCTTGGTGGAGCTGTAATTTCATCATTCGTAATTTGGTATCTCATTCCGGGTGATTTGTTCACAAAACTTGGAACTGAAGTTGCCGCAGGCAGATTGGAATTCCTGAATCCCGGTTTTAATCTCGATTTTAAAACATTTTTTAACACTCCCTATACACTTCTTGCAGGATTAACCGGCGGGGCTTTTCTTTCAATGGCCTCCCACGGCACCGACCAACTTGTGGTGCAGCGACTGTTGGCAACGGGTGAATTAAAAAGTGCACAAAAAGCGGTTATCGCAAGTGGTGTGATAATAGTAATTCAATTCGCAATTTTTTTAATTCTTGGGGTTCTGCTTCACATCTATTTTCAAGGAAGAGTTTTTGCCAAGGCTGATGAAGTATTCCCGTTTTTTATTATTAATTACCTGCCTGCGGGGTTAAAAGGTGTGCTTGTTGCGGGGCTTATGGCGGCGGCTCTATCAACTCTTGCAGGTTCAGTCAGTTCACTGGCATCCTCATCATTTTATGATGTTTATTCCATACTCGGAAAGAAAAAGCTCACTGAAGAGAGGCAACTTCTAATCTCCAAGAGATTAACCATCTTTTGGGCAGCAATTCTGGCTGTCTCTGCGTTCTTTTTCCTTGAGATTAAGGGGGCGGCAGTTGAAGTTGCTTTAAGCATTGCATCCTTCACTTCAGGAGGATTATTGGGAACATTTTTGCTTGGAATAATAAACAAAAGAGCCGATCAGAGGGATGCAATAACAGGTTTTCTTACATCCATTGCAGCTATGATTGTGGTTATTTCATTTAAATGGATGGCATGGACATGGTTCATCCTTATTGGAGTATCGGTATGTTTACTTGTAGGGAGTATATCCGCTTTAATCAGGCATCAAAAAAAATAAAATAATGAACAAATTCGGAAAAATATTCATAAATTTACCAAAAACAAAGAGACAATTCCGTTTTAAGAGAGTTTACTTATGGAATTAATTGATTATGTAATTATAGCTGTCTATTTTCTTGCGAGTATGGGGATAGCCCTTTATTACTCAAAAAGAGCTTCAAAAAGCAGTGAAGAATTTTTCCTTTCCGGTAGAAATCTTCCCTGGTATCTTGCCGGTCTTTCGATGGTTGCCACAACTTTCGCCGCCGATACACCATTGGCAGTTACAGAACTTGTATGGAAAAATGGAATTTCAGGTAACTGGGTATGGTGGAATTTTGCTTTTGGAGGTGTATTAACCGTCTTTTTCTTTGCCAAATTGTGGAGAAGAGCGGGAATAATGACCGAAGTGGAATTTGCTGAAATTCGATATGCAGGAAAGCCTGCAAAATTCCTCAGGGGCTTTAAGGCGATTTATCTTGGTCTCTTTATGAATGTTATCATAATTGGCTGGGTAAACAGTGCGATGATTTCGGTACTAACCGGTATCTTTGGTGTTCCTCCCGGGGATGTTATTCTTTATGTTTTTCTCT
This sequence comes from uncultured Ignavibacteriaceae bacterium, assembly GCA_964531325.1. Classification (GTDB taxonomy): domain Bacteria; phylum Bacteroidota; class Ignavibacteria; order Ignavibacteriales; family Ignavibacteriaceae; genus UTCHB3. The sequence continues at coordinate 105,152 of CAZHCW010000013.1, read as the reverse complement.
GTATGGGGCTCGTGGCTGTTTATTCTGCTCTTTCCGGTTTATGGGGAGTGGTGGTGACCGATGCTTTCCAGTTTGTTCTGGCAATGACTGCCTGTATTATTCTTGCGATAATAGTAGTAAATTCTCCGGAAATTGGCGGAATTGACGGGCTTAAAACAAAATTACCCCCGTCAGCGTTTGAATTTTTCCCAAATCTTGGCGACTCCCCAATTGAAGGTGCCAAAATATTTTCTCTTTCCATTTTTTCATTTTTTGCATTTATTGGCATTCAATGGTGGGCATCATGGTATCCGGGAGCGGAACCCGGTGGAGGGGGATATATAGCCCAAAGGATGATGTCTGCAAAAAATGAAAAACATTCAATTTTTGCAACCCTCTTTTTTCAGGGTGCACATTATGCTCTGAGACCCTGGCCCTGGATTCTGGCAGCCTTGGCAGCTGTGGTTTTATACCCCGAATTAAATGCCTCAAATTCCAAAAACGGTTACATTATGTTGATTAACGACTTTATGCCTGTGGGGTTAAAAGGATTAATGTTGGCGGCATTTTTTGCGGCATATATGAGTACCGTTGCAACACAATTAAATTGGGGCACTTCCTACATTGTAAACGATTTTTATAAACGGTTCCTTCAACCGGGAAAAACGGAAAAACAATATGTAGTTGCATCAAAAGTGGTAACAATTCTTTTGATGATAGTGTCAGCTTTTGTTACTTTATATATCGACCGTATATCGGGTGCCTGGGAGTTTATAATTGAATGTGGAGCCGGATTGGGGCTGGTTCTAATTCTTCGCTGGTATTGGTGGCGCATCAATGCCTGGAGCGAAATATCAGGTATGGCAACACCATTTATTCTGCTTCCGGTTGTTCGATATTTGGGAATTCCATTCCCCGACAGTTTGTATGTCCTTGTATTTGGAACTACTTTAGTATGGCTATTGGTTACATTTCTAACCAAACCTGAACCCGACGACATACTCCTCTCTTTTTACGACACAGTGAGACCTGAAGGAAAATTGTGGGATAGAATTAGAATTAAAGGGGGATTTCCTCCTGCGCCAACGATGATTAAATATCAGTTATTGGGCTGGTTATCAGGTGTGGTGGCAATATATTCTCTACTGTTTGGAAGTGGAAGCTTTATCTTTGGTGATATGGCTAACGCTCTTTTGTACGGAGTTTTTCTTATATTGGGTATTACAGGTGTAATTTACACACTAAATAAAATGACAGCCACAAAAAAAGTAACTAATGAATTTTAGTAAAGTTAAATTAGTATTATTAGACCTCGACGGCACACTGCTGGACGATCAGGGGAATATTGGGTCGCAGAGTAAAAAATATGCCCGTTTATTGAGGGAAAAAGGGGTGATTGTAACATTTGCAAGCGGTAGAATGTATTCAGCTCTTGATCAATACGCAGCAGAACTATCGGTTGATGGTCCACTGATTGCTTCAGATGGTGCCATTATTAAAAATTATCCGGGTGGTGAAGTCTTTCTGAAAGTTGGATTAAAAGATTCCAAAGTGAAGAAAGGGATTGAACTTTCGGAAAAACACCTTGTAAAAATGGTGATGTGTACAGATTCCGAGGTTTTATACACGGAACATAATGAAGCTACTATTCAGCTCATTGACAGATTTGGTGCCAGATTCAAAATGGTGGATAACTACAGGAATGTGCAGGGAGACATTATCGAACTTGTATATGTTGGTGAGAACCGACAGTCGTTTCAAGAAATTAAAAAACATTTTTCTTTCCCATACTCTTTGGGTCTTAAGTTGAATTACTCAAAAAGTCAATCGCATTTTCAATATTATCTGGAAGTAAAAAAAGCTGAAGTTTCAAAGGCATCCGCTCTTGATGTTTTGTTAAAAAAACTAAAAATTTCAATTCAGGATACAGTGGTCGTGGGAGACTGGTATAACGATGTGGCTCTTTTTAAAACAAGGGCAATTAAAGTTTCACTATCCAATGCGGTTCCTGAAATAAAATTTTTATCCGATGTTAAGTTAGAGAAAAGCAACAATGACGATGGGGTTGGTGAATTGCTCGAACGAATTTACAATCAGAAGTAACAAGGCAATGTGTGACTTACGAAAAGTTTAAATCAAGCCGTTATATAAAACTGATCCTCTGGTTTGGTACAGCGTTGCTTATTGCCCTGTTGTTCCCCAAGGCTGAAGTGGTGGATATTGAGGCAGAATCGGGAAATATATGGTTAAAAGAAGATCTTATTGCAGATAGAAGTTTCCCCATCTTAAAAAATGAGAAGGTGTACGCAGCGGAGGTTGACAGTGCCATAAAAGCTGTAAAACAGGTTTTTGTCGTTACTGAATCCGACAGTTTAATAAAAGATACAATAAGAAGTTTACAAAGAGCGCTCGACAGAGCATTTATGGATCATTCCCGACTCGAAACTGACAGGATCCTAACGATTTTCTCTCCCGCCACAAAAGCATATCTTATCAGTTTTTATGATTCAACCTCAGGGAAAACTTCACAGATATATAAAAATCTTGATAACATTGAAGCCATACTCATCAGGGTGAGTCAGTCGGGCACTCTCAGCTTAAATTATGATCAAATTCCCAAAGATACTATTGCTATCAGAAGGGGTAACTTTCAAGAAAACAAAAGTAAATATGATTACGCAGAACTGAATATTGCCAACAAAAGAATTGCAGTGGATCTCGCAAATTATTATACTGATTCACTTGAATATCGAGCCCTTACCGAAGTTGCAACAAAACTTTTTGTTGCAAAGCTGGCCTACAGCAGTGAACTTACTGCAGAAGAGACAGATATTGCTCGAGACAAGGTGAGCAAAAACTCGGGAATCGTGGTGAATAATGAAAGGATTATAAGCAAACATGAGCGAATTACGCCTGAAGTAAAAATGAAGCTCGATTCCTTCAAATCTGCAAGAGTTCAGGATCTTAATCTCTTTGACAAAGCACGACAATATTCGGGAAAATTTCTGCACATTGTAGTATTGCTTGGTTTGCTTGGTGCTTTTTTGTTCAATTTCAGAAAAACGATTTTTGATGACAATATCAAACTTACGATTTTTTCAGTCCTTTTCCTTTCTGTTTCCTATTTAACTTATCTCACTAATGCATTTAATATTGGTGGGTCGTGGCATTTGTTGATTCTGATTCCTACAGTTTCTCTTCTTTTAACAATTATGTTTGATTCAAGGGTTGGGATTTATTCCACCCTGATAATTTCGTTGATTAGTGCAGGGCTTGGTGGTAATGATTATTCAATTGTTGTGTTGCATGTAGTAGCAGGAACCCTGGGTGTTTATTCTGTAAGGGATATAAAAAACAGGCAACAGATTTATCGTGGTATGATTTTTATTTTTCTGGGTTATACTTTGGTAAATTTATTCCTCTCGTTCGAAAGTTTAAGTGATTGGTCACGATTGCTTGAAAGTGTCTTATATTCAGGAATCAATTCTCTCTTAAGTCCTATTCTTACTTATGGTTTGTTGATATTTTTTGAAAAAACTTTTAAGATTACGACAGATCTAACTCTTGTTGAACTCTCAAACACCGATCATCCTTTGTTAAAAGAGCTTTATCACGCTTCTCCCGGTACATTTTACCACTCACAATCGGTTGCGAGACTGGCAGAGGCAGCAGCAGAAAAAATAGGGGCTGACACACTGTTAGTGAAAGTTGGTGCCCTCTATCATGATATTGGAAAGTCGATTTCACCATACTATTTTATTGAAAATCAGGGACCCGCACAAAATCTTCACAACGAGTTAACTCCCGAGATAAGTGTAAAAGTGATTAAAGACCATGTTTCGATGGGTATTGAGCTGGGAAAACGACATCATCTTCCGCAGGAAATAATAGAATTTATCCCGACACATCACGGAACGGGATTGATCAAAGTGTTTTATGACAAAGCTGTTCAGTTGTATGGCAAGGAAAATGTGAATAAAGATGATTACAGATATGTGGGTCCAAAACCCCACACTCGTGAGCAGGCAATCCTTATGATGGCAGACAAGTGTGAATCCGCTTCAAGAAGTCTAACAACACCGGAACCACAGACCCTCGAAAATCTGATAAATAATCTCATAAATCAGACTCTCCACGAAAAGGAACTTGATGAAGCTCCAATTACATTATCTGAAGTGGAAGAGATCAAAAAGGTCTTTTTTAACTCGTTAATGACTTCCAAGCACAGCAGGATCAGATATCCTGAACAGGAAAAGCTTGAAAAAGAATCAAAAGACTGATCAACTTGAACAGTTTCTTGGTGATTATCTTAATGAATTACGCTTTGAAAGAAACCTGGCAGAAAACTCACTCGAGTCTTATCATCGGGATATAAAATCTTTTCTTCAATTTTTATCTGACTCGTCGATAAATGATTTAAGTGAAGTGACCGTTGAAAACGGAAGGGATTTTTTCCTGCTCCTTTCACATTCCGGTTTAAACGAAAGATCTTTGGCCCGATTTCATTCCTCCATCAAAGGTTTCTTTTCTTTCCTTGTTGTATCTGAATATATTTCTAAAAATCCAATCGCCAGAATTAAACCCCCGAAATTGAAGAAAAAGCTCCCCGAGGTTCTCACTCCTGGAGAAATCGACGCACTTATAGCCAAAACTGACAATGAAACCCCTTCGGGACTTAGAGACAGGGCAATTATCGAAGTTTTATATGCATGTGGAATAAGGGTTTCAGAGCTTGCAGGGATGAAAAAGAACGATATCTTTTTTGATGAAGAAATGATTCGGGTCTTGGGAAAAGGAAGTAAAGAACGGCTGGTCCCGATCGGTTCATCTGCAATTAATGCCCTGACAAACTATCTCACTTTCGGCAGACCTGTAATCGCCAAACCGGGGAGTGGAAATACCCTCTTTATAAACTCAAAAAGGGGTGGGGGACTAACCCGGGTAGGAATCTGGAAGATTATAAAACATTATGCGGAGCTTGCCGGACTTGAAAAAAGAGTTTATCCCCATATTTTCCGCCACTCGTTCGCCACTCATTTAATAGAGGGGGGCGCAAATATCCGTGCCGTTCAGGAGATGCTGGGGCATACTGATATCTCGGTTACACAGATATATACCCATATCGATATCACCTACATTCGTGAAGTTGTGCATCAATACCACCCAAGGGGTTAAGGTCACTGCTTGAATATTTTATTGGAATTCTTAACTTTAAATTCCAAATTACCTTGTTTTCTCTTGCCGGTTTTATAAACCGATTTAATAAATATTTCAAACACAGTCTGAACTCCGAATGAAAAAAATTCTTTTAATACCGGTGCTAATTCTCTTTTCCCTTTTTCTTCATGCCTGCGGCAATGGTGATGAAGGGAACTCAGGACTGATTGGCGATGAGGCGATTCCGATTGTAGGCGACGAAGGTTCAGGAAAAAAAGTTTTTGTACACAATCTCGCAGAAGGGAAAACCGAGGTTTTTAAAGCACTGAATGACTTTACTCCATTTCTGATTACAGGAACCGGGGAACACGGAAACTACTTTTTTGTTACGGGAAACGAGTATAACAAAACTGAAGGGTATATCGATTCTATTGTTGTTCACATCCACAATTATCAGGGGACAAGAGTTGTGCTTGGCTCGCCGAAGGTGTCAAAGATATTTTCCAATATCCTTGACGGTAACACGATGAATCTTGTGCTCTACCATCTTGAACTTGTGAATCAAAGGATATACAGAGACAATTATATTATAGACAGTACAGGAAGGATCGTAAGCAAGGGGAAAGAAAAATTTGATCTCTTGCAGGGCCAGATTCCCGATGTTCCAGCAATAAAAGTGAACAACACCTCCCCGGATGGACTAAAAACCATTACCATCGAACATGGTGAACAAAACAAAATTCTCCTCACTGATAACAAAACAACCAAGGTGAAACAGATTTTGTCAACCACTCAAAAAATTGACAGAGTTTATTGGACACCTGATAAAGAGTCATTAATTCTTCTTACATCCAATCTTGATGTTCAAAAACAGGATCACGACACTTCGTCAACTCTCCTTGTTTATTCTCTGAAAAAGATGGATTATATCGCCAAATTTTCAGGAAGGGGATACAGGACCTTCTCCGTTAAAAAGGATAAACTTGTGTTTGATGACCTGGAGAACGAAACCAGGTATGTGAGAATTTATGATCTGAAAAGCATGCGTGAGCTAAGGCAAATTCGAATGAAAAACGGTTGCAGTATCAGATTTTTACCATTTTATTGACAAAACTTTGAATACATATTACAGATTATTACGCTATTCATCAAAATACTGGAAGTATCTTTCTCTTTCAATTGTTTGCACAATTATTTTTGCTCTGTTGAATGGTGCCTCGGTTTACCTCTCAATTCCACTGCTTGATACACTGTTTAATTCGGGTGCAACAACTACTTCAGCAGCCGGAACCGGAACGGTAAGTGAAGTTTCCACCTCGATATTGCCCGATTTTGTACTTGACATCAAGGATGGCATTTCAAACTCTTTTAATGATTTTATTTTTGCCGGTGGTAAAACAGACGCTCTCTTCAGAATTTGTATAATAATCTTTTTTGCTTTTATTCTTAAAAATATAGCAGGCTATTTTCAGGCATATTTTCTCAATTATGTTGAGCAAGGCATTGTCAGAGATTTAAGAGATGCAGCTTATGAACAGTTACACAAACTCCCCATAAGCTATTTTAAAAGTGAGCGGGTTGGAAATCTGATATCAATAATCGTTAACGATGTAACCGCTGTCCAAAACAGTGTATCTGCAACTTTTTTAAATTTAATCAGAGAACCCCTTTCAATAATAGTTTTTCTTGGAATTGCCATCAGCATAAGTTGGGAACTTACACTCATCTCTCTCATCACCCTGCCATTTAGTGCCGGGATTATCTCATGGATTGGAATTAAACTCAGGAAATACAGCCAAAGGATACAGGAAAAAATTGCCGATATTACCAGTGTAATTCAGGAAACAATTTCAGGGGTTAAGATAGTAAAAGCATTTGGAACCGAAAATTATGAGAACAACAAATTCAAGAAGGAGACTGAGGGCTATTTTAGAATGGTTCTCAAGATTACCAGGGTTAGAAATCTTTCATCTCCGATAACTGAAATTCTCAGCGTTGGTGTTGGTGTGGTAATCATCTATTATGGTGGAACCATGGTGCTCAATAATGGTGAGATTAAAGCGAGTGAGTTTCTGGGATTCCTTTTTGCCATATTTCAGTTGCTGCCACCAATTAAAGAACTAAGCGGGGTTAACAACCGGATTCAGGAATCATCTGCTGCGGGTGACCGAATATTTGAAATTATCGATACCCAACCCGATATTGTGAATAAAGAAGATGCAATTCCTGTAACCGAATTCAATCGGCAAATCGTATTTGAAAATGTTGGATTTGCTTATCCCGACGAACCGGGCGAAAAGGTATTGGATAAAATAAATTTTTCAGTCAATAAAGGGGAAGTGGTAGCACTTGTTGGCCCCAGTGGCGGCGGAAAATCAACACTTGTTGATCTGTTACCCCGCTTTTATGATGTAACTTCGGGTGCCATTAAATTTGACGGAACCGACATCCGTGACCTGAAAATAGAAGACCTAAGGAAATTTATCGGAATTGTTACCCAGGAGACAATCCTCTTTAACGATTCAATAAAAAATAATATATCGTATGGAAGTAACAATTTTAGTGAAGAAAAAATAGTTGAAGCTGCCAAAACTGCCAATGCTCACAATTTTATTATCGAAATGCCAAACGGTTATAATACAGAGATCGGGGAGAGGGGAGTTAAACTCTCCGGTGGACAGAGGCAACGACTTGCAATTGCCCGTGCACTTCTGAAGAATCCTGAAATAATGATATTTGATGAGGCAACAAGTGCTCTGGATAACGAATCCGAAAAACTTGTACAGGAAGCTCTCGACAGACTTATGAAAAGCAGAACCGTGGTTGTAATTGCCCACAGACTTTCAACGATTAAAAATGCAGATAAAATTTTAGTGCTTCAGAATGGTGAAATAATCCAATCCGGAAGTCACGATTCACTACTCGAACAAGGTGGTCTCTACAAAAAATTGTATGAGATGCAGTTTCGCGATAAATAATTTTTCAACCATCAAACAAAAGGTAAATAAAATGAAAAAAATCTATTCATTACTCGGAATCGTAGCACTTGTAGTATTGTTCTCCGGATGTGCATCCTCAGGAACCGATCAGATGGATGTTCAAGCCGGTGCAAGAGCAAAAGTTAATGAGTTCCTTACAATCATGACTTCAGAAACAAGACCTGCAACTTTGATCGACTTCATTTCTCCTTCTTACATGAAAGCTGCGGGACTAAATCCAAGCGAATACTCGGTGAACACATACTATCCAAAAAGTTTTGTTATCGAACAAGTATTCCCATCACCTGACCTCACAAACTCAGTGAATGTGGTTGCAACCATCTACGGTGAAAACAAAAGTTGGGCACACAGATTAACATTTGTTGTCTTAAATGAAGATGACAAACTTTCTTTCTTCCCTGGCAAACATGCAACCGATACAAAGTATGTTGATCCCTGGTATAAAATCGACGAATATGTGAAATAATGCAGTAATCCAATCATCCAATAATATTTTATGGAACGCGGATGAGGGGATGCCTTCGGCACGATTCATCCGCGTTCTATCCCCAAGAATCAAAAAAAAACTATTATGAATAAAATTCGATTTTATTTATATTAGAATTAGAATCTTATTTAATTTAATTTACTGTGGATAGTCCAGGCCCTAACAAAAAACCGACATTCGACGAGATCGAAAATTTAATCGGTCAGGTTCGCGGATTGATCAATCAAAACCTCTCGCGCGGATTGATCTTGAACGAACTTAATCATCTCCTTACCTCGCTCTTTAATTCCAAAAACCCGTTATTAACGGAATCTATTTTCATAGAATTTTTCCCTAACTACTTAAAACTTATCGAATGGTACCATCCGGCAGGACAGACAACTAAAAGAACCCGGCAACTCATAAAAAATTCCAGCAGGTTATACGGTTTAAGTTCCGGTGTATTCAGGAAAAAAGAGCTCAGTGTGGAAATTAAAAGGATTGAGAAAGAATTTACTGAAGTGCGCAACAGCCTGAGAGGGGAAAACATCGAGGATGCCGGATATGCAACGGTCTTTCCGGTTCTTGAATCGGTAGAGGGTTCATCAAATTTTACATACCTTGACAGCATTGATGTAAAGGTCATTCCCTCAAAAAATGGAAATCGTTTTATTGTTCACCCCACCTACAAAGACGAAGATGCATCTCTGATGGAACAGGTAAAAATTTCGCTGGATGCAGCTTTAAACATGTTATCCAAAGAAAGAGAGAGGTTACCCAGGGCTTTTGAAGTGCAGGTGTTCTTTAATTCCAAATTAGGTATTTATTCCGGTAATTCATTTGGTGCTTTACTGGCAATTCTCATTTTTTTCGAGATAAACAAATTAATAAAACCTAATATTCTTCACCGGATATTGAGTGGTATGGCTTTTACGGGAGCTGTGGCGGCATCGGGTGAAATTAAATCTGTTGGAAAAGAAAACATCATCAGGAAAGTCCGTTCCGTCTTTCACTCAGGTGTCAACCGGTTTGTTCTCCCTAAAGCTGATGAACCTGCTGCCCTCTCCCTCGTCACCAAACTGCAGGAGAAATGGCCCCAAAGAAAACTTGAAATAATTGGTGTAAATAACATCTCCGAAATTTTTAACAGACGGGATATAATTAATATCTCAAGACGCCCAATAAAGGACAGAATCAAGGCGGGAGCAAGAAAATACAAATATGTTACTTTCGTCCTGATTCCCGTGTTTGTTATTCTCGGTTTTCTTTCTGCCAGGGAGTTTGACAATAATCCCGTCTCATTTGAGTTGGATAAAACCAACTTGAAGATTTTGAATAAATATGGGGTGGTTTTGTGGAGTTTGGTTGTTGATAAGGCTATTGAACCGGAAATGAATCTTGAGGAAGTAAAGACGAGAATACGAGTAATTGATCTCGATGGAGATGGTGTCAATGAAGTTTTGTGTACGGGAGATTTTTACGAAAGTTGGAAAACAACCAGCCATAGTTCCCTTATCTGCCTGAATGGTGACAAAGAAGAGCTATGGAGATTTGCCTTCCGGGACACTGTATCATCGCCTAAAGAGAGTAATATACCGGGTGAGTATGGTATTTGTATCTCTGACACGATAACCATAAATGGAAACAAAAGACTTCTGGTGCGCGCAAACAATGGTCCCACCTATCCAAGTGCATTATTCTATATTGATCCGGTCTCAGGACAAAAAGTGAGTGAGTCTGTTTGGCATGCAGGTCATATTGAGCAGACAGGTTTTGCGGATGTTAATGGTGATGGAGTCCGTGATTTGGTTTTCTCTGCGTCGGATAATGCATTTGGTATTGGAAAGATAATTGCCGTTGACATTAACATATCTGAAAGCATGATTGGAACCAGAGAGGATTACATGTTATACGGCAAAAAACCGGCTAACTCCCTTTTTGAAATTGCCGTACCCAAAACTGACTACACCGAAAAAATTTTAAAGTCCCACAAAGATCGTTTCCCCGGAAGAAGTATTTATTCCGATGAACAGGGCAGACTCTCATTTCGCACAAGGTTTTCGAGCAATAAAAATGAGGCGATGTATTTGATGGCACTTAACCCTAAAACTCACGAAATTGATTATTTTATTGAGGGGGCATACAAGACTGTGAGAGATTCCCTCGTAAACGCAGGGAAACTTTCTCTCCCTTACACCGACACAAAAGAATATACCGATAATTTGAAAAATGGTGTACGATATAAACTGAATGGGAAATGGCTGACTTATGCTGAATACAAAAAGGCGAAAAAAACTTTCAGTACCAAACCCCCAAAATAATTATTTGTTTTGGAAGAATTTTGTTGACTTAAGTTTATGAAATCGTTAATTTCAACTTTAAATTAATCAGATTTTAATTGAAAGACACTCGGGAAGTGAAGTATCATCTATTAACATTATTAACATCACCGGTTAATCCCTACAGCCAAAGACAAGAACTTAACAGCCTGATCGAAGACTGTTTTAAGATAGCAACGGTTCAAGTGAAGTATCAGTTATCAAAACTTCACAAACCGGGTATAATGGGGGACTTGACCGCAAAAGACATCGCCATTGATGCGATTGCACCCCTTTTTACACCGGCAGCCGATGGTTTAATTTATCATCTGACCGGTATATTAGCAACTTGGTCGCCTTCTATTGAGTCGGAGGAGCAGGCCAGGTTCATGTTGATTTCTGTTCTTTCCCACAGAGTGAAACAGCATATCCATAGCATGATGCGGGAAAGTGATCCGTTTTTTGCCAAAATTCTCGATTCCCTAAACTACCACATCAAAAAAGAGAAGCTAATCAAGTCGGAGAAGCTCAAAGTGTGTTATATATCTGTCGACGACCCGGCAAAATGTACCCTTGATTACAACACCTATGAGGATTTGTTAACGCTTCAGGCAACCTATTTCACCATCAAACATCTCTCAATTGGAGATATCCTTACTCTACTCGAGAGTAATGGTGGCGATCCAGTTGCAATTCCATTACTTGCTTTGGCTAAAAGGATAAAAGAAGTAAATCTGGCTTACGAAAATCCAATAATCACTTGTCAGGCCACTGAAACGGATTATGATATAGAACACCTTTCCTCCAAGGCACAAGACACCATAATCGAGAAATTACGACATTCTTATCTGGGAAAAGGGAAACTTTCTGAAAATGAATCCCGGATGATCGAGTCTGCATTGAAAGAGATGATGGCCGATTTGAAAGATGGTGGAGTTAAAACGGGGTTATACCATTATATTGAATCGATTGATAACTCTATTAGCCAGGAGATGTACAAACAGAAATATCACAACATTTTGGAATATCTGTTAAAGGTAATGAAGAAAGAACTTGTGCACCTTCTTTCCGTCAAAAACGAATTCTCCGAATAACTGATTTTTTTAACTATATATTAGAAAGAGAAAACCATTCAAATGAACTTAATCCCAACAATATCCGATTTCGATCTGTATCTGTTTGTCTTTCATCCTGAACAACTCAGCGATGGAAAACGAGAGTATATTGCCGGGAATAAAAAATATGTCGAAGCCCTCGACCACTTTAGAGAACTTGCTATGACAACAAATGATTCAATCACTGATTCCGACAGAGAGCTCCTCAGTTCAAAGATTGGAGTTTATCGTCCCCATGATAATATCATTTATCTGTACCCACATCTCTCCCACGCTGATGGAAAAAAGCAGACAAAAGTCCAATACCGGGCAGCATCTGTAGAAGTGGACGAAAGCGTAACATCTAAAACATTCTTCGATGATAAAAAACATTACATGGTGAAAGCCAACATCAACCACCGCTCCACAAGAATCTACATCTTTTCCAACTCCGGTGAAACTCTGCACAACATCACACTCCGTATTCTCCCGAGCGAAAGCCTCCACCACCTCGACGACAACACCCAACCACTCATCCTTGACGGAAGAGTTGAGATTGAACATATCAGTTTGGAGTTTGGGGAGGAGTAGGAGATATTATTGTTTTTGTTTAATCTATATTAAGGATTTTATACACCCCTTATTTGATAATAAAAAAAGCTGCCCGATTTGGGCAGCCAAATGATTTCATTTGATATTCGCGTCAAGTCGACTCTCAGATAAAAGTCACAATTAGACAGATGAAATTATCTTCCTAACTACATATTGGAATGATTAATTAACCTTTTAGAATCCAATAGGGGTGGAAAGCCCGTCAGATCTGATTGTTTGATCATCTAAGGCTTTTTTTATTATTACAAAATCATCTATCTGTATTCCGCTTGCAAATGCAGTTCCATAACAAGAATCATTGAAATAGTTTCCACCTATTGAGAGCTTTTTCCCACCTTTCTCAACTATTGACATGCACCCATTTGTAACAATCTTTAGACCGTTTATATAAACATCACCTGTTTGATTGCTGCGGTGGATAATAATTACTCTGTTCCATTTGTTTGGTTGAAGGGGATTAAAAGAGATGAAACATGGCCATGGCTGATTTGGAATATATGAGTCATAGGAGGAATTAAATGTAGAGCCTTTCTGTCCTTTATCCTTGAGGGCGATAAAGCCTCTAAATCCACAATATCCCGTGTTTGAGGTCGCCCTTGTGATAAGTCCGTTTCCAAATTCACTATTTTTTTTATAATAAAGTGAAAAAGCCATCGTCCAATCCCCATCCATAGAAAATTCTTCTGAAGTTGAATTTTTCACAATTATTCGCCAAGTCCCATCAAAAGAAGCTGTTTTCCCTCTCCCATTCGGACTGTTAAGAAATTCAGGATCCGACCCATCTATGGTCCATTTCGCCCTCCATCTGTAGATTTATCAGTAATCATAGTGTTTTTGAACGAATCAAAGTCATATGCGACATAAGAGTTGAAACTTAAATTTGCGCTTGATTCGTTGTCTTCATATAACTGTGAGGCTGGTGAATCGGTTCTATCTATTTGCACAACATATGATCCCGTTCCACCTTCTTTTGGTCTCAAACCAATAATGTAATTCACTCCTTTACTATCTGGAGAGAGGTTTGTGGAGAAATCGCCATCATCCACTGAAAAGCCCGCAAGTTTAACAGGCGGTAGCAGCCCCTTCTGTACATATATTTCACCTTCGAGTCTTATCGTGCAATTATTGATCCTGAATTTAAATATCTGTGCATTTGGGGATTCAAATAAAATCCAGTCTCGATCCCCTGCAGGTGAAATCGTACGATTCTGAATCTCTCCATCCATAACAATTGAAGCGGCTTCTTTTGTATTATCATTTTCAAATTCGTCCTTTTTTGGGCGCATGATATGGAAAATAAGGCGATGACAATCAGTACAAAATTTTTCATTTCCGATCCTTTCGATTTTTAGGCTAAATAGTTAAAAAAAATAAGTTTCGGAAATTGAGTAAAAAAATTTTAAGTTAATCAACTCAGAGCAGAGGATTGGTGTAAGAAAGGAAAAAGTTCACTCATACATTTGAGTTCCGACAATGGATCAAGCAGTATGGAAAATGATATTATTTTATAAATGGTGAAAGTTTTGTAGATAGCTCGAAAGATTTGAAGTAATGGACACAAAATTCAACAGAGATGGCTTATTCCCATAGATCATCCCTCAAATCAATTTACTAATATTCCAAAATATTTCACGGACCAAATCTCAACCTGGTTTTGTTCTGGAATGATCTCAAATAAAAAAAGGCCACCCCACTCGAGGCAGCCTTCTCATTTCTTTGCATTCACACCCTCCAACAAGAAAGGAGGATACGAATCTCTTTTATTGAAGAAACATCTCGTTGATGTTTCTTCTTAACTTATCTGTTCTGACAATGATTAGGAGCGATTAAAAGCGTTTTGCACATACGGATATATAGTTATAAAAAATGTAGTTTCGGAAAACTAGCGATTGGGTTTTATTGGATTATGGTAAAATACGGTGTCGGTTTGTCAGGGTAATTTCATTTTTGTGAAATGTTTGGGCTCTACAAGTATATATTCCCCTTCAGGGAAAAGGGGGCTTGTGGGGAGGTCTTACAAGGTAACTAACATGTATCAATTGAAGATTATTATTTATTATAATAATTTAATAGGTATAACACTGGCAAATCTAAAAAAATCTTTATCATAAGTGTAGATACCCAAATCGTGATTAAGAGCGACTGCACAAATTAAAAAATCGATATGTGACCCTTGAATCCCGTTTGATTTCAACTTATTGTACAATGATGCAGCCAACTCGTATTCAGTAGTCTTTATCAGGAAATCATCATACCACTGAAGTTTGCTTTTTAATTCATCAAACTTTTTTTCATCTTTAATTCCTGAAAGTAATTCCTGCCTTATTGGTCCCAACATTACTACTTGATCATTCTCTATTAATTGCTCGAGCAACAAATCTTTTTGAGTTACTTTTTGCAGTTGATTCCGCAGAGCATTTGACCAAACGCATGTATCAACGATTACTTTCATCGAGCCTGTCTTAACTGTTTATAATCATATTCCGGGTCGTAATCGATTGATCCAAAAAGTTCTTTGATTTCGATGCGTTTCTTACGGGCAATATACTCCCTAATGGCAGCCTCAATGGTAGCTTTTTTGCTATTGTGTTTCCCAAGCTTCATTGCTTCATCCAGTATTTCTTTATCAATTTCTATTTGCATTTTCAAATGATTCTCCTTTTAAAAGTAACCCTCAAAGTTACTTAAATTTATTTCAATTTGAAAGCTAAAAAGGAAATGGCTTTGCCGGGATTTTTTTCTGCGACCAACCCACATCTTGAGACAAGGACGAATCTTCATCCAAATGAATCTTGTGATTCCTTTTAATTCTGAAAATCTCCCAAAGGGATGTCTTCGGCAGTGTTCAAAAACTAGGGGAACTGCTAATATTTCAGTCTTTCAATACCATATACTTCCATGGCTCGTCAAGGGTTTTGAATCCGAACTTTGCATAGAGTCCATGGGCATCCTTGGTGGCGAGCATGATTTTACATCCTTTTACACCGGGATAATCGATAATAAACTTAATAAGGTTTTTTGAAATTCCTTTTCCTCGATATTCTTCGAGTATGAAAACATCCGCAAGATATGCAAATCTTGCATAATCAGTCACAACTCTCGCAAAACCTATCATCGTATCACCAAAATAAACACTAAAACAGAGTGAATTTTTAATTGACCGGATAATCGGCTCAGGTGCAAGATGTGATCCCCAATAACTTCGTTTGAGATAACCCACCACAACTGCATAATCAATTTTTTCACTGTCTGTAGTGAATGTGAATTCTCCCAAAGTTTTCTCGCGTATCATTTAGAAATACCTCCAAAATTCAAGACATTTATTCTCGGGAAACAATCAGTAATTATCGATATTTGCTGCACTTAAATATACAATATCTAAAAGAAAATTTCACGATTTTGCGTTGATAATTCCGTTTTCATTCTTTTCGTGTTGTGGGCATTATTGATTTAACGGCATCTCTATCCATACATGACCCCATCCGGGGCCAAATTCTTGATTTCTTGGCCATCTGTGTTAAATCTGTGGAATCCGTGGAACTATCCTCTCTGCGAAAATCCGTTTAATCTGCGTGTATCCGCGTCCCCTCATCCCTCCCGGCTACTCCGATTCTCTGCTACTTTGCTACTTTTCCCTCTTATGGAACTGATTTCTTTTGAAGTTTGTTAAATTTTTATAATAAATCTTGACTTTTTTGTACAGATTCAATAAGTTTAAATATTGAATTTGAAATTTTTTTGAAACAAGGAAAATTAATGAGTAATACCGAGATAAATGAAATAGAGCAATTAACGAATCAGGAGTACAAATATGGTTTTGTAACTGATATCGATGCCGATACATTTCCTCCGGGTTTAAACGAAGATGTAGTCAGGGCACTCTCTGCAAAAAAAGAAGAACCTGAATGGATGCTTGAACTTAGACTAAAAGCATATCGACAATGGCTTAAAATGGAAGAGCCTAAATGGCCCAATGTCAACTATCCTCCGGTGGATTTCCAGGCGATAAGTTATTATTCGGCACCTAAACAAAAGAAGAAACTTAACAGCCTTGATGAGGTTGATCCTGAAATATTAAGTGCATTCGCAAAACTTGGTATTCCTCTTGCAGAACAGAAGGTACTGGCAAATGTGGCAGTGGATGCTGTGTTTGATTCAGTCTCTGTGGCAACCACTTACAAAGCAAAATTAAACGAACTTGGAATCATTTTCTGCTCGATGTCTGAAGCGATCAGAGAACATGGCGACCTCGTCAAAAAATACCTCGGGTCAGTTGTTCCGGCAGCCGATAATTATTATTCAGCCCTCAACGCAGCAGTTTTCAGCGATGGATCATTTGTTTACATCCCCAAGGGTGTAAGATGTCCCATGGAACTTTCCACCTATTTTAGAATAAATGCCGCCAACACAGGTCAGTTTGAAAGAACTCTGATCATTGCCGATGACTATTCTTATGTAAGTTATCTTGAAGGTTGCACGGCTCCCATGCGTGATGAAAATCAGTTGCACGCAGCAGTTGTTGAACTTATTGCAATGGACAATGCCCAGATAAAATATTCAACCATTCAAAACTGGTATGCCGGTGATAAAGATGGCAAAGGCGGTATCTATAATTTTGTGACCAAAAGAGGAAATTGTAAAGGAGTTAACTCAAAAATCTCCTGGACGCAGGTGGAAACAGGTTCCGCAATTACATGGAAATACCCAAGTTGCCTCCTGACAGGGGATAACTCGATTGGTGAATTTTACTCCGTTGCCGTCACCAATAATCATCAGCAGGCCGACACCGGCACGAAGATGGTCCACATCGGAAAGAACACCAAAAGCACCATCGTTAGCAAAGGTATCTCCGCAGGATTCAGCAACAACACCTACAGAGGTTTGGTAAGAATCGGCAAAAAAGCAACCAATGCCAGAAATTATTCACAATGCGACTCACTATTGATCGGTGATAAATGTGGAGCTCACACCTTCCCTTATCTCGAAGTAAGCAATCCGGGAGCTATCGTGGAACACGAAGCAACTACCTCAAAAATTGGTGCAGACCAGATATTTTATCTAAACCAAAGAGGACTTGCCACTGAAGATGCGGTGAGTATGATCGTAAATGGTTACTGTAAAGAAGTATTTAAAGAATTACCCATGGAGTTTGCAGTAGAAGCAACCAAACTCCTTAGCATAAGCCTTGAAGGCAGTGTCGGTTAAAATAAATTAGAAAGAACGCAAAACAATGATTGAAATAAAAAACTTAAGAGTCGCCATTGATGGCAAAGAGATATTAAAAGGCGTTAATTTAACCGTGAAACCCGGTGAAGTTCATGCCATAATGGGACCTAATGGTTCAGGGAAAAGCACCCTTGCACAGGTACTTGCCGGAAGGGAAGAATATGAAGTGCTTGAAGGGAGTGTGACCTTTAACGGAAAAGACCTTTTTGAACTTAAAGCTGAAGACAGAGCAAGAGAAGGAATGTTCCTCGCATTTCAGTATCCGATAGAGATACCGGGTGTTTCAAATGTGAATCTTTTAAAGACAGCGGTTAACGAAATCAAAAAATACAGAGGTGAAGAGCAGATTGATGCCCTCGATTTCCTCAAAATGATCAAAGAGAAAATGAAATTGGTTGAAATGCCTCAGGATTTGTTGAACCGTTCAGTGAATGAAGGATTTTCCGGTGGTGAGAAGAAGAGAAATGAAGTCTTCCAAATGGCAGTCCTGGATCCCAAACTCGCAATCCTCGACGAAACCGATTCAGGCCTTGACATCGATGCGCTCCGTATCGTAGCAAGCGGTGTAAACTCTTTGAGAAAACCAACCAACGCATTTATCGTTGTAACACATTACCAAAGATTGCTCGACTATATCGTTCCCGATTTTGTTCATATTCTCTATAAAGGCAGAATCATCAAATCGGGCGACAAGTCCCTCGCTCTTTTCCTCGAAGAAAAAGGCTACGACTGGGTAAAAGATCATGTTGACGAATTCATTGCAGTATAAGGCGGGAATAAATGAGTAACACAACAGAATTTAAAAAATGGTATTCCGAGAACTTTAAGAAGTTTGAGCAGAGCCTTAATGGTGAAACAAAGCTCGCTTTGCACCAGACAAGAAGAGCTGCGCTCGAGGAATTCCAAAATGCAAATTTCCCGACAATAAAAGATGAAGAGTGGAAATACACAAATATATCCTCACTTCTAAACTACAAGTTTGATGATGTAATCGGCAAAACATTCCAGGGAGAAAATGTTGACCTCAGCAAATACCTCTTCAACAGAGAGAACTTTTACACAATAGTATTTATTAATGGCGTATATGATGAAGTTAACTCTCAGGAACTTGATGAACCGGGAATAACACTTTGTAACCTGAAAACCGCAATCAAAAAATATCCTGAAGAAATAAACCTCCACATTGGCAAATTTGCAAAAGCTGAAGACAGTATCTTCACTGCACTTTCTACGGCTTCCTTGAACGATGGCGTATTCCTCAAAGTAAAATCGGGAAAAGCCCTCGACAAACCTGTACAGGTGCTCTATGTCAATTCAGGCGGCGAAAACCTCCTTATTCAACCCCGCAATCTCTTTGTCATTGGCAAAAATGCACAAGCAAAAATTGTTGAATCCTATTATGCTGAAGGTGACAGCGAATATTTCACAAATGCGGTCACTGAAACTTATGTTGATCAAAACGGTATCCTTGAACATGTTAAAATTCAAGAAGAGAGTCTCAAATCATTTCACATATCAACCACTGAAATCGATGTGGAAAAAGAGAGCAATTATTCCTCATATAACATCAATTTTGGAGGGAAAATTGTGCGAAACGATCTTAATGCCCGTTTTCACGGAGAATACGCCCACTGCACATTAAACGGATTATATCTTACGGATGGTGAACAACATATAGACAACCACACCCTGATCGATCACGCTGTACCAAACTGTGAAAGTCATGAGATGTACAAAGGAGTCCTCGACGATTCAAGTCGTGCGGTCTTCAACGGTAAAGTCCATGTTTGGAAAGACGCACAAAAAACAAATGCATTCCAGGAAAATAAAACCGTAATCCTTTCGGACAACGCAAGAATTGATACAAAACCCCAACTTGAAATTTTCGCAGATGATGTAAAATGTTCGCACGGGGCAACAATTGGCAAACTCAGCGAAGAAGGACTCTTCTACCTAAGAGCCCGCGGGATAGGCGAGGAATTGGCAAAAACAATGATTATAAACGCATTCGCAAACGATGCCGTCCACTCCATCTCAATACCTGATGTCAGAGACCGAATCGAAGAGCGGGTAGCAATAAAACTTGCAAAAAATTGAAGTTAATAAAATGACTGAAGAAAAAACCAGGGCGGCACACACACATTTTGATCCGGAACAGTTGAGGAAAGATTTTCCAGTTCTGCATCAGAATATCCACGGCAAGCCGCTTGTATATTTAGATAATGCCGCGACCACCCAAAAACCACAAGTGGTAATTGATGTAATCTCCGAATATTACAAAGGTTACAACTCAAACATCCACAGGGGTGTGCATCAATTAAGCCAAAAAGCGACTGATGAATACGAAAAGGCCCGTGTTAAGATTCAAAAGTTCCTTAATGCACCAAAAAGTCGCGAGATAGTCCTCTTAAGAGGTACAACCGAGGCGATAAACCTCGTTGCTGCAAGTTATGGCAGAAAATACATAACCTCCGGCGATGAAATAATCATCTCTGAAATGGAACACCACTCAAACATAGTCCCCTGGCAGTTGTTGTGTGAACAAACAGGTGCGGTTTTAAAGGTTATTCCCATAAACGACCTTGGTGATTTGATGATGGACGAGTATAAAAAACTTCTTTCAGGAAAAACCAAAATAGTATCGGTGGTTCATTCCTCAAACACACTCGGAACAGAAAACCCGGTAAAGGAGATTACCCGGTTGGCTCATTCTGTAGGGGCAAAAGTTTTGATTGACGGTGCTCAGGCTGTTCAACACTTTAAGGTAGATGTTCAGGCAATCGGGTGCGATTTTTATGCATTCTCGGGACACAAACTCTACGGTCCCACCGGAATTGGTGTATTGTGGGGAAGGGAAGAACTTCTCGAGGCGATGCCTCCTTATCAGGGTGGTGGCGACATGATCCTCTCCGTTGCATTCGACAAAACAATTTATAATGATATACCATATAAATTTGAAGCCGGAACTCCCAATATAGCAGACACCATTGGACTTGGCGCAGCCATAGATTACATCGAATCAATCGGAATCGATCGCATTTCCTCATACGAAAGTGAACTCTACTTATACGCCGAAGAGACAATTTTACCAATCAATGAAGTTACTCTGGTTGGATGTGCAGAAAAAAAGGGGAGTGTCTTCTCCTTTAAATTAAAAGATGTACATCCACACGATGTTGGTACCATAATGGATATGGAAGGAATCGCTATCAGAACCGGGCACATGTGCACTCAACCCGTAATGAAACATTTTGGTGTTCCTGCTCTTTCAAGAATATCAATCGGGCTCTACAACACAAAAGCCGATATCGACCGTGCTGCAGAAGGAATCAAAAAAGTATTGGAGATATTTGCCTGATGAATGATGAATTAAAAGAGATTTACCAGCAGGTAATCCTCGACCATAACAAAAGCCCCAGAAACTTCCGAAAGATAGACCCCTCAACCCACTCAAGTGAAGGGTTAAATCCACTTTGTGGTGATCATGTCTTTATCTATCTCGATGTCAAAGATGGTATTATTCAAGATATTTCGTTCGAGGGGAACGGATGTGCCATCTCAAAATCTTCAGCTTCAATAATGACTGCTGAACTTAAAGGCAAAACGGTGGATGAAGCTGAGAAAATTTTTAATAGTTTCCACGAAATGGTAACCGGTAAATTAACAGACGAAGAAGAAATTGAGAACCTTGGAAAGCTTTCAGTTTTTCAGGGTGTCAGAGATTTCCCTGTAAGGGTTAAGTGTGCCTCTCTTGCCTGGCATACAATGCACGCAGCCCTTCACAGTGAAACAGTTGTAACAACGGAGTAAACAGATGGCATTAGTAGAAATTGAAGAATTACAAGAGCGGGTGATTAATGCGCTGAAGTCATGTTACGATCCCGAAATCCCTGTGGATATATGGGAGCTTGGCCTCATCTACCACCTTAAATTTGACATGGAACGAAACCTTGTTGTTGAGATGACTCTTACAAGCCCGATGTGTCCGGTTGCAGAAAGTCTTCCGTCAGAAGTTGAAGCAAAATTGCGAGCCGTGGAGGGACTGAATGATGTTAAAATTAAGCTTGTTTGGGATCCACCATGGGATAAAGACATGATGAGCGAGGTAGCTCAACTTGAACTCGGATTTTTATAAAAAAACACAACCTGTCAACAAAGGACAGAGACCAAACCCAATAGCATAAAGCTAAAAAGGAGCAAATATGTTAAATACACTTAGACCCCCGTTATATGATCAGGAATCAGTTCAACACATGCGCGACGAACTGGTCGCAGTCGGTTTTGAAGAAGCCGGAACACCTGAAGAAGTGGATGCCGTCATCCTGAACAACCCCGGGAAAAGCGTTTTTGTTGTTATCAATTCAGTCTGTGGATGTGCTGCAGGATCAGCAAGACCCGGAGTATCACTTGCGCTTCAGCATTCCATAATACCAGACAAATATTACACAGTTTTTGCGGGCCAGGAAAGAGATGCCATCGATCGTTTAAGATCTTACATCAAAGGATTTCCACCCTCTTCTCCATCAGCTGCCATATTTAAAGATGGAGAACTTCTCTATTTTATGCCGAGATTAGATATAGAAGGCAGAACAGCTGCTGAAATCTCACAGGATTTAATGGTTGCTTTTGAAAAATTTTGTTCAGCGAAGGGCCCATCAATTCCTGCTGATCAGTTTGAAAAAGTTCTTTATGCCAAAATGTGTGGTTCAAAGATTCCTCTTTATAAAGGATAAACATTAGAAATGAAATTCAGCTCACAAGAAGAATATGGTTTAAGACTGTTGTTGCGGATTGCAAAATCCTCTTCTGCCGGAGGTATGACCATTCCGGAATTATCAGAAGTTGAGGGTCTATCCTCTGCAAACACCGCAAAATTATTGCGGATTCTTCGAATGGGTGGATATATCGATTCTGTTCGTGGGATGCGTGGGGGATATAAACTTTCACGCACCCCACATCAAATTCTGGTAGCTGATGTTCTGAATGATCTCGGGGGAAGGCTCTTTAGTGATTCCTTCTGCACTGATCATTCCGGTTTGGACACATCATGCACCCATGACATAGATTGCTCTGTCAGAGTGCTTTGGAGCATGATTCAGCGTGTGGTTGATGGTGTCCTTAAACAAACAACCCTTGCCGATTTAATGGTCAATGAATCCCGGGTCACCGAAAAACTCTCTCCACTTGTTATCGATTCCATCGATGCCTTCACCGCCGTCAAAGAAATGAAGCTTAGCCTTTAGTTGAGGGGACGCAGATTCGCCTCGGCGAACAGGTACACGCAGATTAGACGGAGTTACGCAGAGGGGGGATGGTTCCACGGATTCCACGGATTCAACACTGATTTTCACGGATAAAGGGGACGCAGATACACCCCGGCGGACAGGTACACACAGATTAAACAGATTTTCACAGAGGAGATTTTGGCCCCGGATGGGGTCACCTATGGGTAGAAATGGTTCCATTTTTAACCATTTTCATACCCGGCGAGCCGGGTTAAATATTAGTGCATAAAAGCCCTCGGAATGAACTATTCCATCCTAACAAAAAGTTTTTGAATGATTAAATAATTTTGTGTTTTAGATTGGGAGAATCTAAAATTGCTACGAATATAAATCCCGTTCAATGGGAAAAACCATAAGGGGGGAATCAATAACTACGAATATTTATTCCCTTTCAGGGAAAAGTGGATTTTATGGACGGTTCCATTTCTATATCGACGGCACCCCTCCGAGGCGTTTTTGATTGTTTAATTTTTCTTCTGAAAGAAATGAATTATTGTGTTGACAAAAGGCACATTCTTTTTGTATTGTTAACAATAATGTTTGAGTTCGAAGCAATATCTTGGAGATAAAAAATGAAATACGATGAGTTTGAAAAATAAATTATTGAGGAATTCGAGAACGATGAATGGAAATCCGCTGAAGGGATCGAATCGCTTAAATCTGAAATGAAATCTGCTGCCACAGCAACAACAAGAAAAACAAACTAATAAACATCCGGTTAAGCGAAAAAGACAT
Organism: uncultured Ignavibacteriaceae bacterium; assembly: GCA_964531325.1. Classification (GTDB taxonomy): domain Bacteria; phylum Bacteroidota; class Ignavibacteria; order Ignavibacteriales; family Ignavibacteriaceae; genus UTCHB3. Next base: position 81,281 of record CAZHCW010000013.1, on the reverse strand, counting down.
TTCTTTGCTTAAAATTCGGGCTCTTCAGGAAAGAATGCCGTACCAGACCTTGATCTCAAGCATCATTCACAAATATATTTACGGGAAATAAGTTTAATAAAAACTTTTGGATTCTACCCATTTGTTGCCCCAAGGGCTCTTTTAATGGTGGGTCGCCCGTTTTTTCTACAAACATGTCACACGCCCGGGCGTGTTTTTGTGGATTTGGGGATTCTGCGAATATTTTACCCAGTGGGTTACAATCTTTCTTTATCGAATCCTGCAAATTCTTAAATCCTGCAAATCCTGATTCAGACAAAAAAATATATTTGATTTCAGATATCCACGAATATCAAATCTTCTACCCATACATGACCCCATTCGGGGCCAAATTTTTCATTTGTTGGACATTGCTACCCCTACATGACCCCATCCTGGGCCAAATAATTGATTTTTGGACATTGCTACGAATATTAAACCCTATTCGAGGGAAAAATGGGGACATCGTTAAACGAATATCCCCCAAAATCTGTAAATTATTATCCTTTAATCATTATAAGGATCATTTTGGTTTTTTCCATAGCTACGAGTCCATGAGGGATATTAGCCGGTAATTTGATTATTGTTCCTGTCTCAACGATGTAAGGCTCTCCACCAATCTTTATTTCCATCTTTCCTTCAACGACGTTTACGAGTGCATCATAAGGTGAAGAATGTTCTGTGAGATTTTCATCTTTGTCAAAGGCGAAGAGAGTTACATTTCCGGAAGGATTTTTTAATAATTGTCTGCTTACTATCGATTTTTCTGAATAATTAATTAATTCAGATGCTATTCCGTTTAAGTCTGTAGTTGACATGATTGATTCCTTTTTTTTTGAGTGACCTGAGTAACTCGAGTACTTGAGTGACTTGAGTTCTCTAGTTCTAAAGTTCTCTTGTTCTAAAGTTCTAAAGTTCTTTTATAAAGATATATGATTTAATTTCAGCCAAACATATGGTCAAGTTTGTGTTTCGCTTCGGGTGACATCAAGTGGGGGTTCCATTCGGGTTCCCACACAAGGTCGATAAAAATTCTAAGGTGCGGAAATGACTGTTGAAGTTGTCTTTCTGTCCATTCGAGAATACTGTCGTGCATTGGGCACCCTGGAGTGGTCAGTGTCATTTTCACAAGGATGACATCTTCTCTGATAATCACTTCGTAAACTAAGCCCAATTCAACAATATTCAAGCCCAATTCGGGATCAATAACATTTGTTAATTGTTGCAAAACTTCTTCTTTAGTTGCCATTTGAATCTTTCTTGAAATAAATTGAAACTATGTTGTATGAAAAGAGGAGAACACCTGTAAGATAGAGGATTAATCCACCCAACAAAATCTCTCCTGACCCTGAAACCAAACCAGCCAAAATTATGATCAATGCTGAATTTGTTGCGTAATATTGAGTTTTTGTGAGATTATTGTTTAACAGGTCTTTAAGGAGAGGAACCTTACTTAAACCCACTTTGCTGCTATAGTAGTGAAACCAGATGAGGAACGGAATGATTTTATACATCTGTCCAAAAATCAATTGTGTGATAAAACCAAAAATGAAAATAAATCCATAAATAATGTTTGGATTGATATCGCCAAAGAATCCATTTCCGCCACTAAACAGTATTGATATTCCGATTGACAAACCAACAACGAGTGCCGTGTATGCAAAAAGTGAAAATTTTATTCCAAGATCAAGGTTCTTTTTCATCCTCTTTTTGATTATCAGAATAATCTGATAAAAGAAGAGTATAAATCCGAGGGCGATCATTGGAGCAAAAACATAATCTGATGCCTCTGCCAAGCCAAAAATTCTGAAGAGGGAAAATCCCATTACGCCTGCGTTAAGCAGAATAAAGACGCCCCAGGCAGGTTTAACCGAGTATCCATGTGAAAGGGTAAACATTGGGATCAATTTCATTGAAACACCCGCGATAACCATACCGATCCAGCCGGCAACGCCAAGGTGAGCATGTACAGTTAAAAGAACGAGATGATCACCGGGGATGAATGGGAAACCAAGATTGATCGCAAGAAGAAGTCCAAGCAACACAGTAAGAAACAAATAAATATTTGATGCAACTAAAAATATTCCAGTTAAATTCCTTTTTTCACCTTTGTTTAATGTAATCCCAAGATTGAAGAGGAAGAGAATAACGGCAAACATTAACATACTTCCACCAACCACCATCATCGTCCCAAAATTGAACAGATAAAATGAAGTGACAAGCAGGATCATTCCCGTGATGTGAAAAAAGTACTGAATATATGCCAGTTTTTCGGAATGGAGTTTCACTTTCAGGATAATAGATATCAACTGAAAGATTGCTCCAAAAATTGTGAGTGCGATCCAGCCCAGAATTGTAATGTGCGTAACTGCCAGGACGACGGGTGAAAAATGGTGCCCGCGCAATCCACTGTAGTCAACTATCATCATCACAACCGCAGCAATCAGAGATGCAATTGCCGTCAAAAAGTAGAGAGAGACGAGTTTAAATGACGGGGAAAGTTTTGTAGCAAATCCGGGTACCATTTTAAAGCTTCCTGGTTATTACCACTTTATAATAGTTTTCGTTAATCTTGTTGGTAACAGCTTCCCAGCCAATTTCGTCAAGTTTTTCATAAAGCATCATTGGTTCACGGTGGTGGTGGACGAGGAGGATTGATTTTTCGTCCATATCACGAAGTTTTTCGAGAATCACCATCATCGGTTCAGGGGGCGTAAGTTCTCTAACATCAATTTCTACAACGGTTTCAATTTTTGCAACTGTTGGTTTTTGCGTCGCAGGGATATTTGAGCTTTGATTATCCTTAAAAAAATAGACATTAAAGATACCATCAATATTTTCAGTGAAATGACCAAATCCTCTTTTCCCGAGCACATTATATAGAGGGAGAGGTTCAAACGAGTTAATCAGATGTAATATTTCGCCATCCTTAAGAGTTTCAATATTTTTCATAATTAGTGAAAAAGGATCAACACCTGAGGCAAGAGAGGGTCTTACATCAAGTTCAAGTTTTGGTGCTGAGTCAATAAAATCGGGTTTAGTTGTAGTATTCATCATTTGTTCCTTCGTATGTTAAACCGGGAGTTTTGAATTGTTAATTTCTTTAGTCATTTCCATTTTAAGTTTAATTTCATCGTTGAAGAGGTTTTCAATTTTTTTAACTGATTTATCCTTGATATCTTCAAGACTTGTGTTTGAAAAAAGATTATAAACCATCTGCCTCAATCCATCCCATTCATGATGTACGGGACAAGGATTATCGGGGTTACATCTTTTAAAACCGAGAATGCAAAAGTTAAAGATATCAAGTCCGTCGAGTGCATCGATGATATCCAGGAGTTTGATTTTGGATGCGGGAAGTATAAGACCAAATCCACCGCCATTGCCCCTTCTTGAATCGACCAGTCCTGCAGTTACCAATTCTTGTAAAATCTTTCCTGTAAAATCTTTAGGGATAGTCAGGACAGACGAAATCTCACCGGTTGAGAGGGTCGCCCCATACGGGAGTGTCGAAAGGAGTAGAACGGTTTGTAAGCCGTATTCACATTTTTTCGAAAATATCACTTTGTTCCTAAAAATCTTTCTTTTTGAATTTATAGAGTGCACCACTCAAAGGCACTAAAGTCCATAGAGTTAAGGCAGTGAGCGAGACAAATGAGCCAATTATTGACTGAAAATATTCCTGAAAAATTGCTCCCGTGTAGCCCATTAAAGCCGAGGCATCCAAATGGATAAGGCAGAAGATTCTAGCCAGATCGATTGGATTAAATGAGCTGATCACTAAAAGGGGAAGTTCAAGTGGATAATCTGCGAAGAAAACAGAAATACCCAAAATAAATCCATCATATAGCAGAGCGAGCAAAAACCAGATAGTAATAGAGAGTCCAAAACCTTTTGCTTTATCATCCTGTAAAATTGCAATAAAAAAAGCGAGAGCAAGAAAAATAACTGTGATAAAGAGGCTTGAAGAGAGCAAGGCACCAAGTGCCGGGAGTGATTCTGCCTCAAGATTTGAAAAAAGTAAAAATGGTACCGTTATACCTGTCAATTGGGACAATACTAATGGAACCGCCACCCCAAGCCAGATTCCTGTAACAAGGTTTACTCTTTTTACCGGTTGAGTGAGCATAAAAAGGATATATCCCTTGCTGTTGTAGTAGAATGTGGTTCCATAAAGCAGAGTAAGCAAGGGCATAAACGAGACATTAATACTTAAAATATTGGCAATCACGCCTGATGTTTCACTGTTGAAGTGGAACAAAAGTGAGGTAAAAAGGGAAAAGAACAGCAGATAAAAAATCACAAGTCGTGATCTCATCACATCCCGGGTTTGATATTTAAATATTTTAATCATATCAGACATGGTGAAAACTCCATAGTGATGATATTAGCAACAGCTTTTTCGAGTGAAGGTGTTTCGTGTATGTTTTTCAACTCTGTTACACTCCCTTTGTAGCGTACACACCCTTCAAGCATAAAGATCACTTCGTCGGCGAGTTCGTCAACCTCCGGCATAATATGAGAGGTTAATAGAACAGTAACACCCCGGCTGTTTACTTTCCGAATTTTATCTTTTAGAATTATTGAAGCCGATGGGTCCAAAGATGAGGTTGGTTCATCCAGAATCAAGAGTGTTGGCTTAAACATGAAAGCAATCGCGGCAGACAATTTCTGAAGGGTGCCGCCTGAAAGATGTTTTATTTGTTTGTTTTTATATTCTTCGAGTCCAAAACTATCATAGAGTTCAAGATCATAATCTTTTACATCAGTTCTTAGGTCTTGAAGCAGTTTAATCGATTCCCTTACTTTAAGGTTAGCAGGGAAACCGTGATTTTGGGGAAGATATCCAATTTGTTTTCTGTAGATTTCACTTGCAATAATAGTTGAACCATCGACTGAAATGGAACCGGAGTCAGGGATCACCAAACCGAGGATTGATTTCAAAAGGGTTGTTTTTCCTGATCCATTGGGTCCAACAATTGCAGTTACAGAACCAGACTGAATTTCAATATCGATTGATTTAAGCACCTGATGGTGTTTGTAACTTTTTTTCAGTCCATTTATACTGATCATCCAATCCTCCTCATCAGCGGTTTATCGTCGATTAGTTGTTTTGGTGTGAGAGATGGGAAAACTCTTTCAGCAAGGTCAAGCAACTTTGTAAACAACCCTCTCATCAAGATAAGGGAGGGTTTATATTCTGTTACTATTACCGAGAAAAGAGAGACAGGGTGATAGGGAACATCGCCAAACCCGTCTTTATTAAGGTCGTAACCTGCATAATTATCCCAGTAGTTTTTAGTAAAAGTATTAAAATTCTGTTTCGAATTTGTGGCAACATCAAAATTATTGGAATAAAAACTGTTCCCGGAAAAATGATTATCCATCGAATTTGCCATCAGATCGATTGCCCATCCATTCTTTACAAAGATATTTTTTTCAATAACTGATCTTCCTGAAGCTTCCATATAAATTCCCTTGGTGTTTCCCGAGAAAGTGTTTTTTGCTACATGTGATTGATTAATATCTTTCAACAGAAGACCGTAGGAAGCAGCACCTTTATTATTGAGGAATAAATTCTCAACCATCTCAATTTTTGAAGAATACATTACTGCAACCCCGGCACCATTCTCTGAAAATCTGTTTTTTATGTAGGCACAATTATCTGAGAACATAAAATGTAATCCATAGCGGATGTTGTTTTTAGCAGAATTTCCTTTAATGAGATTATCTTTACTAAACTCAAGATAAATTCCATCCCGGTGACCGGAGATTTTATTTCCGGTGATATCGGTCGAATCACAATTCCAGAGATGTATTCCATTTCCAGAGTTTGTCTCGGACTTTGCAAAAGAGTGGATTTTATTGTTAATCACCTTGATTGAGGAAGTTCTTTGCAGATAAATACCAAAAAAGTTGTTGTACAGGTCATTGTTTTCAACTGAACAGTTGGATACCTCTTCAAGGCGTATGGCTGCATTTTCAAATTTGTAACCAACCTCAGAATTAATCAGTCGGAATCCGCTTATTTTCACTCCGTTTGATCTCACAAGAAAGATAGAGCCTTTTCCCCCGGCATTGATCACAGGAAAATTGATTCCTGTGATAATGAGGGGTTTCTGAACCACAATGTCTCTTTCAAAATATTCACCTTGATTCACAGTAATGGTATCACCGGGTTTTGACAGAGTGATTGCCTGCGAAATCGATTTAATTTTTTCAGTTTTTCCAACTTTTATCGAAGTTGCAGAAACTGATATCGAAAACAGGAGAATTACTGTTAAAAGTGAAGTTGATTTCATCTTATTTGAGCTCTTTTAACAGTTTATCCCAAGTGTAATGTTGTGCCTTTTCATCTTTTACAGTGGATTTGGCTTTTTCATGCGTGGTAAAAGCTGCGAGATTTGCACCCATTGGACTGCTAATTTCCTCGCTGATGACAAACATTGCACTTTTTGCGTCAATCAATACATCAGGTTGTAACATGGATGTTACATATACGGCAGTATTTTCACTGTCATAATTGTTTGGCATTTGTGAATATTGAACAAGACACTCAATTGAGTCAAATTTGAAGACTTTCCCTTTTGGGGTGATAAGTTCACTTCCAAATCTGTGATCAGTAATCAGCATCTGGCAAAAAGAACAGTTGTCGGTGCCATAATTGATAGGGACGGGGTCGGTTCCGGCGCATCCAAGTGCAATAAATGATGCGATAATCGAAATAATAAGATGGATTTTCATGCGGGTATTCCTTTCTTTTTTCTTTCATTAAGATACGCAATTCCGAACAATAAGAGAGAAATCCCAATAAAGGCACTTCCGATCCATGGGAGGGAGGTTGCATTTATATTCAGAAGCTGTTTGCTCCCTATAAACGGTGGTTGATAACTCATCCCCGGCACTTTTATCGGCGCGTTTGGATTCAGATTGTGCCCATAATCATATTCCCACATATAAAAGTCATACATACCAACTGCCCCAAGCATAATAATGAGAATGATGAGAGTTAAAATTGTTCCACGGCCTCCTTTATAAGCTATAAGCAGTCCGAGGAAGGTGAGTATTACAATGATATATGGCATGAAGACAAGTTCGGGGATCGATTCTTCATCTATTGTTTTCATCCCGATGTAGTGATTGAGTCCGTTAAGAGTATTCAGGTCGTTAGGGCCTTCACCTGTGATCTTGTTAATCCAGATATATAATCCCATCCCTTCGGGGTATTGAGGTGCTTCGATGTCAATTTTCCAAATAGGGAAAATGAAAGTTCCGAGAAGGAGGATAGATCCGATAATAACAAGATATTTTGATTTCGTTTTCATTTTAGTTTCCGTTTAAGACTGAAGTGGAACCCATTCCCTGTTATTTATGGGTTCCACTCAATAAATCACACTATTTTCCGGTTCCGAACTTTAATTCCACATTGGCATTAGCCGGGGATACTCTTAAGTAACCTGACATTTCCTGGTGGAGAGCTGAACAAAAATCGGAGCAATAGAAAGGATAAATTCCGGGTTGTTTTGGTTCCCACAAGATCGTTCTTGTTTCACCCGGCATAATAAGGAGTTCGGAATTGGTCATTCCTTTAACTGCAAATCCATGTGGAACATCCCAATCCTGTTCAAGATTGGTTACATGGAAATAGACCTTGTCGCCAACTTTAATTCCTTCGATATTGTCGGGAGCAAAGTGGCTTCTGGAGGCAGTCATGTAAACTCTTACGGTACTCCCTTCTCTGACAACTTTTGCATCCTTTTCACCTTTGGTTGCATAGGGGTTACCGTTATCCTCATTTTTATAGATTTTCATAAAATCTTTTGTGAGGATATCGGCTTTAATTCCTTGAGCATAGTGAGGTTCACCGATTGTTGGAAAATCGAGCAGCAGTTTCATTTTATCACCGCTGATATCAATCAACTGGGCAGATTGTGTAAGCATCGGTCCTGTTGGGAGGTATCTGTCTTTGGTAATTTTATTTAGAGCAACAAGGTATTTACCAAATGGTTTTTTAGTATCGCCGCCCATTACCATCAAGTGGCCAATTGAATAATATACGGGTATTCTGTCAACCACTTCCCAGGTACCAAGTTTCCATTTTACAACTTCTGAAGAAATGAACGCCGAAGTATAAGCAAAACCTTTTTCGTCAAATTCTGTGTGGAGAGGTCCCAATCCTGGATTCTGAACTTCACCGGCATTAACTTCTGCATACTTAAGAATGGGGATACCATCTATTTCGCCATCAAACTTTTTGCCGTCGATTGCTTTGATCATTTTGGAGAATGAGTGAACAGGGAGAACGGTTGCAAGTTTTCCACCGGCCACAATATATTCACCTGTCGGGTCCACATCCACTCCGTGAGGAGATTTTGGTGTTGGCAGGAAATAGATCATTCCGGGACAATCTTTTGGATCGAGAACCATTACCGTTTTAAGTTGCTCAGATTTTGCTACTCTGGTCTTCTCATCCACATAATTGTGGTAGTAGTCAGCAGGCATCGCTTTTGCTTTTCCGGCTTTTACATATTCTTCGGCTTTTTTCCAGTTTACTGCCGCAATAAAATCTTTATCATTTTTAGAAGCGTTTATCTCGAGCAGAGTGTTTGCCTGTTCCGAATTGTAGGATGTAAAAAATGCCCAACCGTGTGAAGGACCTTTCCCTGCGCGGGCGAGGTCATAATTAAATCCGGGAGCAAGAATCTGGAATTCAAGATTCATCCTTCCATTTTCCGGATTAACTTTGATGAAAGAGATGGTGCCTTTAAAATTTTCTTTATATGATTTAATATCAACATCCTGGTTGGGGATAGGAAGAGAAAATCTTGTGGAGGCAACAACATACTCAGAATTTTCGGTTGTAAAAGGTGAACCATGATTTCCGGCAGAGTTGGGAATTTCTATAATCTCAGCAGTTTCAAACTCCTTCAAATCGATTCTTGCGATTCTGGGAGTATTGTTTGCGTTGATAAAAATCCATTTACCGTCAGCCATACCATCACTTTGTGAAAGTGACGGGTGATGTGCATCATCCCAGGGAATAAACCCGTGAGAAGTATTTAACATAGCTTTTGTTTCTTCAGAGTAACCATATCCTGTCTCTGGATTTTGAGAAAATACAGGAATAACCTTAAATAATCTACCTGAAGGGATTCCGTAAACGGAGAGTTGTCCGCTGAATCCACCCGACATAAATGAATAAAATTCGTCATATTCTCCGGGTTTTACATACACTCTTTGTGCTGCATCACCCGTATCAAGCGAAGATGAACTTTTGCCGCAACCAACGATGAAGATCATCGGAAGCAACATGACCACCAGAACGAGGATTTGAATTTTCTTTAACATTGTGATACTTTCGATAAATGGTTATTTTTTAGGGTTTACAGATCTGAAGTATTCCAGAATATCGAGAGCCTCTTGCATGCTAACATTTTGAAAAGGCATTTGGGTCATATATTCAGCCAGCTTCTTTTTTGCTTCAGGATGTTTTTTCCCCATCTCGTCGGGGTTCATAATCATGTTCACTATATATTCGGGTGATCTGCGTGAGGTAACATCTCTCTGGGGAGGCCCTACATATTTTTCATCAAGTTTATGGCAGGATGCGCATTTTTCGTTAAATACTTTTTCGCCTCTTGAAGCTTTTGCAAGATCAATTTCGCCAAGGGTAAGTTTTTCAGTTACAGGTCCAATTCCATTTTCAAGTTGAAAATCGGAAAGGCCTGATGTATTCTCTACACCTGAAGTAGTAGCAGCCGCATTCGATTTCTTTGGTGCTTCTGCATCTCCACCACCACAACCGGTGAAAACAACAAGTGAAACAATGGATAAAGTAAAGATTGTTGAATAAAAAGTCTTTAAAGACATGATACCTCCAGAATTAGTTCGGATAAAAAAGTCTGATTTGTATTCAAATGAAAGCTCAAAATTGATGGGGGAGTAGTTAAAACCATTGGCTTTAACATTCCGACCATTTGGACATTGCGATTTTGAACTGTTTTGGGCATTTTGTTTTTCATTCTTAAATCAGATAAAAAAGTCTGATTCAAATATAGGGTATTTAAAATCAAATGTCAAGTACTTTCCAAAATTAATTTTTTATTAGTTGGGGAGAAGTGAAGTCACGGATAAATAAAAAAGGCTGTCCGTTGCGAGAGACAGCCTTAATTGACGCCTGTGAGTCTAACCTGAAATGGTTGTTTAGACTGAAAAAAGTTACCGACGGTTGATGTCGAAGGCACTTGTTTCTATCTTTTTTACTTTAGCTGCTTTAATTTGGTTCCAAGCCTCTGAAACCTTCTAAAATTTTGAAAAAAAATGTTTATATTGAAAATATTACCATAATATTTTTGATTTGAATGACCCCTGACGATGAACTGATAAAACGAAAACAAGAACACCTCGATTTGTGTGCTTCTGATGCCGTTGCTTTTAAAGAAATTACAACCGGATTTGAACACTACTCGTTTTTACATTATGCACTTTCCGAAGTTAATATTGATGAAATTGATCTCAGTTTTAATTTTTTTGGAAAATTAATCAGATTGCCTTTCTACATCTCCTGCATGACAGGGGGTACAGATGAAACAGTTAACATAAATCTAAAGCTTGCGCGAGTTGCAAAAGAGTTGAACATTCCGCTTGGGCTGGGAAGTCAAAGATATGCGCTCGACAGTGACAGGTTTAATTCTCATTTTGATCTCATTCGAAAAGCATCGGGTGACATCCCTTTAATAGGGAACATCGGCGCGGCACAGGTGGTTGAGGCGGGGATTATTAAAAAATTGTTAAACCTTATCAAAAACTCACATATAAATGCATTAACTGTGCATCTGAATCCTGCCCAGGAGCTCTTCCAAAAAGGAGGAGAAACAAACTTTAAGGGGCTTCTAACCGCTATTGCCGGGATGAAGAAAGAGCTGGAAATTCCAATCTTTGTGAAGGAAGTGGGGGCTGGGATTGACGAAAAAGTTGCAGATGAATTGCTCTGGACGGGGGTTGACATGATAGATGTTGCCGGTGCCGGTGGAACATCGTGGTCGGGAGTTGAAATTTTAAGGAATGGTGGTAACAAACAACACGATTTTTGGGATTGGGGTATGCCCACTACCTACTGCATCAGAAAGGTAAATGCACTCAGAGGCAGTTATAATTTCCTCCTTACAGCTTCCGGAGGTATATCTTCAGGAATGGATATAGCGAAATCATTGGCATTGGGAGCAGACCTGACTGCCTCAGCGAGAAAAGTTTTAAAGGAATTGCACGAAAACGGAGAATCCGGTGTTGTAAAAATGGTTTCTGAATGGTTTGAGACAGTTAAAAAAGTGATGTTTTTAACAGGATCACAATCGATTGAAGAGTTAAAAATGGATAAAATCGCAAAAAAACAGGATATGTTCTAAGAAATGGAAGACTTTAAAAAATTATACGGCGAAGCCAAAGAAAAAATTGACAATCTGCTATTGCAGGTAATGAAAGGTCGGGAACCGGCATCTTTGTATGAACCGGCGGGTTACATCATGGAGAGTCCCGGAAAAAGGATTAGACCCGTTCTTGTGATGTTTTCGGCAAAAGCGGTGGGAGGTTCATGGGATGATGTTATCCATGCTTCGCTTGCTGTAGAGATGCTTCACAATTTTACACTTGTTCATGATGATATTATGGACAACGCTGATACGAGACGCGGCAGGAAAACGCTGCATATAAAATATGATTTAAGCACAGCAATTCTCACCGGTGATGTATTATTGGCTGCTGCTTATGAGTATCTGCAAAGAGACCTGAAAGGGAATGCCAAAGCGGTGGAACACTTCACCAAAGGATTAATCGAGGTGTGTGAGGGACAGAGTCTTGATAAAGATTTTGAAATGAGGAGTGAGGTTTCATTACACGAATACATTGATATGATTGGTAAAAAGACTGCGGCACTTTCCCGGATGTGTTGTGCTGTTGGTGCAATTCTTGGGGGTGGGAGTGATGCTGAGGTGGAAGCCCTTTCAAATTATGGGTACCTTGTTGGACTGGCATTTCAGATACAGGATGATCTGCTTGATATAACCGCTGATGCGTCTGCTCTTGGAAAACCGGTTGGTGGTGACCTCCTTGAGGGGAAAAAGACATTTTTGTTCTTGAAAGCACTTGAAAAGGCAACCGGAGACGATCTGATTTCACTCGAAAGAATTGTGACAAATAAAGGCGCCAAACCTGAAGAAATATCATATTTTAAAAATTTGTATGCTAATCTCGGAGTGCTCGAAGATGCCCGAAATGAGGTTGAAAGACTTACAAATGAGGCTTTGCGTCAATTGGAAGTATTGAAGCAACCCGAGGATATTGAGATGTTTATTTCATTGGCAAACGCTTTGCTAAACCGGACCAAATAGGCCCAAATAATGATCAATAAAAGAGTTAAAATAGTGAACAGAGCAGGTTTACACACAAGACCTGCAGCCATGATAGTTAAGATAGCATCAAAATATAAATCGCAGTTTTTTATATCGAAAGACGGTTACAGGATCAACGGGAAAAGTATAATTGGTGTAATGACACTTGCTGCCGCTCAAGGCTCTGAACTTGACCTGGATTTTGAGGGAGCAGACGAAGATAAAATGTCGGAGGAAATTTGCACTTTTTTTACGAGAGGATTTGAGGAGTTATGAAAGGTTATGAGTCACTTCTTAGAAGTTCGTATAACTGGCTGAAGGGGATACCCGCAGCACCAGGGCTTTACATAGGAAATGCATACATCTACTCCAAAGAATCCATCGTCATTAAGGATGGAAAGATAGATGATGTTGACCAGGCGATCTCGGCATTTCGAGAAGCTTTGGAAAGGTCAAAAAAAGAACTTGACAAAATATTTAATGTTGCCAAAGAGAAAATGGGGGAGCAGAGAGCTGCCATCTTTGAAGCACAACTTTTAATTCTTGAAGACCCCGAACTTATAGGCGTGATAGAACAAAGGATAGTTGAAGAGGAACGCGAACCTGAAAGCATTGTAAAAGAAGAATTTAACAAAGTTATGACCGTGATGTATGATGCCGAAGATGCTTATATGAAAGAAAGAGGGAACGACATTGAAGACATCAGAAACAGAATAATAAGGAATCTAAAAAAAGAGAGATGGTCGGGTAAGGTGATTGAGGGAACTGTGGTGGTCAGTGAAATGCTTACACCCGCTGACACTATTCTTTTTGCGAGAAGTGATGTAAAGGGGTATATAACCGAACATGGCGGGCTTACTTCACATGCCGCGATTATAGCAAGGTCTCTTAGCATTCCTGCAATTCTTGGTGTTCCAAAAGTTCTGGAAATGGTTGAAAACGGAACCGACCTGATAGTTGATGGATTTTATGGTTATGTGTTTATTAATCCCACCGAAGAACAAATAGCGTTTTTTAAAGACAAAATTGAACATCTCAACAAAGTAAATGAAGGGATGAAAGAGCTGATGGATCTTCCTTCTGTTACTCTTGATGGGGTTGAGATTGAGATTCAGGCAAATGTGGATGTTAGTGGTGAAATTGAAAAACTTGCGACGAGTGGAACCAGGGGAGTGGGACTTTACAGAACCGAGCAACTAATTGAAGAACTTGGTGAATTCCCTGACGAAGAAACGCAAACAAAAATATATTCAGACCTTTCAGCGAGGGTCTATCCTGATAATGCAACAATTCGTGCTTTCGATCTGGGTGGGGATAAAACAAGATTATTCCATCCCTCAGAGAAAAATCCATTTCTCGGATTAAGGGGAATCAGATTCCTGCTCGACAATACAGACCTTTTTAAGCATCAAATAAAGGCGATTCTTCGTGCGGCTGTAAACAGGAACATCAGCTTTATGCTACCGATGGTTTCCACCATCAAAGAGATACGCGAAACAAAAGAGTTAATAGAAATTTGTAAAGAAGAACTAAAACGGGACGGGAAAAAATTCTCATCCGATTTTCAGTTGGGAATAATGATTGAGGTTCCTTCAGCTTCGGTTCTTGCCTCACAACTTGCTCTTGAAGTTGACTTTTTTAGTATCGGGACGAACGATTTAATTCAGTATATGATGGCAGTTGACAGAGGGAATGACATGGTAGTTGATCTCTACCAGGAGTTTCATCCTGCGATAATCCGTACTTTGGCCTATATAATTTCAGACTGCAAAGACATTGATATCAAGATCAGCATATGCGGTGAAATGGCGGCTGATACCCTCGCTGTACCGCTATTGGTTGGTTTGGGACTACATTCGCTTTCAGTGTCGCCGGCAGCAGCTCCTTCGATCAAGAGAACTATACGGTCATTCAGCTATAGCAGGGCAAAAGAACTTGCAGATGAATGCTTTAAATGTTCTTCAGAAGAGGAAGTTATTGAGAAAATACAGGCGTTCTTCGAAGAATTTAAAATTCAGAGGACAAGGCATCTCATATAAGCGGCAATCCTGTTAAATTCCATCATTTTGGAATTTGTTAAAGAGAATATTGAATAGAACCTTGGAAATTCTTCATTGAAAAAAGCCTTTTTGTTATTAATAATCTGTTTTGTAACGCTACCGGCTACGGTCTCAGCACAATATTATTATTTTGGCAGAAACAAGGTTCAATACGAGGATTTTGACTGGCGGGTTCTGAAAACCGAACACTTCGATATTTATTACAATTCAGAGATGGAACATGTTGCTGAAATTGGTGCAGGGATCGCTGAAAATGCTTATTCCCGTCTCAAAGTAGATTTTAATCATGTAATAACCTACCCGATCCCCCTTATTTTTTACAACACCCATATACAATTTCAACAAACCAATGTATCCCCCGGGTTTATTCCTGAAGGGGTTGGTGGTTTTTTTGAATTTATGAAAGGTAGAGTGGTTATTCCATTTCTTGGTTCGATTGAACAGTTTAGACATGTGATTAACCATGAACTGACACATGTATTCATGACAACAAAGATTTCAAGAATATATCGTGATCGTCGCTGGACTGCCGGGAACTTTCCGCCTTTATGGTTTATTGAGGGGATCGCAGAGTTTTATTCAACAAAGCCTGATGCACAGGCAAACATGGTTATGAGAGATGCAATGTTGAATAACTATTTTACCGGTTTGAAAGATATTGACGCTTTTTATGGAAGTTTTATTATGTATAAGTTTGGTCAGTCTTTCATGGAATTTGTGAGTGAAAAATATGGAAGGTGGTACATTGCGAAGATACTTGAGAACCTCCACCTCTCAGAAGATTTTGATGAAGTGCTCGCTTTAACCCTTCGTAAACCGGTTGATGAAATTGACGCGGAATGGAGAGAGTTCGAAAGAAAAAAATATTTTCCGCTTGTTCAAACACATTCATCAAATGCCCTCGAGGCAAAAAAGATTGTTCAAGGAGGATATAATTTTGATCCAAATATCTGGGTGGACTCTACCTCCAATAAATATTATCTCATTTATACTGCAAACAAGGACGGGTATTCGTCTTTATATGCAGCAGAGATGGATTCCACATTTACAAAAACGATTAATACCCACCGTTTAATTACTGCCGAGAGGGGTTCAAAATATGAGGCTGTTCACCTTTTTGAACCGTCTCTTTCCGTTTCATCAAAGGGGATTGCTGCGTTTGTGACAAAATCGGGTGGAAGTGATGTTATTCATTTTTATGATGTGAAAGAGAGAAAAGAGGTAAATTCGGTAAGATTCGATAGTATTGTCTCAATTTCTGATCCTTCATTTACTTCTGCGGGTGATCTCCTTTTTCGTGGAATTGACAAAAGGGGATACACCGATTTATATTCTTTAAATGTAGAAGAGAATGGGTTGTTGCGTTTGACAAATGACAATTTTGATGACAGATACCCCACTGAGGGATTATCCAAAAATGAAATAATTTTTGTTTCAGACAGAACTTCCACTGACTTAAAAAATGTCAGCAACTTATTTAAATTGAATAAAAATGATTTGGCTGTTGAACAAATTACATTTGCCGGTTCCAACTTCGCCTACCCCAAACTAGTTGAAAGCAAAAGTGAATTGATAGTGGCAAATGATGCAGATGGAGTTTTTAATCTTTACAAATTTAATGTTAAAGACGGGATGATATCGGATACAGCAATGTCTGTCTCTGCTCTTTATTCAGGAATCGAGACTCCCTTTGTTTATCACAATAACACTCTCTTTTTTACATCCATTGAAAGACTCAGTTTCGATATCTACAGGTATTCCCTTTTAGACAGGGATTCGATTAAAATTCGATCGGTTGTGAATGATAACGCAAACAAATTTATAAAGAAGGAGTTCTCATTTCTTTCAGCAGACAGCAAAAAGACGCTTCTTAAATATAAAAAAGAATATACACTCGATTATGCACAAAGTCAGATATCGACCGATCCAGTGTTTGGTACCAGAGGCGGAGCACTTTTTTCATTAAGTGATCTCTTGGGGGACGATAAGTTTTTTATGTTGCTGTTTAACACTGCCGAGACTCAATCTGATTTTCTTGAAAACTTTAATGTGGATATTTTTCGCATAATATCAAAAAACAGGGCGAATCTGGGTTATGGGATATTCAATTACAGGGGAAGAAGATACGATCTAAGAGAGAGTGATGAATATTATTACGAAAAAAGTTTTGGGTCATATTTTTTGTTGCAATATCCTTTTTCGTCATTTGACAGGGTTGAAACTTCGGTTTCTCTCGCTAATATAAATAAAGATATAATTGGTTTTGGGAATGACACCAAATCACTTTTGCTTTCAAACAGTGTGGCATATATTTTTGACAATGCTTTGTGGGGACCTTCAGGCCCATTGGATGGAACAAGATTTCGTCTTCAATTGGGCATGACACACGATATCAGGTATGGTAATGAAAACTATTACAGTTTAATTGTTGATTATCGACATTATCAGAGATTGCTTTACACAACTTCACTGGCATTTAGAGGCTCGCTTTATTGGAATGAGGGAACCACAACCAGGAGATATATTGCCGGAGGAAGTTGGGATTTAAGAGGTTACCCGAGATTTGGTTTGAGAGGACAAAAATTTTGGATGACTTCGGTGGAATTACGGTTTCCATTGATTGACAGAATCGCACTTCAATTGCCATTTTTGGGAATAAGTTTTTCAGGTTTGCGAGGTGCTCTCTTTTTTGATGCAGGCTCGTTGTGGGATAAAACTTATAAAGAAACCCTTGGGAGTGTCGGATTTGGATTCCGGTTTAATCTTTTTAATCTTATGGTTTTCAGATATGATATTGGAAAAAAGATTGAAGGAAATTTCACAAGATTTCAAGACGGACTATTTTACCAGTTCTTTTTTGGATGGGACTTTTGATGAGAAACAAAGTCACTAAATCATTCATTATCGTATCGATTGTGATCTTTTCAGGATGTTATTCATCAATAGCGATCAAAGATTTTAATCCTGATTCAGTTAATCCGGCGATTGAATCGGAATTTGATTCACTTAAAGTTGTGGAAACCCTTGAGACTTACGGCAGTTTGATACCCGAAGGGCTTTCGATCCATGGTGATTATCTTTTTGCCGGTGATTTTAGCGGTAGAGTCTATGCATTCGATCTTAAAAATATTGAAGGGGTGGGTTATGCAAGTATTCGAAATACGACGATAACATCCCCTCCTCAATTCATCGGGGATAAGATGTATTATTTATACAGAAAAAAACTTCTCCCTGAACTTCATCTTGTAAAATATAACTTGAGATCAGGGAAAGAGGAGTTGGATATTGATGTTGGTGTTGCCGGTGACGCTTCACTCCACCAATTTGATAGTGAAATCGTTGTAGTTTCCGGAAAAGGAGTTGTTTTTTATGATTCGATGTTAATTGAGCAAAAAACAATTGAAATTGTTGATGAACAAAGTTGTGTTTCGAGTCATGCAGATGGAAAACTTTTTTTTGGAAGTTATTCAGGCAAACTTTATGAAATTGATATTAAGGGGAAGACAATAAAAAAGGTAATCCCGGAATTTAATGAGCCTGTTTTAACAGTTACAACGATTGGCGATAACTTTATTGTATCTCTTGAGAGTGGCAGTTTGGTTTATGTCGGTGAGAGTGGACATCAGTTTTGGAAAATTGTGACAGGAAAAATTATTGCGAATCCTCTTGTTTTTGGTGGATTTCTTTATGCCGGTACGCTTTCCGGAATTGTCTTAAAAATCAATATTAAGACGGGTGAGATAATTGCAAAATTTGATTCGGGGGGGGTGCTCAACCTTGACTTTAGTGTTGCAGGAGATAAAATAATAGTACCGGTTGTTGATGGTCGGCTTATTTTGTTGAATGTTTCGAAACTTGAGCTGATTCAAACCATCAATTTTGAGGGGAGAGTAAGAACAGGGGTAATTGGGGAAGGAGATTTATTGTTTCTCGGGTACGACAATGGAAAGGTGGCAGTATTAAAACCACACCATATTCGAATTCGTGATTAATTTCACAAACTATTTGTATTTAATTAATTGATGCCTGTTCTGAAATAAACCACTCACTTTATTTGATAAATCGAAGTAAAATTGATTAATTTGTTTGTTGCATTTTTAGAGTTTGGAAATTAACCATTCTCGCAAGAGAAATAGAGTACAGTTTGGATCTTTTATGAACATTAATTATATAAGCGAATCAAAATGCGGATTAGTGCGTGACACCAATCAGGATCATGCCGGCACCCTTCAGACTCATGATGGATTCCTGGCTGTGGTTTGTGATGGTGTAGGCGGAAATAATGGAGGAGAGAGGGCTTCAGAACTTGCAGTTGATTCGATTATAACTGCATTTAAAGATTCCAAGGAGGTAAATCCTCTCTTTAAAATTCGAGATGGAATCCGCTTTGCAAACAAAAGAATTGCAGAAGAGGCAGCCATTGACATCGACCTTAAAGGGATGGCAACAACAGTTGTTGCTCTTTACCTCGACAATGAGGGGGCTTACTGGGCTCATGCAGGCGATTCCAGAATCTATTTTTACATGCAGAATGAACTGGTTCAGTTAACCAGGGATCATTCGCTCGTGCAGTCGATGGTTGATAAAGGGTTAATCTCTGAAAAAACAGCAGAGACTCATCCCTTTAAAAACATTATCACCCGTGCGGTAGGTGAAAAAGAGGATATTGAAATTGAAACAGGAGAGATGCGGATCAATTATTCTGATGAGATCAAATTTCTCCTTTGTTCAGATGGAGTAAGCGGAATGCTGAAAAAATCTGATATTGTGGACATTCTGTCACTTGAGGATTTATCGGACATGGATGTTCGTATTTCCGAATTGGTTGAAGAGAATGGAGCCACTGATAATTACACATTTATCATAATCAGTAACAAATAGAAGATTAGTTATGGTAGGCGCCATTGTAGGTAATTATAAAATCATTTCGAAGCTTGGTGAAGGCGGAATGGGTGTTGTATATAAAGCACTTGATCTCAAGTTGGAAAGATTTGTCGCTCTTAAGATTCTTAATGCACAAACGGCACAGAGTGCCCAGTTTGTTGAAAGATTTAAAAGGGAAGCGAGGAACCAGGCAAAACTTAATCACCCAAACATTGTACCCGTTTACGGATTTATTGATGAACAAGGTTACCTTGGCATTGCGATGGAATATGTGGATGGCGAGACTGTAGAACAGATCATTGATCGAAAAGGATCACTTGAATTGGGAGAGGCTCTCGACATTCTTCAACAGATACTAAGAGGTGTTGCCTATGCCCATCAGAAAGGCTTCATTCACAGAGATATTAAACCTTCGAATGTGATGATGGACTCTGATGGTGTTGCAAAGATAATGGATTTTGGAATCTCCAAGTCGATGTATGAGAAGGGAATAACAAAAACAGGCACAAAGATAGGAACTCTGCTTTACATGAGTCCCGAACAGATTAATGCAGAAGAGCCAACACGCCAAAGTGATATCTATTCGATAGGAATTACATTTTATGAAATGTTATCAGGGCTCACTCCATTTGAATCGGGTACCGAGTTCGAGATTATGCAAGGGCACCTTAAAAAAGCTGCGCCAAAGCTTGCGACTACTATCCCCGGCCTGCCTCCAATGATAGATAAAATCATTGCAAAGTCACTTGAGAAGGATCAAACAAAACGTTTTGGCAGTTGTGACGATTTCTTACAAGAAATTGGTTATGCATTGAATATCATCAGACAGGGACCAAGCCCGGCCAAAGATCGCTCACCCATGGAAGAGCAACATAAGGAGAAAATAAAAAAATCGGTGAAATTTACAATTTTTGCGATACTTGCTTTTGTGGGTTTTGTTGGGATTGTTTACCTTTTTTACACTCTTATAGCCGGCTTTAAAGATACCTTGAAAACAAAGGATAAGACGGTGATGGATACAAGTTTTTCATCAACAACCAATCCTTATTACCAGGGAGCAAATGTTTTTGAGCGACTTAATACCGGGGTTGATGTTAATTTACGGAGTGTAGCATTTAATGGTGCAGGTGCCGGGATTGTTGTTGGAGACAGCAGTAAAATATTGATAACAACTGACAATGGTTCATCGTGGAAATCACTTACATCACCCGAGCCGATTGAATGGTTTGCCACGGCGGCAGGCGGGCAGAATGGTTTCTTAATCGGTGGTGCCAATGGTGCACTTCACTCAGTTTCGCCTGGTGATTCTGTATTCAGGAAGCTGGTTACTCCGGCAATGTCTGATATCTTAAACATCGAAGTTTTGACCAACGGTAAAATCATCGCCCTCGGAGCGAATGGCGATATGCTTATCTCCGATGACCGGGGAATTACCTGGAAAAAGAGTGTTACCGGCGTAGTTAATAACCTTTATTCTGTAGACTTTATGGATGCTAACAGTGGAGTTGCAGTAGGTGACAACGGCACAATAATTAGAACTGATGATGGTGGTAACACCTGGGTACTGGGTGCTTCGGTAACCAATACATACTTAAAGGACATCAAATTTGTAGGCAGTGGCGTATATATTCTTGTAGGTGGCGATGGTCAGATATTCCGTTCACCCGACGGCGGTCGTGAATGGAAGAGGATAGATGTTAACATCTCTGCTCCTTTTGTTGCTGTCAGATTCAGTACACCATCGAATGGTGTCATCATTTCGAGTAAAGGTGATTTATTCAGGAGTGAGGACGCCGGCGAGAGCTGGAAATACCAACCGGCAGTTGCAGGTAATTTAATTAATTCAGTCACCTCCGGGAAGACAAGACTTTACATGGCTGCCTCTGGAGGCGCGATTTTGTTTATGAATTTCTGACAAGGAAAATTTTTGGATAAGTTTATTATTAAAGGCGGTAAACACCTTTCAGGCAGTGTGAGGGTTGGTGGTGCAAAAAATGCATCCCTGGCTTTGATTCCCTCTACGCTTTTAACATCGGGTGTCTCAAAACTGTATAACACTCCGGGGTTAAACGATGTTTACACGATGCTGAAACTCGTAAGACATCTTGGTGCTGATGCACAATTCGAGAATGATGTTGTAACTATCGATACAACTGGAGTGGCAGTGCTTGAAGCACCATACGAACATGTGAAAAAAATGCGGGCTTCGGTTTATGTATTGGGTCCACTGCTTGCCAGATATGGTTATGCGAAGGTATCATTACCGGGTGGATGTGCATGGGGACCAAGACCAATTAATCTTCATATCGAGGGATTAAAAAAACTCGGGGCTCAGATCGACCTTGTTGATGGATACATAGTTGCCCGTTCAAAAAAATTACAGGGCAACAGAATAAATTTTGATGTGCCATCCGTCGGAGCCACGGGGAATTTGCTAATGGCTGCTGTTCTTGCTCAAGGTGAAACAATCTTGAATAATGCGGCGATGGAGCCGGAGATCACAAACCTTGCTGAACTGTTGATTAAAATGGGTGCAAAAATTGAAGGTGTTGGAACTCCAATTCTACACATTACCGGCGTTGATGATCTTCACTCGGCAGATATTGAAACAATTCCTGATCGTATCGAAGCCGGAACACTTTTAGTAGCCGGTGCTATCACCGGTGGTAAGGTTACAGTTGAATCCTCAAATCCTCTCCACATCTACTCCGTAATAGCCAAAATGGAAGAGAGTGGAGTGAACATCAGCTACGGTGACAGATCCGTAACCGTTGACGCTACCGGAATCAGGCCTGAGGGAGTTAATGTAACAACAGGACCGTTTCCCGGTTACCCGACTGATATGCAAGCTCAATGGATTGCTTACATGGCCACTGCAAATGGAGTTTCAACTGTAACCGATACCATCTATCGAGACCGGTTCACTCATGTTCCTGAACTTTCCAGACTCGGTGCCGATATTGAAGTTAAAGATAATTCTGCTGTGGTAAGAGGAAATAATAAACTAAGTGGTGCCAAGGTGATGTCAACAGATTTGAGAGCGAGTGCCAGTTTGATCCTTGCCGGGCTTGCAGCACATGGAACAACCGAAGTGTTGAGGATTTATCATTTGGACAGAGGTTACCAAAATCTTGAATTAAAACTCGGAGCCCTGGGAGCTGACATTGAGCGCGTTCCCGGTACTGAATATTAAAAAGTTGGTTTATACCTTCCCGGTTGGTTCAATATTCATTTTATTGGCAGCAAATTTTGTTTTTGCATTTTTGCCTGTAATAAAATATTTCAGTTACGAATCTGCGGTAATTAATGCAGTCCTGATAACATTTTTATCAGGACTTTCTTTCTTTAATTGGTTGAACAAGGAAGAAGATAAAAGACCTGTAGCCCGGTCACTCCTGATCGATTTTACAATCCTGCTTTTGATCCCTCCAATAATTTATCTTCTAACTTCACTCTTTCAGGAAGATTGCAGTTATATATCAGGGATAAAGTATTATCTGCTGTTCACACTGCCTGCGCCGGTAATTGGATCCGCAATTGCCTCAACTGTTAAGTTGACCGGAATTCAAATACAAAAAACGATCTTCACCATTCTGTTTTTGGTTCTTCTTTTTAGTTGGGTGGTCGATTTTTATTTTCATCCTCAATTCTTTTTTTACAACGCTATTTTAACTTATTATCCGGGGGTAATTTATGATGAATTTATTCCCGTTACCGGCGAAATGGTGATTTATAAGTTAGTGATAATTGTTGTAAGTCTGTTAATATTAGTTGTTGAATACCTTACACGAAATGACAACTATAAAAAGAGACTTTATTTTGGATTTGTAATAATTGTTGTATTACCGGTTCTATCCATTTTCATATCTCAGGGAGCAGGAATCGTAACTCCAAGGGAAAAACTGACAGAACATTTTAAAGATGGCATAATTACCAGACATTTTCTTATTCTATCGGAGGAGGAAATGACTCCATCAGAAAGAATATACTTCGCCCATCTTCACGAGACTTATTATGAGGAGTTGACATCTTATTACAATGTAAAACCTGTGAGGCACCTCCAGTCTGTTATTTTTTCAAGTTCTGCAACAAAAAAGAAATACCTTGGGATAGAAAATGCTGATGCTGCAAAACCATGGCTTGGGCAAGCATACACCACCCGTTATAATATTGAGAGATCGTTAAAACATGAACTTGCTCATCTCTTCACCTCTAATTTTGGTTGGAGTATTTTTAAGATTGCAGGTTCATTCAACCCTGCTCTCATTGAAGGAGCAGCCACGGCCGCAGACGGATTTACAAGTGGTTATTCGATTGATCAGTTTGCGGCAGCTGTGTTCGATTCAAAATATAAGACTGATATTATCGAGCTCTTTTCAGGATTTAATTTCTTTTCGATAAATCCTTCCCTGGCATACCTGGTAAGTGGTTCGTTTTGCAACTTTTTGATCGAGACAGAAGGAATCGCAAAATTTAAGGAATACTATCTCGAGAATGATTTTGAAGGGGTATATAAAAAAGAGCCGAAAATATTTATAAACTCTTTTACACAAAAATTAAAAGAGATAAAAAACCGACCGGATGAAAAGGTTTTGGATTTTTATTTCGAAAGTAAACCACTTGTTCAAAAAAGTTGTCCCAGATATTTTGCCGAAAAGATGGATGAAGCTGCCGGACTTTACCGTGAAAGGAGATATTCGGAAGCTCTTACGATTTATGATGAATTTGCACTCACCGGGGGAAGTCTTGGTCCGTTTGCATCAAAAATTAACTGCTTAATGCTTTTGGGGCGAGAGAAGGAGGCTATTGAGGCAATCAAGGAATATCAAAAAGGAGATCTCTCATACAGCAGAAAAACAAACTTGCAATTGTTGAAATATTCTGTGCTTGGTAGAACCGGGGATTCATCGGCTGCCGGTATAATTTTTAATGAACTTGTAAATTCGGGAGCACCTGAATTTGTGATATCCCGGTTAAGATTTAATAAACTTTTGATCTCCAACAGTATTGATCCATTTAAGTATTCTGTGCAAAATGGGAAAAAACGGATTGGCTTGTTAAAATCTATTCCGGATTACTTGAAAAAACCTGAAGCTCTTGAGGCAATTGTTAACATTTACGCAGAATCATTCTCCCGATTTGAAGAATTGGAGAACCTGGAGAGTTATATTCAGTTGCTCCCGGCAGACGCAAAAATAAGATTGTGTCTTCTCTTAATAAAGACTTTTAAGCCGGATGAAGCGAGGTTAATTCTTGATTCGATTGTTGAAAAAGAACTGCATTATGCGCAAGAAATCTCGAAATATCGTATATTAAAGGCTGTATTTGCAAATTAGAACAGGAAATTAGTGCGACCGGAAAACAATTTAATCACTATCCGTGAAAAGATAGCAGAAAACTTAATACAACTGCCATTCATGAAAGAGGCTATACAACTGGCTACACAAAGAGGTGAGAGGGTATATGTTGTTGGCGGGTATATCAGAGATTTGATAATGGGGTTTGGTAAGAAAGACATCGATATTCTTGTTGTTGGTGATGGTACCGGATTTGCTGTTGAATTAGGGAAGTTACTTGGTATCCATGAAGTAATGGTGTATGGTAATTTTGGGACGGCAAATTTTAAATATGAAGAATTTGATCTTGAATTTGTAGCTGCAAGAAAAGAAAGTTATAACAAAGAGAGCAGAAATCCGGAGGTTGTTCCCTCTACTTTTGAAGATGATATTTCAAGAAGAGATTTTACTATTAACGCAATTGCGGTCTCAATAAACAGCGATAGTTTTGGAGAAATATCTGATATTTACAACGGCATTGATGACATTTATGCCGGAATCATCCGCACTCCTTTGGAACCTGATCTAACATTTGATGACGATCCTTTGAGGATAATGCGCGCGTTAAGATTTGCATCGCGATTTAATTTTTCGTTTGATCCCGGAGTTTTTGAGGGGATAAAAAGAAATGCTCACAGACTTGAGATCGTAAGTCAGGAGAGAATAACCGAAGAATTTATGAAAATAATGGCAACCAGACAGCCGGGGATCGGTCTGAGGTTGATGTATGAAACCGGAGTGATGGGGGTCGTTTTTCCTGAGATGGAAAAACTGGGTGGGGTTGAACAGGTGGATGAATTCAGACACAAGGATGTTTTTTATCATACCTGCGAGGTTGTCGACAACATTTCGAGAGTAACGGATGATGTATGGTTAAGATTTGCAGCTTTGGTACATGATATTGCAAAACCACAAACCAAAAAATTTGTGGAAGGCACCGGCTGGACTTACCACGGTCATGAAGAGTTTGGGGGAAGAATGATGAAGTTCATTTTTAAAAGGATGAAGCTTCCATTTGCAAAAATTAACTATGTAAAAAAACTTGTAAGGCTTCATCTGCGACCTGTTGCTCTCTCAAAAGAAGAGGTTACCGATTCAGCCGTAAGAAGGCTTATTGTTGATGCAGGAGATGACCTCGAAGATCTGATAACTCTTTGCAGAGCAGATATAACCAGCAAAAACGAAAATAAAGTTAAGAACATCCTTAAAAATTATGATCGTGTTATGCAAAGGGTTCTTGAAGTGAGGGAAAAAGATGCACTGAGGGCATTTCAATCACCCGTTAGAGGTGAGGAGATAATGAGTGTGCTGGGTCTTAAACCCGGACCACAGGTCGGAGTGGTGAAATCCGCGATTGAGGAAGCCATTCTCGAAGGGATAATCCCAAACGAATATGAAGCGGCATTCAAGTATATGATTGAAGTTGCCGGAAAATTGCTAAAATAATTCATAATCAATCAATTTATTAACGATTTGTTCCACCGCTCATAAATTAATATAACCGTTTATATACTAAATTCCTTTAAGTAAAACCGTTTCCATAATTTGTGATAGTGATTACAAAAAATAGACAAAACTCACTTTGGAGTGACTAATGAATAAATTCTTTGCAGCATTTATTGCGCTTATTCTCTTTATAAATATTGATGCACAAGAGAAGAAAATATTAACCATTGAAGAAGCCATAAGATTGGGGTTCCAGAATAATTCGAATATTCAAAGTTCGAAGTATCAAATGGAAAATTCCAAAAACAGTTTACTCTCTGCTCGAAGCGACCTGTACCCGACAATAACAGGTAGTGCTTCGTGGGACTGGTCGAGAACTGACTTTAAAGTTGGAGACAATTCACTCTCAAGTGAGAGCAGAAGTTGGGGGCTTGGTATCAGTTCCCGTTACAATGTTTTTGACGGGTATTCAAAATACTTGAATATCGGGATGAAAACCCGTGACATTGAAGCTGCAAGACTTAATTTAAGAAGAATTCAACAGGAAATTGTTTACCGGACAATTACTCAGTATTACAAAATTCTTAATTTAACGGAAATTGTTAAAGTGAGAAAAGAAAATCTTGACTGGAACATTGAAAACCAGAAGATTATTCAGGCAAAAGTGGATGTTGGTTCCGGAATAATGACTGATGTAAGGCAGCAGGAAGTTAAAGTTGGTCAGGCTGAACTTGCCCTTGTTCAGGCAGAACAAACTTTAAGTGATGCAAAACAGCAATTGTATTATTTGCTTGGTTTGGATGTTACAACTGAATATGAGTTTGTTGATGGTGTAGAACTGTTATCGAAGGTAAAAAGTGACACTGTAAAAGGGGATGGATGGTATGATTTGTCGATAGATGATTTGATTTCTGAAGCGATTAAGAAAAGAGCAGATTACAAAAAGGTGGAGTTAGAACTCGAAAACGCCAAATCGGGAGTTTCGATGGCAGAAAGTGCAAATATGCCAACAATATCGAACTCGTTATCCTACAATGTTGGTGGTACAACACCATGGAACATTCTCGACAGCCGAACGATATCTTTTGGATTTAATCTTTCAATTCCAATTTTTTCCGGCTACTCGATTACAGCAAATGAGCAGATTGCTCAGATACAGGTAAAAGCGAAACAACTTGAACTTTCCGATCTGCAGAAAACGATCAAAAGAGATCTGCTTCAATCATATTTGGAGATAAAAACTGCAGAGAAGAAGATAGAAGTTGCCCGTAAGAGCATTATTTCAGCTGAGGCAAACCGTGATCTT
The DNA here is from genome assembly GCA_964531325.1 of uncultured Ignavibacteriaceae bacterium. Lineage (GTDB taxonomy): Bacteria > Bacteroidota > Ignavibacteria > Ignavibacteriales > Ignavibacteriaceae > UTCHB3. The sequence continues at coordinate 53,845 of CAZHCW010000013.1, read as the reverse complement.
GAAGAAGCGAGATACAAAGTAGGTGCAGGAACATTAATTAATCTGCAGCTTGCAAACACAGATTTAGTGGGAGTTCAAGTGGAGTATATAAATTCTCTCTTTGATTTACTGCTGCTTGAAGAACAACTTAAGTATGATCTCGGATCAATTAATACCGAAAATTTTGAATAAAAGATATTTATAACCGGAGTAAGCAATGGCTCAGAAGAAGCGTTCAAAAAAAATAATAATTTTTAGTGTACTTTTTGTATTGTTGGCAGTTGTAGTTGCCCTTGTGATTGCAAAGGGTTCAAAAGAAGAGATTCTTACTGTTCAGACTGAAAAAGTCTCGATTAAAACTGTAACACAGACTGTAACAGCCACGGGTAAAGTGGAGGCAGAATTTAAAGTTCTTATCACACCTGAAGTGACAGGTGAAATCACCCAGCTTGCGGTAAAAGACGGTGATAATGTGTCGCAGGGTGATCTTCTCTTCCGAATTAAATCAGATATTTATGCTTCACAGCTTGAGAGAAGTGAAGCCAGCCTTGAATCTTCCAAAGCCCAAAAAGCTCAAAGAGAAGCTGAAATGATAAAACTTCAGCTTGACCTTAACAGAATGGAAGAACTTTTTAAGAAGGGAATGTCGAGTCAGGCGGAATATGATGCGATCAAGGCTTCATGGCTTTCTGCCAAGGCCGGAATAGATGCAGCAAATGCAAACATTATGCAAAACTCGGCTTCAGTTCGTGAGGCAAGGGAACAACTTGCTAAAACTACAATTAATTCACCTTTAACCGGAACAGTAACCAAACTGAATGTGGAAAAAGGTGAAAGAGTTTTGGGAAGTGGATTTAGTCAGGGTACAAATGTTATGACGATATCTGACTTAAAGAATATGGAAGCGATTGTAGATGTTGATGAGAACGACATTGTAAATGTTAAGCTTGGTGACACAGCAAAAATTAAGGTTGATGCTTTTGGTGACAAAATATTCATTGGAACTGTCTCAGAGATTTCCAACAGTTCAAAAACATCCGGAACCGGAACACAAGAGCAGGTGGTAAATTTTGAAGTTAAAATAAAAATTCAGGATTCTGAATCAAAACTCAGACCCGGAATGTCGTGTAATGCAATGATAGAAACAGAGACGATGGTAAATGTAATTGCAGTTCCAATTCAGGCAGTAACAGCAAAAATTGAAGAGATGAAGCCCGAAGAGGGGTCTGGTGAAGAGTCTGAAGCAGTTAAGAAAAAAGTTCCTGCAAAAAAAGACAAGCCTGCTGAAATAGTATTTGTTGTGGATGGTGGAAAAGTTAAAGAAGTAACAGTTGTTAGCGGGATCAGTGACGATAATTATATAGAAATCAAGTCAGGATTAAAGCAAGGTCAGGAGATCGTGAGTGGACCTTACAGAGCCATATCCCGTGAGCTTAAAAACGACATGTTGGTAAAAGTGGATAACGGTGGCGGTAAGCAACAGGATAAGAAATAGAAAACCAGGCTTGAAATGAATATTATAACAATTGAGAACATTAAAAAGATCTACAAGATTGGCACTCAGGAAGTGCGCGCTCTTGATGGAGTGTCTTTAACGATTGATGCCAACGAGTATGTGGCAATAATGGGCCCTTCAGGATCTGGCAAATCGACACTGATGAACATGCTTGGTTGTCTTGATACTCCCACGAGTGGGAGGTATGAATTTAAAGGAAATAATGTTTCTCAGATGACAGACAATGAACTTGCCGAAATCAGAAACAGAGAGATCGGTTTTGTGTTTCAGACATTTAATCTTCTTTCAAGAAGCAATTCATTGCATAATGTTGAGCTGCCTCTTATTTATGCAGGAATGCCAAAACATGAAAGAAGAGAAAGAGCTACTCAGGCATTAACGAGTGTTGGGCTGGGTGAACGAATTCATCATAAACCAAATGAACTTTCCGGTGGACAAAGGCAAAGAGTCGCGGTAGCACGGGCACTTGCCACCAATCCCGCTATAATTCTTGCAGATGAACCAACAGGAAATCTGGATTCAAAAACAGGTGAGGAGATAATGGCTCTGTTCCATGAAATTCATCAGAAAGGGAACACCATAATTCTTGTTACCCATGAAGATGAAGTTGCCAGACATGCTCAAAGGATCATCAGACTGCGGGATGGTTTGATAGAGAGCGACTCACAAGTTCATGACAGAATAATACCCGGTTTGAAATCAAAAAACATTGTTAACGAGGGAGTTGAAGAGCTTTGAGCAGTTTTTTATATGAACTGAAAGAAGGTCTGGTAATCGCTTTTACAGCGGTTAAAGCCAATAAAATTCGTACGATGTTAACAACACTCGGAATAGTGATTGGTGTAACTTCTGTAGTTTTGATGTCAACCGCTATTAAAGGCATTGATGGCGCATTCGAAAGAGGTATCAGTGCACTTGGTTCTGATGTTCTACATATTGATAAATGGGAATGGTTTAGCAATACCGATTGGTGGTTGATTCGCAAACGACCAAACATTTCAATGGAAGATTATCAAAAATATAAACGACTTGCGAAACTTCCTGTTGCAGTTGCCCCAACAATCTGGTCAAACGAAACTGTTAAGAAAGAGGACCTTTCGATGGAAGGCATTATGGTTTCGGGCTCGACTGCGGAGTATCTGGAGACCACAAACTTTACTTTTAAAGCCGGTAGATTTTATTCTGAGATTGAAAGTAGAGCGTCAAGATATGTAGCTGTGTTAGGATCCGAGGTTGAAAAAAATCTTTTTCCTGCGGGGAACAGTCTTGGTAATTATGTAAAGATTGGTGGGCTCGATTTTCGAGTTGTTGGTGTTCTCAATGAGCAGGGGAGTTTTATGTTGGGGAATTTCAACCCTGACAGACAGGTTTTTGTACCGATTGGTGTTTTGTTTAAACACTTTGTTAATTCAAATTTCAGAAGTGTTACTATTGATGTAAAAGCTCCAAATAACCAAAAAGTTAACGAAGTAAAAGATGAAGCAATCGGGGTTATGAGGAAAGTAAGAGGCCTTCGACTGGGAGAGCCCGACAACTTTTCGGTTAACCAGCAGGAAGGGTTGATGACTAATTATAACCAGACTGTCGGGGTTATATCTGTTGGTGGATTTTTTATCACAGGTCTTTCACTTTTTGTTGGTGCCATCGGTATAATGAATATAATGTTTGTTTCCGTAAAAGAAAGAACCAGAGAAATTGGTGTAAGGAAAGCAATAGGAGCAAAACGACGAACAATTTTAATGCAGTTTCTGCTCGAATCCTCAGCTATTTGTTTACTTGGTGGATTGATAGGACTGATCAACGCAGTGTTATTGAGCATGCTCGTAAACCAGTGGTTACCAACTTCGGTACAATATGATGCTGTTGTGGTTGCAATTGTTATCTCACTTATTGTGGGAGTTCTTGCAGGCTTTGCTCCCGCCTGGCAGGCGTCCAAACTTGATCCTGTTGAAGCGTTGAGGTATGAATGACAAGTTTTTTTGAATCATTAAAGCTGGCTCTTGGTGCACTGATGGCGAACAAATTAAGAGCTATATTAACAATCACCGGTATTGTCGTCGGTATTTTTTCAATCATCGTTATCATGACGGTTATCACAATGCTACAATCGAGTATCGAAAGTGGCGTGGCGTCGCTGGCAAAAAACACATTCCAGATTCAAAAATTTCCTGCAATCAGGACGGGTGGACCAGGTGGAATGGCAAAATACCGTAACAGAAAAGATCTGACATTACAGGAATATGAAAGGTTAAAATCCTCCCTTACATCAGCCAAATACATCGGGGCGGAACAATGGAATTTTGGAAAAGTTATTAAATTCAGAAATAAAGAGACCAACCCGAATGTGAGCATCTCAGGTATTACTGCCTCGGCTATTAAGACTAACGACTGGAAAGTTGAACTTGGCAGGGAGATGCGTGAATCTGATATTGAAAACAGTACAAATTTTGTAATATTAGGAAAAGATGTTTCTAACAAGATATTCGATAATTTAGACCCCATCGGCAAAGAGATTAGAGTTGATGGTAAACCGATGAAGGTTATAGGAGTTTACGAGGCTCAAGGGCAGATGTTTGGCCAAAGCCGTGATAACTTTGTGACGATACCAATAACAACTTATCAATCTTACTATGGGAAATACCGTAACAGTATTAACATAACTGTTACATCCCATTCAAAAGAAGATTATGATAAAGTGATTGAGACTGCCATCGGGGTTATGCGTGGTATCAGGAAAAATCCTCCCGGTGAAGAGAGTGATTTTGAGATATTTAGTAATGAATCGGTGTTAAGTCAGATTAATGATGTAACTATTTATGCCAAAATTGGTGCCGGTGTTATTTCGTTTATATCTCTGCTTGCTGCCGGAATTGGAATTATGAATATCATGCTGGTATCTGTTACCGAAAGAACCCGTGAGGTTGGAATAAGAAAAGCGATTGGTGCTAAAAGTTACCAGATATTAACTCAATTTCTGATCGAAGCAATACTCCTTTGTTTTGTTGGAGGTATTGTAGGGATCATACTGGGTGTCTCGATCGGCAACATGGCCGGATCATTCCTTAGTGCTCAGGCAGCAATTCCATACGATTGGATACTCATTGGTATAGGGCTTTGTGTTCTTGTTGGAGTTGTTTTTGGAACATATCCTGCTTACAAAGCTGCAAATCTCGATCCCATCGAGGCGTTGAGACAAGAACAATAGGCTAATGCAGTAATCCAATAATATTTGATAGAACGGTTATGAGACGGATCAAGCGGATATGTTTTATGTGAGACAACATATTCCATTTTCCTCAAAGAGGAATTAATAATCGTAGCGTCCCGATTGCCGTCTGCAGTATGAATGGCGTTAGAGGATAGTTCCACAGATTTTCACGGATACGCTCTTAAAATGGAACACGGATATCATGGATTAAACACAGATTATCACTGATACGCTCTTAAATGGAACACGGATTTCACAGATTTAACGCAGATTTTCACTGATAACTTTGTTACTAATATTACCGAGACTCTGAAGTTCTGAAGTTCTGAATCACTCAAGTTCTCAAGTACCCAAGTTCTCAAGTACTCAAGTCTCTGAAGTTCTGAAGTTCTGAATCTCTACGCCGAACAAGGGATTGTAAGGTCTATTGCAGTTATGTACCATTTACCATCTATGAGACCAAAATAGATCCGGTATTTGTGATAATAAGGTGCATTGTCTGATTGAGTAAGCATCCATACAGTTGAGGTTTCGCATTTTTTTATTTTCTCGACGGTCAGGGGTTCTTCTTCGTGACCGGGGCGAAGAAATTTCAAAAATTCTTTTGATTGAGGATCAACCTTCGACAAGTAACATCCCGTTTTACTCCAACTTTCAAGTTCACATCGATACAAGGGTGCCTCCTCAAATTTTGGCTGACACGATTTTGGCGGGATTTTCATCATTGGGTGATCCAAAATGGAGTCAATCCTGTTATACCAGGTCAAATTGACAAATGCACCCGAATTTTCCATCAGTGTGAAACCGGTTTTGGGGTGAATATATTCATTGAGAGCTTTCAACTCACCGATATTGTAAACAATCAACACAGAGTTGTAAGTATTCAGGAGAGAAGATACTTCTTCGCTTACTCTTTTTTCTTTTTGTTTATCAGTTTCAGTCATGTTATCGGAAGTTTCAGCTTCCTGTCCTGATTGAGGAATTATTTCCTCATCATCTTCCACAACCGGTTTGTCCTGTTCCACCTCTTTTTTAGGGGCATTTTTTGCTTGATAAGTATTAATAACTTTTGAATCGGGGGTAAACTCCATTACCCAAAGTTTTTTAAGTTTTAAGTCTTTTTGCAGTTGCTTTTTGTAAAATTCTGCGTCAGTTCGTTTAGTGAAAAGACCTGCAACCACTCTATACCGGTTCTTTTTCATTTTGTCATTTCTTACCACTCTTGTAGTGACCCCTTTTTCTGCATATTTTTTCCCCATTTTTTTAGCATCCTCGAGATTAGGTCCGGAGAGTAGCACTACACCAAAACCTTTTTCGAGAGGGGCGGTAAAGATCACCATTCGTTCCGGGTAAAAGTTTGAATAAAATAAATCCGGATTAAGATATGGAAATGACACAATAGTGAGTAATATGGAGAATGCAATGAGATAAAATCTTCTCATTTATATACTCCTCAGAGAGGTAAATGACAAATTGATTCTGAATATCATTTTCGGATTGCCGATTAATAATAAAGCTTTTTGTTTCATACACTAAAATAAGAATAAATGCTTTAAATAGCTACATGATTCAGGAAGGGGAAGCTTATGACATTTAACACCAAATTTAGTGTACATTTCAAAAAAAATAGCGATTATTCGATGAATTTCGTAGTGTTATTGTTTTTTACTGTTAAAAACTTTCTTAACTTAATTTTAAAATATGAGAAGTTTTTTGGCATTTGTAAAACACATTTTAAAATTCATCAAAACTCCCTGGTTCGAAGCATCTTTATGGATTGTTGCTCTTCTCTATTTGCTTGTCTATAATCCATTCCAACAGTCAGAATTCAGTTTTTGTATTCTGGATAACCTCGGTTTCGAACATTGTCCGGGATGTGGATTGGGGAGGTCTGTTTCCTATCTGCTTCACGGAGAGATATCCGCATCATGGGAAGCACACAAATTGGGAATGTTTGCCCTGGTGACTATAATTTTTAGGATCATTCAAATATCTGTAAAGCAGCTCAGATTAAGGCAAAAAAAACAGGCACAGTTCAGCAGTCGTTAGAAAATATTTTTAATAAACAGTCTATCACTTAAGATCATTTCATTCATTTATTTAAGAGGTCAGCAATGGCAAGAGTTCAAGATTTTCTTCCTTCAGTTTCTTTCGAGGAGATGAGTTTTCTCGAATCGTATTTTTCAAAAATGTCTGATGAACAGGCAAGAGAATTTTCCATGTATTATTCTCAAAAGAGAAAAGATGCACAAACAGTATTGATTCTTACACTAATTGGCTTTATTGGTTTTGCTGGAATTCAAAGATTTATTCTTGGTCAGGTTGGAATGGGAATTCTTTATTTCCTTACAGGCGGGCTCTGCTACATAGGAACCATTTTAGATTTGGTGAACAACAAAACGCTTACAAATGAATTTAATATGAAAGCTGCACAAGAAGTAGCGATGCTGATGCGTTTATAGTTACTTTTTGGACTTTTAAAAGACCGTAACTTTTTGTACATTTCCGTACAACTTTCACCCCAAAAATGAAAGGACGGGAGACTTGGAAAATATTAAATATAATGTGTTCGAAAGGACAGAACCGGTGGTATTACCAAAACAGCTTGGTTTTGGGAAATACTTCACAGATAATGTGTTTGTTATGGATTATTCCGCCGAAAAAGGGTGGCATGACCCCCGGATAACTGCGCTAAATTCTTTGCAGATGCATCCTGCCACTTCTGTTTTACACTATGGTCAGACTATCTTTGAAGGATTAAAAGCATATTACACTCCTAACGGAGAATATCAATTATTCAGGCCTGAAGAAAACTTCATCAGATTAAATAATTCTGCGAGAAGACTCTGCATGCCGGAAGTGGATGTGGATTTTTGCGTTGAAGCACTCAAAGAGTTAGTTTGGATCGAAAGAAACTGGATTCCGCGTGGAGAGAGTGATTCCCTTTATGTGAGACCATTCATGTTTGGTACTGATCCATATCTGGGTGTAAGACCTTCAGAAACCTACTCACTAATTTTCTTGCTTTCACCTGTTGGGGCTTATTACCCTGAAGGGTTTAAGCCGGTCAAAATTCTCGTACAAGATGAGTATGTTCGAGCTGTAAGGAAAGGACTTGGAGAATGTAAAACCGCCGGGAACTATGCCGCAAGTATGGCTGGTGCTGAAATTGCACACAAAGCAGGTTGTACTCAAACTCTTTGGCTCGATGCAGTTGAATTGAAGTATATTGAAGAAGTTGGAACAATGAACATCTTTGTACAATTCAAAGATGAAGTTGCAACTCCCATGCTTTCCGGAGGTATTCTTCCGGGAATCACAAGGAAATCAACTATTCAGATACTCAAAGACTGGGGCTACAATATGAATGAAAGACTGATTTCTCTGGATGAAATACTTACAAGATATGAGAAAGGCGAAGTGCTTGAAATTTTTGGAACAGGCACAGCAGCAATTATCTCCTCTGTTTGTGAGCTCAAATACAAAGATAAAAGTCTTGTTTTCTGCAATAGAGAAGTAGGTAAACTTGCCGAACGGCTCTTTAAAGAGCTGACCGGTATTCAGAAAGGTGTCGTTGAAGATCGCTATGGCTGGATAGCCAAAGTTGAACCTCAAACGATTACCACCTGACCCAATAATAATGTTACACAAAGCTGCCCTGGTTCATCCCCGGGCAGCTTTTTTTTTGAACTTCAGTGATCCAGAGCTTCAGAACTTCAGAAATTCAGTGGTTCCGGGGTTCTGAGGTTCCGGAGTTCTACGGTTCTGCGGTTCTCTTGAAAGGTTGAGAGAATTTTGACTAAATTTAGTAATTTGCAGTATGAATTAATTGTTCCTCAAATAAATTTTGGACATACCCAATGTTATCATTCCTAAAAAGATACAAGTTGAATTTTTTCCTTTTTACACTTTTGATCATTTTATCAGGTTCGAAGATTCTTGATGAAGGGATGTTTCCGCTCAGTGAGATTCCGGGTCTTAACTTGAGAGAAGCGGGACTTAAGATTGATGTTAAAGAGATTTATAATCCTGATGGAGTCAGTCTCATTGATGCTTTGGTAAAACTCAGGGGTTGCACAGGATCTTTTGTATCTGAGGACGGACTGATATTAACCAACCACCACTGTTCATTCGGGGATATAGCTGCTGTGAGCAATGCGGAGAACAACTATCTCGAAAATGGATTTATTGCAAAGGACAGGGATCAAGAGCTTCCTGCAAAAGGGCAGTCTTGTCAAATAACTGTTGGTTATTCTGATGTGTCGAAAGAAATCCTCGATGCTGCAGCCGGGAAAGAGTCAGCCGACAGGATTGATGCAATAAATAGAGCGAGGAAAAAATTAGTTGAAGAAGCTCAAAAAGAGCCTGGACTAAAAGCAGAGGTTTCCGAAATGTTCATCGGAAAAACCTATATTCTTTTTAAGTATCTTGAACTTAAGGATGTCAGACTTGTATATGCTCCACCGAGAGCAATTGGTGAGTTTGGAGGAGAGACTGATAATTGGGTTTGGCCCCGCCACACAGGAGACTTTTCATTTCTTAGAGCATATGTAGCTCCTGATGGTTCACCGGCGGAGTACGCAAAGGAGAATGTCCCATACAAACCTAAAAAATTTATTCCTGTAAACCCCGATGGTGTTCAGGAGAACGATTTTATTTTTGTACTCGGTTATCCCGGTACGACCTACAGAAATCGTCCCTCAGAGTTCTTAAAACTTCATAGAGATGTCAGATTGCCATATATGCAACAGGTATTTGCATCGATTATCTCAAATTTTGAAGAGTTGAGTGCACAAAACCTCGACTGGAAATTAAAACTTGATCCACAAATCAAAACAATGGCAAATACTGAGAAGAACTTCAGAGGAAAACTTGCCGGTTTTAACAAAGTGGATATAATTGGACAAAAAGAGAAAGAAGAAGTTGAAATAGAAAAGTTTATTGCAGGTGATTCAGAACTAAGGAACAAGTATTCAGGATTGATGGGAAAAATAAAAAAGGAGTATGAGCCACTCCATCAGGTCACTTCAATCAATTTGTTTGGATTAATTCTTTCCCGCTTTTCAACAACCTATCAACTTGGTGAATTGATGGCGGAGTATATGTCTGCCAAATCACTACCCGATCAAAACAGGCCAAATATCTTCAAAGATAAAAACAAAGCGATGTTTCAGGCGACGATAGATGAACTTTTTGACGGATATATACCCGAAGCCGATCTCAACCAATTTAAAATTGTAGTTGCCGATGCTGCCAAAAGAAGCGAATTTAGAGATATCAAAGTGTTGCAAAGATTTTTTACCAATCGTCCTGCCACAGTTGAAGCCGGGGAATACTTTACCGAAATAACATCAAAAACCCGACTTCTTAATAAAGCAACTTTTATGGAATTGCTTGGGAAGTCACCTGAAGAGTTTGCAAAGTTGAATGATCCCCTCGTTGCGATGTACAGGGAATTTGATGAGGAGTTTGCCATTTACGCAGAGATCGCCAAAAACGCAGAAGGAAACCTTAATTCTCTTCTTGCAGATTTTATTGAGGTTAAAAAGTTATATCTGAGCAGTTCATTTATTCCTGATGCTAACTCAACTCTTCGACTAACCTATGGTTATATAAAGGGTTATACTCCTGCAGATGCAACATATTATAAACCATTCACAACCCTTACCGGCTTGATTGAAAAAAGCTACTCAGGAAATCCCGATTATGTGTTACCTCCTAAATTAAAAGAATTGTGGAAGAACAAAGACTATGGCAGATTTAAAGATGAAAAACTTGATGATCTTCCTGTGGCCATTCTTTATAATCTTGACACCACGGGTGGAAACTCCGGAAGTCCGGTTCTTGATGCATGGGGAAGACTAATCGGCTTAAATTTTGATCGTGCGTATGGAGCAACAATAAATGATTATGCCTGGAGTGAGGCTTACAGCAGATCAATTGGTGTAGATATCCGATATGTGTTATGGAATATTGAGAAAGTTGGTGGAGCCCATAATCTTCTCGCAGAACTTGGGGTAAACTGATGCTCCCAACCGGAAGGTCGGTTCCGCCAAAAGAGCCAACCTACGACAGAATTCTTGCAACAGCATCTGCTCAGATACTCAAAAAGGGGATTCGGGATACCAGCCTTGCTGATATTGCAAAAAGTATTAAGATCAGCAAAGGAACTCTCTATTATCACTTTCGTTCAAAAGACAGTTTGATTGAGGAGATAGCACGAAAGAATTTTGAAGAAGTAGCCGAGCGAATAGTTTTGGGACTTAAAGACTTAAAACCAAAAAAGGGGAGTGACATTGTGGGTGTCACTCTCTCTGCCCTTACATCAGAGCCCCAAAATGCCAAACTTCTTCATTTTATCTGGCTTGAAATCTTGACCGGTAACCGTAAACTCGGATTTAAGATCATCAAAATATTTCAGCAGACCAAAGAGACAATTACAACAGCTCTACTTCCATTTTGCAAAACAAAAGAGGATGCAATCCTTCTCTCTGGAATGATCATCGCCCTTGCTGAAGGAATTAATCTCGGCGACATGCTGGGAACCAATGAGTTGGAAGCCACAAAAGTTGTGAAGTTTCTGAAAGTGTAAAAACAGAACTCCAGAACTTCGGAGATTCAGAACCACGGAGATTCAGAACTTCGGAGATTCAGAACTTCGGAGATCGAGCGTAAAGAAGTTCTGAGTAATTCGTAAATTCGAACAATTAAATTTGAATTAAAAGATGCAACCAAACATAAATTTTAATAAGTATGAACTTGATCTGATCTGTCAAAAATGGAACATACTTGAACTATCCTTCTTTGGCTCCGTAATAAGAGATGATTTTAGTGACAAAAGTGATATTGACATTTTAGTCGAATTTCACCCGGATGCAATAATCACGCTTTCCAAATTTGAAAGGATAAGGATAGAGTTGGAAAACTTTTTTGGCAGGAAAGTGGATCTTGTATCAAAAAGAGCTGTCATTGAGAGTCGCAATATATTAAGAAGAAATGCTGTTTTATCAAGTCTCCGAGTTTTTACAGAGCATGAGATTTCATAGTTTGCACATATCATGCAATTACTCCACTTTCCCAAGTTTCTAAAGTACCAAAGTTCTCAAGTTCTCAAGTTCTCAAGTTCTCAAGTTCTCAAGTTCTAAGTTTCTCAACTCCTCAAGTCTCCTAAGTTCTTCCCTTGTTATTTCCTAATTAATAGGTAAATTGTGGTTTCTATTTTTTGGTAATCAATAAATCCGGGATAATTATGGCTCAAAACGGACAAAATGAGAAAACCTTCAAGCCTTATATCGCTGCAACGGACTTTATTCCAGAATTTACACCAAAAGCTATCATTCTTGGTGCATTATTTGGAATCATTTTTGGAGCGGCAACAGTTTATTTAGGCTTAAAAGTTGGTTTAACTGTAAGTGCCTCCATTCCAATTGCCGTATTGGCGATTGCAGTGTTTAAAAAAATCGGCAAATCAACCATTCTTGAAAATAATATTGTACAGACCATCGGTTCGGCCGGTGAGTCGGTAGCTGCAGGTGTTGTATTTACAATCCCTGCTTTATTGTTTTTAGACGGTGGTATTGAGTATTTCGAATATTTTCAGATATTTGTTCTGGCACTTGCCGGCGGTATTCTTGGAGTACTTTTTATGGTACCCTTACGCCGTTCGCTAATAGTAAAAGAACACGGGGTATTGCCTTATCCTGAAGGAACTGCATGCGCTGATGTTTTGGTTGCAGGCGAAAAAGGCGGAAACCTTGCCCAAAAAGTTTATTACGGCTTGGGAATATCATTTGGTTATAAAGTGTTGATGTCGGTTTTTGGTCTTTGGAAAGAGGCACCTGCCTACACATTCAGCAAAGATTCAGCTCTTCCAAACGGAACAGTAATGGGGGAAATATCTCCCGAATTGCTTGGTGTTGGATACATAATTGGACCCAAAATAGCAGGCATTATGGTTGCCGGTGGTGTTCTTTCATGGCTCGTGCTTATACCATTGATAACACTCATTGGCAGTGGGTTGGAAACTGCTTTTCCACCCGTTAAAGCCCAACTTATCAGAGATATGTCTGCCCGCGAAATATGGGGTAATTATATCAGATACATTGGTGCCGGAGCGGTTACCTTTGGTGGTATCATGACACTTATCAAAACCCTGCCAACCATAGTAAGTGCATTCAAAGATTCAATTGGTGACTTTAAGGCCGGTTCTGCCGGAAAAAGCACACTAAGAACTGAAAAAGATTTACCACTTGTATTTGTACTTGTAGGTGCGGTTGTTCTTGTTGCTTTTATGGCAATTATCCCATCCATCCCAACAAATCTTCTTTCCGCTATTATGATTGTGGTTTTTGGATTCTTCTTTGTGACAGTGTCTTCAAGAATTGTGGGTATCATTGGTTCTTCTTCGAACCCGATTTCGGGAATGACGATTGCAACACTTATGGCTACAAGCCTTATTTTTGTAGGACTTGGCTGGACAGGCAGTGCACATCAACCGATAGCATTAGTTGTTGGTTCCATCGTGTGTATTGCAGCTGCAAATGCGGGTGCCACTTCACAGGATCTTAAAACGGGCTACATTGTTGGTGCCACTCCAATCAAACAGCAGTATGGCCTTATCATTGGTGTGGTTGCGTCTTCTGTAGTAATTGGTGCAACCATGTTGATCCTCAACAACGCAATAGGAATTGGAGCTGATTCAACAGTTTCCTCGAATCCACTTCCTGCTCCACAGGCAACTTTAATGGCCACTGTAATTAAAGGACTTCTTTCTCAGGATCTTCCCTGGGGTCTCGTTGTAACGGGTATGGGAATTTCAGCAGTTCTTGAACTTGCCGGAGTAAGGTCACTTCCTTTTGCAGTGGGTGCATACCTTCCACTTTCAACCACAGCCCCTATATTTCTTGGTGGTTTGGTTAAGTGGTTTGTTGAGAAAAAGAACAGTTCAAAAGAAGATGACGGTGAAATTGGACCGGGAGCATTATTCAGTTCAGGTCTTATAGCCGGTGGTTCACTAACAGGTATTCTTCTTGCAGTTTTAATTGCAACAGAAGTTGAAGCCGGTAAAAATGTTATTGATGTTCTGCATGTTGGTCTCGTTGAAGGATTAGGCGGAGCGGGAGATTTAATCTCTCTTGGTGTCTTCGTCCTTCTTGGATACGGACTTTATAAAGTAGCCACAAAAGCACAGAAATAACGGTTTGAAAAGTATTTTCAAAGATTATAATGACAGGAAAAAGCTCAAGGGCATTGATGCTCTTGAGCTGACACCTGTTAAATTACAGGAATTTGAAACGGCTGAGAACGGAATTATTACTGTTCTTATCCCCAGATTCAAATGGAGTGTTGTTCACAATTATATGGTGAAAAACGGCAGAGATCCAAACTTCAGACTCGACCTCGACGAGATTGGGTCTGAAGTCTGGATGTCAATCGATGGCAGAAGGAAAGTTAAGGAAGTTGGAGAAAAAGTTAAAGAGACACTTGGAGACAGGATCGAACCCCGTGAAAGGCTCGTGAAATTTATTTCCATGATGTATCAAAACAAAATCATTACATTTAAAGAACTTGAAAATTGAGGTAGAGATATGGGAGAACGATTAGGAACCCTGAAACCACAACCCTTGTGGGATATATTTGAAGAGATGAGTGCCAGACCACGACCCTCAAAAAAAGAAGAAGCAGTTGTAGAGTATGTACTCGAATTTTGCGAGACCAATGCTCTTGACTATCAGAGAGATGAAGCAGGAAACATAATTATAAAAGTTCCTGCAACACCGGGATTTGAAGACAAAAAAACAGTTGTTCTTCAGGGCCATCTTGATATGGTTTGTGAAAAAAACAGTGATGTTGAGTTCGATTTTGAAACCGAAGGTATTCGTCCATTTATCGATGGTGAATGGGTAAGAGCTGAAGGAACAACACTTGGTGCAGATAACGGAATTGGAGCTGCTGCAGCCCTTGCTGTTGCCATTGATGAATCGATTGAACACGGACCACTTGAGATACTTCTTACTCTTGACGAAGAAACCGGATTAACCGGAGCCACTAATCTTGCTGAAGGAATTCTTGAGGGAGAAATCCTCTTGAATCTCGATTCTGAAGAGATTGGCGAACTCTATATTGGATGCTCCGGTGGCAGGGATACCAAAGGAACTATTCACTTTGAGCAGGAAGAAGCCCCTGAAAATTATCTTTTTTATGAATTGGTTGTTTCAGGCCTTAAGGGTGGTCATTCGGGACTTGATATAAACACCGGAAGAGCAAATGCGATTAAAATACTCGCAAGAATTCTTAATACCCTTCAACAGTATTATCTTGTAAGTGTAGCTGAAGTAAAAGGCGGAAGCAAAAGAAATGCAATCCCAAGAGAAGCTTCAGCAATTCTTGCCGTTGATCCGGAAGATGAAAGTGTTGTAATTGAAGAGGTTATGGAGTTCGAGAAGATGGTTCAGGCTGAACTTTCCACTGTTGAGCCAAATCTCCGTGTAGTAATCAGAAAAATAGAAGAGACCAAAAAGGTGCTTGATGAAGTATCTGAGGATCAATTGATTCTTATGCTTTATGCACTTCCTCATGGCGTACTCAAAATGTCAGCCGATATTCCGGGATTGGTAGAAACTTCGACCAACCTCGCAACTCTGGTTATGACTGAAAACACTATTGAAATCGGGACAAGCCAGAGAAGTTCTGTTGAATCCGAGATCGAAGATGCAGTTACAATGGTATCCTGCGTTTTTGAGCTTGGTGGTGCAGAAGTTGAAACAAGTGATGGATATCCGGGATGGAAACCTGATCTTAAATCTGAGATTGTAAATATTACAAAGGATGCATATACATCACTTTATGGCAAGGTTCCTGAAGTAAAAGCAATCCACGCAGGTCTCGAATGTGGAATAATTAAAGAGAAATATCCTGAGATGGATATGGTTTCGTTTGGTCCAACTATCACAGGAGCTCACTCACCTGATGAACAGGTAAATATTGCTTCAGTTGAGAAGTTTTGGTTCCACCTTCTAAAAGTACTTGAAACCGTTCCTGAAAGATAACGATGGCGAAAAACGAAACGCTTAATATTGACAAACCTGTAGTACCCTTCGCCGTCAGGTGGGGGGTACTTGTTCTTGTCTCCCTTTCTATGTTTGGGAACTATTATGTTTACGACTCAATAGCCCCCGTAGCTGATTTACTTGCATCACAACTTAAATTCACTGATTCTGACATAGGTTTGCTTCAGGGGATTTACAGTGTGCCGAATATCCTTATGGTTTTGCTCGGTGGGCTGATAATTGACAGAATTGGGACAGTAAAATCGATTACTCTCTTTTCAATCCTTTGTTTCCTGGGGTCAATTGTTACTGTGATGACTGTTCAATTATCATTTATTGGTGACCTTTTCAGATCAGTTTTCAACTCGGATATCAGCAATGAACTTGTTGTGATGTCGCTGGGGCGTCTGATTTTTGGTTTGGGAGCTGAATCGTTGATCGTGGCGGTTACTACAGCACTTGGTAAATGGTTTATTGGAAAAGAGCTTTCGTTTGCTTTTGGAATTAACTTAACGATAGCCCGTCTCGGTTCTTTTGCGGCAGACAATTCACCCACATTTTTTAAGTCATACTTTACTTCGTGGGATCTCCCCTTGATGATTGCTGTAATAATGGCTTTCATCTCTGTGATAACCGCGTTGGCTTACTGGTACCTCGACAGTTATGCTAAAAACAACTACCATATGAAACCGGAGGCAAAACAGGAAAAAGTGGTACTCCGTGAAGTGCTGGCTTTTAGTAAATCATACTGGTTTATTGTTTTGTTATGTGTAACTTTTTATTCGGGTATCTTCCCATTCAGAACTTTCGCCATAAAATTTTTCCAGGAGTTTCATGGACTGGAGAGAGAAGTGGGCGGAATGTACAACAGTATATTGATTCTTTCATCGATGATTCTTACACCAATGTTTGGATTGTTATCCGATTATATAGGAAAAAGATCATTATTGATGATGTTTGGATCGGTATTACTCATTCCTGTATATATCATGTTGTTGCAAACCAGTATTCCACCATGGTTACCGATGGCAATGATGGGACTGGCATTTTCACTTATCCCTGCTGTAATGTGGCCTTCTGTTGCGCTAATTGTACCGGAACAAAAGCTTGGGACAGCTTACGGTTTAATGACAATGATCCAAAATATCGGGCTTGCCGGGTTTAATTTCCTTATTGGTTGGGCGAATGATACTTCCGGTGGTTACGAACTTGGGATGTACCTGTTCTCGACACTTGGTTTCTTTGGACTCTTTTTTGCATTCATGCTTAAGTGGGCAGAAGGAAAAGCTGCCGGTCATGGTCTTGAATTTGGAATGATGCACAAGAAAAAATTAGAAGCTCAGAAATGACATTTGATAATTGCTGCCTTAGTGGAGTAATTTTCTCTTTGACACACTTATCGAAATAGAACGAAGATTTGATATCATATAAAACTTTTATAGTTGCATTTGTTTTACTCGCCGGGGCAGCCGAATCCCAATCGAATAAATTTGGGTTTGGTTGTCTGGGGCTGGTTGGTGGTTTTGCAGGTTACGAAATAAAACAGTACGAAGCAGCAGGACTAAACAACTATGTAACTGCATATAACCGGCTTCACGGCGATTCCCTCATGTCAGGGATGGGGGAGTTTGGCATGCTAAAAGGCTACCGTCTCGGGATCAATCTTCTTAGAAACAGAGTTTCAGGGCTTGAATACACCGTAAAAATCTTTTATGAGATGATGAATGAGGTGAAAGAGACTCAGGTAAAGGGTGTAAGCTCCATCTACAAAAACAGTCTGGAATATAAACAGAATGTTTATGGCGCCGGGATTGAACTTGGAACTCCACTCTCGAAAGCGATTAGCTGGAAGATACTTGAACTTGAAGTTACCTACAACAATGCTCAACTTTATAAACGAACCGAAGATATTAACGATCCGGTATCCAGAGTAAAATACACATCTGATAAATCACAACTTGGATTCAATTTTGCATCCGGATTTATCCTTTTTATTATTGACCAAAACATCAGTCTGGAAGGTAAAGTTGGATACTCAGAGTTTTCAGTCGGTGTGATGACAGATGAAGCCGGCAATAAATTAACCGTTAGAGAAAACAGCACAGAAGTGATGGAAAATGCCGTCACAAAAGGCGGACTGTTCTACGGTGTTCAATTCAACCTTTCAATTCCTTTGTAAAAATATATGACAGAACTTCAAAAAGCTTGTGAAATTGCAATTAGAGATTGCATGGGTGCCAAACCCGGTGAATCTGTTTTAGTGGTATGTGATACTGAAAAACATGAAATAGGGTATGAACTTTATCTCTCAGCAATCAGACTCGGCCATAAGTCGGTCTATTTGGAGATGGAACCCCTGGAGGTGAATGGACAGGAACCACTCGATTCCATTGCAGCCATGATGAAACAATTTGATGTTGTGCTCTGTCCAACTTTAAGGTCTCTTACACATACACAAGCACGACGGGATGCCTCAGCTACCGGAGCCAGAGTTGCAACTTTCCCCGGGATAACCAAAGATGTTATGATTCGTGGCCTTAACGCAGATTATAAAAGAATTGCGGAACGATCTCTTAATCTGAAAGCAGTTCTTGAAAAAGGAAAACGGGTAAGAGTAACCTCGGAAAAAGGGACGGATATTCAGTTTTCGATCGAGGGAAGAAGTGTACACGCTTCAAAAGGGTTGTTCCACGCCCCCGGGGAAAGTGGTAATCTTCCTACAGGTGAAACCTTTCTTGCGCCCGTTGAAGGCACTGCAGAAGGTGTGTTCATCGTGGATGGCTCATTTGCGGGTGTTGGTCTGATGGAAAATTCTGATATTAAGTTAACAGTTAAGGGAGGAGTTGTTACCGATATTGAGGGGGGAGAAAATGCAAAACAACTTGCAGAAATTCTCGCCAAAGTTGGTGGTGATGCTTACAATATTGCTGAATTTGGAGTTGGAACTAATGAGTCAGCGCAACTCTCAGGGTTGATACTTGAGGATGAAAAAGTAATGGGGACAATCCACATTGCTGTAGGGGACAATATGGGTTTTGGCGGAAATGTAAAAGTTCCCTTACACCTTGATGGTGTGGTTAAATCACCTGATGTATATCTGGATGGAGAGCTGATCATGAAGAAAGGCAATTTCACAATAGAAGTTTAATTATAGAAGTGCCATTTGACATCAGCCTTTAACTTTAAGAACCTCGATAAATGGAAAATAAAGACCCTTCTCGCAATAAAGGTTTTTATAACTGCGGGGGTGATTTATTATCTCAATGCTAAATTCAGCGACATCTCCTTTTCCTCTTTCCTTGATTTTAAGTCTTTAACTGCCTTTATTGTAGCGGTGATGTTGGTCCCGTTGAATTTTTTTCTTCAGTATAAAAAGTGGCAACTGATCTGTGATTATTCTTACCCGCCCCAAAAAAAGAGCAGTATTTTTATTTCAATTCTCACGGGAATCAGTACGGGGTTATTAACTCCCGGCAGATTGGGTGAATACCCCGGACGAGCATTCCCGTTAAAAGATGTAAAACTCTCCGAAGTTACCGCAGGATCAGCTATCGATAAATTAAATTCACTGATGGTGATTCTTATTGCGGGTTCTTTTGGCGTACTGCTCTTCCTGAATAAATTTTACTCGATTGACAACAACCTGACTATCTCTCTTCTTTTTTTATTGATGGGGATATATCTTCTTCTTGTTTATTTGATCTTATCTCCTGAATTCTGGAGAGGATTTGTTGGAGAACAGATTGGCAAAGTGAAGATTATTGAAAAATATTTCCTCAATTTCAAATCTATTGGACTCTTCAACAGAACAATTTTTGCGAAGAATTTTGCTTTATCGGTTTTGAATTATTTGGTTTTCTCCACACAATTTGTTCTCCTTGTGGTTGCATACTCAAATCAGGCTGAATTTATGACATCATTCTGGGGGAGTTCACTCGTGTTTTTTACGAAGAGTATAATCCCGGGGATAACCTTTGGAGAGATAGGAATAAGGGAGAGTGCTTCAGTCTATTTTCTTGGTCATTTTGGCGTAGAGGCAGGTGCCTGTTTTAATGCTGCACTGATGCTTTACACAATTAACATCCTGATTCCTGCGATTCCAGGGGCAGTCTTTATTTTTAGACGAAACAAGTGACGATTTGAATCCACTGTTGATCATCCTGTTATTACCGATGCTTTTTTACATCCATTTTTTATTGAAGATAAAAAGAGGTCTGGGAAAGTTGAAACAAGAAAAGGGAAGTTTAACCGGCAGTGAAAGTTTAAGTGTTTCTCTTATTATACCATTTAGAAACGAAGCAACAAACCTTCAAAGTATCATTAGTGACATTTTAAACATAGAGACAGATGGAGTTAATTTCGAAGTGATATTTGTGAACGATCACTCGGAGGATGACTGGGGAAATTTCAAAACTGAGATTGAAAAGAAAGAAAACCGGAGAGTTGTTGAGCTTGGAGACGGAGTTACCGGCAAGAAAAACGCAATTACCGAAGGAATTAAAAATTCTAATAGTGAGATTATACTTGTAACAGATGCAGACTGTAGAATTCCGCCAAAATGGCTTAAATTGATGGTAGGGAAGTTTGATGCAAAAACAGGTTTTGTTGCAGGGGCTGTCAGATATAAAAGATATGATTCATTGTTTTCCAAAATTCAGGCACTTGAATTTGGGGGTCTTATTCTCACCGGAGCAGGACTGATTGGTGTTGGTGAGCCTGTAATTTGTAGCGCTGCAAGTATGGCGTTCAGGAGGAAACTTTTTCTTGAGGTTGAAGGATACAATCTTAATGACTCACTCTCCTCTGGAGATGATGAATTTTTAATGAGATCCATTTCACGATTGGGGTATAAGGTTCGATTCCTTTTAAACAACGAAGGAATAGTTGAGACCAACCCCGGAGAGAGTGTGGGAGGATTTGTTCAACAAAGAAGTAGATGGGCGAGCAAAGGACTTTTTTACGAAGACCCAATTTTGATTTTAAAGCTTACCATCATTTTTTTGTTTTATCTTTCTCTTATCTTGTCACCTTTCACTATTTTATTTTTTGGTTGGTATGGATTTATTTTAGTTCTTGGTTCATTATTATTAAAAGGTTTAACGGAATATTTTGTATTATTGGATGGGGAAGGGCTGGTATTCGAGAGAGTTGATTTTTTTCATTTTCTGCTTGCTGAACTGTTGCATATTCCTTATATAGTTTTTACTGCAATTTCAGGGGCTTTTGGGGGTTTCGTATGGAAGGGGAGAAAACTGTCCAGATGATTAGACCAAAATATTATTATATGCCGCCAGTTTCGCTCCGGAAAATTTTCAGATCGGTGGTTTGGGGTTCAACTTCTGATAATATACTGATATCAATTGACGATGGTCCCGGTGAATCGTCAACCAACGGGATTTTGGACACACTTGGAGAATCAGAAGTGAAAGCTCTGTTTTTTGTTACTGCAGATGCAGCCATAAAAAACCGGTACCTGATTAAAGAAATTCTTGAACAAGGTCACTCAATTGGGAACCACTCTTATTCTCATAAAAGGCTCAGATTTGTGTCAGCGTCTGTTCTGAAAAAGGAGATAGTTGAATCCAAATCAGCGATCGAAGATATTACGGGAATCCCGGTTAAATATTTCAGACCTCCTTATGGAGCGTTTGATCCGTTTGTGTTAAAGACGATCAAAGCGGCCGGACAAATATGTGTAATGTGGAGTCTGCTCTCAGGCGATTATTTGGGAAGCAGAAGCGACACCAAAAAAGTAATCCAAAGCTACCTTACTTCAGATTCCATTGTAGTATATCATGACAATTTTAAAAGCAGAAACACGATCATTGAATCATTAAAAAGCACAATACAGACTGCAAATGAAAAAGAATTTACAATTGGAGACCCCTCAATATGTTTGAGTTGATCGTTTTGATTGTTGTTGGTCTCTATGCAGTCCAGGTAGTTATTTACCTTCTTGCATCATACAAGCGGTTCGCCAGACTGGCTGAGGATGAGTTACCCACGGTATCTGTGATGGTTGCCGTTCGGGATGAGGAAAAAGTTATTTCCCGTTGTCTTGATGCACTCAATAAACTTGTATATCCGTCGGGTAAACTTCAGATCATAGTGATAAATGACAGGTCAAGCGATTCCACCGGGGAAATAATCAGAAAATTCATTGCAGGAAAGCCGCAGTTCACTTTTATTGATGGAGTGGAACCGACAGGCCACCTCAGAGGGAAAACCAATGCACTGGTTCAAGGTCTGCAAGTTGCAACAGGTGAGATTATTATAACTACCGACGCTGATTGTAAAGTTAATCCATTGTGGGCTAAAACTCTTGCCTCTTATTTTACAAATGGAGTTGGGTTGCTCGGTGGAATGACCTCGCAGGAAACGGGATCATTTTGGAAAGGGATGCAGCATCTCGATTTTATGTATCTACTTGGAGCAGGATCAGGTACAATAAATGCAGGTTTGCCGTTAAGTGTAATCGGAAATAATATGGCATATTTGCGGGAAGCTTACAATGAAACAGGCGGGTATGAAAGTATGCCTTTTAGTGTAACGGAGGATTCGCAACTTCTTGCCGCAATTTCAAAATTGAAAAAGTATAAAATAATATATCCACTCGATAAAGATACCCTCATTGAATCGTTACCTGTTGAGGGGTTTGTAGCTCTTTACAAACAAAAAAAGAGATGGGGAATTGGCGGGTTAAATGTTCCACCCCATGGATTATTGGTATTAGGCACAGCCTTTTTTTCTCATTTACTTTCGGTTCTTATTTTACCATTCTCTCCAGTAACGGGTTTGATTGCCATTCTCACAATTGTAGCTGCAGATCTGTTTTTTCTCGGTTCAATAGTTCATAGAATGCGACTGCTCCACACATTAAAATATTTTCCATTCTTCGAAGTTTATTATTTTGTTTACATCATTTTCCTCCCTTTTATACTGTTGTTCAGCAAATCTGTTGAATGGAAGGGGCGGAAGTTCTAACCCATTTAAATCATTGGTATTTATTATATTTTAAGATTATATTTTTTGAAAAAAGGAAAATAGAACCACACTTGAAATATATTAGGATATTGCTTTTAACTGTTGTTTTTTCAGGTATTCTCGCAGCACAAAGTGTTGAACTTTTCCCCGGTGACCTGAATATACAA
This sequence comes from uncultured Ignavibacteriaceae bacterium, assembly GCA_964531325.1. Taxonomy (GTDB): domain Bacteria; phylum Bacteroidota; class Ignavibacteria; order Ignavibacteriales; family Ignavibacteriaceae; genus UTCHB3. The sequence continues at coordinate 30,943 of CAZHCW010000013.1, read as the reverse complement.
CCGTTCACTTCCAACTTTTTAGAACCCAGGATGGGAGTTTTTTTCCAATCAGGTAAAAATGATCTAAGGCTCGACATTGGAGCTTCAAAAGACATTGCAAGATTTACTGGCAACAACGGAACAATATTCTCTGTTGGAGCCGATTTTTTTACTTACACGCGACTCCGTGGTGAAGCGGATTTCCATTTCCCTGTTGATGCGGTAGATTACCTTTTTGGTTTTAATTTTGGCTATAAAATTCCTCTCAGAGGAAGAAGCGAGTTTGGAATCAGAACGAGATTAAGTCACATCAGTGCACACTTTGTGGATGGTCACTATGAGGGTTCGTCACAAAAGTGGCGTGATGACAGAAACCCATTGGTTTACAGCCGGGAGTTTGTTGAACTTTTCCCTTATTACAGATCCGGTGATGGAAGAATTTATCTTGGTATAACATACTTGTTTCATGTTGATCCAACTGAAATTGAGCCATGGATTGTTCAGGCAGGATTTGACAGTTACCCCTCTTCATTGTCATTTGGAAATATCTATCCGTTTGTCTCTTATGATTACAAAATGGGATATACCACAGCATACAATTCGAATCATACTGCACAGATTGGATTAAAATTTGGAAAACCTTTTGGCAGTGGGTTGCGAGTGGTATTCACACTCTTTTCAGGGAAAAATGTGCACGGTGAATATTATGAAATTGATGATGAACATTTTTCAACCGGCGTAACAATTGATTTTTAACCATGAGTGAATCAGAAAATTCGGGTACATTGACAAACAATAACGACTTTTTTAAGGTTTATATTATACCTTTACTACTTTTTATAGCAACTCTTGTGACTACGACAATTGCAGGTGCGTTTTGGGTGGTTTCACCCGCAGGAGGACTTGAACTAACTCAAATTGCAGAAGGCCTGCCCTATTCAATCTCGATCTTAACGATTCTTGGATTTCATGAATTTGGACATTATTTTGTTTCGAAATATCATGATGTTAAAGCAACCCTTCCATACTTCATTCCTTTCCCCACGCTAGCCGGCATGTTGAATTTTGGGACTATGGGAGCAGTGATCAAAACCAAAAGCCCGATTTACAGCAGAAAAGCTCTTTTTGATATTGGAATAGCGGGGCCCATTGCCGGATTTGTTATTTCTTTGATAGTTTTAATATACGGATTTCAGAATCTGCCGGGAAAAGAATTTATTCTCAATTTACACCCCGATTTTGATCTGCCGACTTATGGTCAGGGTGGACTCTCTCTGGCTTTTGGTGACAATATTTTGTTTGTTTTTTTAAGAGATTTATTTGCAATTTCACCGGACGGGTTTATTCCACCGATGAGTGAAATTTATCATTATCCATATTTGTGTGCAGGATGGTTTGGACTTTTTGTTACAGCTCTAAATCTGCTTCCGGTTGGTCAACTTGATGGTGGCCACATCATTTATGCAATGTTTGGCGAAAAGGTTCAGGAGAAAGTTGCCTGGATAACAATGTTTTTCCTTTTGCTTGCAGGTGGGCTTGGGGTATTTAACCAGTTTTACGAAACCCCATTTGATTTTGGCTGGACAGGGTGGTTTCTTTGGGCAGTGTTATTGTATTTTGTGATTAAAGTAAAACATCCACCCGTTTATATAAATGAACCGATTGGGCCGGTTAGAATGGCAATTGGATATTTTGGAATACTGATCTTTATTACTTCCTTTATACCGATGCCTTTTATAATTGATGCAGGTGTATTATAACAGTCCGTACTCATAATTACATATTTTAATTGTTACAGATTTTAGATATTTTAGTTCAAAAAAAATTAGAAACAGAATGAAGAAAATAGCAGCAGGAGTCTTAATCCTGTTATTGTTCAGCGGCTGTGAGAAGGAATTCAACACTCTTGTTGATCCTGTCGCCGCTAAATTTGCAGTCCAAAGTGTAGCCAGGTTCGACACACTCAGATTTAATCCTGTCGATTCACTCGTAAAATATCAAATTCATATTGCATCGAACACAACTCCGTCAAGTGTTTACATGAATTTGTATTCTCCCGGCGACCAGAAAGTTAATTCCACACCCTACTATCTTGTGGATAACGGAAATCTAACTTCAGGAGATGAAGTTGCAGGCGATAAAATATATTCATTAAAAGTGCCAATGTCGAGTGGATATATCTCCGGTGAATACAGAACCGAATATTATGCTTCCGACAATTCCGGCGAGAGTTTTCGATTAGCAGTAAGTAAATTTGTATATGATAATGGAGCTGCAAATCAGGAACCAATAATCAGTGATCTTATTGCTCCCGATACTCTTGTTGTTTTGGACACAACAGTTTTCAGAATAACAATGAAAGCCATTGATCCAAACGGAAAACAGGATCTGTCGCGGGTCTATTTTGTTGTTACCCGGCCTGACGGCACTTCTAACAATGCTGCACTTCTAATGTATGATGATGGAAATTTTAATGATCATGGTGACGAGGTCGCTAATGATGATATCTATTCTATCATAGTCAGTGTTTTCTCGACAAATCAAAAAGGGGAATACACATTCACCTTTACAGCAGAAGACAGGGGCAAAAAGAAGAGTACACCGCTAATTAAAAAGATTGTATTGAAGTAGATGTTGAATAGAATAAAATTATCATTGTTTATTTTGGTTGCAGCCGGTTCCGGCGTTGTAGCACAAAACAGTCCGTTTTCTTTTAAGTTTGAAGATGCTCCAACTTCAGTTGCTTATTCATCTTCTGAGAATCCGGCTTCAAACAGCATCAGTGCCCTTCATATCCAAGGGGATACCATTTGGCTTGGAACTTCCCGTGGATTAAGCAGATCTACCGATAAGGGTGCTTCATGGCGCAATTATTATGGTGATCCGCCATTTGGCACAGAAAACATCTCTGCCATTGCATGGGATAAATACAATGGAGTACTTTGGGTCTCCACTGCACATTCTACTGAAAGGGCGGGACAGACTCTCCCCGAAGGAAGTGGTCTTCGTTACACGACCGATGGAGGAGAAACCTGGACAAAAATTGCCCAACCCCTCGACAAAGAGAGCGATACTTTGATTGTGTATGGAAACAGCACTCTTAGAGCCCTGCCGGTTACAGTTGCAATACAAAATATTACTTACGATATTGCAGTAACGCGCGGAGCTGTATGGATAGCATCATTTGCCGGTGGATTAAGAAAATCAACCGATATGGGGGTCACCTGGCAGAGAGTGATTCTCCCACCCGATTTTTTAAATTCTGTGAAGCCCACAGATAATCTCAGTTTTTGTGTCTCACCCGTTCCCGGCAAGTTTTGCAGTGAAGGGTATCTTAACTATCGTGCTTTTAGTGTGATGGCAACCGGTGATTCTGTTATCTATGCAGGAACCGCAAACGGAATAAATAAATCAACAGATGGGGGAATCAGTTGGGTTAAGTTTAATCATCAGAATCAAGTAAATCCAATGTCCGGAAACTTTGTAGTGGGACTTGGAAACAAAGAAGGGACAAACGAGATTTGGGCTGCAACTTGGAAGGCGGAAGATTTAAATGAAGCTTATGGTGTCAGCTTTTCTCCTGATGGAGGTGAAAACTGGTTTACAAGTCTTGACGGTGAAAGAATAAATAACTTCGCAGTTTTCACCGATAAAGTGGTTGCTGCTGCATCCGGTGGATTGTATAAATCAAATGATTTTGGGAAGAACTGGTATTCACCCGGAAATATAGTTGACACTGATTCTAAATTATCCTTAAAAACGACCACTTTTTACTCAGTTGTTTGGGCAGAGGCAGGAACAGTTTTGTATGTTGGTACTGCGGATGGACTTGTCAAAAACAGCGGTTTTGTTGGGATATGGCCCGATAAATGGAGGCTTTATTTTGCTTCCCAACCACTTGAGTCGGTTGAGGAATCATACGCTTTCCCAAATCCGTTTTCACCGAAAACAGAACAGGTAAAAATAAAGTATTCAACCAACGGGAAAGAATTAAATGTTACAATCAGGATATTCGATTTTGGAATGAACTATGTAAGAACGGTAATTCAAAGTGCTCCGAGAGGGAATCCAACTCACACTGTGAATACAACAGGGATAAGTGGAGTTATAGATTTTTGGGACGGGAAAGATGATGCAGGAAAAGTGGTACCAAATGGTGTTTATTTCTACAGAATTGATGCCGGTAGTGAAAAACCGATTTTCGGAAAGATAATGGTGCTGCAATAAGATGAAAAACACTAAAATATTTTTATTGATTACAATACTTCTTCTCTCTTTTCCGATAGACGCTCAAAGAATAATGAACAATCTTTCATCGGCTCCCGGAGCTTTCAGCCGCATTGGATTTGGAGCACGCGGAATAGGTATGGGAAATGCTCTTTCCACAGTAAAATCGGGTAATATATCCTCAATTTACAATCCTGCACTTTCGGTATTTCAGGATAACAATGCGTTCAGTGCACAATATACTTTCCTTGGACTTGACAGATCATTAAATTTTGTGAGTTTTACAAGACGGTTCGATTTTTATTCAAAGAATGATACCGTTCCCGAAACAAGTATCCCCAGATCAACAGCCGGAGTTTCTTTAGGTCTTATAAATGCAGGAGTTGGCAATATTGATCAAAGGGATAATCAAGGTTTTAAGAAAGGGACACTCTCCACTTCAGAAAATCTTTTCTTTTTATCGTTGGCAAACAAGTTTTCTGAAAAAATCTCTGTTGGTGTAACGGCAAGATTCTATTATTATAAACTTTACGAAGATGTGACATCCACAAGTTTTGGCTTTGATATCGGAGCAATTTACACCTTTACCCCTGAATTGGCAGTGTCACTGGTTCTTACAGATGTGAATTCGCAATACAAATGGAATACTGCTCCAATTTACAATACGGAAGGTGGGGAAACCATCGATAAATTCCCTCTGTTTAAGAAGCTTGGAGTTAGCTACTATTACAAGCCGTACAGGTTGCAACTTGCAGCTGAATTTGCCTCTGATAATTATGGTACCAACCTTTTACGGTTTGGTGCCGAGTATAATATCTATGAAGGTCTTTTCCTCAGAGGTGGTATCGATAACTTGTTCCTGAATAAAAGTGATGAACCTGTAAAACCATCTCTCGGATTTTCATATTCTAAAGAATTGGGGAATTACAGGATTGGTTTTGATTACGCTTTTCAGGTTGAGCAGTATTCAAGCTCTGACAGGCACATAATTGGTCTAAATTTTATTTTCTAAATATTGATAATTGATGAAAAAACTATTATTTATCTCCGTTTTTCTGTTAACCACCCCTGTTTTGTTCTCTCAATCAGCCGGCGGTAGTGGCCTTTCATTTCTCAAAATCGGTTCCGGAGCAAGAAACATTGCGTTGGGCGACAATGGAACAATCTTTGCAAATGATGCAACGGCAATTTTCTACAGTCCGGCAAATCTGAGTCGGAATAACAACTCTGAAATATCATTCACACATAACGAGTGGATCCAGGGAGTCAGAACAGAAATGTTGGCTGCAAAATTTTCACTTTTTGGGCTGAAAATGGGTTTTGGTGTAAATTCAACCAGAATCGGGGAAATTGAAGTAAGAGAGAGACCGGGAGATGCTCTTTCTACTTTTACAGCAGACTTTATTGCAATCTCACTAGGTACAGGTTTTAAGATATCGGAAAAAGTTAGTGCCGGTGTTGTATTAAAGTACCTTTACGAAGGAATGTTCTACGAAGATGCGGCGGGATATGCTGTTGATCTCTCCGGTAGATACACAATAAATGATGCTTTGTTTTTAACGGCAGCCCTAAGAAATCTTGGTTCAATGAATGAACTAAAAACAATTGCCACCAAATTACCAACAGATATTCGGGTTGGTGCCGGTTACAATTTTGCCATGCCACAAAACAAACTTAATTTCTCCACGGGACTGGAAGTGCAGAAATTTTTCTCGACGGATGATATCCATATCAACGCAGGTGTAGAAGCTGTTTATGATGGACTCCTTGCAGTAAGACTTGGTTATCAGTCCTTATACGAAGCAAAAGGATTAACCACCGGAATTGGAATCTACTGGAACAATCTCGCCTTCGATTATGCTCTTACTCCATTTGGACAAGACCTGGGTTTGGGACATACATTCTCTGTGAAACTGGGACTTTGAACTAATGCAATAATGCAATAATGCAGTAATATTAGGAAAAACACAGTTTTTAGTCGTAAGTGACAGGGGTGGTAATCGTCTCGATTGCCGTCTGCAAAACGATTAACCGCAAGCGGGATAGTTCCACAGATGATACGGATTTAACACAGATTTTCACGGATGGATTTTAATAATCTCTCTTCGCAGGAAGCATGTTCGTAGAAAAGTTAATACCTCCAAATGCTTAAAACTCCGACTCATTGGTGGGATATATTCCAGCAAGGTTGTTCACCCCAAAATTCCTTTTTCCACGACTCATTTTCATAACCCCCCCAAAATAATACCCCAACTTTATTAGTTTGGGCATGAGTTTTAAAAGCAGTAAATTTAAAATCACAAAATTTGATATTTCTTGAGTTTAAACTTTAAATTATTGGCAACTGATCATGCTTCAAAAGCACGGGCAGGAGAGTTTACGACGGCACATGGTGTGGTTAAAACACCTATTTTTATGCCTGTTGGTACTCAGGGAACAGTTAAAGCGGTAAATTTTTCCTACCTCAGAGATGATATCAATGCAGATATCATTTTGGGCAACACATACCACCTTTATCTCAGACCCGGGACAGATACTCTTGAACAGGCGGGCGGATTACACAGGTTTATAAACTGGGATCGCCCCATTCTTACCGACAGCGGTGGTTTTCAGGTGTTTTCTTTATCTGATCTCAGAAAGATTAAACGAGACGGGGTTGAGTTCAAATCACATCTTGACGGTTCAAAACATTTTTTCACTCCTGAGAAGGTTGTGAATATTCAAAGATCGATTGGTTCTGACATCATGATGGTTTTGGATGAATGTACTCCATATCCTTGTCCTTTTGACTATGCAAAACGATCCACCAAAATGACTTCAGATTGGGCGGTTTTGAACAGAGAAGCTTTTGTGAAGACCAAAGGGTTATATGGATATGAACAAAATCAATTTGGGATAATTCAAGGAAGTACTTACAAAGAACTTAGAGAAGAATCGGTAAAATCGTTACTGGAACTCGATTTTGAGGGATACGCCATCGGGGGTCTTGCGGTTGGTGAGCCTGCTGAAGAGATGTATGAATTAGTTGATTTTACAACAGATTTTATGTTGGCCAACAAACCGAGATATTTGATGGGAGTTGGGAAACCGGAGAACATTCTCGAGGCAATTGAACGGGGGATCGACATGTTTGATTGTGTGATGCCAACAAGGAATGCTCGAAGAGGATTTCTTTTTACATGGAATGGTCCGGTAAGAATTAAAAATTCGATGTACAAAAATGATTTTACTCCTCTGGATGAAAATTGTAATTGTTACACATGCAGAAATCACTCAAGGGCATATTTGCGCCACCTTCTTGTGGCAAGCGAATTCCTTGGTTTTGAACTGGTTTCAGTTCACAATGTCCACTTTTATCTTGAACTTGCAAGAGCTGCCAGAGAGCACATTCTTGCCGGCGATTTTAAGGAGTGGAAAGAAATAACTTTAAGAAGAATAACAGACCAAGAAAAGAAAGAAACGGAGAATTAAATGGAAACTTTATATGCAATGGCTCCACAAGGTGGTGAGGGTGGCAGCGGAATGATGGGAACACTGATAATGTTTGGTGCCATCTTTCTAATTTTTTATTTTATGATCATCAGACCTCAACAGAAGAGACAAAAAGAGAGAGAAAAACTTCTTTCTGCTGTTGAAAAGGGAGATAAAGTTGTTACTTCAGGTGGTATGTATGGTGAAGTTACAGGTGTTGAAGATAAAATTGTCTGGGTTAAAGTATCTGACAATACAAAAATTAAATTTGACAAAAATGCGATTGCTGCCATACTTAACAGTGATGGTACAACCACAAGTTTAGAAAAGAAATAATGGACTTAAAATGTTTTGCACGGTCGAAGAAGCTGCCTCCGAATTAAGAAGTGGAAAAATAATCATCATAACTGATGATGAAAACCGCGAAAATGAAGGAGATTTTGTTTGTGCCTCTGAATTTATAACCCCCGAAACTGTAAATTTTATGATTACACACGGGCGGGGATTACTTTGTGTAGCGATGGAGGGATCAAAACTTGATCATTTGGGGATGCCTCTGATGAGTGGGTCAAATAATGCTCTTCATGGTACAAATTTTACAGTATCTGTGGATGTTGTTGAGGGAACCACTACAGGAATTTCTGCATCTGACCGTGCAAAAACCATTTTAGCCTTGGCCTCTGACGAAGCAAGGACAGAAGATTTTGCTGTTCCGGGTCATATCTTTCCATTACGATATACTGAAGGTGGGGTCGTTAAACGACCGGGACATACCGAAGCCGTTGTTGATCTTTGTCGCATTGCCGGCTTAAATCCTGCCGGTTCACTTTGTGAGATTCTCAAAGAAGATGGTGAGATGGCAAGGCTGAAAGAGTTAACTGAGATAGCTCAAAAATTTGGGTTAAAAATGATCTCTGTAAAAGAAATCATGAAACACCGGATGATTCACGAAAAATTTATCAGCAAAATCACGACGATAAATTTCCCTACGGCTCATGGTGATTTTAAACTCCATCTTTTTAAGTCCCAAATAGACTCTAAAGATCACATTGCAGTAGTTAAAGGAGAAGTCTCAGGTGAAGAAGATGTTTTAGTGAGGATTCATTCAGAGTGTTTGACCGGTGATATTTTCCATTCATTAAGGTGTGATTGTCATGACCAATTAAATCATTCTCTTGAACTCATAAACGGTTATGGCAAGGGTGTGGTTGTTTACCTTCGGCAAGAGGGAAGAGGAATTGGGCTCAGCAATAAATTAAAAGCTTACAAACTCCAGGATATGGGTTTTGATACAGTTGAAGCTAATGAAAAGTTGGGATTTGAAGCCGATCCAAGAGATTATGGTCTGGGTACCCAAATTATAAAAGAACTTAACATCAAAAGTGTTAAGCTTATAACCAATAATCCTAAAAAGATTGATGATTTTCTTGCTTATGGTATTCCGGTTTCAAGCAGGGTTCCGCTTGAAATTGCTCCAAATCAGAATAACATTAAATATTTAGAGACAAAACGGGATAAGATGGGGCACATGATACTCAACTCAATTTCAGAGTTGTTGTAAAATATCTGCTATTCTGAAGAGTCTGTTTTCTTCAAATTCAGGTGCGATAAATTGAACAGCGAGGGGTAATCTCTCTTTCGATTTTCCTGTCGGAATGGAGATAGCGGGAAGTCCCGCAAGATTTACCGAAGTGGTATAAATATCTCCGAGATACATCGAGAGTGGATCATCTGACATTTCACCAAATTTGAATGGTAACTCAGGAGTGACTGGAGTTAAAATTAAATCGTAATCTTTGAATACGGTAGAAAAATCATTTTTAATCATTCGTCTTACCTTCTGAGCCTTGTTAAAATAGGCATCGTAGTAACCTCCTGACAACACATAATTCCCCAGCATAATCCTGCGTTTCACCTCTGTGCCAAAACCTTTTGATCTTGTTCCGGCATACATATTACCGAGTGATTTGTCCTCATTAGCTCTTTTCCCATATCTAACACCATCATATCGTGACAAATTGGAGGCTGCCTCTGCGGTTGTGAGAACATAATAAGCTGCTATGGTCAAATGAGTATTTGGTAATGAAACTTCATCTACAATATTTCCTGCATCTTCAAGTTTCTTAACGAGGATTTGGATAGATTCTCTGATTTCAGGATTGAGGCCCTCACCATAATATTCTTTTGGTAATGCAATTCTGAACTTGGAGTCATCAGGATTTTTTGTGCTATTTAGGGGAATTTCAGAATTGGTTGAAGTGGAATCCTTGGGATCATACCCGGAAATCACCTCAAGGATGAGGGCACAATCTTCAGGGTTTTTGGAGAGTGGACCGATTGAATCGAAGGACGATGCAAAAGCAGTAAGACCATATCTGGAAACTCTTGAATAGGTTGGTTTGATTCCATAGACGCCACAAAAGGCTGCAGGTTGCCTTATTGAGCCACCTGTGTCACTTCCTAACGCTACATCACACAAACCTGCGGCTACTGCTGCCGCCGATCCACCTGAAGACCCTCCGGGAACTCTTGACGGATCTACTGGATTAAGAACATTTCCATAAGCAGAATTTTCATTTGATGAACCCATAGCAAATTCATCACAATTTAATTTCCCGATTATCAGGGCATCTTCTTCACGAAGTTTGGAAATTACAGTAGCGTCGTAAACCGGATGGAAATTCTCAAGAATTTTGGATGCACAGGTCATAGGCATCCCCTCGACAGAAATCACATCTTTAATTGCGATAACTGCACCAAAAAGAGAGCCGGGTTTTAGACCGGCGTTTACTTTTTCGAGCAATTGTTGTGCTTCTTCAAGAATTCGAGGATTTACAAACAAAAAACTGTTCAGGTTTTTATTATCCTCAATCTTTTTAAGAAAGAAGTTGATATTCTGTAAAAGGTCAAGCTTACCGGAGAGAATCAGTTCCCGTTTTTGTGAAATGGAGGAATATTGAAGCAATTATCGGCCGTGGATCAGTTTTTTTTATCTTTATCCGCGGTTTCGTCAACCTTGATATCCTGTTCAACATCTTTGATAGCTCTTTTGAACTCTCTCATTCCTTTTCCGACACCCTGAGCGAGTTCAGGTATTTTTTTTGCGCCAAAAAGCAGGAGTACAACAAGGACAATAAGAAATATTTCGAGTGGACCTAAGTTAGAAAACATGTTCTACCTCTTTTGATTTTATAAAATTCGCAATTGAACTAAAAATAAACTTTCCGGAATCGTTTCCGATTGTTTTACTGCAAGCCCTTTCAGGGTGTGGCATCATTCCAAGAACATTACCGGCTTTGTTTGTTATTCCGGCTATATTGTTAATTGAGCCATTTGGATTCGACTCAGGAGACAACTCACCAGTTGGTGAGGAATATTTGAAGAGTATTTGTCCGTTTTTTTCGAGTTCGTCAATTTTGTGTGGTTCAATAAAATAATTCCCCTCACCATGGGCAATCGGGATTTTTACAATTGATCCTGTAGCCCTTCCGGCGAAGACTTCTGATTTACCAGTGACCAAAATGTGGACATCTTCACAAATAAATTTGAGGCTTTTATTTTTAATTAATACACCCTGGAGCAGACCACTTTCGCAGAGTATCTGAAATCCGTTACAAATTCCGATAACTATCCCTCCCTCATTGGCAAATCTGATTACATCGGTCATTATTGGTGAGAGTTTTGCTACCGCACCACATCTGATATAATCGCCATAAGAAAATCCTCCCGGCAGGATTATAACATTACAATCTTTAATTGATGGCTCTTTGTGCCAAAGGAATTCAACTTCGTAGCCCAGTTCGTGTTTCAGGGCATAATACGCATCGTGATCACAGTTTGATCCGGGAAAAACAACTACACCGAACTTAGGATTCATCAGCTTCTTCCAACAGGATTTCAAAATCTTCCATTATTGGATTTGCCAGAAGCTTTCCCGAAAATTCTGTAACCTCTTTAAGTGCCTCTTCTCTGGAGGAAAGATTTACAAAAAATTCAACCTCTTTGTTGATCCTTACCTGGTCGATATTTAAAAAACCAAGCAATTTAGCACCCTGTTCTGCTGCTTTTCCTTGGGGATCGAGGATCGATTTTCTTCTTTTAATAATAACTTTTGCTTTAAACACACTATTTCCGATGATTTTTTTGTATTTTCTCTTTGGAAACATAGCTATATACCATGTTTAATAAAATGCCAAAAATAAAGATAAAAAAGAGCCCCGTCCAGGAATAAAAATAGATTGCAAACGGGAGGAGGGCTACCAGGACCAATTGAAGTGGATTAGCTAAAAGCGCGACTTTGTTTAATTTTGGAAAAGTGGCAAATTTGAGACTCGACACCATTCCAAAGGCGGAGAGTATCGTAACCACAGGGAAAACCCATTTCATAGATGAAGGGACGATTGAACTATCGAGCTGGGCGAGCACAAGAAGAGTTACAATAAGTGCTGCTACAGGAATTGGGATCCCTTTGTAATCTTTTTTCTTTAAATCTGTAATTTCAGTGTTAAACCTCGCCAATCTTAGTGCACCACATACGAGAAACAACAGACTAATAACCAGGCCCCAGGTGCCAAGCGCGTCAAGTTTATATTTATAGATCAGGAAAGCAGTTGGTGCTCCAAATCCCACAACATCTGCCAGTGAATCGAGTTGCACTCCAAAGTTGGATGCTGCGTTTAGTAACCTTGCGGCAAGGCCATCTATCAAATCAAAAAATGCAGAAGCAAGAATTAGAATTCCGGCAGTAGTAAATTCACCATCAGACGCATACACGATTGAGAGGAAACCGCATGTAAGGTTTCCCAGAGTGAGCATACCGGGAATTATTGCCCGTTTATTTTGAAACATCTTTTTGTTCCCGGTTCAATTTAAAAAGTATAGTTTCACCGGCAGAAACCATATCACCGGCTTTTACTTGTGGAATACTTGAAGTTGGCACAAGAATATCAACACGACTGCCAAATTTGATCATGCCAAACCGTTCACCCATTGTAACTGATTGACCCACTTTCAGATCATTAACTATCCTTCTCGCGACATAACCTGCAATTTGGGAGTAGAGTAGTTTGCCATTTCCAAAATCGATACCTGTAAGCCACCTTTCGTTTTCCGAAGAAGCTTTATCGTCGAACGCAACGAGATATTTTCCCTCGTGATACTTCAAATATTCAACTTTACCAGAGATGGGGATTCTATTTACATGCACATTCAGTGGCGACATAAACACCGATATCTGAAGTGCTTTATCTTTAAGATATTCATCATCATAAACTTCTTTAATGAAGAGTACTTTACCATCAGCCGGTGAGACAATGATATCATCTCCCTTGGGGATGGTTCTTTCCGGATCACGGAAAAAATTGAGGGTGAAGATTGTAATAAACCCAGCCATAGCAAACAGAATATACTTCAGAAAAGGTTTTTCGATGAACCAGATTCCCGCTGCTATCAGGATGAAGGAGATTATGAGGACTATTCCAATGGTGAAGTAACCGTATTTCGTAAACATTTATTCCAGGACTTTTGTGATAAAATTTAAGTAATATTCGTTGGATTTTTTAGACGGTTTCTTGATATGATTAACTATTTTTTTGTCTTCTACGACCGGAGCCAGAAGAAGATCGTCATACCTGAAATCGCCATCAATGAAAAATTTCCCTCCAAAAATTATGAATCGAGAGACAAAAGAGACCATTTCCACATTTCTTCTCTCGAAAAATGGTCTCATCACAGCATTAAGTTTGTAGGTTAACTTTGTTAACGATCTAATATCTTCAGGAGAAGAAACACCCATTGAATAAAGAAGGGATTCACTAATGGGGGTGTTTGCTCTATTGTCGATAAATATCAAATGTGCCGGACTTTTTAGATGATCCAATATTGAGATACCCGTTGCCTTCTCGATATATGAGTCGGCAAGGTTGTATATTTTAATATAAAAACCGGTGGTTGAATATTTACCATCACGATTCATGGATAGTTCACTCTCTTTGAAGATCAGCGGGAGATTAAACTCCTTAAGATAGTCAAAAAGTTGTGGCGAAATAATTAACGAATTTCCTTGTAAATTAGAAACAGGGATTTCATTATTTCTGAGCGAACCGTTAAGATCATCTAGTTCGATCTGCACTTTTGTAACTTTTCAATATCAAAAATAAGTAAATGCCAAATATAAAATTTGTCAAGTACATAAATAAACATTTTCTTAAAAATAACTTAATTTCGTGGAGTATTGATGTTTAATAAACCCAATATGCAGCAAATGATGCGACAGGTTCAAAAATTACAGGAAGATATGGCAAAAGCGCAACAAGAGCTTGCATTAAAGACTGTAACTGAAGAAGCCGGTGGTGGAATGATTAAAGCAACCGTGAATGGTAACAGCGAGCTGATCTCAATCGTTCTTGATCCTGCTGTTATTGTTCCAGACGACAAAGAAGTATTGGAAGATTTGATTGTAGCAGCAGTGAATAAAGCCGTTGCATCAGCAAAAAAGATGAATGAAGAAGAGATGGCAAAACTTACAAAAGGTGTTATTCCTCCGGGAATGAATATACCGGGATTCTAAAGAAATGAATCTTGCCGGGCCATTACAGGCAGTAGTTGAAGAATTTTCGAAATTTCCGGGCGTGGGTGCCAAGAGTGCCAGGCGATTGGCACTCTTTCTGCTAAGACAGCCACACGAACAAATCGATAATCTGGTTGAATCGTTGATTGGATTAAAAACAAAAATTAAATTTTGTAAGATTTGTTTTAACATTGGAGAATCGGATATTTGCGATATTTGCAGTTCTGAGAGAAGAGATAAATCGATAATTTGTGTCGTTGAGGATATAAACGATGTTATCGCTGTGGAAAGATCAAATGAGTATCACGGTACTTATCATGTGCTGGGTGGTGTGTTATCGCCGCTAAATGGTGTTGGACCCGAATCTCTTAAAGTAAAAGAACTTTTGCAAAGATTAAACGGAGATGTAAAAGAAGTTATTCTTGCTCTTAACCCCGACACTGAAGGTGAAGCAACCTCTCTTTATCTAAACAGGTTGATAAAACCACTGGATATTTCAGTCAGCAGGATTGCCAGGGGTTTACCAATCGGAGGGAATATCGAATTCGCAGATGATGCAACAATTGGGCGGGCTGTAACAGGAAGAGGACTTTTTTAATGAGTTCCGGAGCAACTTTTTCTTCGGAGAAATGGTACCAAAACTGGTTTGAATCAGAACATTATCTAAAACTGTATCACGGGAGAGATAATTCGGAAGCTGAGAAACTTGCACAATTAATTTGCGAGTGTACCGGAATTAAACCCGGCAGCAGCGTACTCGATTTAGGGTGCGGTGCCGGTCGTCATTCGATCTTGTTCAGCAAACTTGG
Organism: uncultured Ignavibacteriaceae bacterium; assembly: GCA_964531325.1. Lineage (GTDB taxonomy): Bacteria > Bacteroidota > Ignavibacteria > Ignavibacteriales > Ignavibacteriaceae > UTCHB3. The sequence continues at coordinate 15,889 of CAZHCW010000013.1, read as the reverse complement.
ATTTCATGTAACCGGATATGATCTTAGCAGGCATCTGCTTTTAGAGGCAAAATCCAGTTCCACCTGTCAAGGAACAACACTGTCGCTTGTCAGGGGGGATATCAGAAAGTTACCGTTTAAGTCTAAATTTGATCTTGTATTGAATATCTTCACAAGCTGGGGATATTTTGAATCTGATTTGGAAAACCTCGCAGTACTTAAAAATGCAGTTTCACTTAAAAAAAGAGGAGGATTTTTTGTCCTCGATTTTCTGAATGCCGAGTATCTTAGAAAAAATCTTATACCAAGTTCTGTGACTGAATTTGAGGGTATAACTTACAGTGAGGAGCGGTTAATTAGAGATGAAAGAGTTATAAAATCAATAAAGTTTTGTGACGGAAACGGTGAAAAATGTTTTAAGGAGTCGGTTAGATTATTTAACTATGACCAAATAATGGAAGTTTTTAAAGAAACAGGGGTATCAAATATATCGTTGTTTGGTGATTATGATGGGAGTAGATTTGAAAAGTCCAATTCTGCAAGAATAATATGTCTCGTTTCATAGTTTTAACCCTGTTAACCTTTTTGTTGGCGGGATGCGACCTCTTCACAACAAGAACACCGGAAGCACCCGATGTTCCACGGTTCAACTATCTGCAACCGGTGGATGTATCAAGTGTGATTACGAATTTAGTTAATTCGGTTTCCACCAAAAGCACACAATATTATATCAAATCTTTCAGTGATTCGGTTAAAAACGGCAAATCGTTTCAGTTTGTTGCAAATGCCGAGGCAGTTTCGAAGTATGCATCGCTTGCATTTGGGTGGTCACTTAAGGATGAAGAGCAGTATTTTAACAATATTATAAATAAGATACCCAAGGAATCATCGATTTCTGTACTGTTTGATGATGAGCAACTTGTTTCTTTTGGAGACAGTGCATATCTATCGGCAAATTATAGCGTGACAGTGCCACACAACATACAGGGTCTTGCAAATGTTTTCAGCGGCAAACTGCAGTTTAAGTTATTGCGGGATAAACAGCAACTCTGGACAATTTATCAGTGGCAGGATATCAAATCGGGTGAATCGACAACATGGAGTGAGTTAAAAGGATATTTTAATTGAGCAATGTAAAGTTGGCTACAAGCCTTCTGTTTGCTTTACTTCTTATCGGATGTGAAAATCCATTCGCCCCGGGAGTTTATGAGGATGAATCGGGAGGTGGTGGTGTACTCAGTGATCTCTCAACTTCTGACGGAGTTTTTATAAATCTTAAATATGCCTATACATTTAAGGACACAAGCATTTATTCTGCTCTTATTAAAGACGATTTCATCTTTACATTTCGTGATTATGATCTTGGTGCGGATGTAACCTGGGGGAGAGAAGAAGAACTTAGAACCACATCGGGGTTGTTTTCGAACTCAGAGCGACTCGATCTTGTATGGAACAATATTGTCCTTTCAAGTGGTGATTCCACTAAAATAAATATTGTAAGAAGTTTTAACTTAACAATCACTTTCAATCCCAGCGACATTGTCAGAATTAATGGTAGAGTGAATCTCAATCTTGAGAAGAATGCAACTACCAATAAGTGGCAAATTTCCCGTTGGATAGATGAATCGAATCTATAAAGATGATATTTTACTTTAAAGAAGCCATCAGAAATTTACGATTTGCAGGTTTAACCTCAATTATCACTTTCCTTTCATTGTTGTTTGCCTCACTTTTTATATGCGCATCTTTCATATTTGCCGGATTTTCGGATAATCTTCAGGAAAATCTTAAAAAAAATGTAACCGCCTCGTTTTATCTCAAGGATTCATTGCCCGTTGCCGAAATAAATTCTTTAATCGATAAAATTCAGAAGTTTCAAGGTGTAAAATCGGTAAACTTCATCAGTAAGGATGAGGCAGAAAAAGATTTTATAAAACAAACCGGGGAAGATTTTAAAAAAGTATTATCATTTAATCCTCTCCCGGCTTCGATGTTGGTGACACTCGATCCGGCCAATTATGAAATGAAAGCACTGGAAAACACTGTGAAGTCGGTTTCTATGTTAGATGGTGTTGAGAGTCACGAATTTAGATCACAGTTGTTAAACGAAATGATGATTGTGGTGGCGAGAATCAAAATAATAACATTTATCGTTACAACAATTTTCCTCTTCATCGCAGTTTATCTTGCCTACACTTCGATAAGGTCTGCATTTGCTGCACGGAGGGAAGATATAAATACAATGAAACTGGTTGGGGGCAGTTTGCAAGAAATAAAGATACCCGCATATCTTTCTACCCTGATTTTAAGTGGATTTTCTGCCGTCATCACATTATTATTATACAATTTTATTGTAAATTCAGGTTTGGAATTTTTAGAAATAAGCATTGCCGGATCAGATAGAACAACAGGCACGCTGTTATCAATTTTTTCAGCTCCTTTAATCGCAATCCTGGGCACCTATTTTGCCTCTTTTTCTGTTAAGATTGAGTTAAATTCATGATTTATCTTTCAATAAACTCAAATAATCAATATATTTGCATATCATAAATAATAAAGTAGAGTTATGAGGTTTACCAAATTACTGTTTTTCCTTTTGGTTTTTTGTTCAACATTTTTTGTAAAAGCTCAGGATGTAAAGGTTGGAAGAGACGCTACGGTTCGTCAAACCGGGGGAGCATTTTATGATTATTCAGAACCTGATAAATTAAATATCACTGTTTCAGTTCTAGGATATGTAAAATTCCCGGGTAAATATTTAGTTCCTGATGGTACAAATGTGCTCGATCTTTTAACTTATTCCGGAGGACCTACCACCGACGCTTTGCTTGAACAGATTGCACTTTTTAGATACGCCACCAGTGATACGGCAGCCTTTCCCACACCTCAAAACGCAAAAGACAGTTCCCTTATCTCAAAAACGGGTAACCGTGTCCTGGAACTCAACTATAATTCACTTTTATGGGACGAATATGTAAAACCGATTGATACGATTCCAACTCTTCAACCGGGTGACATACTCCTGCTAAAAGGTGAACCACGATTTTTCTTCAGAGACTACCTCTCGATCGGCTTGCAGATTTTATCTGCAGCGATATCATTAGTTATTTTAATCTTGAATATTACACGAAATTAGAGGAACAATTGGATACAGAATTCAATAATTCGCAATTCCAGGAAACAAAATCCATTGTAGATTACCTGCAACTGATTCGCGGAAATTTTTTACCGATCCTTATCATAACAGCCGTTTCATTCATTTTTGCTTTAGTTTATGCAATAAATGCTGTTGATATCTACAATTCAACCACTTTGGTGAAGGTTAATAAAAACTCCGGTAACATTCTTGAATCAAATCCCTTACTTCAACCTTTTGGATCAGAAGACAGATTTATATCTAATGAGATCGAGATCATAAAGAGTTATACTTTAAGGGAAAGAGTTGCGTCTGCACTCATAGACTCATTTAACAATGCTGCAAAAAAAGATACTTTCTCTGTCCTCTTGACTTCTGATAAATTGGATCAGACCAAGAAAAAGTTGATGACCAAGGAAGCCCTGGCACAGGCACTTCTGAGCGTAACAACGGTTGAACAAAAGAGGGGATTGGATTTTGTGATTCTTTCTGCGAGTTCACCTTCTCCTTATGAAGCTGCCCTCATAATAAATACATACGCCTCTGAGTATCGGAACCTCAACTTGATGTTCAACAGAGATCAATTGATTGTAGTAAAAAATTATTTGGATGAGCAAAGAACCGAAAAGCTCGATCAACTTAATGGAGCTGAGGAGACTTTAAAAGCCTTCCAGGAGAGCGGCGGAATTATCGCATTAGATAACCAGGCTTCAAATCTGATTTCTCAGATATCCACTCTTGAAGCAAGCAAGAGTATGCAGGAGATTGAATTAAAATCCACGCAGACTGCCCTTGAATCATACAGAAACCAGTTATCAAAACTTGATCCTGATGCTTTGGATTATCTCGCTCAATATGGTTCAAAAGGTTATTTTGAGCAGTTGCAGACTGAAATAGCAAAACTTGAGATTCAAAAGTTGCTTGTCTCCGGTAACGAAAAAGACCCAAAAAATGCAAAAGCACTCAAAGAGTTGGATTTAAAAATAAACATGCTGCAAGACAAACTTGATGCAGAAATTGAGAAATTTCAGAAGAGTGCAGTTGCCAGCACACCCCAGGAATACAGAACCCTCTCACTACAGATACTTGATTTAGAGATCAAGGAAAAGGGGTTAAACTACTCTATCGCCCAGCTTGCCGGTATGTTGGGGCAATACGAGAATAAGTTTGGACTCCTCCCAAGAAATGCAATTGAACTTGCCAAACTGACAAGAACAAGAGAAGGGCTTGAAAAACTTTACACGCTTATTGAACAAAGATATCAGGAAGCTGTGATCAATGAGCAATCACAACCCGGGAATGTTGTAGTGATTGAAGCCGCGAGAGTAATGACTTCACCGGCTAAACCTAATCGTACACTTATTGTAATTATTGGTCTTGTACTGGGATTGGTAGTTTCAATTTCTTATGTGTTTGTAAGAGATTACTTCGATAAGACGGTAAAAACTCCTGATCAGCTTACAAAACTTGGATTTAATGTTCTTTCATGGATCCCAAGAATTGAAGGAATCGATGCTTCAAAAGGAAGTTCCAATGAATTTATAGTTTTCTCAAAGCCTGATTCCATTCCTGCTGAGGCATTCAGGGCTTTAAGAACGAGACTTCAATTTACTACCCCCGATGCAGAAAAAATGAAAGTTATTTTAGTTACTTCGTCTGCTCCAACGGAAGGTAAAACCATTATCTCAACAAACCTTGCGGGAAGTTTTTCACAGATCAATAAAAGAGTACTTTTGGTTGATTGCGATCTTAGAAAACCGAGGGTTCATAATGTGTTTAATATGAACAGACACCCCGGTCTCGTTGATTATTTATTCCAGAATAACACAATGGATGAGATTGTCCGCAAAACGGATATGCCAAATCTTGACTTTATTCCTTGTGGTACCATTCCCCCAAATCCAGCGGAGTTGATGGAGTCTGATGCAATGAAAGATTTTATTGCCACTGTAAGAGATATGTATGATTTCATAATTCTCGATACACCGCCAATTATCGCGGTGACAGATTCCGAAATTCTTTCGAGACATGTTGACGGGTCAATTCTGGTTGTTTCGGCTGATACTACTGAAATGGAATTGTTAAGAAGAGCCGGTGAGATTCTGAAACAGGGTAAACACCACTTCATCGGAGCAGTGTTGAATAACTTTGTTTACAAGAGTTCTTATGGATCGTATTACAAATATTACTATTACTATTCACGATCGACGAAATCCGGAGATAATGCTTAACACAATTATCCTTAAGATAGTTTTGTTGACTTCCAACTTTAGAAAAGGAATAGCATTTATGCTATTCCTTTCTTGCATTAACGCTATAGCGTTTTCGCAAACCGATCCCAGTTATTCAGATCGTGGTTCAATCGTTTTTGATGTAAATGGACAGCCGAAGTCGGGAGACCCCACCGGTGATTTGAGCGTGGATGAAAACACTTACATACTTGGACCCGGAGATGTTTTTTCGATAAGTATTGATAACGCCGAGGCGTTGATTTATGAGGCAAAAGTTAATCCCGATGGATTTTTGATAATTCCAAAAGCCGGCATCTTAAAAGTTAGCGGGATGATACTTAAAGACGCCAAAAAGAACATCCTGGCTCTTATCCGTGAGAAATTTAAAACACACAATATAATGATCACCTTGTCAACGATCCGTAGCGTCAAAATTGATGTTTACGGTGAAGTTCAGAAAAGAGGGGGTAAAGTTGTATTTGCCAACTCAAGGTTAAGCGATATACTGTTGGAAGCAGGAATCAATAATGGTGCTGATATTCGAAATGTAAAAATAATTTCAAAACTGAATGTCACCAATCATTACGATCTTTTACAGTATATCAGACTTGCTGACCGAACTCAAAATCCGGTGGTTCAAGAGGGCGACTATATCAGTGTTGGGAAGTCTGATAGAACTGTTTCAGTATCAGGAGCGGTGATGTTCGCCGGGAAATATGAATATAAATCGGGCGAAACACTTTATGATTTAATAAAAATTACCGGTGGATTTCTTGATGAAGCATTCACTGATACAATTGAGATAATTAGATTCCTTCCCGATTCCAAAACTCAAATGACAGTAAAATTGTCGAATCAGGAACTGCTTAACAACAATTTCTTTCTTCAGAACAAAGACATCATTGTTATCAGATCTAAACCTGAATATTTAAAAGAGAATATTGTTACAATCACCGGTCAGGTAAAATATCCAGGGAAATACAAGATTGATGAAGGTAAAACCCACCTAAGTGAGTTGATAACAATTTCCGGAGGTTACCTCGAGAAAGCTTCGCTCACGGATGCGTCATTAAAACGATTTATAGGAGCTGACACAATTGATACAGAGTTGGAACGAATAAAATTAATCCCACGCACCGATATGACGGACGACGAATATGATTACCTTAAAGCGAAATCCCGTCAGCGAAAAGGTCAGGTAGTTGTAGATTTCCGGAATATCTTTAAGTCGCTTGAAGATGATGTGGTCTTAAGAAATGGTGATGAAATTATTATCCCAGAAAAGAAAGAGTATATTATCATAATCGGCCAAGCTGTGTTCCCAGGAAATGTTGAGTATATGCCGGGACTGACAGTTCAGGATTATATTAAACTCGCCGGTGGGTTTTCATGGCGTGCAGAACAAGGTAAGGTGAGGATAGTTAAAGCCAAAACAGGAGAGTGGATCGAAGAAGATGAAATTATTGCTCTTGAACCCGGCGACACAATTTGGATTCCTGAAGAGCCACCGGCTCCAAAATTTTGGGATATATTTAAAGATTCATTAACTATACTTGGACAGGTTGCAACCGTTGTGGCAGCAACAATAGCCGTGATTGTGAGCAGCAGGTAAATGAAACTGATACTGCTTGTGCTCCAGAAAAGTCTTTTGAAGATGGTGGTATTATCAGCAATTGCCCTGGTTATCTATACAGTGGTTCTATACTTTGTTTACCCTCTTACTTTTACCTCGATGGCAACGGTACTTCCACCGGAAACACAAAAAAGTTCGGGTCTTGCGGGGATGTTGGGTGCACAGGATGTAGGAAGTCTGATCACAGGTGGTGCGTCCGGTAATTCTCAGTTATATGCAGAAATAATCAAGAGCAGATCTGCGGTAAAATATGTAACCTCAAGATTAAATCTAAAAGAATATTATGGTGTAAAAACGGATGAAGAAGCAATCTTAAAAACCATCGGGGATGTTGAAGTAGAGGTTTCGAAAGAGGGGATTATTAAAATAGGATTTCCTGTAAAAACGGGTTTTTTTGGAAGGAATGATGTAGATAAGAAAAAAGCCTCAGAGTTTTCTTCGCTCGTGTGTAACACATTTGTAAATGCATTAGACAGCATTAACAGAAATAAACTGCACAACAAGGCAAAATTGACAAGGCAGTTTATTGAAGGGAGACTTGTCCAGACAAAAACTGAACTTGACAGTGCCGAGTTTAACTATGCACAATTTCAAAAAGCAAACAAAACGCTTTCACTTCCTGAACAATTGAAGGCTTCGATAGAGGTGGCCGCACAAGTGAAAAGTGAAATAATAACCACAGAGATTCAACTCGAGTATCTACAAAAAACACTCAGTGGTGATGTGCAGGAAGTGATGGAAGCAAAAAGCAAGTTGCAGTCACTTAAAAAAGCCTACCAGAAATTTCAAACAAATTCTGATGAGCTGTTTGTTGGTTTTAAGGATGCTCCGGAACTTGGAATGAAGCTATCGAACTACTTCAGAGAGGTGAAAATTCTTAACGAAGTTTACTCAATGCTTCAACAACAATATTACAAAGAGATTATACAGGAGCAAAAGGATATACCCACCATTGAAGTGCTTGACACTGCAACACCCCCCATGAAGGCATCTTCCCCACAAATGGTAGTCTCTATGCTGGGCGCAGGTCTGCTTTTCTTTCTTCTTACTTTCCTCTATTACTTCAAAAAGGAAGAAGAAGTAAAAAAATACCTGAGCTGATGCCCGGGTTTAAAACATCCCTAAATCTCCAATAGAATTATGAAAAACCGACTTACGATACTTTTCCAGGGTATTGGTGGTGCTGCCTTGATTGTTCTTCTCACTCAAATTTTGTCGAAGGGAACCGGCTTTTTGAGAGAAGTCCTCTTTGCTGGTGAATTTGGGGTTGGAAAGGATTTCGAATTTTATTTAATCGCATATACTGTTCCTGGAATGATAAATTCGATCCTTTTTTACCAGGCACAAAATTATTTTATTCCAACCTATAACGAACTCAAGGAGAGGAATCCGGAAGAAGCCAATACATTTTTATTTTCTTCTCTTATTTTTTTCTTCCTTGTAATCACCGGATTTGCTTCAATACTTTTTTTTGCAGCAGAAGGAATTGTCTCGCTGTTTGTTTCCTCACCATCAGAGTCTGAATTAAATTTTGTAATCAAATTATTCAGGACCACGCTATATACGCTTCCGCTAAATGCACTGATTAGTGTTCTATCGGCATATCTTGTTGCAGAATTTAAGTTTAAAGTTACATATCTTTCGCAACTTTGGACAAATCTTGCCGTAATTGTAACCGTAATTTTCTTTTCAGGTAAGCTGGGGACTTTATCAATTGTAGTTGGATTTATTACAGGAAATGCACTTCAACTCGTAAATTTACTCTATGGCGGAAGGAATATCATTCCTGGATTTAACCGGTTTAAGTTTAAATTCAGAGGTAATGTTCCTTATATGATTTTTTTTAATACTTTATTTATTGAAACTGCGGGACAGATGTTTTTTTTAATTGACAGGCTGTTTTATTCTTCAGTTGATCAAGGAGGTATTGCAGCTTTAAATTACTCATTCATAATATACATGCTCCCGGTATCTGTTTTCACAACAGCTTTGGGCAGTGCATTATTGCCGGATTTTGCATCAAATATTGCAAAAGGGGATTTTAAGGAGGCAAATTCTAAATTTACAAAAGCTATTGAACTGGTATTACTTCTCTTTATCCCCGGCGTATTGATCCTGATTTTTTCGGGTGGCGACTTGATATCCCTGATGTTTGAAAGAGGCAAGTTTTCTTCTCATTCAACCGATCTAACCCAGGGCACGCTTTTTTATTACTCATTCAGTCTTCCATTTTATGCTCTTTATGCAATCACCCAACGGTACACATACAGTTTAAAGGGGAGTACATTTCTGACAATAATTTCTTTTGTGGGATTGGCACTCAAATACCTTTTGTCATATTTTATTGTGGATTCGATGGGGCAAAATGGTCTTGCACTTGCAACATCCGTAGTTTTCATCCTTCAATCAATCTCATGTTTTGTTTTTATTAAAATTCAGGCTGATTACAGGTCCGAAAAAGGATTAAAACAAAACACCCTCAAGTTCTTCCTGTACTCGGCAATCATTACAGGGGGTACACTTTTGATCGTAAGTCAGTTTAATTTGACCACTCTGATACTCCCAATATGTTTAATTTTGGGGTATCCATTAATTTTGCATATAACCAGAAATTCTGTGTATGAAGAGCTCAAAACCCGTCTCACTGGGTCTCGATAACCGACCGGTTCTAAAATTTTTTACAAACACATTTGTGTTTGTCTTAAAAAATTTACTCGGGTTATTCGCAAAAAGGGGTGACGGGATTACGGTGATTTCATTAAATAACCTTGGCGATTCAGTTTTTACAATACCTGCCTTAAAAAAACTTTCAAAAATTGACGGTATCGGAAAAATTACCCTTATAACACAATCGAGCATGAAATTCATTTTGGAGAAAGAATTCCCTGATTTTGGGTTCATATTTGTTGGAAAGGATGATTTTATTCGGAGTGGCAGGTTTCCATCTGTTGGATTAATTAAGCAAACACGCAGTTTGCAAAATGGAACCACAATCAACTTTTCGATTAACCCACAATCGATTTTCCTTATGTTATTTTCCGGAGGAAAACATTCTTTTGGAATTGCCCGTGATGCATACAAAAAAGCATTTAATAATTCTCGCCCGCTTACCATGAAATCACACCTTGCGGATATCTATTTTGATGCTGTAGATTCCTGTATCAAAGTGGAGAGAGAGGATGAGGATTATGGTTTTCCAATAACAGCGACCAGAGGGAAAGAAGTAGTTATTACTCCTTTTACCGGTTGGGATGCCAAAATGTGGGGGGTAGAAAAAATGATTACTCTGGCAGACAGATTAAATAAAATCAGGGTTGTTAATTTTGTGGTTGAAAAAGGTAAATTACAAGAAAAATTTATGGTGGACCTCAAGAAAAGAGGCATTAAAGTAACAGAATTAACTCAGATATCGGAATATGAACAACTGTTAAAGAACACCGCACTTTTAATCGGAAACGATACGGGACCGGTCTATATTGCCAGATATTTTGGAATCCCCACCATTGCAATTTTTGGGCCCACAAATCCGAATTATTGTCGTCACAATGGCGAAGAGCATATAATGATTTATAAGGTGCTCGATTGTTCACCTGTAGATGAGCAATATTGTAAATTTGATGCAGGCAGAACCTGTCCGCACAGAAATTGTCTTCAAAACATTACTGTTGAGGAGGTGGAGGTTAAGGCAATATCCATCCTGGAAAAACAACCATAAGTTGTGTCTGCGATTGAGAAATACATCGCGTGGGATATTAATTCTCACAATTCTTTTTTTTCTTCCTTTGGTTTCTTCAGCTCAAACCTCATCAGGAACCTATAAAAAAACAGAACTGCTCCCGGTTCGGGTTGACAACCGTTACCAAATTGGTGCAACTGCTATCATCCCAGGAAGCGAAATATTAACAATTCGAGATAAAATCCTTCTGAAATCGGATTATTCGTTCAACTATCTGCTAAATTCATTTTCCCTTTCAGAGTCACTTGCATACTCAATTTTTGATACCATAAAAATCGAGTATGAAGCGATTTTTACATCATTGACCAGAGAATATAAAAAACGGGAACTAAAACCCTTCATTACGCTTGCCGGGGAAGACACTGTTAAAGGTTTTAAGGGGTTTGAGAACTTTTTATCTCCCGACAATATATTTGGCACCGGTATGCAGAAAAGTGGTACACTCGTTAGAGGATTTTCATTTGGTACCAACAAAGACCTCTCGCTTCAAAGTGGTTTAAAGCTACAATTGAACGGGAAATTGACTGATAATATCGAACTTGTTGCCGCTCTTTCAGACGAAAATACTCCAATTCAACCCGAGGGAAACACAGAACGATTAGATGAAATAGATAAAGTATTCATTCAGATTACTCATCCAAATGCAAAAGCTGTATTTGGTGATTATGACCTTTTTTCGAATCGGGGAGAATTTGGAAAGTTGACCAGAAAACTTCAGGGATTGTATGGCGAGGTAAAATATGACAAATTTAGTGGATATTTTGCGGTTGCCAGTTCACGAGGCAGAACCAACTCCAATGTTTTTGCAGGTCAAGAGGGGGTACAAGGGCCCTATAGATTAACCGGATTAAATGGTGAACGCGATATTATAATAATTGCCGGCTCCGAGAAAGTTTTTCTTAACGGCGAAGAGATGAGGAGGGGCGAAAACAACGACTATACAATTGATTATTCCAGTGGCGAACTCATTTTTACTACGAGGAGAATAATTACTTCCTCTTCCAGAATAAATGTTGATTTTGAATATTCAGACCGGAAATATGGGAGGAATTTTTTCTCGACAGGTACCGATGGATCACTTTTTGATTCAAAATTGAGGTACAGTATCCAATACATACAGGAGGGGGATGATAAAGACAACCCAATCGATTTTTCACTTACCGAATCGGACAAAGAAATTTTAAGAAATGCAGGTGGAGATCGTGAGAAGGCAGTTAAGCCCGGAGCAAGACTTGCTGATGTCGATTCAACCGGAAGACGAAACGGATTTTATGAACTTCGTGACACTCTTATCGGAGGGGTAACATCTCAATATTATCTGTATAATCCCGGTTCGTTTAATGCAATCTATAATGTCTCCTTCAGTTATTCAGGATTTGGAATCGGAGACTATACGCGTGAATCCATTGGCAAGTTCAAATATGTGGGGAAAGGGCAGGGTGTCTATTCCCCGATAATTTATTTGCCTCTTCCTGAAAAAAGAAAATCCGGGAATCTGACAGTCGAGTACCAACCTCTGCCATTTTTGAAATTTAAAGCTGAGATTGCCGGTAGTGATCTCAATAAAAACCAGTTTTCCGCTCTTGCAGGCTCTACCGTTGAGGGATATGCCAGAAATTTTGAAGTAGTATTTAATCCGACAAAATTTTCTTTGTTCGATATAAATCTAAATTCTTTCACATTAAAATATCGTGAAAGATATGTGGAAGAAGGATTCACTTCGCCTGACCGGTTTAATTCGGTAGAATTCGACAGGGATTATAATACCGGGGGAATTTCCGGGAGGGGATCAGAGGTACTTCGAGAAGCGGGTGTTTCATTTTATCCTATTGATGGCACGGGAATTGACTTAAATTATGGTTACTTGAAAAATGGAAATAACTTTAATTCCGAAAGAATTAATGGTACTTTTCGATCATTTGAAGAGAGAAACAGGGATATCTCATACAGCGCAGACTTTGTCTCCTCTGAGAACACGGCTCTAAAAAGCAGTTGGTTGAAACAAAAGGGAACAGGTACCTATAATATTGGCTTTTTGAATATTGGTGGATTTTTCGACAGTGAAATTAAGAAGGACAGGTTAACAGGGAATGATTCACTTCTCTCGGGCAGTTACTGGTTTTATGAAACAGGACCGATGTTGGAAATTCCTTTGTTGTATGGCATCAACTTTACCGGGAAACTCACCTTCAGGGAAGATGAAGTCTCTCAAAATGGAATATTTGAAAAAGAATCTAAAACCACCGGGCAGGAATTTACATTAAAATATAGTGGAAACCGGGAATTTAATTCTGAAGTGTCACTCGCTGTAAGGGAGAAAAGATATAACAACAATTTTAAGATTCAGGGTCTAACTGATAATCAGACTGTTTTGTTACGAATGAGGAGTCGGTTCTCTTTAATCAATAGTGGTATAAATGGTGATCTTTTTTATGAGGCGTCCACCAGAAGAGCATCAGTGCTCGAGAGGGTGTTTGTAAAAGTTGAAAGGGGAACCGGAAATTATATATATCTCGGAGATATAAACAACAACGGTTTTTATGACGAGAATGAGTTTCAACCGGCAATTTATGATGCTGATTTTATCGCTGTAACACTTCCAAGTGAAGAATTATATCCTGTAATCGACCTTAAAACGGGTTTTAGATTTAAAGTACAATTAAGAGAATTAGCCAACGAAGGAGCAGGTTTCCTGAAGTATTTTGATTTCTTGAGTACAGAGACAACAGTGAGAATTGAAGAGAACAGCAAGGAAAAAGATATTGAAAAGATATATCTGTTGAAATTCTCTTATTTTCTGAATGATGCAAATACCATCAGGGGAAATCAGTCGATACTTCAGGATATATTCATTTTTGAAAACAGTTCTGATCTGAATTTCAGACTGCGATTTAACGAGAGGAAAAGCCTCACTGAGTATAGTGGCGGTGCAGAAAAGGGACTTTTTACTGAGAGAAGTGTAAGGGCACGGTTGCGCCTTGTAAGGGAATTCAGTATTCAGACTGATGTTATTTTGGGTGAAAACAATCTGGCTGCTCCACCTGCTTCATTGCGAAATCGGAAAATTAACTCAACGGATTTTGTCCTTGATTTTTCCTATCGTCCTGAAAACTATATCGAAACAGGAATAGTTCTTAAAACAGGAAATACAAAGGATGAATATCCAGGTACGCCAACCGAATTAAAGACAAACAGCCAGTCGCTAAGAGTGAATTTTTCTTTTGCCGGTACAGGAAGAGTCAGGTTTGAAGTTGAGAGAACTGAACTCATTAAGAATGACACTGAAAACTTTCTTCCTTTTGAGTTAACCAACGGAAATCTGGTGGGGAAAAACTATTTTTGGAGATTAAATTTTGATTACAGGATATCAGCCAATTTGCAAAGTACACTCGGTTACGATGGCAGGTCGCAGGGTGGCGGAAAAGTTATCCATACTGCCAGGGCTGAAGTCAGGGCATTTTTTTAGGAAATTGATATGAAAATAATTGACGATATAATCGAAGCTCATTTATTCAGAATAAACGATGACCGGATCGAATTTTTGTTGCTCAAACGAGCTGTAAACGAGATTTATCCACTTCTTTGGCAGCCGGTGACAGGCAGGATGCACGAGGGTGAAACTGCTTATGAGGCAGCCCTTCGGGAGATAGCAGAAGAGACAAAATTGATACCGGAGGAGTTCTGGGTTGTTCCCAATGTTAATTCATTTTATAACCCTCAAAAAGACACTGTAAGTTTGATACCTGTTTTTGCTGGAAGAATCGGGCTTAACAACGAGATCGCCATTTCCGAGGAACATGAGGAGTATGGATGGTTCTCATTTGAAGAGGCAATTAAGCTGATGGCTTGGCCCGGACAGAGGAAATCTGCGGAAATAATCAACCAATATTTTAATCACGAAAAATACTATTTTGAATTGGTTAAGGTTCACCTGAAAATTTAGTGGCAGTGAGATCAGGCAAAAAGATTGAAAAGCCCTGAAAAGAAGAAATCACTGACCTGAGTTTCTTTTACTTCTCTTTTTGACTGTTTAATTTAGCATGAATTCCATCTTCCTGGATGACTTAAGAAAATTTTCACTTTTTTTGGAAAACTTTTGCACAATTAAAATATTTTTCTACTTTAGGAAAAGAAGAGATTAGGAATTTTGAAAAACAGAAAAACCAATAGCAGTTGATCCTTTGAGGGATGACAATTGTAGATTTCAGCTTTAACATGTGATCTGGTTTGTAATTAAAACGGAAACCGACTTTTAGTCAACCCCTGGCGGTAACTGCTAAGGAGTGTGTCTAAGTATGGGTTTCCGTTTTTTGTTTTAAATGATTTTATAAGTGTAAAAAAGAAATCAAAGAACATGCTAAAAAATTGTATTATAAATGTATTTGTTCCGATATCAATAATCTTCCTGCTATTAGTTTCAGAAACACGCGCCCAGTTTGATACGCTAATGTTTCTTGATGCAGGATATTATTGGAACGAATCCGTCATCTATATGGGTGACCAAAATGGTGATAGTTGTGATGACTTCATTATTTGTAAGATGGATTCAAGATATGACAACTGGGGGTATGCACATTTCATTTATGGTGGTAACCCTGTACCTGATACTTCTGCTTTTAAAATCAGGATATACCATCCTTTGATAATTACCGGATGCGACATGAATAGAGATGGCTATCGTGATATTGTGATGCGGATAGGGGGATTTCCACAAGATATTTATCGGTACAATATATATTATGGAGGCCCAGATTTGGACACTATCCCTGATGCAACCTTTACTCTTCCAGATTCGACGATTGTTGCTTATTTTATAGGAAGGATGTGGCCAATAGATTTTGACGGTGATGGTTGGGAAGAGTTGGTGTATAAAACAAGTGTCATCGACAAAATATACTTTATAAAGAACTTTGAACAAAATCAACCACTTGAATATTATTCAATCCCCAGAATCGGGAGCATGTATTATTCTGAGGCACAAATATTTTCATCCGACCTTGATGGTGACGGGAAATCAGACATAACAACTCTCGCAAGTGATGTAACAGGATTAAAGTTACTTAGATTTTATTACGGCAACAGCAGTTTCGATTTTAGCCAATATTATGAGTTCTCATCAGATACTGTATTTCATCCGGAAGAATACTTCTTACTCAATGATATGAATGGGGATG
>CAZHCW010000012.1:115224-139959 GCA_964531325.1 uncultured Ignavibacteriaceae bacterium | reverse complement strand
TTAGCTCAGTCGGTTCAGAGCATCTGCCTTACAAGCAGAGGGTCCGGGGTTCGAATCCCTGAACGCCCACAAAAAAGCCTCAAAACAGCGTGTTTTGGGGCTTTTGTCGTTTTAAAGATTATTGATGAGATGACATATTTCGCTAAAAAAGGCTAAAATTACCTGAATTTACCTGGAAAATATTAAATAGGGCGTTTAAATTTTTTAACTCCTTTTTCATTGTTTCTAGAGGGATTTTAATCTGATTACTAGGCGTTTCACATTCTCATTGTTGTCGTTCATGAAGTGTGATCCCTTCTTTCAATGCTGTAAAATAGATATAGCCCTAAACAGATCTATAGAGATCAATATCAGTCTCCGTAGCAACAACAAAATCGATTGGGACTGCCCCACTCCTGACCTTTAGACAGAGGTCCCGGGCAGTCTACCTTCAATGAATACCATCTTTAACACCAATTAATAAATCAATATCACTATTTTTGTTCGATTCATTCCTTGCAATCGAATAAGATAATATAATCTTTCTAAGAGAAACTTCCCTAACAATTTTTGGAATTACCGTTTTTAATAACTCTGTGACTTGAGAATTGCTAATTGAATAGATGGTGTGTAATTGTTTGATTTCATTTATACCTGCAATCGATTCGAATTGTATTGTCATATTTCTCATTAAAGTTTAAATCAAAATATACAACAACGTAATCTCTCTCTACTTAATCACCGTAAACTTAATAAGAGTGCTAAAGAATCCAATCAATTAGTCAGTTTAGCTCGCAAGAGCTATTTTATGTTAAACAGAGATTTGATTACTTGGGTATACTTGCCAATCTCAAACCAAGAATAAAAGCCATTGTTAGAATTTCAAAAAAACATATAACTGTTGTAAAGTCATCAGGTAAATATCTCGTTTCCAAATATTGATCTTAAGAAAGTATTTATTTGTCTGTTATAATTTTTTTACTTCCTTCAATCAATCATTTTGGAACTACTAGTTGATGTCGAAAATAACTCAGTTTAATTGAATATTGTTTGAAAAAATCAGAGCTTAGGCTTCTTCACTCGAAGAAAACTTGGAAGAATTAGTTATGGACAATGATTTATGAAAAGCTTTATGCACCAAAAAAATATATTCGTCCATTTCTTCTACTGAAAACTCCTGAACAAAAAAACTTTGTTCAAAGGCAAAGTTAACTTTGTGGTCATCACTGCTCTTTTTTCCAATGAGTCCAGTAATATACAGTGCGTTGATAATTTCCTGAACAATTTTTTCATATGGTACTGCGTGATTTGAAAATTCCTCATATAGTTTTGAGAGCCAAACACATTCCTCACATTGCTTTGATGTTAATATATCTAAAATATCCGTTTCGCTAATTGAATCTGCAGTGAATGATTTTCCCAATTTTTTAAGTATTGGGAAAATAGCAGAGATCCCAAAATAACTGTCTTTCCATTCGTCGATTAAGGATTCCTTTCTTTTTTTTGAGTATACACTTTCAGATTCTTCAATTTGTCCCCATGTAAATGGAAGCGTCCATTTGGAGACATTGAGACAAATATTGATGAATTCTATTATGTCTCGAGGGCGATAGAAAGAACGATCCAATAAGTAATCCCACCCATTTTGCTTCCTTCTCTTGCTATGAGGAAATATTCCATTTAAAGTTGGTGGGTTCTTAGTATAATGTTCTCTGTACAATTCCGCAAACCTCCTAAGGACTATGTCTTCCAGTTCTTGTGAATTCCAAATTAAATCAACAATTACATCCTCCCACTTTTCACGTTGTGGTTCCGAGATTTTGGTTTTTTTAAAAATTCTAAAGTAAATATTAGAACGCAACGCGACTAAAATTTTCACATTTGTGAACTTCTGGTTTAAATCTCTGACCGTTTGTAATAATGCTTTGATCATCTCTAAATATATGGCATCATCTGGCATCCAGTTTTTATCCAAATCGTCTATCGCGATATGATAGGTTTTCTTCTCATCATTGAATGCATCCTTTGCTAAGCCATCTATTATCTCATCTAAAGCATTCATCTGATAATCATTTACAATTTTTTGTGTCCTTGTGATGACTTCAGCCTCAATTTTGTCTTTTTTAGTAGATTCTTCAGAAGTTTTAGTTGATCCGTTCAACCCAAACATTTTATCTCCTAATTGAGCACCGAGCATGTCATCGTTCTTTATTTTAGTTTCAAGTTCTGAAGTAAAAGCTTTAACATGAGTATCGGCTTGAACCCAGTATTCATCCCCGTGTTTATCCAAATATTCTAGGGCGGCTTTTTGTGTTCTTCTTCCTGACAGAAACATTCCCCTTATCTTCGATCCAATAATATAAACGTTTTTATCTTTGCTATATTTTAATTTAATCAGTTCAAGGATAAATATATGTTTCCACAAATACTTAAAAAAGATATCAAGGTGAACATTTAAATCAAGAATACTCTTTATTATCATGTTGCTGTGTAAATACTGCATGGATAATCCCTCTGGATCGAGAAAAGAAAATAGATCACTCTCTTCAGATACTTTCCTAAGTAAAGCAGTTTTTCCTGTCCCCGTCCTACCCCGTATTAGAAATACGGGATCCCTGGGATTTGTGAGCTTATTAATTATTCCAACATCCACGAAGACGGAGCTTAAAATTGTATCAGATTCTGCTGCAAGCGTTCCTATTTTGGAATTTTTTAATAATTTATAGTTTGCCATATTAAAAATTTCTTTCCTTATTGTTGGTTGATTCTGTTGCCTGCTTATATTGGATTTCTATTTATATTCACAATTAAATTTCTTATTTCTAATTGTTTCGCCTGAATATTTTCCTTAGACATTCTTTGAAGAGATCTCCCTTTAGTATTGCTGATCTGTCTCGGC
This sequence comes from uncultured Ignavibacteriaceae bacterium, assembly GCA_964531325.1. Lineage (GTDB taxonomy): Bacteria > Bacteroidota > Ignavibacteria > Ignavibacteriales > Ignavibacteriaceae > UTCHB3. The sequence continues at coordinate 137,081 of CAZHCW010000012.1, read as the reverse complement.
AAAAATTAGCCCAATATTGTATTTATAGCCATCGTACAAATCCAATATCCACCCCTAACAATTCACTCTCAAGACCACACCTCCAATTGTCCCTTACACAATCAGTTTATGGTAATAATACTCATCTTTCATTCTTACAAACGAAGCTTCTGGGATAAGATTGCGAGTTGTATCCTTAAATTTAACTTGATTATCGCTCTCTTTCGAAAATGCAAGCTGATAATAGTAAACTTCTGTAATTAGCAATGCGCCGACGGCATTAATGGCATTCTCTAAATTTGCTTCTATAAAGTATTTATCCCTCTCATGCTTTACAGCGTTATAATTTCCCCACCAGATTGGATTCCCACTTCCATTCCAATCATTCCAGGGTTTACCTGCTAATTCATATCTGCCTATTGTGAATTCTTCATCAATCAGTGAAGGCAGATGACATTTAATTATAGCTTTATAGTCATTGATGTTACCAGCGTTTGATTCAGGGTCAATAATCTTGCAAATTTGTTTCATAATAGTATCAACTTCAGAAGCTGCCGAAAGTAAAATATGTGAAAGCTTTGTAGAATAAGTTTTCATATTATCCTCTGAAAATTCTATATATCTGGATATCTTTTCTAAATCTTCTTCTATTGCAAGGAAATAATTCCAATGGAGTTGTTTAGTGTTGAATTTTGGCATCGTTTCACTCGGTTACAATTTATTAATAGCTTTTGTTAATTTCCATTTTAGTCTGTCGCATATTGTTCGAATTATTCGAGGGATTGTTTTTATGGCTTAACCGGGACATAGAATTTAAATCGCACTTGAAATTACTTTTTGCTCAAAATAATTTATTTCGAATCCTACTAAAATTAAATCAGAATTCAAACTATATACCTAAATACCCCCCATCCTCCCATATTGTCTGTAAATCACATCCATGAGAATACTTTTAACTCTTGGGTTCTCAAGTTTCTGATAAAAATCAAATTGTGTGTTTACATAACTAAGGAGGGTTTCGTCTAATACTTCTTCGAATTTCTTTTTCTTGTTTTGTTCGGAGTTGTCACCTGCCATTACTTTTTGCAGACCTTCGTGTTTATGGATTCTTTCATTTACATGTTGAATCATTATGCGATGTTCGTCGGTCAATTCTGCGCCAAAAACTTCGTTGATTTTTCTGATTATTTCCGAAAGAAGTTCCTGCGGTTCCTCGATCTTTTGGCCAGCTTCAGCAGTGATAGGATCAAGAATTCCGGGTACATATTCAATTTTACCCACATTTTCACGGATCATCTGTATTCTGAGGGACTCAAGATCAACCGATTTTGAAAGATCAATTCCCGACTCTGAGTTCTTTGGAAGCTTTTTGTTAAGGTACTTCAGGAATACAAAAAGTTTTTCAAGATTGATATCCTCAAAGTTGATTATCTGCGAAATGTAACCGTAAAGCCTGATGTAAGATTGAATCTCCGACTTAAAATTGTTCTTCTTTTCATTATCGTTTATCTCTTTCCATCTGTCCACAACTTTATCGATTAAAGGTTGAAGATTTTCATCGGTTGCAGTTTCGGTGTAAAACTCCCGGCAGAAATCATCCACTTCCTGTTTTGTGAATAGATCATAGCCTCTAATATTTGTCTCAATATCATAAAGTTTATTTGGATCTGTCTCGCTCGAGAGAAGTGTTGAAGTGAAGAACGGTTGGAACGACTTAATAATATCCTCGTACTTATTTACAAAATCGAGAACAAAAGTGTCGGTCTTCCCTGTTGTTACCCTGTTAAGTCTGGAGAGAGTTTGCACACATTGGATTCCATTCAAAACTTTGTCAATAAACATGGAGTGAAGCAACGGTTCATCATACCCTGTCTGGAACTTGTTTGATACTATCAAGAGTCTGAATCGTGGCTCTTTTAATCCTTTTTCAATCGAAACTCCGTGCGCCAGTCCGTTTTGTCTGTTTAACGAGTCCTCAGTAAATTCTTCTCCATTATAAAAAACTGACCCACTGAATGCAACCAGGCATGAGTACGGAAGCGCCAGTGCCTTCATCTGTTTTACCATCTCTTTGAAAAATAAAACACAATGAAGTCTTGACCGCACAACAACCATCCCTCTCCCCCTGCCACCGATTGTCTTTTCAGTTTTATTCCTGAATTGATCAAGAATTATCATCACTTTTCGGTGAATGGTTTCTTCATTTGAATCAACAAAATTGACCAAAGCCATTGTTGCTTTGCTTTCAGGAAGTTTTTTATCCTCTTCACTTTTTTGGACAACCTTAAACCATCTTTTATATGTGGTGTAATTTTGAATTACATCCAGAGTAAACCCTTCATAAATTGACTGTCTCATTGTGTAATAATGAAATGCCTCAAACATTCCATCTTCTCTTTTCCGTCCAAAAAGCTCAAGAGTTTTGTTTTTAGGTGTGCCCGTAAAACCAAAAAATGAAATGTGTTTTTGTTTTCCACGGCTTTGAATCTCCTGAATTATCTTGTCTTCATAATCGATCTCACCATCTTCATCAACATCCTTTGAGGCCGAGAGAGTTTTCTTGAGGTGTTTAGCACTTTCACCCGACTGTGAAGAATGTACTTCATCTATTATCACTCCAAATGTTTTATTCCCCATTTTTACCATTTCCTCAGAAATGAAAGGAAATTTCTGAATAGTGGTGACTATAATATCCTTCCCGCCCTCGAGGTATTGTTTAAGCTGTTTGGAGCCGGCTTCAACCTTGTTTACAACTCCCTGTGTTTGTTCCAGTTGTTTAATCGTCCGTTGAAGTTGTCGGTCTAAAACAATTCGATCTGTGACGACAACGATACTGTCAAACATTCTTTTGGTATCATCTTTGGTTTTGTAAAGTGAGGTTAACAGATGAGCCAGCCAACCAATGGAATATGACTTCCCTGACCCGGTGGTATGCTGAATAAGGTAATTATGCCCAACACCTTCCTCCCGGATGGTGTTTTTAAGCCTCCTGATAACAACAAGTTGATGATACCGTGGAAACACCAACAGTTCTTTTGTTTTCTCAACTACTTTCCCTTTTGAATTATCCCATTCGGTAGATGATTCGGTTGCCAGATGTACAAAATTTTCAAGGATATCACATAGTGAATCGGGAGTCAGCACTTCCTCCCAAAGATAGTGGGTCCGATAACCGTGATAGTTTACAGGATTTTCGATTTCTTTGTTGTATGGAAGGAAACGGGTTTTATCCCCCATAAGTTGGGTGGTCATGGAAACATTGTCGTTGTCCACACAAAAATGGACGGCACACCGTTTGAATCTGAGTAGTGATTCCGCCGGATCTCTGTCTATTTTATATTGTTTTTCAGAATCTTTGTAAGTCTGGCTCGTCAACTGGTTTTTTAACTCCATGGTGACGACCGGCAAACCATTCACAAAGAGAACCATGTCGATGGAATTCTCATTTTTTGTTGAGTATCGAAGCTGTCGAACCAGTGAAAGTCTGTTTAGTTGGTAAAGTTCTTCATGCTCTGTGTTTAAACCACTGTTGGGTTGAAAATAGATAAGTCTAAGGTTAGCTCCTCTGTCTTTGACTCCATTCCGAAGCACGTCCACGATACCCCGTTTACCAATTTCATCAGATATGCGTCTTAAAACTTTTGGTGAAGTCGATTCACCATATTGTTGTTCAAGCTTCTCCCATTCCTTCGGCTGAGTCGATGTAATAAATCCGAGGACTTCTTCAGGAATCAGACAAAGTTCCTTATCATATTTTGTATAAGATTTTGAGACATACCCTTGTGAAATGAGGGAGTTTTCAATGTGAATTTCAAATCGTTTTTCGGTAGGTGTGGTCATAACTTATTAATCTTTTGTTACTTTTATCTTGCCTGTTACCACTTCTGATATCAGCGATTGTCGATACTCTTTTAAGAGGTCTATTTTCTTTTGCTCAAGAGTCAGGACATTATCTATTTCTTTGGTTTTTTCATCAAGATATTCGACAATTTGGGTTTGTTCTTCAGTCGGTGGACAGTGAATGCGTAAAGATTTTATTGTCTCCTGGCTAATATTGGGTTGCCCACCACCGTAGCCTAAACTTACTATTTTATCTTTGTTCGCGATAAACCAATAAAAAACGTAGTTGACAAAAACACCTTTGGGTTCAGCTAAAACACAGCATGCTTGATTTGTGGTTGTTTCAATTTTTAATAATCCAACTTTCCCAATAGTAGCCCCATACATTGCAATTATCAAACTATTTGATGGATAAATTTTAAGATTCAGATCATCGAATGCTTTTTGAGTTATTAATTTTGATGTTCGTGTAATCATGCCATCAGTGAGATCACCGGTCTGTAACCAGTTAATTTCTCCCTCTTCATAGTATTCGGAGTTGGTAGATGCTGGAGTAGTCCCACTACCAATCAAATCAAAACAATGTGTTATTTTTTTGTAACCCCAATTCTCCGGAATCTTCCCTATCCATTCAACGCCACTCTCCTTTATTTTTACATATGGGTCTAAACCTTTTGTGACAACATGATTTATGAGGGCTGTTCGTTTTTCTTTTAGGAGTTCAATTTTTCGCTGTTTAACCGAGATCAGTTTGTCAATCAGTGAGGTTTTTGAATCAAGAAATTCGACGATTTGTGTTTGTTCGGTTAGTGGCGGAATATTTATTTTAATATTTATCAGTTGAGTCGGCGTGATGGCTGGATAAGAAACCCCAGTCGATTTGGAGATTACTTCGTTGAGGAATTTTTCATTTATAATCGAATAATAAAGATATCCCGGGTTGAGACTCTCTTTAGGAGAAAGAACACAGAAACCTGTGGAGCAGACAAAATCTTCGCACTCCTCTTTTATATATCCAATGGCTTTCAAATAAGTTCGAACTGTGGAAATGAAAACATCATCTTTGGACAGAATTCGTCGACATCGAGATGGTGCATCCTTGAAAAGATAGGTTGTGGTATTTAATATTTCGCCAATATTGTTTACATCGCTGATCTCTATATACTTTAACTCATAGTCAGGAGCAGTGTTTTCTGCGAGCAATTTCTTATTGTAATCAACCACATATTTTAGTGGCTTTGACTCCCAGAATCCATCGAGATTTTCTTTCCACTCAACACTGGAATCTTTATAAGAGGAGCATCTATTAATCATCTCTGCTTTTCATAAGATTGTTTTATTAACAACATTAGTTTATCAAGTTCAGTATTGTCTTTGATTTTCACCTGGTAATCTCCAACCCCCCAATGTCCCTGTCCACTAACATCTTTCGTCAGTTTATATGGATCATATAATTCACCTTTCTTCATGTTAATAACAAAATTAAGTTGATTAGAAAAGATGACAATATGGCAAATAGGTTTTGCGTTCTTTTGGAAACTGATGTACAATTTACGTGGGGCAACAGCTATACCATCAAGAGTTAAGATTTTTTGTTTTACTTCCTCATAAAGTTCGATAATATCTTGTGCAACCGATCTATTTTGCGTTAAATGATATTCTTCAGTGTAGACTTTTATTTCCTTAGCAACTTGGTTTACAACATTATTTGCTTCGGTAGAAATTGTCGAGACACTCTCTTGTGATGTGGTCTTGTGTTGAACGAGTCCGATCAAATTATTTTTATACCTATTTATTTCCCATAACTCAAAAGGCACATCTTTAAAATTTATCGAGTGTTTTTGAAACTCCGTGAATTGAGGAGATATGAAAATAACCCTTGATTGAGACCAATCAATATCACTTCTTTTGAGAGATTTACAACAACACTCATTAAACTCAAGGACAAAATCGGATTTATTATTTAGCAAGAGAGACATATAAGTGTATCCTTGATCGATAACTGAATAATTTTTGTCCTTTTTATATTCAACAATAACAAATGATTTATTCTCTTCATCATAAGTTAACGTATCAATTCTAAAGTTTTTAATCGAAAATTCAGATTTTACAAATTTCAGGTTGAATATCTCTTCAAGATTATTTTCAATTATTTTCTGAATATCTCTTTCAAGCTTAAAGTCATGCGAATCTATGCTTTTAAGCTTAACATTTTCAATTGAATATAATTTCATAAATCAAACAGTTTATTAGTTAATGATGATGATTCCTTTTCCAGTTCAAGCAGGTCGTTGACAATTTCATCCAAAGACCTTAGAGGTTTATACTTGTAAAAATACTTTGTGAAGTTGATCTCGTAACCCCGACTATCTTTACTTCTGTCCATATAAGCATTTGGCAGATGAGGTTTTACTTCCCGGGCAAAATACTCCTCAATATCAACTCCCAGTGGAATTCTCTCGTTATCACGAAGTGAAGTATCTGGTTTAATATTGCCTTTTTTATCCTTTAAAGGGAGACCGTTTTCCAACTGTGGCTGTTCAACAGTGACTTTTGTATATCCAAAAAATGGATTGTGGAAGATTTTACAGATCTCCGTTTCAGTAAAATCAGAATACGTCTTTACAATTAGATTAATCTGTTCATTTGATACTTCTTTGCGTTTGCTTCCAAGGGATTTTTTCATCGGTTTAAATAGGTCGGAAGCACTTATAAGTTGAACTTTCCCTTTTCTCGGTTCTCTCTTTTTGTTATTTACAATCCAGATGTAGGTGGTGATGCCGGTGTTAAAAAAGAGAGAGTCAGGCAGTTGCACAATACACTCAAGCCAGTCATTTTCGATTATCCACTTTCTGATTTCACTTTCACCCGAACCCGCATCGCCGGTAAACAAAGGTGAACCATTAAAGATAATCCCGATTCTGGAACCGTTTGGCTCCATCTTTGAAATCATGTGTTGAAGAAAAAGTAAAGAACCATCGGATGTTCTGGGAGTTCCTGCAAAAAACCTTCCATTAGGGTTTCGAGCTTCTTCGGTGATAAATTCTTCTTCACTTTTCCAACTCACACCAAAAGGTGGATTGGTCATCATGTATTCAAATTTTTCTCCCTGAAAACCATCTTCAGAAAGTGATGAACCCAATTTTATGCTGTCAGGTTTTTCACCGGAGATTAACATATCCGATTTACAAATTGAATATGTCTGGGGGTTCAGTTCCTGTCCACTTAATCTGATCTCTATATCAGGATTTATGTTGTCGAGTACCCACTTTTTACCGATGGTGAGTAAACCTCCGGTACCACAACATGGATCAAACAAAGAACGGATTTTACCTTCACCCTTTAAGTCATCGACACTTTCAGAAAACAAAAGGGCAACAAGCAGTTGCACAATATCTCTTGGAGTATAATGCTCTCCACTTGTTTCGTTGCTCATTTCAGAGAAACGGCGAAGGAGTTCCTCAAATATCTGCCCCATGGCGTGGTTATCCACAACTTCTGGATGTAGATCAACACCGGTAAATTTTTCTACAAAAAGGAAAAGTTTGTTGTTTTTATTAAGTTTTTCGACAGGTTTTTGTATCTGGAAATTTTCTATGATGTCATAAACATTTTTAGAAAAGCCGTTGAGGTAGTTCTGAAAATTGAGGTAAAGATTTTTGGGGTCTTGTTTTAATCTCGAAAGGTCATACTTGGAATAGTTGAAGAACTGGGTATGAAGTTGATCTTTTATTATCGGGGTGGGATCAGCCACCTTATCCTTAAATTCTTCATAAAGTCTGAAGGCTTCATCTTTTTTTGGTTCAATTACACAATCCAACCTGCGAAGCACCACAAACGGGAGGATGATATCTCCATATTCATGTGGTTTAAAGAGACCGCGCAACACATCATCGCATACATTCCAAATAAGAGAAGAGAGTTCCTGATGATTGACCATTATCTACTTAATTTCTATTTTTTTGAAAATGAAAAGTCTTATAAAACTATTAGAAAATATCATTAATATTGACTACAAATTATAGTTTTAGCGGATATTAACCAAATAATTCAGGGGGGATCCTCATAGATTAAGCAGCATAAAGAATTTTACCATTCTTGACAACAGATTCTGCAAAGCCACTGTTATCATTTTCAAGCGACAGGATTACGGGTTCAATTCGTGAGTCCACTTCCCAAGCTAAACGGAATAAAAAAGCGTTATCATCCAATATATTTTCCCCCTCGTACTTGTCAAAGACCACTGCAATGTCAATGTCGCTAAATTCCTTCTGCTCCCCCCTCGAGTGTGAACCAAACAAAATAATATACTTTGGACTGAAACTTTGTTTGACCTTTATTATGTATTGTTCAATTAATGAGATTGTTTCATTATCCATTTAGCAAATTCCACATTTTTGTCGTTCATAAAGTGTAATCCCTTCTTTCAATGCTGCGAAATAGATATAACCCTTTACTGACCTGTAGAGATCAATATCGGTCTCCGTTGCAACAACAAAATCGATTGGGACTGCTCCACTCCTGACTTTTTGATAAAGGTGTTGTGCAGTATGTCTTCTGTGAATACCATCATTAACAACAATTAACAAATCAATATCATTATATTTTTCCGATTCTGCTCTGGCTGCAGAACCAAACAAAATTATCTTTTGTGGAGACACTTCCTCCACAATTTTTGGAATTATGGTATCCAACAGGTCTCTGACTTGTGAATTATCGATTGTAATGTCGGTGTTCATATGCACATCTTCTGTACTATCAATATGCTTTTTGATTTATATTCTTGTTCTTAAATGCAATGCTTTGAATATCCAAATATACAAAAAAATGTTTTTAACAACTTTACCTTATTATGGTTTTGAAATTGAGTATAGAAACCGGTTAAATCATAGGGTCTCTGGCTTTTGCCAAAAGCATCCCTCCGGAAGAATCCCTGAACGCCCACAAAAAAAAACCGGATCGCCAATTAAGACTATCCGGTTTTAACCAAATTTTACTGTGAATTACTTTACAGGTTTGATATTTTTGAAGATATAGTCAAGTTCTTTTTCATATTTCTTCAATGCTTCAGGAGCTGCAAATGCGTTGATGAACAAATTGGTATTAAGAAATAAAGTTTCACTATGTCAATTACAACATCGTAAAGGCAGTTCTTATAATTGCTTCCTGTTGTCTTGCCGCGAGTTTGGCTGATCCAACTGCCGGGCTCGCACTTTCTGGTCTGCCGACATATTGAATTTTCATGCCCGAATTCACGATGTCATACAATCTTGGTCTCAGGAAATTCCATGCTCCCATGTTTCGTGGTTCTTCTTGAACCCATAACAGCTCTTCCATTCCGGTATATGCCGAAAGTATTTCACTTAACATCTCACCTTCAAATGGATACAGTTGTTCAATTCGGATGATTGCTACATCTGTGGCACCGGAAGTTTTTCTGTATTTATCCAGTTCATAATAGATTTTACCGCTGGTCAGAAGTACTTTCTTAACCTTGCTTTTTTCTATTCCGGAAGTGTCGTCGAGGAACTCTTTGAATGTTCCTGTAAGAAAGTGTTCTTTGGGTGATCTGGCTTCAGGAAGTCGCAAAAGGCTTTTTGGAGACATAACAACCAGTGGTCTTAATACATCCTTTTTCATCTGACGACGCAAAAGATGGAAATAGTTTGCCGGATCGGATAGATGGCATACTTCCATATTGTCCTGTGCGCTTAGGATCAGAAATCTTTCAAGCCGGGCACTGGAATGTTCCGGACCCTGACCCTCAAATCCATGGGGCAGAAGAAGCACAAGATTATTAGGTGTATCCCATTTCTCTTTGGAAACAACAACAAAGTTATCGATTATAATTTGCGCACCGTTAACAAAATCGCCAAACTGCGCTTCCCAAATAACAAGACACATTGGATCGGCAGTGCTATAGCCATACTCAAAACCCATCACGGCGGCTTCTGAAAGCAAACTATCAAGAATTTCGGCTCTTGCCTGGTTTGGATACATGTGGTTAATAGGGAAATATTGATGCCCGTTTACCACATCAGTAAATGCCATGTGGCGTTGTGTAAATGTTCCGCGTACACAATCCTGACCGCTTAACCTTACAGGACTTCCCTCTTTTAATAATGATGCAAAGGCAAGGAATTCGGCGGTCGCCCAGTCAGCAAGCCCGTCAGTTGAATTGGCAAGGTCTTTCCTTTTTTCAAGAAACTTAACCAATTTGGGATGCAGATTAAATCCTTCAGGAAGAGATGAACCTTTTATCAGCAGTTCTTTAAATTCATCTTCAGATATTGCTGTTTCATGGCTCTTTTTTGCAATTTGAATTTGTTCTGTATGCAGAGCGAAAGGAATATCAATTTTAAATTCAATCTTTTTCCTTGCAACTATTTGAAGTGCATTCTCAAGTTTTTGATTATATGCAGCCTCCATCTGTGCAAGTTCGTCCTCAGTGATTACTCCCTCGCTAATAAGTTTTTTTCCGTAAATCTTTGTAACAGATGGATGTTGTTTTATTTTTGCGTACAGTATTGGTTGAGTGTAACCGGGATCGTCTCCTTCGTTATGACCGTGCCTTCTATACCCAACAATATCTACCACCACATCTTTGTCAAATTTCTGGCGATACTCAAATGAAATCCTTATAGCGTGTAGAACAGCCTCAGGATCATCACCATTCACATGGAAGATGGGCGCTTGAACAATTTTAGCCACATCCGTTGCGTAAACCGATGAACGAGCCTCGTCGGGAGTGGTTGTAAAACCAATCTGATTATTTGTGATTATGTGAATGGTTCCGCCGGTTTTGTAGCCGGCGAGCTGAGAGAGATTAATAGTCTCCCCTACCACTCCCTGACCTGCAAAAGCAGAATCACCATGAAGAAGAACAGGAATTATGTGATTTCTCTCGAGGTCGTTGCTCCGTGTCTGTTTAGCTCTCACAATCCCCTCGACAACAGGGTTTACCCATTCGAGGTGACTCGGATTTGAAGCAATCGACACAGCAATTTCTTTTCTGAAACGGGTTTTTACTTTGTTATATGCACCAAGGTGATATTTTACATCGCCTGAGCCGGCATAAGAATTTGGATCAATTATATCCTCAAACTCAGAGAGAATTGAGTCGTAAGCCTTCCCAACGATGTTGGTAAGAACATTTAATCTGCCCCGATGTGCCATTCCAAGCACAATTTCTTTAACATTATTGTCGGCTGCAATCGTTAACAAATGGTCGAGTGCCGGTATTGTAGATTCAAGACCCTCGAGCGAAAATCTTTTATGCCCGACAAATTTTGTATGAATAAAATGTTCAAATCCCTCGGCTTCGATCAATTTATTCAAAATCTGTTTTTTAGTGGCTGCATCATGATTTGGTTTGTTTTCCACAGGCTCCATTTTGTTCTGAAGCCATGCCTTTTCATCACTTGATTGAATATGCATATATTCAACCCCAATATTTTCGCAATATGTTCGCTGAAGTTTATCCAAAATCTTTCTAAGAGTGGCAGTTTTGTATCCACCAAAATCATGAGTAAGAAACGGTCTGTCCAAATCCCAAACAGTAAGCTGGTAGAACGATGGATCAAGTTCATGATGATATGTTGTGTTTTTTCCTAACGGATCAGTTGTAGCGATCAGATGCCCCCGAACCCTGAACATGTTGATCATCTGTCTTACTCTGCCCTGTTTGGCAATCTCTTCGTAATTGGCATTTCCACCACTGAATGACGGAACCAGGTCACTTTGCCACTTATGTGGTTTGTACGGGATTTTAAGACTGTCGAAAATGATCTCATAAAAATCATCTTCGCCGGAAATCATTTCACTAATCTTCTTGAGGAAGAGCCCCGACTCTGCACCCTGAATTATTCTGTGGTCATAAGTGCTCGTAATTGTCAGGATTTTGCTTATTCCAAGATTAGATATTGTCTCGGGCGACATGGCAATATATTCCGATGAATACTGTATTGCGCCTGTGGCGATAATTGTGCCCTGCCCGAGCATCAATTTTGGCGTTGATGAGATTGTACCAATTGTTCCCGGATTTGTAAGGGAAAGGGTTGTTCCCATAAATTCAGACGGGTCAATTTGCCCGGATCTGCTCCTTTTTACCAAATCCTCGTATGTATCGTAGAATTTCTTAAAATCCATCTGATCAGCATTCTTGATGTTGGGAACCATCAGGTTTCGGCTTCCGTCCTTTCTTTCAACATCAATTGCAAGACCAAGATTAATTGATCCTCTTTGTATGACAACCGGTTTACCATCCAATTCCGAGTACGCATTATTCATGGTGGGGTAAAGCTTTGTTGCCTGAACGATTGCCCAACCAATTATATGGGTGAATGATATCTTTCCACCTTTAATTTTTGAAAGGTAGGAATTTATCAACATTCGGTTCTCTTCGAGAATCTTCACCGGTATCGTCCTTAGTGAAGTAGCTGTAGGAATTGTAAGTGACGCCTCCATGTTCTGCAGAATTTTTGCTGCTCCACCTGCTATTACCCTGGTGGTATCGCCCGTAAGTGGTTGAGGCATTGGAAAACTCTTTGCAGGTGACGGCGTTTTTGTTGCAGAAGATTTGTCTGAAGTTTCAACTTGAGAAACTTCACTTGCTGAAATTTCTCCTTTGAAATATCTTTTCCATTGCTCGGGAACCGTACCCGGATTCTCTTTATATTCTTCATATAAAGATTCAACGAACCAACTGTTCGATCCAAAATGTTCAATAAATTGTTGCTTGTCCATAGGTGAACCGTTTTCACTCATAATTTTTACGATACTCTTGTTATTTTTTGAATGGCGTTTTGATTTTCTTTGTTCCCGTAGTGCAGAATGCCCTCTTAACACAAGAACAAAAAATCTAATCAGGAAAAGTAATCAAATTAGAGGAACTAATAAAATGTCATTTCACGATAACAGATATATAGCAGCTTTACGAAAAAATTATCAACGAAAAGGACTCGATCTTTCTGATTTACAGGATGATCCGATAACTCAGTTTTCCATTTGGTTTGGTGAAGCACTTGCAGCTGAAATTACAGAACCAAATGCGATGGTCCTCTCTACAGTCGCTCCTGATGGTGTTCCTGCTTCAAGAACAGTTCTGCTTAAAGGGCTTGACGAGGAATCTTTCCATTTTTATACTAATTACAGCAGTGAAAAAGGCTTACATATTAAGGAAAACAACAATGTGAGTCTGCTTTTTTTATGGCTTGATCTTGAAAGACAGGTAAGAATAACCGGTAAAGCTCTTATCCTGCCAACTGAAGAATCTCTCTATTATTTCAATAGCAGACCGGTGGATTCTCAAATCGGAGCCTGGGCATCAAACCAGAGTGAAGTGGTGCCTTCAAGACAATATCTCGAAAGGAAATTTAGAGAAATGAAAAAGAAGTTTAAAGATAGTGAGATACCACTTCCCCCGTTTTGGGGTGGATACCAGGTTGTCCCCTCAAAAATTGAATTCTGGCAAGGCCGACCAAATCGTCTTCACGATAGATTCCTCTATACAAAACTCGATGAAGACAACTGGAAAATTGAAAGACTATCTCCTTAATTAACCCATGCCTGCAACGCCGGGAGGGCTGACCCACCATTCATAGAAACTGTTCCCTACTGTCGGGAGGTGAAACTAATTCATAATTCCTATCCGTGAAAATCCGTGTTCAATCCGTTAAATCCGTGGAACTATTATTTTAATCCTCTCTGCGAAAATCTGTTTAATCAGCGTGTATCTGCGTTCTCTATCCAATCACCAGTTTCCGTCGTCTTCTTCTCTCAACCATCACTGTCCTAAGCGCAATTGCAGAAACAATAATCACCCCCCCTGCAATGGCAAATGAAGAAGGTGTCTCCCCGTAGCCGATTAAAACCCAAACGGGATTAAGCACAGGCTCAATCATTGCAAGAAGTGAAGCTTCTATTGCTTCAACCTTGTTGATCCCATAGCTGAAAATTACATAAGCAATTCCGATTTGGAAAATACCGAGATATCCTACCATCAAAAGGTCTGATGAACCAAGTGCGGTAATTTCAAGCATCGAAAACGAAGTAAAAAGTGCTACAAAAAAATTACCATAAAATATAGTGCTCCATTTAAACTCCTCCCCCGATTTCCTCATTCCCAGAAACATCCCTGTAAGACAAAGTCCGGAGACGAGAGCAAATGAGTTTCCCTCAATATCTCCTGGTGATAATTTACCGACAAAAAAAAGAGCCATCCCTGCAAAACAAAAAACTATGGTAATCAGATTTAATCGCTCAAATTTCGTCTTTAACAGAAGTGGTTCCAAAATGAGGACATAAATCGGGGCAGTGTATTGCAAAAATATTGCATTGGCTGCGGTAGTCAGTTTGGTTGCCATTACAAAAAAGACAAGCACGCCTGCATAAAACAACCCGGTCATTATCGACCATCTATTAAACTTTAACGCATCCTTCCTGAACAAGGCAAGAATTACCAGCCCGGCAAAAAGTGATCGGAAAAATGATAATTGCAACGAATTCAAAGTAATCAGTTTAATAAACAACCCTCCGGTGCTCCAGAGGAGTGCTGCAATTACAACTGCTATTATGCCTTTTTTGTGGTATGAACCTTCCAAACTTTTCCTGTAAAAAAGAGAAAAATAAATGATCAAATTTAACCTTTTACTCCTTGCTTCGATTCAACTTTAAATAATTTTTAATTAAATTAAAAAAAATGGAAACTGTCTATTGCTTTTTAAGTTTCCTTTTACTAATTTAGAAACCACATTATTAACTTTTAGTTTCCATGACAAAACAAGAACAACAAAAACAAAAAATAGCCGAATTTGCTTTCAGTAATTATAGACAACACGGATTTTCAAAAATATCGATGGATGATATCGCCTCGGGACTTCGAATCAGTAAAAAAACAATTTATAAATACTACGGATCGAAGGAAGAACTTGTTGAAGCTGCATTTCAAACTTTTATGGTCTCAGCCTCAGGTTTCGTAACCGGGGTTTCACAAAGTGATAATCCTTCAGTTGTTAAATTGGTTCTGATTCTAAGACACATGTTAAAGGAATCGTCGAATATCTCAAATCAATTCCTTGTAGATATTCAGAATGACTTGCCCGCTCTTTGGAAAGAATTTGACAACTTCAGAGGTGGAATGATGCGAAAAGTTATTCCAAAAATATTCAATCAGGGAGTTGAGGAAGGTTATGTGAGGGATGCCCCTGTGGCACTCGTTGTCACGATTTTCATCTCCGGTATCAGATCGATCCTAAAAAAGGAATTTCTTGATGAAACCGGATTTACGATGAATCAGGCACTGGGCCATTTTTATAAATTTTTGTTAGGTACCATTCTTACCGAAAAAGGTAAAGAAGAATTTTCAAATATGTTATATGGAGTATTTCAAAATGAGAAATATTAAAATTCTCGTTCTATCAGGTCTTATCTCACTGATTATCGGAGGCTGTAAAGAAGAAGTGGATACAAAGAGTGTAAAAGTCTCCGGAAATTTGGAGGCAATCAGTGTAACTCTTGCTGCTCAAGCTCCGGGACTTGTTCTCAATTTCCCTTTTGAAGAAGGTGATCAAGTGAAAATGAATGATACTGTTGTTAAAATTGATGATTCCAATCTTCAACTTCAACTCCAGAAAATGGGTGCTCTAATCGACGGAGCTGATGCTCAATACTCTCTGCTTCTAAACGGTGCCAGAAAAGAGGACATTAAACAAGCCGAGGAAATGAAGTCACAGTTGGAAACCAACCTGAAACTTGCTGAGTCTGATTATCAACGAATTTTTAACCTCCATAATTCAGGCTCAGTAACAAAAAAACAATTGGATGATATTGATACAAAAGTAAAACTGTTGAAATCACAGTTAAACGCCGCGAATGAAAATCTGCAAAAAATTAAAACGATTGTTCGTCCTGAAGAATTAAAATCTGCACTGGCAAGAAAAAAAGAGGCTGCGGTTGGTGCAGATATTCTCAGAAACAGTATAGATAAATGTTACATCATCTCCCCTATCAATGGCACTATCGTAAAAAAATACTTCAGGAAAGGAGAGATGGCAGGAGCAATGTCGTCCCTGGTAAAAATTTCTGCAACAAATGAGTTGGATCTTATCGTGTATGTGCAGGAGACCGACCTTGGAAAGGTGAAAACCGGACAGTCGGCAGATGTAAAAATCGACAGTTACCCAAACAAATTGTATTCCGGTAAAGTCGTCTTTATTTCGCCTGAAGCTGCTTTTACACCTAAAAACATTCAGACCGAGGATGAGAGAACACGGCTTGTGTACGAAGTAAAAATCAGAGTTAAAAATCAGAATAATGAGTTGAAAGATGGTATGCCCGCAGACGCAACCATCAAATTTTGATCTACCGGAAGATAAATGACGATGCTTATTAAAAACAGTAAAGAATTAGTTCAGGCGATAACCATTGAAGGACTTTCCAAGTCGTTTGGGGAAATCGTTGCTGTTAAAAACCTTACACTTAATCTGAATAAAGGTGAAATGTTTGGTTTGGTGGGTCCTGACGGAGCCGGTAAAACAACAACAATGCGCATTTTATGTGCGCTGACGAAACCTGATTCAGGAGATATTACCATTTTTGGAAAACCCATTTCAACTGCCAAACGGGAAATTCAAAACGGTATTGGGTACCTTTCACAAAAGTTTTCTCTTTACGGTGATCTGACAGTGGATGAGAATATTGAATTTTTTGCTCGAATTCACAATGTAAACCAATTCAAAGAACGAAGAAATGAATTGCTTGAACTGATGCGTCTGATAAAATTTCGTGACAGAACAGCCGAAAAACTCTCCGGAGGAATGAAACAAAAACTGGCATTGGCCTGCTCACTTATTCATAAACCGGAAATCCTTTTTCTGGATGAACCTACTACGGGAGTTGACCCTGTGTCAAGAAGGGATTTCTGGAAAATTCTTTCCACTCTACAAAGGGATGGAATCACAATTCTCTTGACAACTCCCTACCTTGACGAAGCCGAGAGATGTAACAGAATTGGATTGATGAACCAGGGAGAACTAATCGCAGTGGGAACTCCGGAAAATGTAAAAAACTCGGTGAATATGTCGGTGCTTGAGATATATATTGGTGATGTAAGGAAAATATCAAAATTTATTAAAGAGAATCTAAAGATAGAATCACAAGCTTTTGGCGACAGAATTGCAATTGTAACCAACAAACCTGAAGAGACTCTAAACAAGATAAAAACAGCTCTCACCGGAATCAGTTTGAAAATTACGGAATACAGAATAAAACCTCCATCTCTGGAGAATATTTTTATCCACTTAGTAAGCAGCAACTATGAGAAGTAATATGAATACTAAACACATATTGACAATTTTTGCGATTTTCGTTGCAACCACCACATTGATGACTGCTCAAAAAATGAGCCTTGAGGAGTGTATAAAAAGCGGCCTCGAGAAGAGTAAATCGCTCTCAATCAGTTTTACCAACATTGCCCGCAATGAAGGATTGAACAATGAAATTTCAGCAGCCAAATTGCCTCAGGTTAAACTTTTCGCATCCTACTCCCGACTTTCAGATGTGCCAAATTCGGAAGTAAAACTTCCAATGCTCCCAAACCCCATTGTTCTACAGGAACCAATTTTGAACAGTTATAACCTGCGACTGAATTTGACTCAACCAGTATTTACCGGGAACAGAATTTCCGCCCAGGAAAAAGGGATCGAAAATCAGACAAAAGTATTAAAAGCCGATTATGAGATATTAAAAAGTGAAGAGTCAATAAAAATAATCTCAGCTTACTTTATTCTTTCAGCAGCCATGGAGCAATTAAAACTGGTTAATGAAAACATCACAATGATGCAAAAAAGACTCACTGATATAAATGATTTTCTTCAGAATGGTCTCGCCACCAGAAACGATGTTCTTAAAGTTGAAGTGCAGATTTCAAATCTTATCTCAAAAAAAATAGATGCAGAAATAGCAATTAACTCCGCAAAAGCTCAATTAAATACAGCAATGGGAAGAGACATTAATACGCCTTTGGAAATAGACGACTTCATTTTTCGCCCACTGGAAACAGCCGGAGAATTTGAATCAATGAGAAATTTAGCTAAAACAAAACGAGGCGAATTTAATTCACTTTCTTTGAAACAGGAAGTGTTGGAAGAAAATCTTAATGCTGCCCGTTCAGGTTATCTCCCCGATCTCTTTTTAAGTTCAAATCTGTATTACTCCAATCCCACACAAAGAATTTTTCCACAAAAGGATGAATTCCGTGCTACCTGGGATGTTTCTCTGAATCTCCAGTGGACCGTCTTGGATTGGGGCTCAACTTCAGCCAGGGTGGAACAGGTTAATCAATCTATCAAAGGGTTACAGACTACCCGAAAACAGGTTGAGGATGCAATTGACAACGAAGTTTATCAAAACTATATTTCTTTAAGCGGAGCCAAAGAAAAACTTATTAATTTAGAGAAAACTCTCGAACAGGCTGAAGAAAACTATCGTGTAACACTCGAAAACTTTAAAGTGCAGAATGCAACTGCTTCCGATCTTTTGGATGCCGATACTCTACTCTTTGCGGCAAAAATAAATCTTCAATTAGCTAAAATAAACCTTGTGATGTCAGATTATAAACTTAAAAAATCGACAGGAAGGCCACTTTTCTGATGAATGCAATTGAAGTGGATAAATTAACCAAAAAATTTGGAGATTTTATCTCTGTTGATGAGGTAAGTTTTTCAATATCAAAAGGCGAGATTTTTGGATTTTTGGGTGCAAATGGCGCGGGAAAATCAACAACGATAAAAATGCTTTGCGGGCTGCTTGAACCTACATCCGGTGACGCAACGGTTGGGGGATTCAGTATTATCCGTGAACCTGAAAAGGTTAAGGCTAACATAGGTTATATGTCACAAAAATTCAGTCTCTATAATGATTTGTCAGTTGAAGAGAATATCAACTTTTTTGGCGGGGTTTATGGACTTAACAAAAAAGATCTTGAAGAACGAAAAAAATGGGCTATGCAGGTCTCCTTCCTTGAAGGGAAAGAGAGAACCTTGACAGGCAGTCTTCCCGGAGGAATAAAACAAAGACTTGCGCTTGCAACCGCGGTTATCCACCGCCCGGGAATAGTATTCCTCGATGAACCAACGAGTGGAGTTGATCCAATCTCGCGCAGGGCATTTTGGGAGTTGATTAATTCCCTTTCCGAGGAGGGAATCACAGTGTTTGTGACGACCCATTACCTGGAAGAAGCTGAATATTGTGCAAACATCATTTTGATTAATGCCGGAAAAATAATTGCTGAAGGAACCCCGACTGCTTTGAAACAGAACTATATTAAGTCCAAAGTCCTTGAAATTGAAGCAAAGGACAGTATAGAGCTGATGAGTAAGATAGAATCCTCTCAACTTAAAGGTGAGATATCAATTTTTGGTGAAAAAATTCATTTTATCCCTGCGAGCAATAGTGTGTCAACCAATGAAATAATCTCATGGCTTCGTTCAACTTATTATGAATATGAACTTAAAATCACAGAAATTGTCCCTTCATTGGAGGATGTTTTTATCCATCTGATCGAAAAGAAGTATTAATATGTTGAACACAACAATTGCAATAGCAAAAAAAGAATTTAAACATCTCGTAAGAGACAAACGACTTTTTGGAATACTCATCTTTTTCCCGGTTTTTTTGTTGGCATTTTTTGGATACGCTGTGGATTTTGATGTTAAGAATATCAATCTCGCCGTGCTTGATCTTGATAATTCAGCCTTGAGCAGAAAATTTATAAACGAAACAACTTCTTCTGAGTACTTTAGTGATCCAGTATATATCAATAATGCATCCGAGATTAAAGGTCTCCTGGACAAAAAGACTGTTGCAGTGGTTATCACTATCCCCGAGAATTTTGACTTTGAACTGCAGAAAGGGAATAAAACTACTATTCAATATCTGGTGGATGGAGTAAATGCAAACTCCGCAATAGTGATCTCAAATTATCTCGAAGCAGCTATTGCTACTTTTAACGGGAAATTTAGAGATGAAAAATTAAAAACAAGTGGTATAACCCTGAAACCTCCTGTTTCACTTTCATCAAAGTTTCTTTACAACCCGGAATTAAGAAGCACTCTGTTTTTTATTCCCGGTTTGATCTCGATGATTCTTGTAATTACCGCAGTGGTCAGTGTTTCTCTTTCATTGGTAAGGGAGACTGAAAGAAATACAATTGAACAGATCAGGGTTTCACCGGTCTCCACATTGTCGTTGCTTGTTGGAAAGATTCTTCCATATCTTGGGGTTGCTTACCTGAATGCAGCCATGATACTTGTTGTTGGATATTTTCTATTTGGTGTAGAGACCATGGGAAGTTATTTTGATTTGATATATACCACTCTGATTTTTCTGTTCGCCTGCACTTCTCTGGGTTATTTGGTATCAGTTATTTCTGCAAATACACAGATTGCTTTTACACTTGGTACTTTTATTTCGTTACTGCCATCTCTTATTCTGTCGGGATTCATTTTTCAGATTGAAAGTATGCCCGGGTTTATCCAGGTGATGACCAATATTACACCAACAAAATTCTTTAACAACATTTTGCGATCAATTATTCTTCGGGGGACGGGTATTGAAACTTTTTATAAAGATATTTTAGCCCTCCTTGTTTACATTTCGGTTGTTTTGGTGCTCTCTGTTGGTATTACAAAGATTAAAGAACGGAAGGCTTGACCATGAATATCATCCTCAGGATAATAATTAAGGAATTCCAACAATTTCGGCGTGATCCTAAAATGTTTGGGATCATATTGGTTGCGCCTGTGATTCAATTGGTTCTTTTAGGATATGCAGCGACATTGGATCTAAATGTGGTCAGAACGGTAATACTGGATTTGGATAAAACAGAAACAAGCAGGGAACTGATTAGACAATTTTCAGGATCAACTTATTTTAGTATCGACAAATATTGCACTTCATATGACGAAGTTTATAGCGAGATTGATAAAGGGAATACACTTGTTGCAGTGGTGATCCCGCGCGATTTTGAGAGAGATATCAACAGAAATGAGATGGCAGTGGTTCAAGGGATATTTAATGGAAGTGATGGTAATTCAGCCTCTATTGCATCTGGATATGTTTCAAAAATTTTGATAAAGTTTACAGGGAATCTTGCAACCGAAAAAATAAAATTGAGAGGCATCCAAAGGCTTCCGGCCGGAGAGGTAACTTCACAGTTCAGAATTTGGTTTAATCCATCACTTCAGTCCCAGATTTTTATGGTCCCTGCAATTGTAGGGCTGTTGTTAAGTCTTGTCACTTTGCTTTTAACTTCTCTCGCCATTGTGAAGGAAAAGGAAATAGGCACTCTCGAACAACTTATTGTCACCCCAATTAAATCGTATCAACTTATTGCAGGAAAATTAATCCCTTTTGTGATTCTTGGGTTTGTTTCTGTTATTATCGTCTTAACAGGGATGAAATTTATTTTTAAGATCGATGTAAAAGGTGATGTTCTATTTCTTTTTGCGAGTTCATTTATTTACATCTTGTCAACCCTTGGGTTGGGATTATTAGTCTCTACATTTTCTAAAACACAGCAGCAGGCGATGATGCTCGCGGTGTTTGCTATTATGTTACCCTTGGTTTTTCTGTCAGGATTCGCTTTTCCCGTTGAAAACATGCCTCCAATATTTCAAGACATCAGCGTAATCATCCCCCTGAAATATTTCCTTCTGATTATCAGAGGTGTAATTCTCAAAGGCGCCGGGTTTGCAGAACACTGGCAAGATGGTCTCTCGATGTTTATTATCGGAGTTGTGATCCTTGGAATAAGTATCCTCCGCTTCAAGAAAAGAATTGAGTAAACAGGTATTAAGTATTAAGTATTAAGTATTAAGTATTATTTTTTGAGCCGGAAAGTTATTTTTTATCCAATAAAAAAAGCCCGTTAGGCATTCTAAACGGGCTTTAATTTTATAACTTGGTGAGGAAGTTAGGTTCTAATTAATACCTAATACCTAATACCTAATACCTAATACCTAATACCTAATACCTAATAC
>CAZHCW010000012.1:0-115124 GCA_964531325.1 uncultured Ignavibacteriaceae bacterium | reverse complement strand
CCTAATACCTAATACCTAATACCTAATACCTAATACCTAATACCTAATACCTAATTTACTTAATATTGTATCCATATTTTTGAACATATCTTGAGTCCATTTCCACTTGATATGCCGAGGTAAAATAGGTGCCGAATACACCAAAGCCGCCTGCAATATTGCTAAATACCTGCTCATCGAGTCTTAAGCTAAAATTATCAAGAAATCCGTTAACACTCGAATAATAATTTGAGAGGGGGGCGTCATACTCGGTAGCTTCAAAGATCACATGTTGGACACGGAACAGTGATTTATCGGGTTCACCTTCAGATATTTTGTTCATTGCCCAATCAAATGATGCGAGGTCATAGTTGGCTTCTTCATCTCTGTTTGCCACAGGGTAAATCGGGGTTGGAACTCCGTTTCTATCAATAACTTTTAGTGGAATCTCTATATTTTTAGATACTTCCCTGTTTCCCTCTTTTTTTGTGTAATAGAGTTTCATTTTTGGGAAACAGAGATTTAATTCCTGTGAAGTCCAATAGAGGCTCCATGTTTTTCCATATTTGTAAACATCCACATCGGTTGTAAATCCTCTTGGAAATACTATGGATGATTCGTAATACAGATATCTTGGTACTCTGGTTCCCGATGAAAGCACAACACCATTAGCAAGCCTGGCTGTTATTGTAATTGTATCTCCCGAGTAGAGTGGAATGGCTTTACCAAAATAGAATTTTACGGGGGAGGTATATCGCGATGAATCTTCCCTCGCAACAGTGGAATCTTTTAGAAGATACGAATCACCTCTGAATTTAATCTCAACTCTCGCACCTGCAATTTCAGGGGCTTCAGTATTTAAGTATGGATCAGTTCCCGGAACATCATATACTCTGGCAAGAATAACTTTTGGAACAACGAGTTTACCAATTTCCTGTCCGGCAGTTATGGAAAAAAGAACATACCCCTCTTTAAACTCTGAACGAGGAGTAAAACTGTCCTCGCATCCTGTTGCAGTGAGGATAAATAAGAATAAAATGATAAAAGAAAAAATCGACTTCATTTTAAAACTCCGCTTTTACAAATAATGCAGGAAGAATTGGTAACTGGTTAACTCTCTTCCCTGTTTTTTTGTCAAAATAGTAGATGTTGGCTCTGTTATAAAGATTTAGAACACTTGCACCGATTGTAAAATCTGCAAATCCGGTTTTGAACTTCTTTGTTACTGAGAGGTCAAGTCTGTGGTATGAAGGGAGTCTGCCCGAGTTTTTAACATCGTAGATGAATTGAGGTTCGTAGCCGTTAAAAATATCTATGGGGGTTGTGCCATCCAATAGAAGTTTGTCGAAGAATCCTGAGATGGGAGTAAAAGGCATACCGGAGTTTAGCATCCAGTTTGCTGTGAACTGCCAATTGCCACCGGGGCTGAAACCTGCCAGTAAACTTAATGAATGTCGAACATCATATCGTGGTGCATAAGTTAGATCTTTCGCCTTTTTCTCTGCCCAACCAAGTGCATAAGTGGCTCTCCCGTAAAAAAGACTCCCATCAAATTTTATAGAAGTCTCAACTCCGTAGGAAACACCGTCGATATTCTTAAAGTCAAATTGTACTGATGTGAATTTTTTTTCGTTCACCTCCATCAGATTCGACATCACTTTATAATATGCCTCAATCTCAAGGACAACTTTGTCGGTAAAATAAGATGTAAAACCGGCAATAAAATGGGTTGCCTCTGCAGCAGTAATATTATTGGGAATGATAATCCAGGGTTCAAATACAGAGATTAATTCATCTTCGTTGGCTAAAGATACCAGCTCTTGTGAATATCGCCCAAAAGCAAACTTAAATATCATTAACCTGTTCAGCAAGTAAGTGATGCTTATCCTTGGCTCAAACAGAAAAGGCCTTTTATCTGCCATCGACAATAAATTAAATCGCATTCCAAGATCGAGCCCAAGATCATCCCATCTAAAAAATTTATAATTGAGATACGCAGCAAGTGCACTCTTGTTTACGGTGTAATCAATCTCCCTTTCAAGTTGATTTTGCTGCTTCAGGGCAGTAGTAATATATTTGTTCTGAACACCAAAGAGAAGTTGATCTTTACTGTCATAAATATATGCAAAATCGGCATTTACCGTAAAATCTTTAACATTGTTTTCTCTCGGTTTTGAACCGCTAAAATTGGGTGCAACCTTCGCCATATAATGTGAATATGAAAATATTACATCAGAAACCAATGGTGAACCATTCCATATCTTGCTCCATTTGAATCCCCCGATATTGTTTCTGATATCATAATCTTCTAAGAGTGGATCGTGATTCAGCACTTGATCACTGCTTAGAAAAGTGTGTGCACTAAATTTACTGTTTTCATCAATTGACGGTGACGAAAAATTTACTTTAAGCGAAAGATCGTAAAAATCGAACGGAGTATCTTTTTCATTCAAGTACTTTCTGAGGATACCTGAGTAGTAACTTTTTCTACCGGTCATGAGGAACGAACCTCCGGGAATTGGCCCTTCAACTGCAACTTTCCCCGACAAAAGTCCGGCTTGTAATGTCCCCTGATAAAAATTCTTGTTTCCATCCCTCGTTATGATATTTAGAATGGAAGAGAGTCTGTCGCCTGAAGAAGGAGTAAATCCCCCTTTATAAAATTCAAGTGAGGAAATAATTTCAGGATCAATAACACTAAAAATTCCCAATGCATGAAATGGATTATAAACAGTAGCC
Source organism: uncultured Ignavibacteriaceae bacterium (assembly GCA_964531325.1). Lineage (GTDB taxonomy): Bacteria > Bacteroidota > Ignavibacteria > Ignavibacteriales > Ignavibacteriaceae > UTCHB3. The sequence continues at coordinate 112,406 of CAZHCW010000012.1, read as the reverse complement.
CCGTTCAACAAAACCAGATTTTGATCACTTCCACCCCCGCGAACATAATATTTTGATGTTGCATCCCCTGTTGTATTTACCCCGGGATTGTTTTGAATTACCCGAAAGATATCCATCTCTGCACCAACAGGTTGCAATTCAATATCTTTTACTGAGATTTTTTCGAGTCCAAGATCAGTTTCATTCTCCCTGGCATTTCGTTCCCCTACGATTGTAACTTCATCAATATCAACTGCTATTCGAGTCAGTTTGATGTTTAAATCATTGATAACACCCGGCTTAATGTTGATTTCAACTTTGCTCGTCTGGTAACCAATACAAGAAAACTTAACAATCCTTTTACCCGAAGGAATTGAAGGAATAAAATAATATCCGGAACTGTTTGATGAAGCTCCAAATTTTGTAGTTTCAATAACAATATTTGCGTAGGGAATAATTTCACCCGTTAAAGAATCAGATACGATTCCCCGAAGATTTCCCGTGGATTGTGCTTCAACAGAAGTGTAAAAACCCGTTAGCAGTAAAATTGTTAAAAAATAAGTGGTAAATGTTGAAGTTGTTTTGGAAAGAAAAAATGGAGATAATAACACAGTGAGTTTTCTTTAAATATTTTGATAAAATAAAAAGGCTGCCGTTTCCAGCAGCCTTTTTCCCAATAATTTAGAATAAAAGGCTTAGATATTAATACCTAATACCTGATACCTAATGCCTATTTCATGAGCAACATTTTGTTGGTAAGTCTTACATTGTTCGAAACTACTTCGTAAATGTAGGTACCTGAAGCCAACTTTGAAGCATCAAATGAGTAAGCATAAACGCCTGAGCCAAGATTTTCGCTAACGAGTGTAGCTACTTCTTTACCAAGAATATCATAAACCTTCAGGGTTGTGAAACCGGCTGACTTCAATGAGAATTTAATCTCGGTCGAAGGGTTGAATGGGTTAGGATAGTTCTGGAAAAGTTTGAAATCATCAGCTACCATACCAAGGTCTTTTACGCTTGAAGAAGGTGGTCTTACCCATCTCTGCATTGGTGGATAGTTTGCTGCGCCAAAAGCTACTACATAAGCTGTATCACCGGAAGCAGTGAAAGCGATTCCGCGAGGTCTTGCATCGGTTGCTCCTGGGTACATCTGCCATGTAATACTGTCTTTGATCTCGTTGGTCTCAGGATCCATACCATACCAGGTTCTCATTGTCCAGTATGTTGTGGCACCCGGATATCTGTTAGGTAGATCATTGGTTGAACCGGAAGATGCATAAAGCAAGTTTTGTTTTGGATGCCAAACAAATGATTCTGAATCGAAACCTTTGAACACGGTATCTACCACGGTGAATGGCGAAAATTCGTCGGGACGGTTATATTTAAGCACGCAATGTTTGTCATAGCCTGCCCAATAAATTGTGTTTCCATCTGCACTAACTTCAAATCCTCTGGAAAAACCAACGGAAGAATCCACTGCATTTCCAAGGAATGTGAAGGTCGGATCCCACATTTTGATTGGGTTACCCGGAGCAACATTTGCTGAGAAGATGATACCGTCGGTTGTTGAAGCGCATGCCAGGGCAGAAGCTCCAACAGTATTTCTAATAACACCTTTTGAGAGACCGGTTTTGTAGTCAACTTTTTGGGTGAAATCGAAGTGTGAAGCAAGAATATCGCCATCACGATGAGCTTTTAAGCCACGCCCGGTGTTACCAACGAGTGAATCCACGAAGCCAGGTCCACGGAACACTTTAATTGGTGAAAACGATGCTTGTGTTCCATCGGGGTTGAAGCAATAAAGCGCACCTGTGTTAACATATGCATTGCCGTTCCAGATAGTATCAGCAGCAGCACTGTAAAGATGGAACCATACGCGACCGTACGGATCTACTGCTACACCATGGGCACCAGACCCGATACGATGACTTGTTGTATCCGGGAAGTGTTTGTCAAAGGTCCATGTACTTTGAGCAAATACCCCGCTTGTCAGCAACACAAACATAAATAGTGCGGCTAATTTTTTCATTTTGTATCTCCTATGTGAGTTGATTATGAGCTATAAAAATAGTAAACTATTTCCTAATAAAAAGTGAATTATTTTCTACCTGAATAGGCTGCACCTTGCACACCCATCAGGACTTTTACGATTGTTTGGTCGTTTGTCTTCCCTGAAACCAACCCTGCCGCTCTTGTGTAATAGAGGTTCGAGCTGTTATCCCATGTTAGATACATGGCATTCAATGGAAGAAAAACACCCGGATAGTGAACTGTAACAATCCCTGCAGGTGTAACCTTCAGGATTGGTTCAATATTGTTTGTCGCCAGGAAAATATTCCCGTTTATATCCATCGTGAATTGATTGATAAAAACATTAAACCCAACTGTTGAGCTTAAGTTGGCAACTGTTTGAGGATTTGCCGCATCAATATCACCATTTGCATCCAATGGGAATTTATAGAGGATCCCTGCTGAATCTTTTTTAACTGCAACGAATACTGCGTTATTATAGACTCTTATAGCAGTGGCAGTAGCAACAAATGGATATGATTTTAGAACTTTGGTTGGGCTTACTCTAAACAGGGATGCGTTATCTCCACAAGCCCAGATATTCCCGGCTTCATCAAAATCGATGTCAGAAATTTTTACTGTGGCAGGGGTGATCGCAAACCATGAAGCGATTGCAGCACCTTCCGTCATTCTAAAAATGGCACGAAGTGAGTTTCTTACACCATAAAGAGCACCATCAGGACCAATTTTGAGACTTGTGAAAACATATCCACCACCGATTGAAGGTGTGAAGTTAGACTTAACTCCCGCAGGGGTAACTTTAACAATATTGTTTGTTACTCCGCTTGTCAGGAGAGAAAAGTACATGTTCCCGTTTTTGTCAAATTCAAGAGCAGAAGGTTGTTCAAAACTCTGGAATGGCAATGGGAATACAGCAGCTTGTTTAAGTTTTACAGCTACAGTATTGCTGAATGCAAGCGCACCTTTAACTCTTACTTTTACCAATGCAGTTTCACCTGCGGCGGAAATAACGCCTGCCCTTACTTTTATCATGGTAGGTGAAACCTGAAGAATAGTACCGATCGATTGATTAAAGTAAACAGTGTTCTCTGTTAACTCGGTCGAAAAGTTTGTTCCGGTAATAGTCAGTTCTGTTATACCACTTAACCCGCTATCAGGTGAAACTGTTGTAATAGTAGGATCCGGCTTAACAGGAACATTGGGATCGAATAAGGTAGTTGTTGTGTCGTTACCACACCCGGAGAAGAGTATCATTGCTGATATCAGAAGATAAACCGGGAGCAGAACATTTTTAATTTTATTCATAAAAATAACTTTCATTTTTTAACCCGTCTGATAAATTAATACTCAAATCTGACAGTGAAGTTGTGGACTGAGCTGAAGATTCCAAATGGTGTATAGGCATAATCAACGGCCATTTTGATTCCATCCAATTCAGGACGAATACCAAATCCGAGATTATATTCTTTTTCATCATTAGGGAAAGAAACTCCGCCACGCAGGTAAACCCACTTCATAAAATTATATTCGCCACCTATGTATAATTGCTCAGGATAATCTCTCGGGTGAGATACATCCACTGCAAAAAGAAAGGAGTGTTCTTTTGCAAGACTTGGGAAAAAGTCCATCAGATTCATCGCAACACCGATCTTAAAGTTTAAGGGTAGCTGGAAGCCATCTTCTTTGTACTTTATCTCAGTAGAGAAGTTCCTCACACTCATTCCAAAATTTAGACTCTTGAATCCGGTTTTGTAAAAAATACCAAAATCGTAGGCAAGTGTTGTCAGGGAATTTTCTTCGGTGATCATATTACCGGTATTGTCGAACGAAATCGGGCTTACACCCAAATTCTGACGGACATATTTAACCTGCCCGCCGACACTGAATTTTTCTGACAGAGCGTTGGCATATCCAACACCAATAGCAATGGCAGTCGGCGTAAAAGTTCCAACATCCCTGTAGCCTCTTTCAGTGGTTCCATCAACTACAGTCATCAGCAGATCACCATAATTAACAGCCATCACTGAAGCACCAAACTTACCCCATGAAGGGTCAGCGGGTTGCAGAGAAAAACTCGAATAAACATAATTAATATCTGCAATCCATTTGTTTACACCGGCAGAAACATCACCGCGGGTATCACCAAATGCCATAGTGGCTGGATTGTAGAAAAGTGCTGCAGACCCGCTCTCTATTGCAGTGAAGGTCTCACCCATGCCGGTTGCTCGTGCATCGGTGGGCACACTCAAAAATTTCATACCTGCCTGCGCTAACTTCTTCCTTTGAGCGAAAGTCTCAGGCTGGAGAAAGCTTACGGCAATCAGGATCGTCGCCGTAATTAATAAATACTTTTTCATAATCTTTTCTGTCCCGGTTAAGTTAGCGAATAATTACAAATTTAACCGTGTGTTTTTCACCGGTCTTTGTGTCTGTAATAACACCAATATATACACCACTAACAACGATCTGACCTGATGAAGTAACCTGATTCCAGAACTCATCACCCGATCCGTCATTATGCTCGATAGTCTTGATTAATTCACCCATTTCGGTATAAATCTTTATCGTGCATTCTCCGGGTATATCATAAAATGCTATTCTGTCGCCTGCCGCACCACCCGGGAAGCGCACCTGATCGGGTACAGAACTCGAGTTATACGGATTCGGAACCACTCTAATTTGATTTAGCGCAGTACCGGCTTTTCTCTTTAACCTTGCAGGATCATACGATTGTGAATAATATCTCGAACTTTTCACTCCACCGGCACCAATTGCGGTAACATAATAGTAGTAGTCGAATCCTCTCGATAAAGATGTATCGTTGTAAGATGATGTACCTGCAGGAAGTGTCTGGATCAAATGGTATGTGGAATCCACATTTGCAGATGCTCTCCAAATCTCGTAGCCTGTAGGATTTTCGCCATCATAAAGTGACCATGAAAGGGTGATTCTGTCACCACCTGATTTAATATCAAGTACTTTTGGTGGTTTTGGTGGATTGGGGATGGTTGCCCAGTTGGCATCATACGCGTCTTTAATTTTCTTAAATGTTGCCATCAGGGAATCTTTTCCCTTCATTACTTCCTGATTTTTCTGCAAAGCTGTAATTGTTCCGGCCTTAAATCGTTTACCAACCTCAAGTCCGGCTTCGTAGCCCATACCTGAAACTGCTTCTGCCCACACTATCGTAATTGAATCGCCGGGGCCTATTGTATAAGGGCCATAACCATTAACCGCGGATGTTCCACCGGTTCCTGTTCCATAAGGAGCAGCGGTTTGAGCAGCGTAATTACCATCAGGTTGAACAGATTTTGCGTGCCTTGGTGATTTGTGACCGGCAGACATCAAGGTGTATTCTCCCTGCATCCTGTTAACATTAAATGCGTTGTTTCCTGCCAGATATTCGTTCCTGTCAGAATCTTCCCATCCTGTTGTGGAAGGCTGACTCGGATCATCAGATTTATCTGTTGCAGACTTATCGGCGTGAAGTGTAATATTGCCAATAAACTGCCAGGCAGCAAGTCGTCCTACAGTATCGCCTTTGTCAAGATATCTTGCAGCATTTGAATTGATCGACCAGATCGGGCCACCTATGTTGTCATAGGTTACTTCTTTTCCGGGATGATATCCGTGCCATGAGAACTGGCATCTGAATTGTTCACCCACAGGATCCACTTCAACGCCGTCGCCTCTGGTATCCACCATCGTATTAATACCCCATCCTGACGAGTTACCGATAACATACCGGGCTTGTTTGTTGATGGAATATCTAAATGTGTAATAGAAATAGACTCCGGTTAAAGTGTTGTTTGGCAATTCAATGGTTGTTGGATCTGCGTCTGTGTTTCCGGTGTTTTTATATGTATATTCATACACAATAAAATTGTCATATCCGGGAGCACTGAACTGATAGATTTTCCTGTTCATCGTTAAACCCAACTGGGTGTGAACCACATTATCCAACATTCTGTCTGCTTTTAAAGTTGGATCAATCCTGTCGATCGATACATCCTTCTCATAAGAAACATTACCGTCAACATTCACAATTGGAGCTTCATATTTTGATATAAGCTCAAATTTTTCAGGGAATGCTGCCCAGAATTGTGGGTTTCTTGGTCCAATAGCTACCACTTTAACAGGATAAAAATCACCTTTGGGGTCGGTGAAGTTTGCAGCGCCGATCCAGTGACCTTTCATTGCAACATTGTCCTGATAACGGTAAATTGCAGGGTAAGCAAGCCCTTCCTGCTGGGTTTTTACAAATCCCTGCTCTTCAAGCTCACTCCCTATTTCTGAATACCAACTGTGCAAAGAGCCAACTGACATCCATTTATTCTTAAACTGCGCATTTACATCCATTGAACCAAGTATCAACAGCAGCGTAAACACAGTTAAGAACGACTTTGAAAATTTAATTACAATTTCTTTTTTCATTATTTCCTCAGATTTATATTCCATTCCTGGTTCACTGATCATTACTTAAGTTCAACCATTACTCTTAAACCCCAGTAAATTGCTCTTGGGTTCAGGAAAGCTGTGTAAGCAAGGTTTGGCATATCAATGTATGATTTGTTTTTACGCCATTCTTCTTTCTGAGATTCGCTGGCATTATCATCCCAAGGAATGTACTCTCCGGTTCTTACATCTCCGGGTTTATCTTCTCCAACAATATTTTTATAGCCAAATTGACTAAATTCAGATGGAAGATGGAGTGATTGCATATAGGCATCATAATCTTTCGCATCAACAAATCCGGCTCTGTAATCGAGGTATTTGATGTTGAAAAGGTTCGATATATCAGCAAACATCTCAAGCCCTACAGGTCCAAGTCTGAAGGTTTTCGAAATCCTCATGTCAAAATTGTAATAATCTTTCCATTGAATATTATTCGAGAAACCGGGTCTTGTTCCACCGGGGCCTGTCCACGCAAAGTATGTTCCCGACGACCATGTGGCAAGAAGATTGATTCTGATATCTTCAAGCAGGTAAACACCACCAATTTCAGGACCAAATTTCATTGGAGTGAATATATCGATGTTGGCTCTGCCGTATGGCTGAGGAACGGGTTTAACCTGATCAAACAGTGCTGTATTTCTTTCAGATTCTCTTTGAAGTGCAGGGTTTTCGTAATAAGTTGGAAGTCCAAAATAACCGTAGGACGCTACCATATAAGTGTAGTTAACAAAACCGGTTATCCATTCACCTCTATTTTTGGTAAGTGTAACTTCAAATCCGCGAATATCACGATACATGTTTGGTTCAGGAACACTGTATGAAACAGAATTGTCGCGGCTGACATAACCTACAAGCCTTGATTCATCACTAACATCTTTGTAGTAACCGGCAAGTCTAAGGAGGAACATATCACCAAGATTGTGTTCATATCCCAACTCGTAAGCCACTGTTTTTGGAAGTGGATTGTTAGGATTTGCAAGTCTTGTAACAGCATTGTTTGTTGTGTTTCTTCTGAGAAGATAAAGATTCTCAGGAGCTGGCATCGATCTGAAGTGACCGTAGTTGAAGAACAACTTGCTGTTTACAGTTATTGGGAATGCCACACCCAATCTTGGGCTTAAACTAAGAATTTTCTCGGTGGATTCTTTCATCAACAGGTTATCAATATCCGCTGAATAAGCACCGGAGAAAGCTTTATTATAAGGATCATACAGATACCACTCACCACCGGCGTGTGAATAATCGAGACGAAGACCGATGTTGGCGATCATTCCTTCAAATTCAAGTTTGGTTTGACCATAAATGGCTCCCCTTACAGGGAAAGTGTGCCACTTGGAAGTTGAGTTGCTTGTAGGCAATGAAGGCTCGATGAGAGCGTAATTTACATTATTATCGGTGTAGATGAATTCAACACCGGCTTTCACCGCCATAATTTTGTTGAGCTGGCTTGAAAAATCGAACCTGCTGCTCCAGGTATAAACTTTTGAACTGTCTCTTGAGTTTGAATATCCCAAGCCCATATTCATTGAACTTCCGATACCGGATGAAAATCCACTGAAGACACCATAAGGTGATTCATCATAAAAATTGTTTCCAATTTTTACAACATTACCGGTGTTTCTTGCACTCCCGGGATTTGTGCTGTACTCCGAACCAACAACATTTAATTGAACTTCATAAAATGTGGTTGGTGAAAGCACATGTACAAATTTTGCTCCCAACATTTTTCTGTCAACTTTTGTTGGTGCCCAATAATCTGTTGCGAAAGCTCTTGCATCAGAATAACTTGCTCCGGAACGAATGTCCATCTCTGAAACAATCGAATAGGCTGAGCGGAAAATTCCGGGTCCACCACTTCTTGAACTGCTGGTACCGGTCTGTAATCCGAGTAATCCTTCAACAGTAAATTTCATTCCCTGTGCTATGTCGGAGGTAATCTTTACATGAGTACTCCAATCATGGTAGGAGCTTGTTGAAAGAGGAATTACATACATCTCCCGGCTGGTTCTGTATGAGGCGAGGAATCTTAGATCACCAAGACTTGAACTTATAACCGGAACGGGTCCACTGATGCTAAAGTCCATATCGTAGTCAGGTTGAGTAATTCCCATTGGTTTTCTGTGCTGCCATAAAAACAGTTGCTGTGCAGCTTCAGGAGTGAGATCGTTTGAGGGATCTTCATCGGATAAAAGTTCCTGAGAAACTTTGTCCCATCCTCTAAATTCATGGTATTGAGCCATTGTATAGGCATCCCAGGCTCCACTTGTGGTTCCCGTGAATGCAACTGCAGGATCAATATACGGTCTGATATAGTAGGCGTTAGGGTCATTTGGTTGATCACCCCAGTTTTTTGCACCGGCGGGTCTGTATCTGCCAAGAAAGACCACATTATATTTATCTCTTTTTCCTTCAGTGGTAACCACATTCACAAGACCGGACCGAATGTTACCATATTCAGCGTTAAAACCACCTGTTTGAATCTGAATTTCCTCAACAGAAGTAAAACTGATTCCGGTGTATGAAGAGTTATCTCTTTCATCTCTAAAAGTGATACCATTGATCATAAAAGCTGTCTGATCGGAGCCACCGCCTCTTACGGTTAAGCCCTGAACACCAGCCTGCAAACCAATAACACTTGCAACGCTAACTATTGGAAGGTTTGAAACATCTTCCATCGAAATATTAACAACGCTGGAAGAAACATCTTTCTCGATTACAGGTTGAGTAGCGATGATTACTACTTCCTCTGTGGTCATCGATTCGTCAGCCAATGTAAAATCGACTGTGGTGGTTTGGTTGATGTTTACCTTGACATCCTGGTATGATTTTGATCCGTACCCGATCATTGATGCTTTTACTGTGTAACTTCCCGGAGAAATGTTGAGGATGACAAAGTATCCTTCAAAATCCGTTTTTGCTCCCAGTTTTGTGCCTTCAATAATGATCGTGGCACCAATCAGAGTCTCTCCCGTTTTCTGATCTTTGACAACTCCGGTCATTTTTCCCGTCTGCGCAAAGAGCGGATAACTGAGAAGGAGAAAGGTTATACATAAAATTGTATGCCTAAACCGCATATTACTGACTCCTGTGTGTGTATCTTTTAACAAAATTATATAAGCAATGCCGCTTTGATATTAGTAAATCTGTGTCTGTGATTTTGTCTTTTGACTTCTACTGATTATTACAACCATAATAATTAATGGCTGCCCCCTTTCTAAGTTTTTGTAGAAATCATTCTACCAAAACTAAATAAAAAAAACGATATAAGGAAAAGTAAACTTGTTTTTTATCATATTTTTCTACTTTTTGAGCAATTGTTCATCAAAAAAAAGAAGCATCGAGTTAAACAAGTGCATAGTTGTTCCCTTACCCTCTGAAATTCCATGTGATCTGTTTGGGTACGGCATATATCTGAACTGTTTTCCTGCTGCCACGAGTTTGTTTACAAGGTACTCAGCATTCTGGAAATGGACATTATCATCACCTGTTCCGTGGATGAGAAATAAATTTCCCTCGAGGTTGGCAGCGTAAGTTACAGGCGAACATTCTTTATAAGCCTCGGAGCTGTCCTGGGGAAGTCCCATATATCTCTCTTCATAAATTGTATCATAAAATCTTAGATCCGTAACGGGAGCTACTGAAATACCAAAATGATAAGATTTTGGATGCCGGAACATCATATTAAGAGTCATGGAACCACCACCGCTCCAACCCCATACACCCACTTTTGTAGCATCCATGTAGGGTCTCTCATTTAATAAAGTCTGAAGTGCACCGGCCTGATCTTCAGTTGAAATAACACCAATTTTCTGATATATCGATTTTCTCCACTCTCTCCCCTTTGGAGCCGGAGTTCCCCTGCCATCAACACTCATAACTATGTAACCTTTATCAGCAATTATTTTGTGATATAATCCCATAAAACCATCATATTTATCGAGTACTGTCTGGCTTGCTGGCTCATTGTAAACATAAAACAGAACAGGATATTTTTTTGATGGATCAAAGTCGGATGGTTTTACACACCACCCGTCGACTTCCACTCCTGCAGGAGTTTTTACCGTGAACAACTCATAATTATAACCAACATTTTTCAGTTTTGTTTTAAGTGCTTCATTTGTTACTTCGGTTCTGATGGTATTATGCGTTGGAAGATCAATAAAATAAACTGATGCAGGTGAGTTAATGTCATAATGCATATGGTAAGCATACAATCCGTCACCCGAAACTGAGTAGGTGTTATATCCCGTAAATTGTTCAGGTGTAAGTCGTCTGGGCTCAAACTTGCCATTGAGACTTGCTTCATACAGATATCTTTGTGTTCCGTTTGTTGGGGAGGCATAATAATACACAGTACCACTGTTTTCCACAAACCTTACCAACTCCATCACATCGTGGTTGGTGTTCATAATATTTCTGGTTTCGCCTGTTTTTAACGAAATAAGGTACATTTGAGCGTAACCACTTTTGTCACTAATCCAGAATAAGTCCGCATCATTATTTATAAATCTCCAATCGTCAACAACTTCGATCCACTCATTCTGTTTTTCATAATAAAGTTTTTTTACTTCACCGGTCGCCGGGTCACCCAAAAAGACCGTCATTTCATTTTGTAATCTGTTTAAGTGCTGAAATGCCAGTTTTCCTGTATTCCCTGCCCACTCCATCCTCGGAATGTAGTTATTCGCCGGATCATCTCCCACATTCATCCAAACAGTTTTTCCGGTTTTGATGTCAACAGTTCCTACTTTACACTCGCTGTTTTTTTCGCCTGCTTTTGGATATTGAACAGGGATTGTATAAGAATAGAGAGAATCGGTGTTATTGATCATTAAAAATTCTTTGATGTTTTTAGCATCCAATCTCCAAAATGCTATTCTGCTACCATCCGGGCTCCATCTAAAGCCATCACGGATGCCAAACTCTTCCTCATAAACCCAATCAAAAGTACCGTTTATTATCGTTCTGCTGCCGTCAGTTGTCAATGCTTTTACAACGCCGGTTTCAAGATCTTCGAGATATAGATTATGTTCTCTTACATAAGCTGCATATTTTTCTGTCGGATCTATCTTCGCAAATTGAAGGGTAGATGGTTTTGCTTCCACGCCACCAAGTTGTCTTAATTTTTTTGACCCGGTATTGTAAACCCAATAATCCCCTTTTGAATTTACACGCCAAACTCTTTTTGTATTCGTGTATATGAGGATGTATTTCCCTGACTTGCTAAATTTAAAATCATTGAGAGAAAGAGGCGTGTTTTTCCCTTCGGGCACAAAATCTTTGGTGTCGGCAAGAAGTGTCTTGTCACCTGATGAGATGTCAACTTTAAATATCTGCGAACCATCAGTTCCGTCTTCAATTTTATAATATGTGTGCCCGGTCTCTGTCCAACTGACACTTTTAAAATACTCACCTGAGAATTCCCCGCGAAAAAGTTTTTCAATGGTAACTTTTTCCTGTGCTGAAGCTGAAAAAAGTAGCAGAACTATAAAAAATGAAATTCTCTTCAAATTGAACATATCATAACCTGTTTTAATTAATTGATCTCTTTATATTGTTTAATCTCTTCCATGGTGAACAATGGAACCAGCCCAAGTCCTTTTTCTCCAAGATTATCATAAGCTTTTGGTTCCCTTAAAATCACACAGAGAACTGAATCAACGATCGCACCCTGATTTCTGAGGTCAACGGCACTAAGATTGATTTGTCCACCTGTAGTAACAACATCTTCAATAATACAAACCTTTTTCCCTGCAAATTCACTACCTTCTGCAACTTTACAGGTACCATATTTTTTTGCTTCTTTACGCACAAATATTACTGGTAATCCTGTTTTTAATGAAAGTACAGTAGCAAGAGGTATCCCACCCATTTCAAGTCCTGCCAAAACTTCGGTTCCCTCAGGAATTAGATTAACCATCTGTTCTCCGATCTCATTCAATAGAACAGGATCAGCTTCAAATCTGTATTTATCAAAATATTCATTTGATATTTTCCCTGATCTTAAAAGAAATTCACCGGTGAGGTGGGCTGTGTCAAAAATCTTTATTGCAAGTTCTTTTTTATTCATCTTTTTTTTAAGTCTAATCTATGTTTATAATTATTAGTTATTGCCTGAAATTTAAGTAATCCTGTTTCAAATCACATCTCCCCACACATAATCAAGGAACGGGATCATATCCGCTTCCACCCCAGGGGTTACATCTTAAAATCCGCCAGATTCCCAATCGTAATCCCTTAAAAGGACCGTGTTTGTGTAATGCTTCAATCATATAATTTGAACAAGTTGGAGAGAAGCGACAACTGGGAGGGAAAAGTGGTGAGATCAATAATTGATAGCCACGGACTATCATCACAAGCAAATATGAAATTGAATTCATCAAAAATCTGAAAAATTTCATTTAATACCAAACATCTAAAATAAATCGCTTTCAATCACCTCAGCAGCACCATCTTTTTCATTGATCTGAAGTCACCGGTGCGGAGTTCACAGAAATAGACTCCACTCGTTAATCCCGATGCATCAAACTCAACTTTATGTTCTCCGGCGTTCATGTTACCATTTATTAGAACGGCAACTTTTTCTCCCAGTGTGTTATATACAACGAGACTCACCATTCCCGAAACCGGTATCGTAAATCGAATAACAGTTGACGGGTTAAAGGGATTTGGATAGTTATCAAACAGCTTGTAAGCAGAAATTAAGGAGCCATCACTCGTTTCATTTATAGAGTTGATAACTCCCGGATAATAAGCTGCTGAAACCAGACCAATCAGCCCTGTAGAACCAATCACTGTCCCAAGTCCATTTGATTTGTTGATTGCCGTTAATTCGCCACTCGCAGACGCCACTCCGGTAAAACCAAATAAACCGCCGGTTTCGTCGAAAAATAAAGTTCTTACAGGTTTATTATTTCCGAGATTACCGATTCTAAGTGTGTCACCCAATCCCTGAATTATTCGCAGTAACTTGTCTTTATCAGCTCCAAGTGGTTTATATATTGACGCATAAAGCAAGTTATTTGAAGGATCAAATGCGATTGCCGAAACAGTACATTTTATCGAATCAGTTCTGATTAATGAATTATCTGTTTCATTGTATTTATATAACAAGTTCCTTTTCGAAACAAGATAGAGGGTGCCTGAAGTATCAAATGCACTACCGGTTACATCATTAAGGTCAAGAGTGATTCTCGAGTAGAGCTTTCCGGTTGTTGCGTCCATTTTATTCAAAAGAGTTTGTCCACCACTTGATCTGAATCCATAGATCACCCCCGTTTTTGGATGTGCAGAAATTGAACTGAATGAATTTGCTCCTGCGGGTCCAAGTAGTGTCGATTCACCCGTTGACTTGTTAATCAAGAAGGATCCTCCCCCATTACTGGAATTTGTAACCACAACAATTTTTTGTGGTGCCACAGGATTTAAATCAAAAGATTCAACTCTTACAGGGATTCTGTTTTCCACCGGATCATTATCTACCAATACCAATGTATCATATAACAATCCCGCAGTTTGTGGATTACAAACAACACTTATCGCAAGACTGTCAAATGAATTTATCGTTAATGGATACGACAACTGACCTGCCAGACTAAAAGCAGAATTTGATAATCCAAGTGAGTTGATTATCAATGGTTGTGAACCAACATTGATCATCTGGAAAGTGATTGTGTCTTTCTCTTTCCCTCTCTCCATCTCAAGGAAATCAATTCTTGGGATATCTGTCAGCAGAGAAGCACCGGTAACCGGCATCATTCTTACTTCACCAATTCTGTTACTCCACACACTTGGGGCTGCAACATATTCACTCATCATCCAAAATGTTTCTCCGGATGGATCGAGTGAAATTCCAAGGTAATCACCCCATCTGTTTCTTCCACTTCCATAATCCTTTTGATATTGCCCTCTTCCCGGCATCAACAGGTACGGTTGTGTAAAAGTGGTAGCTCCATTCTGTTTTCCAACATAATAGGCACTGACATACTCCGTTTGACTTGAGCGACTTACAGTGAAGACCATATTTCCACCTTTGTCGATCATAATTGCCGGGTAAAAATACCAGGTTGAAGGTGTCCCGAATGTTAATTGTTCAATCGGTGTTGAAGTAAAAGGATTAAGTCTTGCCACTCTTACGGCTGAAAAAGAACCACTCGAAGGATTTCTGGTTGAGTGGGTTAACCATATCGAACCATCCCGGTAAACAGGCTCGTTTGTCAGTTCAGGCCCACTCGATTCCAATGCCACCCCACCCGGTTGAAGCGCCTGTGGAGGATCACTGTAAGCAGTAACAGGTATTGCACTCCCGCTAAGAGCGGGAACACCATTCCCGTCATAAGTTACCCTGTATAACACATAAGCATTTGAGGAATAATATGGCACATGAACAAAATATGTGGTATCAGACGGGGTAAAATGGATCACCGGTCTGATGTTAAAAACGCTCTGGCTGTTTCCGGGATATTTGATGTTCCAAAAGTCATACCATCTGCATGTGTCTGTCGGATTATTATATATCTCGGATTTTTTGATCACTCTGATTTTTGCATAATCGAAATAACCACCAAAATTAAATTGATTGGATGTTATCAGAAAATTGTCTTCATCAAATCCTACTCCCTGATAGTCTCCCCAATTTGAGGTTGTAGTTGAACCGTTCATATTTGAAGGCAACAACCAATTTCTCCAGGTTCCCAAAGGATTTGAGTCATCGGAAACAGAAATCATTATGTAACCTCTTTGTGGGGAATCCCTCTGGTCAAGCCATACCATCACCCACCTTTGAGCAAAATGATCGTAAACAACTTTGGGATCAAATGGGTCAACACCAAAACTGGAATACCAGTTGCCCGCATCAATTCTCTTTAAGAGATTGCCATTTTTGTCCCAAATTGCAAAATCGGAATTTACCGTTCCCACCACATGGTCGGGTCCAACTGCTACATGAGGATCGGGAGGAATCGAATTTGATTCTGTGTTCCCTTCAAAACTTTTTATCAATGCAACACCGCCGGCTTCGGTCGAAACACCACCCTCATTGTAGATTTCGAGCTCACCCGGAAGTTTTTCATTATGCTCGATGCTATATGCAAACCCCTTAAATCTTATCTTGTTACGAACAGTCTCAAATTTTGGAGATTTACTTACAGGTTGATTTGTAAATGAATTTGTGGTTACATAAACGCCGCTTGCATAACTTCCAAGTGCGGGACCCTGATAACTCTGGGAATATACACCGGTTGCGATTAAAAGAGTTGTAAGAATGAGGATTTGCCTCATGGTGCCTCGAATAATTAAATATGAATGGAATTGGGAGAAAATTAAAGCGGAAATTAACTATTTTTGAGCTATTGTTTTACATCAATTTTAATGGTCAAGATTAGTCACAGTTATCAATTATCAACCGGGTATCAATATGACACAAGAAAAAATTAGCAAATTACAAAACCTGATTAATAAAAACGGGTTGGACGGCTGGTTATTCTACGATTTTAGAGGGTCTAACGATCTTGCTCTTAGCGTACTGGAATTCCCTGCAAAAGCTCACCTTACAAGAAGATTTTTTTATTTTATCCCCGCAGAAGGAACACCTCAAAAGGTTGCAATGGCGATCGAACTCCATAATCTCGCCCATCTGCCCGGAGATATGCACCCCTATAGTGATTATAATTCCCTGAACAAAATAATGGCAACCCTCTTAAACGGTGTAAAAAAAGTTGCCATGGAGTATTCACCCAAAAACGCTATCCCTTATCTCTCAAAACTTGACGCCGGTACTTATGAATATTTAAAAGATTTTGGACTTGAGATCGTTTCAAGTGGTGATCTGTTAACCGAGTTTACCGCTGTCTGGACGAAAGAACAGTATGATGACAACATTCCCGTAGCAAATGCCCTCACAGATATCGTGGATCTCTGCTGGAAATTTATCAAAGAAAAAATTGAATCGACCGGTGAGACAACGGAGTATGAAGTTCAAAAACTGATCATGGATGAAATCGAAAAACGAGGGTTCGAAACCGATCATGAAGTGATTGTTGGTGTTAATGGAAATGGCGCCAATCCTCATTATTCCCCTACACCTGAAGTCTGGAAAAAAATCCATAAAGATGACTTTGTTTTGATCGACCTTTGGGCAAAACCCAAAAAAGATAACGGCGTTTGGGCTGATATCACATGGGTGGGATATGTTGGTACAGAAGTTCCTGAACGCTATGTCAAGATATTTAATATTGTAAAAGATGCACGCGAAGCTGCATTTAATCTTGTAAGCGAACGATTTAAAAAAGGTGAGGAAGTTAGAGGATGGGAAGTGGATGATGCCTCAAGAAAAGTGATTGCTGATGCAGGATATGCAGAATATTTTGTTCACCGAACGGGTCATTCCATTACAACCACACTTCATGGAACCGGACCTCATAACGATAATTTTGAAACACAGGATATGCGTCTGATCCTCCCGGGGACTTCATTCTCCATCGAACCGGGTATCTACCTTAAAGGTGATTTTGGAGTTCGTTCAGAGATTGATGTTTACATTCATCCCGATGGAACGGTTGAACAGACAGGTGGTGAAAGACAGTGGTCAGTCGTCCCAATCTTAAAGTAACCTCCCTTGTTTTATAAAAATGAAAAAGGCTGATTCTTGCGAGTCAGCCTTTTTTATGATAATATTGTCTCCCTTAGGTTAACAAACTCATGTAAAAACAAGAGTTACCACAGTTCCTGCATCCTTTTGAGATCTAATTGACAAGTCGATATTGTTGATATCACAAAAGCCTTTTACCGCTGCCAGGCCGAGACCAATTCCTTCATACTTTCTGGAATAACCTTTTGATTCTTGCGAGAACAGACCAAAAATTTCTTCGAGATATTCTTCCTCCATACCAATACCGGTGTCGATAATCGAGATTTGTAATCTCATCTCGGGAGTTCGTGTGATATCAATTTCAATAATTCCTTTTTCGGTATAGTTTATGGAATTATCGATGAGATTGGAACAAATCTGAATCGCAGAATATTTATCAGCAATGATCTCACAATTTAAAGTGGTCGAATTAATTATAAATCGCACTCCCCTTTTTTCAACGAGTGACTTTTTCACTGCAATTATCGGGGCGAGAACTTCATGAAAAATATCAAATCTTTCAGGTTTAGGAGTGTATGTTCCACTTTGAAGTTGAGACACCTGCACCATCAGATCAATTGTGCGGGAGAGCCGGTCACTGTCTTCCACCATTATGGAAGTCAATTTCGAAATATCTTTATTATTAAAAAACTCGAGATCCGCTTGAAGCTGTTTTGCAGCTTGTTGCAGTGAATTAACGGGAGTTCTGATTTCATGCGAAATCATCGAAAGGAACTTACCTACCATTCCGATATTGTCGGCATTTTGATTCGACAAATCTTCAAGTCGTTTTTGAAGTTCCTCGTTTTTCTCTCTTTCCTTCTCCAATTCCTCAAGAAGGTTTTGATTCATGTCTGAATTTTCTTTCAACGAGATCATTTTACCAGAATCATCTTACGCACCTCAGAAAACTTTGGTGTTACAAGTTGATAAAAATAAATACCACTCGAAAATTGTGACATTTCAGCATTTACAGAATATTGGCCCGGAACAAGCTCTTCATCCACGAGTACCAAAAGTTCTCTGCCAAGTACATCATAAATTTTTAATTTCACAACACTTCTTTCAGGCAACGAAAATTGAATTCTTGTTGAAGGATTAAAAGGATTTGGGAAATTCTGCGAAAGTGAAAACTCTTTTGGTAATAAATTATCTTCAGATTCCTGAATGTCAGAAATAAAAAGAGTGGGGTCAGGGAAACCGTCCCCGTTTTTGTCAGGTTCAATCATCGCGAGGTTGATTAAAGAATCAGGACCTGCATTCCCATCAACATCAGGATTGTCAGGAGCTGCATCACCGGCACCATAATTAAAACCACCTGCTACAAGTGCAACAATTTTGAGTTTTACACCAACCGGTATTTGCCCAACTCCAAGTTCATATAAGTCGTTCCATGCCACGGCAACTTCAGCTCCCATCGCATTGGCACCTCTTTGAGCGTTTACCTTTGTGGTCATATCCACACTTGTACTGTCAACTACTTTATACATTCCCGGTTTTGTGATGTGGTATGCCGGTATAAAAAAGTCGATCGCATCTTGAGGACGGAATCTGAAGTTTTTTGCATAATCACCATAATAACCTTGTTGACTGTTAAAGTTGGTCTCTCCACCGGGCAATCCTGCATCAATATATACCATCATAGTGTTGTAGGTGTCGAACAATTTATAGTCGATACCAAGATAGAGTGAGTCGGCATCCCAGGTTGAATAAACTCCAAGTAACTCATTGTTCATTGTATCAACGGGACTCCAGTAGCTGTCAGTGTCTGAATCAGCGACAAGCAACCATTCGGGTCGCCAGTCATCCAAACCCTTTATGATATTCCCGTCAACAAGTGGTTTACCATAAGTGGCAATTACTGTATCAAGATTCGCTTTTACGATCAGGTTATAATTTGCGGCACCAAAAGCACCTTTCCCATCTGTCACTCTCAACTGAACAGCATAGTTGCCGGTGTCAGAAATTGCGGGATTCCCAACTATTTTGCCCGTAATTCCATCCACATTCAGGAAATTTGGAGCCTGAGCAAAAAAGTACCTTAATGAATCACTGTCAGGATCGGAAGCTGACGGTTGATATTCATACCTTACTGTTGCTTTTATTGTAGTATCCGGAATTGTCGAAAGCACAGGTGGAAGGTTTCTGAAAATCGAAAGTGCAAAGGTATCTTTTACAGATAATCCTCGGGGATCTGATACACTAACAATAATGTTTGTGCGACCTGTATCTGCGAAAGTTGGAGTACCACTTAACAACCCCTTATTATTAACACTCAACCAACCGGGATTCGCCTGCAGAGAATATGTTAACCCAGTGTCATTTACATCTGAAGCGGAAAGTTGCAGCTTAAATTCAGAGTTTGTATATCCAATCTGATCATCAACTGAAAGCAATACAGGATAGTTGTTGATATTTCTTGTGGTGTCAGGGATGTAAATAGTATAACTCCTTGGTGGGGCCCAAAGTTTGATCCTGTTTGGTGGATTTCCACCAATACCGCCAACAACTTGTTTGTTAACATCATGCCCTGTAAAATCTTTATACCATGTTCCGACCGGTTTGTCTGTATCAACCCAAACATCAATCCATTGGGTTGGGTTGTCATTCATCACTATATATCCACCGGGTTGTTCTCCATACCCGTTTCTTTTGGCAACATAAATATCATTTGAAAGATCTGCCTGATTTGTATTTCCATCCTGACGGATATAATATGGGTTCAGACCCCCTCTTTTTGTGGTCCCTCCACCAAGGAAATTTTGCCGAATCCAAATAAGTGTATCAATCTTGCCACTTAATCCAAAATCGATGTAATCTTTAAAAAAGACTGAAGGCCTTCCTTCCGAGAAGATTATATATGCGTAACCCAGATCCTTATTGTAGATTACAGGATCATGCCCGGTGTCGATGGTACCATCCCAACCTTGTCTGTCAAAATCGTGATTCTCAAGAAATGTGGAAACATCAAAACCCGAAAAACCTGCATTTACAAGTCCTGCACCATCAAGGTTGTTCATGTTAAAACCACCGTTGGTTGTGTTACACATGTCCCTGAGATGGTATCTAAGTGGAAAATCGAACATCGCCACATTAGCACCGTTTTGATATTTGGCAACTTGAAGCCAGTTTCCTATTTCAGAAGTACTTCCCCATAATTCAGCTACTGCATATCCACCCGGATTTGAACCGTTTAGCCATTGCGCCATAAATGCGGGATTTATCGATTTTACCGCATCAAGACGAAAACCGTCATAACCAAGCTCATTACGAAGATAATTTCCCCAGGCTATCAGACTGTCTTTAACATCCTGTTTGTTATGGTCGAGCCACTCTCCAAATCTGAATATCGGGTCGGTTTGCACAAATAGAGGATCAACCCAGCAATTACCCGAATTAGGATAAAAGGACGCAGCAGTTTTTTTAAATCTTCCGGATCCCGAAGGATATTGAAACAACATATAAGCCGAATCAGGAACAATGTAGTTGCCATTATACAGTGGGCGACATTCGTAAGGCACTTTCTGCTCCCCTCCCATCATATGTCTTACAACTGCATCTGCAAAAACTTGCATCCCGACATCATGAAATGCATCTATTGCCCCCTTGAGTTCTGTTTTACTTCCAAATCTTGTTTCTCTGCTCCCCTTTTGATTGTAGTCGCCAAAATCGTAATGATCATAAGGATCGTAACCCATCGAAAAACCACCACCCGCTCCTTTTGAAGAAGATGGAAACCAAATGGCGCTGAATCCTGCAGATGCAAGTCTTGTTGACAGAGCTTTTAATGAATCCCACCAGATCCCTCCCGGAGGTGAATTCCAATAAAAACCCTGCATAAAAACATCCGATTTGGGCGAATTTAACAACAGGTTTTTATCCTGCGCATTTACGAATACAGGAGTTAATAAAATTGCGAAAAGGAAAAATTTAGGAACAAACTTCATTTCATGGTCCGGAGAAATTGGTGAAAACGAATGTTCTCAGATTATAAAAAACTTAATCGAAAATTTAATTAAAATGAAAATATAAATTTATAAAATATTTCAGGGTAAAGAATATTTTTTTAATGTCACAGATGAGTGTGTAAATTATCTTTACTTTAAGTTATTAAATTTTTCAATTTTTGAATAATAACCTGATGAGGAAATAAATATGACATCAAAAAGACTGTACATGATTTCTATTGTAAGTTTCACACTGTTTTTTGCCGGTTGTGGTATTGTACAAAGCTTTCTTAATCTCTCCCGTTTGCAGTTTAAACTCCAGGGAGTAACTTCAATTTCTGTTGCAGGCGTTCAAATTCTGGGTAAAAGGAACATTTCAGACCTGAATGTTTTTGAAATTGCGCAAATTACGCAATCCTTCTTTCAAGGGTCTCTACCACTGACATTCACACTTAATCTTGCAGCCTTAAATCCAAATGATGGAACAGGTGGATATCAGAGAACTGATGCACAGTTAACTTCCCTGCCATTCAGACTTGTGGTTGACAGCAGGGAGTTAATTCAAGGGAATCTTGCAAATGCAGTCTCCATCCCCGGCACCGGAGAAGTTGAAAATATCCCGATAAATTTAAGTATTGATCTCGCCAAAGTGATCAAAGATCAGGGATACGAAAGTCTCTTAAATCTTGCTATGCAAGTAAGTGGAGTGGGAAGCGGTTCGAGCAATGTTCAGCTTTATGCAAGACCTGTAGTCTCAACAACTCTGGGAAATATCTCCTATCCAAGTGAAATAAAAATTGTGGATGCAACTTTTTCGAAATAAAATTTATTAAAATTCGATTTTTTTTCACCGGGTTCTTGCATAATAATTGCAGAACCCTTATATTTGGAATCTAATTATTTTGATTGCTGGTGTAGCTCAGCTGGTAGAGCAGCTGATTTGTAATCAGCCGGTCGGGGGTTCAAATCCCTTCACCAGCTCTCATTTTAAGCCTTGTAAATTAACCTTTGCAAGGCTTTTTTTTATCCTCTTCCCCTTCACCCCCCAACCAATCGCTTCAGGAACCGTAATCTCGCCATTTTCATAAACAGGTGATTCTGCGATATCCTCTTTAAAACAGAGACACTGAGAAACATGGTAACCCAGCAGATTTACTTCATTTCTTGATAAAAAATGGACATTTCCGGTTTTACCAGGTTCTACCTCCACTGTCCTGTGGTATTCATAATTATACCGGGGTGCATCGAACGGTGGACACTCGCCCGTTCCGGGAATGTAGAAACAAAAAATTCACTAAAACAATTTAAGAATTCGGTAGATGAGATTATACAGGCCCGATTACAATAGTCACTTTTTCAAAAACCACTCCCTTCTGCATCCAAAATTAAAGTTTTTTGTGTAAATTCACTTTCAGTTTCTTTAATAATCGTTAAGCTGAGTAATCAATTATGCTGGAAAATAATCAATTAACAAAAAAGCATCTGACGGGACTTATTTCCATATTTATTTTGTTGATTGCCTCTGTGGTTGCCACCAGTTATTATTATTACAACCAGACAAGGGAAAACCTCGTAAATGAAAGATATGAGGAGATAAAAACCCTTACCGTTCAAAAGGCAAACAGAGTAGCCTACTGGATAAATGAAAGGAAAGCCGAGGGAACCTATCTTGCGACCAACAATGTCTTGATCGAACCCCTTAATAACTACTCGTTTCTGAATAGCAAGGAAGAAAAGCACCGAATTACCGAACTCTTTGAGCAGTTGCGGATAAATCACGACTATACCACTATTGCTTTTCTCGACACTAATGGTGTACCTCTCCTGACCACCGGTCAGCAAATTGATGTTCCTGTCGCTTCCAACTATTTATCTGTTGCAGATACATCACATAAGCCGGTACTTATTCAGGATGAACTTGATGCTATAATCCCGTCACCTGTTATACTAACGGCAGTATATTTGAAAAATAAGACTAAAATGGGATACATCTATCAAAAAATAGATATACGATCAGACATCAGACCCATTGTTCAGGGTGAACAAATCGGGAAATCCAATTATAAGATCAATCTTATCTTCCTAAAAGATGAAGAGTTCTTTTTTATTCTTGATACTAACGGGGTTCCTTTTTTACGGGATAAAAATTCGGAGGGGACTATTGCCGAACAGATATTAAGTCTGGTTGCAAGTAAAAAAGACGGAAAACTTAGCGGAACAGGTTTTGATAAGACTAAAAAAATTGGATATCTTTCAAGAGTAAACGGGTACAACCTTTTTATTTATACAAGTGTCTCTCTCAACAAAGTTGAAGAACCACTAACTCCCATCTTCATCTTGCTCACGATTATTATCATAATCACGATTGCCATCTCCTCTCTTGGTGGTGTTTTGGTGGTTAAAAGCCGGGAATCAAAATATATTGGCAAAATTGCTGAATCTGAAGCTTTTCTTGAAAGTATAAGAGAAGGTATGTCAGATGGTTTTATTGTTTTTGACGAGGATATGAAGGTAATTGCCGCAAATACCAAAGCTATTTCGTTGTTTGGAAAAAGCAGGGAAACTTTTATTGGTGCAAAAGCTTCAGATTTTATCCCTGATCTGACAAACTCATCCTTCTATCAAAATTTTGCTGAAGTAAGACGACTAAAAAATCCAATTAATAGTGTGGACCATATTAAAGAATGGGATGTCCATTTCCAAAACAAGTTTTTTCCGGTTCATAACGGTATTGCCATTTTCTTTTCTGATATAACAGAAGAAATAAAATTAAAAGAAGCACTACATCTTACAAACAAACAACTTGAGAGTCTGAACCTCCATCTTCAGGTGGTTACTGAAAATGAAAGGGAGGCAATTGCCAGAGAAATACATGATGAACTGGGGCAAGCTCTCACCTCTCTTAAAATGAATCTCGCTATGATCCGAAATTCGATCAATTCGAACGAGGGAAAAGTAGATCCCAACTTCATTCTTGATGAGATGGCTGCAATGGGAAAACAGATTGATGATACAGTAAAAAGGATTCGCAGGATAATCACCGAGTTGAGACCTGAAGTTCTTGACCATCTTGGGCTCGTAGCTGCCATCGAATGGCTTGTTGATGACAGTTCCGGGAAAAGTACGGTTAAATATCAAGTGGAAAAAAATGTGGAAGACCTTGAAATTGATAAAGTAGTAGCCACGGCTCTTTTCAGAATTGTTCAGGAGACAGTTACGAACATAAACAGGCACTCAAAAGCAACTAATGCAGAGATTATCATTAATTTTGATAATCCGGGGCTAACCATAACAGTATCCGACAATGGTGTGGGCTTCAGTCAAAAAGCAGATACTCCAGTAACTTCTTTTGGGCTGCTTGGGATGAGAGAGAGGGCAAAACTCATAAATGCACATTTGAATGTTAATTCAGTTGAAAACGCTGGCACAACAGTTACAATTAGTGTGGATAAATTAAAAAAAATATAACTCTGTATTGTTTCTTAATGTCAAATTGTTTAATATTTGATTCAATAACTTATAAAATCTTTAATCCATAAATACATGATCAAAATTTTTCTTGCCGACGACCATATCCTGATAAGAGAAGGACTAAAGCGGCTAATTAATATAGAACCCGACATTAGAGTGATTGGCGAATCTGCCGATCCGGTTGAGATATTAAGAGCCACGAAAGATGGAGATTATGACATTTTAATCCTCGACATTACTCTGCCACAAAAAAGTGGTTTGGAGATTCTTAAGGAAGTGAAGGCGATGGATCCTTCTGCGAAAGTACTTATTTTGAGTATGCACCCGGAAGAGAGGTTTGCAATTCGGTCGCTGAAAGCCGGGGCTTATGGTTACCTTACAAAAGAAAGCGCCGGTGACGATATTATCCTCGCCATCAAAAAAATTGCTTCGGGCAGGAGATATCTTAGCGAGAGCCTTGCCGAAAAGCTTGCCGGCGGTCTCGAACTGGCAAAAAACAAACTTCCACACGAAATACTCTCTGATCGTGAGTTCGAAATCCTCAGATATATTGCTCAGGGTAAAGCACTAACTGAAATTGGTGAAGAACTCAATATAAGTGTAAGCACTGTCGGAACATATAGAAGCAGGATACTTGATAAACTGAAACTCTCCAATAATGCTGAACTTATTCTCTATGTCCTCGAGAACCACCTGATTGACTGACCCGCTGTCGTAATATTCTTACAACTATTATCAAGAAATTCCTATATCTCCATCTATTCTTTCTGTTTAATTTTGAACAGTTTATTTAAGTGAAATATTGATGAATATTCTAATTGTTGATGATGCTGAGAATGTGAGGCACAATATCCTTAGATTGCTCGTTCAGGAGTCGGCACTTAACACTTTTCGGCAAGCAGCCTCTTGTAATGAAGCTTTGGACTGCCTCGAAACGGAAGTTCCGTCGGTTTTGATCGTTGATCTGAGACTGCCTGATGGAAGTGGTTTTGAGATTATCGAGAAAGCTTCACAGTTGGAGCCCAAACCGATGATTATTGTCCTCTCCAATTTTGGACTTAAGAAATTCAGGGAAAGAGCATTGTCGCTCGGTGCATCATATTTTTTTGATAAAACAGAAGAATTTGACTTGCTGATCGGGTTGGCAAAAAATAATTTTGCCTTTATGTAGAACTGTTACGACACGATCATAATTTATATTCTACTTAAAAATCAATAAATTACTATAATCTGCGGTTGTAGGAATGAATAAATTGCATATGAGAATTTTAGGAGTATGCAATGACGGTTTATAATTCTGATGAAAAACCCGGGTGTTTAGATAAACAATCACAGCTCAGCAGTCTTAATAGCGACCTCTGCCATGAACTTCGCACACCATTGATTGGGATACTCGGATTTTCCGAACTGTTGATGGAAGAAAAAAGTGTTAATAATGTAACTGAGATGGCTGCCAAAATTAACACATGTGGAATCAGACTACTTGAATTTATTGATAAATTATTTACCGCTCCGGTGGATCGTCAACTTGAAGTTGACAAAAATAGAAATCAGAACGCAGCTTACAGCGAAGAGGAACTTAACAAATTTAGAATTGAGTTACTAAACAGATTTAAGCAACTGGCTGCCAATGGAGAATAAGCAGAATGAAAGCAAAGATATTTTTTATGATATACACAACTTATTCTATAACCAATAATGGCTCAGAAGAGTATAACTATCAAATCTTTGCGATTTTGATTTACTGCTAAAAAGTTTGATGATGATGAGTACCCGATGATGGTTATGTATCGCAAGATACAAAAAAAAGGCTGCCTCCCCGGCAGCCTTTCTCATTTTAAATCGTTCCTGATCTACTTAAGAAGAATAATCTTCCTTGTTGCAGAAAAATTACCCGCTGTCAGTCTCACAAGATAAGTTCCTGAAGAAAGCCCTGAACCGTTGATCAGATAAGAATGTCTGCCGGCCGGTTTGGTTTCGTTCATCAAAGTTTTAATCTTTGTACCTTGAACATCAAAAAGCTCAAGTAGAACAGCACCTGCATCAGCTATCGAAAATTGAAGAATTGAAACAGGATTAAATGGATTTGGATAGTTTTGATCAAGCGAATAATTAAACACAGGATTAACATCCACTTCTACCACATTGTAAATGGTTGAAGTTCCGTCATAATCAGTTTGTTTTAACCTGTAGGATAAAACACCTGATCCGGGATTTTTATCTGTGAATGAATACGCCATTTGTGAAATTGAGTTTCCGGCTCCTTTTACAAATCCGATCGAATTAAATTCTCCCGAGCTGTTCATCTTTTCAACATCAAAACCGTAGTTATTGGTTTCTGTTGCTGTAGTCCATTCAAGATTTACCTGATCATTATTTGCTGTAGCACTAAATGACATCAACTCAACAGGCACTGAGGTGTATTTGAATATCTGAATATCATCTACATAAAATCCATCTCTGGTTTGTGAACCATCCGACTTGAAAAGGAATCTCAACATTACATTCTGACCCGTGTATGCAGAAAGATCAACGACTTCATTCACCCAGGTGCTCTGAGTTCCATTATATAATGGCTGACCATTTGGTTGAAAACTACCTGACCCAAGAATCATGCCCGGAGCTCTAAGTGGAGCCCAGGAGGTTCCGTTATTGGTGGAAATCAAAACCTGAACATAATCCCATCCGGATTCAAGGTCCCATTGAGCAGAATAACTCAAACCCGCACCCAGAGCTGTTCCCAGTTCAACTGCAGTTGTTTTAGACATGGTTGCTGTAATGTTGTTTCCATATTGTCCCGCAGGAGATTCTGAAAACGATGTTGGTGGAGAGACCGACTTTGTAGTGCTCAATCCCCAGTTACTCGAAATTGTCCAGTCATTTGTCGAATTTGCATTATCCAACATTACAACATCAGTTTGTGCAACATAAAAGCGATGGAACGACGGAGGAGGTGTTGACCCGGGAGGATTAACTCCTGATCCACCCATCGGGGAGGTTACAACAATACTTCCTGAAACATCTTGAGCAGCAATATAATACTCTACTGCTGTTCCCATGGCCTGCTGAGGAATTTCGAAATTATAGAGTCCTCCGGATCTGCCTGCCGGGGTTCCGGTCACAGCAGAAAACTGGGAATATGTTCCACCTCCCGTGGAGGTTCTGTAATACAGGCGTGGAGCAGCAACTCCTGAACCTACATCAAGCCCTGTCTGAAGGTCTGCAGCAGCAATAATCGGTGCAGCATAAGCAGCCGTTGGAACAGGGGTGTGAACAATCTTTAAATTCAAATTTAGAGCAAAATTGGCAAAAGTTCCAATCGCCAATTTTGACATTTTAAGGAAATATGGCTGATTAAAATAGTCCAATTTGTCGTTTACCGTGTGGTAGTAGGCATTAAAATCATTGTCATCATCTTCAATCAACAGGATTGCACTGTAACCTTTACTCCAAAATGAAGCATGATCACTTGCAGTTGATCCGGGTGTTTTTTGAACTGTTACGATTCCAATTCCTAACGATAAATTTAGCTCAACCATTTTATTGTAAAGGTCCATCGACTGTGCGGTTGCCCTTACATGAAGATTTGCCTTATTATCGTTATTTGCATCGTAGGCTATCATATCCATGTTTACAACACCAAGAATTGAATCTCCGGCAGCAGATGCCTGGTTTGCATAATATGCAGATCCAATGAGGCCTTGTTCTTCCTCATCCCATAGAGCAAAAACTATGGTAAATGGGAAATTGTACTGAGAAAGAATTCTTGCTGCTTCCATCACAGCCGCCGTTCCACTTCCATTATCATCTGCTCCGGGTGCAGTAGATCCCGTTGGCATGTCATCAAAATGAGCACAAATGATATATTTCTTATTTGGATATTGTGTGCCGGTCTTTACTCCAACAACATTTTTTCCTGTTGTGCTGAAACTCTGAAGTGTGGTAGTTATCCCATATCTCTGGAGTGTTTGCTGAATATATTCGGCAGCTTTGTCGTTTGATGGGTTATTTTTATGTCTTGATACTATTGTGTATGGTTGACCACTGATAGTTACAGGGAGAACACCTGAAAGTTCTTTTACAAACTTCATCAGTGTGTCCTGATTCACCTGATTTACTATGTTCTGTACGCTCGTCTGAGGGAATAAAACAGTAGATGTTAACATCACTGTAAGACAAATAAAATTGTAATATTTGCGCATTTTTATCCAGTTTGGTATAAATTATGTATCCTTGGAAAGAAAAGTTTCCTGACATTTAAATTACATATTTTTTCGGATATGGTTACGCAAAAAAAGACTGTCTAATAATCCCGGTTCAGACACTCTTTTCGAGACAAATTTGTATATTTGTTGTTGTGATATAAATAATTTTATATCACTTTTAATGCCTCCGTAGCTCAGGTGGATAGAGCAGCAGTTTCCTAAACTGTTTGTCGGGTGTTCGAGTCGCCCCGGGGGCACCCATCTTTAAATGGAGAAAAATAATGACTGAAATAATAGATATAATTGCCCGCGAGATACTTGACTCAAGAGGAAATCCAACTCTTGAAGCAGAAGTATTACTCGAAGGCGGAGCGATCGGCAGAGCTGCCGTACCAAGCGGAGCCTCTACAGGTTCTAATGAAGCTTGTGAACTCAGAGACGGTGATTCCGCAAGATACCTTGGAAAAGGCGTAGAAAAAGCTGTTGATTTTGTGAATAATGAACTTGCTGACGAATTAATAGGCTGGGATGCCACAGAACAGGTTGCCATCGACAATTACATGATTGAACTTGATGGAACTCCAAACAAATCCCATTTTGGCGCAAATGCCATACTTGGTGTTTCCCTTGCCGTTGCAAAAGCATCAGCAGAAGCTTTTGGTCTCCCCCTCTACCGTTACATAGGTGGAACAAATGCTAAAGTTATCCCAACACCAATGATGAATATCCTGAATGGTGGAAAACATGCCGACAACAATGTCGATTTCCAGGAATTTATGGTTATGCCGGTTGGTGCCCCAACTTTTAAAGAGGCTTTAAGATATGGTACCGAAGTGTTTCATACTCTCAGAGGTGTATTGAAGAAAAAAGGTTATAACACTTCAGTTGGTGACGAAGGTGGATTTGCTCCTTCCCTGAAATCAAATGATGAAGCAATAGAAGTGATCCTCGAAGCAATTACCAAAGCAGGTTATACTCCGGGCAAAGACCTTTTCATTGCTCTCGATCCTGCTTCAACTGAAATGTGGAATCCTGAAAAGAAAACCTACAAATTTTTCAAATCAACTCAAAAAGAGATCAGTTCAGATGAGATGATTGCTTATTGGGAAAACTGGGTAAGACAATATCCAATAGTTTCACTTGAAGATGGTCTTGCTGAAGATGATTGGGATGGTTGGAAAAATATTACCAAAACTCTTGGAAATAAGATCCAGCTCGTAGGTGATGATCTTTTTGTAACAAACACTGATATCCTTGCAAAAGGAATTGAACTTGGTTGTGCAAATTCGATCCTCATTAAAGTGAATCAGATTGGTACTCTTACTGAGACACTTAATGCCATTGAAATGGCTCGCAGTGCCGGTTACACCGCAGTAATTTCACACAGAAGTGGTGAAACTGAAGATGTTACAATTGCAGATATTGCAGTTGCTACAAATGCCGGACAGATTAAAACAGGTTCCGCTTGCAGAACCGACCGTATCGCAAAGTATAACCAACTCCTTAGAATTGAACAGGAACTGGATACTACAGCAATCTACAAAGGACTTGATTCTCTGAACTACAGAGGTTAATTCTCTCCTTTTTACAGGTGTGAGTTATAATGCTACGGCATAATACTCACACCTTCTTAGTTTTAAATCCCATCTAAGCTCCTTAACCCTCCCTTTTTTGTAGTATAAATCACATTTCCCAAAGGGAAAAACCCTTTAATTTCAAAAAATATATAATTTTATTGACATTAATTATTAATTGTGTTATATTCACTCAATCGTTTCATTAATATTAGAGACACTATGAAAGTAATACTGGCATCTCTATTTCTGGTAGCGATAGTCTTTTTTACATTTAATGGATGTAAATCAGAAACTTCACCTACCAACCCGGCAACCCCATCCACAAAAACGATGATAATGGGTCATTTTGGCGTGGATTTTTCAGAGGGTAAAGTCGGAGACCCTGAAAACGCACTACCTAACGATAAAATTGACGGCGAGACTATTGCCTGGTGCCCTAATGGCACAGGTGGTGGATGGATGACCGGAATTTGGTTCAGATCCAGAGATGATAAACTCTATCGGATTGGACCCGGCGATCTTGCTACAATAACTGCGATAGATACAACTAAATGGTCGGCGGATGTATGTGCAACTGCATTAAAACCCGGTGATATATGGGCAGCAAAAGCATTGGATGGATATGTGGTCTTTAAGGTTACAGCCGTCGCAACTGATTCTGCCGGAATTGCCAATGGCGTCAATTGGCCCGCCTCTGTGGAATATAAATTCTCAACGACTACAAAATTTAATTAAAATCAGGCTGCCTCGGCAGCCTTCTTTTTTAGAGAAACTTGCCTGTAATACTCTTTTTGTTCATTTTGATTTCTTCCGGTCTGCCTTCAGCAACTATCCTGCCACCAGAGGCACCACCACCGGGGCCCAAATCGATAACCCAATCAGCAGCGTTAACAACATCGAGATTATGTTCAACAACAACTACTGTGTTCCCCTTGTCAACAAGTTTGTTTATCACTTTAAGTAAAACTTTTACATCCTCAAAGTGAAGACCCGTGGTTGGTTCATCCATGAAATAAATTGTTTTCCCTGTGGATATTTTGCTAAGTTCGGTTGCCAGTTTAACCCGTTGAGCCTCTCCACCGGAAAGAGTTGTTGCCTGTTGACCAAGTCTGATGTAACCCAACCCAACATCAAAGATGGATTGTATTTTTCTCTTGATCCTGGGCATGTCTTCAAAAAAATCGAGAGCTTCGGTCACTGTCATTTCAAGCACATCATCGATCGATTTGGTTTTATAGAGTACTTCGAGCGTCTCTCGATTATATCTTCTTCCATGGCAAACATCACATTTTACATATACATCGGGAAGAAAATTCATTTCAATTTTTTTTAAGCCATCGCCACCACATGCTTCACACCTGCCACCCATAACATTAAAACTGAATCTACCGGGAGCATATCCCCTCATTTTGGATTCAGGAAGTTGTGTAAAAAGGTCTCTTATAAATGTAAATAGACCTGTGTAAGTTGCAGGATTCGACCTCGGCGTTCTGCCAATTGGTGATTGATCAACTTCTATAACTTTATCAACAAATTTTAATCCCTCCACTGAATCATAAGGGAGCGGTACATCTTTCGTTTTGTAAATATCAACCATCAGAATTTTTACAAGTGTCTCATTGATCAGAGAAGATTTCCCTGAACCGCTAACCCCGGTTACTGCAACAAATTTGCCTAAGGGAAGATTTAATTCAACCGATTTAAGATTATTTCCTCTTGCACCTTTTAAGGTAATCTGCTGTCCATTCCCTTCGCGTCTGGTTTTGGGAATTGAGACAAAACGCCTGTGTTGAAGATAGTCAAGAGTTAACGACCCCTGAAAATTCTTATCTTTAAGAAGTTTGGCGGTTTCACCCATTGCAACCACCATACCACCATGTTCACCTGCTGCGGGTCCAAGATCTATCAGGAAGTCGGAGCTCTCAATTGTTTCTTTGTCATGTTCCACCACTATAATTGTGTTGTCAAGATCACGAAGCATTTTAAGGGAATTTATTAGTCGAACATTATCTCTTTGGTGTAAGCCGATAGATGGTTCATCGAGAACATATAAAACTCCGGCGAGTTGTGTGCCTATCTGTGTCGCCAATCGAATCCTCTGCGACTCCCCGCCTGATAAACTACGGGCACTTCTGCCAAGTGTGAGGTAATCAAGTCCAACATTCAGAAGGAATTCCAATCTTGATTTGATTTCTTTAAGAATTGGGGTTGCTATTATCTCGTCTCTGCCAAAAAGTTTTGTTTCAAAGAAAAAATCTCTGCAGTCTTTTATCGAAAGAGCCGTTACCTCACTTATATTTTTACCCCCAAAGAAAACAGCGAGTGATTCTTTTTTTAGTCTGCCTCCGTTACATGAATTACATTTACCAATGTTCATGTACGACTCAACCCACTCTCTTATTTTTGCAGAAGAGGTTGAATTAAAATAGTTCTGTAAATATCCCAAAACACCCGAAAATCTGTGTTTATATGCTACTTCCTTTTTACCGCCATAGCTGTAAAAAAATTCATATTTTTCTTTTGAACCTTTAAGAACTATCTCTTTTGCTTCCGGTGAGAGATCTTTTAATGGAGTATCGAAAGTAAATCCAAACTTCTTTGAAATGGTCTCAAGTTGATTAAAAATATAAATCGAACGGGGTTTCCCAAGTGCCGCAATTCCCTCTTCATTTATTGATTTGTTCCAGTCGGGGATGATCAAATTCAGATCAAATTCCTTTTTCTCTCCCAAACCGTCGCAGTCGGGACAAGCACCAAAATTGGAGTTAAACGAAAATGAGTTCGGCGCAAGATCCTGATAACCAATTCCACATGAAGGACAACTCAGGTGGCGACTGAAAAGGTGATCGACCTTTCCATCATTTACCATCATCACACCATTGCCATAATTGAGTGCAACATCAACTGATGCCTGCAGTCTTTCCCCCACCTCCTCCTTTACAATAAACCGGTCAACCATAATATCAATATTATGAATCTTATAACGATCTACTTGTAAACCTTTTTCAATCTCTTTTAACTCGCCATCAACTCTAACTTTCAGGAAACCATCTTTTGCAGTATCCTCAAAAAGTTCTCTGTAATGCCCTTTTCTCCCTCTGATGACAGGTGCAAAAATGGAAATCTTTTTGCCGATGAATTCCCTTGCTATTTTTTCAAGAATCTGTCCGGGATTTTGTTTCTGAACAGGAGAGCCACAGTTATAACAATTTATTACTCCAAGTCGAGCATAAAGCAGTCTGAGATAATCATAAATTTCCGTAACAGTACCAACAGTTGACCTTGGATTGCCCGATGTTACTTTTTGTTCAATTGAAATTGCAGGGCTTAATCCCTCAATCAAATCAACATCCGGTTTTTCGAGCATGTCGAGGAATTGCCGAGCATAGGGTGATAGACACTCGATGTATCGCCGCTGACCTTCTGCATATATGGTATCAAATGCCAAAGACGATTTACCTGATCCGGAGAGTCCGGTTATAACGGTAAACGAATTTCGGGGGATTTCTATGTCGATGTTTTTAAGGTTGTGTTCGCGGGCGCCTTTTACTGTAATCTTATCTTGAAACAATTTATTTCCGGGTTAAAAAACCAAATTCTATCTATATATTTAAAACAAACTTTTTATGAATTAAATTTCATCATGGCAGAAAAAATTCAATCTTACACTACTATTAAATCAAAATCAGAATCGAAATATAAAGAGAAGGGATCAATCTTTCTTGCATTTGCTTATCCCGTGAACTCAATATCTGAATTTGATGGAATCCTCCAACTGTATCGCAAACAATTTTATGATGCAGTTCATCACTGCTCTGCATACAAACTGATCGATGGCTCATTTAAATACTCCGATGATGGTGAACCGAATGGTACTGCCGGATTACGAATATTTAATGCGATTGAACATTCAGGACTCAATAACTGCGCAGTTATTGTTGTCAGATATTTTGGAGGAGTAAAATTGGGAACGGGTCCCTTGGGAAAAGCCTATTACGAAACTGCAATTGAAGCACTCTCAAATTCTGAAAAAATTCTACTGCATCAATTTAAAAAATATCAATTTTCCGCTCCCTATGAACTATCATCGTTTTTGTATCGACATTTAACCAATGATCATGTAAAAATTAACGATTCTGACTATTCCGCCGGGATTACCCTCGATACCTTCATCAGAAGTGATCACTCATCAAAGATATTAGAAGAAATTCTCGCCGGAGCAAACGGACAGGTTGTAATTACTGATTGTAAGGAAGAGAGGTTTTTTGAGGATTAGAACTTCAGTACTTCAGAACCTCAGAACTTTAGAACTTTAGAACTTCGGAACTTTAGAACTTTAGAACTTTAGAACTTTAGAACATGAGAACTTCGGAACCTCAGAACTTCGGAACTTTAGAACTTTAGAACTTTAGAACATGAGAACTTCGGAACCTCAGAACTTTAGAACTTTAGAACACCTGAACTTAAGACGGGAGAAACTTGAGTGATTAACTAACAGATCCCTCTGCGTTCATCCACCTCATCCGTCTCATCCGTGTTGAATCCGTGAAATCCGTGGAACTATCAAGAATCTTCATCTTTGAAAATCTGTGTTGAATCCATGAAATCCGAGGAACTATCAAAAATCTTCATCCGCGTAACTATCCCGGTTCGGCTTGTTGAAATGTCTGCCGAAGCAGAGTCATAATTTTCTTTTCAATCGCTCGGCCGTCAGGGGGGAGTTTACCATAAGACCATTTATTTTCAAACGGGTTGAAGGAAAATCTAATCGCAACATCTCGATTACTGTCATAATGATACACATTTATCCAGGTTAATTTTACGAAAGATACAAACCCTAAAATTACCGGTTCCTCATTTGACAACATCACATACCTCTCATTACCATGTTTTACTTTATTCCGAAGCATGAGGATAATTATCGGATGAAGAGATAATTCGATCAACTTCGCCGCAACATGTTTACAAATAAACCGGATTTCCAAAGTTTTGAGGATATTTTCCCTGTTTTTCTTAAACTCATCACAATTACATCCGATTTTTGCGATTTTGTTCAAAGTAACAGAATCGAGTTCCACACCATAATCCAATACAGGGTGATAATAAAAAGATGAGTTGTGCTCTTCCATGCTGCTGATTGCAATCCGAAGATCATCAAACTCACGCAGACCTTTTTTAACCGGTCTTTTAACTTTTGACTCTGTCACTTTACTTTCATCAACTTTTTCCATTGGAATCCGGAGAGTACCTCAATTATATCTCAAAATGAATTACATTCAAAACATCAAATTTACCCAAAATTTAATAATTGAATATATTTACATTTGGTAAAGATTTTTAAACATTTTTGATATTGCCTTGAAAAGACCACTGCTGCTGCTCCCTGTATTATTAATCTCCTACTTGATTCTTGTTCTACCCGGATGTTCTCTCGGAAGCAACTACATAAAAGATGGTGAATCCTTTAAGCCAACCGGAACAAAAAAAGCGATTTACACTCTCTACCTGATTGGTGATGCCGGAAAAACAAGAAGTGATGACCCCGAGCCGGCACTTGTTTCCCTTCAAACTGAAATTTCAAAATCAAATCCTGACTCCTCCCTTGTCATTTTTCTTGGCGATAATATCTATGATCACGGTCTCCCTGATGAAAATCACCCCGACAGGACGAGGGCAGAGAACTATATTAAAGATCAGATTAATGCTCTTGGAGTAAAACACCGGGCACTTTTTATCGCAGGAAATCACGATTGGGACAACAACTCCCCTGAGGGGAACAAATTGATGAAAAATCAGGAGTTGTTTATCCGTAAATTCAGCTCTTCCCGGGCGCAACTCCTCCCCGAAAACGGCTGTCAGGGTCCCGACTATGTTGATATAAATGAAAACCTGCGTTTGATCTATTTCGACAGTCAACGGCTGTTTCGAGATTGGCTGGGGGTCCCCGATTTATCAGAATGTAAACCGGTTGACCAAAATACATTTTTTAATAATCTCGAATTGATTTTAAAAAATTCGAAAGGTAGAAAATGTATCCTTCTGCATCATCACCCCTACATTACATATGGCGAACATGGTGGAAAATTTGATTGGAAAAAACATATTTTCCCACTTACAGCATTTAACAAATATTTTCTTCTGCCTCTACCGGTGGTGGGTTCCATTTACCCGATTTTAAGGAGCAATGGTATTACGCCGCAGGATATGTCAAACGATGTTTACAGGAGCTATACTGAAAAAATGCGTGATATTTCCAAAAAATATAACCCTGTTTTTTCAGCGTCGGGACACGAACACTCTCTCCAGGTTATAAGAGATCCGATTAGTAATACAATACAGATTATTTCAGGGAAAGGAACAAGATGGACAGATGGAACCGTTTCCACCGGTGATGGCACAATTTTCGCCTCCCCTTTCTCAGGTTTTATGAAATATGAAGTTTATGGCGACGGAACTGCGCTTCTCACTGTAATTGTGCCTGACGACGAGGGAAAAGCAACAGAAGTTTTTTATTTTCCGTTGTAAAAGAGATAAATTTGTAAATGATACATTCAGAAATTTGTAAATGACCCATTCAGAAGCTTGCGACATTTTAGGTATTAAAGAAGGTGCCGATCCCGATGTGGTTACCAGGGCTTTTAACAAGCTAAACAGTGACCTGACCCGTCAAATCGACAACTCAACTTCGAAATTTTTAAAGGAAACCCTTTTAAAAAATAAAAAAGCTCTCGAAGAGGCATATCATCTCTTAACCAAAGGTTCCGAGACAGAAGGGTCAATTTCTTTTAGTGATGCTTATTCGCTGCTTGTTGCTTCTGAGGATGACTCTCTTAATGTGATTGAAGCGAAATTCGTAAAACTCAAAGAAGAGTATGGCTTTGGACTACGCGCTCCTAATAAAAAAATAAGAGAAATTGCGGCAGCCGACATTAAAATTCTTACTGAAGTTTTTGAACATATCATCAGCAATATAAAAAAACCAAAACTTGAAGACCTGCCTCAAAGTTTTGTGGAATCAATTAGAGAAGAAACAAAAATTAAACTGCAAGCCGGCTTCGAGGCAACAATCTCTGATTTACAAAACACTCTTAATGAAACTGTTGAAAAATACCAGGACGAACTTTCAAAATTATCAGCTTCAAAAACAAAGCTTCTGAATGATCTTCTGCAACTATTTAATGATATCTCAAAAAAAGATCATGAGTATTGCAGATTAGCAGCAGCAAAACTGGAGGAGAAACACCAAATTGTTGGTCTTCTCTCTAAAATCGATTTAATCTTTGATTCAGGAATTAAAACACTCCCAAAAGGGAGTCAGATTGTCCAGGAACTTAAAAATGAACCTGACAAAACAGGATTTGGTATCGAGAATGTCAATATAGAAATTGCAGATGAAAACATCGATAAATTCATCCTGAAACAAAGTAAAATTTTTGACCCTCAACCTGAGCAGAAAATACAACAAATTTCAGAGCCGGACGATACCCTGAATTCAAAAACTGTTGCGGAAAAACTTTTCAGCGAGGGAAGATATCAGGATGCCCTCTTCTATTTTAGAGAAGCAAAATCTGATCAGCCTCTCGACTACTCTCTCGAAGTTTATATTCAAGAGCTTGAACATCTGGTGAACCAAACTTCAGACGAAGAATCTAAACCGAACAGTAAAGGTTACGAGAATTATGAACTTGAGGCTTATGAGGAGGTGTTAAGAGAAGCGAACAATCTAAGAACGGAAAAAAAATTCGCCGGTGCACTTGAAATCTATAATACTCTTCTTGTCAGTGACCCGGAAAATCCGTATCTGCGATATTGTAAAACAGAGTGTGAAGATGGAATAAAACGATCAGCAGAGATTAAACCGAATACATCGAACGGACCAAAACAAACAACAACAGAAATGTTGACCTTAAAACGCACCGGTGACGAGTTTTTTAATATGAAGAAATTTAACGAGGCATTGGGTTATTACAGAAAAGCATTAAAGATCAACCCAGGTGATATTTATCTTCAAATTGTAATTGAGCAGTGTACCAAAGCGATTACAGCAGAAAACTAAGGCTTGGCACTAACACTGTCTTTAAGTGAAACAAGCCTTTCCTCCATTAATAACATCAAATCTTTATAATCTTCAGGATTTTTCATGTAAAACTCCACTGTTTTATCATAAAGATTTCTGCTTACTCCATTCCTTTTTAGTATTTCTTCGAGTGCCGGTTTCATAAACATGGCAGAGGTACCCAGACTGTCTTGAGCCTTTAGAACTTCCAAATAAATAGTCATGAACTTTTCTTCAGGTATCGTTTCCACTTCTTTTTTACTACATGCAGATAACAAAATTGAAATCGAAAACAGAAACAGGGGAATAAGAAGTTTGCTCCTCTTCCCAAAACAGCTCTTAATCACTCTTTTTTGACATCCTGTTACTCGCCTCAAATAGAATCTTTTTTTCCTTCTCTGAAAGGTTCTTGTAACCCGATACACTTATCTTGTCTAATATCCTGTCAATTTCATCTTGCGTTATCGAGTCATCGGATACATCCTTAAATTTTGCATCCACTACCTTGTCACTCCCCTTCTTTGAACCAAATCCAAAACTAATTCCTTGTTTCGGCTTGGGTGTTGTACGGGTGCTTGATGAGTAGTTGTCATCGTCATCTTCTTCACGATTGAAAGGAAATCCTGAGGAAAATTGACCAGGACCCCTCCCCCCACCTTTAAGTCTCGTTTTGAATGGAAAATAAACTGCCGGATCAAAGAAGAGGAATAGAAAACCGGTGATTGCTCCTCC
This sequence comes from uncultured Ignavibacteriaceae bacterium, assembly GCA_964531325.1. GTDB lineage: Bacteria > Bacteroidota > Ignavibacteria > Ignavibacteriales > Ignavibacteriaceae > UTCHB3. The sequence goes on along the minus strand of CAZHCW010000012.1, from coordinate 73,323 downwards.
AATATGCGCAAGATGTGCAACATTTGAATTCGCATTTCCAAACATAAAAAGATCGAGCAGGATCATAAATCCAATTAAGTATTTTGCTTTTACTGGTAAAAGGAAATAGATATATATATATCTGTCAGGATTAAATAGCGCAAACGCAATCATCACACCATAAAGGGAACCCGAAGCTCCCACTGTTATTGCCGGGTCAACTCCCAATAAAGGGGTTGCTAAATGGAGAAGTCCTGCACCCACTCCTGAGGCGAGATAAAAAATAAGAAATTTTTTCGAACCAAGTGTATATTCAACCTCTGTGCCAAACATCCACAGTGCGAAAAGATTAAAAAAGATGTGGCTAAAATTGGCGTGCATAAATTGGTAAGTAAACAACTGCCACGGAAGAAACCCGTCCCCAACCGGGAAAAGTGCAAAGAATCGAGTGAACATACTGCTAAGAGGTTCACCACCTGACCTTATTCCCTCAGTCATCATTTCGATGAAAAAAACTGCAACATTTGCAATGAGGAGACTTTTAATTACAGGGGAGATAAATCCAAAACCGACCGGGCGGTAGTTTCCGTTTGACATCTGATTCCTTTAATTTAAAATTGGAGTTGCCCTGTCAGGGCAACTCCAACAGAATATTAAGCATTATTAAGAACATCTACTCCGGGGAGCACTTTCCCTTCCAAAAATTCGAGGGAAGCACCGCCACCTGTAGAGACATGAGTAACTTTATCTTTTAATCCGGCTTTGGCAATTGCCGCAGCGGAGTCGCCACCACCTACAACTGTAACTGCACCGGCTGCAGTTGCATCAACAAGAGCATTTGAAATTGCATCTGTTCCAATGGCATAATTATCAAATTCAAAAACACCCATAGGACCGTTCCAAACAACAGTTTTTGATTTTTTGATAGCTTCTGAAAACAATTTAATTGTTTCGGGTCCAATATCCAAACCCATCTTGTCAGAAGGCATTTTATCCACTTGAACAGTCTCAGCGGGTGATTCATTACTGAACTCCGCTGTTACTCTAACATCAACAGGAAGTAAAAAGTTTAATCCTTTGGCATTTATTTTTTCAAGGAGTTCTTTTGCAAGGTCAACCTTCTCGGCTTCAAGCAGTGAGGTACCTATTTCGTAACCCATCGCCTTGAAGAATGTATATGCCATTCCACCACCAATAATCAAAGTATCCACTTTATCAATTATATTATTGATGACATCTATCTTGCCAGATATTTTTGCCCCCCCCAATATAGCACAATAGGGACGAACAGGAACAGAAAGAGCACTTCCAAGATAGTCAAGTTCCTTTTTCATGAGATAACCGGAAACCGCAGATTTGATAAATTTAGTAACACCTTCAGTTGAAGCATGAGCACGATGTGCACTTCCAAAGGCATCATTCACATAGATATCTGCAATTTTCGAAAGTTTTTCAGCAAAAACAGGATCATTGGCTTCTTCTTCAGGGTGGAACCTGAGATTCTCCAATAATAAAACTTCACCCGGTTTCATACCATTGGCAAGTTTTTCAACTTCTTCACCTATACAATCCGGTGCAAATTTCACTTCCTGACCCAGCAGTTGCGCCAGTCTTTCAGCAACAGGTTTCAAGGTGTATTTAGGATTAACTTTTCCTTTTGGTCTTCCGAGATGGCTCATCAGGATTGTTTTACCACCATCAGCAATTATTTTTTTAATTGTTGGCAGCGATTCAATTATCCTGTTGTCATCGGTTACATTTAAGTTTTCATCAAGAGGGACATTAAAATCGACCCTCACAAGTATTTTTTTATCTTTTAATTCAACATTATCAATTGTCAATTTTTTCATTTTATTGCCGTGTTTTGGTTACACCATAAAAAAAAAGACGCAGCCGAAACTGCGTCGTAGAAAATAATTACGAAATTATGCAATCTTTTTTAGAAGATCGATAACTCTGCATGAATAACCCCATTCGTTATCGTACCAACCGACAACTTTAACCATATTTCCGTTCACCATAGTGGAGAGCGAATCAAAGATACATGAACTTGGGTTATGAACGATATCAGATGAAACGATTGGGTCTTCTGTATATTCAAGAACACCTTTCATCGGACCCTCGGCAGCTTTTTTCATTGCTGCGTTGATCTCTTCAATTGTTGCTTCTTTTGAAAGTATTCCAACAAAATCGGTGATTGAGCCGTCAGGTGTAGGAACTCTAAGTGAGAACCCATCAAGTTTTCCTTTAAGCGAAGGGATAACTTTACCTACTGTTTTTGCAGCACCTGTGGTTGTAGGGATAATATTTGTTGCTGCTGTTCTGGCTCTTCTTAGATCACTGTGTGGGAAATCAAGAACTCTTTGGTCGTTTGTATATGAATGAACTGTTGTCATGAAACCTTTTTCAAGACCAAAGGTGTCATTCAATACTTTTGCCATCGGAGCGAGGCAGTTTGTTGTACATGAAGCATTGGAAATTACCACTTCTTCACCGGTTAAAATATCATCATTTACACCCATAACTATGGTTGCATCAATATCACCTTTTGCAGGTACGGTAAGGATAACTTTTTTTGCACCGGCTGCGATATGTGGCATACATTTTTCTTTTGTAGCAAAAACACCGGTAGCTTCGATCACATATTCAGCACCGAATTCTTTCCATTTCAGATTTGCAGGATCTCTTTCTGCTGTTATCTCGATCCGTTTCCCGTTTACAATCAAAGCATTACCTTCAACTGCAACTGTGCCATTAAATTTTCCGTGAACCGAGTCATATTTTAAAAGATGACCCAGTGTACGGGCATCTGTCAGATCGTTAATAGCAACTATATCTATTCCACCAACATCAAGTGCTCTTCTGAATACTAATCTACCGATTCTTCCGAATCCATTTATTCCAACTTTTAGTGACATGTTTTCTCCTCATCATTAAAGAATTATTTAGACTTTCAAATTTACCTATCTTTGAGATATTTATCAATGCAATTATTCGTTTTCACATAAGGTATATTATTATTTATGAGGATTTTTACATAAATGGTAATTTTTTTGCAAAATGTTACCCCGGAAAAAATTATTTAATTTGATATTGTGATAAATCTCACTAAATTGGGTAAAAAAAAAAGGAACTTTTAATGGACAACCTGGATTTTCCAAAATTTGTACCTCTCTTTGAGAATCTTGAGGATGAAACTATCCTTAAAATCTCTGAATTAGGTAAAATGAAAACTTTTGTTAAAGACGCTGTAGTCCTTTTAGAACATGAAACCGGTAATGCCCTCTTCGTAATCGTCTCCGGAAAAGTTAAGGTGAGTCGCGAAAGCGACGACGGAAGAGAGGTTATTCTCACTTACTTAAATCCCAACGACTTTTTTGGCGAAATGGCTTTGCTCGACGGGCTTGCAAGATCTGCTACTGTTACTGCAATTGAAGATACCGAATTATTCATTATCGAAAGAGCTGATTTTCTCGATTTGCTTTATGCTCATCCTGAGGTTTCGATCAGTTTGCTCCAGGAACTGACTAAACGACTTCGCGCTGCTGATATGAAGATCAAATCACTCTCTTTGAAGGATGCTGAAGGGAAAGTTGCAACTGTAATTCTACAAATTGCAGACGATATCGGCAAAATCAGACAAGGTGTGGTGGAAATTGAAAAACTTCCCTATCAACACGACCTCGCTAATATGGCAGGAACTTCAAGAGAAACCATATCCAGAACCTTACACAATTTCGTAAAAAAGGGACTGATTGAACTTGATGGTAATAAACTAAGAATTCCCAATTACGAAGAATTCAGGAAGTTCTTTTCCTGAATAATGGGTTTTAAAGCAGATTTACATACACACTCCACACACTCTGATGGATGGTTGACGGTGGAAAGTCTCCTAAGACGAGCTATCCTGCAGCAAATTGATGTTTTATCCATCACCGATCACGATACAGTTTCAGGGTTTGTTGAGGCTCAACAGGTTAATACAAAATATGGTCTAAAACTTGTCCCCGGGATTGAATTGAGTGCCCAGTACAACGATTATGAAGTTCATGTCTTGGGTTATTATTTTGACATCAACAACCATCAGATCACGGAATATACCGAAACCTTAAGAGTTGACAGACTTCAAAGATGTGTAAGAATTGTTGACAAACTTAAAGAAGAGGGTGTGGATATCTCTGTCGAGGAAGTAATGGCAGAGTGTAGAGGAGATATTGTTGGCAGACCACACATTGCCAAAGCTTTAATCAGAAAAAAAATTGCTAAAAACTTTTCGCATGCCTTCAGAAACTTCTTGGGCAATAATGCAGCTTCATACGAAAAAAAATACTTTATATCCCCGGCTGATGCTGTCAAGATGATTCATGATGCCGGTGGAATTGCTGTGCTTGCCCACCCCGGACATTTTGATGATGAAACACTTTCAATCATCCTGAAGGAGAAGTTTGATGCCCTCGAAGCAATACACCCTTCGCATTCCTCTCCACAGCAACAAAAATTGATCGAAATTTCAAAAAAAATGGGAATCCCCTATTCAGGAGGTTCCGATTTTCATGGGGGAAATGCAACCGACAGAGGCTATATCGGGCTCTATTTTTTAAATAAGAAAGAGTTCACAGCGATAGAATCTCTTAAAAAGATGTAAATTATTCAGTTTTTTTATATTTACTCATTCTTTATGTTTCCTAAACCTATTTTTGATTTTGAGGATTGTTATGAAAGAAATAAACGGATTATTACAGGCCGATGGGCTGAAGTTTGCCATCGTGGTAAGCAGGTTCAATGATTTTATTACCAATAAACTTCTTGATGGTGCTATTGACTGTCTGATAAGGCACGGAGCTGATGATGAAAATATTACTGTTGTAAGAGTTCCCGGAGCATTCGAGATTCCTTTTATCGCAAAAGCAGTTGCCGAAAAAAAAGAATATAATTCTGTAATCTGCCTCGGAGCTGTGATTAGAGGGGCAACCCCACATTTCGATTTTGTAGCTTCTGAATCAGCCAAAGGTGTTGCGCTGGCATCGATGTCAACCGGTGTGCCTGTTATTTATGGCGTTCTTACCACTGATACGATTGAACAGGCTGTTGAAAGAGCCGGAACAAAAGCAGGCAATAAAGGCTGGGACGCAGCTTTAACCGCAATTGAAACTGCAAATCTCTTGAACGAATTGAATAAAAAGTAGTCTTATTGATGCTCAAAACTACCCTCGCCCTCCTGTTGTTATTTTTTACTTTTAATGTTTTTGCACAGGAAGCCTACGATTGGCGTATCTACTCAAACAAAAAAAACCTCTCGGCAATCTATTTTGATGGTACTGCAATTTGGGCTGGGTCTGATGGTGGTGCCTATCGCTTTGCTCTACACGATTCTTCTTTTACAGAGTTATCAAAAGCCGAAGGTCTGAATGGTTCGCCTGTTACTGCGATTATTATCGACAATCAGAATAAAGTATGGTTTGGCAGTAAAAATGGCGTAATTGATGTCTATGAACAGGAGACTGCTTCTTTCAAAAGAATTATGGCGATCTCAAACTCCGGAAAACCACAAAGAGGGATTAATGGTTTTGTAAAATATGGTGACACAATTGTGGTCTCTACTGATTTTGGTGTTTCCTTAATCAATAGCAAAACTCTCAATTTTTACGACTCATTCATAAAATTTGGAAACATAGCCGCAAATACAAAAGTAAACTCTGTATATCGCGATTCACGGTTTTATGTTGCCACTCAAGGGGGCCTCGCAGTTCAGAAACCCGGTACCACCAATCTAAACGACCCCGAAGCATGGGATGTTTATCAGACAATCCCCACTGTGGGAACCGTAACTTTCCAACTTGTTACTGCAGATAATGGAGTTTACCTGACAGGTACAAATAAAGGGCTCTATACTTTCAACAATGGAGTTTTCACACTTTTCAGTACCGATTTTAATAACAAGACAGTTAAAAAATTTGCCAAGGCAGGATCAAACTCTTATTTCCTCTCCGATTATTCGATTCCGGGTGGCATAAGAAGTTCGATTGATGTATTTAATGGTGCCACCAAAATCAATTCCTTTACTGATCTCCCATCAACTGCGGACATGATACCCGAACTCAATTCATTCCACTATGCCGGTTCAATTGAGGGACTTTTGAAAATGAACAACACTTCAGTGATTGGGGCGATTCAACCAAATACCCCATCAGCAAACATCTTTAGCGGTATAACAGTAGATCTTAACGGAAATCTCTATTCTGCAAGTGGACGGGATGTTTCAGGCAAGGGTTTTTACAAGTTTGACGGAAGCAGATGGACCAATTTTGATGTTGTTACCACACCCCTGCTGCCAACGAACGCCTATTATAATGCATCCACTACCACTGATGGTTCTGTTTACCTTGGAAGTTATGGAAGAGGTTTTCTTCGAATTAAACCGGACGGCAGTTTTATCCCTTATACCGCACAAAACACCCCTCTTGTAGGAATTAGTGCCGATCCTTCCTTTCTTGTAATCTCGGCAATTAAATCTGACTCAAAAGGAAATCTATGGATATTAAATTTTGATGCAGGGAACAGAAAAACCTTGAACTTGCTGACAACCGACAGCACCTGGTATGGTTTTGAAAACGCTTTTGGGATCGGATTGACTAACTACTCAACTCTTGAAATAGATCAGAACGATGTGAAGTGGTTTACAACCCCGTTAAGGAATTCACTTTTCTACTATTCAGAAAAAGGAACACCTTCAAATAATGCCGATGATATTTCGGGTCAACTGAATGAAAGTAATGGAATGAACGGTCAAAAAATCAATGCATTGGCACTCGACAAAAGAGGTGACCTCTGGGTTGGAACTGATCTTGGTGTTCAGATTATTACCTCATTAAGCACAGTTCTTCAAAACAGTTCTACTGCAAAACCTCGCGTTTCAACTGTTTTTTCACTAAGGCAACAAAGAATTAACTCAATAGTGGTTGATCCTGTAAACAGAAAATGGGTGGGGACTGATGCCGGCTTGTTTCTTGTTTCATCAGATGGAACAAATCTAATCGCATTTTTTGATGTGACTAACAGTCCTCTCCTGACGAATGAGATCACAATCATGGGAAGTGATCCAAAAGAAGGAAAAATATTCATTGGACAGACTGGTGGCTTAATTTCCTTCAAAACTCAAGCACCTTCGCCAAATGTCGATTATTCAAGTTTATATACTTATCCGAGTCCTTACAGACCTTCGAATGGATCAATGATGACCATAGACGGACTAATCAAGGAATCCGATATTATCATCCTTGATATTGCAGGAAACAAGGTTAAATCGTTCTCTTCACCGGGTGGCAGAGTTGCAAACTGGGATGGAAAAGATGACAATGGGAATGTAGTGGCTACCGGTGTTTATATTCTCGTTGCTTCAGATAAAGAAGGAAACACTGTTGCAAAAATAAAAATTTCTGTCGTTCGTTAAACTAATTCAAATATAGTATCCAGAAGATCACGGGTATTAAAATACCTGCTGCAACAATCCATTTACCCCGTCCAACAATTCCATTTTTTCCTCTAACCATAAAAATACCCGATCCGGCCAGAAATATTAGAAGGACAGCAAAAACATCTGCAACATAAGTCCACACCTTCTTTGGTTTGTTTAAATGAAGAAAGTTCACTTCTTTAAGAACAGGTTTTCCACTTGTGGTCTCAATGGTTAATTCGCCTGTCGCCATGTTAAAATCAACTTCTTTTCCCTCAAAAAACAGTTTTATTTGCTCATCAGATTCCTGAAAAATATCTTTCAGTTCACCATCAAGTTTAAGATGTTTAACGACAATTTTGCCAAGGTTTTCTGATTCCCAAAATTCTCTTGATAATGTGTCTGCCTTAAACATCTCTTTTGTTATAGTATAGCTGGGATTCCAGTCATCAATATGGTTTACCGCCACCCCCGATATTGAATAAATTATCGTTAATCCTGAAATAAAATAGCCGATATCCCGGTGCCATTTCCTTAAAAAAATCCTGACTTTTTTTTCTCTTTCAGTCATGTTTTATCCATTTTGTTAAAAAAAAAGGTCTTAAAACACTCTTGGTTATAAGACCTTTAAAATAATTATACCATGGAGCTAAAAGATTTTAGCACCACTTCCCTTTATTCTGTAAACGGTTTTGCCTGATTTGATAGTGGAAGCATCAAACTTGGTACCCTGCTCTTCGGCTTTATGTTTTTCGGCTTCGATAAGTTCTTCTTTGGTATAAACCAATTCCTCAACCACACCTTCAACCAAAGCTTTATGGCCTTTTTTGCTAACGGGGAAAACTATAACACCATCATCAACTTTAACTTTTATCTTTTGACCTTTTTTATCGCCGGAAATTTCCATCCAGCATCCTCTTTTTTCACAAACATCGATGATTGTACCCTCAACAAGAACTGTTTTACCAACAAAGTTTTTGGGTGTTGAAAAAATGGAGGAAACTTTAGTTTTTTTTGTGAGAGTTACACCTTTACCATAATTGTCACCTTTTTGTCCGAATGATACTCCGGTAAAAGTGAACAAAATTACTGCTATTCCAAATAAATACTTCATTTGTTATTCCTGTTTTGTTAAACATATTGCCAATATAAAAAATCAGAGAACTATCATGTTTTGACCACAGCCAAAGCAAAAAGGTTTAATGCACATTATTCAGGTTCTTCTTCGTTCTCGGGAAGAAGTAAATCTTTTATAAAATTGGTAAATTTTGAAATATCGAGCGGTTTCGTATAGAAAAAATCGAATCCCTCTTCCAAAATTGTTTTTTTGTCAGAATTGAGGGTATATCCTGTTACAGCAATAAAGGGAATCGATTCATAGCCGGAAAACGATCTTATTTTTTTCATGGTTTCCACTCCTGAAAGTCCCTCACCCAGATTTATATCAAGAATTACCAAAGAGTAGTTTTTTTCGTTTGCCATTTTGATCGCAATTTCACCATTTTTTGCGGAATCAACCGTACAAATCCTTCTCAGGTATAGCGCGATCACATCAGAATTAATTCTACTGTCTTCAACGATCAATATTTCATGCAATTTATCGGGAGCGATACTCTTTTGAAAGTGTTTTATTTTTTCATCATCTTCGATAATTTGTTCTTCAAACCGGGCTGGATTCAAAACGATTGTAAATGATGTCCTTTTGCCCGGTACACTTTCTATTTTAATCGTACCACCAAGTTTTTTGAGGATTTCTTTGGTTACTTTTAAGCCAAATCCATTCCCGCTTCTTGTGGGAGAAATATCCGCAGAAATCACAGGAGTTTCCCTGAAAATTGCATCAATACTCTCTTTTTTGATACCCGAACCTGTATCGGTAACTTTTATGATAATTTCTCCACCTTCAACAGGTGGACTCAAAATTTCAACCCTGATTGAACCGTCAGTCGTAAATTTAACAGCATTGTCGAGTAAATTTCCAACAGCTTTGGAAATAAGTACCGGATCTGTAACAACTTTAAGGTTTTCTTGTATGTAGGTATCGAATCTTAATCCTTTTTCTTCAGCCATCTCACGATAATATGCGAGTACCTCTGAAAGAAGATGGCTGATGTCGCTCGATTTAAGATTTATCTGCCATGAGTCTTTTTCTATATTCAAAATATCGGTAACTGCGTCTAATCTGTTTCGGATTCTTTCGGAAGAATGTTTAATCGACTTTAACAGTTTTCGCTGGTTATAGTCCGTCACCTCAGAAATCAAAAGGTCAAGAAAACCTGAGATACCATTAAGAGGATTACGAATCTCATGCCCAAGATTTTCAAGCAACATCACTTTCTCTTTGTGAAGTTGATCGAGTTGATCCCTTTGTTTTTTAACTTCGCTTTCAAGTCTCTTTCGTCGTGTAACATCTGTTTTAAATGCTGCAAGAGAGACTATCTCCCCCATTTTGTCTCTGATTCCCGATATGGAAGCAGAATCCCAATAATGACTCCCATCTTTTTTCTTATTGATGATGTCACCTTGCCATACATCACCCGACAGAACAACACGCCAGAGATTCTCATAAAACTGTGGAGGCAAAACACCGGATTTAAAGATCGATGGTTTGTTTCCGATCAATTCAGCAGGTTCAAATCCTGTTATTTCTGAAATCTTTTTATTTATAAAAGTAATTATTCCGGAGGGATCTGTAATCAGAATTCCAACGGGTGCAGCTTCCACGAGCTCCTTAAAAAAGGAAAGTTTTGTCACTTCATCATAATACCATGTGAGATCCAAAGCAGATCCTGAGATCATGGCTGGATTGCCGGATGTATCTTTATGCACCTCAACAACTGAACGCATATATCTTATCCGCTTGGTCTCCTGATCAATTATTCTGTAATCGAGTGAATAACCTTGAAATTTGTTAATCAGATCACCGGCAGCTTGTTCAACTTTTAGACGATCTTCAGAAACAATCATTTCATTCATTTTGGTTTGAAGATATTTAAGTTCTTCCGGATCATCCTTCATTACCCGGCGGATTCCAAACAGGCGGAACATATCATCCCCTATCCAAACCTTGCCTTCGTTCAGGTCAATCTCCCAGTAACCGGATTCGATATTGCCATGATGTCTTTTCATCCTTGACAGGTTAATCTTGTCTTCAACCACTTCGGTTAAAACTTCACCGGGATATCGAAGTAACAACATCCACCCGATGTGTGTCTCTTCATCATTCTTTACTGCAGATACCACTCCCGTTATAGTAGTCTCTTTAATCCCAAATTTTAAATGCGACTTATTACTGAATCTATAGTTGAGGCCCCCGGATTTTACCTGCTCAAGAATGGACTTAAGATTTAATCCTGTTTCGGGATCATCAATCTGCAATATGTCAGTAATACGCTTATTAACCAATTGATCGTAATTTAAGTCAAGAGTAACTTCAGCGCTGTAATTAAGATAGGTCACCACTCCATTTGCATCTGTCATGATAAGTGGATCGCCAATGGAAGCTATTGCAGAACTGAGGTCTCTGTTTGATTTATTTAAACTGTCAATCTCTGAATAACGATGCGAAAAATCTCTCTGAGTGGCAAAACAACCTAATAACCTGCCGCCATTGTCATAAAGATTTACAAATTCTGTCTCTATCCAAATAAACATCCCCGGAGATATCTCTTCCGATGTTTCCATGTGAAGCCAGCCGGAATTGAGGAGCTTTTTCCAGGCTGATTTACCACTGTCGGTATCATAACTAAAATATCTTTCAGGTGAAACACCCAGTAAATTTGCTTTGAACCCGGGGTTAAGATCGATTGATCTTTTGTTGTGGAGAGTGATTTGTTGAGTTTTGTAGATATGATTAAATAAAACTTCGTCCGGTTCTCTTGGATTCCATTCCACAGGCTGGTTTAACATCATTGCAAAAAATCCATCAGGGGAGGCTTCAAAAAGGAGCCGCAGGATATAATTTGCGTATGGTTCTGTATGTACAGTGCTTATTCTCGGCAAAATACCATCAGCCTGTTTTCCGGCGTTCAAAACCGTGGCTCTGTTATTCTTGCTGTTTTCCATGTACAAACCATCATTCCTGGATATAAATTGAAGTGAATCCGGCTTTATTTGATTCGGCATTAAACGACCAGCTTTTTTGGTCTGTTGTCGATATATAATATATGCCGGGTGATATTGCCAGGTCGGGTTTCACCTCCCAAAGAACTGAAGAAGTTTCCTTTTTCCCGGATTTCACCTCTGCCTGCCACCTGCCGGTCTCTTTGTTATCTTTATCAGAAAGTATTATAAAACCAGCCTGGGCACCTTTCCCATCATTCCAATGATAGGTTCTGATCCTTAAAATTTTTGTCTCTTTGTATATCTGAAACATAAAAGGAGTCGCCTCACCATGTAATACAGGTCGGTTGTTCTCATTTGAGTAGGCTTTCTTTGCCTCAGGTGAACAACCTGAGAGAATTACAGCGGTAAACAGCAACAACAATATTCTCATCATCTAAATTATTTTCCGTTCAAAATTGACGCAATCGAGAACGATAATTTAGCTTATTTGATCGAAATAACTAAACTATTTTTAATCTCAACACAACTTTTGAATCTGAATGTGAGTAACAACAAATGAAGCTATAAACTACATTACCACATTACTGCATTATTGCATTTCTGCATTATTGTGCTACCTTTTTTTCAAGAGTTTTGTTCCCGACACCATGACATGCACTACATTTCTGGGTCTTAAATGAAACCTCTATCTCACCCGGATGAGAAAATTCCAACCCTTCCATAGAGATTTGTTTCCCTTTTGCAGGTGTTGTCTGAGAAAGCAGTACATGGCAACTGTTGCAGTCGTTGGTAATCACTTTACCATCATCCGAAACATGATTTCCATCATGACAGCGGAAACAACCATCATAGTTCATATGACCAAGGTTGTTAGGGTAGTGTCTCCAACTCACCCTCATTTCAGGGAAATAATTGCGGGAATAGATTTTTTGTACTTCCTTAACGGCAGTAGCAATTTTCTTGCCGTCCTTCTTTGCAATTTCAGGATAATTGTTTTTATAAAAATTTGTTATTTTGGAAGAAATTTTTGATTGAGCTTCATCCTTTGTCTCGTATGTTCCATCGAGTGCCTGAGTGGCAACACTTTTTATATAGGGAAGCGTAGAATCAATTATCCCTCGGGACATGGAGATATTAATTATCCGGCTTGGCTCGTTATAAATGTGCGCCGGTCTGTTATGGCAGTCGATACAATCCATTTTCCTTATTTCTTCACTCCCCTCAACAACCTTTTTTTTGCTGCCTTTCAATTTGTAAATGGTTTCTTTGCCCGTTTCCTTGTTAACAGCCTTCACCCAGTCAATCGTCTGTCGTGTATGATCGGTGGAAGTGTAATAAATATCGTTGGCGATATTCATATGCCAGTGGATACCATTTCTGTTACCGAGTTCACTGTTTCCCCCGCCCACTCTCATAAGAAGTGTAAGAGAGGATTTGGTATTTTTTTCATCCGACAGATAATAGTCGAGGTCCACCTTCTTTTCACTAAAAAAATGTTTGGGCCAATGACACTGTTCACAAGTCTCCTGAGCTGGACGCAAGTTTTCAATTGGCGTTGGGATAGGTCGTGAATACTTATTAAAAGTTACTGAATATAACTGATAAGACCCTGATATCTTTGCCCTTACAAACCAACCGGCTCCCTCTCCTATATGACACTTAACACATCCAACTTTGGAGTGAGGTGAGTTAAGATATGCAGTGTATTCCGGCTCCATTACAGTATGGCAGACGGTTCCACAAAATTCATCAGAATCGGTATATTCATACGCCTTAAAACTTCCAAATGCCGAAAAAAGTAAAAGAAAGATTGTACCCACCGAGAAAAAGACAGCGGCAGATAACTGTTTTGGATCATTTAAATCGATTTTGGGAAATTTTCGCGCTTTAAAATCGATCTGTTTTGATCTTTTGTGCTCCCTGTACCAACCATAAGCAATTATCACGAGACCGGTAATTAAAAAAACAGGCAAAATTACAAACGCAATAATCCCCATATAAGGTTTGTGAACAGCACTGAAGGTCTCTATAATGATCAAAAAGATTATCAAACCAAAACTGATTCCTGCAAGTAATGCTCCACCAACTGAAATCGGATTGTATAATGATACCGGAAAAATTTTACGCATTTGTTAAACTCTCTTGTTTAATTTTGTTCACTTATCAGACTGATTTTTTCTTGCGAATTATTTTTATCAAACCAACTATCAGGGCGATTGCGGCAACAATAAGACCAATCATCAAAAGGGTACCCGACCATGAAGTTCCCGGTTCTTCTGTTTGTTTTACTTCGGGTTTTTTAACCTTACCAGGAGTTTTATGGATGTTCCCTGATGCAAAATCCACCCCTGCTCCCGGGTGACATTCACCACAGGTTGTTTGAAGATTTTTTTTGTTAACTGAAGATAAAGGTTTCTCCGAATCAACAATGGCGTGACTTCCATGACAACTGTTGCAATTTGAAACTGTTACCACTTCCCCTTTAACTGTTAAACCGTGATATGTGTTTTTGAATACCTTTGTTTTATTGTTTGATATGGCGTATTCTGTTGACAGTTCAACGGGTTCGTGACATGATCCACACACCTTTGCCGTAGCAACATCCAAAGGTTTGTGTTCATTGTGACAATTTGAGCATACAGGAGCATCTTTGGTCTTTTTTGCAAATGCATCAAAATGCACACTTCCTTCATATTCCTTTTTCTGATCGGCATGACATTTACCACAGGTATTGAGGATATTCCCCGCAACAACTGTGGAAGTTGAGTCATCAGTTTTACTGATTTTGTGTGAACCATGACAATCAACACATCCTGCCGCTTCGCCATTTCCCGAGGCCAGCAATTTAGAGTGGGTGTTTTTTGTTGGCTCAGATATAAAACCTTTATTAACAGTAAATCTTGCCCTGTTTTCAGGTGTATCGATATGGCAGGTTAAACATAAATCCTGTTGAGCAGTTTTTTGTCTGACCTTGTCAGGTCCGTAAGAACCTTTTGTAATTTGGGCAGAATGACAGTTAATACATGAAGGTTTTTCATAAGCTCCTAAGCCATATGAATGGATTCCGGCGTTATATTCGTTGTTTTGCGGAACATGACACTTGGCGCACACGAGATTCGATGAACTCCTGGCAATGTTTTTATAAGGTTTGGCATCATGGGTACCGTGGCATGACTTACAATTTACATCTTTGCCTGTCGAGTTCGAATTTGATTGGAAAATTTGAGGATGGAAAAGATGTTTTATCTTTGCATCCTTATGGCAGGTCATACAATCTATTGGCTTAATATTCTCTTTATGAGGCAGATCTTCTGGATTAAATCCGTCATGACATGAAATACACTCAAGTTTTTTATGTGGTGAGACACCCAAAACCTTTTCATCAACATAAAGTGAACGCGGTTTTCCGTTTTTCTCCATACTCAACGATTCATCCGAATGGCACACAAGACAATCGTCATTTGAAGTTACCTTAAATCTGTTGGATGTTGGTGTGGCATGCAGAAAAACAGGTGTTCCGATGAGGAAAACAAACATAAGAAAAAGGATCCAGTGAGTGCAGCGTTTTTTATCTGTCATGGTCATTTTCAATAGTTACAAAAATGGGAAAATTAAATCGTGCAGGTATAAATTGATGGGATACCTGAATAACGAAACATTATGTTTCAATAACTATGCCAAAATATAAATGACCATTATAATCCATAAAGAGGATATAAATTATTTAATCCCTCTCAAAAACAAGAACTAAATGTTTCTGATTCTTAATTTTTGGAATGAAGTCAACTTCCGGAATAATAATTAGAGATTGAAATTTCAATGGAATTATTTAATTTGAATTTTAATTTGGATAAATTGTTCCCCGTTACCAACTGAGAGTATAATGCACAAAACCTATTTGACTTTTGACGATATAAGTATAATCCCCCGTGTTAAATCCACCATTAATTCCAGAAGTGAAGTTGATCTTAAAGTGATGACAAATGCCGAGGCTTTTCTCGAAGCTCCAATTGTTGCATCTCCGATGGATACTGTCTGTAACGGTAGTATGGCGGCAAAAATGAATCAGTTTGGACTGGTTGGGCTTATTCACAGATTTCAATCGATTTCCAATCAAATTGAAGAGCTTAAAGCAGCTATCGATCTTATAATCGAGTCCCCCCTTAACAATCGGGAGCATATTAATCTTGGAATTGCTATCGGTGTATCAGGTGATTATCAGGAGAGATTGTTTGAACTTAACAAAATAATGTTGCATTATAGAAAAAGTGAACGAATTGCCCCTTTCAGTTTTTGGGTATGTTTTGATACTGCAAATGGATTCAGTTCACTTATGGAGGAGGCTGTCAACTGGTATAATGGTCATTATTCAGGTTACATAACAGTTGCCGGTAATGTGGCAAGTAAAGAAGGATATCTTTTCCTTGCAGAGCTTGGTATCAATGTTGTGAGGGTTGGTATTGGTGGTGGTTCAGCATGCAGTACTTCAATAGCGACAGGTATCGGCGGTGGACTGATTTCGATTCTTGAGGAGATCAAGGCAGTAAAACAGCCCGATTGCCTCGTAATGGCAGACGGAGGCATAAGATATTCCGGTGATGTTGTAAAATCACTCGCTTTGGGAGCTGACCTTTGTATGCTCGGCAGACTTTTAGCCGGATTTGATGAATCTCCTGGAGCAGTTATAAAAGCCATCGACGGGAAAAAATATAAACTTTTTAGAGGTCTGGCATCAAAATCCGCTTCTGAGATTCTTGGACAACAAAAAAAGGCGGTAGAAGGAATCGAGACACTTGTTGAATATAAAGGCACAATAGACGATTTTGTACAGGAATTTCTCTATGGTATCCGCTCCGGTTTAAGCTACTGTGATTGCAGAAGTATTGCTGAATTCAGAAACTATATCGACTCAAAAGATGATATTGTAGTGGTTAATTCACAAAATGCTTTTATCGAAAGAATCCCGAAATTAGTTTAAAATAGAAATGAGGCTGCCTTTTTGGGGGCAGCCTCATTCTACTCACTATCTCACATCAACAAATTTATTCTTTTGGTGACGATCCTTCGTCTTTTTTATCTTCAATCTCTTTATTTGTTGAATCACTTTTTTCTGTTCCTTCCACAGCGCCACCCTCCTCTGCCTCAAGAGCTTTTAATCTCTCAAGTTCAAGCGGATGTTCAGCTTCCATCAATTCTTCACTCATTAAACCGGTAATAAATGCTTTATTTAATGGATACACTTCAGGACTGAATATCACAAAATAGAAGTGCCATACAATAATCGCGAGTGTTGCAAGCCAGGCTTCATAATAATGGATCAAGGTTGCAATGTCAAACCATATCTTTGGTGCATTCGCAAGGAAGAAGTTATTAAACATCAACAGCAAACCTGTTGCTGACATCACAACAGTTCCCCATACAAGTGCCCAATATTCAGCTTTTTCCATATAACTGAATCGACGGAATGCAGGAGTCTCGTCACTTCTGAAAGTCAGATATTTAAAATTGACTTTAACATCATCCCAATCGTGCCATGCAGGGAGAAAATCTCTGAACAATTGTTTTCCATTTTTGGTGAAAAAGAGATAATAAGTGTGGTACGATGAAACGAGTATCATTATCACACCAAGTATCCTGTGCGTCAAACCTCTTATCTCAAATGCGCTGTCACCCAGCACAGATCTGATGGCTCTCACCCAAAGGGCATCAGGATAAACAAGCGCAAATCCGGAGATCACCAATCCGATGAATGATGTTAAGAGGAAAAAGTGCTGAATTCGCTCATTTTTAGTCATACGGACATAATATTTTTTGTCCTTCTTCATTTGAGCTATAACATGTTTGTGTTTCTTTTTATGCTGTCTTTTTCTTATCCAATCGAGCACATTATGAATAAACATGATCCCGATTGTAGCAAAAATTAAAAAGATGTAACCTGTTTTTACCAGGTAAAGCATTATCGATTCTTCCTTGGTATTTGTTACATGCACCTTCGCAAATTTATTGTCGATGCTTGCATTAGGGTGACATTTACCACAGGTTTTTGAAAGATTTGATCTGTGAATCGATGAAAGTGGATCAGTGCTGGGTCTGATATCGTGATAATTGTGGCAGCTTGCACAGTTTGCTGCAAGTTTTGATCCACCTTTTACAGCAAGACCGTGATAACTCTCGTAATAACTGTCAGCCTGAATCTGTGAAAAATTATATCTTGATGCAAGTTCAACACTGGCGTGGCAATCAGAACAGAGTTTAGCAATAAATTGATTTTTTACTCCCTGATTACCAAATCTGTTTGGGGATTCAATCTGATGGTTGCCATGACAATCGGCACATGCAGGCGAATCCATCTTCCCTTCCTTCAACGATTTGAAATGGATACTTACATTATACGCATTTTTCTCTTTAACATGGCAGCCTGACACTCCACAAGTATTTGCAATGTTTGATTTGTGTATCGAAGATTTTGGATCACTTGCCGGTAACATTGCATGTCCGGTGTGGCAGTCGGAGCAAACAGCAGCTTTTTCATTCCCAGCTTTTAATGCTTTCCAGTGTGCTGATTTCTCATAATGCATGATGTCGGTGCCGGTAGCCTTGGTGAGTTTAAGAACTTTCTCATTCTTCACATGGCAGTTCATGCACATCTCTTTGATTTTCATCTTTGCAAATTCAGGACTCTTCACTTTAGAGATTTGGTGTTCACCGTGACAATCGGTACACACTGGCGCAATATCTTTATATTTTTTGGATGCAAGACCGTGGGATGATGCATTAAACTCTTTCAGAGCATCCTGGTGACATTTGCCACAGGTTGCATTAATATTCTCTCTTTTTACTCTGTTTTTGGATGCATCCAACCCCTCAGCAGTATGGTTACCGTGACAATCTGCGCATGAAGCAGCTTCTACTCCGTTTGCCTGAATTCCGGCATGAACGCTCGTTTGATAGGTTTTTATGAAATTAACAAGTTTTTCATTATCTTTTGGATGAAAGATTGAGGGATTCATGTGGCAGGTCATACACTCCTGCGAGTTCCTCGAAAATCGGTTCACTGCAGCAAGATGTGACCCATGGCAGCTTGTACATTTTGGAAATTCAGCCTGATTTGCTCTGGAATGCAGTTCAACCGAAAATTGAGTTTTGTGTGTCACATGACACTTGTTGCACAATTGTGTTTCCGTAAATTTATTAAAGGCTACTTTTTTAATTTCGTGTGAGTTGTTACCGTGACAAGTTACACAATTTACTTTGTTACCTGTCTTGTAAGCTTTATAATGACCACCTTGAGTAAATTGTTTAACACTTCCTGTTGAATGACACGACATACACAATTCAACTCTACCGTTGGTCATATTGCTCGCAGGAAGAATCGCATGTTTAGTATGACAGGAGTAACATTCTACATTCTTGGTACCATGAATGCTCCCCTTAAATGCGGCTATATCGTGGCAGCTGCTGCAGTCCACTTTATGTATATTAACACCGGCTTTGTGTGGAAGGTCTTCACCATTGAAACCGGAGTGGCAATCTACACATTCCATGGAACCGTGAATTGAGGAAACATATCTCCCTGATTCAATAAACAGAGAGACGGTTTTACCGTTTCTGGTGGTAGTGAGTGATTCATCGCTATGACAAGCCATACAATCATCATTACTGTTTTGTGCAAACAAACCGGATATTAAAAGAGCAGAAATAAGTAGAATTTGTTTCATGGTCATATTGAAATTAATGTACTGCAATAAGAATTTATGCTAAAATTAAGCAAAAATTATGCCGTGATTGTCCCTCTACTATTCTTGTCTCATTTTTGATGGGCAGGCGGTTATCTTTGATATTCATAAAGTAAATTTTTGCAATTGTTGAATAATTCAACACTCTAAAATCTCATTATTTAGATTTTCAACACTTCATTTCTCAAATTTGGAAAAAATTTCTTCGGGAGTATCTTCTTTTTTTACATATATAAACTATATGTCTTGGCACGATTTTAGCTATATAAGTGGCGAGCTGATTTTTAAACTTACTAACACAAAAACATGAGGATAAATAATGAGAACTTTAAGTTTCATTATGATCTTGGGAGTAATCACACTTACTTCCTTTACAAACGCACAAACACGATATTTTCTTGGCACAGGAGATCAAAACTCTGTAGGTATGGATGCTTGCGCAGCCTGTCACCGCAGCGGTGGATCTGCAACTGCACAGTATGATACATGGAAAAACACTAAACATGCCACCGCACATACCGCATTAACTTCCAACACCTCTTATGGTTATTCCTGTTTGGGATGTCATAACACAGGTTGGGATCCAAACACTGCAAATTATGGTGCTGATGAGTATGTTACCTCCAACCCGGGAGGCACTCCTAATTATACAATCACAGATGAAACCAATTTCAACAGAGTAAAAAATGTTGGTTGCGAATCATGCCACGGACCACTTGGAAGTTCTTCAAGAATGCTTGGAGCTGAACACTGGGGTTTTGGTACAACAAATAAATTAAATTACTCAGCAGAAGTATGCGGAACCTGCCATCAGGGCGGTCATCACCCATACATGGAAGAATGGAGCTCGTCGGGACACGCAGCCACAGCATCACAAGCTTTTATCACAGGAAATAAATCTTGCGTTAAATGCCATGTCGCTCAAAACTTTATCGCATGGGTAGAGAATCCAACAACATATGTTGATACAATTCTCGTAACCGGTGACGATATAAAACCATTAACCTGCGTTGGATGTCACGATCCACATGGCAGTTCAAATCCTGGTTCACTCCGCTTGCCTGTAACAGGTCAAAGAGTTATCTGCGACGCTTGCCACACTGTCGGAACAGAGCCTGTAAACATTAACGCAACTCCACATCACACTACTTCTGAAGCATTGAGTGGAACACCTAATTTTGGATTCCAGTATCCCGGTCAGACTTATCAAAACTCCATTCACACATTTGCTGCTACCGAAAGATGTATCAACTGCCATGTGAAAGCTGTTTCCGGTAATCCTGCAAAAACGGGTCATACCTTCGAAGCTTCACCGGTTGCTTGCGCAACATGTCACCCTGATTATTACACTTCAGTGGATACTTCAAACCATGCTACAAGATTTAACTATAGAGGCACTCAATCAACTTCAGACAGTTTGATGACCGTATTAAGGACAAAACTTAATGCCGCTTCACCTGCTGATTCATTAACTGATGCTTTCAAACAGGCAAACTACAATCTTCTTTCATGCGAAGCTGAAGGCAGCCGTGGTATTCATAACACAATGTTGACTCAGAAACTTCTAAGAGATGCTATTGCCAACTTCACACCAACGGCAGTTAAAGAATTTGGTGCAGTTCCTTCAAGGTTTAACCTTGAACAAAATTATCCAAATCCATTTAACCCAAGCACTACTATTGAGTTTGCAGTTCCTGAAAGAGCCAATGTAACTCTTAAGATTTATGATGTGTCAGGTAATTTGATTGCTGTCTTACAAGATGGTGAACTTGAAGCCGGTAATTACAGATCAAACTTTGTTGCATCAGGATTGGCAAGTGGAATTTACTTCTACAAACTTGAAGCCGGTAAATTTAATGCCGTCAAGAAATTCATTCTGATGAAATAAGAGGAGGGTTTAATTTTCATTCGATATCCGAATGAAAACAAATCCTTAATCATATTCAAAAAAAAGAGGCTGTCTCATACGAGACAGCCTCTTTTTAATTTAAAGTGTTTGACTACTTCAGAAGTGTAAATTTGTTTACTGCTGTGTAAATACCGGATTCTATCCTGTAGAAATATAACCCCGAGGGAAGAGATGAAGCATTAAGAGTAAACTCATTTTGCCCTGTCGCCGAGGTTCCAACTTCATAAACTCCAACTTCCCTTCCGGCAGCATCAATGAGGGTAATTTTTGTTTCAGCCTGCTCAGGTGTAACCCATACTATGGTGGTTGAAGGATTAAAAGGATTTGGGTAATTTCCTTTAATAACAAACTCTGCCGGTATTGACATGCCATCTTCAACTGAAGTGGCATTACGGGCAATCTCAACAACAAATTTAGGTCCATACGCCCAAAGATCAAATTCATTTGGAATGTAATCGTGATTGGTACTTAATCCAACTGAATAGATTGTATCTTTAAGTTTGTTAACCGGTGCTGTATAATAAAAGTCCCAGTGTAAAGCTGTATCACCCGGTTGCATCGCCAATGGAAATTTTTGTGTCAGTTCATTGTCGAGCCATAAAACGGTGGAGTCAACTGCTGCGAGTGAACCGAATCGTGATGCAACATTAAAACCGCCACCCAATGCCGGTCCTCTTGAGACCCAGACTCTATACATCGCTGTTTCACCCGGGCGGAGGGTTTTAGGTCCCTCCACTCTGGTTAAAACGGTTGTATCCTGATCGATTGTGTGACAAACACACCCCAAACCATTTAATTCGGTACATGATATCACATCGGTATTTTCCGAATCGTGTGCGGGAGGATCGCCAAGTGTAAAACCTATAAATACGATTGATATAACAATCGTAACAATCTGAAAACTTTTCATTCTACTTGGAAAGTACCATCTTTCTTGTTATGGTAACTCCCCCGGCTTGCATTTTATAAAAATAAAGGCCACTTGAAAGTTTTGAAGCATCAAATTTCACCTGATGATTACCTGCAGACATCTGCTGATTTACAAGTGAACCAACTACCTCACCCAAAGAGTTATAAACACTGATCTTCACCATGGATTCAGTTGGAACTGAAAAATTTATTACTGTCTCAGGATTAAAAGGATTTGGATAATTCTGCATCAATGCAAAAGAATTTACAGCACTTATCTCAACTTCAACTGTCTGTGAATACTCAAATTGTCCGGAGAAATCGATCTGTTTTAATCTGTATGAGTAGTTACCGGCATTAAGATTTTTGTCAGTAAAATTGTAAACCGATTTTGCAGTTGTTGTTCCGTTGCCTTTGATTGTAGCAACTGTTGACCAACCTGAACCTTCACTCCTCTGTACTTCAAACCTGTCGTTGTTCAATTCAGTTGCGGTTTCCCATGAAAGCAGAACCGAGTTTTCGGTTGATTTTGCAACAAACGAGGTTAATTCAACAGGTACTGCATTCACAACCTGAACTGCAAAATTTGGTGCATTATTCCAACTGTCAGCATCAGTTGGTTGACCATCACCATTAACACTGTTTGAGGTCGCATAGAGAGTATCATAACCAAGTGTGCCGGGTGCTGTATAGTTAAATGTCCAATAAATGGAATCTGCAGCACCAAAGACTCTCGGTGTTGTGTGTGTCAGTTCACCTTGCATCACTTGAACTCCGGGGTCGGTTGTGGAAAGTGATCCATTTTTAACTGCTGCGTTAAATCCACCTTTTACAGCAGGTCCACCTTTCAGACTTACCGTAAACAAGTTGCTGCTTCCGGGCAATACCTGGGTTGGTCCCCAGATTCTAACCGTAACAGTCGGGTCGGCAACAGGATCGTGGCATACACAGCCATCACCATTCTTTTTAGTAATTCCTGTGATACCGGTGCTGTATTGAATGCCACCATAAACGATTGCACACACGGTTATAAAAACCGAAAAATAGTAAATAGAGCGTTTCATGTTACTTCCTTTATTTTAAAAGGGTTAACTTTTTGGTTAGTGACTTGCTTCCGGCTTTAAGCCTGTAAAGATAGACACCTGAATTAAGATTGGATGCATTGAATTCAATTGAGTGATTTCCTGCCGGTAATACTTTGTTTTCAATAATGTTGGTAACTTCTCTGCCGGTAATATCAAATACTGTGAGATTAACTTCTGACTGCTCCATAAGGGAAAACGCTATACTCGTTGACGGATTAAATGGATTTGGATAATTCTGCGACAATGAAAATTCCGTCGGTGTTTCCGTGGTAACTTCAATTGTGTTTGAATATTCAAATTTTCCGTCATAGTCAATTTGTTTTAGCCGATAGAGATATACACCGGTTGCAGCCGGTTTATCCGTTAACATATATCGCCTCTGGATTGTGGTGGTTCCATGCCCTTCCACTTCAGAAACTTTTGTCCAATCATCGGTTAAAGATGCGGTTCTTCTCTCAAGTTCAAATCTTGCATTGTTCAACTCGGTTGCCGTTGACCAGCTAAGAATTACTTCACCGTCAGATACAGTTGCATAAAACCCTGTTAATTCAACAGGGACAAACGGCACGGTTGCTTTATAACAACCGGGTGATTGAGCGGCAAAGATTGTGAGAGTATCGATTATATTAACGCTATAGTTACTTGCCGAAAGAGTGGTGGTAATCCAATTTTGACCACCATCTCTTGTTATATAAATATTACTTCCTGAATATCTTCCAACCATTATGAAATTTGAGTTTTCAGGGGCTATGTCAACACCCCACATACTCTGACCGGTAAAAAATGGGATCAGTGTCCAGGTTGCTCCAAAATCGGTCGATTTTACGAGTCCCCCACCACCTCCCCATTTTGTTCCATAAGCGGTTCCTTTGTTTCTACCGTCGATCGCTATAGTAGGAATTTCACCGGAAGTGGTATAAACAGTTGTCCATGTAACACCATAATTGGTTGATCTGAATATTCCCGTTGTATTATCTCCAACAAGGATGAGATGCGAACTGTCGGGGAAAACTTCGATGTCACAAGGTGTTGCGAATAAAGATGTTGTGCTCACTTGTGTCCATGTTGAACCAAAATCATAAGATTTGTAAAAAATATTGTTACTCATCGTATAGATGGTATCGGGATGTGACGGATCCGGAGTCATCGGAATTCCAAAGTAGGAAAAAGTAGCGTTGTTTAAAGTAACAACCCAGGTAGCACCTCCATCGGTGGTCTTCACAATTTTATCGGTTGATGCTTCAATAGCAGCAATCATAGTCTGGCTGCTTTTGGCGGTTGTTATGATATTTTTAATCTTTGTTGAACTTGGAATCGGCGTACCCCAGTTACTGAAGGTTTCACCACGGTCGGTACTCCTGTATATTTGAGCATTCGAACCGTAAAAGATTATGTTAGAATTGTTTGGGTCACTTGTAATAGGGTCGCCCAGGCTGCTTCCACTCTGTTTTAGTGACCATGAATATGATTGTGCCCAGCCGGTTGCTGTAGTTGCAACCAAAAAAAGAACGAAAATGAGGTGTCTCAACACTTTACTCGATATTTGTTATGTGAATTGATTATTATTCGGGAGGAGAATTATATTTAACTACCACAAATTAAGGATATTTTAATTATCCACAAAATTTTTGGAGGGAATTTTTGACTTTTTTGGTAAATTTTTTAAAATTTATTAGTCGAGTAAAACAGATCAGTCATTTCTCTAATCTTCTCTTTTAGTTTTCCCGGCTCAAGCACGGTGATATTATTTTGCCATCTCAGACACCAGCTTGCAAGCCTTTTATTTATCGGTACACGAGTCTTAAGTGTTATATAACCATTGTTGTCCTCTTCAAGGTGAAATTCCGGAAACCAGATTTTTGAATATATTCCATTCCTGCAGTCGGGGTGGAATCGTAACACAACATCATAAAGTTTATCGGAAGACTCTTCACTTCCCTTCTGAAAAACATCACCTGTTAATGAAATATCCCTTATTCTGCTAAGATAAAACAACTTTTCAACACTCTCACCCTCCTTAACTGCAATCAAAGACCAGTTAAATTCATTGATCCTGAGTTCGATCGGCTTCACTAAATATTCATTTTCAATATTATCGGTAATTCTTTCATACCGAAATCGGAGATATTTTCTTTCCTCAACAGCTTTCGCCGTAAGTGTAAGTATTTGAAAGAAGTTGCCGTTCCCTGCTTTTGAGAGGGGTTCAAGTTTGTCTAAAAGCAGTTTTGAATTGAGCTTAAATGCGAGATATTCTGAGAGGTATCCGGTTAATTTCTCCGGATCGGGTTTACTGCTTATAAAAAGCACTTTTTTTCTGCTGTAAGTTGAAAATCCCTCGGATCTGAGATAATTAAAATCTCTATTTATAGTTGACTCACTAACATTATACTCAAAACACAAGTCAAAAACAGTAAGCAGTTCTTTATTAATTAATCTTGCAAGAATCTCAGTCCTTCGCATATTGTCATTGATGTAATCTCTTTGTGCAGCCATTTTTGCTTCCGGTAAAAAATTGCCATTCAATGACAATAAATTTAGATATGTCCGTCTCTATTTTTGAATCAGTAATTGAAATGATTACGAAATTAAAAGTTATCTCTACAGGTGAACCAACATATTATCAGGGATTTGTCATTAAGTGGGGGGAAAAGTTTGAGGTTGTTCGAAAGTCGAACAACCTCTTTCTATTTTAACATTAAAAAAGATGGAATAAACCTTTTATTTATTCCAGAGCCCTTTGCTGTTTTCTCTCGCACTAACAAATGCCTCCCTGAATGTTGATTCGTATTTTACATTGGGCGCAATTGTTAAAGGATAAGCATAACCTTCGCCTATCATTATCTCGTTCAACATTCTGCCATCTGCAAGATAAACATAACATAAAAACCTGCCATATTTATCCCTCTCCTGAACATCAAATTCTAACTTTACTCTATCTCCTTTTTTTATCTGACGGGCAATAAAAGCTTTTGCTTCCTTTCCCATCGCAACAATCTCCTCTTGATCCAACCTCTCCTCCTTCCCCTGTTTTTTGGAGCGGTCATTTCGTCTTGATTCGGGTGTATCAATCCCAATCAATCGAATTTTTTCCTTCCTCCCATTGAAAATTACTGAAAAAGTGTCTCCATCAGTAATCCTCTCAACAGTGGCATATTCGCTGTTTTCATCCTTGGGAGGGGTCTCATCCTCCCCGCCACATCCAATTAATGGTAACAGAATGCAAAAGAAGATTAATATTCTTTTTTTTCTCATTTCACTCTCCTGAGTTTAAACTTATATCGTTGCTAATCTCCAACAGTCAGAAGGTGTTATTAAAGGATAATCTCTGCACCATTTTTACCGGAGGAATAAATCTCAAAAAATTTAGCACCGATGTTATCAGGGTTGTGAACCGGATTAGTAGCATTAACAATTCCACAAATTGTAACTGTCCCAACTATTATACCCGTTCCTTCCATTGCTTTGGATAGAGACATACTTAAATTCCGGATACCTGCTTTACCAATTCCGAGTGAACCTGAATTTGGGTCGGGGTACAGTGCATACCCGCCACCGGTCAATAAAATGCATCCTGTGCCTCTTTTCTTCATACCTGGGATAACTTCATTTGCTGAAATTACCGCGCCAATCACATTCATTTTATAGTCATACAACATGCTGTCGGTGGTTTCATCAAGAATATTTAATTTTTTTATGTTCGCCACATTATAAAAAAGCACATCCGGTGTTCCAAGCTCTTCCTCAATCCTGCGGAGGGCATCTTTCAGCGAATACTCATCAGCTGCGTTTCCTATGTAGAACTCTGATCTGATCCCGTGAGTTTCAAGAATATCTTTGTAATCCCGTAATTTGGTACCGTTTCTCCCAATCATGGCTACAATAAAATTCTCTTTCCCAAATTTCAGAGCGGTTCCTAAAGAAACTCCCCCACCCATACCTACAATGGCTATTACTTTTTCTGTCATAATATGTTCCTCGTATGAAATAATTTTGTTATCGTGAACTCAAGATGTTAAATCCGCTTGGTTGGCTCCCAGGTAGCAGAAGTTTTTTTGAAATAATATTTAAACGACCCTGCCAAAAGAGCTCCCAATGTGCCGTAAAAATAGTAAAAAAGCAGGAACGGCAGAAATCTCTGTCCCACCCTGTTAAAAAAATACCCAAGTATTGCCAGGTTGAAGGTACCGGCAATCATATAGATGCTAAACATAAAAAATGGAGAGTAATCAAGTAAAAATGAATTAGCTATGATAGTAAGAATAAGCAAATGTGGTGAAAACCACCTGAGTATTTTATGTGACCAGAGTGCAAAAGCTGTGAACCCTGCAAAAGGATTCAAAAACTCTTTAACATATCTTAAAGTCCCCAGATTGCTAACCTGAATTCTTTTTTTCCTCTTAAATTCATCTTCATTCGTAGCGGTTGGCTCCTCGTGTGAATATGCAGCTGTATCATAAGTAAAATCATATCCGGCAGCAATCACCTTTAATGTCATCAGGATATCATCCTGTATAGTCTCTCCAACAGGATACTTCCAATATAGCTCACGCCTGATTGCATACATTCCACCATTGGCTCCAATTAATGAACCGACTTTCCCTTCAGAATCTTTGATTCTCGACTCAAGTTTCCAATATGTACCCTCTTGATTGCCGGTTTTACTCGTTTTTAGTCTTATTTCACCTGAAACTCCCCCAACCCGCTTATCAGCAAATAGTGATGCCATCTCCATTAGTGCGTTTTTGTCAAAAAGTATATTTGAATCACAAAACACCAATACATCGCCAAAAGCTTTTTCTTCAATTCTGTTTAATACCCCGGGTTTCCCGTTCCTCTCAAAAAATGGATAAAATTTTACCCGAGAATCAGAGGCTGCAAGCTCCTCCATTATTTCATGTGTCCGGTCTTTTGAATTATCAGAACCAACAATAACCTCAAACCTGTCTTCCGGATAATCAGATGCCAAAAGAGTCTCAACCGTCTCCCGAATCACTTTTTCCTCATTATAAGCTGCTATAAGCACAGATACTTTTGGCAACTTACTTCTATCTTTAACAAACTTTTTAGAGGCAATAAGTGAATATAATTTCACAATGACCGGGTAAAAAAGATAGGTATGAAACAGAAAGAACATCGAAATTATAAAGATATACAACAGAATGGTTTGCATCACTACTTTCAGAAAAAAACTAATCTGCTAATTTAATAATTATCAGTCTGCTAACCATATTGCAACTGATTATTTCGCCTTCAACCGTTATATTTGTTGTTGTGATTTTATACAGAAAGGTAAAATTTTAATGAACATAGCTATTATTGGAACGGGATATGTCGGTCTTGTCTCCGGAACCTGTTTTGCAGAAATGGGAAATAATGTTATCTGTGTAGATAATGATAAAAATAAACTTGAAAAATTAAACTCCAACCATATTACAATTTACGAACCGGGTCTCGAAGTAATCTATACACGAAACTTCAATAACGGTCGGCTTAAATTTACAGACGATCTAAAAGCTGCTGCACTCTCATCCGACATGATCTTTCTGTGTCTGCCAACTCCCCAGGATGAAGACGGCTCGGCAGACCTTAGCCATGTAATGAACATTACCGGAAAACTTGGGGATATTCTTTCAGATACTGACGACTTCAAGTTAATAATCAATAAAAGCACCGCACCCGTAGGGACAGGAGAAAAAATATTCGGTATCCTCACTGCCAAAGGAATCAAAAATTTTGCAGTAGCATCAAACCCCGAGTTCCTCAGAGAAGGATTCGCTGTCGAAGATTTTATGAAACCGGACAGGATTGTTATCGGTTCAGATTCTGAAAAAGCTCTTAAGATGCTTCGTGATCTGTATGAACCTTTTGTCGCTCTTGGGAACTCAATCATCGAAATGGACATTAGAAGTGCTGAAGTAACAAAATATGCTGCTAACAGTTTCCTCGCTACCAAAATTACTTTTATGAACGATCTTGCCAATTTTTGCGAAAAAGCTGAGGCTGATATCGATCTTGTAAGACTTGGAATGGGTTCCGATACAAGAATTGGACACAAATTCCTCTTCCCGGGAATAGGTTACGGTGGCTCATGTTTTCCAAAAGATGTTAATGCTCTCATCAAAACTTCAATTGATTTTGATGCCAAACTTGTTCTGCTTGCAGAAGTTGACAGAATTAATCAAGAACAAAGAGCACGCTTCTTTAACAAAATATTCTCCCATTTTAATGGTGAACTCAAAGGAAAAAAACTTGCCGTTTGGGGTTTGGCTTTCAAACCGGATACCGACGACATGAGGGAAGCTCCTTCTGTTACTGTTATTAAAAAGCTGTTAAATGAAGGCGTTTCCATCACCGCCTATGATCCTGTTGCTTCAGAAAATGCCAGGTTTTATCTTGATGAAACCATTTCCTATGCTAAAGATAAATATTCCGCTCTTGATGACGCCGATGCACTTGTCATTTTCACTGAATGGGGTGAGTTCAGAAAACCTGACTTTACTCTTTTAAAATCAAAGTTAAATTCACCTTTAATATTTGATGGAAGAAACATGTATGAAGTGAAAGAGATGCAAAAGCTTGGATTCTCCTACTACAGCATCGGAAGAAAAACCACTAAAGGTAATAATTAATGAAAAAAACAGCCGTCATCACAGGTGGAGCCGGATTTCTTGGTTCACATCTCGCCGACAGACTTCTTCTTGAAGATTGTAAAGTAATTTGCATAGATAATCTTATTACCGGAAGTCTCGATAATATCGGTCATCTTTTTGGTAATGAAGACTTTTCATTCATCAAACATGATATTACAAATTTCATCCATGTAATGGGTCCGGTTGACTATATTCTCCATTTTGCATCACCCGCAAGCCCGATAGATTATCTCCAACTCCCTATCCAAACCCTTAAAGTGGGGTCCCTCGGGACGCACAAAGCTCTCGGATTGGCGAAGGAGAAAAATGCAACATTCCTGCTCGCTTCAACTTCCGAAGTTTATGGTGATCCTCTGATCCACCCACAAACTGAAAGTTATTGGGGAAATGTGAATACTGTGGGTCCAAGAGGAGTTTATGATGAAGCAAAAAGATTTGCCGAATCACTTACCATGGCATACAACAGATATCATGGTGTTCAAACACGAATTGCAAGAATTTTTAACACCTATGGTCCAAGAATGCGACTTAACGACGGGCGTGCTCTTCCGGCATTTATTTCACAAGCACTGAATAATGAACCTTTAACAATTTTTGGTGACGGCTCCCAGACAAGAAGCTTCTGTTATGTCGATGACCTCGTTGATGGATTAGTGCGGTTGCTGTTTTCTAACGAGGTGTATCCCGTAAACATTGGAAACCCGGCAGAAATCACAATTAAACAGTTTGCTGAAGAAGTTATTGAACTTACCGGAACCAAAAGCAGTATTACTTTTATGGAACTTCCTGAAGATGACCCTAAAGTTCGTCAACCTGATATCACGAGAGCTACTGAAATTCTTGGATGGGCTCCAAAGGTTGACCGGAAATCCGGTGTGTTAAAAACTATCGATTATTTTAAGAATCAACTAAAACCTTAATTATCTATGACCCAGATCCCCGTTAATCAGTACGGAGACAAAATTCTCCGAAAGAAAGCCATCCCGGTTCAAAAAATTGATCCCGAAACAGTCAAGTTCGTAAAGGATATGTTTGAAACGATGCATGAGGCTTCCGGTGTTGGTCTCGCAGCAAATCAGGTGGGCTCTTTAAAGTCTGTTTTTGTGGTTGATATATCCGTGATGAAAGACTACCCCAACGAAAAACCCCGTGTGTTCATCAATCCAAAAATTGTTGAAAGATCTGAAGAAACTGTTTCATACGATGAAGGGTGCCTCAGTATCCCCGATGTAAGAGCTGAAGTTTTACGACCTAAAAAAATTAAGATTCAGTTCAAAGACCTCGAATTTAACGACCAAATTCTCGAAGCTGATGACTTCCTCGCAAGAGTAATCCAACATGAATATGACCATCTGCAAGGTATCTACTTTACCGATCGAATCCCCGAAGATCAACAGAAAAAACTTAAAAGAGAACTGATCAGAATAAAAAACAGAAAAATTGAGGTTGACTACCCCGTCACCGAAAGAGAACGCGACTAATGAAAATTGTTTTTTTCGGGTCTCCCACAATCGCAGTAAGATGTCTCGAAAAATTGATCGCTACATCCCATGAGGTGGTTGCAGTTGTTACTGTTACCGACAAAGAACAGGGTCGCGGAAAAAAGATTCTCCCTTCACCTGTGAAACAATTTGCAGTGGATAACAATATTCCTGTTTTTCAACCTGAGTCCCTTAAATCAGAAGAATTTGTAACACAATTAAAGGAAATAAATGCCGATCTTTTTATAGTTGTGGCATTCAAAATTCTTCCGGCATCTGTTTATAACCTTCCCCGATTGGGAAGTTTTAACCTCCATGGATCTTTACTCCCAAAATATCGCGGAGCTGCTCCAATCCAGTGGTCAATTATAAACGGGGATAAGGTTACAGGTCTCACAACTTTTAAACTTGCTGATAAAGTTGACACCGGTAATATCTACTTGAAAGAAGAGGTGGATATCGAAGAAAGTGATAACTTCGGGTCCCTTTATGAAAAAATGGCAGATGTTGGGGCTGGTTTAGTAATAAGTACAGTTGAAATGCTTGCCTCGGGAAAGGTACATCTCCTGCCTCAGGATGACTCCCTCGCATCTCCGGCTCCAAAAATCACCAAAGAGATCTGCCAACTCGATTTTAATAAAGATTCTATCTCAATCCACAATCTTGTAAGAGGACTTTCTCCTTCCCCGGGTGCTTTTTTCATCCTAAATGAAAAACATTTTAAAGTCTATAAAACAGCTCTCTCAGAACATAGTCTTTCTACCGGTCAATTTATGACCACCAAACGACAGATATTTGTTGGAACAGGAAACGGTTCATTGGAGATTCTAGAAATTCAACCGGAAGGGAAAAAGCGGATGACAGCAGATGAGTTTTTAAGAGGTTACAAACTTTAGAGGTTATTGTGGAAAATGAATTAACTTCTCTCACACCCTTCGAAATGATTATACCTGTTGAACAGGAACATATTGATCAACTGAATCATGTTGGCAATCTTATTTATGTAAAGTGGATTCAGGAAGCTGCCATCAATCATTGGATGACATGTGCAGAACCTCACCTTATCCAATCAATTGCATTTGTAATCGCACGACATGAAATCGATTATAAATACTCAGCAAAACTTGGCGACACAGTAGTCGTAAAAACTTGGGTCGGCAAAACCCGCAAACACCTGTTCGAAAGATACACCACAATTTACAGGCAATCAGACTCCCGTGTGTTCGTCGAAGCCCTCTCCCTCTGGTGCCCAATAGATAAAAATACCCTCAGACCAATGCGACCAACGCCGGAATTGTTAAGTAAGTGGTCAGTTATATAGGTATTAAGTATTAAGTATTAGGTATTATAACCCCTCTGCGCAACTCCGTCTAATCCGCGTGCATCTGCGTCCTAAAAAATCCGTGGTATCTGTGTAACTCCGTCTAATCTGCGTGTATCTGCGTCCTCCTCATTATTGGATTACTGCATTATTGGATTAAACCTGTATCACTCCCAGCTTAAACTCTTCGATATTTGGATTGTTATTGGCTGCTTCGATGCTTCGTGAAATGTATTCCCGGGTTTTTACGGGATCAATCACTTCATCAACCCACAGTCTTGCGGCGGCATAAAGTGGTGAAGATTTACTTTCGTAAGAGTCCCGGATTTCATCATACATTTTTAGTTTTGTCTCTTCGTCCAACACTTTTCCGGCTTTTTCAAACTGCTTTGTCTTTATATCCATCAATACATTAGCTGCCTGACTTCCACCCATCACACTGATTTTTGCTGCAGGATATGCAAATATAAACCTTGGATCATAAGCCTTTCCACACATCGCATAATTCCCCGCTCCGTAACTATTGCCTACAATAATTGTAATCTTTGGTACAACACTGTTTGCAACCGCATTCACCATCTTGGCGCCATCTTTAATTATTCCGCCATGTTCTGCTTTGGTACCCACCATAAACCCGGTAACATCCTGAAGGAACAGGAGAGGTATCTTTTTTTGATTACAGTTCATGATAAAGCGGGAGGCTTTGTCGGCACTGTCGGAGTAGATTACACCACCAACTTGCATTTCACCTTTTGCCGTCTTAACCACTGCCCTCTGGTTGGCAACAATTCCCACTGCCCAACCGTCAATTCTGGCATAAGCGGTGATCAAAGATTTACCATATCCGGCTTTGTATTCATCAATCTCTGAACCATCTACAATTCTTGCGATCAGTTCATAGGTATCATATTGTTTAATTGCATCACCCGGAAGGATTCCGTAAATCTCTTTTTCGGGGAAATCAGGGAGTCTTGGGGTTTCTCTTGAAAATCCGGCTTTTGGTTGTGCACCAAATTTTTCGATTAGCGATCTTACCTGATCGATGCACTCTTCATCATTTTCCATGATATAGTCGGTAACACCCGAAATGTTGCTTTGAACGGCAGCTCCACCGAGTGTGTCGTTGTCAGTAATTTCGCCTATAGCTGCTTTTACGAGATGGGCACCCGCAAGGAAAACCGACCCCTCACCTCTGACAATCAAAGCTTCATCACTCATAATAGGCAGATATGCCCCACCTGCAACACAGGGCCCCATGATAGCTGCAATTTGTGGAATGCCCATAGCTGACATTTTAGCGTTATTCCTGAAAATCCTTCCAAAATGTTCTTTATCGGGGAAAATATCATCCTGAAGAGGCAGGAACACTCCGGCACTGTCAACCAAATAAATAACAGGCAATCTGTTTTCAATCGCAATTTCCTGGGCTCTAAGATTTTTTTTGCAGGTTATGGGAAACCATGCGCCTGCTTTAACAGTGGAATCATTAGCCACAATAACACAATCGCGCCCGTGAATCTTCCCTATTCCAAAAACTGTTCCTGACCCGGGAGCCCCGCCAAACTCTTCATACATCCCATGAGCTGCAAAAGTATTCAGCTCGAAGAAGTTTGTGCCTTTGTCTATCAGTCGTGTAATCCTCTCCCTCGCAGGCATTTTCCCTTTATCCTTCATCTTCTGAAGAGCCTTATCTCCACCGCCTTTATGGGTTATTTTTCTCTCGTGTTCAAGTTTTCTTACAAGTTCTTTGTAAACATCTTCCTTAATATGGAAAGAGGCTTCTTCTGAAAAACCTTTGCCAATCTTTCTCATTTTCTATTCACTCAGCATATTTCTGGAAATTACGATCCGTTGAACTTCCGAGGTGCCTTCACCGATGGTCAGGAGTTTAACATCTCGATAGAATTTTTCGACGGGGAAATCTTTGATAAAACCATAACCACCAAATATTTGAACAGCCTGATTGGCAGCTCTTTCAGCAACTTCACTTGCAAAAAGTTTTGCCATGGCTGCACTGTTTCCAAGTGGTTTGCCCGCATCTTTAATTGATGCCGCTTTAAATGTCATCAATCTTGCTGCTTCAATCTCAGTTGCCATGTCAGCAATTTTAAATTGAATCCCCTGGAAGGAGTTGATTGGTTTCCCAAATTGTTTCCTCTCACCCGAGTATTTTATTGATTCAGAAAGTGCGCCTTCGGCGAGCCCCACACTGAGTGCAGCAATTGAAATTCTTCCACCTTCCAGAATCTTCATCGTCTGCTTAAAACCCTCTCCCTCAACTCCAATAAGATTTTCAGCAGGAATCCGGCAATTGTCGAACATCAACTGACAAGTGTCACTTGATCTCATCCCTAATTTGTTCTCTTTTTTACCTACAATAAATCCGGGTGTCCCTTTTTCAACAATAAAAGCAGAAATACCTTTAGAATGTTTTGATTTGTCAGTTACTGCCATAATTACCGCAACATGGCCAACCCCTCCATGGGTTATGAAAGTTTTGCTACCATTAATGACCCACTCATCTCCATCCTTAACAGCAGTGGTAATCATCGATGCGGCATCACTTCCTGAGACCGGTTCGGTAAGGCCCCACGCACCAATCATTTCACCTGTAGCGAGTTTTGGCAAATATTTCTCTTTTTGCGCATCACTTCCGTTCATCAGAATGTGGTTGGTGCAAAGTCCATTATGTGCTGCAACCGTTAACGCAACTGAAGGATCAATTCTGGCAAGTTCTTCTACAATGAGTGCATACTCTGTGTAGCCAAGCCCCGATCCATGATATTTCTCGGGCACAAGTATCCCCATACACCCCATTTCAGCGAGTTCTTTTACGATTTCGAATGGAAATGCCTGTGATTCGTCATACTCCATCACTAAAGGTTTCATCCTCTTCTCTGCAAAATCCCTTACTGATTCCTGTATTGACCTCTGTTCCTCAGTAAATTCCAATAAAAAATTTGACTCCGTATTTGTATCCATTAATCTCTCCGTTATTAAAAATTCTTTTCCTTTAGAAACTCCCTGTAGGAATTTACAATTTTCTCTGCCAGTCTGAATGGAGATATTTGTTTCCCCATTACATCAGAAATTGAACTGTACAATAGTTCCGCTCCCCCCGATGACCATAATTCGCTGAGTATGGCTCCTTCAACGATGCTTTCAAGTCGGTTCTTCTCTCTCTCTTTTCTTCTAATCTCCAATTTCCCTGTTGTCTCAAGGTGTTCTTTGTGGCGTAATATCTCCAGGGCAACTTCGTCAACCCCTTTGTTTTCGTGTGCCGAAGTTTTAACCACAGCAGGCCACCAGGTGTGTTCATCATGTTCACGGAATTGCAGCATCGTTTTGATTGCTGCAACTGCCTGTTCGGCTCCCGGGCGATCACCTTTGTTAACGACATAAAAATCTGCAATCTCCATCAATCCTGCTTTCATCGCCTGAACTGTATCCCCCGATTCAGGAACAAGCACCACGATTGTAGTATCCGCAGCTTTGGCAATGTCAAGTTCTGATTGACCTACACCAACAGTCTCATAGATAATAATATCATAACCCGCTGCATCAAGTATATCAGAGGCATCCACAGCTTTACCACTCAAACCTCCCAAACTCCCTCTGGTTGCCATACTACGGATAAAAACTCCATCCAGATTGCTGACTTCTGTCATCCTTACTCTGTCACCCAAAAGTGCACCACCGGTGAAGGGGCTCGTAGGATCAACACAGATAACAGCAACACTTTTACCCTCTTTGTGGAACCACTTAATCAGTTGAAGAGTGAGTGTACTCTTCCCGGCTCCCGGAGGCCCGGTAACACCCACTTTGTACGCTTTACCGGTAAATTTATGAAGCTCCTCCAAAAGCTCAACTGCACCATCATAACCCGATTCGATGTGGGTAATCGCTCGAGCAACACTTCTTTTATCTTTTACCAAGACTTTTTGTATATCAATTTTTGCCATTACAAATAAAGCTTTTCCTGTTTAATATAATCTGCCACTATTTTGGGGACAAGATATTCTATTGAAAGTCCTGCTCTTATCCTGTTTCTGATTTCTGTTCCACTGATGTCGATTGTTGGAGTATCAACAAACTCTGCTTTTTCTGAGAAAATATTTGTTGCCTCCGGAGTATCAATCTCTCTTTTTAACACAACCAATTGCGCCTCTTTTATTATTTCCTCAGCTTTATACCATTTGTCGAACTCGACCAATTGATCGAACCCAATTATTAATTCGATGTCATCATACAACTGTTTTAGATGTTTGATTGTATTGTAGGTGTATGATACACCCCCCTTTTTTAGCTCAAAATTGTTGATCTCATAATTTGGATTTTTGCCAACCGCAAGCTCAAGCATCCTCATTCTCGTATGACCATCCAAAATGTCTGAAGCTTCAACCTTAAAGGGGGAAATATTGCACGGCATCAGAATAATCTTTTCGAGGTTCCTTATTTCCATCACCCTCCGGGATGTAATAAGGTGACCAATATGTATCGGATTGAAAGACCCACCAAACAGACCGACAGCCATTATAAATATTCCTTATACTCAACAAAAAGTTCGGTAAAGCGGTCGTGCATTTCGTAACTGCAAGCTTGTAAACTCTCCTTACTCGAAAGAAAAAGATATAATTCCTTAAAATCGTGTGCGTTTTTCACAACAATACCCCCGGATTGAAGGAGGGGTTTTGAATTCAGTTCCACAACCAAGGGAAGAAGTTTGTTGTAGTGTTGATTTAGATTTGAGATAATGGGGGTTTGTCCTTGCTCAAAATAGTTAAACCCGATAGCAGAAATGTAACCATTTAACGACTTAATGGTGGTAGATATCTCCTCCTCTGATTCCAAAAGTTTGATCAGATTTGTGTAGTCTCTTGAATTTAACCCCATCATCAAAGGATTAACAACCAACAAGGGCTTCTGGTTCCCTCTGGTTTCTTCTGTAATTTCCCTTAAAAATTCTGATTGCTGCCCCTCTTCAAAAAACAGAACCTCGAGTCTCTCAAATCTCTGTAGTTCATCAAGCCCCGCAGCACCTATATCAAATTGATGAAAAAGAGCGAAAATATTGTAATCTGATTTTAACGAACTTATTACTTCAATTTGGTTTATTAATAAATTCTTCCAAAGAGAGGAAGAACTGCTTTTGTCAAATCCTGCGAATTGACCAACCTCAAATTGATTAAATACCGGTTCCGGAACATAAAAGAGCACATTAATTGGATGAGGCATTTGATTTTGTGCGTTTGAATATTTATAAAGGAATACGCAAGTTAAGGATTTTTAAGCAATACGGCAAAACCGGGATTACTCTCTTTGGAAACAAAGTGTAAAAGTGGTACCACGACCCAACGCGGATTTTACTTCTATTTTGCCTCCATTTGCGTCTATTAGTTTTTTGACAATTGGTAAGCCCAGCCCCATCCCCTCAAAAGGTCTGCTGTATCCCATCTCCTGCTGTACAAACGGCTCAAATAATTCAGGAAGATAGTCCTCAGAAATCCCGATTCCTGTATCTGTGATCGAAAGACATATAACATTCTCTTCAGCGTTAAAAACGGAAATCTCCACCCCGCCTTCACGAGTATATTTAATTGCATTGTCTGTCAAAAACAAGACTATATTTTTAACATCATGAGGATCAACAAAGACAGTGTCGTCTCCGGTTGACTTTACGACAGAAACTTGAAGTTTCTTTTCTTCAACAGGTTCTTTAAGGTCGTTAATCACCCTCTCTACAATCGAAGATAAACTCATATGTTCAGGCTTACACTTATGGTCACCTGTTTGTAGTTGGGACATCAAAAGCAACATTTCAACGGTATTGATTAACCGCTGGGTGCTTCTTACTAATGAATTAAAATAGCCAAGATCTTCCGGCGAAGCAGATTCTTCAAAAATTTCCTGAATAATGCCGGCCATCCCAACTATTCCGTTCAGGGGAGTTCTTATCTCATGAGATAAATTATTGATGAAAGCATCCTTTAGGCTGTTTGCCCGTTCGGCTTTCTCCTTTGAAACAAGTAAACTCTCCTCAAACAATTTTATTTGAGTGATGTCGGTTATTGTGCCAACATATCCGATGTTTTCTCCATCAACCACCTCAGGAACTGAATTTCCCATTACCCAAACGACTGACCCGTCGGGCTTGATGAATCGATAATGCGCCAAAGAATCTACTTTTTTATCACAAGTTTCACGCCAATTGTTTTGAATTCTATCTATGTCATCAGGATGAACGCCTCTCAGCCACCCATAACCGAGTGCTTCTTCAAATGGAATGCCGGAAAGTTCTGACCAACGAGGGTTTACATAAGTGGTGTAGCCGGAGGGGTCTGTCCTGAAAATACCAACGGGGGAAACTAGTGCAAGGGTGTGGAACAGTTGCTGGCTTGCCTTTAGAGCATCTTCTGCAATTTTCTTTTCGGTTATATCTTCAACTATTCCGTCGTAATACAGAGGTGAACCATCTTTATCTCTTCGCAGTCTTGCACTCTCCCTCACATAGATATAACTGCCATCTTTCCTCACCCATTTTGAGGTATGCCCTTTTAATTCCTCCTCTTTTTCAATTAGATCGAGGAAAATTTTTCGCTCATTAAAATTTTCAAAACCTTTTTCTCCCACATTAATAGCCATCAATTCCTGAACAGAGTTATAGCCCAACATTTTCAGAAGTGTGTTGTTGGCGAGCAAAACTTCACCTTTATGGTTCGTCCGGTATAAACCCATTACCGCATTATTGTAGAGCTCTCTATACTGCTCCTCACTCTGTGAAAGTTGATCCTCAGTCCATTTCCTTAATCTTTTTTCCTCACCGAGCTCAAGTGCTCTTTTTATTGCCGAAGGCAGTCTGGCTAATCTGTCTTTCAGGATGTAATCAGTTGCTCCCGCTATCAGAAGTTCAACTGCTGTCTCCTCGCCAATGGAGCCGGAAACACATATAAAGGGAATAAGAGGATTTCTAACAAACAAATCCTCCAATGCCCCAAATGCATTGTAACCGGGAATCATAAAATCACATAACACCAGATCATAATCAGGATTTTGAAGTGCATCGAGGTATTCATCCCTTGAGGTAACCCAGTTGATGGCGGTCTCATAACTCTCATCGGAGATTAATCTGGAAATTAATTCATAATCATATTGGTTATCTTCAAGATGAAGGATTTTTACCCGTTTTGTTTCCTGGTCACTCATAATAAATCCTTAAATATGGTTCATCGGTAATTCGTTGAGAATACCCCAAAATATACCTATCTGCCGAACAGCTTCAATAAATTCTGAAAAGTTAACCGGCTTCACAACATAAGCATTCACACCCAGCTCATAACATGTTTTTAGGTCCGGTTCTTCTCTTGATGAAGTTAACATCACTATTGGCAATTTCTTAAATCTTGGGTCATCCCTCAGAGCCCGAAGTACCTCTATTCCATCCATCCTCGGCATCTTTATGTCGAGAAGTAACACTGCCGGCGGTTCAGGATTTCTGTCTTTGAATTTTCCTTCAAAATTTAGATACTCCATCACCTCAACCCCGTCACCAAGAACTACTACCTGGTTAGCGAGATTGTGCTCATTCAGTGCCTCTAAAGTCAACTCCACATCCATGGGATTGTCTTCAGCCAATAATATCGTTTTAAATGTCGTCATTTCAATTCCTTTGATTTTTTAGGAAGTGTAAAAAAGAATGTAGCACCCTTACCCGGCTCAGCTTCTGCCCACACCCTGCCCCCATGCCTGCTAATTATTCTATGTACATTTGCGAGCCCGATTCCTGTTCCATCAAATTCTTCTTTTGGATGAAGCCTCTGAAAAACACCAAATAATTTTTGGGAATATCTCATGTCAAATCCAGCTCCATTATCTTGAACACTGAAGATAAACTCGGAATCCTCTTCTTTGGTTGAAATTTTAATTATCGCCTGCTCAACATTTTTGGAAAATTTTACAGCATTACTGAGTAGATTAACCCAAACTTGCCGGATTAGGGGTGGATCTACAAAAACCTCGGGTAACTCTTGTATCTCCCATTCGATTTTTCGATCCGTTAACCCTTTAGTGCTCGACTCTGCCACATCCTTTACTATTACATTCATATCTATAAATGTAGATCGCATTTCTGCTCTACCTGTTCTCGAGAATTGTAACAAATCATCAATCAAATCACCCATTTGTCTCGCTGAAAGAGCTATCGCTCCAAGATAATGTTCCCCTTTTTCCGAGAGATTAACTTTTTCCTTTCTAATCAGTAAATCAACAAAACCGCTTATGTGTCTTAATGGGGCTCTCAGATCGTGTGAGACTGAATAGGAAAATGCCTCAAGTTCTTTGTTTTTATAGTCAAGTTCTTGTGTCCTTTCTATCACCCGTGCTTCAAGTTCGGCATTTAGTTTTGTTATTTCATCTCTTGTTTTTACCTTCTCACTTATATCCCTGATGATGGCAATGAACTCATCACTCTCCACCATATAAAATAAACGGGCCTCAAGATTTACATCCTGTCCGGTCACTTTTGAGATGAACTCAAATTCCTTGATCTGTTGCTTTTCGTCGGCGTTAAAAATCCAGGATCGAATAGTAGCTAAAATTTCCTCAGAAAACAAAGCCGAAACAGGTCGATTTTTAAGATTTTCAGGATTTTCGAGGTGAAAAGTAGGATTTGTCGTGTAACAATCGAGAATTATTCCTTCCCTTGAAAACTTAAAGTAAAGGTCTGGCAGAACTCTAAATACTGCCTTAAGGTCGTTTGCACTTTTGATTGCTTTGTCTTCATGGTATTTTTTCTCATTCGTTGATGCCGAAAAAGAGAGCGAAGTAAAAGCCAGAATACTCACAAATCCCTGCAAAAGCAGTAGTGATGTGTTAAGCGAACTTTTCACGAAAGGCCCATATCCATAAACAGTACCGTCAACAGCGATGATTGATACTATGGCCATACTGATTATAGCAGCCATCGAGTTAAATTTTTGTGCAATCCAAATTATTAACGGGAAAAATATATACGGTATTAACAATGAGAGGATATGGTTTGGGTCATTTCTGAAGACAATGAGTGACAATATTGCCAAACCAATGGAAATCAGAGCCGTTTCAACCACTTTTCCCGGATCTAACTTATCTGTTGTAAAACTTAAAAGTGTGTAGGCCAACGGAGCAAAGATTATTATTCCGGTAGCATCACCCAACCACCAGGTAAGGAAAAAGTCCGGATAAATATCCCATTTCGCAAG
Source organism: uncultured Ignavibacteriaceae bacterium (assembly GCA_964531325.1). GTDB lineage: Bacteria > Bacteroidota > Ignavibacteria > Ignavibacteriales > Ignavibacteriaceae > UTCHB3. The sequence goes on along the minus strand of CAZHCW010000012.1, from coordinate 31,499 downwards.
ACCAGCCATACAATATGCCGTAGGACCTGTAACCGCTCCTGTTAATGAAATTATAAAAGCGATGACCGTAAACCATACAACTCCTCTTACCCGTGTGAATAGTGAAGATAGAATTACATACCTTTTGAGTAGCCAATAACCCGCAACAGCTTCAAATGTATTTCCAATCGCTGTGGCAACACCGACTAAAACAGGTAGAAGATAACCATTTGAAAGGTCACCTGAAAGCATCGTCCAAACATTGGCAATAAATGCTCCCGCTGCTATTCCCGGAGAAATACGATATCCATACATCAAAAAAAAGGCAAGGGCGATCCCTGAAGGTGGCCAAACAGGACTGGCATTAGTGCCCGGCAGGGCAAGAAAAAGACTTGATTTGGCAATTAAAAGATATACAAAAGTAGTGATAAGATTGTCTCTTAACATCCGCCCGGATTGCCCGGGAGAATTCGTATGAGGCAGACTGTCATTCATATTTGTAATCTTCTATTTTAACACAGGTGAATTATCTTATTTAACTGCTAAAATTAAACATATTTTAGTAAATAACCTTTATTAAATTCAAAAATATTGGGTGATAGAATAGAGTTGTTTTATTTAGATAATTATTAAGGTCTGGTAATAAAACGGAAACTGTTGTTCGGTGGGTTATCTTCTCTTTAACTTATGAAATACTGCTGAATAAATATAACCTGAAGATTCTCGTTGCAGCTCACAAATTTTATTCTTGGTGGTACTATCGGGTGGAACCAACTGCTCTCCTGTTTCTTCGCAAACAAAATTTGATTCCAAAGTAAATTCGTTTAAACGATTGTCGATATAACGATTCTTTTCAACTCTGATTGCATAGATTATCGATCTGCTTATAATTATCATCAAAGTCAGATTTATCAAATTTGCACCCGTCTCAAGAGCAATGTAGTTCCATACGGAATGTGAAAATGCCGGGAACGGTGCTGCCAAAATGAATACCAAAAATTTATTATTTACCTTCCTGCCGATGAATAAAAAGAGAAGAATAAAAAGAAGATTTTGAATACTGTGCATCGGTGCAATAATTATTGTTCTCTCCACCATACTCCTTAACATCTGTTCCCCACCCATATTAATTGATGAGTAAAGCAAATTTTCAAAGAAGGCAAACCCCAGGCCTATCCCCAGAGCAATGAATAAAGAATCGAGCAATTCTTCACTTTTTAATAGCCTTAGTGCAACTATGGTAGCAGAACCTTTAGCTATCTCCTCAATTAACGGGGAGAAATATATAGAACGGGTGTGACCGGAATACATTACCGAAGCAATTTCGTAGATTTGCGACAAACCGTATTGTATTCCAAGTGTAAGCAGAATGGAAACAAAACCCCCAAGAAGTGAGGGAATAATATACTCGCGCTCATTCCTGAATTTATATCGATCAAATGAGGAATAAAACTTAAAAAACAAGGCGGAGATGGCTCCGCCTGCTACAATCGTTAAGAACACTTCAATTAATGTATTCAAGCCTGAATTACCATTTTATGAAGTTTATCTAATTTTTTAAACAAATTTAGTTTTATCTTTTTCAGTCTTAATTAATCATACCGTATCCAATTAAGCAGTTCCTTGAATGATGGTACTTTGCCGTATGATAAAATTCCTATCCGGAAAATCTTAACTGAAATTTTAATGATAACAAAGATACTGAGCAATAAAATTCCCATTGCAATCAAATGTTCATAAATCGGAACCTCAACTACATTCATTCTTGCTATCATCACTATTGGTGATGTGAAAGGAATGTATGCAAATATCTTTACAAGACTCTGGTCAGGATTTTGAATTATCGGCATTAATATCACAACAGGAGAAACCACCAGCATGGTGAGGTATCCGGTAATCTGTTGTGCCTCCTGCTCAGTATTCACCATTGAACCTACTCCAACAAAAATTGAAACATAAAACAGGAATGCCAAAAAGAAATATGGTATCACCATGTGGAGGTTTTGCACCGCAGATGAAGTGGCAATCACAGGACCGGCAACCGTGAATGCTATCAACCCCCAGATTCCCAACTGGGTCATAACTAATAGCGTCAGCCCCATCACCTTCCCCATTAACAAATCATCAGGACGACAACTCGAAAGGATAATCTCTATCAGTCTGTTTGATTTTTCCTCAACCAGACTCCTGACAAGCGAACCGCCCGTGAACATTATTATAAAAAATAATGCCATAACCAATACAAGTGTCGATAAAAACTGAGTTTGGAAATTTATATCCTCTTCCCCTTTCATCGTGATCTTCACCGATCTGAGGTTTACCGAAGCTGTTAGAGAGTCGAGCAAACTTTGTTCAATGTGTTTGTTTTCAAGCAATCTGGTCCGTCGGATACTGTTAAAATTACTCTCAATAATACTAATATCCCTGAAGTTACCCATCGATTTGCTTCTGAATTCGAGTTGAAGCCCTGAATCAGCTTTTTCGTAAATGAAAATGTATGCTTCAAGAATACTTTTGTTGAACACCGAATCATCAAGTTTTTTTCTTGCTTCTATCACACCACCCTCTTTGGGCACAACATTCTTTGGAATCAGAAACCTCGGTTGTCCGTCTTCCAATTTAACTTTTTCAAGCGAGGCCCGTAGAGCATCCTCATATTGCCCGGTTGAATCGAGAATTGTGATCGCTTTTGGAACATCAGAATCCTTGTCTGCCAAAAGTGTCGGGAGAATCGAAAATGCAATAAAAATTAATGGAGTGATGACGATAGAGATTATAAACTCTTTAGCCGTCACCTTTTGTAAATATTCCCATTTTGCCACTTCAAACGCTTTTTTCATCTTTCTACTCTCCGGTTTTTCTAATGGTATCAATGAATATTCTGTTTAAGGTGGGTGCTTCTATCGAAAAACTCCTTAATTGCAGATTGTTAAATATTTTGGGTAAAAGTTCCTCAGCGGTTGCTCCAACTTTTAATTCAATCTCACCAAAATTTCCATAAATGTCGGCTGTTTTTACTTCAGGAAGTGTTTTTATAAAATTTGCATCCCCTGCATATTCAATTTTAATAAATTCTTTCCCGAAATTTCTCTTAACTTCGTTGATTGGGCCGTGACAAACCTCTTTCCCTTTGTTAATAAGGAAAATGGATTCACACATTTTTTCAGCCATGTCCATTTGATGGGTAGAGAGAATTATGGTTTTACCCTCTGCTTTCAACCTGATAATTTCATCTCTCACTAATTCCTGATTAATCGGATCAAATCCACTGAAAGGTTCATCGAGAACAAGAACTTGAGGGTTGTGCACTACTGAAATAATAAACTGAACCTTTTGTTGATTACCTTTTGACAGCTCCTGCACTTTCTTTTTTTTATAATCCTGAATGCCAAGTTTACTTAGCCATTCTATTGCAGACTTTTCAGCAACAGATGCAGAAACTCCCTTTAGGCCCGCGAAATATTTTATAATATCGAGTATTGTGCTTTTTTTATAGAGTCCCCGCTCCTCCGGAAGATAACCTGTAATATTGTTAAAATCCTTCCCAACAGGCTTCCCATCAATAAAAATACCGCCCGATGTAGGTTTTATGATATCCAGAATCATCCTGATGGTTGTTGTTTTACCTGCCCCGTTAGGTCCAAGTAATCCAAATATCTTCCCGGGTTCCACATTAAACGATAAATCGTCAACGGCGACTACATTCTTAAATTCTTTTCTTATATTCTTAACTTCAAGCATTAAAATTCCAGATTATTTGACTTAACGAATTAATGATTATTATGTAGTAATTCCTTCTCTTATTGACAAACGGTTTTATAAGTTGACAAACAAATCAAAACTATCAATCATACCCATTCAACAGCCACTTTCGATGTTGAATGAATCACGGGATGTGTTAAACTGATTTGATAAAACCATTAAAGAGTTAAAACCTTTTAATTACAATTTTTAATCTAATCATTTTACGACAAATAGCATCATATACCAACAATGGTAGGATCATTCAACTTTTCATGCTTTAGCGACCACCATCACAAATAATAACCATTCATAATAATATTTTAGAAGTAAGTTTATGCCAATATTATTTTACTATCCGATTTTACTATTTTATCACAATCGCAAGGACTAATACATGCCCAAGAGACCGTTATTAGGATTTTTAATAGTCATTATGTTCACTACATCCCTTTTTAGTCAATGGTCGCAGACCAATGGAATCAAAGGTGGTTACTTCACTTCGGTTGTTTCGACCGGATCGGGTCTTCTCGCAACCACGGGAAACGGTAACATCTTTAGATATAATGGTAATACATGGTCTGCCGGTCCTCCTGCCGTTTACGCAATCTCATTACATAATGCCGGAAATGGTGCACTTGTGGCTATCAATTATGGGAAGATATTTGTGTCAACAGATGCGGGAGCCACATGGAATGAACGAATCATTCCGGAAGCTGTGAATGCTGACCCTGTTGTTAAAGATGGACAGATTTTTGTTCTCACATCAGCCGGCGATTCACTCTATCAAAGTTCAGACCTTGGGGTAACATGGAACGGATTACAGTTAAGTAAAACTTTCCAGCACAATGGTGAAACTAAAAATATTTTTATGGTAACCCATTTTGATGTTTCAGGAAACAGAATTTTTGTGAATGCTTTTACCGATATGTCACCGGCCTCATTTGTTTTACTCGAATCTCCCGATCTCGGTCAGTCATGGTTTGTCTCATTCGTTCCTCAGTCAAGTGAAGTGATTCAATTGATCGGAGCTAAAGAGGATCTCGCAATTCTCTGCACAACTGATGGTGTTTACAAAAAAAATACCGGGGATACCTGGACATCGGCTAATGCCGGATTGCCCGGACCCGGTACAACCAATCTGAATTTTCGAAATATAAAAACCATAAACAATCAGTTCTATTCGATAGTAAGTCGCGATTTTACCCAATTGTTCAAGTTTAACGGTGAATCATGGGTTAATATGAATGCACCGGGTGTTGTTACCGACTTTGATCTTCATGAGGGGTCGTTTATCGCTTCAACTTCAAATAAAGTGATTAAATTGACCGATAATTCATGGAATTCAATCTCGGATGATCTCATTGCTTCAACATCGTTGCCGGTTCCGATGAACAAAGATGTTGTATTTTCAAAATATGGGTATTCACTTTACAGAACCACAAATGGAGGTACCGCCTGGGACTCTGTAGCCGGGTCCATCGGGAATCTCTCGTTCAGAAATAATGAAATATTCTCTTGGAACCAGAGTGGGATAATCTTGTCAACCGATCTCGGTTCGTCATGGACTGCCGTTGCAAACGCAGGAATTCCGTCGGATTATCTCTCAAAGGTAAGTGGAATTGCAATAAATGGTAATACAATTTATGCTATTTTTCACGGTACACGAAGAAGAGATCATCTCCCTTCTGTCTGGGAACAAGGCGGTGTATATCGTTCCACAAATAATGGCACCACCTGGGAACCGCTGAACAGCGGAATTACACATGAAGGTGGAGTACCGGCTCCCGGCAACGAAATTTATGCTTCGGGTTCAACAGTGATTTTCAGATCGATTGAGGGTGTCTATACCCTTAATAATTCCTCATGGCAGAAAATTAGCAACAATATTCCAAGTCCGGTTTATTTTACTTCTTTCGATCTTGTGAACGACTCCATTTTTATTGGAAGCAGTCGTGGTTTGTTGCTCTCAACAAACAATGGAGCAAGTTGGTTAACCATCAACCACGGGTTGCAATCCACTAATTTTGAGTTTTTCTACTTAAAATTTTTCCGGTTCATGGGGAAACAATATGCATTTGACGACGAAATTGATGTGATGTATAAACTTACCGATACCACATGGTCTCCTGTGGCATTCACTCCTCCGTCTGATCTCCAGGTAATTAGCTTCTCGCCGGCTGAAAATCAATTATATATCGGTACAATCGATCGTGGAATCTGGAAGTATATCGATAATCCTACAGATGTAAAAGAAGATCAAAATCTTCCTGCAGCATTCAAATTGGATCAAAATTACCCGAATCCATTTAATCCATCAACAACAATAAAATTTTCTTTATTGAAAGATGGATTTACCACTTTGAGGATTTACAATATTCTTGGAGAACTAAAAGCCGAACTGATTAATAGTGATTTGACTGCCGGTAATCACAGTGTAAACTTCGATGCCTCAACTTTGGGATCAGGAATATATCTTTATACCCTTACTTCAAACGGTAATTCAGTCACGAAAAAAATGACTCTGTTAAAATAATTCCATTTAATTAAAGTTTTGATTCACCGGTGGCATCACCCATCTGATATCTTCCTTTAAAACATAAAAGCCTTGAAACACAAAATTTCAAGGCTTTTTTATTTTATCCTGTGTAGCGCGTACGGGATTCGAACCCGTGATCTCTGCCTTGAGAGGGCAGCGTCCTGAACCGCTAGACGAACGCGCCAGATTCAGACTTCAAAAATACGGCTTTTTTTGCAATTTACAATGTGGGAAGAGGTATCAATTGACGGAAATTGGCATGAGAAGCGAATTTGGGAACAATTGAACCCAACCGCTCTGTTGCTTTTAGGAAAGAATTAACTAATAACGGATTACCGTGACAACAATAAGTGCAGTTAGTAATGCAAATATTGTGAAAACAGTCCGTAATTGTGCTTTTTGATATATGGGCATTTTGATTCGAAATTAATTTTAGCCCAAAATTAGCTATATTCGGAGTCGATTTACTTGGTTTTTTGATTAAAATGAATTAACCGTGTTGAGTGAGTTATTTCAGTGATACACGGTATTGAATTATAAATTATTCGCGAGTTTAAAAAAATATGGCAAAGAAAACTAAAATAATTATCTATTCAGTGATAACACTGATTATTTGCACTCTAATAGTTTATCCATTAGTCACTTCGGGGGAGAAAAAAGCTGAAAAAGGTAAATCGACCAAATCGGATGGACCGGCAAAAGTAAAAGGTAAAATTCTGAAATTCGATTCTTTTGCTTCCGAGATCAAAGTGATGGGGAAGGTAATTGCCGACGAATGGGTTGACCTGTCTCCTGAGGTAGCAGGGAAGATAACCAAAATTTATTTCAAAGAGGGCTCATCAGTAGCAAAAGGTCAGTTGCTTGTTAAAATAAATGACTCTGAACTTCAAGCATCGTTAAAGAAAAATGAAGTTAAATTGCAGCTTGCCTCACAAAATCTTGACCGCCAGAAAAAACTACTTGAGCTTAACGGTACCTCACAAGAACAGTATGACAACAGTGTCTTTGAATATCGTTCTATTGAGGCTGATATCGATTTACTTAAAGCTCAGATTGCAAAAACCGAAATTAGAGCCCCATTCTCCGGGCAGATCGGATTGAGGTATGTCTCTGAAGGAGCATTTGCAACTCCCGGAGTAAAAATTGCCACACTCCAAAACAAGGCCTCACTTAAAATCGAGTTTACTGTCCCACAGAATTATTCAATCTACATGAAAGAAGGTAGATCAATTTCATTCAAAACAGGAAATGAAGTTGACCCTTTACAAGCAAAAATTTATGCACTCGAGCCCGGTGTTGATCAACAGACAGCAACTCTTAAAGTAAGAGCATATGTTTCCGGAAGAAGTAATGAGATTATCCCCGGGAAAGTTGTTGAAGTGCTGGTTAGTCTCTCTGCACCCGTAAAAACCATTCTCATCACAAGTGAGACCTTGATTCCTGAAATTTCAGGCTACTCTGTCTTTCTCTATAAAGATGGAAAAGCCGTTTCCGTGCCGGTTCAAACAGGTGACAGAAATGAAAAAGTTGTTCAAGTTTTAAGTGGAATTGCTGAAGGTGACACCATGATTGTTTCAGGTCTTATCCAACTAAGGCACAACACACCGGTTAAGCTTACAGAAATCATTAAGTAGGGGCGCACTAATGAGTTTATCATCAATCAGTATCCGCAGACCGGTACTTGCAGTTGTTATGTCAATAACAATTGTCCTCTTTGGAGCAATTGGATATACTTCTCTTGGTGTAAGAGAATACCCAAGCATCGACCCGCCTATTATTACTGTCTCAACTTCTTATATAGGTGCTAATGCTACTGTTATTGAGGCTCAGATTACGGAACCCCTCGAAGAATCCATCAATGGTATCGCCGGTATTAAAAGTCTAACTTCCTCATCCCGCGATGGAAGAAGCAATATAACCGTAGAGTTCAACATTGATGTTGATCTTGAAACAGCCGCAAATGATGTCCGCGACAGAGTATCGAGAGCAACAAACCAGCTTCCGCCTGATGTCGATCCTCCCGTAGTAACAAAAGCCGATGCTGACGCCAGCCCGATTGTGATGGTTACGGTCAGATCAAATGATAAAACGCTGCTTCAGCTCTCTGATTACGCAAGAAATGTACTAAAAGAACAACTTCAGACAATCCCGGGTGTAAGTCAAATCCAAATCTGGGGTGAAAAACGGTACTCAATGCGACTTTGGATGGATCCTGCCAAATTGAATGCTTATGGTATCACCCCGGTAGAAGTTAGAAATACCTTGCGTAATGAGAACATCGAACTTCCATCGGGTAAAATTGAAGGTGATAATACAGAATTAACCGTGAGAACCCTCGGTCTCCTCCAAACCCCCGAGGATTTCAACAATCTCATCATAAAAGATAATCAGGGCAATACTGTACGATTTTCAGATATCGGTTATGCCGAATATTATCCCGAAAATGACAGGACAATTCTTCGTCGTGATGGAATCCCGATGACAGGTATAGTAATCATTCCCCTGCCGGGAAGTAACCACATCGAAATTGCAGATGAATTTTATAAAAGACTTGAAAAGATAAAAAAAGACCTGCCCGCAGATATGCAATTGGATATTGGTTTTGATAATACAACATTTATCAGAAATTCTATCGGCGAGGTGATCGAAACAATTTTTATTGCGTTTGGTTTGGTAATCATAATAATTTTCCTGTTCCTTCGGAACTGGAGAACTACGATGATTCCAATCCTTGCAATTCCAATCTCATTGATCGGGGCTTTTTTTATTATGTACCTTGCAGGATTTTCGATAAATGTTTTAACACTACTCGGAATTGTTCTCGCTATTGGTATTGTTGTGGATGACGCTATAGTTGTGCTCGAGAATATCTACAAAAAAATAGAGGACGGGCTCACCCCCATTGAGGCTGCAGCAAAAGGTTCATCAGAAATTTTCTTTGCAATCGTCTCAACTACAGTTGCACTGGCATCTGTGTTTCTTCCTATCGTTTTTCTCGAGGGACTGACAGGGAAATTGTTCAAGGAATTTGGTTATGTAATAGCAGGTTCAGTAATTATCTCGGCTTTTGTTGCGTTAACACTTACTCCGATGCTTAGCTCAAAGTTGCTAAAGTCATCCGAGTCGCACTCTAAATTTTATAACATGACTGAGCCATTTTTTGTCTGGATGTCTAAAACTTACAGGAACATGCTCGAAGCCTTTATGAGGGTAAGATGGGTTTCTTTTATTATAATCCTTTTCTCCGCATTGGCAATTTACTATTTTGGCGGGAATCTACAGTCAGAGCTTGCCCCGCAAGAAGACAGGAGTGCCATGAGAATCACTGCAACTGCTCCGGAGGGCACTACATTCGATTTTATGGATTATTATATTAACAGGATGATCGAACAAGTGAAAGAACTTGCTCCTGAAGTGATTACGATGGTATCTGTTACCTCTCCCGGATTTGGTGGCAGCTCGAGCAACTCGGGTTTCATAAGGATTTTGTTATCTGAACCGCATGAACGGGAAAGAACTCAAGCCCAGATTGCCCAGCAAATCTCAGTTGCTGCAAAAGGCTTAAATGATGCCAGAGCAATTGTTATTCAGGAACAATCCATCGGTGGTGGCTCAAGAGGCGGGCTCCCGGTACAGTATGTTATTCAGGCAAACAGTTTTGAAGAATTAAGGGAGATTATCCCAAAATTTTTAGCACAGGCGCGTCAGAGCCCCGTTTTCGCTGTCACTGATGTTAATCTGAAATTTAACAAACCGGAGGTGGTTGTAGAAATTGACAGATCAAAGGCTCGAGACTTGGGAGTTTCTGTCTCCGATGTTGCAACAACGCTGCAATTCTCTTTGAGTGGACAACGGTTTGGATATTTTATCATGAATGGTAAACAGTACCAGGTTATTGGGCAATATCAAAGATCTGATAGAAATAAACCGATGGATCTCAAATCGATGTTTGTAAAAAACAAAAATGGTGATCTGATCCAGTTGGATAATATAGTTTCCCTTACAGAAAGAAGTTCACCACCGCAACTTTTCAGGTTTAACAGATTCGCTTCTGCCACAATTTCCGCGGGTCTTAACGAAGGAAAAACCATTGGCGATGGTATTGCTGAGATGGATCGAATTGCAGATACCGTTTTAACAGATAAATTTTCAACAGCACTTGAGGGTGCTTCAAAAGAATTTGTTGAGAGTTCATCCTCTCTTATGTTTACTTTTGGTCTGGCAATTATCCTTATTTTCCTCGTCCTTGCTGCTCAATTTGAAAGTTTCAGGGACCCATTTATAATTATGCTCACAGTGCCTCTCGCTATTGCAGGAGCAGTAATCTCACTCTCATTTTTTGGACAAACTCTGAATATCTTTAGTCAAATCGGTCAGATTATGCTCATCGGATTAGTAACCAAAAATGGAATTTTGATTGTTGAGTTTGCTAATCAACGCAGGGAGGCGGGGGTTGAAAGGGTTACTGCTGTAAAAGACGCTGCCGAACTAAGGTTTAGACCTATCCTGATGACAAGTCTTTCTACTATCCTCGGCACTCTGCCTATTGCACTTGCGCTTGGTGCCGGATCAGAAAGCAGGGTTTCAATGGGAATTGCAATTATTGCCGGATTGATCTTTTCCACAGTACTTACACTGTTTGTTATCCCGGCAATGTACTCATATCTGTCACCTAAAGAGATTCATATTCTCCCCGATCTGACAGAAATGGAAAAATAAATTTTTCTATAAAGGAAGAGTACAAGTAAAAGTTGAGCCCTTGCCTTGCTGGCTTTCAACTTCCACTCTTCCTTTATGGGCTTCCATAATTTTTTTAACAATCACCAGACCAAGTCCGGTGCTCTTCTCTCCGGCAGTCGATTTTACACTCAATTTTTCAAATGGAATAAAGAGTTTGTTGATCTCAGTAGCAGGTATTCCCTGCCCGGTGTCTTTTACACCAAAATACAACTCGTTTATTCCCTTTTTAACAAACACTTTGATTGTGTTGTTTGGGAAGGAAAACTTTATTGCATTTGAAATTAAATTATTTAATACCTGCTCGATTTTTACCGGATCAATACTGATTTCAAGTTCTTCCAAATTTGATTCATAAACCAATTCAATATCCTTTTTATCGGCAAGTACCCGGTTCAACGAAATGTTGTTCTGTACAAGAGTTGTAAATTCAACTTCCATGGTTTTAAGGTTCACCTCCCCTGACTCGATTACAGAAATGTCAAGAAGCTCATTAAGAAGTTGAAGTACAAAATCGCTCGATTTTACAATTATTTTTACGAATTCCTGCTCATCTTCCGAAAGTTTTTTCTTCCCCTCTTCCTGCAAAATCAGCCCAAAACTCAGTATGGCACCGATTGGGTTCCTCAAATCATGAGCAGCCATCGATAAAAATTTATTTTTCTCCCGGTTAAGCTTTTCGAGTTCATGATTTTTCTTGGCAAGTTCTCTATGCATTCTTAGGAGTTGTTGGTTCGCTTCTGCAAGCTCACCGTTTTTCTGAATTGCGTTTTCATAGGTTGACAGTAGCAGATCTATAATCTGAATCTTATCAGAATTTATGAAATATTTTTTGCCACCAAACACAATCTCCATCCCCATATTGGAGACCGGAGAAGTTTGCCGAATCTCTTGATTCACCAGAATATATCTAATTCTTGAGAGGAGGAAATCTTTATTATACGGTTTGGTAAGAAAATTGTCTGCACCCGATTGAAGGCCCTTTATAACATCATGCGGATCAGAAAGATTAGTAAGAAGCATTACAGGTATATCTTTGGTCTCATGGGTGTTTTTGAGAGTTTTACACAAATCGTAACCATCCATTTCGGGCATCAATATATCGGTTATTACAAGAGCCGGTTTTTCTTCTTGAATAACTTTTAATCCCATGGCACCATTGATAGCGGTTTTTACACGATATCCCTCACTCTCGAGAATATACGCAAGCTGCTCTAACTGGGTGGGGCTGTCCTCAACTACTAAAAGATACATATCCATTAAAATCCTCAGGTCTCATTTTTCTCTTCTATAAACAGAATTTTCAAAATCCCGTAATACTAATCTATAAAAGAGTCTTCTATTTATTTATCGATTGGGTCAATTATCTTTTTTTTCGAGCAAAAAATTAATAGTTTCAATCAAAACTGACTGATCAAAACTCTTTTTTAAGATATAAGCGTTTGCTCCCGCTCTCTCACCACGCTCCCTGTCATCATCCCGGGCAAGCCCCGTAACAAGAATGACGGGTAAACTCTTAAGGCTTTGGGTCTCTCTTACTTTAGATGTGAGTTCAAGTCCATTCATATTTGGCATCTCAATATCAGAGACAAGTAAATCATAATTTTTGGACATTAACATCCTGTATGCTTCTACTCCATCTTCTGCCGTGTCCACCTTAAATCCGGCAAACTCAAGAATCTCTAACAGCAAAGTGCGGGAGGTTTTCGAATCATCCACAACAAGCAACTCAACAGTCCTTTTATTGCCGATCATTCTCCTGTCGCTCCTGCTAACTTCCTCTACTCCAAGCAGATATCCTGCACTTAAAACAGGATATAATTTGCCGTCCCCAAGTACGGTAGCCCCGGTATAGGTTTTTATGCCGTCAATTGGTATCTGAAAGGGCTTGATGATGATCTCTTGTTCCTCATAAATTTCATCTACAGCAAGCGCAAGAGATTTCCCTTTAGAGGTGATAAAGACCGATGGTATCACTTCATCCGTAACAGGGCTATCATCAATTCCCAAATCACTTTTAATAATGTTTAGCGGAATGATCCTCTCATCAAGCTGAATTCCATACCCGTTTCCAAAATATTTTATTCTTGATTTAGGAATCCGGGCTATTTTTTCCACAAATTGTGATTCAAGAATGAACTTAAAGTCGCCGGCTTTTACAAGCACTCCCCTCGTCGAAGAAATGGTCACTGGTAGTCTTAGGAGAACCTGCATCGATTTACCTTTTTCAGACTTTATTGAAATAGACCCTTTAAGTTTTTCAACTTTCTCTTTTACTATGCTCATCCCAAGCCCCCTGCCTGAGATGTCTGTAACCACTCCCGATGTTGTTATTCCCGAATCAAATATCATTTCTTCAATTTTTTGTAGTGTTTGTTCGGGTGAATCACCTGCGAAAACTATCCCTTTTTCTATCCCCTTAATCCGTAATGTTTCAACATCAAGCCCCCTGCCGTCGTCTGTAATGACCATCTCGATATTACCTTCAATTGGTCCGGTAACTTCGATAGAAATAAGACCGGCCGCGGCTTTACCGGCTTTTAATCTCTCTTCAGGTTTCTCAATTCCATGATCAACACTATTCCTGACTATATGCAGAAGTGGATCCTTTAACTCCTCCAAAATTCTTCTGTCAACTTCAATATCAGCGCCGGAAATAACAAGATTTACTTCTTTATCAAGATGTTTTGCAAGATCCCTCACAGATTTTGGAAGAAAATCGAGGACAAAACTGAATGGTAACATCAACAAAGTTTGAGCCTGGTCTGAAACCTCATTAATAAGTCTGTGTGAAGCTGATTTTTGCTTTTTAATTACACTAACCATTTCATTTACATTATGGGCATTTGAATATGAAGTTTCCACAAGCACTTTAACGGTATCAGAGATATCCTTGAAGTGTTCTCTCACCTCCACGGGCATCTCTTTTGTCAACGATAACAGCCGTTTAAAACTCTCAGCAAGTCTTTCCATCCCCTTTTGTTCCGATTCTACCGAGGAATTCACTTTTCGCAGATCACTTAATAGTTGATCATAGTTCAGTTTTATAGTTAATAGCTCTTCAGTTCTGCTTCTTAAATCATCAATTTTAGAAGTACTCACCCTTATCGTTTCTGGGGTCACTTGCAGAGTTCGGTGTTCTTCGTTTTTTTTCTTTAATGTTAGTGGTGGATCAATTGGAGTAACTTCATTCTCAGATAAATTAAAAGATTCCTTTCTTGGCTCTTCAAGAGTCTCCTTATTTTTTTTAAGTTTTTTCCTTATCTTATTAAGATTAAGGTTGTAAGTTGTAAATTCCTCATCCCTCCTGATTTCATGCTCCGGCTGAACTGAAATAACCTTTTGTTCAACTAATTCTGCAAAAGGAATTCCCTGAGCCATAACTTTAATTTCCTCACTCAACAAACGGATTGATTCATCCACCTCAAGGTCTTCCAAGCCCTGCTTTTTAAGACTCAGGAATTCTTTGGCAAGATCAATGGCTTTAAACAGGAGATCAAAATGGTTTGGCTCAGGCTCTATCTCTTTTTTCTTTACTAACGAAAAATAAGTTTCCATGTGTTGAAGAAGAAACTCAATCTGGTTGAGTCCAACGGCTCTTGAGGCACCTTTGAGGCTGTGAGCCTCTCTATATACCTCCTCTATTATCGCAGGGGCTTGAACTGCTGGAGAGGAGATTTTTTCAAGTTTTAACAAACCGGCAGACATCAAAAACAGGTGTTCTTCTGCCTCTACCGAAAAGGTTTTGAACAACCGGTCGTAAAAATTGTTATCCATCATTCTTAATGAATTTGAATTTTTTTATCTGACTCGCAATACTGTTGCTCAAATTTAACAACTGATTGGTATAAGATTCCACTTCTCGCGTGGAATTGGCATTGTGTGAACTGGCGGTTCTGATATTCTCCATCGCCGATGCTATCTGGTCCATTCCAATTTGTTGTTGCTGATTTGACGATGTAATCTGAAGCGACGCATCATACGACATTTCTATACTTTTTACCAATTCAGTAATTACTATGCCGGTCTGATTCGATGTGGCAATCCCGTCTTCAAGGGCTTTTGAAGCCTGCTCAGTTGACAGTACAGCCGAATTTACAAAGTTTTGAATATCTTGAAGTATAAGTCGTACTTGTGAAGTTGATTGTTTCGACTGTTCAGACAAATTCCTGATTTCTTGTGCAACAACGGCGAATCCTTTCCCCTGCTCACCTGCTCTTGCTGCTTCGATTGATGCATTTACGGCGAGAAGATTTGATTGCTCGGCAATATCGTTTACCGCAGCAATAATCTCACCAATAAGTCTGCTTCTTTCGTTGAGTTTCAGTATGTTATCCGAAATAGAGTGCATGTGCGTGCCAAACTTTGTGATCACACCAATTGTTTGTTTGGTTGATTCTTGTCCTGTCGCCGAAATATCGAAAGATTCCTGTGCTCTTTCAGCCACTTCTTTTGCTTTTTTGTTGGAGAGATAAGATGTCTGCCTCACCTCTTCAACCGTTGCTGTGGTTTCGGTGATTGCAGCCACTGTTTCTGTTGAACTGCTTGCAAGTTCAGCCGTGTTGCTAAATATTTTATTGGAATAAGTATTAAGCGTTATTACAGCTTCACTTAGTTCTGAAGTGATTTCTTTCAAAGAAGCAATCATATCGGCAAATGACCTCGCCAGCACTCCAATCTCGTCTTTTCTGTTTGTGTGGGTTACCAATACCGTCAGATCACCTGTAGATACTGTCTCAGCACTTTTACTCAAATCGAGTAAAGGAAGTGCAAGATTTGTTGTGAGGAACGCAATAAGTGCCGTAGCAAGAAGTACCAGAAAACCTCCGGTAATAAACAAAAGCATCCGCTTATTATCGATTATCTCATCGACGGCAAGGATATTTTGCTCGGTTTTGATCTGATATGCAGCAATAAGATTGTTCACAACCAGATTTATTAGTGCGAAGTTACTTTGTTGTGTCCTCGAAAGATTGGTGAGAATGGTTTTGTCTATGGCTTGTCCATTAACTGAACGATGTAAATAATTCAGGAGAGAATCGGACGCTACCAAAAATTGATCCGCCGTTTTAGTTAAATCCGTCAGAATATTTATGTCTTCAACTTTTGCAAACTTCTGTTTTATTGTATCTAATTCTTTTTCAAAATCAACTCTGACTTTTTCGTATTCTTTCTGCCTGTCCCAGGTTTCCGCCGGGAGTGCATTAATAACTTCCTCCTGAATTGCACCTGTTTTTTTCTGAACGATGTTTAATTCTGTAACAACTTTGGCATAAGATGTCACCTTATCTGTGGTCAATTCTTCGATGCTGTCATACGCATCAAGATTGAAATAGATGAGAAGAAAAGAGAAGATAATTAAGCTCGAAAATGAAAAAAACAATTTCCAGCGGGTTGATATACTGTTAATCCAGTTCATAAAGAAACCTGTTTTAAAATCACAAAATTTTCAGACTTTCGTCGTTTACTAACTTTTCAAAATCGATATATCTCGTAGAGTCATCAAATACTCCCATGACGATTGATGGCAGAAGTTCATTACTGCCGTTCTCTAACAAATCTGACAGAGAGCGTTGTTGAATTCCTGTAATCTCTTCACAGGAAATTGCGAATTGAATATTTCCGAGACTGCAAACAATTATATAATGTTTTGAAGTCGTTTCAAAATTTTTACCGTTTAATAAATTTTCACCATCATAAACGCCAAGAATTGAACCACGAAAATTGAAGATACCGGCAAGTTTTTTATCAACCCCGGGAAGTGAAGTCACTTCTTTATAACGGATCACTTCATCAACATACTCAGATTGCAGGAGGAAACTGTATCCACCACAAATAAATGATAAATATTCTCTCTTTTCAGCTTGACCTTTGTCAATCTGTTTTACGAGTGCCAGTCTTGCAGCTCTCTCATCCAGGATTTTTTTTCTATTGTCAGTAGTCATATCAGAACTTAAAAATATTTCTGAATCCATCGTAGCTATTGGCTTTTAACCGTTCAGATATAGCACCCTCAGCGAGTCCTGTGATTATAAACCCGCCCGGATTAAGCAGTGATAAAAGATTTTCAATAACCCGTTCAATAGCATTTGGATTCAGATATAAAAAAATATTCCGGCATAAAATGATATCAAATCTGATTCCGTTAAAGTAATAATCGATGTTCTGAGAGAGTAAATTATACTTTTTGAAGTAAACATTTTTCATGTATTCTTCTTTAAGCTTAAATTTCTTTTCATAAAGATCAAAATATCTGGTTCTGTAATCATTGGAACAAGTTCGAAGTGACCACTCTGTATATATCCCACCCAGCGCAAGATTTATCAATCTCTGATTAATCTCCGCCCCATAAACTGTTACTTCATTGTTGAAAAAATTATTCTTTAAACTGATTGAGGTACTGAAAACCTCTTCTCCCGATGATGATGCTGCGCACAAGATATTTACTTTGTCACGCGAAGCCAGTATTGAATCAGTAAGTTGGTTGAGACGCTCTAAAATTTCAGGTTCTCGGTTGAAATAAGTTTCACTCACAGAATACAGGTCGATAACATCCTCGTCAACCGGCGAAAAGTAATCAAGGTTCACGGGTGATGAAAAAACACTTATAACTGCGGATTCCCCGTGCTTCATAATCAGTTTTCCGAGAATAAACGCTGTATTCTCTATTTTCGAAGGAATTACAAACCAGCCAAACTTTTTCTCAATATATTGTGTAAACTTTCTGAAAAGGTCTAAATTTTCCTCTTTATTCATCCATCCCCTCTAATAATCTTTCTCCTGTGTTTAGATTGATGAGAACATCCTCTTTTATGAAAGATCCTAAATCGTTTATTATAAATCTCCCGGTTGAGTCAATTAGTACAGCCCCTTTAGTATAAGTGTTCATTGCGAAATTGCTAAAATCTGCCGAATCAAGTTCTACCACATCAGACACTTCATCTGCAACGATGATGAACCTGAAACCATTCCAGTTCATCAAAATCATTTTATGCGTCAGCTCAAGCTCATCAAATTTCAATCCGATCCGGTAGTGCAAATCTATCACAGCAACCGGCTCACCTTCAATGATGATATAACCCATCAGTGAACCACTTAATTCAGTCGGGTATTGCCTGATAGTAGCTGCAGGTAAAACTTTTATGACTGTTCTTAAAGGAACAAAAAACTCAAACTTTCCAATACCAAACTTAAGGAAATGCTCCAAAACTCACCGGTTATTTCAATTGACTGAAAATGTAAATATACAACTAATTTAGAATATTAGGGGTGACCGGGTGCGTTAAAATGTGAATGGAAGTAATCCAATTAATCTGAAATGATTCTTGATGGTAGATAATCTCCTGTGAATGAATTCACCGGCAATTGGTCGAATATTCAACCCTAACTCCTCAAGTTACTGAAGTTCTGAGGTTCTGAAGTTCCGAGGTTCCGAAACTCTACTTCAGCAGCATCATCTTGTGAACCCTTACTTCCCCCTCAACCTCAAGAACAGCCATATAAACACCACTTGGAAGATGACTTGCATTCCATGAAATTTGATATTTACCGGGAGATTGATATTCATTAATTAATTTTGTTACAACAGAACCTGTAACATCATAGATCGTAATATTAGTAAAACCTGCTCTGTTTAATGAATAACTTATTTTTGTCTCAGGGTTAAAAGGATTTGGGAAATTACCCCACAACCCAAACTCTGCGGGCAACACTTCGTTTTCTACTGATACAGGATGATTTCCCGGATATGAAACCTGCAGATTATCAAAATAAATTGTGCCGGAATAGACTTGCCCCGGAATTTTTGTGCTCGATAATCTAATCTGAATTTCCTTCAATCTCAACGGAAAGTAGAGGGTGCCACTGGTACCTCCCGGAACTGCACGGCTTACTGCAGTTTTTGTCTCCTCAAACATCACTGAAGTAATATATTGAGCCATTGTGATCCTGAAAAGCTCATTGTCTTCGTCTGTAACAGAATATGTTACATGATGTTGCGGACCGTCCGCTTTTACATCAAGATGAATTGAATCCGGGACACCAAAGATTGGGATATCTGATTTGAGAAAGATGTAGTTGGTTACTCCGGATTGGTAAGTGAACTTATAATCGATTTTAAAGGCTCCCGGAGCGGTTGTTAAAGTATCGGTTGAGATGCTAAGCCTGGTTCCGGTTGTATCCATAAGGAGATGGTCAAGTGTCCACCCTGTCAGGTTATCCATACTGCTAAGAACTCTGTTATTTGTACCAATCTCAACAATAATCTGAACAGTATCCTTATTCCCTCTATGGTTGGCTACTACCTCGGTAGTGCCTCCTGAAATTCCCTTAAACCTCCCGATCGTATCGATGGTACCGATTAATGGATTTACAACTGTCCATTCATACTTATTCAACTCAAGATTCCTTGGGGTTCCGTCAAGATCCCAAGCCTGCGCTTTAAGAGGTACTAATCTTGAAGTGTCGGTAACTGAAGATTCAGGGGAGAGTTGAATTCGGGTAATTCCTTTCACGATAATAAGTGCTGAATCTCTTAGTCCCTGATAATCGAGATATACGAATCCAGTATCGGGATCATTTCCGGCTGTGAATATGTTCCCATCGAGAACACCAATTCCGGGTGTGACAGAATAAGTTACCAATGATTGGTTTATAGGGACAGGATTAAAATAATCATCGAACCCATAGGCTGAAAAGGATACGGACTCTGAATGGTAAAGTCGGTAAGAATTTGGCGATATTCTTACTTTGTTTAACGAACCCTGAGGTGAAGATGTAAAAACAGCAAGTGCGTTTGATACAGTTCTTTCAACACCATCCGAGGTAACATTTAATACTGAATCCCTGACAAAAAATGTTGTGGAACCTCCCCCGTCAAGATTTATCCCGTGATAAATGCCGATCCTTTGCATAAAGTCTGCCAACTCATGAAGTGTCATACCAACACTCTGAGCAGATCTTC
Source organism: uncultured Ignavibacteriaceae bacterium (assembly GCA_964531325.1). Taxonomy (GTDB): domain Bacteria; phylum Bacteroidota; class Ignavibacteria; order Ignavibacteriales; family Ignavibacteriaceae; genus UTCHB3. The sequence goes on along the minus strand of CAZHCW010000012.1, from coordinate 11,541 downwards.
CATCAACCGCAATAAAATAGACTTTATTTGAATCCTGTGAAAATCCTACCGCTGTTCTGGGATGTCTTTCATAAGTATGGGAGGGTCCCCCTTCTTCAAGATAACCCTGATCAACATAATCTGTGCCATTGTATATTATCCTTGGAAATCCACCGATAAGTTCTTTCAATTTGGGCAGTCCGGGAGCGATTCCGGTGAATAACTTTACTGTGTCACCAATATTGATATTGTTTTGCAAAAAAGTTGATGCAGTACCATGACCTGAAAGCACCGAGGTTGTATCATTGAGTGCCATCGAACCCACTCCGGTAACTTTGTCTGTTACAACAAATGACATGGTATCATTAACAGCCCATCCCCCTATTGGTTTTATTTTGACCTCAGTTCCAAATGAATTTGTTCCGGTTGAATTTCCGTTAAACTTATTAAAGAGAATAAGTTGATTTTCCCCTCTTGTAGAATTAACTGTATAAATAGACCTTGATTGATTCCCTTTTATCAGTGAACCTGAATAAACCACCCTCGCAAGCATCGGCTTTTTTGCCTCATTAAAACCTATGGTCGATTGTCCACCCGGACCCCGAAGTATTTCACCATTCCTTACTTGAATATTGATAGGAATCCCTGTTCCACCATAAAAATCACCATTGATCGCACCAACTGCCACATGTCCCGGGTAAGACCTTCTTCTTGCCATCGAACTTGTTTTCTCATATCCGGCAAGTCTGTCCTGTGCCTTTATGGTTTCAATTGAATTGTAGGGAATTGACATGTCAATCTCAAGTACATAGATATTCCAGGGTTTTGAATATTCAACATATTTTTTATAGAAAATCCCCATCCCCATTTGGAGATTCGTGACTGTGTCGAAGTTTAATTGTGGGAAAACAGAAGAGATAAAAAAGAGAGTAAATAATGAAGTTTTTACAATAGTTTTCATATGGATGCCGGTATTATTTATCCGCAAAAATCAAAATTACATTATGAAAGTTATGCAATTATTTTGAATAAATTTTGTGGTTTTGAAGAGTTTTAGAGGAATGGATTTGATCTTTTCTCGTCGCCAATTGTTGTTGGATTACCATGCCCCGGATATACAACTGTTTCATCAGGAAGGGTTAATAATTTGGTTTTGATTGAGTGAATCAATATATCGTAATCACCACCCCAAAGGTCGGTCCTTCCAATTCCCTGCTCAAACAGGACATCGCCGGCGATGCAAATCCCTTCATCAGGTGCATACAAACAGTATTCACCCGGTGTGTGCCCGGGGGTAAATATTGGTTTGATTTCAGTTTTTCCAAGAGTAAAAATAGTGTTTTCATCATAAAATCCATCGGGATGCTTCACTTCATCCATTTCGATTCCAAATGCACTGCCCATTTTTGGAGCATTTTCAAGTAAAAATAAATCTTTTTGAGGGATCAAGTATTTTGGGTTGTATTTTGATTTCACATAATTATTACCAAATATATGATCAATATGACAGTGAGTATTGATCAGATATTTTATAGACAGTTTTTCAGTCTCAATAAAATCTGAAAGCAATGACTCTTCCCCCTTGGAATAACAACCGGGATCGATAATTGCAGCTTCTTTTGTTGCTTCATCATAAATAACAAATGTGTTTTCATCAAAAGGACTGAAAACAAACGATTTAACTTTCATTTACGCCAAAATTCTTTCTTAATCCGGAGTGGATCGTATTTTTGTAGTTTGTGAAATTTTCCACTGTTTCTTTAATTGAATCTCCGCCAAATTTATCGAGATAAAATTCTGCGAGTGTCCATGCAACCACACTTTCACCAATTACAGCACAAGCAGGAACTGCTGTGAAATCACTCCTCTCTCTCCTTGCATCAACTTCAGAGAAAGTTGATAAATCAACACTTTTTAGCGGCATCATCAGGGTTGCGATAGGTTTCATGGCGGCTCTCACCAAAATATCCTCCCCGTTTGAGGTTCCACCTTCAATACCCCCTGCTCTGTTGGTTTTTCTTAGTATTGAACCTTCAGACAATATAATTTCATCGTGAACCTCCGAACCCGGTTTTATTGCCGTTGCAAATCCGGCACCAATTTCAACTCCTTTTACGGCATTTATCGACATAATTGAGTGTGCAAGTGCTGCGTCAAGTTTTCTGTCGTAATGGACAAAACTGCCCACCCCCGGAACCATCCCTTTTGCAACAACTGCAAATGTACCACCAAGTGTGTTACCCTCTTTTTTTGCTTCCCTGATTTTATCTTTCAACTGCGGTTCGGAATCAGGCTCAGTAATCCGTAACTCACTTTCGTCTGCGAGTTTCATCAAATTGTCAAATTCAACTGTTCCCTTATTCAGAAGTTTTTGATAAAGTTCACCCGACCCGTCAATACCTCCAATACTCTCAACAAAACTAAATATCTCAACACCATAATGTTTCAACAATTGCTTAGCCATAGCTCCTGCTACAACTCTTACTGCTGTCTCCCTGGCACTTGATCTTTCGATCGAATTCCTTATATCGTTAAGATCGTATTTTGTAACACCTACCAGATCGGCATGCCCGGGTCTGGGGATCACTATCTTTTCTATCTCTTCATCAACTGATTGAACCGACATTTTAGTGCCCCAATTCTCCCAATCCTTGTTTTTTACAAGAACGGCAATTGGCGCACCTGTTGTTTTCCCAAAGCGAACTCCTGAGATGATCTCAGCTTTGTCGGTCTCTATTTTCATCCTGCCACCACGACCATATCCTGATTGTCTCCGTGCCAGTTCTTTGTTTATAAGTTCAAAATCAATCTCAAGATTTGCAGGAAATCCCTCGATTATTACCACTAACGATTTTCCGTGAGATTCTCCGGCAGTTAAATATCTTATTTGCGACATAAATTCCAATTTTGTTTAGCCAAAAATAAAAAAAATGCCGGTCAGACCGGCATTTTTGTAAAATTTGATTTTAAAGAATTGATTAATCAGGAACTTCGATACCAACATATCGTGAATTACCCTGACTGTCGGCAACTTCCAGAAGAACAGCCTTCCCTTTTTTGCTGCTGATAATCTTTTCGAGTTCAGCTACAGAGGAAACATCTTTTCTGTCTGCCTTTGTTATTACAAGTCCCTTCCCCAATCCCTGATCGTAAGCTAGGCTGTAGGGCTTCACTTCTGTGATAAAAACACCGTTATCAAGTTTAAGTTTTTTTAACTCGTCAGCTTTAAGATCTCTGATGGAGAGTCCTATACTTTCGAGTTTAATCTGCTCGGTTGGCGTATTATCTTGTTTACCAGGTTTGTCAACATCATCCTTTACAGCAACCTCGTCGTCACCTTTAGGTTTCAGTGTCACACTTCTGTCAATCTGTTTTCCATCCCGCCAAATTGTAAGAACAACCTTTGTTCCGGCAGATTTTCCGGCAACATAACTTTGAAGCTGATTTGGAGCATTCACTTCTTTGCCATCAACTTTTAAGATTACATCACCTTTTTTCACATCAGCTTCGGATGCAGAGCCACCCTCAACAATTTTTTCGATAATCACTCCGGTTGGCTTGTCAAGACCAAGTGATTTTGCCAACGCAGCATCCACTTCACGAATTTGTACACCGATATATCCTCTGCTCACTTTTCCGTTTGCAATAAGGTCTTTTGCAACATTCTGGGCTAAATTAATTGGAATTGCAAATCCGTAACCGATGTAGGTACCCGTTCTGGTCGCGATTGCAGTATTAACACCGATTACCGCTCCGTTTAGATCTACAAGTGCACCACCACTGTTCCCCGGGTTGATCACTGCATCAGTCTGAATAAAATTCTCAACACCATAACTATCGTTTATAAGTCTTAGTGAACCTCTATTCAATGCACTGATTATACCGGCTGTTACTGTTGATGAGAGCGACAACGGGTTTCCAATTGCCATGACCCATTGACCAACTTTCAGTTGATCACTATTACCAAGGTAGGCTGCCGGGAGATTGGTTGCATTAATTTTTATTACTCCGAGATCGGTAAGTGGGTCGGTACCGATAACTTTTGCTTCAAATTTTCGCCTGTCGTTTAGAATTACTTCAACCCGTTTGGCATTTTCAACAACATGATTGTTTGTGAGGATATATCCATCATTACTGATAATAATTCCACTTCCCGAGCCTTCAGACTCTTTTGGTGAATTATCCATCCCACCCCATGGGAACCAGTCGAAGCCACCCTGCCCCTGTTTTGATTCTGCCACAACATTAATCTGAACTATTGAGGGTGTAACTTTTTCAGACACATCAATAAATGCCTGACTAAAATTGTTCAATTCTGCATTTGGCATCACAGGCGATTTGTCTGCACCAAGTTTTACATCAGCAAGGCCGGGTTTTACCCACCCAAATCCTGATACCAATACTGCACCAAAAAGAATTCCGAGTACTATGAGGGCTGCTGCCCCGAGAATGCTCTTTCCTCTCATTTTCCAATCCTATTTGTTTATTACTGAATAGATAACTAAAAAGTAAATATTAATCTAAATTCCTCCAATAAGTCTAAATGCTTTCAAACCTTTAAAAGTTTCAAAATGTGTTCTGGTGTATGTTTCCAAAAGGAGGAACAAATCTGAAACAGTTTTTTTGTCAATTACTTCAATTGTTAAACCTTTATTTAGACTTTCGAGAAGTCTGTAAAGTTCCATGGAAATATTTATGCCCCTTCTTTTATCAAACGCACATTTTGCGCATAAAATTCCATTTCCCGGGTCAAATCTTACCTGCTCCGAATTGATTATCATATTTCCACAGGATGAACAATTATCAGAATGGATACCAACCCCCGATTCCTCCAGAAAAAAAAGAAAATATTTGAGAAACAATATCTGTGAATCACCAATATTGCCATCCATCAGCCTGATTATCTTCTCGCTTCCACGGTAGAGACGGTCGTTTTCTTCATGCTCCGGTGTGAGTTCTTTTAAGAGTTCCACAACAGAAGTTGCGCAATAAAGAGAAGTGATATCCGTAATTACCTGTTTGGGATAAAATAACAAGTCTGATGTGTTAACTGTGTAGAGGTCTCTGCCCTCTTTTTCATAATAAAAAAGTTCAACAATGTTAAGTACATCGGTTGCAAGTCCTGACTTCGATTTCAGGCTTCGTCCCCCTTTAATCATAGCAGTGATTCTTCCCCTTTTACGGGTATAAAAATTTACAATATTGCTGGAATCACTGTATTTGAATTTTGAGAGGACAATCGCCTCGGTTTTAACGAGACCGCTTCGCATTAAACGAAGTTATAGGGATAAGTGTAAAACCCCTTTTCAGTGATAATTCCCGTGATATTTTCAGCCGGTGTTACATCAAATGAGGGATTAAAAGAGTCAATTTTTTCAATTCCAAGTGCAGGATCAAGATATTGAAGAAGTTCGTTGGATGATCGTTCTTCAATAGGAATGTCATTAAATCCGGTCGCTTTCAGGTCAATAGTGGAGGATGGAGCAGCTATATAAAATGGAATTCCATACTCCTTACAAAGTACAGATAGTGTAAATGTCCCCAATTTGTTTGCAGAATCGCCATTTGAGGCTATCCTGTCGGCTCCTGTGATAACGAGGTCAACTTTACCGTCTCTGATGAGAACACCCGCAGAAGAGTCGGGAATCACCTTAAAGGGGATGTTACTTTTTAATAGTTCGTAAGATGTTAATCGCAGACCTTGAAACAGTGGTCGGGTCTCATCTGCAAAGACCATCTGAACAAGACCTGCTTCAAAACCATGAAGAATTACTCCAAATGCTGTTCCAATTCCTCCAGTTGCAAGTTTGCCGGTATTACAATGAGTTAAGACAACACTTCCGGGTTTGAATATCCTGATCCCGTTTTCTGCGATCTTCTCACATGCAATTTCATCATCCTTATGGATGGCAATAGCCTCAGAAATTAAATTCTCAAAATTCCGTTCCCCAAGAGGTAAATTTTCGCTATAAAATTTCATCCTGTTGAGGCAGTTAAAGAGGTTTACTGCAGTGGGTCTTGTAGCTGCGAGAGTGAGACAGGAATCGTTGAATTTTTCATCTGAATAGCCTTCCTTCACAGAAAGTGCAACTGCATAGGCAGCGGCAATTCCTATCAAGGGGGCACCTCGAATTTCAAGTCTTTTAATTGCGTCTGCTATGCGAAGGTAACTTTGGGTATGGATATATTCTTCAACGGCGGGTAGTTTTGTCTGATCAAGAAAAACCACCTCACCGTTTAAATATTTTAAGGAGAACCAGTTATCAGATTTCATCAAATCTTGAAATGGTCAGAAATTCCCTGTAACGATCCTGCACTCTGAGATAAGAAAGATTTTCTAGGGCTTCTGTGCTGAATTGTTCAACACAGAACGATGCCATCGAACTGCCGTAGATCACCGCTCTTTTAATGTTCTCAGGACTCAGGTCCTGTGTCTTGTGAAGATATCCTGTGAACCCTCCGGCAAAAGAATCACCTGCACCTGTTGGGTCGTTAATCATTTCAAGAGGATATGCCGGAGCCGAAAATACAACATCTTCGGTGAAAAGTAATGCACCATGTTCACCTTTTTTAATGATGAGTATTTTTGCGCCCATCTCTCTGATAGCTTTTGCTGACTTGATGAGATTTGGTTCATTCGATAAAAGACGGGCTTCTGAATCATTAATTATCAGTACATCACTTCTCTTTAAAACTTCTTTAAGTTCAGCTTGTTTCCCTTCGATCCAGTAATTCATGGTGTCGCACACTACAAAATGTGGATTTTCCAACTGATCCAATACTTTCAATTGAAGAGTAGGATCAATATTTCCCAGACACACATAAGTTGATTTTTTTAACTTGTCAGGGATTATGGGGTCAAATGTCTCAAAAACATTTAACTCTGTTAAGAGAGTATCCCTTGTGTTCAGATCATAATGATACTTCCCTGCCCAGCGGAATGTGAGCCCGTCTTCCACAATTTGTAAACCGGTAAGGTTTACATTATGTGCCTCCAACAGATCAAGGTATCTTTTGGGAAAATCACTTCCCACAACTCCAACTATGTAAACAGGAGCTGTAAAATAACTTGCTGCAAGCGAAATGTATGTGGCTGATCCACCTAATGCGTTATCAACTGAACGAAATGGTGTTTGAACGGAATCAAAAGCTACGGAACCGACTATTAACAGGCTCAAATATACTCTCCGGATTTTGTTTGAGAATTATAAAAACTTAATTTTTAAAGTTAAGTAAATTTTTAAACCTAAATCAACTTAACCAAGGTCTATTGGGAAAAATAGTGGTAAAATAGTAGAGTGTTAAATTTGGATTTGCAAAAAACTATTGAAAATTAGAACCGAACAATTTTGCGAGGAAATAATAGTAAAATCGAAACATGTAGTTAAACTTAGAATCTTTGTGAAAATTTAAAAGGCTGCCCCTTTCGAGACAGCCTGAATAAATTATTAATCTTGCGTTATATTCCGCCGAATGAATTCAGAGGCTATTGGAATTGTTCGCTACCCTGCTACTTCGCTACTTAAGTAACAAAGCTTTCATCGTTTTGGTGTAACTTGTGCTCGTATGTTCTAGTGATTGAGCACTCAAACGGAAAATGTAAACGCCTGAAGAGAGTTTTGTTCCGTTGAATCTTTTCTCATAAAAACCTTTCTCCATTTCACCTGTGACCAAATCTGCAACTTTTTGGCCTGCAATGTTGTAAACATCCAGGGTTACATTACTCCTCTCTTTGAGGGAGAATTTTATCACTGTTTCAGGGTTGAAAGGATTGGGGAAGTTGTTGAAGAGTTGATACTCATTCACTATTTCAGTAACTGTATTAGAAATCCCTTTTGGGAGTCCCAGTGGGATTGAATTTATTGGATGAAATGAAACCGAGTCTGAAAGTCGCGAATTCAAATCTTTGAGATAGATAGATTCCGGATATTTGCTCTCAAGTCTGTTTCTGGTTATTTTTGCTCCCTTAACATCACCAAGATTTCCGAATTGGTACAATGATTTTTTGTAAAGAGCGTATGACTCAGGAAGTTTTCCAGCATACTCGGAACAGATACTGTCATAAATGGCTACATTTGCTTCCATGAGGTCAAATGCTGCAATTGTAAGCATACCTTTTGCTATTGAACCTTTAGCTGCTTTGTGTCCATTCAAGACATATTCCTTGTAATTCGAAATTTCTTCGGGAGTTAAGGTTTGTCTCAAAACAAGAAGTGCCATTGGGATGAGTGGATCATCACCGTTCTGCTCAAGAATGTCAATACATAACTTTCTTGCCTGACTAAATCGGCTACCTCTGATGTGGTGTCGTGCAATTGTCAACTTTTCACGCACGCTGGTTCCCTCTCCATTTGACATTCCTTTTATCGCAGCAAGTTCTTCATCTTCTACATCACTTGACAAAGGATTATCGGGAACATAAGTGAATGAAGGTTCGTCAAGTACCGATGCGCCACCCCAGGCATTTATCATTTTTGAGGAGGTATTTGCCCAATAATTGGATTGTACTCTGACAAAAGCATCATTTTCTGCTTCGATGTTTTGATCTATATTTAAGAATGTATTATATGCTCCTACAGGATACAAATCACCTTCTCCAAGATATAGATCAGAATATGAAGTATACAGGCCAATGAAATTGTTCTGAAGGAAGAGATTTGCAGCCGGGTCACCACACTTTTCATTAACATAACAAAAATCAAACCATAAACCTGTCTCACATCCGGTAATATTAAAATTACTCATCGTGATCCAGGAATCGTTGGCACTTAGCCCCCGCACATAACACTGACTTAATGATATATTATCAAGTTGTGCATATTGGGATGATTGGTTTTCCAGGAGGATGCCATAATAACATGTCTCAAACTGGGTATTAGTTACAACAAAGTTTTCTGCATTGTATGATTTAATACCATACTTGGCATTTTTAATTACAGCTTTATCGATTATTATCTCAGCATTTGTTGCAATTATCCCATTCCCACCATACCAGCTCGCAGTGCCAAAATTCAATACACAAGGATCAGTGGCTGTACCAATTACATACAGGAATGTATTATTTATTTTTAATTCCGCCGAATTTGCAAAGGTTATATCTGCACCTGAGTCTATAGTAAGAATAGATGGAGAATTTATTTGCAAATCTCCTGATACCGTATTGTTTGTAGCAATCGTTTCATTGACTATGAGCGTACCCCCTGACTGCACAGTCGGTTCAATCTTGAGTAATGTTCCTTCCCCGGCTCTCAAAAAGATGGTAACTGTACCTGTCTTTGTGGTACAATATACGGAGTCAGTTTTTAAGTCAGTGACAGAGTAATTGTTCCAAATCGAGTTTGGGAAATTAAGAGAAAATGTTATGTTACGATAAGAAGTATCTGGATCATTAGAAGGATTATCCGGCGAATTCGCAGGCTGAAGATTACATCTTCTATTGACAAGATAAATATACTTTGCATCCTCATTTTTTCCTGCAGGAGGAGTTTTTTCAACGAAAAAACCAGTCTCTACAAATGTTTCATTATCATCATCTTCAAAATATGGATATTTCGCTTTAAGATTTGTTTTCCAATTTGTTGAGCATAAAAAATCTTTGTTCCAACTTTTGGACTCCAACCAGTTCAACCTTAATAGATCTGATTCTATTAAAGATGTTGAACTGATAAATTCTTTAACGGCATAATACCGTTCATTTGGGACTTGCTGCCCCGCCGGATTTTGTATCCATGTTGCGGCTCGCATGGGGTCGAATGCCAAATCCTCTTCCTCGAAAAGACCATACTGGTTAAACTCGGTCTCTCCTTCATGAGGTGAGGCAGTTCGGGTGGGCACCATGTAATACATGAACCCCTTTGCACCATAAGCAAGTGAAATATTACCCATAGCTTAAATTTCATCAGGTGTCGGAGGCCGCCTTCTATGAGGACCGTCCACCAGAGATAACACTTCATCTCTGTTGTTCACATATTGCTCCCCTGCTACACAAAGAGTTACGACTAATGGTACTTCCAGTTCTTGTGCTGATATTTGTGCGGGAAGTATTCCTACATACTTATATTTGTTTGGATCTGTATGTGTACCGGGTTCGTCATCCACATTATTATAATTGATGAAAAGGTCCAGACGCGGTTGGAGGGAACTCGTCGTCGTTTCAGTGTTTTTAACGATTGGATACATGTTATAATTTATATAATGGCGCACAAATTTATCATTATCATTAGCTTTTGCATAAGATGTATCAAAATCAAGGAAATGCTTGGGTATCCCTCCTACCGCGCCATTTATCTCCATAAACGGAAAGGTACCTTGTAACATGGTTCTTAGTGTATCCTGCATTTCCCCTCGGTACCTTGCAGAAAGCTGGAAAGGTTCATCGTAATAGAAACTTTGTAGCTTTTGGATATTAACCGAACCGTATTTTGCTCTAAAATCAGAAATAATCTGAGCCTTGGTTATTGTCTTTGACTCGTATAGTTCGTCATATTCCGAATTGAAAATAGTTATCCTATCGATAAACAAATCTGCATTTCCTGCCCAATCTATCTGAAAGTAGAAATGATTGTCTTTAGCAATATTTATAATACCAATATCCAATGAATCGTATTTTGTGAGATGCCTTGAATCCAGCATTTGAGTATTCACAACATAAACAAACTCACTTAAGGGTGTATTGGATTGTACCTCAGTCTTAAAAAAGTCCCTTCTGGGAGCATATGTGTGTGCTCCTGAGGCAGTGGGACTGATTCCTCTTGCTCGCAGAGTGAATAAGTCAACATTTCCTTGCGTCACACTCCTTCTGAAATAAACCCTGATTTTTAGAGAGGTGTTTAGTGGGAACTGCGATGACGGAAGTTGTGCCCATACCATAGGTTTACCTGCGACATCAGTGCCTATAATGGCGGCACGCGCATATTTGCTTGGATCAACGAAATCATCCCTTATATCATGTCCAGTAAACTCCGTTGTCGGCTGACCTTGAAACGGTCTTAGAACCCAATAACTGGCATCCGGGTTAATATCGGTTACTGCACCAAAACCATAATTATCATCTGAACTTATAGTGGATCGATAGGTCCCGCCAAGTTGTAACACAAATTTTTCCCTCCAGTGTCCGAAGGCATTCATATACTTCGCCGGGAGAAATATTCTTGGTGGATTTACAGAGAGCTCGTGTTTCCATGCAAATCCCATATCATTGAGAAAAAAATTCTTAGGGTATGAATCTAATGCATTTTGATGAAATTGGGCATCGGTTACAAGATTTGTAATCCCCAGATTATGCAGAAGATCGAGATACCACCCGTGGGCTTCAGAAGCATTCCAAATTTCTGTTTGTGTCGCTAAATTATTTGGATTGGATAAATAATTGACGCCTGATCAAAAAATGAAATATGCGGCATATAATTTATACCGGGTTGATTTTGTGCTTTTATAATAGATATCATAATAAATAGCACAAGTATAGCTTTTATCATATCTATTCTTCCATAGTTCGTTGGTTTATCTAATTAATTGAACCTTAACATTTTTTGTTAAAGTTTTTTCACCCGTTTTCAGGGT
>CAZHCW010000011.1:0-143596 GCA_964531325.1 uncultured Ignavibacteriaceae bacterium | reverse complement strand
TCTCTCCTCCTGTTCCGGGGACACCATTATTTATTCTGTGAAGTGTATCTGTGAACGATAATGTATTCAGAGTTATTATAAAAGGACAATCGGTTGATATAACAGGTGCAAAACCAGTCAGTACAGGAGAATATGTAATAAGATTATCTATTTCAAACATTCTTTCTATGATTGTTTCTGTTCCCCAATAATTTCCGGATAAGTCAACTCTTTCCAACATATATTTCCCAAATATCCCCATCTGTAACTTTCATGTAATCGATATATAGTCCATCAAGTATCCCCAAATCCACTCCCAGTGGAATAGTGACTTCATAAAATACTTTAGTTGTGGTATAATCAACTTTTCGATAACCAAAATTTTGTGTCGGAAAATGTCCTGAAGTAGAATCAGTGAATTGAACAGGAAGATTATCGAGATTATAATCTAAATCAAAATCTGTATAATTTAATTCATTAAAATCATCTGAATATTTAAGTTTTGAGGCGAGTAATGTGGTGTAGTGTGTAGAATTTGCATCAAAATAACTGACCCAGACTTTTATTGAACATACAGGAACATTCTCCTCGGGTTTGTTTCCCACTCGCATCTTAAAATACACTTTGTAAGGAATTGGTTCAGTTGCAAGGCGGTGGGTTACCTTATAGCTACGATCTTGATAGACGGAGGGTCCCCGAATTGCGAATATCTCCTGTTCTGTGCTGTTGGAATCAAGGCCTGAAATTACCTTTACACCTTTTACATTCCCATCAGAAAATTCATTTGTTATTAAACTGTTCCTTTCCATGACCAATGAATTAGAGTTAAAATCTCCTCTCCCTTCAGCTTCCCAGATATTGTAAATCGAGTGGGTGAGTATTTTTATCCAATCAATTTGTTTTAAACTTGAATCAGCTCGATTCCAATAGCCATTCATCGCAACGATATTGTCAAATGATGAATTGGCGAGTGGAATTCTATTATCCATCCAATAACCGGGCAATGAATCGAATAATCTCTCATGAATTATAGGATGCATTACGGTTTGAAATATGGTATTGAAACCGAGATCGAGGAGATAAGGATCATTGTAGAGTGAAAAGTGTTGGAATCGGGACTACTTGTCAGATAAGTCCCAAAGAGTATCTCATCGGGTTGTTGGGCGGAGGCAGAAGAAATGAATAATACCGACAAAAGGCCGATTACAAAATGCAGGTATATGGTATGCATGATGAAATTCCAGGAAATAAATTATTTGAACTTCTTTAGGGAGAAGTCCCCAAAATTGACAGAAAAATATACTAAATTTTCAAATAAAAGTCAATCCGTTTGCAATGATTTTGGAATATATTTTCTTGATGGTAAACTTAAGAGAAAATATTTACTTAAGATTAGAAAGTTCTAAAATGAAAATCGTGTTTATAAACCCTTAAAAATGTAAGACTAAAATATTCTTATTTTGAGTTTTTCAACATTTAGCAAATTTGACTTCACAGGGTGAGCCAGTCTTCCTTTTCCTTAAGTGCACGGAAGAACTCCCAATACAATTGTTTAACAACATAATTTGGAATGGAATATGTCATCAATCCTGTGAATGAGTCTTCGATTGTAAGTAAACCGTTGTAATAAAGGAGGGATACAGCATCGGTTTTTGTAAAATCTCTTTCAAAATTATACTGGAGAGTCAGCCCTCCAAAAATTCTTTCTGTGGTTAATACTTCATCCACAACAAGTCTTCTTTGTTCATCTGAGAGAGGCACTAGAATATTTGTAATCTTTTTGTAATCCGAGGTTACATTATGATCGACCATCCTCTCGGGGAATTTAAATTTTTCTGAAAAGTCAGCCAGGAATGATATCACAAGTTGAGGATTATAGAGTTTTTCACCCCCTTCCGGAGAGAATCTGCTTCCGTTATACCAGTCACGCATATCCCTAATAAGATGGTTAATATCAAATTTGCCATCTTCATAAATTGTATTTTCGACTAATCCTCTTAACTCGGTCTCTGTAAATCCGGCCATCTCATTAAATTTCAGCTCAAGTGAGATGTTTTTTGCAACATTAAATCCGCTGGTCATACTGTCAAGAGTTACAGGAGTTACTCCAGTTGCAAAAAAACGATCGATTACACCTTCACCCATGTAGGTTTTAATTACTTCGTAAAATTTTCTGACCCAACCATTCCTCGAAACAATTTCCTTAAAATGGCCCATGTTAAAGGCAAAAAGTTCATTGGTGAAATGGTCATATTCATCAATAAGAATGTAAATCTTTGGTTTGTCAATCCCTGAACTTACGGACGATAAAAATTTGGCTAAAATATCTGATTGATAATCCAATTCATGAATTTTATTCATTGCAAAATCTGCCATCGGCCCATAATCTGCAATAAATGACGAAATCCCTCTCCTTATGTTTGAATTAAAAGAAGGTAGTATATCAGCCCCATTAGCAGTAACAATCCCGGAGAAATCAAATCTAAGAATATGGCAGGAATTTTTTAAGGGAGTAACATTCTCCGGTTGCCCGATAAAATACTACCCAAATAGCTCTTCAAATCTTTCTTTATGCTGAATTCCGTAATAGTGTTCGAGCATGGAGAGGTGGAGCGATTTTCCAAATCGGCGGGGACGAAGAAAAAACAGGTTGGGGAAATTAACTTTCTCTATCTCTGTGATGTATCGGGTTTTGTCAACATAATACCCTCCCTCCTCTACAAATTTGGGGAAGTAAGATGTCAGTATCGGGATTCGCTTCTTCATTCTTTCACTCGAAAAAAAACAATAGTTATCCATAAATATAGGAAAATTTAATCATGATCAGGTTATTTTCCGACATTTCAAATCGAATGAATACCAGGGAGAGTTCCACTATAAATAAAACTCTCCCACTATGATTACACTTATTTATTCAACTAACTACAGGGGTCTCACTTCAACAACAACATCTTCACCATTTGTTGTTTAGTTCCTGAGCGAAGTTGACAAAAATAAACACCTCCTGAAAAATTTCCTGCTTCAAAGTTTATCTCATGTTCACCGGCGGGTAATTCTTTATTCAGGAGTGTTACAACCTTTTCACCGAGTGAGTTATAAATATCCAACGATGTTGTCCCTGCAACCGGTAGGGAGAACCGGATGACAGTCGAAGGGTTAAATGGATTTGGATAATTCTGCTCAAGCCTAAAATCATACAGATATTCTGCCGGAGTTTCAATCTCTTGTGAATAAGCAAACGAACCATCATAGTCGGTCTGTTTTATTCTATAGAGTGCCCCCGCAACTGGTGTATTGTCGGTAAAATTGTATGTCTTAAATTGTGTTGAAGTGCCGGCTCCGTTAACTGTCCCAATTGCATAAAAACCTTTATCACTGTTTTTTTCAATTGTGAAGATATAATTGTTATTCTCTGTCGCTGTTACCCATTCTAAAACAACCCCATTATTGCTGGCACATGCAGTAAAGGAAGTAAATTCTACCGGACTGAGTGGAATGGGGATAGTAAAATTAGTAAAATAAATTGTACTTGCTTGAGAATCATAACCGCCATTATTCGGGAAATGACCTTCATACCCCGCAGGATAATTATACATGATTCTTGCATAATACTCTATATTGCTTGAATTGAATGAGATTCGGGGACTCATATGATGGCTGTTCTCATTTTTACCCGGAGTCTCTGTTAAGTTGAAAGGATAAAAATAGTAAGTCCCTTCAGTTCTGGTAGCGACATAAACATCACAAAGTGAATCAAGCGGATTGTTCAATGGTGGATGTACAAAGGAAACCGCATAAACTCCAATGGACCTTCCCGCAGCGATATTTACACTGTAACCCATCTGCCCAAGGGCAGGACCATCAAGTTTTGACCAGGTAAGATCACTTAAATTTTCAGCTACCATCGCTGCCGACCAGTAACTTCCTGTTTGCAAAATTTCAGCTATTACATTTCGATTTTGACCTGTAGTCATGTTGGTATCCTGGAGCCCAAGAGCAAAATGTACTCTTCCGTCGAATCCAACTGCCATATCACCTTGTAACTGAAGGAATTGATCGTTGGGTTTATAGTCCCATAACCTGTCAAATCGGGTTGCGCCAACAGCCTGTCTAAAATCCACCCAATTTACGGGTGACCAGGTGGCTCCATTATCTGTGGAAGTTACATACGCCGGCATATAGACCAATTGGGTGCCGCTCCCGGGTTTGGCAGCAATAAATCCAAAATATAGTTTACCGTTGTATGAATCACCTTGCAGTGGAATAAAAACTCCCGCAATATCGACTGAATTTATCATTGGAAATGACTCAATATTAACAAGATCAGAAGTTCTGAACAGAGTATAGTTCCCACCCGCAGGATTTTGACCAACCCAGAAAAAACGATTCTCTGTGTCACTTGCCCAACATAATTGTCCCGATTGAGAACCTGTCATCTGATTAAAGACAATGGAAGTGGAAGTGGCGTTAAAAATATCAGACACCAGTGCCGCCCCCTGATCTATTTCGGGTATGGCGGAGAGGTGACCAAAAGTGGAAAAAGCCTTGGCATTTTGCAACGCCTGACCCGAATCCAATTTAAGTGCCAAAGTCGGGTACCTCGCACCAAAACCGGCTTGTGTATTTATTGGCGGAAGTTTCCTGCTCCAAGTGGTTCCATTATCTGTGCTGATGTTATAAACAAGGGCACTTGATGAAGCATAATTAGAATTTCCACGATGTAGAATCATCACTAAAGGAGAATAATAGCTGCTGGCTATGGGACCCAGATTTGGGGACGCAGTGCTGAATGTATTTTGCATCGTATCTACAGGTGTCCAAGGAGTCATCTGCGACATAACCGGTGCAGAAAAAACCAACATTATGAAAAGTGCATAACTTATTTTATGGTTTACATTTCTCATGGTAATCCTCACAAAATATTTTTTGTATAGGAGTGAATTATAACATAATAAATGAATTGTCAAAGTACTTTATATTTTTTATTCATTCAACTGATCGCCAATTGTTTTTCTTTGTTTGATTTTATCATTATTTTAGGCAGATAACTTTTGGAGTATTTATGCGATACCAATCCAAATCGTTTACCGGGTTGATACAATTAGTTTCACTGATTTTTATTTTTTATAATGTGGTTATTAATGCCCAGTTTTTGAACAATTCCGGGCTTTCCTCCCTCGCAAGAGAATATATAATTCTCGACAGCTCAAAACTTCCATCAAATCCATCAACTTTTCTTGGCGATACCTCGTATTTCCCCTGGGATAAAAGAAACCAGTGGCAATACTATTGGGAACACGTAAATGGACCCCCGGGACACCCAATTATATATAAAAATAAATTCGTCTCCGAACAAATCATAAACGGCAAAGAATATCACAGTTACTCATATTTTCCGGGTAGCTCTCAATTGATCCATTATGACCCCAGAACACAAAAGGTTTACATCTCAGGTGGTCAGGTGGCGCTGGATTTTGTGGCTGAAGACAGTTCAATCCAAAATATTTATTGCCTCTTCGAGCGTGGAATGACCAATTATCTTATAGAATATGAAACTTTTACCGGTTGGGGCAATACATTTACCGAACAAACATATTCAGCAGTATATGACTATGGATTTGCAAAGGGAATCGGATATACTTTTTTCCATGAACCATATGGATGGCCCTGGCCATATATAGTGGTGTATGTTAATCAGGCAATAATTTATGATTCAGTTGGGGTTACCCTTTATTTCGATCCGAGCAAAAAACCAACAATTACTTATTCTGCCCCATCTCTAACGGATACATCTTTTTTTAATCCATCCCTTGAAGTGAAACACCCATATAGCACTATTCTCCCCTATTCATCATTTAATTTCATCGATTATATAGAACTAAAAGGGTTTTATGTTGGTCCCTTATTTGATACGATTATGCCTGTAACACATCCAATTTATTACGAGCCCGGCTCTTTCACATGTTATCTCAAATTCAACTTAAATGATTCTTTGATGAGGAAAGGGTATTCGTTCAAATATCAGATTAAAGCGGTAGATCAAGCAATTATCCCTCAATCAGCCATCAAACCTGGGGCAAGTTCATATTATTCAGTAAAGTATCCCCCAAATGGAATAGAAACCGAGAAGGACAAAGAGATCAATTTTCATCTTTCACAAAATTACCCCAACCCGTTTAATTCAGAGACTTTGATCTCTTTTTCGGTACCTTATAATGGTAATTCCTCGCAAACATCGAAAGTTTCTCTGAAAGTTTTTGATTTGCTGGGGAGTGTAAAGGAGATTTTGTACAATGGTGAATTGGCGACAGGAGATCATCAAATTCGTTTCACCGCTGAGAACCTTCCCAGTGGAATTTATTTTTATGAATTGAATATTAATGGGAGAAGAGAGATCAAAAAAATGATCCTACAGAAATAGGTTTAATTCTTAACGAACAGAATATCGGAATTCAGTAGATTCTATACAAAAAAAAAGCTGCCAAATTAGACAGCCTTTTGATCATAAAGAATGTTTACTGTTTTTCATTAGCACTCAAGTATTTATTTAGTTCAAATTTAAATTTTGCGAAAGTTTCATTTACATAATGTGACCCGTCAAACATAATATTCCAATCCAATCGGAATCCATACCCATGGAATACTACATGTCTGAACTTTCTGAAATTTCCCATCATTTTTTCTAACTCTTCGTTAAATAATAACGGTAAATTTTGATCGGGTGGATCACAGAAATACTTAAATAACTCCAAATGCCAGTTTTCTCCCTTTGGAAGATTTCTGCCGTTTGCTTTTATCAACTTTTTAAGAATATTTTCTATACCGGTATAGAACTGTGCCAATAGACTCCCAAGAGCAGACTTGATTCTTGTATCAGGCAGAACCTTCTCATAATCTGTAAGGATGCTATTTATCTCAGCAACGACGATTTCTATCGATTCTAGTTCGAATTCAATTTCTTGCAGATAATATTGATCAAGCATAAAGGACTTTTGACCTTGGCAAAACATGGTTAATAAATTTGGAATTCCCTTCGATAGGAACAACATCGACATTAATCATCAAGTGATTCTCTATCTCAGCTGCAAGTTCAATCAGACCCCATCCTTCTATCCCTTCAACGGCAAAATCCAAATCCCTGGCATCTTCCAAATTATTAACAGCACTTCCAAACAAAATAAGTTTGGTCACACCATGTTTTCTGCAGATCTCAATTGCTTTATTTATCATTTCATTTGGCATACAAAAATCCTACTGTTTGGATCGCAAAATATATAGTTTTAACTATACAAACATCTAAATACAACTTTTTCATAGTGTAATATACAAAAAAAAAACCGTTCACCTTTAGAGTGAACGGCTAAAAACAATATAACTAACAGCTGTCAAGCTTCAGGATTAAAACTCGCTATTACCCCATCTACTATTTGTGAGCGGGCATGGATTTCATTGAGTTTCTGAATTATTTTTAACATTTCAGGTCTCCTTGATTCAATAATATCCGTAAGGAAACTTTTGATTTCGGGAGAATTGCAATCTTCCATCATGTTTTCATAAAAATGCACAATATTAGTCTCTTTACGAAGTGCTTCTTGTAGTGATGCACATGAGTTTTTACAGATTTTATTGCAGTTGAAGTCTTTATCGGTCATTTTAATACCTGCCTTGCTGTTTAAACCGGTTCTTTTAAGTACTCAGAAATTATCTCTTTCCCCTTCAACAATGCCTGTTCGTTGATTGGGATGAGATGATGATGCCTCTCGGGAAGAACTTTCTTTAAAGCAGCCAGGATACTTTCAAACTGAACTATCGGCTTTACTTCAAGAAATGCTCCAAGCATAACCATATTGGCCACTTGCTTTTTGTTTAACCTTTCGGCTTCTCTAAGGGCACTTATTCTGAAGATGTTAATGTCTGTCCTCATAGGAGGTTGAATTATTGTGGATTCCTCATAAAAGAGGGAACCGCCCGGTTTAACCGCCTTTTCGAATTTCTCCATGGAAGGCTGGTTAAGGATTATAGCGGTGTCATACTTACTTACGAGTGGCGAGCTTATTCTGCTGTCTGATACGATTACCACACAATTTGCTGTTCCACCACGCATTTCGGGGCCATAAGATGGCATCCAACTGGTTTCTTTGTTATCTATAAGAGCGGAGTAGGCGAGCATCTGTCCCATTGAAAGGACTCCCTGACCACCAAATCCGGCAATAATGATCTCTTCTGTTTTCATATCTTTTCCTAAACCTTAATTATTTTTAACCATGACAGGATCACCGGTTTTTGGATCGGGAACCTTGATGTCGCCGAGTGGGAACATGGGGAGCATGTTCTTTTCAATCCAGTCGATCGACTGAACAGGACTCATCTTCCACCCTGACGGGCAATTTGAGACCACTTCGATGAAGCAGGTGCCCCGGTTTAATTTCTGATATTCAAACGCATTTTTAAATGCTTTTGTTAATTTACGAACTGCATTTGGGGTGTGCACTGCATGACGGGCAACATAATATGCCCCCGGCAACTGTGCGAGCAGTTCTGTAATTCTTATCGGGTTACCCATCGAAGCAGCATCTCTTCCATAAGGAGAGGTTGCAGTTTTCATTCCAACAAGTGATGTAGGAGCCATTTGGCCGCCCGTCATTCCATAGATTGCGTTATTTACAAACACCATCAGGATGTTTTCACCACGGTTTACTGTGTGGATTGTTTCTGCGGTACCGATAGCTGCAAGATCACCATCTCCTTGATATGAGAAAACATAATTCTGAGGTCTTACTCTCTTTATTGCTGTTGCAACCGCGCTTGCTCTTCCGTGAGCTGCTTCCTGCATATCAACATTCATATAATGATAAGCAAAAACTGAACAGCCAACGGGAGCCACGCCAATTACTTCCTCCTGGATACCAAGATCACGAACCACTTCCATCAGTACTTTATGAATGACACCATGACCACATCCCGGGCAATAGTGAAATGGTTCACCTGTTAGTGTTACGGGATGGTTGTCATAAACCATACAATCGGGGTTAATTAAAAATTGTTCCATCGTGTATCTCCCGTTATTTCATCATTGATTCAAGTTTTGTTAAAATTTCTTCCGGAGTTGGGATCATTCCACCCATTCTTCCGTAGAATTGAACGACAGCTTTACCGTTTATTGAGAGTCGAACATCTTCGACCATCTGACCGGCATTCATTTCAACAACGAGGAATTTTTTTACACGATCGGCAGTGGTATTAAGAACCTCTGTTGGGAACGGAAAGAGTGTGATCGGTCTGATAACACCCACTTTTATTCCTTTTTCACGGGCAAGTTCGGCAGCTTTCATACAAATTCTTGCTACTAATCCAAAAGCCACGAGGATCAAATCTGCATCTTCAGTATTTATGGATTCCGATTTAACTTCAACTTCCATAGCTTTATATTTAGCCTGGAGATCAAGATTTATCTGTTCCATTTTTTCGGGTTGAATGAAGAGAGAAGTAATAACATTCTGTTTTCTTCCTTCTTTTTTACCGGTGGTTGCCCACTCAGGAATTACATGAGGGAACTGGCCCTCAGCGGGTAATTCAACTTTTTCCATCATCTGGCCCAAGGCACCATCTGCAAGAATCATTGCAGGAACTCGGTATTTCTCCGCCATTCTGAAGCCTTCAAAAACAAAATCAACCATTTCCTGAACGGTTGATGGGGCAATTGTAAAAAGTTTGTAGTCGCCATGGCCTCCACCCTTTACCGCCTGAAAATAATCTCCCTGTGATGGTTGAATGGTACCCAATCCCGGTCCGCCGCGCATAACATTTACCAACAGACATGGCAATTGAGCAGATGCGATGTAGGATATTCCCTCTTGCATCAGGCTCATACCGGGTGATGAGGAAGATGTCATAACTCTTGCACCAGCACCGGCAGCTCCATAAACCATATTGATTGATGCCACTTCACTTTCAGCCTGAAGAACGAGCCCACGACGAACAGGAATATGTTCTGTGAGGTATTCCATTACTTCAGATTGAGGGGTGATAGGGTAACCAAAATAAGCATCAAGCCCGGCTCTAATTGCGGCCTCTGCCAATGCTTCGTTCCCCTTCATCAATTTTACTTCTTTTCCTTTTAATTCTTGTTTCTCCATCGTAGTCTCTCTTTTTAAACCGCTTTAGCTTTTTTCTCGCGATAAACGGTTATTGCCGAATCAGGACAAACCAGTGCGCAGTTCACACAGCCGGTACAGTTATCCATATACAATTCAACGACGCGGTATCCTTTTAAATTAATTTTATCAGAAAGGACCAATCCTTTCTGCGGGCAAGCCATAACACATAGCTCGCAACCTTTACAGAGTTCTGTATCAATAATTATTGTGCCTTTTATAGCCATTTTATGTGATCTTTCCGTTTAAGTCCATATGTCCCCTTCCATTCAACTACTATGCCAAACTTTTTTGTTACTTAAATAGATGTATTAACAACAATTAGAAGTGGTCATTACCAATTTATAGAAACATCCCTTTTGATAATTCTAATAAGTGAGAAGTATCAACAAATCGATATCCACTTTGTCAGGCGATAATTTTATACCCCGTTTTGAACTTAATTTTAATTTTACAAGTTACAACATCAATTAAATTAATGGATATTATGAGAAAATATAAATTAACCATTCTGATTCTTATTATTCTTTCACCCGTCTTAATGTCCGCCCCGCTTTCAGGTGTGATTACAGGTAGAGTGATTAATATTGCTACAAAACAACCCGTACCATTCGCTACTGTCGTTGTAGTTGCCACACAAAAAGGCGCAACAACGCTCGATGATGGTACATTCACAATAGAAGGACTTGAACCCGGAACCTACCAGGTAAGAGTTTCTGCAATAGGCTTTGCAACCATTACCAGAGCTGATGTGCTTGTAACCAACAACAAACCCGCTGAAATCACTTTTGAACTGCAAGAAACTTCTCTTCAACTTAAAGATGTGACTATCACTTCAGATTACTTTTATACACCACCCACTGATGTAAACTCAACCACAACTTTTTCTTATGAAGAATTGAGAAGAGCCCCCGGCGGATTTGAAGATGTTGTAAGAGCACTTTCAATCCTGCCCGGAGTTGCACAGGCATCAGCCGGAAGAAACGATTTAGTCGTCCGCGGCGGGGCACCTTCAGAAAACCTTTATATTTTGGATGGAATAAAACTGCCAACAATCAACCATTTTGGTTCACAGGGAGCAACAGGTGGACCACTTTCATTTGTGAATCTTGATTTTGTTAAAGAATCAGTCTTCTCAACGGGTGGTTTTTCTTCCTTATATGGTGATAAACTTTCTTCGGTATTAAAAATTGATTTAAGGGATGGAAGAAGTGACAAAATTGGAGGTAAAGCAACAATTTCAGCCTCGCAGTTCGGTTTTAACCTCGAAGGACCTCTATCGGAATCATCAAATTTTATCTTTTCTGCCAGAAGAAGTTATCTCGATTTTATCTTTAAAGCTGCCGGATTTGGGTTTGTCCCCGAGTATTATGATGTTTTAACCAAGTTTGATTTTAACCTCGGCAAAAACCAAAAATTGTCTTATCTCTTTATTGGTGCATTCGATAATGTAAAGTTTTTTAACGATACCGAAGATCAGAGATATGATAACTCAAGAGTGCTTGGTAGTGACCAGACCCAGTATGGTACGGGGCTTACTTTCACAAATCTGATGGAAAAAGGCTATTATAAAGTGGTACTGTCACGAAGCTTCATCGATTATGATTCACGCCAAAGCGATTCTCTACTAAATCCTATTTTCAAAAATGTTTCGCGAGAGGCTGAGAACAAACTCCGTTTTGAGTTTTTTCACCAGTTCTCAAAAATTACCGAACTCACTTCGGGAATTCAAGGTGAATACATCACAACTCAATATGATGTTTTACTGCCACGGTTCAGAACTTCCTTTGGAGAGTTGTTACCTGTGGATTCTGTAAAAACATCTAAAAACTTCTTTAAATACAGTGCTTTCACCAATGTAACTCACAGATTTTCAGCCGGACTTCTTTTTAACGCAGGATTTCGTGTTGATGACTTTAGCGGAATTAATGATGGGCTCCGTTTAAGTCCAAGATTTTCAGTTGAATATAAATTTAATCCTGAAACAGGTGTCTCTTTCTCAACCGGGGTATATTATCAAACACCTTCATACATCTGGTTGATCGCAGATTCAAGAAACAGCGACCTTAAACCGATAAGAGTTGATCAATATGTACTTAGTCTTGAACACAGGGTGAGTGAGGATGCAATTTTGAAGCTGGAAGGATTTTACAAAGATTACAAAAACTATCCTGCGAGTCTTGTAAGACCCTATGTGGTTCTTTCTAACACAGGTGCCGATTATGAGGGATCCGACAATAATTTTGAATCTTTTGGATTTGAACCGCTAACGAGTGCAGGCGGTGGAATCGCAAAAGGTATAGAATTTTCCGCTCAGAAAAAACTTTCAACAATTCCACTTTATGGTTTAATGAGCCTTACCTACTCGGAGATTGAGAACACTGCTTTTGATGGTGTACCCAGACAGGGTAAATTTAACCAAAAATGGCTCTTTAATCTTTCCGGTGGATATCAGTTCAATGAATCGTGGGAAGCAAGCTTTAAGTTCCGTTATGCATCAGGTGCACCCTACACACCTTATGAATCTGACGGATCCCAACTTGTTTCGAGATACAACACAGGAACACTTCCCGATGTACACAGCCTCGATCTCAGAGTTGATAAAAAATGGTTCTTCGAAACTGTTACGCTGATTACATATATAGATGTGCAAAATGTTTATAACAGGAAGAATGTTTTTGCCTACAGATGGGACAGACGCGAGAAAAAAGAAGATGGCGGCGGAAATATCGGAATATTACCTTCCATTGGCGTAAGTCTGGAGTTTTAGATAAACACCCTCGCTACATCGATTAGCAAACCGGGATTGTGAATGAGGGCAGTCTTAAAGAGATTGCCCAGACTTCTTTTGTCATTTGGGACTTTGGAAAATGAGTGGGCTATTGAATTAAATTTTTCATCGGAGAAGTTGTAAATTCCATTTTTAATTCTGTCAAAAGTTTCGTGCCGTTTGCCGAGACGATCCATCCATTCCTTGTCATAAGTTAATAGATGTTGTGGTTTCCCCGTTTTAATCGATTCCGCAGCAATTCGTCCCCCGATTTTTCCTCCAATCATTCCTGAAGCTATTCCACCACCTGAAAGTGGATTTACCTGTCGCGCAGCATCTCCCACAAGAATGATACCGGGTGCAGATATTCTTTCCAGTGTTACACTGCAAGGGACACCTCCGGCAATGGAGGTTAAAATTGCAGCATCGGGGTAACTTCTTTCCATAAAATCGGTCAGGTATTTTAGAGCAGATTTCTTTTTCCCGATTGGTCCACTGACACCCAAACCGATGTTTGCCGAATGACTCCCTTTCGAGAATACCCAAAGATATCCCTCAGGAGCTGCATTACTTCCAAAATGGAAATAGATGGTATTTGGATCAACATCAATTCCCGAAACGGTATATTGAACACACGACTCCATATCCCGGAAATCGATATGTGTTTTAAGTCCAGCCCATCTGCCAACCCTGGATTCTACTCCGTCGGCTGCGATAACAACCCCTGCCCTCACCTCAAAATCTTCACCACGAAATTCATATTTGACACCTGTAACAGTTCCCCCTTCAATTATGAGACCGTTAACATAAGCTCTGGTGAGAATCTCCGCCCCGGCATTTGCCGCAGATTTGGCGAGTTCATAATCAAAAACTCTTCGTTCGAGTACGAATCCCTCTTCTGGAAGAGGAAGCACAACTTCTGTCCCGTCGGGTGAGTTCATCGAAAATTTTGTAATATGAGACGCAATCCATTTTTCATCAGGGGTAATAAATTCCTCCACTCCCTTTCGGCTGACAGCTTCTCCACACCTCACAGGATAACCAATATCACGGTCTTTTTCAAGTATCAACACCGAAACACCCAACTCTGCCGCATATCTCGCTGCCATGGAACCCGCGGGACCACCTCCAACAACAACTATATCGTAATAATTTTTCATCCTACTTCAACACCCCTTCCTTCTTGAACTTGATCACTTCAATGGGACAACTCCAAACACATTTTGAACAGTTTGTACACCGCGGATCAATAATATATATCTCGGCTTCCTTCAACTCTATTGCATCCTCAGGGCATACCCCAACACAGCAACCACAAAAGTCACATTTATTTGGCAAAATATCAATCATCAATTTGCCGGTTTTCGCCATTCTATATTCGGGGGTATTTGTCATAATTTTTACTTTATCTATGAGAACTTTAGAACTTTAGAACTTTAGAACTTTAGAACTTTAGAACTTTAGAACTTTAGAACTAGCGTATTACGAATTCATCCGTGGAATCCGTGTTAAATCCGTGAAATCCGTGGGACTATTAACCGAATCTCCGGAGTTCTTAGAACCACCCACCTGGGTTAAGGTTTTGTTTTCCTTTCCAGATTTCAAAGTGGAAAATATATCCTTCAAGGCTTTTGCCTACGGTACCGATAATGAAGCCGGCTGCTACTTTATTTCCTTCACGGACGGAGATACTGCCAAGGTGTCCATAAACGGTGCGATAGCCTTCGGTGTGAGTTATTATCACAACACTGCCATAGCCGGGAAGCCATTCAATCGCTGAAATCACTCCGTCTGCCACACATTTTACTGCTTGTGCACTCTCAACCTTAAAATCGATTCCATAGTTCACAGTAACAGTTTTTAATTCTTCGTTTTTATTTTCACCAAAAGGTCTAAAAATCTTTGCTGAACCAACGGGTTTCATCAGGTTCCCTTTAAGGGATGAAAATGCCTTCCCCGTAACCACCTGTTCTTCATAATCTTCAACGGGTGATCCCCCAATAAACTCTTCATCATCCTCCAAAACCGGAGTTTTATCCTCAGTTTTGGTTGGAATGTCAGTTTTTTTACCGGGTTTGGTTTCCGGTTTTGGTTTTGGTTTGGTTTCCGGTTTTTTAGGAGTTGGGTTCTTTTTGGTTTTATTCTTTTTTGCCAGTTCTTCTTTTGCGATCAGTTGGTCGATTAAAGAACCAATCTTCTTTTCCGATTGCTTTTTAGCCTCAAGTTCCTTTTTAAGGGCATCCTTGTTTTTTCCAATGTCGGCGAGAAGCTCTTTTTGTTCTTCGATACTCTCCTTATAAGATTTTTCTTCGCCCACCTTAAGGGCAATTATTTTCTCTTTTTCTTTTTGTTCATATTCAAGTGAGATTTTTGCCGATTCAAGTTTTTCAACCGAGATTTTCAGATCTGCAATAACGCTCTCTCCCTTGTCGGAAAGGGCTTTTAAGTATCGATACCTGCGAAGTGCCTCATCAAATGAGCCGGAATTGAGGATGTAAAGCCACTTATCTTTTACCAATCCTTTATAAACAGCTACAACATATCGGGCATAAAACTGTCTGAGTTGATCCATCTGCAATTCAATACCCGAGATTTCACTTTGAAGTCCGGATATCTGCCTTGATTTAAGTTGCTCTTCTGCTTTTAATTCATTAACTAATTTGTTTAGAAGAAAAACCTGTTTGTTAAACTTTTCAATCGACTCATACGATCGTTTTTCTTCTTTTGAAGCTTTTTTCAGTTCATCTTTTATAGCCTCAATCTGATTTTTGAGTTTAGATAATTCATCTTTTTTCTGTTTGATATCCCCCTGTTGGAGGTGACCATCCGAGAAAAACGAAACTGCAAAGAGGACAACCAACAAAAATTGTTGCCATCCGGAGAATCGAAAAGACAAACTAATACTCAATCACCGATGCATCTGCCGGTGGTGTAAACTCAATTACCAAATCTTTATTGACTGTAATGCTCTCATATACAATTTTTAATGCCTGTTTTAGTTTTGGAGACTTAACTTCAATCTGTTGCGGGATTAACACCCCTTCCACCTTTTTGAAGTTGGAATAACTGCCATCAAGCAGTAACTCCCCCTTTTTGGTTTTTACGGTATAAGTTTCAACAACAAGTCCATCCGCCTTAATTTTGTATGAACTGAGGTTTCCCGAGACCGAATCGACATAGGTGATGGAAAAATAACCTTTGTCAAACTTAAATTCCTGTGGCTGTGTATATAACCTTTTGGTCATATTAACCGCTCCCGCAAAAGCATCCCTTATATCATCAAAACCAAGATCCATCTTAAAAATGTTACTCAACGCAACATCGTCAACACCCCCTTTATAGAGAGTATTGCTCAATGACTCATAAAACTTAAATTCGGTTTCAGTCAGCAATACATTTGCAAGCTCGATACCAAATGGACCATAAACATTGATATTCAGCGAATCAGGTCTTTTTAATATCGCCTGGAAAAAAGCTGTGTTGTCAAGATCGGGAGTTTGTACATGCATCTCCCCTTTTCCATCGAAGGTTCTAATTTTCCGCCGGTTGGCTTCCATTTTTTTCATCAGTCGTTCGGGTTTTATATTCCCGTCAACAATTTCTTCATCATCCATCGACTCTTCAACGGTAGCACATCCTTGCCATACAAACATAAGGGGAAGTGCAAAGAAGAATAAAAACATCATCTTTCTCAAATTTCGCCTCTTTCAATTTTTCTTTTGATTGTTTCATTTTCTTTATTTAACTCAAGGGCTCTTTTCCAATATTTTTGGGCATTTTCTTTGTCACCCAACATAAAAAGTACATCCCCGATATGATCGAGAAGCTCGTGGTTGTCACCATCCATCGTTAAAGCTTTTTCGATATAAACTTTTGCTGTATCATAATTTCCAAGCTTAAATTGAACCCAACCGTAAGTATCCAGATAAGATGGACTGTTTGGCTCAATTGAAAGTGCTATCTCGGCATATCGCAGGGCATCTTCAAGTCTCACATTCCGTTTTGCAAGTGAATAAGCAAAATTATTGCAAGCCAAAGCATTTTTAGGGTCAAGTTCCAAAGATTTTGTATATAAACTGTCGCTTACCGTTTGAGCACCCATTCCGTCATAAACGATGGCGAGGGAATTTATCAATTCAACATTTTCAGGCTCTATTTTCAATGCCTTTTTATAATTCTCAATCGCAAGATCATTCATTTTTAATCTTGAAAGAGTGAATGCATAAGCCGAAAAAGTGTTCACCTCCGCAGGATTCAGTTGAGTTGATTTGTAGAGAAACGGCTCCGAAGCCCCATAATCGCCTGATAGTGCATAAGAGAGTCCAAGCAAAAAATTGACAACAAAGTCTTCAGAGAAACTTTCCCATGCCTTCTTTAAGACAAAAGCAGATTCTTTATAAAGCTTTCCATCATACATTATACCGCCAATTCTCTGCCACAACTGGAGATACGAGTAGGAATCCCCCTGAATTTTCCCAAACCGTTCCTCAGCAGTAATACTATCCTTTTTAAGAACAGCATTAGCACCGGTATAAAAATGTGTAAACCAAAAGACAGTATCTTTTTCAACAGAAGTGAAAATGGTATCCACAATCCTCATGTATTGTGTGTCTTTCACAGCCTGCTCAAAATATAACGCTCCAAGATTCAGCTTAAATTCCATGTTAACACCCGGATTCTTTACAAGCCGGATATACGGTTCCGATGCACCGAGGTAATCTTCTTTCTCAACAAATATTCTGGCTTTCGCTTCGAGAGTGGGGATTCTGTCGGGGAATAGCTGTAATATTCCGTCTAGATGTTGAAGAGCAAGATCATATTTCTTCTGCTCAACATAGTTATTCACCAATATTTCCCGCAATTCAAGACTGGAGGGATTATATTCTAAAAACTGCTCAAGTATCTCTGTTGATGCCTCTTTGTTACCTGTTTTGTCGTAAAGATCGGCAAGTCTTATGTAGGCGTTCCAGTCCTCAGGCTCTTCATCAAGAATTCTTTTGTAAATTTCAATCGCTGAAAGAGGTTTCGACTTTTCGTAAATACCTGCGAGACGATATAAACAGTTGTAGTCATTTGGGTATTTTTCAACTAATTTTTCGATCACTGCGGCTGCTGAATCCGGTTGTCTCGCCGAAAGATGGATATCAGAAAGGAGATAAAAATACTCCTTCGTTTCTCCATCGCTTAGGGCTGCGGCTCTTGCATAAGGAAGTGCCTGCGACAATTTACCGAGGAAATAATAACACTTGCCAATCGCATAACTTATCCCGGGTGAAGGATCATATTCAAATGCCTTTAAATAAGCATTAACCGCAAGGAAATAGTCACCTCTTGCTTCAAACCCTGTTCCTGTGATAAAATTAGAGAGCGCATCCTTTTTTGAGGGTTCAATAACAGGTATCTGAACCACCAATTTAGGGTCATTCTTCTCCGTTTCATTAACGACCACAGAATTACAACCCGCTGTTATCAAAATAACAACGCACACGATCGATAATTTTAAAACGGAATAAAAAATATTCATATTGGTTTGTTTACAGGGAGATTTTATTGATTGTTCCTGAAAAAGAGGATTAACACGGCAATTTGTGAAAAATTTGTGTTAATAAAAGTCCAAAAATTCAGATTCTAAAGTTAACTATTTTAGAGGAATTGCTATTTTATATTTAAAATATGAATAATTAATTAAGATCACAATCTTGCCGGAAACAAAGACAAATTTGAACATCCTGATAGTCGGAGGTATAACTTTTGTAATCCTCCTCATCCTCTTTTTTCTTGTTTTCAACTATTACTTCTCAATTTACGAAGTTACATTTGGAAAAGTGCCTGAGAGGGTAAAAACAGGTGATTCCGTTACAATATCGCTCACTCCCATTAATGGTGCGGGTACAAAGGTACCTTTCCGCACATCTCCATTTGAAATCAAATTTCTCGAAGGAGAATCGAAAATAAAAGTTACAAACGACAAATCTGACCGGGGTGAATATATTTTCAAGGTAACCTCCCCAGGAAAGATCAAACTGTTAGTCACACCAAAACATGCTTTGAAACCAACAATGTTTGAGATTAATGCAGTAATCCAATAATGCAGTAATTTTTAATAGAATAACAAATTTAAGGTACGCAGATACACGCAGATTAAACAGATTTACGCAGATGGGTTTTTATATATTTTACCTCTGTGGCATCGGTGCGCTCTGTGGTTTTCTCTTCCCTTGGCGGTCTTTGCGGTTTAACTCAAAATCCTACTCTGTGTGCTCGGTGTGCTCTGTGGTTTTATCCCCTCTGGCTACTCCGCTACTTCGATACTCCGCTTCTTTCTTCACGACCATTTGAATTTATCTCAATAATTTTTGTAAATTAAAGGTTATAAAAAATAAGAAATTGTTGTATGAAAAAGATACTCATCATCGTCTTTTCCTTTTTGTTATCTATTCCTGTATATTCCCAAATTCTCGCCGGAGAAAAGCTTGATTTTGAGCCCCGGTTTCTTGTGGACATGCCCACAGCAGGAGTATTAAAACGAGGTTTCGTAAGTGTTGGCTCCGACCTGATGCCGGGTGGTGTTCTGCTTACAAGACTCGATGTCGGGGTTTTTGATAACTTGAGTTTTGGAATTTCTTACGGCGGCGAAAATGTTATCGGTTCCGGGGATATTGCGTGGTATAAATACCCGGGCGTAAACATTAGATTTAAATTAATCGATGAGAGCCTCTCATTACCTTCCATATCGGTGGGTGCTGATCTTCAGGGAAAAGGGAGATATTTTGACGCTGAAAGCAGATACGAAATAAAATCTCCCGGTATCTTTGCGGCCGTGAGTAAAAATTATAAACTGCTCGGATATTTAAGTCTGCACGGAACTGTAAACTACTCCTTCGAACAGAAGGATGGCGATGGTTTTGCCAATTTTATGGTCGGAATTGAGAAAACAGTAGGTCCAAGTGTAAGTGTAATGGTGGAATACAATTTTGGATTTAATGACAATTCCAACGACCGTTATGGAAAAGGTAACGGATATTTACACGCCGGCATCAGATGGGCTGTAGCAGAAGGATTTTCACTCGGCTTCGATTTCCGCGATCTGCTCAACAACAAAAAATGGTCACCCTCAACCGCCGACAGAGGAATCAAATTCGAGTTCACCCGAAGGATACTTTAAGATAGTTACGCAGATTTCACTGATTAAATGGGGACGCAGATACACGCAGATTTGACGGATTTTCGCAGATAAATTTTAATTGTATCACACTAAAGTCTCTGAGGTTCTCAAGTTCTCAAGTTCTCAAGTTCTAAAGTTCTCAAGTTCTAAAGTTCTAAACTTTGAATCCTTTTCAAAATTTTCGCATCCGACTGTTAAAGAAAAAGTTTTTTTATCAACGGAGAAAACATGACCGAGCATTTAACAAAGGAAACCTTCCTGAAAAAGGTTTTCAATTTTGAGGAAAACCAGGATTGGAAATTTGAAGGTGACAAACCTTGTCTTATCGATTTTTATGCTGACTGGTGTGGTCCCTGCAAAATGGTGGCACCTGTCCTCGAAGAACTGTCGAATGAATACAAAGACCAGGTGAATATTTACAAAATAGACACAGAAGCCGAGCAGGAACTTGCTGCAGCTTTTGGAATAAGAAGCATCCCTTCACTCCTTTTTGTCCCTATGAACGGACAACCAAGAATGGCTCAGGGAGCTCTTCCAAAACCTTCCCTCGTCGAGATAATCGACAAACTTCTTATTAAAGAAGAAGAATTAAACTAAATCAAAAAAGGCTGCCTCAACGGCAGCCTTTTTTTTTAATATATATCCGTTTTACCCCAAAAGCAACATGAAAGGGCACAAAACCGCAATTATATAATACCGTTCACCCCTTATTTGGTTATAAAATTTCTTATTTTTATATTACCATATCAAAAGGGACTCATTATGAGGAATTTGTTAATTATTATAATCATGTCAAGTTCACTCCTGTTTTCACAGTGGACTGAGGCAAAGTTTTCTCCTTTCAACGGGAAGATCAGTGGCTTTTACCTGACTGACTCACTAAATATTACTGCGGTTTTTTCCGGTGACTCATGTTATGTCATCAAAAGCAGCGATGGGGGCAGGAACTGGTACATCTCAAAGAACATTCCAAAAACTGAAATTCTAAAAGTTGAATTTGTTGATGAACAAAATATCTTCCTGCTGAATAAACAACACCCTCTCCTAAAAACTTCCGATGGTGGAGAGACCTGGAACTTCATAACAATCCCCTCAAGATATCAATATGCTCACTCTTTTCAAGTTTTCTCCCCGGATACAATATATGTAGCAGCTCCCATTAATAACAGTTCTACCTATAAAACTCATATGCTCAAAAGCTACGATGGAGGTAACAATTGGTCAGCCATGGATACCTCGGTTACCCTTATCTACTCATTTAAATGTTTCCTCCGGTTAAAACTCCATAAAAATCCTCTGTGTGCTCTGTGGTTTTTAAAGATGTGTATTTGATAAAATCAAAAATAAAAGTATAAAAATGAAAAAAGTAATTTATCTCCGCCTGTTAATCAGCATCTTTACACTAATGCTAGTGCCCTTTTTGAACATCTATGCTCAAACGACACCTTTTTTTGTGATGAGCCTTCAGGATAAGGAACAGTACATCTACACACAATCGTCTTGGGAATATGGCTCCTCATCCTCTACTAAATCATTCCATCAAACATCGGTTAATTCCATGGTGGATAAGGATGGAATAAGATTTTTTAAAGGTTATTGTGTCGGAACAAGTATTTATTTTGGAATGGATGAAGCAAATAACAAGCTATACTTCTTAAGAGACAGTGTCAAAATTATGATGCTTGATTTTAACATACCTCCGGGATCAAGTTTTGTCGGTCAGTTTCCTGGTGAATATTCATCTCATAATATTACCGTAACCGGAAGCGACTCGGTAAGATATTACGAATATTATCACTCACACGCACAGGGTGGAGAATCAACTGAATACCGTGTTGAAAAAGGACTCGGACTCCGCCAAAGGTACACCTCCTATTCAATTTCAAATGGGAGGGGATTTAGTGACGACTGGTCAACCTTCAATTTAATAAGATTTAATCAAAATGGTGACACTTTATACAAGACTCAAACATGGGCACCAATAATCTCATTTACACCCGAGGTGACTACAAAAGTTTTCCTTAAAACATTTAATGTCAATACAACACATGATGTGAACAATCTCTTCGCACAATATATTCCTGATATAAATTTTAACGATTCACTTTTTATACAATATTTCTACACAAACGGCCCGGATACTACTGCTAAAGTTGTAAAGCGAATTGCCGCTGCAACCCCTTTCACAACATTTGCTTTGCAACTTGACAGTACAAAAATGAAAACCGGCTACAAGTTTAAATACCGTTTTACATTGCGCGATAAATTTTACAGACCCAAATTGGCGTTCCATCCTTCATCAATCGGCTACAATACATTAAGCATTGACTCAAGTATTATAACGAACAGTGACTCAAGCAATATAACGAGTCCACCCACCAACACACAAATCCCCGTTTCAATCGATTTGAGGTCATTTCCTAATCCGGTATCTCTGAACAACAATTTGGGAAACCAATCTGCCACGATACGATTTAATATGCTATCTGCCGGTCATGCTAAAGGAACACTTTATGACATCCTTGGCAGACCTGTAGCCGACATTCTTGATAGTAACTTCCCTGTCGGCGAAAATTCAATAAAATTTGTTACAACGGGGCTTACTTCCGGGGTGTATGTTTTTAGATTGACAACCAAATCCGGTACAGAGCACATAAAAATATTAGTGACCAAATAGTCTCCTGATAAAACCAACTGTTATTTATCGGGTTAAAGAAAACTTTTTTTACAGGTAAAAAAATGGGAATCATTATGAAAAATTTATTTATCACACTTTTAGTGTTTAATTCCCTGATGTTTTCACAGTGGGAATCAATCGAAATCAATCCCGTGAACGGACTGCTATTTAGTTTCCACATGAGCGATTCACTGAATCTTACTGCTGTTTTTATGGATGACACTTGTTATGTGATAAAAAGCAGTGACGGGGGGAAGAACTGGATTCGTACGCAGAGAATTCCGCTCTCTTTGATCGTGGATGCTACTACCATTGACGAAAACCATTTATTCGCGCGTGCGGTTTATCCGAATCAAATGGTTTTTACCTCAGATGGAGGTGTGACCTGGTCGAACTTCACAATTCCTGTAGGATATGTTTATGTGGAAAAAATCCAATTCCTCAACAACAATACTGCTTTTGCGTCTGTAATCTGGCGTTCCGGGTCAATCGATCGTTTACATCTAATTAAAACCACCGACAGGGGGGTAAACTGGGATATTATTGATTCAACTTTACTCTCCTATTCAGCTTTTCACTTCAAAAGCGCTCAAACAGGTTGGATCTTTGGCGGCAACATCTATCAGACTACTAATGGCGGCACTTCTTTTACTACGATTCCCATTCCCGCCGGAATGGGAGTTTCATCTGCTGATTTAATCAATGATACCGTTATGGCTATCGGGGCTGCCCGGTGGGTTCAGGTTGACCCTTGGAGGGGGTATTATGTCCCGATTATGGGGATAACCACAAACTCCGGCGTCACTTGGCTGGTGAGAGACATGGGAGACTCAAATTTCGCGGGTAAACCTGTAAATCTACAATTTCTTAATCCTTCGACAGTAATAGCAACTCGTGATTATGACGGTGGTTTGATATATACAACCAACCTTGGCGCTTCCTGGTCAGGAGGAATTGGACCCGAAAGAACCAGCAAACTAAATTCCCTTAAATTTTATAACGGTCGATGTTATGCATCCGGAAACGGTATCTTGTTTATAACCTCCAGCACAGACATCACTAAAGCATGGGAAATAAAAAGCGACCAGGCATACTATTTAAATTCAAGCGCTGCTTTTCTTGATCCGGGTTATGCAATTGTCGGTGATGCAGGTGGCAGACTTTATGTTTCAACAGACAGGGGAAACAACTGGGTGACAAGAAAAATGAAAAAGGGAAACGCAACAAAAATTAATTTGGTGAATGATTCTCTTGTATATTTGGCCAGTGGGAATGTCTTGCATAAATCTGAAAATCTTTGCCGTACGATTGACTCCGTTTCAAAATCACCAACGGGTAGTATCAACGATATATCGGTGCCAGGAAATGGCACAATTTGGATTTCATCGGGGACATCCCTCTTTTCCAGCAGTAATGGTGGAACTAATTGGGAGACCAAATTGACAATCCCCGGGAATTCCTTCGACCAAGTGATTATCTTTGAAAACGGGACAGGCTATGCTTCCAATGGGAAACTCAATAAAACCACGGACAATGGAACCACGTGGAACCTGATCGGTGACTATGCTTTTTTTGTCTTGCAGATTTGTTTCGTGAACAGCGATTTTGGATTGATCCTCGCAAACGATGGTAAGGTTTACAAAACAACTGATGGGGCCATGACAATCTCTCCAATGATTATCCCGGGAATGAGCTATCCAAAAAACATTTATTTACGAGATTCACTAAATATTTTTGTAAATGCAAATGAGCTCTATTCAACATACGATGGTGGATGGTCGTGGAAAGTGAACGAGTTCGGGAATACCCCGGGCAATAATTCATTATTATGGATGATAATGTACGATCATTTCGAAGGAATTGGTGTCTCACGGACGGGTATAGGTTCCGGGATATGGAAAACCTGGAACCGGGGCAACACACCTGTAGAGATGTCCTCATTTTCTGCAATTCCGTTGGGTAATAAAGTAACCCTCCAATGGACTACCGAAACCGAGACCAATAACATGGGCTTTGAGATCGAAAGAAAATACCGAAATGGTGATTGGAAGAAAATTGGTTTTTCGAAAGGTCACGGAACGACAACACAAAAGGTCTATTACACATTTGATGATCTTACCCCTTCAGAACAGGGATTTATTTATTACAGACTGAAACAAATCGATTATAATGGTGATTTTCACTATTCCAAAGAAGTTGAGGTAATCTATGGCGAAATACCTGAGAATTATTCAATTCAACAGAACTACCCAAACCCGTTTAACCCTTCAACAAAGGTTACATTTTCACTTCCAGAGGAGAACAAGGTAGTAATCAAAGTCTTTAATGCGATGGGAGAACAGATAAAGGAGCTTGACAGAGGGGTTCTTAGTCATGGCTATTTTGAACAGGATATCGAAATGGGCACTGAATCCTCGGGGATGTATTTCTGTCAGGTTTTGTGTACAAATACAATCTCCGGCAGGACAAAATCGCTTACGGTTAAAATGGTTTTGATGAAATAAACTTAATTATTGAAGGAATAATAAAAATGAAACGATTGATAATTTTATTATTTGTGATGAGTTCTACACTATTTCCACAATGGAATCATGTAGATGTCAGCCCGTTGTCTGGATCGATTTATGAATTCTACATGATCGACTCACTCAATATAGTTGCCGGCTATAGCGGTGATTCACAAAATATCATCAGAAGCCAGGATGGCGGGAAAACATGGGAATTAATGTATATAATTCCCCCTGGCTATTCCTCTCAACTGAATTTTGTTGACTCTCTGAACATTTTCACTTCTGCACTTACCGGAGCCCCGAACAGGTTATCCAAAACTACAGACGGAGGTGCTTCTTGGAACGAAATCTCCCTCCCCGTCAGTGTTTTGGATGTAGATCAAGTAAAATTTGTTTCTCCTGCTATCGGTTACGTCTTTGTGGTTCAACAAACCACTGCCGGCAACAAGTCAAGAGTCTTGAAAACCACAAATGGTGGAATTGAGTGGGCAGTTCTCGACACATCAATCAGTAAGATTCACTGGACACAATTCGATGATTCTAATAACGGATGGATATTTGGTGATAATGTTTACAGAACGACGGATGGCGGTGCATCTTTCACAATCTTCCCGATCCCACAAGGGATTACAAAAGTCAGAAGTGCAGACATTCTGGGCAATAACATCGTTCTTGGCGGGTATAGAGATTATTCAATTCCACCTTACTACAATTCTTTTATCATTCAGACAGCTCTCTCGAGTGATGGTGGTTCAACATGGAATGTTAAAGACCACGGCGACAAAACTGTCGAAGGATACCCTTTAAAAATACAATTCGCTGACCCCAACACCGTTGTTGTCTTAAGAGCTTATAAAAAAGGTGTACTCTATACAAACAACAGGGGACTAACCTGGAGCACTGGAAATTCCCCTGAAAACCTTTACAGTTACACCGACCTTCAAACTCTTGGTGGCAAGGTTTACATGTCAGGTGACGGCTCAACTTTTATGGCCTCTGGGTCTGATATCTTGGCTCCTTGGGATCTAAGGCTTTCAGCCGGATTCACTCAGTTTAAAACAGCAGATTTTACAAAAGCAGGTCTTGCCATCGCCTTGACAACCGGTGGGAATGTTTATATTTCAAGAGACAAGGGTGAAAATTGGACGAAGAAAATTACTTCAATAGCTTCACCCACATCAGTTTTTATAACGGGAGATTCGACTGTATATGCAACTGATTTGTATAGACTCTACAGAACTGATAACCTTTTTTCTTCGATGGACACACTTGCATCTTTCCCCGATGGATATCTGACTGGAGTTCGAGTCCGAAGCGATGGTGAGATTTGGCTTTGTAACAGTAGGTCAATTCTCTCCAGCAGCGATAATGGACGGACCTGGGTCACACTTTACACTTCACCCGGTCTGTATAGTTACTCTGATCTTCAGATATTTGATGATGGAGCTGTTTATGCTGTAAATGGAGAAGTGCTGAAATCAACAGATAACGGGAATTCGTGGGTTAAGCTTAACATTCCGATTCAATCGGCAACTGAAATCGAATTTTACGACGGGAAAAACGGGTTTATCGGGAACCGGGGCGAGGCATTTTACAGGACCACTGACGGTGGAATGAGCTTCCAAAAGCTATTGATACCCGGCATGTCCTCACCTCAAAAGATACACTGTCAGGATTCAATTAACTATATGCTCTCTGCAAATGAACTATACTCCACCTACGATGGTGGTTGGATGTGGAAAATAAATGAGTTCAGTACCCAACCCTTTGATAAAACTTTCAACTGGATGTACTTGTTCGATTATTTTGACGGCATCGTCATCGGACTCAGCAAACAAAGACTGTTTGTAACTTCAAACCGTGGCAACACACCAGTTGAACTCTCGTTATTCTCAGCACTCCCCTTTGGAAACAAAGTGGTTCTTCAATGGACTACCGAAACCGAGACCAACAACATGGGATTTGAGATTGAAAGAAAATACCGAAATGGTGATTGGAAGAAAATTGCTTTCTCAAAAGGTTCAGGAACTTCAACCCGCAAGATTTTCTACGGTTATGATGATTATGAGCCAAAAGCACCCGCCATCCTTTATTACCGACTGAAACAGATCGATTACAACGGTGAATTTGAATACTCAAATGAAGTCGAGGTAATCTATGGTGAAATACCCGAGAATTATTCAATACAACAGAACTACCCTAACCCCTTTAACCCTTCAACAAAGGTTACATTTTCACTCCCTGAAGAGAACAAGGTTGTGATAAAAGTTTTTAATGCAATGGGAGAACAGGTAAAGGAGATTGACAGAGGGGTTCTTAGTCATGGATATTTTGAACAGGATTTTGAGATGGGTACTGAATCCTCGGGGATGTATTTCTGTCAGGTTTTGTGTACAAATACAATCTCCGGCAGGACAAAATCACTTACAGTTAAAATGGTGTTGATGAAATAAACTTAGTATTCAAAGGAAAAATAAAAATGAATCGATTGATAATTTTTCTGTTTGCCATAAATTCCCAACTGTTTTCGCAGTGGGAAAGTGTAGTAATCAACCCCTTGAGTGGGCAGGTATTTAGCTTCCATATGACCGACTCATTGAATTTTACTGCAGCCTATTCGGACGATAGTTGTTATGTAATAAAAACCACTGATGGGGGTAGAAACTGGTTTCGCACACAGAGAATCCCTATACTCAGTTTGACAGAAGCATCTGTTATTGATGAGAACCATATTTTCGCCAGATTGAATTCCCCGAGCCAAATGATTTTTACCTCTGATGGTGGGTCAACATGGTCGGAGATCAATCTACCAACCCAATTCCAAAACTTGAAGAA
Organism: uncultured Ignavibacteriaceae bacterium; assembly: GCA_964531325.1. Lineage (GTDB taxonomy): Bacteria > Bacteroidota > Ignavibacteria > Ignavibacteriales > Ignavibacteriaceae > UTCHB3. The sequence continues at coordinate 115,506 of CAZHCW010000011.1, read as the reverse complement.
AATCCAATTCCTCGACAGCACAACCGTTTATGCTGCTGGCGATTATGGTTCTGGTGGAGCTGTGGTTAATTATTTATTAAAATCCACTGACAAGGGAGTGAACTGGAATATTATTGACTCGGCTCAGTATATTGACGGGTTTCATTTTAAAAACGCTCTTAAAGGATGGGTTTTTGCATCTGGAGAAATCCACCACACAACTGACGGGGGAATTACCTTCACCAACATGTACAATCCGCCAGGAATCTCTTACCCAAAAACCGTTGATGAGATTAATGATAGTATCCTGGTTGTGGGAAGTGCCCGTTGGGTTCAGGTTGACCCTTGGCGAGGTTACTTTGCCCCATTAATGGCAACATCTACGAATAAGGGTTTGACATGGTTATTCAAAGACTTAGGTGAGATTAATTTCGCAGGTTTTCCCTTTAATATTAAATTTTTAAATCCCACAACCGCCATATCCCCACTCCAATTTGAAAACGGACTATTATATACTACAGATACCGGAGTTACATGGAGATATGTGTCGCAGATTGGAGTATCTCGCCGATATAAAGATGTCAAAATTTTTGAAAATCGCGTTTATCTCCTCGGAGACGGAATATTTTTTGCCGTTTCCAGATTCGATATCAATGAACCTTGGGAAATAAGAACAGATCAGACTTTTTTAAATCACTCTGCTGCTGCATTTCTCGATCCGGGTTATGCGATAATTGCTGATGAAGGTGGCGGGCTTTTTGTTTCAACCGATCGGGGGAACCACTGGGCTACAAGAAGAATGCAAAAAGGAAAAGCTACAAAAATTAGTATAGTGAATGATTCCCTTGTCTATCTGGCAAGCGATAAAGTCTTCTCTAAATCTGAAGACCTCTGCTTGACTATGGACTCTATTTCACAATCACCAACAGGCAATATCTATGATATATATACCCAAGAAGACGGCACCATTTGGATTGCATCTGGAACCACTATCTTATCAAGTAGCAACGGTGGCAGGAATTGGGACACAAAGTTGTCAGTCTCAGGAATTAACTTCGATCAAGTAATCATGTTCGAAGACGGAACAGGCTATGCTTGTAATGTTTCACTTTATAAAACCACAGACAATGGAAACACCTGGAACCAACTCAGTAATCTTGGTTTAAACCTTCGGGAAATTAGTTTCATTAACAGCAATTTTGGCATCTTCTTAACCTCAAACAGTAAAATTTATAAAACGACTGATGGTGGAGCGACGATTTCGGAAATGATCATCCCGGGAATGGGAAACGCATCCTATATCTATATGAAAGATTCACTTAGCATCTATGTTAGTGCCAATAATCTATACTCAACTTATGATGGTGGTTTGACATGGAAAATAAACGAATTCCTGCCTTCATACAGTAGTAAATTTTCATGGATGGGAATGTATGATTTATTTGAAGGAATTGGTGTCACAATAGTTAATTCTGGGGGATCCGGAATATGGAAAACCAACAACCGCGGAAACACACCGGTTGAGATGTCCGCATTTTCTGCTATCCCGTTAGGTAACAAAGTAGTTCTTCAATGGACTACCGAAACCGAGACCAATAACATGGGCTTTGAGATCGAAAGAAAATACAGGAATGGTGAGTGGAAGAAATTTGCCTTCTCAAAAGGATCAGGTACATCAACCCGTAAGATTTTCTACGGTTATGATGATTATGAACCAAAAGCTCCGGCCATCCTCTATTACCGATTGAAACAAATAGATTACAACGGTGAATTTGAATATTCTAAGGAAGTGGAAGTACTTTTGGGTGAAATACCTGAGAATTATTCAATACAACAGAACTACCCAAATCCCTTTAATCCTTCAACAAAGGTGACATTTTCACTCCCTGAAGAGAACAAAGTTGTGATTCGAGTGTTCAATGCAATGGGAGAACAGATAAAGGAAATTGATAGAGGGGTTCTCAGTCATGGCTATTTTGAACAGGATTTTGAAATGGGCACCGAATCATCCGGGATGTATTTCTGTCAGGTATTATGTACTAATACAATCTCCGGCAGGACAATATCGCTTACGGTTAAAATGGTTTTGATGAAGTAAAGAAGCAATAAACCACAGAGCACACAGAGCATACGGAGAAAGAGTTGAGAAATTTGAGACTAATTGGTCATACCGGACTTATTCAAAAAACGAAACATTGGTCATCATCCAAATGTTTCCTCCGGTTAAAACTCCATAAAAATCCTCTGTGGACTCAATGTGCTCTGTGGTTTTTAATGATGTTTATTAGATAGAATGAAAAATAAAAGTATAAAAATGAAAAAAGAAATATCTCCCAGCTTGTTAATCAGGATATTTACATTATTGCTGGTTCTTTCATTGAACATCTATGCTCAAACGACACCTTTTTTTGTGATGAGCCTTCAGGATAAGGAACAGATTATCTATAAATGGAATCAATTTGATAATTGGAGCAATAGTACTACTATTTCTAATCCGCAAGCTTCGGTCAAGTTAATGATTGAAATCGATGGTATCAAATTCTATAATGGTTATTGTGGTAGTTCGTTTAGTTATTTTGGGATGGATGAAGCAAATAATAAATTATACTTTTTACGAGGCAGTACAAAATATATGATGTTAGATTTTAACATCCCTCCGGGTGGAAGTTATGTCGGACACCTTGATAATCTTGGTGGACCATATACTATTTATGTTGGCGGAACTGATTCAGTAAGAACTTATAGAGTCGAAGTCACTAACGAGTCTACAATTAAAAAAAGCGAATATCAAGTTGAAAGAGGACTTGGGTTACGCCGAATCTACTACTACCATTATTATCTGACTTTTTGGGGATATAGCAAGGAGTACACTACATTCGAAATGTTAAGATTTAATAAAAATGGTGACACGATCTACAATGTTCAAAACTGGGCACCTGTTCTCACTTATTACTCGAATTCAAATATTTCCGTGTTCGAAAAGACTTTTACGGTTAATACAACACACGATATGCACAACTATTACGCCCAATATACTTCAGATCTAAATTTTAACGATTCTCTCTTCATTTGGTATTATTATTCAAATGATTCAGTCTCCACCACACCTGTTTTAAGTGCTGTGGCAGCTACAACACCCACCACTACCTTCACAATGCAACTTGATAGCACAAAAATGAAAGCAGGATTAAAATTTAGATACAGATTTACTTTGCGTGATAAATTTTTCAGACCAAAATTGGTCTCAAGTCCCTCTCCAATCGGGGTTCATACTTTAACTTATAAACCGACTGTTGGCTTGATTGAGGATGATCCCCAAATCCCTGTTTCGATCGATTTGGAGGCTTTTCCGAATCCCGTTTCAATAAATAACAATTCCGGGAGAAGTTCTGTCACAATCAGGTTTAATATGCCATCAACCGGCTATGCCAATGGCACACTTTACGATATCCTTGGCAGAACTGTGACCAACATTCTTGCTGGAGACTTGCTTGCCGGTGAAAATTCAATAAATTTGGATGCCACAGGACTTCCTACGGGCATCTATGTTTTCAGATTGACAACTAAATCCGGTGCGGAACACATAAAAATATTAGTGACCAAGTAGCCTCCTGATAGAACTAAATGTAATGTATCAGGTTAAAAAGAACTCTTTATAAGAGTAAAAAATGGAAATCATCATGAAAAAATTATTTGCAGTACTTTTAGTATTCACCTCAGTATTGTTTTCTCAGTGGACAGAGGTTCAACTTCTGCCGTTTGAGGGCACTTTCTCAGGTTTCTACATGAGCGATTCATTGCATATAACAGCTGTATATTACCATAATACGGGTTTTGTGGTTAAAAGCAGCGATGGAGGCAGGAATTGGACTATCAAGCATGATATTCCAATAACAGACATCTCAAATGTCAGTTTTATTGATGATAACAATATTTTCATTGCATCAAGTACCCCGTCAACTTTCCTGAAAACCACCGATGGTGGGGCGACCTGGACTGCAATCACCATTCCTGACAGATTCAGTTCCTTACTACAGATTCAGTTTTTTGATCAAAACTTTGGGTATGCCCTCACTTCATATGCAAGTGGAAATTTTACTTACCAGATGATAATAAAAACTGAAAATGGTGGACAAAGCTGGGTAATGCTTGATTCAACAATTAAAACTATTCGTAATATCAGTTTTAAAGACAGGCAGCTTGGATGGGTGTTTGGAAGTTCGGTTTACAAGACAACTAATGGTGGTGCCACATTCAGTTCACAATTTATCCCTTTTGGTTTCAGCAATCCCACATCGATTGACATTCTTAATGATACCATGATGATCCTTGGTGGAGGGAGGCTTGTTCAACCTTCCCCATGGGAAATCTACTACGAACCAATGATCGCAGGTTCTACAGACAGTGGCACTAACTGGAACCAAATCCACATTTTTGCTCAGCAAAATTTTCGGGGCATTGTCAACAATATACACTTTATAGATGAAAACAGGGCGTTTGGGACACTGCACACAGGGGGAATAATGTACACGACCAACAAGGGCCTATCCTGGGACCGGGGATTATATCCACAACGAGCCTATCAATATTCCGATGCTAAAGTTTTTAATAACAGAATCTACGGTAGTGGTCCGGGGTCACTATTTCTGGCATCGGGTGAGGATATCTCGCTACCTTGGGAAGTCAGGCTTAACCATTTGCCATCACCTCCCTTAAGCGCGGCTTTTCATGATCCCGGATATGCCATTATTTCTACACAGCCAATATACCAGCAGTCGGCAAAACTTTTAATTTCCACAGATAGAGGGGAAAACTGGGTCGTAAAACCATCTATGGGAGGAAATGTGTTGGATATTGAGATTTCCCATGATTCACTTGTGTATTCTGTAACAGCAAACTCGATTTATAAAAGTGACCTGAAATGTGAGAATTTTACTTTGATATCGAGTTTTTCCGGTGTGCAACTCAAAGATATGCAAGTTTTGTCAAATGGAGACCTCTGGGTCTGTGCCAACAAGAACCTTATGCTCAGCACTGATCACGGAGTGAATTGGACGATAAAACTTGCGGTTACCACAGAAAATTTCGTAAAAATACAGTTTCTACCAGATGGAACTGGTTATGCCTCGAACGGTGAACTTTATAAGTCGACTGACTATGGTGAAAATTGGAGCAAACTGGGATTTCAGAGTGCCAGTATCTCTGATTTTCAATTCTACGATAGTAATAATGGGTTGGTTGCAGGATTTAACAGCCAGGTCTATCGCACCAGAGATGGTGGAGTTAATTTTGAGCTTGTCAACATTCCCGGAATGTATGGTGCCCGAAATGTTTATTGTAAGGATTCCCTCAACTTCTTTGTTGGTGCAAACAAACTACATTCTACATACGACGGTGGCTGGTCATGGAAGGTCAACGAATTCTCTGAGATCTATACTTCAAAATACTTTACCAGAATGCATATGTTCGATCATTTTGAAGGTCTGTTTGTGAGTAGCACTCTGGATGTCTGGAGAACCTGGAACCGTGGTAACACACCAGTTGAACTCTCGTTATTCTCGGCACTCCCCTTTGGAAACAAAGTGGTTCTTCAATGGACTACCGAAACCGAGACCAACAACATGGGCTTTGAGATCGAAAGAAAATACAAGTATGGAGATTGGAAAAAAATTGCTTTCTCAAAGGGTTCCGGCACCTCGACCCGTAAAATATTCTACGGTTATGATGATTATGAATTAAAAGCACCAGCCATTCTTTATTATCGGTTGAAACAGATCGATTATAACGGTGAATTTGAATACTCCAATGAAGTGGAAGTATTGTTGGGTGAGGTACCTGAGAATTATTCAATTCAACAGAATTACCCAAACCCTTTTAACCCTTCAACAAAGGTGACATTTTCTCTTCCTGAAGAAAATAAGGTTGTGATCAGAGTGTTCAATGCAATGGGAGAACAGGTAAGAGAGATAGAAAGAGGAATTCTAAGTCACGGCTATTTTGAACAGGATTTTGAAATGGGCACCGAATCATCCGGGATGTATTTCTGTCAGGTATTATGTACTAATACAATCTCCGGCAGGACAATATCGCTTACGGTTAAAATGGTTTTGATGAAGTAAAGAAGCAATAAACCACAGAGCACACAGAGCATACGGAGAAAGAGTTGAGAAATTTGAGACTAATTGGTCATACCGGACTTATTCAAAAAACGAAACATTGGTCATCATCCAAATGTTTCCTCCGGTTATGCCTCTATAAAAAAATCCTCTGTGGGCTCTGTGGTTTTAAAAAATACTTCAAACCCCTCCGCGGAAATCCGTTTAATCTGCGTGTATCTGCGTCCTCAAAATCATCCAATTACCGCCATATTACTGCATTATTGGATTATTGCATTACTGCATTAGGTACTCATCAATTGCAGTAGCAGCTTTTCTTCCGGCACCCATTGCCAGGATAACTGTGGCTCCACCGGTTACAATATCACCACCCGCAAAAACACCCTTCTTGGAGGTTTTCATAGTGGCTTCTTCAACCGTGATATTACCCCACTTATTGAAGTTTATATCAGGTGTTGTTTTTTGTATAATTGGATTTGAGCCGTTACCAATAGCTATGACCGCCATATCAATAGGCATAACATACTCTGAACCCGGTATTGCCACGGGCCTTCTTCTTCCGGAAGCATCGGGTTCACCAAGCTCCATCTTTTGAAGTTTTACTCCATGAAGCCAGCCTGATTCATCACCGAGGAACTCAAGTGGATTGGTAAGCATAACAAACTCAATTCCCTCTTCCTTGGCGTGATGCACTTCTTCAATTCTTGCAGGCATTTCCACTTCACTTCGTCTGTATATTATGCGGGCATTGGCAGCACCCAACCGTTTTGAAGTTCTTACGGCATCCATTGCGGTATTTCCACCCCCAAAAACAGCAACATTTTTCCCTTTTACATCAAATACAGGAGTATCGTATTCAGGGAATTTATATGCTTTCATGAGGTTCACTCTGGTGAGGAACTCATTTGCCGAGTAAACACCGTTGTAATTCTCGCCGGGAAGATTCATAAAATATGGCAGTCCCGCCCCAACACCAATAAATACGGCATCATAACCTTCCACCGTCATCAATTCATCGATGGTATCGGTGAAACCAATTACGCTGTTGGTTTTGAATTCAACACCCAAAGCTTCAAGTGCATCCACTTCGGCTTTAACGATCTCTTTTGGTAATCTGAACTCAGGGATGCCATAAATCAAAACACCACCGATATCGTGAAGTGCTTCAAAAACAGTGACTGTATGTCCAAGCTGAACAAGTTCACCTGCGCAGCTAAGTCCTGCAGGTCCACTCCCGATAATGGCAACTTTTTTGCCGGTTTTTGATTTAATTTCAGCCTGACGAATGCCAGTGGTGGTTCTTTCATAATCGGCAACAAATCTCTCAAGCCGACCAATCGCAACCGATTCCCCTTTTACACCAGTGACACATTTTGCTTCACACTGTTCTTCCTGGGGACAAACTCTTCCACAAACCGCAGGCAAAACATTATTCTCTTTGATCTTCGAGGCAGCCGCGAGATAGTCGCCATCGGCAACCAACTTTATAAAATCTTTAATTTGCACCCCAACCGGACACCCTTCAACACATTTAGGTTTTGGGCACTGCAAACAGCGTTCCGCTTCAAGTTTTGCAAGTTCCTCTGTAAAGCCAAGATTTACCTCTGTGAAGTTTTTGTTTCTTGAGTTGGGAGCCTGCTCGGGCATGGGTTGGCGAGGAATTTGCATTCTCTCTTTTTTTGTTAACTCTGCCATTGATTCTCTTTTATTTAAGTTAAAAGGTTAAACTAATTGTTAATTGCTTCTGCGAATTGTTTATCGAGGCTGCAAACATGTTTGTCGAGTGCCGATTTTTCCTCGCTCCTGTATGTGTTGTTTCGTTTCATCAGTAAAGTGAAATCGACTTCGTGGGCGTCAAATTCCGGTCCATCAACACAAACAAATACTGTTTGTCCACCAACCACGGCTCTGCAGCCTCCACACATCCCTGTGCCGTCAACCATGACGGGATTGAGGCTTACAACTGTTTTTATCCCATAAGGTCTGGTGACATCCGCAACGGCCTTCATCATGGGAATGGGACCAATAGCCAAAACAAAATCGACTTTTGTGCCCGATTCAATAATATCTTTTAATTTCCCCGTTACAAACCCGTGATAACCATAACTTCCATCATCGGTAGTTGGATAAACTTCATCACAAATCTCTCTGAGTTCATTCTCAAGAATTACATATTCTTTCGACTTTCCGCCGATTATCGCGATAGTGTGGTTCCCCGCTTCTTTTAATGCCTTGGCGGTTGGAAATGCAATAGCTGTTCCAACTCCTCCACCGATACTGACTGCCGTTCCAAAATTTTCAATATGAGATGGAAGTCCCAAGGGACCAACAACATCCATGAAGAAGTCACCGGTGTTATGTTCGTTGATTTCCCTGGTGGTTTTTCCAATGCCTTGAACAATAATGGTTATTGTTCCTCTTTCAACTGAAGAGTCAGCTATAGTCAAAGGGATTCTTTCTCCTTGTGCAGAAATACGAACAATAACAAATTGTCCCGCTTTTCTTTTTGCAGCTATTTTTGGTGCCTCTATTTCAAATCTTTTTACTTCGGGTGCCAAAAATTCTGCTGAGACTATTTTAAACATTAATATCCTTGTTTAATGATTAATTGACTGAAAGGATTTTTTAATTCTTACTGTTTTAGGAAGGTTTTCCTTCTTCACATTCCCTTTAACTCCGGCAATTTTTATAATTGTATAATAGACAGCGAGAACAAGAATCGCCGAGAAAAATGCTATAATTTCTTTGTTAACATCTCCGCTATAAAAATAGATGAGAGTTCCGATTGTAAATATAAACAAGAACAAGGGGAGACCGTACACCATCATCACAGCTTTAAGCAGATCGGAGCCTTTCACTTCGATGATTACCTCATCTCCGGGTTTTGAACCAAGTTTGTCGTAAACCGTAAGATTGGAATAAACTCCATTTTCATTGGTTTTACAAAACGGCTTTGCAGCGCATGTTTTGCAATTACCTTTGTCCATTATGGCAATCTCGGCAAGATCACCTCGTTTCTCGACGACTATTCCTTCTTCGGTGAATACTTCAGCCATGGGCTATTTTTCTACCAGTTCTATAACTCTGATTGCTTTGGTTGTACATTTTTCGAATGGTATTTTTTCTAAATCCAGTTTATCATAATCGATTACTGCAAGATTATTGTCCATGACAACGCCTCCATCCGATTTTCTGGCACAGATGCTGCATCCCATGCAGGAAACAGAGCAGACAGATTTTGAAGTTTTTGGGTCATCATGACTCTTGCAAAATACGAAAACTTTTCGATTTGCAGGGTGCATTTCGATGACATTTCTTGGACACGCTTTAACACATTTGCCACAACCTGTGCAAAGTGATTCAATCACCTCGGGTAATCCATTTTCACCCATCACCATCGCACCAAAAGGACATGATGTAACACAGTCACCACCACTCAAACAACCGTAGAAACAGAGTTTGTCCCCTCCTGAAAGAAGGTCCATGGCACTGCATGTAACGGGTCCGTGGTAAGTTGAATACTTTTTAACTGCTTCAACATTTCCACCTCTGCAAAGGACTCTTGGTAGAAACCTTACAACTTCACCGGCTTCTTCACCCAATAAACGGGCAATGGAGAGTGCTGTTTCAGAACCACCCACGGGGCATCCATTAGATGGAGCTGTTTTGTCGGCTGCGTGGCAGGCAAAGTCGTAACACCCCGCATAACCACACCCACCGCAGTTTGCACCCGGCAGAACATCATTGATGTCACCAATAAGAGGATTTTCTTCAACTCTTAACTTTTTGTCTGCAATAGCCAAAGCACCGGCAAAAATAAAACCGAGTCCTCCCATTGTTGCAAGAGCAATTAAAAATTGAGTGTCCATATCAACTCCTTGTATATTTTTTGAATCCGTCAGAATAGAATTTTTTACCATCTTTGTCGATGATCAAAAATTCACTTCCCGGGAATTTTTTTAACAATTCTTTACTTTTTTCGATTCCAACCACAAAAAAGGCGGTTGCCAAAACATCAGCGAGGGTTACATCATCACTAATAACTGTAACACTCACCACTTTGTCAGCCGGAAATCCCGTTTTAGGATCAAACAGATGACAATAACGAATTTTGTCCACTTCAAAGTAGTTTTGATAATTACCCGAAGTGGCCACAGCTTTGTCACCCGGAACAATAATTTCAACAATTCCCTGCTCTGAAAAAGGGTCTTGAACTCCGGTTTTCCAATCCTCACCCATTCCTCTGATCTCGCCACCGGCATTTATCAAAAAGCTTTTTATTCCCAGACCTTTAAGAACCAGGTATGCCATATCAACGGCGTAACCCTTTGCGATTCCACTAAGGTCAAGTTGGGAATGTTTCTTTTTGATGATGGTTGAGTCGTCGACCACTTCAATATTTGAATAACCGATGTTGTTCATCACCATCAAAATTGAATCTTTCATCGGAACATGGTAAGTTTCATCTTTAAAGCCCCAAAGTTTGACCAATCCACCAACAGTGACATCAAAGGCACCATTTGTTTCTGCAGAAATTTTTAAGGCTCTTTTTATTAGTGATGTCACCTCTTTTGACACCACCACCTTACCCGAATCCAGTCGGTTAATCAGACTGATGCTACTCGAATCTTTATAATCAGAAAAGAGAGAATCAATTCGTCTAATCTCATCAAAAGCCTTCTCAAATGCCAGGGGGTAATTTTGTCCGTCACCCTCAAGAATCTGTATTTCAACTACAGTTCCCATCAATGGCATTATCTGTTTAACCTTTCGTTCCGTTGTGCTGCCCCAATCTGAATAAAAGAGACCCACAAGGAAAAAGAGGATAAATGCGATAATAAAAAAGACGGCTTTCCGATTGAACATTTTAGACTTTCACAACAGAAATCATTGTCTGGTGTGGAGCACAGGCGATAACATCACCCGCCATGGAAACATGACCCATGCTTGTGCAGATACCATGTTTACAGCCGTGATGTTTTACAAATGCCCTGCCATTACCGACTGAGATAACATTCCCGCCATAAACGACAATTTCTTTTACTTCGCCGGATAATGGAAGTCTTTCGATCTTTTTCCCTTCCGATTCAATCACTACAAATCGTTCACCTTTTGAATCATTTTCTCCAAGTGATTTTACTGAGAGAAGAAGTGAAGCTTTCGTCGATTTTAATTCCTGACGCAAACTTCTGAGAGAATTTGAGAAACCTGTTTCAGGTTTAAGAATCGCCAAATCATCAGTGTGTACAAAGATATCACCTTCATTCCCCGGGGCTATCCGCGAAATCGAAATGGCAAATCGTGGATCTTTAACCTTATGGGATGAAAAACCAAGTTTTACAAGTTTGGAAACAACTGAATTCTCACCAACTAACATTGTGGTTGATGGTCTCAGGGATATCCCTGCCTCACCTGCAAGGTTGTTTAACACTTTTGCCAGCATTACAGTATCATCGGGCAGAAGGGCTGCAAGGGTTACTTCTCTTTCAGGACGGAAAAGCAGTCTTTTTAGACCTGCACCACTTCCCAAAGCAACAAGAGCAACACCCGATAATTTTAAAAAATCTCTTCTGTTTATCATTTTAAACTCCAGTTTTAATTTCTATATCAGTCCCGAAAATCCCATAAACGCCATAGCAAGAAGTCCCGCAGTAATCAATGTGATTGGGACACCCCGAAATGGTTTGGGAATATCGGCGAGTTCAAGTTCTTCTCTTATCCCTGCCATGATTACCAGTGCGAGGGTGAAGCCTGTTCCTGCACCAAGTCCAAAGAATATACTTTGCATCATCGAATAATCGCGAAGTGCCATAAAAAGGGCAAGCCCAAGAATAGCACAATTGGTTGTGATGAGTGGCAGGTATATTCCAAGTGCTCTGTAAAGTGGCTGTGATGTTTTTTTAATGAACATCTCAACAAACTGTACAAGCGATGCAATCACCAGAATGAAGGAAACATACTGCAGATAGTCGAGCCCGGCAGGCAGCAGGATCAAATTATTGATCATCCATGTTACCACAGCGGTTAATACAAGTACAAAAGTAGTTGCAACTCCCATCGAAAACGCTGAAGTAAGTTTGTTTGATACTCCGATGAAGGGACAAATTCCCAGGAAGTATGAAAGAACAAAGTTGTTTACAATTGCAGCAGAAAGAAAAATTAATAACAAATCCATCTTATGCCTCCTCAGTTTCAGATTGTGGAGTGGCAGGAACAGTTACAAGTTTTGTTGACCTCTCGGCTAAAATTGCCTTCCGGATCTCTTTATCCTTCTTTTTCTGCTCATAATTATTGGCAATTCCAAACAGTATTCCAAGTGTTAGAAATGCTCCTGCAGGAAGGATAAAGATTAACATCGGTTCAACAGTATCGGGAAGTACAACAAAACCAAAAAGTTTGTTTGATCCAAGTATTTCTCTAATACCGCCAATTACCAACAGAGCCAGCGTAAACCCGGCACCCATGCCAAGGGCATCAAATCCGGAACGGACAACTGTGTTCTTTGATGCAAAAGCTTCAGCTCTTCCAAGTATGATACAGTTTACAACGATCAACGGAATGAATGGTCCAAGTGCCTTGCTTAAATCAGGAAATTGTGCTTTCATTACAATATCAACTATTGTAACAAAAGTTGCAATAACCACAATATATGCGGCAATTCTTACCTGGTTGGGAATCAGTTTTTTGATCATCGAAATAATCAGACTGCTGAAAAGCAACACAAATGTTGTTGCAAGTCCCATTGCTACGCCGTTGATTACCGAAACTGTTACAGCGAGAGTGGGACATGTCCCAAGTACCTGTTTAAATATCGGGTTCTGTTTCCAGATTCCATTCATGAAATCATTTAAGGGTCCAATTGATTTACTCATATCTTCCCCTCTTTTTTAAGTTTTCTCAACTCTTCAAGTCCAAGATTCATAATTTTCACAACTGCTTTTGAGGAAATTGTTGCGCCCGTAATTGTCAGGATGTCATTTGGAGTTTCAGTGGCACCTTTTTTGCCAACGATGGCAGGGGTGGGATCAACTTTTTTAAATTGATCGGTGAAACTCTCTTTAGTGATCTCGGAACCAAGTCCCGGGGTTTCAACCTGATCGAGAACTGTAAGCCCGGTAATCTTCTTCAGATCGGGAGATACTCCCATCATCATCTTAATTACACCTTGAAAACCGTTCCCTTTAACAGGCATCGCATAACCAATAAGATTTCCTTTATCATCCATTACCTTGTAAAGTTCATCCGGAATTCCGGCCAATTTTTCCTGTTTTTTACCTTCGGGATGAACCACAAAGATGGCTCTTTCAGTCTCTTTTTGTGCATTAGCTTTAATCTGAGGGTCTGCCCATTCAAATATTTTGGCGAGAAGACCTCCGGAGATGGCTCCAATTACTACAAGGGTAACCAACATTTTTGTTACATTATTCATTTTTCTGCTCCAAAAATTACAGGTTTTGTATATCTGTTAATTAGCGGAACAAATCCGTTCATGATCAAAATTGCATACATGACACCTTCAGGAAGCCCACCAAATAACCTGATCATCACAACAATTAACGAAATTGCCATGCCATATATCCAGATTCCTTTGTTAGTGACGGGTGATGTAACCCAATCACTTGCCATGTAAACAGCACCAAACATAAAACCACCCATAAAGAGGTGATGAATAGGCGATGCAAATTTTGTGGGATCGATAAGCCAGAAAATGCCACTGAAAAGGAGTAATCCAACTATCATAGCAAGTGGTACCCGCCAGTTCAACACTTTCATGACGATCAAAAAGACCATCCCGACAAGTATGGCAATTGAGGAAGTTTCACCAATTGAACCGCCTACATTCCCAAGGAAAAGGGACATTGGATCAACTCCCCCTTTTGAGGCAATTGCTTCAAACTTGAACAGGCTTAGAGGGGTTGCTTTTGTTACGGTGTCAACTGCCATTGCGGGGGTACTCCAGGTGGTCATCGCCACAGGATATGCTGCCTGCAAAAAGGCTCTTCCGACAAGTGCAGGATTAAAGATGTTATATCCCAATCCTCCAAACACTTCTTTTCCAAAGCCTATTGCAACTACTGACCCGATAAAGGCAAACACAGGGTTTAACCCCGGGGGAACTATCAATCCAAGAAGAAGACCCGTAATTATGGCACTTCCATCAAAAATTGTGATCTTTTGTTTTCTGATATACTTTATCGCCGATTCAGTAATTATCGCTCCGGCAAGTGCTGCGAGAATGACAACAAGCTGAAAAAGACCAAAATAGACAACCCCCATCACCAATGGTGGCAGGAGGGAGATTACAACCAACCACATAGCTTTTTGTGCACTCAATTTTGAGTGAACATGCGGTGTGCTGGTGAGAATTGTTTTATTTTTTAATTCAACAGTGGTAGCAGTATCCATATCAGGCACTCTTCCTTTCCTGTTGTTTTATTTTGAACACTTCTTTTTTGCCCAATTTAATCCATTGAACAAGTGGAATATTTGCAGGACATTCATAAGCGCAACAACCACATTCCATACAAACAAGAATCCCGGAAGCCTCTGCGTCTTCAAATCGTTGAAGTTTAGAGTATTGCGAAAGCCTCGTTGGCATCAGATTAACGGGACAAACTTCGATACACTTTCCACACCGCAGGCAGGCAATCGCTTCACCCGGTTGTGATTCGGCTTCCGTGAGGATCAGTAAACCTGAAGTTGCTTTCATAACGGGAGCACTGTAATCGTAGAGGTTGTTTCCCATCATTGGACCACCTGCGATAACTTTTATTGCGTCGGGTTTTAGTCCTCCACAAAAGTCAAGTATCTCTGATACAGGAGTTCCTATCGGAACAATGATATTTCGAGGTTTTGTAATGCCGCCACCGGTTACAGAAACATAGGCTTCTATTTGTGGTTCGCCAAAAGCGACAGCTCTGAAAACCGAGATGGCAGTTCCAACATTTTGCATAACAACACCCACATCCATTGGGAGTTTTCCGGGGGGTACTTTCTTTCCGGTCACTGCGTATATCAACATCTTCTCGGCACCCTGCGGGTACTTAACAGGTAACACCTTTACTGTAATATCCGTGCGGGATCCAAGTTTATTTTTTAAGATTTCAACTGCTTTTGGTTTGTTATCCTCGATACCAATTACACATTCAACACCGGTGATTTTCATCAGAATTTCTATTCCGGCGATTAATTCGTCGGTATATTCGAGCATTAACCGATAGTCGCGGGTGAGATATGGTTCACATTCTGCGGCATTTATGATCAGTTTGTCGATTTTTTTGCCCGGAGGGGGTGAAAGTTTAACAAAAGCGGGAAACGCAGCTCCGCCCATGCCAACTATTCCGGCATCTTTTATTCTATCGAGTAGTTGTGTTTTATTTGCAGTTTTGTAGTCAATTGCCTCAAGGTATGACGGTTCACTCTCTTCGGAGACAGAGATCTCAATTACACTTTTGGGGACGCCTGAAAGATTTGCAGTTTTTGATATTTTGGTAACTGTCCCGTTTACCGGGGAGTGAACCGGAGCTGAAATAAACCCGTCGGGTTCAGCGAGTAATTCACCTTTTTTTACCATACTGCCTTTGGCGACCAAAAGCTTTGATTCTTTGCCTGCATGCTGAGAGAGGGGGAGATAAATCATCTTCGGATTGGGCATTCTTTCAAAGGGAGAATCCATCGAAAGCTCTTTTGCTTCAACTGGATGTACTCCACCTTTAAATGATCCCGGGTGTACAAGCGATTTTAACATTCTCTAACTTATATTTGTGGCAAGTCTATACATCAAAAATTGTACCACTTGGAATAGGCGTTTTTACTCAAATAATGAAATTATTAACAATTTACATTGTCATAAACAGTAAAGATTTTCTTTTTTTTGATAAATCAAAAGTGAGTTATCTTTACTCATTCTTTATATTTGGAATGCATTTATTCACTTTTCCGAGAGGATTATTATTTCAACATATCCCACCCGTGTAGCTTCAAGCTGGAGATCGAAATTTAAAGAGAGCAAATTCCGGATATATTTTATCGCAACGGTAGTATTCAGTCTGTTGCTTGCATACATTGCACCAAGAATTCTTGAATTAAACGAAGTTCGGGAGGGATTTAGTTTTGTTGATCCGGTACTGAATCTGTTTAGTCCGGTGGATCTAACCTGGTGGATATTTTTGATGCTTTATAGTGGAGTGTTTATTACCTTCTATTATATATCCGACAGACCTGTCAGATTTATGATGGGATTTCAAGCCTATTTTTTCCTGCTGAGTTCGAGACTGGTTGCAATGTGGTTGCTTCCTCTGAAAGCTCCCGAAACCCTTATCCCTCTTTTTGATCCATTTATTTCATCTTTAAGTTCAGGAATTGTTCTTAAACATGACCTCTTTTTTTCGGGGCATATATCAGTTGCGGTACTATTCGCCTACATTGTTGAAAACAAAACGATGAAATATATCCTTGTGGTGCTTGCTGTGTTAATGTCAGTTTTTATTCTGCTTCAACATGTACATTACACAATTGATATTTTTGTGGCTCCATTTTTCTCCTTTGCGATATGGAGGTCGATCGAGGCGTTTAATAAAAAACATGGTTTTACCCCGGAGAAATAATCAGGGGTTCAACTCCTTCATTTTTTTCCATTCATCCACCCATTCCGTGAATGGTCTCATAAGTGGAAAAGCCGTAATTCTACTCCCAAATCCCATATATCTGAAATAAACAGCGTTAGTTTCTGTAACTTTGAGTTCATCAATTTTGTTCAGATCGATATTTACATTAAATTTTGAAGCGAGAATTGCTGTGTTTTTCACCATCGATTTATAATATTTCTGGAAACCAAGATCTCTTTTTAATTTATCCTTTACTGCATCATACTCCTCGACCAATAAAATGTCTTCAAGTTTTTTATCTATCAGTTTCATTACTACAAATTCATCACCAATTTTTACAGGCCCAAACACTCTACCGGGGGATAATTTTAGTGCTATGGTACCTGCTTCACCATAATCGGAAGCAGGAACAAATTCTTCCACCCTGCCATTTACCTCTTTGTCCCGCTCTCCATTAACCGATTTTGCCAGGGTAAGAAAATCAGTTCCATCATCCATTCCCGTAATTAATGAGGCGAGTGCATCAAGATCGGAACTTATAGCTCTTGCAAGCTTGAGAGTAACTCCGCCAGCCTGCCCGTTGTTCCGTTTTACAAAATAATCCATCACTTCGGCTTCACTGATGTAGGCAGAGTCGAGATACAAAGCCTGGTAGGCATTGGAAAGAGTGTAGTCGCGCCAGATGTTGATTTCTCTCCGAACATCAGGCTTTTTATGCAATGTTCTCTTCATGGCTTCTTCTGCTAAAACTTCTGATTCGATATAATCACGAGTCCAATTTTTCAACTTTATCATAAGTTTGTTGTAATCAACCGATTCGATCTCCCTCACATCACCTGCAAGGAAATAGATAAAATCTTCAAGTGAGTAGTTTTTGGAATTGTGGGAGAAATAAGTCATCTGCAGTGAGTCAAACGGGATTTTACTCTTTGTAAAATAAAACTCTTCGCTCTTAAGGTTCCACTTCCCCGTTTCTGAGAGGGATTTGGCTGTATTTGGTTCGGCTAAGAGTTTTTGTTTAAGATGTTCGTAAAACCTGCCCGCAAAAACAGCAAGAAGGTTTCCATCGGTTGAGATTTTTAACCCTTTAAAAAACTCTTTTTTAAAAGCTTGATACAGCTTTTGTGTTAACCGTTCGATATACAGTTTTTTTACTCGTGTAAACTCGTTTTCAATCTGTTTTGAATCAGTAAACGAAGAATCCCTTTTTGATTCAACATAAAAAATATACCAAAGATTGTTATAGAACAATGGTTCAGTATATTCCCCCGGCTTCTTCTGATAAAGTTTTTCCTCGATATCATAGTCAAACATCCCATAGGAAACTTCAAGCATATTTTCTTGATAACCATTCTTGTAGATATCAAAAAACAAAGAATCAAAAGGGACACCATTGTTTAGGAAATTGTAAACATTTTTGATCTGATCCTGATCACTGTTTCTTATCGCCTTAATTTTAATTTTGGTTATTGCTTTTGCCATCTCATTGGCGAGAGTTTGTTGGGTCTGATCAATTTTATCAATTATCTCAGCTTTAAAGAGGGCATCGCGGGCAAACATCTTTTCGAATTGTTCAATCCTTCTTTTTACATCCTTTAAAGTGTCGAGTCGCAATAACTCAGCTTCAAGAGCAAACAACTTTTCTGCTGTAACAGTATAAATCAGCTCTTCTTTAAGTGCTTTAACAGCTCCCTTAACATGTGGAGTAAACTTGGGCGACATCTCATAACGAAGGATAAATTCCTCTGAAGTTATTTCTCGATTCCCAATCTTTGCCACTATCTCTTTTTGGGGTTGAGCAAATATACTTCCGCTTAAGATCAATAATATTACCGGAACAATCAAAAAATTAATTGGTTTCATTCTTATATTTATGTTTTAGAATAATCAATATTTTACGATATTATTCGTTTTATTTAAGAAACTGACACTTACCAAATGGCAAACAAAAAAAAATACCCGATATCGTTTTACATAGTCTCAATTTTTCTCCCATTCCTGATTCTTGGATTGGTTGAAATTGGTTTAAGAGCCTTTGGATACGCGGCTGATAATCCTGTTTTTATAACCGTTCCGGGAAGTGAAGAGAAATTGTTGGTTCTCAACCCCGACCTTACCAGAAGATATTTTAAGGGAGCCTCTTTTGTTCCCCACTCAATAAACGATGTATTCACAAAAACCAAAGACCCAAACACACTAAGAATCATGATATTGGGCGAAAGCAGTGCAGCGGGTTTTCCTTTTGAACCGAATGGAGGATTCTCCCGCTTCCTTGATCAACGACTCAAAATTCTCTATCCAAAGAAAAAATTTGAGATTGTGAATTTAGGAATTGCAGCCATAAATTCTTATGCAATTATGGATATACTTGAGGATGTGATCGAACAAAAACCCGATTTGGTTCTCATTTATACCGGCCACAATGAATATTATGGTGCTCTCGGTGCTGCCTCAATGACGAGTATTGCCTCATCACCCGGAATCACCCGTTTTATGCATAACATGGGGAAATTGCGAGTTATAAGACTGATTTCTTCAATATTTTCAGGAGAACCAGAACAACAAACTTCTCCCGGATTAATGGAATCACTCGCAAAAGATAAACTTATCCCTCTTGATTCTGACCTTTATCAGGCAGGAGTTGACCAGTTTGAACACAACCTGAATTACATACTCGAAGAGTTAAAAGGGAACAACATTCCTGTTGTAATTGGTACACTTGTGTCAAACCTGCTCAACCAACCACCATTTATTGCAGAGATGAGTGGCGCCGGAAAAATATTTGAAACTGCGGAAAAACTTTACAGAGATGAAAAATATGATGAAGCAAAAATCGAATTTATAAAAGCAAAAGACTTGGATGAACTCCGTTTCAGAGCCCCCAAATCATTTAATTCCATCATAAAAAACCTCGCATCAAAACATGGTGCATCGTTAATTCAAATTGATTCTGTATTTAATGCTGTGTCACGAAATGGAATTGTGGGCAACGATTTGATGACCGACCATCTTCACCCCAATTTAGCCGGTTATAATCTGATGTCAAGTTTATTCCTTGAAGGAATAACAAAATCAGGGGTTCTCAAAGAAAAGCCTGAAGTTACAGTTGATTCAAAGGCATTAGACAGTCTTACAATGGTAAATCTCCCGTTTTCAAAGCTTGATTCTCTTATTTCCGACTACCGCCTGCTTGGGATCAAATCTCAGTGGCCCTTCAACAGGTCAAATACCAAAATACCACTTGAAAAGATGAGACCACCGCAAAACTATATCGATTCACTTGCTCTGCAATCTGCCAAAGGGGAATTAAAGTGGGATGAAGCCCACACCAAAGCAGCAAACTGGTTTGTATCTCAAAATGATGAAATAAAAGCTTTAAAGGAATTTGAAGTTTTAATTTCGCAGTTCCACTTCATTACTAAATTCTATAATGCGTATGCTGATGCACTAATGCAATTAAAACTGTATGTAAAGTCAAAAGCAGTCCTACATCAAAGTTATGCCATAACCCCGGGGGCTTATTCAACCAAATGGTTGGGAATTATTGCTTTAAGCGAAAACGATGCTGAAGGTGGGAAAAAATGGCTTTTGGAGAGTATTAACCATGATGCTCGTGATCCACAAACATTATATAATCTGGCGGGTGCTTTTATAAATCTAAAGGATTACACTTCTGCTAAAATTTATCTGCAGAAATGTCTCGAAGTTGATCCAAAATTTCCCGGTGCGAGAGAGTTGAACAGTCAGTTAAAAAACATCAAATAGACCGGTTTCTGATGGCAAAAATCCAGCCACCCTGGTAATTTTCTCCTACAACTGTAAAATCGGGAGACTTTTTAATATCAAGGTAACTCCTGTGATGTTTCACATGATGTACATCATCGAGAATAATGCAGAATGGTTCATTCTCCAATGCATTTAATGTCGTTTTAAACTCCAGGTAACCAACTCCCCCTGATGAATCCAACAGCACAAGCGGGTTGTATTTTCTCATCTCTGAAAGATATTTGGTGATCATATTTTCACCCTGATAGTATTTTTTTTCTTCTTTTTTTATTTTTCGGTTATATATCAGGTTCAATATTCCGAAGCGAGAATTACCAAACTCACCTTTTATTTCTCTTGTGTAAAATCCATGTGGATCATCTCCACCATCACAATAGATGTCGGGATATTTGTCAGCATTTTTTAACATATCATCATTTACAACAAACTCTATCGCCTCTTCCCTGTTAAGAGTCAGACCCCAAACCGGTGTAACAAACGGGTATTTTTCAAGGTTTTTAACAGCCTTAACCCAGTTAAAATAATTTGCTTCCACAGTAATGAAATTTTTTGGAGCACCCACATCTGCAAATGCATCTGCTATCATTCTCGTGGAACCCGTTCCGAGGTAAGTACCCGATTCGAAAACATGTGTGATTTTCTCCTCAATTATTACTTTCCGGATCAGTTCTTGAAGTTGTTTGTCATTTGCCATCGAGGTTGAGAAGCCGGGGTGTGAAGTGTATTGTTTCATTTTACGCTGTTTTTCCAAAAAAATAATTAATCATCCATACAAAATAAAAAATCCGGATTGCATTTCGGCAATCCGGATTTTAACTCTTCAAACGAAGAAATTACTTCAAGAGCATCATTTTACGAGTCTGGGTAAAGTTACCTGACTGGATTGTGTAAAGATAGATACCTGAAGGTAATTTAGCAGCATCGAAGCTAACTTCATAGTTACCGGCAGCTTTTTGGCCATCCAAAAGAACTGCAACTTCCTGACCTGTTACATTGTAAACAACCATTCTTACATTACCGGCTTCAGGGATGCTGAAACGGATAGAAGTTGAAGGGTTGAATGGGTTAGGATAGTTCTGGCTCATGTTGTAATTGTTAGGAATATTGTTGTCAATTTCTTTAACGCCTGTAACAACATTGATCAAGTTTGATGTAGTGATTCTACCAAATGTATCAACAGCGGTTGCACTTACATAATTAATCTGCCATCCGAATCTGTGGTTATTGCCAATACCTGCTTCGTTGTCGTTTACACCCTGGTTTGTTGTCAATCCAAAGTTAAGACCATATTTGTATTCGGTTCCAAGTGATGTGTAAGCAGGGAAAAGGATATCTCTTGAGAATATCTTGTCATCGGCAACAAGGTCACCATTTGTTCCATCATCAAATAATCTGATAACGATAGCTGAGTCACTTGTTGGCCATCCGCCACCCGGCCAGCCCAATGGAGCTGACGAACCGGCAACGATTGCATTGGTAACTTCCGTAAATGGACCGATCGGACCAACTGCGCCGTTAGTATTAACAGTCAATTTGATTGTGCATGGCTGATTGATAACAGTTGCAAGGCTACCATCATTGTATGTACCTTCCTGAACTACGAAACCAGCAGTGATATCTTCCTGTGTGATGAGATATTGTCTGTTAGGACGGCTTTCCCATGCATTAGGAGTATACCAGTATTTGTAGTTCAACTCTTCGTTTAATGAAACTTCTTTGTCAAAAGAAACTTCATAAACATCAGGGTTTAATCCCGGAAGCATGATGTTAACCAAAGATGCCCAGCCATTAAAGTTACCGTTTACAGAAACAGTATCTTCTGATGGTGTGAATCTACCGGAGAGTCTTTCAAGTTCCATGTTAACAGAAAATGTAAGATTGACCATAAAAGTTGTCTGATATCCGTTGTTATCGAAATAAACAACATCAACAACTGTTGGATCTCCTCCAATAGTTACCACTCTGTTTGCAACACTTTCCCAAACATCAGCAGAAGCAGATACATCTCTGAATCTGAATTTGTATTCTGATGTTGTGGTTGGTGCACCAACTGCTGGTACGGTTACAACCCAAACTGAGTCATTACCTGCTGGCCTTGGGATCGGATTTCCGGTTCCCCACCCATTAAATGCACCACTGACATATAAAGTATCTGCATTAGGATCAAAGTTACCTAAAGTAACTTGTTTTCCCATGTTTACTTGAAATGTCACAGCATTCTGGGCGAAAGCCATTGATGCCATAGCCGTAATTAAGACCACAGCCGTAAAGATTTTCTTCATCGCGTTTCTCCTCATTAAATGAATTTGTGTGTTCAAATTATTCTTTTTTATGGTTGTAAAATAAACTAAAATTTAATCCCAAGTGAAAAGAATTGTGTGTTCTTAAGCAAACCAAAATCCTGATATGCATAATCTACTGATAAGCCAAGATTTGGGGCTATATCATAATTCAATCCTACACCGAGGGTGAGTCCTTCTTCCGCATTATCGAGGAACAGGGATTTGTATCCACCTCTGAGAGAAATAAGGTTTTTGTATATAACCTCACCACCCACATTGATGCTTTCCGAGTTGTCATTTGGATGAAGTGCATCCAGGCCGACTGTGAATTTTAGATCCTGCGAATTTACAACGTCCATTGCAATACCCACCTTGAAGGTAAGTGGAAGAGGAAATGGATCGGTTTTCAATTTTGCGAGAACCTGGTCGTTGTTGCCAAAGATTCCGGGATCAACATCATAGAGCACCAGGAGATCTTTACCATCCATTGTCATGTCACCACCGAAGTTGGAGATGGTTGCCCCTATTCTCAATCCGTAGATCTCTGAAAGGAAAAGCACACCAAGATCAAATGCCACAGTTGAGGCACTTGTGTTCCAGATCGATTGCTGAACATATTTGACGGTACCACCAATTGAAAACCGGTCAGTCAGGTTCATCGCATAGTGTAATCCCATTGAGAGATCTTTTGCACCATAAGTTTCACCGGTACCATCAGGTTCTTTAATTGTGGTTACTTCTGTTTCGCCATAATCAAGAATAGTAACACTACCACCCACTGTTCCCCAGTCGCCCAGGCTCAGCATTGCAGCAGCATAATTAAAGTTGATGTCAGCGAACCATTTAGTGTGAGAGAAGTAGGCAGCACTTCCGCCAACTCTTGAGACACCTGCAGGGTTCCAATATAACGCTGTGATGTCGTTTGCTGTAGCAGTAAACGCACCACCCATTCCGACAGCTCTTGGCCCAATCCCTATTGATAAGAATGGAGCAGCAGTTGAGCCAACCTTAGTCTGACCGTACATTAAAGTAGCAGCAGACAGTAGAATAAACAAAAAATAAAGTCTTTTCATTCTCTTAATCTCCGCTATTTAATTAAGGCAAACTTGCCGATTTTAGTCCCGACATTCGGTATTTCAACAGTGTAAACATACATACCAAATGCTGCGTCAAGATTTTCTTCAGTTCTTAAGTTCCAGTAAACATCTCCAACATATTGATCGGCTGAAAGAAGGGTCTTAATCAGCTCTCCTTTTACGGTGAAGATATTTATTTTCGATCCGGGTGGAATATGTGTGAATCTGATTTCTCTTTCACCTCTACCACTCGTCTGTGTACTGAGTAATCTTGCCTCATTCTGATGTGTAACCACATAAGGATTAGGGACTACTTTAATTTTTTCCAATTCATTAGCAGCAGCGGCGCTGTTGATCGAACTCGATTTCATATTAAACCGGTAAGAATCAGAGCTTGAGAATGGCTTTTTAGTAAATGTTTTCAGGACGCCCGATGTAGGCAGAGAAGCGTTCGCAGTTTTCATTAAAATATTTAATTTCCATGTACGCTGTGCTGTCCCATTAATATTCTCTTTAAAATAGATATTGTGAATAGCACTAAGCTGACTCTGCGTTACATAATAGACGAATGGTACTTCTGACCCATCAACCACTCTTTTTACCTTGAAATTAGCATTTCTCGCCGGTATTCTATTAGAAGGTGTTGGAGGTCTAAGGGTATCTGCAACTGATCGACCATAAGAACTGTCAGGACTGAATTCGAGATAATAGTCATCAGCCCAGACAATCCCCTTGTTAGTAGTATTACTAAGCACGATAAATAAAGTCTCGAATGTGAATTCCGGATACTCTGCCGAACCTAAAGCACCAGCAACAGGCATTGTATCCTGAGCGTTGATGTACCAGCCAGTTTTGTTTGTATCAAGTTTGATAATTTCATCATTTGCAATCTGAAGCCTGAATCCATCCACAACAGGAGTGGACCCACCAAATATAGTTGCTTTTTTAACAACAGTATCACCTGTTGTTATATTTACAAGTGACCATGATTCAGTGTATCTCTGGAGTGAAGTATCAGCAAAAACAACACGATAAGTGTTTTTAGGATTAATAGCTGATTGATCAATAACTTCAACCATTACTTTTCCGGTTCCTCTCGGAGTGGTTTCGGCTGTAAGTGATTCAAGACTTGCATCAACATAACCGATTGGTCTTGCACCGGGAGTAATATATCCGGTGTTGTCATCGGATATAATCTCACCAGTGTTAGAGCGGAAAATAAAGGTCGAGTTTTCACTCGGGAAGATATTCTTAGAAGCATCACCTTTATCATAAGCTGCAACAGCATAATAATAGGTCTGACCTTTTACTGCAGAAGAATCGATGAATCTGTTAGTTAATCCTGTTGTATCATCACCAAGATAATAGGTGATACCACCAAGTTGTTCAAGAAGATCAGGTTGTGGATAAAAGAATCCTTTAACACCATTTCCCTTGATGTCGAATTGTCTCAACGGTTTATTGAAAAACAAAACGCCATAGGCATTGGTGATGGTTCTTGCATCGATAAATCCTGCATCAGTTGCACGATAAATTTTATAACCTTCAAAATCTTTCAATTTAGACATAAAATCGATCGAGTTTTCGACAGGTCTTGGATCCCAGTAAAGTATAACCTTACCGTCATCCTGTGTGATGTTAATCTTTGGTTTTCTTGGTGGCTGCGGGAATTTGTAGCCGGCATTGTAAATCTGCTGAACAACATTTTTCTGACGAACCACATCTGCATAATCCTGTCCAAATAGAAGCGAAACTGAAAATCTCTCTGTAATATTTGGAGCCAACGGGAAATAACCCGAAGCATATATAAAATCACCATCCTGTGGATTGGGTGGAATTACATCAAATCTTCCGGGATACATTCTGTTCCAAAGAATCTCATCCTGAGTCATGTCAGGTGAAGATGCCTGTTCAAAAAAGTTAAATGATGTCAGACCAATCTGATCTGATTCATCAGGATCAACTTTTCCGAAGTTTGGTTCTCCCTGATCAGGCCTTCCGTTTCCTTCAGTTCCATCAGCGTCGGGACCAATATAACCTTCATCAAAAGGACCAACACCATCACCACCAACATCATCTCTGATGTCACCGGTTGCTATGTCGGTTGCAACCCAGTTGGCATTTTCATCACCAGACCAGTGACTCATCAAAACGACAGTTCCATCACTCATCTTTATAAAAGAAGAAGTCATCACACCGGCATCATTATCTCTTTTTTCGTCGATAAGTGGTGCATTAACCGCGAGACCTGTCCTAAAGTCTTTATGTTTAAGACCGGGAAGATTTTTAAGTTTTCTTGTCTCAAAATGGATCGCCTGGTTTTCATCGATAAGACCGTCGAAATCATTATCAACACCATCGT
The DNA here is from genome assembly GCA_964531325.1 of uncultured Ignavibacteriaceae bacterium. Taxonomy (GTDB): domain Bacteria; phylum Bacteroidota; class Ignavibacteria; order Ignavibacteriales; family Ignavibacteriaceae; genus UTCHB3. Next base: position 89,298 of record CAZHCW010000011.1, on the reverse strand, counting down.
TTGATGATGAATCAGGAGTAGCCACACCATTGATGATCTCTTTGATGTGTCCTTCACGGAAATAAGTAACTCCCGGTGTAAAGGTAGTGGTTTTTCCCAGACTTGTTACAGTGTTGTCACCGGCTTGAACCGTATATTGAGTTCTTGCATAAGTGTTTGCATCAATTAAAACCATCACTGAACCGGGAAGATAGGTCACGGAATCAAAAGAGGTCTGAACGAATCTCGGAGCATTAGGATCACCACTGTCGTCATCGTTATCAATGCCATCATAAGGGTTACCCGGTGATTCAAGGAATGCATATCCTACATAACCAACCTTTTGACCTTTATTACCCGAACCATCACTATCCCATGAATAGGTGATCGAATTATTAACATCAAATGATCCAAGATCATCCTGACTGTCACCATCACCACCGGCGAGAGTACCCACCACGGTACCAAAATCAGCTTTTCTAAAGATGGTTGTGCCTTCGTTCTTTATGTCATAAAGCCAGAAGATACTGTTGGCAGCAAGAAAACTTGACCATTGGAAGCCTCTAACCCCCATCGTAAGACCCATTCCTTTTCTGGAAGTGTCTCTTGAATCAGGTAAAAAGTTACCGTTAAATTCGTCATCCTGATTGTCATCAGCCCAATAATAACTTTCCTGGTCAGCCTGGATAATTCCACGACCAAAATAGCCATTCCACTGGGTTTTCCCTGTGTTTGGATCAACCCATGTTGGCTGATCTTTCCATCCACCAATGGGCCATGAATCAGGTAAATGTGACATTGCAACTGATTCTGAAGCAGGGTTTAAATATCCCGGCAGCGGGTTCCAACCCCAAAAGTAGTTGTAAAGTGGGTGTCTCTCATATAGTTGGTTATTTCTTGGACCTCTTGAGATACAAACCGAATGTTTAATTTCCCCGAGTATGTTGGTGAATTCAACACCAATAAGGGGGATACAATCTCCAATATAGTTTTCGCCGGATCCAAGCGGCCACTCACCTCTGATATCAACACCCGTGTTGAATCCGGAGATCTGCCCGTCATTGTAGAAAGAGATACCTATACGGTTTCCCGTATGATATCCGATCCTTCTCAGGTTCGGGTCGCCGCGTTGAGCTAATGCTTCGTTGGCAAAAACGATAAGAAGCAATAACGAGATATATATCATAAATTTATTCATAGACTCAACCTGCATTAAAAGTTATACGATAAACCGAGTTCAACTCTTCTTGGTTCGGAGAAGAAGCCCGGATTTAAGTACAGTTCTTCCAGTGTATTATAATACAATCTGGGGTTAACTTTTCTGGCTTCAAGCAGCCCGAATGTAAAGTATGGATCGCCTGTATCGGAGTATAATCCGCGGGGATTATCAAGATCCAACAGGTTAAATACTCTCAAGAATGCGGTAATCTTCTGATCGAAGATCTCGAATTCTTTGTATGCTCTAAGATCAACATTAAAGATGTCGTTCTTGTAATCACTGTTTCTTGGGAAAGCATTTTGTGTTACTCTGGTGTTTTTATTAACAGCAGGAGTGTAAGGCTGACCTGTGAAATAGTTGGCTATCAACGAAATACCAAAATCACTCGGCACTGAATAACTTACAGCGAGGTTGAAGGTATGTGATTGATCCCAATCGAGTGGAGCAATGTAAGTTTCAGGAGCTGCACCACCAAGGATCGCATTTCTTGCATCCGCAGGATTTGATGAGTTACCTTTGGTTACTGAGAATGTATAATCCATATTAACGGAAAGTCCGCCACCAAATCTCTTTTCAAATTTAATTATGAATCCTTTTGAGAATCCAAAATCGGAGTTGGCATACTGACTATAGGTTGACTGTGTTCCAAAGATCGAAATCTGATCGGTTTGTGTACCGGTAAGATCTCTAAAATCTTCAAAAAACATTGTTATGTCGATTGCCATATCATCAGACAATTGTTGCTGGAGACCAATCTCTCCTTTAACAGTCTTCTGTGGTTGCAAGTCGGCATTTCCAAAAAGAGCCACATTACCGGATCCATCAAGAACTTCAAAATCAGGATTGCTGTAGAGCAATTCATAACTTGGAAGCTGGAAGAAATGACCGTATGAGAAGTGGATGACTCCTCTTGCGGTAATAGGGAATGCAATTCCAAGCCTTGGGCTTATCTGAGTTTTCCACGAAGCATCTTTATACCAGTAGGTTAATCTTTCTTCGTATGTTTTTGCTCTGTTTGCCGGCTTAACAGGTTTCCTTATATCAGGATCTGTAGGGTCTGAAAGAATTCTACCATCAGGGTTAAAAACATCAACTCTGAAACCTGCATTGAATATGAGGTTAAAAGCTTCAAACTTCGATTGAACATAACCTGAAAATTCTTGAGGTTTTCTTGTATATGTATCGTGGTCGGTTGAAGACTCAGGTGGAGTAATTACATTGTAAGGTTTAACATCAACACCGTTTACAGTCATCGGAACGAGATTAATGTTCTCGAAGTAAATGCGGTGTTGTTTTATATCAGCACCAAACTTAACACTGATCTGCTGATTAAACTGAGTCTCCCAGTCCAATTTTACTGAGTATGTTCCTGTGTTTCTTACAAATCTGTTATTATCAGTTCCACCGATATCGAAGCTGTATGGAGGATTTTGCTTCAGCCTGTTGTCAACATAAAGAGTTGGCCTGGCAGCATTTCCTGTGTAAATGTCTTCGTATAAATAGTGTCTGTAATCTTTGAAGAAATAGGAGAGGTTTAATGTATAAAACGAGGAGTTTGAAAGTGCATGGTTAATACTAAGAGTATTGCTGATACCTTGTCTGAATCTTTGCAACTTATTGTCAGGTGTCAACCTTGGAGCACCGTCAAAATAGTCCTGCTTGTCAAACAGATAACTATACCTTACCGTAAACGCACTAAACATTCTATATGTCAACTTGCCTTGTGCAAAATAACGGGTATTTTCATTGGTCGGAACCATCGCTCCGTCACCACGCGGACCTGCAAGCGGGGTTAACAAAGAGTCAGTACCATCTACAAGATTGTAGTTGGCGTTTGCACTGTTCTCTCTTGAAATATCGGATGTTAAGAAAGTTCTTTTCCCGTAAAAGTATCCTTCATTATAATAGTATCTTCCATTTGCAAAGAAAAAGAGTTTATCTCTGACTATCGCTCCACTAATGCTACCATCAATATTACGGACAGCAATCGGGTTAATTTTTTCGATATTCCAAAAAACATCTTTGTTTGTGGAGAGATAATCGCCACCATAAAACGAAAGTGATCCTGTATAATCGTTGTTACCATCTTTTGTAACGATGTTAACGATACCCGACATTGCCTGACCATATTCAGCATTAAAAGCACCGGAGATAACCTGAAGCTCTTTTACTGAATTTGTTCCAACATCAACTACATTACTGTTATCGTAAGCATCGGTAACCGGAACACCGTCAACCTGATATACAACCTGACCACCCCTGCCTCCACGCATGTGAAGTTCACCACCACCACCAACAACAATACCTGCCTGTAACTGAAGTACATCAGAAATGTCGGTGACCGGAAGTTCAGAGATCAGTTCATCTCCGATAACAGAAGTTGATGCAGTAATATCTTTATTAATAAGAGGCTTTTCAGCAATTACGACAACCTCTTCAGTCTGAAACGAAGCAGGGACAATCGCAAAATCGAGAGAGGTGGTTAGACCCGTAGCCACTGTGATATTTTCTACAGTATAATTGTTGTATCCGGTCATCGAAGCACGGATTTTGTATGTTCCCGGAGGAACATTTATAATAATATATTCGCCATCCAAATTTGTGGCAGCACCAAGATTGGTACCCATTATAACCACATTCGCAAATGGGAGTGGCTCCTTTGTCTGTGAGTCTAAAACCCGCCCGGAAATTTTACCGGCCTGGCCTAAAACCTGTGGGGACAGAAGCATAAAGGAAACAAATAAGGCACACAGTAACAGTTTTATCCTCATTAAGGCCTCCGATTATCTCTCTTCGTTTGTTAATAAATCATTACCTAAAATTTCGCATCATAAAAATATCCCATTTTTAGCAAAAAATCAAAACATATTTTCACAGGTTTACATCATATTTTAATGATTGTCCAACTATATATTAGACAAATATTAGACATGGAGTAAACATGCCTGGTCTATCGTTATTTTGCAACATCATTCTTCTTCACCCTTGTCACAAACATTTCCACTGCAATTAAACCAATTGCAATAATAATAAACAACTTCCATAATTCCGACCCCACTCTTGATTCATAAATTTTTTGTATAAAATTTTCGGCGGGATCAAAGAACTCCGGTTCGTTTTTTATTTTGATTGTTTGAAAATAGTTTTCAATTTCTCTTGAATTTAATTGTGTTGAATTTGACTCAACTGTATCAAGGTTTACGGGTACAAAGTCGATCTCTTTCCCATCCCTCGTAAATTTATAAACGCCCGGTCTCACAGTTTTATCGAAGAGAACACCTCCATTGTTGGGGGATGTTTGAAGCACATATCCGGCCTCTCCGGGTGCCACCAGCTCGATACTTCCACCACCTGTTTTTTTACCGGGGATAAAAATTTGTTCTCCTGTAAGTGATTCTTCTCCTGCAGGCTCCTGAGATGCAAGATAAAAGAGAGATCTGTAAATAAGTGGGGCAAAAACTGGTATCACGGGGAAGTTTCCGGCAGGAATTACTGCAGCAACCGCAGATGTAATCACCTTTCCTTTTCCAAATCTTGTCTCTTTCAAAAATGATCCACCATCGGAGAGTGAGATGATGTCTGTTCCACTCCCGGAAGGAATCCTGAAATATGTAAAAAGTTCCGGGGACTCAACCGAATTGCCGTATTGCGTTTGGAATATCTCTCTGAGCAACGGGTGTTCAAATCTTATCGAAGTAAATTTCCCCGGTAATGCCTTTGCGTCCTTTTTCATCTCCTGTGGAGCAACCACACCAAAAGCTGAAAGAAGGGATGAATATTCGGCAAGTGTGGTATTCTCTCCGGGGAAAAGCATAATGCCCCCACCCTGTTTTACATACTCTTTTAACTTACTTAAATCTCCGCCAATCCCTGAACCTGCAGCAATCACCATGTTTACATCACCAAAGTCGAGGGAGCCGGTTTGCGAAATCTCTTTTCTGATTATCTGCATATTTCCTGCAAATGAGCCGGCTTCAATTGCTGCGTTAATAAATTTTAAATCTGATGCTTTCCCTAATAATACCACTTTAAATTCATACGGTAGATAAATGGAAGCAAACCTTGAATTATCAGCTTTAAGATCATCTTCATCAATTTCAACTCTGATCTCAGAAAATCCCGGTTTATCAACTCTTGCTGAAAGGGTAACATCTGTTATCTTCCCGGAAGCGAGGTTATAACTTTTTTGGGCTCCTCTCTCTCCATTCACAAATAGAGAAACCAGGCCATTGTTGATGTCATCTTCTGAATAATTCCTGATTGTGGCGGTAACTGAGATATCTTTCCCCGGTTCAAAAATCTGATTATTTACTTTTACGGCTGTAACAGCAGAATTTACAACTTCTTTGGAATTAAAATAAAAAAGACGGGTCTTTACTCTCGAGTCTAAAAGTGCCGATACATCAGTGAACTCCCGTTCATTCCCGAGGGTACTTTTTTGAAAATCAGAAAATATATAAAGTTCTTTGTTCAAATTGTCTGACTCACCGATAATGGATGCAGCTTTTAATATGGCACTGTTAAGCATTCCGGTTTGAAAACCGGGTTCAATTTGAGAGATTAATTTTTTCAGGTTTAAAAAATCCGAGGAGGGGGAAGCAAGTTCAGAGTAACTTCCGGAAGTGAAAACAACTGAGACATCGTCACCTTCCTTTAGCCCTGAAAGGATCAAATTTACACCGTTTTTCATTTGATTGAACCAGGAACCCCGTCCATCAACCACTTCCATACTAAAACTGTCATCCACTACAATCACTGCTGTAGTTTTTGAGGCAGAAGTAAACCCGGGAATACGAACATCCTGAACAACAGGGCGGGAAAATCCCAACACAAGCATCGCAACTATCATCACGCGTAAAGCCATCAATAACCATTGAATAAGCTTTACCCGTCTTACCTTTTGCTTTTCAATAAGTTTGAGGAAATGAAGTGTGGAGAAATCAATCTTTTTGAGTTTCCGTAAATTGAGCAGATGTATCAATATCGGAATTGAAGCCGCCAACAGCCCAAACAACAGACCCGGAGAAAGGAAATTCATATTTTAGAAGCAGGTAGATACATAAAACAAATCAGGCAATTTGGGTCAGGAGAATGGAGAAATGTCTTCTGTGAAATGTGAGGGATAGCATGATACATACCATCCTTCACAAACAGAAAACCACACTCCATCCCCCGTTCGCCAAATATCATTTTAACTAAGCCCCGGCTGCAATCAAATTTAATGCACTGCCTGCTTTGAACCAGTCAAACTGTCTTTCGTTGAAAGTGTGATTCAATTTACATTCATCTGTTGTACCATCCGAATGTTTAAGCAGAAGAGTCACTTGTTTACCCGGTGCAAATTCTTTCAGACCAATTATCGAAACCCGGTCGTCTTCACGAACTTTGTCATAATCGGCAGGATTTGCAAAAGTCAAGGGTAACATTCCTTGTTTTTTCAGGTTGGTTTCGTGAATTCTTGCAAAACTTTTTACGATTATTGCACGACCGCCGAGATGCCTTGGTTCAAGAGCAGCGTGTTCACGACTCGATCCTTCACCATAGTTTTCATCACCAAAAACAACCCAGTTCAAACCGGAGGCTTTGTAGTCGCGTGCCACCTCTGGAACTGATTTGTATTCACCCGTAACAACATTCTTTACTTTGCCGGGGTCACCCGTGTAGGCATTAATTGCTCCGATAAACATGTTGTTTGAAATGTTGTCAAGATGTCCGCGGTATTTCAACCATGGACCCGCCATCGAAATATGATCTGTGGTACACTTCCCTTTTGCTTTTAAGAGGACAGGAAGGTTTTCGGGGTCGTTTCCATCCCATGGGGCAAAAGGTTCTAATAACTGCAAACGATCACTTGTTGGGGCAACTTTTACTTCAACCGATCCACCATCTTCAGCAGGTGATATATATCCATTTTCCCCCTGGTCAAATCCTCTTGCCGGTAATTCATCACCAACAGGAGCCACAAGTTTTACTTTTTCACCCTTTTCATTCACCAATTCATCGGTCAAAGGGTTAAATGTAATTGTTCCTGCTATTGCCAGTGCTGTAACTATTTCAGGAGAAGCAACAAATGCGAGGGTGTCAGGATTTCCATCATTTCGCTTTGCGAAGTTTCTGTTGAATGATGTTATGATGGTGTTTCTTTCACCCGTTTTAACATCCATTCTTTTCCACATTCCGATGCAAGGTCCGCAGGCATTTGCGAGGATAACTCCACCAAGTTCGGTGAGCGTTTGTAACTGACCGTCTCTTTCGATCGTAGCTCTTACCTGTTCTGAACCGGGTGTGATTGTAAACTGTGATTTGGCTTTTAAACCAACCGCAAGAGCCTGACGGGCAATGTTCGTAGATCTGTCAATATCTTCGTAACTTGAGTTGGTGCAGCTGCCGATGAGGGCAACACTCAGTTTTTCGGGATAGTTGTTCTCTTTTGCTGCTTCTTTAAGCTTCGAGATGGGCCACGCTAGATCGGGAGTGAATGGACCGTTAACATGCGGTTCGAGTTCACTTAAATTGATCTCGATTATCTGATCAAAATATTTTTCAGGATTTGCAGCCACATCCGAATCAGCTTTTAGTTCTGAGGCGATGCCATCAGCGAGTGCCGCGAGATCTTCCCTTGCTGTCGATTTGAGATATGCTGCCATCTTCGCATCGTAAGGGAATAAAGAAGTGGTGGCTCCAATTTCAGCACCCATATTACAGATTGTCCCTTTGCCGGTACATGAAATCGACTCGGTTCCCTCACCAAAATATTCAACTATCGCACCCGTCCCGCCTTTTACGGTGAGGATACCGGCAAGTTTAAGGATTACATCTTTTGGAGATGTCCAGCCGTTCAGTTTTCCGGTAAGTTTTACACCGATAAGTTTGGGCCACTTGAGTTCCCATGCCATACCTGCCATCACATCAACTGCATCAGCACCACCAACACCGATTGCGATCATTCCGAGACCGCCGGCATTAGGAGTGTGAGAGTCGGTACCAATCATCATTCCACCCGGGAATGCATAGTTTTCAAGAACCACCTGATGAATGATTCCAGCACCCGGTTTCCAAAATCCGATGCCGTATTTGCTACTGACACTCTCAAGGAAATCATACACTTCCTTATTGTCTGTGTTAGCTCTGTTGAGATCATCAACTGCACCAGTCTGTGCCTGAATCAGGTGATCGCAATGAACAGTTGAAGGAACTGCAGCTTCCTTCTTCCCGGCTGACATAAACTGCAAAAGTGCCATTTGTGCTGTCGCATCCTGCATGGCAACACGGTCGGGAGCCAAGTCTGCGTAATCCTTGCCTCTCGTAAGTGGCGATGAAGGGAGCTCCCAAAGATGAGTGTATAAAATCTTCTCGGCATAAGTCAGTGGTCTGCCCAAAAGTGTGCGTGCATGCTCCACTTTCCCCGCAAATTCTCCATAAACTTTCCTGATCATATCAAGATTGGCTGTCATCGAATTCCTCATTAAAAAATTAAAATAAATCAATTTGTAAATATAATTAAAACGGGTGAGGGAATCGAGTAGTTGAGTACTTGAGTACATGAGTACTTAAGTACTTGAGTAGATTGAGTTATAGAAAATGAACTCGTCGGGTGAGGACGGGTAATCGTCCCGATTGCCGTCTGCAGAATCTCGAACTTCAGTGACTATATCAAATAATCAATCTCGTAAAAAAACATAATACCACTTGTATACTTCATTTTCATTGATCAACCCTTTCTTGACATGGTTGTTTTGAATATAACTCGCAAAAGTCACAAAATCGTCATCTCCCCTGACAGTTCTGTCAAACGACTCATGTTGCCAAAGTTTTCTTTTACATTGATGGGAAGTGTAACTCTTCAAACTATGATTTATTTCAGCCAAAAAGTACTCCGAGGAATCATCCTTTAGAAGCGGTCGCAGTAATAAATGAAAGTGATCAGGCATGACTACTGCGGAGATAAGATCGTACTTTTTACCATCCAGGAATTTTATGGCGTCAAAAACGATATCCCTTTCCTGTGAAGAAAGATCAACACCCCTCGCAAAATGAGATGTTATAAAATAATAAGAAAGTGTTGATTGGTAGTGTGGTAGTCTTCGCTTGGTGACAATTAAATCTTCAACTGATTTAAGGTTGGATTTCATTTTATATTGGTCAAGTTAATTTTGTACAATTTTTTGATTGAAGCATGAGATTCTGCAGACGGCAATCGGGACGATTACCTCTCCTCACTCTATCGTAAAATATGTCTACAATTCGGGCACCTTGATTCTCAATTTCACTCTGCAGACGGCATTCGGGACGATTACCTCTCCTCACCCCACGATTTAAATCTCAATAATTTGCGAGGTTATGAACCCCGGAACTTCAGTTGACAGAACCTCTGAGGTTCTGAAGTTCTGAAGTACCGGAGCTCTTAAAATCTCCCTACTTCTTCTTTGGTCTGTAGAGGTGGACGCTTTCGCCAAAGAAAACTTCGGCGGCTTCCATAACAGTTTCGGAAAGTGTGGGGTGGGGATGAATTGTTAATTTAAGGTCGGATGCTACTGCTCCCATCTCGATGGCAAGGGTGCCTTCGGCGATGAGTTCTCCTGCACCGGGACCACAAATTCCAACTCCGAGAATTCTTTCAGTGTCGGGATCAATAATCAATTTGGTTACGCCATCAAATCTGTCCAAAGTGGTTGCTCTACCTGATGCCGCCCAGGGGAATTTTGCAACTTCATGTTTAATCCCTTTTTCACGGGCTTCTGTTTCTGTAACACCTGCCCATGCAATTTCGGGATCAGTGAAAACCACGGCAGGAATTGCCGCCGGTTCGAATGCCACACGGTGACCTGCGATAGCCTCTACTGCCACTCTGGCCTCATGTGAAGCTTTGTGAGCGAGCATTGGATCACCGGCTATGTCGCCAATGGCATAAATGTATTGATCAGAGGTTTTAAGTGTTTTGTCAACTTTGATATGACCTTTTGGTGTCAATTCAACTTTTGTGTTTTCAAGTCCAAGTCCCGCAGTGTTTGGTCTTCTTCCGATCGATGCAAGAACATAATCGTAGAATTCTACCCTGTCGGCTCCTGTTTTATCCTGAATCGTAACATTAATTCCGTTTTCAACAGGTTCAAGTTTCATCACACGGGATTCGAGCATAATCGCTTCGAATTTTTTCTTCAGCATCTGGGAGAGGAAGTTCACCATGTCACGATCAGCACCCGGCAGAAGTCCGTTTGTCATTTCCACGACAGAAACTTTTGTCCCGAGAGCTGCATAAACAGACCCAAGCTCAAGACCGATGTATCCGCCACCAATTACCAGCATCTTTTCAGGAATTGCAGGAAGATCGAGTGCGGAAGTGGAATTCAACAATCTGTCGCTCTTTATGTTGAAAGCAGGAATTGTTATGATTTCAGAACCAATCGCAATAATCGCTTTCTCAAAGTGAATCTCATCCTTGCCGCCGTCGTTAAGATCAACTTTAACCGAACGGGAAGAAGTAAATGTAGCCCTTCCCTGAACGAAATTGATCTTGCGCTGTTTGGCGAGCTGACCGAGTCCTCCTGTCATTTTGCCGACAACTTTGTTTTTGAATTCACGAAGCTGGTCGAGGTTGATTTTCGGTTCACCAAAATCGACACCCCAGTGCTTCGCCTCTTTTGTTTCATTAATCAGTTTGGCAACATGAAGCAGTGCTTTTGAAGGGATACATCCCCTAAAAAGACATACTCCGCCCGGATTTTTATCCAAATCCACCAAAGTTACTTCCATGCCCATATCTGCGGCGGCAAAAGCTGCAGCATATCCACCGGGACCGGCACCGATAACCAATAATTGTGTTTTTAACATATCAAATACCCTACCCTTCAATCAAAAGTTTAAAGGGATTCTCAAGAGTTTCGATAACCCATCTCAGGAAACGGATTGCATCAGCACCATCGATGACTCTGTGATCGTATGAAAGTGACAGTGGCAGCATCAGTCTCGGCACAAAATTACCGTCTTTGTAAACAGGTTCGAATGCGCCTTTGGAGACTCCAAGTATTGCAACTTCGGGTGAATTCACAACAGGTGTAAAATAAGTGCCACCGATTCCACCGAGGTTGGAAATGGTAAAACATCCGCCCTGAAGGTCATCAAGCCCGATCTTCTTGTTCCTTGCCTTTTCAGAAATCACATTCATTTCGGCTGAAATTTGTGTCAGGTTAAATTTGTCAGTTCCCTTGATATTTGGAACGATCAAACCGAACTCCGTATCAACAGCAATACCAATATTGAAATAATTTTTGTAAACTATCTCTTTTTTCTCCATGTCAACCGATGAGTTGAATTGCGGGAACTGTTTCAAAGCGGCAGTAATAACCTTCACTAAAATCGAAGTCATTGTAAGTTTTCCGCCTGATTTTGCAACATCGGGAGCAAATTTCTTCCTAAGCTGTTCCAAATCGGTAATGTCCGCTTTGTCAAACTGCGTTACATGCGGAATTGTAGCCCATGCATAACTCAAGTGCTCCGCAGTTTTTGTACGAATACTATTCATTGCTTTCCGTTCGATTTCACCAAACTTGCTGAAATCGGGAAGCGGTTTTTGTCCCAGGAAGCTAAAGCTCCCCTCTCCTCTTAGAAGAGGGGTCGGGGGTGAGGTACGACCCTCATGTAGTGCTTTTGAGAAGGCCTTTACATCATCAAGATTGATTCTGCCTCTTGGACCCGAACCTTTAACCTGATTGATGTCAACTCCAATTTCGCGGGCAAGTCTTCTTACAGAAGGAGCAGCCGGAGCAGAATTTTGAAGTATTGGTGGCTGTAAATCCACTAATGCTTTTGGTGGTGCCACAGCTACTTCCGGTTTACTGATTTCTTCTTTTAACTCTTCAATCTCTCTTGCTGAAAGAGCAGGTGTTTTTGCTTCTGAACCAACAGACGCAGGAACCTCTGATGATGTTTTAACTTCAACAGGGGCGCCGGCAGACTTTGCAGTAATTTTAAATATTACAGATCCAACCTTTGCCTTTTCACCTTCTTTCACCAACACTTCGGAGATAACTCCCGCCAGTGGTGAAGGTACTTCAACAGTCGCTTTATCTGTCTCAATTTCAAGGATTGTATCATCCTCTTTTATCACATCGCCAACTTTTACTGTCACTTTAACAACCAAAGCTGAATCAATAGTATCTCCAAGATCAGGAAGAATAATCTCTTGAACAGATGATACGGCTTCACCGGCAACAGATGGTTGAACTGATACAGCCTCAACAACCGGATATTCAGTCTTAACACTTTCAGCCGGTTTCTCAGTTACTTCGTGACTCTGTGACTTCGTGACTTCAACCGTCTTCGATCCATCTCCCTCGGAACTTACAGAGAAAACTACAGCACCAACTTCAACTTTTTGTCCTTCTTTGATATAAACTCCGGTAACCTTGCCCGAAATCTCCGAAGGTACTTCAATTGTTGCTTTGTCTGTTTCAATTTCGAGAACAGTCTGATCCTCCTTAACTATGTCTCCGGGAGCAATCAACACTTTAACAACCGTTGCAGAGACGATACTTTCGCCCAGATCGGGCAGTTTAAATTCTTTATCCATTTTATTAAATCCTGCCTTTCTTACGATATCATCGGGTTAAGTTTATTCTTGTCGATATCAAGCTCTTCAATCGCTTTATCAACAACACTTTGTTTAACTTTGCCCTCGAGCATCAATCCATAAAGTGCAGCTACTGTTACATATCTTGCGTCAACTTCAAAGAAATCTCTCAATTCTTTTCTGCCCTCGCTTCTTCCAAAACCATCGGTTCCGAGAGTCATAAGTCTTCCGGGTACCCATTTTGAAATGGAATCGGGAATGGCTTTGATGTAATCACTTGAAGCAACAAAAACTCCCGATGCACCTTCAAACACTTTGGATATGTAGGTCTGTTTTGGCTCTCCCGGGTTTAACATATTCCATCTTTCAACTTCAAGAGCTTCTCTTCTGAGTTCTTTGTAACTTGTTGCACTGTAGATATCGGCAGCAACACCATATCTCTCTTCAAGTATTTCCTGAGCTTTAAGCACTTCATTCATTATCGTACCGTTACCAAGGAGATTTACTTTAAGTTTTAATTTTTTCTTGTCGGATGAACGGAATTTGTATAAGCCTTTTACAATTCCCTCTTTCACACCCTCAGGCATAGGGGGCATCGCATAATTTTCGTTCATTACAGTGATATAATAGAATATCGATTCCTGCTCTTCATACATCCTGCGAATACCTTCTCTTATTATAACCGCAAGCTCAAAAGCAAATGCAGGATCATAAGTAAGAAGTGTTGGTACAGGATAAGCGAGGTGATGCGAATGACCATCCTGATGCTGAAGTCCTTCTCCGTTAAGAGTTGTTCTTCCGGCAGTTCCTCCCACGAGGAATCCTTTCGTACGCATATCTGCGCCTGCCCAAACAAGATCACCAATCCTTTGGAAACCAAACATCGAATAATAAATAAAGAACGGAATCATGTTTAGCCCGTGATTTGCATACGATGTTCCAGCTGCAAGGAATGACGCCATCGAACCGGCTTCAGTAATTCCTTCTTCAAGAATCTGACCATCAATTGCTTCTTTATAATACAAGAGGCTTTGTCTGTCAACCGGTTCATAAAGCTGACCAACATGTGAGTAGATACCCACTTGACGGAAAAGTGCTTCCATACCAAATGTTCTGGCTTCATCAGGCACAATTGGCACAATCAGTTTGCCAATTTCTCTGTCTTTGAGAAGATTGGCAAGAATCTTCACAAACACCATTGTGGTTGAGACTTCTCTCCCCTCAGTTCCATCATAAAACTCGGAGATAATATCTTCCGGGGGAGTTTTAATGGGTCGTATATCAACTATCCTTTTGGGAACAGAACCGCCCAAAGCTTCTCTTTTTGCTTTAAGATATATTAATTCAGGGCTGTCTTCAGCAGGTTTGTAAAATGGAGCTTTTGCCACTTCATCGTCTGAAATTGGGATCCCAAAACGGGTTCTGAATTCTCTTAATTCATCCTCGTTTAATTTTTTCTGTTGGTGGGTTATGTTTTTTCCTTCACCACTCTCACCAAGCCCGTAACCTTTAATGGTTTTTGCAAGAATTACGGTTGGCTGACCTTTGTGTTCAAATGCCGTTTTGTAAGCTGTAAACACTTTTTCAGGATCGTGGCCACCTCTTCTCATTTTCCTGAGCTGTTCATCACTCATCTCTTCAACCATTTTGGCAAGTTCAGGATGTTTTCCAAAAAGTTTTTCTCTAACATAAGAACCTGATTCTACGGAGAATTTCTGGTATTCTCCGTCAACAAGTTCATTCAGCGTCTGGACGAGTATCCCCTTGTCATCTTTTTCAAGTAATGGATCCCAGTCGGAACCCCATACAACTTTGATTACATTCCAACCTGCACCACGAAATGCAGCTTCAAGCTCTTGTATGATCTTTCCATTCCCTCTTACGGGACCGTCAAGTCTCTGCAGGTTACAGTTGATCACAAAAATGAGGTTATCAAGTTTTTCGCGGGAAGCAAGTGTGATTGCACCGAGTGATTCAGGTTCATCGGTTTCGCCATCTCCAAGGTATGCAATAACTTTTGCATCACTCTTTGGAATCAGCCCTCTGTCTTCAAGGTATCTGTTAAACCTTGCCTGATAAATTGCCTGAAGAGGTCCCAAACCCATCGAAACTGTTGGAAATTGCCAAAAATCAGGCATTAACCATGGGTGTGGATAAGAAGAAAGTCCCCTGTTGGGTTTTAATTCTCTTCTGAAATTTTCCAATTGTTCTACCGAGAGTCTTCCTTCAAGAAATGCTCTGGCATAGATTCCGGGAGATGCATGTCCCTGAAAATAGATCATGTCACCCGGATGATTTTCACTTCTTGCCCTAAAGAAGTGATTAAATCCGATCTCAAGCAATGTGGCAACTGAAGCATAAGTTGAAATATGCCCACCGATTCCACTCTCAATCTTGTTTGCTCTGACAACCATCGCCATCGCATTCCAACGGATAATGCTTTTTATTCTTCTTTCAATTTCTCTGTCACCGGGGAAAGTAACCTGCTTTTCCCTTGGGATCGTGTTTATATAAGGTGTATTTGCCGTAAATGGTATATGTACACCTGCTTTGTGTGCCCTGATCTGGAGAAGTTGCAATAGCTCAACTACCCTCTCTTTTCCACCATTTTGTAGTACATAATCCAACGAGTATAACCATTCCTGGTTCTCAAGTTCCTGTATTTCACGCAAATTTTTATCGTCTGTCATATTATAAGCCTTTAGTTTTCGATGTTCTTATTCAAATTCAGTAACGGGGCGGGAGAAAATATTATTTTCAAACTTACAAATTTACTAAAACTTTGTCAGAAAGAGAACTTCTGTACCTCGGAACCTCAGAACTTCTGTACCTCGGAACCTCGGAATTTCTGTAACTCGGAACCTCGGAACCTCAGAACTTCTGTAACTCTAAAGTCTTAGACTCTGAAGCTCTAAAGTTCTAAAGCTCTAAAGTTCTAAAGTTCTAAAGTTCTAAAGTTCTAAAGTTCTAAAGTTCTGATGTTCTCAAAGAATATTCTTCTTGTTTATACTCATATTTAAATATAATTTTACATTCAAATCTTTTAAATTTAATTTGTCATTTGACAGATAGAGAATAAAATGCCTGTTGATGTCGATTCGATTTTTGCACAGCCTTCCATCTTCGAAAACTGGTTCAGTTATCTACCCGGATTAGCTTATCGCTGCAAAAACGACTCAGAATATACAATGATGTTTGTCTCCGAAGGAGCTGCCGAACTTACAGGCTATTTCCCAAAAGAATTTACCGACCAGGAAGTCTATTATGATTCCCTTATTCTGCCTGAATTTAGAGAATTTGTGTGGGCAGAAATACAGAACCACCTCGACAAAAGAGAACCCTTCACACTTGAATATAAAATTTTAACCCGCTCGGGTGAAATCAGATGGGTGTGGGAAAAAGGCTCCGGAATATTCAACGATGAAGGGGAACTCCTCTTCCTTGAAGGATTTATTACCGATATTTCCAGGCAAAAACAGTCAGAAAGGGAAGTTGCCAAAAGTGAAAATCTACTAAAAACATTATTTAATGCGATAACAGAGTCCTCTTTTCTAGTCGAACTTGATGGTACAGTGGTAATTGCAAATGAGATTTTTGCACAGCGAATGAACAAAACCATTCCTGAACTCATCGGAAAAAATGCCCTGGATTTTCTGGACAAAGATGTGGCAAATCACAGACGCACGATGATGACTCAAGTGAGACGGACCAAACAGCCTGTGGTTTTTGAAGATCAGCGTTTTGGAAGAACTCTCTTAAATTCGATTTATCCTGTCTTTGATGAGTCAGGTGAAGTATTCAGATTTGCGGTTTTTGGCTATGACATAACAGACAAAAAGAATATTGAAAGAAAAGCTGAACTTTCCGATTCTCTCTTTAGTGTGGTTTTGAATTCTGCACCTGATGCAATTTTTCTTGTTCAGCCAGATACATTTCTGATAATAAAAGCAAATTTAAAAGCATTACAGTTGTTCGAGATTCCCGAGGGAACCGACCTCAGCACCACCCGCGGGACTATTTTCCATAAACATCCATTCTCGCAGGAAGAGAGAAACGAAGTGGAGCAGGCTTTACTTGAAAAAGGTTTATGGACTAAAGAGATCGAATATGTTTCAATGAAAGGAAGGGAATTCTGGGGCGAAATTGTAATTAATGAATTCAATCTCCAGGAAGAAAAATTTTTGGTGGTTAGAATAACAGACATATCTGAAAGAAAAGAAAAACTCTTGATGCTGGAATCATTGACCGAAGAACTTCGCGAGATCAATGATCATAAAGATAAGTTTATCTCTATTTTGGCTCACGACTTAAGGAGCCCTTTCCACCCTCTGTTAAATTCACTTGAATTGCTTGATTCTGAATATGACTCCCTCTCGGAAGAGGAAAAAAAGAACTTTATAAAAAACAGTTTTGAAACTGCCAATAATCAATATCATCTGCTTGAATCCATTTTAAGTTGGTCGAGAGCTTCACAGAACAACCTCAAAGCAAAATTCGAAAGGTTTAATATCTTTCAGGTTGTCGCGAAGTCAATCAAACAGGTGGGCTCAGTTTCAGATGAAAAAGGGATAATCATCGAAAACAGGTGTGACCAAAACCTTGAAGTGGTAGCCGACAATGAAATGATCCTCACAGTCTTACGCAATCTGCTCACTAATGCAATAAAATTTAGTGAACCGGGAAACAATGTTGTTGTGTCCACAAAAAGTGTTAATGGAATGATCATCACATCCGTTGCCGACAGTGGACAAGGCATCATGCAGGAGAGACTGGATAAGATGTTTAATATTGTTTTTGCAAAATCAACCTCCGGTACCCGAAAAGAAAAAGGTTCAGGACTTGGATTACTTATTTGCAAAGAATTGATCGAAAAAATGGGGGGCACAATCAAAGTAGAGAGTCAACAGAATCGTGGAACCACGATTGCATTTTCACTCCCTGCTCCAAAAAGTTAAAGAAATTCCCTTTGATTGTGAAGATGTTTAAAATAATAGTCTGACTCGGTTTCAAGCACATCAAGGATTTTCCCTTCAAAGAGCGTATAGTGAACTTCACCTGCATATTTCATCACCGATCCGAGTGATGTTGCAAGTTGATCAATCCCCTTTGTAATCTTTTCCAACTCAACAGCCACCTGAAGTTCGTTATTGTCAAATTTATCTATCTTTTGACGGGTGGTTTCACTGCAAACAATAAGGAGATACACTTCTGTATCTTTTATAAAATCGGGTTTTACAGCAAGCTTCGACTTCAGATATTTCTTATTACCGATCTCAACAATTCCTTCGGTGATTGTATCCAGAACGACCACCTTTCCCGGAAGTTCAAAAAGTTGATCATCGTTCTTTACATCATTTAATACAGTTGCATTATACTTGTTTACAAGATCAGAAATATTATGGCTTTTCTTTTCTGCCTTTAGAGCATGATAGTTGTTTTCTATCTCATTTTCGCATCCAATGAAAATAAGCAGAAACGGGAATAACAATGGAATAAAACTTTTCATCGTTTTAATCATTTTTGCTCCAAATTGATTTTATTTAATTTCACAAATTAAAAAACTCTGCAACAAATCTATTAAACTGTATGACGAATGGTAAAAGAAATTGAAATAGTTGTTAAACCCGAAGATTCTCGCAACAATGAGAAGATCAGGGCTTTGATCCTGGAGACAGTAAAAGAAGACCGGACAAAAATCACCGGTTATTACATCTCAAAAAGGTCGATAGATGCAAGAAGCAAGTTTCCAATCTATCGATTTAAAGCTCTTGTTTTTATCGATGAAGAGGTGGTTACTCCCGTTCATCCACCTGAATATAAAGAGGCTTCCAAGGATAAACGGGTAATCATTGTTGGAGCCGGTCCCGCAGGGATTTTTGCAGCTTTGCGCCTTCTCGAAGCAGGGTTAAAACCAATAATCATTGAGAGAGGGAAAGATGTTCGCAGCCGTAGGAAAGACCTTAGAGCAATAATGCAATTTCATCAGGTAAATCCCGATTCAAATTATTGTTTTGGCGAAGGAGGAGCCGGGACTTATAGCGACGGAAAGCTTTATACCCGTTCCGACAAAAGAGGGAATGTGTTAAAAATACTAAACATTCTGGTGATGCATGGGGCAGATCCCGATATTCTTGTGGATGCCCACCCACACATTGGTTCAAATAAACTCCCGGGGATTGTGGCAGCAATGCGTGAAACAATTCTAAAATATGGTGGTGAGATACATTTCGACTCAAGAGTAACAGCTATTATTAGAAATGGTAACACCATAAAAGGTGTTAAAGTAAATGGTATTGAAGAATATCACGGTGATGCCGTGATTCTTGCTACCGGTCATTCGGCAAGAGACATCTATCTTCTTTTGAATGATGAAAATATTCTGATAGAAGCGAAACCTTTTGCATTGGGGGTAAGAATCGAACATCCTCAATCACTCATTGATGAAGCAAGGTATCATTCAAAGATAAGAAGCGAGTTCCTTCCGGCTGCAAGTTATTCGCTAACCTGTCAGGTTGCCGGCAGAGGAGTTTATTCTTTTTGTATGTGCCCCGGGGGTATCATCGTTCCGGCTTCAAGTGCCCCGGGTGAACTTGTGGTTAACGGCATGTCGGTCTCAAGAAGAGATTCTCCCTATGCCAATTCAGGTTTTGTTGTTGAGGTGACGCCGCAGGACTGGACTCAGTTCAACGAAAGTGGCCCCCTCGCTGCACTTGAATATCAAAAAATGGTAGAATTATCGGCATGGGAAGCAGGAGGGAAAACTCAAACTGCCCCCGCACAAAAAGTTATCGATTTTCTAAAAGGAAGAGTTTCAAGTTCACTGCCTAAATCAAGTTATATCCCCGGTACAGTTTCGAGTGACCTGCTGTCAATCCTGCCTAAAGAAATAGCCGGGCGGCTAAAAGATTCACTCAGAGTGTTTGATACAAAGTTAAAGGGGTATATAAGTTCAGATGCACAAATGCTGGCGGTTGAATCGAGAACTTCTTCACCGGTTAGAATCCCGAGAGATCGAGCTTCATTGATGCATCCACAAATTAAAGGTTTATACCCTTGTGGTGAGGGAGCAGGTTATGCAGGCGGAATTGTTTCAGCAGCTATTGATGGTGAAAATGTGGCTTCGGCAATCCTAAATGTGTCTTCCAATCGCTGAAGCAATTAGTTTGACTTCAGAAATCAGCTTTTCGAATTGTTCCGGTAATAATGCCTGAGGACCATCGGACAAAGCTTTGTTTGGATCGTTATGTACTTCAATTATTAAACCGTCCGCTCCGGCGGCAACAGCAGCTCTGGCAACAGGTGTAACCATATCTCTGAAACCCGTTGCATGTGAGGGATCAGCAATAACGGGAAGATGACTCTTTTGTTGAATTACTGGTATGGCAGAAATGTCAAATGTGTTTCTGGTGGAGGGTTCAAATGTACGAATTCCTCTTTCACATAAAATCACTTTGTTGTTGCCTCCGGCAAGGATATACTCAGACGACATCAAAAGTTCATCTATTGTTGCCGATAGACCTCTTTTAAGTAGTACGGGGATGTTAAGTTTTCCAAGTTCTTTTAACAACGGGTAGTTATACATGTTTCTGGCACCCACCTGGAAAATATCTGTATATTTTCCTACCATGTCGATGAGTGTAAGGTCGATTATTTCGGTAACCACTTTTAATCCGTTGGAGTCGGCAGCATCTCTTATAAACTTGAGACCATCTTCGCCGAGACCCTGGAATGAGTATGGTGATGTTCTTGGTTTGTAAGCTCCGCCTCTTAAAATCTTTGCACCTGCTTTTGCTACATATTGTGCAACAGTGTGGATCTGTAATTCATTTTCCACGGCACACGGACCGGCGATAATCGTAACCTCATTGCTCCCTATTGAAGCATTTCCCACATTAATAACAGTATTTTCAGGTTTAAAATCCCTTCCTGCAAAAACATAAGGTTCGGAGATGCTTAAAACCCGCGCAACCCCCTCAATCATACTGATTTCTTTAATGTCACTTTCCGGTTTCACTCCCCCAATTCCAATAATCCGTTGCCCCTCACCCTCAGATTTTAAAACTGAATAACCCATATTTTTGATCTTCTCAACAATACGGTCTATCTCTTCTTCATCTGCTTTTTGTTCAAAAACTACAACCAACTAACTCTCCGGTAAAAGTGAACTACAAAACTAATTCTATTTTGGATGTTTAACAATAAAAATTCCACATTGTTGTTTTCTCAGACGAAGTGATGTGTCTCAACAACATTCCGACAAAATTATTGGATTTCTGCAATATTGAATTATTGAATTAAAAACGCCTCTCCGGTTTTCTTTTTACTGAACAAAACCAGATAACATTTGAGATTTTCGAGCCGTTGTATCTCAGGTGATGATTTGTATCTTTGAAGTTGGGCGATACCTTCATTTTTTATCTGTTCGTATTTTGGTTCATCTTTCGTCTTTATATATTTAAACTCTATCAGAAATTGATATTTGGAGTCGTAAGGGTCATATTTTGTTAAAAGTAGATCAAGTCTGCCCGTGGAGATCTCCCGTTCACTGTCAATAATAAACATCTTGTTTAATGACAGAATGGAGATAACTATCATTTTCAAGTTACTCTCGCGGAAGTTTTGGAAGTCATTAACTTTTAAAGGCTCCATTATCTTTGATACCTCTTCAACGAGGAGATCGATCTTCCCTTCACCTGCCATCTGTTTGAAGATTGGAGCTTTTTCAGACAAATCAAATATGATGTTTTCTTCCAGCTCATACTTTGCTCTCAGGTATTCCCAATAGATATTTTTAATAACATAATTGGGGATTACAAATCTTATTATTCCGTATTCTTCTTTGTCAATTGTCAACAGCCCATTATAAAAAAGGACAGATAAAGCATCAGCCCTCCGATAAGGCATTTCCAGATTAAATTGAGTTGAGAGACCACCTTCAATTGCCTCATTCACATAAACTTCTTCAACTATTGAGTCACGGTCAGATTTTGGAAGCTTTGATAAAATATTGCTTATTTTTTTCCAGTCACTTGTTACATTATTATCTGTGATTTCTTCAGGATATTCGAATCTTTTTTGAAAGGCTGACAAAAATGAGAGAACTAACTGGGGGTTATATAATTTTTCCTGACTTCTTTTTGAAAATCTACTTCCGTTAAACCAGGCTCGCATATCCAAAAGTAATTTATCTAGGTCAAAATTACCTTCTTCGTGAATTGTACCAAGAATCAGTTCTCTTAATTCTGTCTCTGTGAAACCCGCAAGGCTGTGAAAATCTTCATCAAGTGTTATATTAGATGCTATATTAAAGCCGCTTGTCATGCTATCCAAGGTTACAGGAGCAACTCCAGTGGCGAAGAAGCGACTGACCAACCCTTCTCCTGAGTACTGTTTTATCACTTCATAAAACTTTCGCACCCAGCCGTTTCTTGATACCACTTCTTGAAAATGTTCCTCTTTAAAGGCGAATAGTTCGTTGGCAAAATGATCATATTCGTCTATTAGAACAAATATTTTACCCGTAAACCCCCTTAAAAGCAATGTCGGAAAAAAGTTTGTAAGTATATCAGCCGGTGTTAATTCATTATTGAATGCATCCACTTCGCTATCTGTAAAATACCCGTTTTGGATGGCAAACATTTTTATCCCTGCCAGAACTTTGTTCTTGAATGTTGGCATGATGTTTCTAATGTCGGAGGTATCGATACCTGCAAATTCAAACTTAAGGGTATAATATGAACTTTTCAGAGGTGTGGCATTGCCAGGTTGTCCAATGAAATAATTGCCAAACAATTCATCAAACTGATCTTTATATTGAACACCGTAATAGTGCTCAAGCATCGACAGCAGTAGTGACTTCCCAAATCTTCTGGGACGAAGAAAGAAGAGATTAGGATTGGATGAATTTTCTAAATGCGGAATAAATTTGGTTTTATCCACATAAAAACCATTATTCTCTACAAGGGAGTTATAATCGGAAGAAAGATAAATCTGCTTTTTCATTTGTCGAAATTTAAATTGTTTGGGATATGCAAATATAGTGATTTGTTTTTAGTAGAGATTAGCCCCCTACCCCCCTGAAAGAGCCTTGAGTTTATCAACGATATCCTGATCATCGGGATATCGTTGGTTTAAATCTTTCAGGAGTTGAATCATTTTATCTTTCTGACCTGATTTGATGTAATAGTCCAAAAGCATGTCGTAGGGGTTTGCAGGATCATTATATGAGAAGGGTTCGCGGGAGATCTCCTTGATTGCAAGTAATTCCGCTACCTTGCCAAGACGGTCAAAATCTGCCATTTCGCCAACTCTGTCATAGAGCAAAGCTGCCCGGTAGATGGTTGTGTAACTTCTAATAAGTTCACCCGGTTTAAGATGCATATCAAAATAGATCATCACCCTTCGAGCCTGAGCCTTGTTGTCCATCATTAAGTAGGAATCTGCAAGGTCAAAATAGAGGTTCGAATAGTTGTCGATTAAAGGATAAAGTGAACGGTCAAGAACTATCTCTTCCGTGTTGATCGAACCAAAATCGAATGGCATCCCAAAATTTGCTGTTTCATCAAAATAATCAGGAGGTGGACTTAAAAAAACCTCCAAAAGTTCGGTATTTATCGTCTCATTTCTGGAAGAAGTGATGAATGGTAATAGTCTGTAAGACAATCCCTCTGATCTTAAATAACCGGAAAAAAGTGACCTGATCCGCCCCTGATAAGTAAGAGTTAAACAAACATCACGCAGCCACTTCGTTTTTTGGATGATGTCTAAAATTACCTGCTCTGATGCACTTATCCAATAAGAGGTGGTATCAACTACATCGGTTTGAAGGGGAGGAAAAACAAACTCCAACTTTGGAAATCTTTCGCTGCTTTCAATTTTATATTTATCGATTACTGAAAGGGGAATTTCGATAGATTTTTTTTGCGGTTCTCTGTAAACAGGTTGTATTTTTGCGATTTCATCGTCAGTCAGATTCATTCCTGCATTGTATATCCCCATTTTGTAGTTGTTTTTAACAAAATTTACATAAGCCGGTGCACTCAAAAAACCGGAATGAATTAAGGTGACATCTTTTCTCATTCCATCCATCAACTGCAAATAATAGATCATAAATGTTTCAAGTTCATCATCCGAAAAAACGATTGCATTTAGAGGAATTGATCTGAGAAGATTTTCTCCATAATCAAAATAAGTGGAGGAGATCACTCCATTTTTTAGTATCTGCCGAAAACAAATCCTTGCAGAATCCAGATTCCCTTTAACTATATAGGAAATGGCTGCAGTCCCCCAAATGGATATTACTTTTGAATAAGAACTGAGATGCCATGACTCCCCTTTATATTCGGGACTGATCTGAATGGACCTCAAAAAATGATGTATTGATTTTCTTAGATACTCCATATCAAGAGTTTCAAGATAATTCATGGTGGGAAGTGAAATTCTATCGTAGGCGTAACCAAGAAAATAGTGGGCTTCTGCATTGAGAGAGTCAATCAAAAGGTACTGCTCGATTAAGTCAGCCGCTTCACGATATAATTCCATCTGAACAGTATCGCTGGTTTCTGCTCGACGGAACAAGTCTTTCCCCTTTTCAAGAGCATTTTGTGGAAATCCAACACTTTGAAAAAGGAATAAAATAATAAAAAATGAGTGGCTTTTAAACATCTAAAAAAAATTGTTTTTCAATCAGGAAAGATACATAAACAGGTATTAAGTATTAAGTATTAAGTATTAAGTATTAAGTATTAAGTATTAAGTATTATTTTTTGTCAAACCAACATTAACGGTCATCCAATAAAAAAGCCCGCCAAGTAATCTTAACGGGCTTTAATTCTTTAATTTTGGTATTTAAAACAATCAATTAATACCTAATACCTAATACCTAATACCTAATACCTAATACCTTATATTTAAAATCTACATTCCTCTTAGTGCATTTACGATGTTTAGTCTTGCGGCTCTCATCGAAGGAAGGAATCCACCGATAAACCCCATGAATAAAGCAAAAATAAGAGAACTGATTATGATCTGTGGAGAGAGCGAAAACTTAAATGCAATCTCTGAGAATGATGCAAAATTAAGTGTCGATATCTGTACAAATGAAAGTGATGAAGCCAAAAGAAGACCAAGCACACCACCGAGCAACGACAAAAAGAGGGATTCTATCAAAAATGCTGAGAGAATACTCCTTCTGCTGAATCCAAGTGCCCTCAGTGTTCCAATCTCTACTGTTCTGTTGGCGACCGCTGAATACATAGTTATTGTGGCACCGATCGTGGCACCAAAACTGAATATCACTGTAACAAATATTCCAACTATGCTGATAAACAACGACATTGCTTCCGACTGTTCGGCATAATATTGTTGCTCCGCTTTTGCTTCAAACATATTAAGTCTGGTATCTTTCATAAGGAACTTGTTGAACTGATCAAGCTGATCTGCGGAACCAAGTTTGATTGTCATCGAACTGACAGTGTTTCCTCTGTTGAAAGATGAAAGTATCTGTTTTGCATCACCCCAAAGTTCTGAATCGAAACCACTGCCATCGGTGCTGAATACACCAACGACCAGCCAGTCACCACCTGCAAACTTTAGCTTTTTACCCAGTGCTGCATCAGGGAATTTTTTGTAGAGACCTTCACCCACAATTAGTTCATTTACACCAAATCTGAACTCCCTTCCATCAACAATTTTTGCCTGAGGGCGAAGTTCTTTATATGTTTCATTCACTCCTCTCACGGTCAAATTGCCGGTACCTCCCTCTTCACTTGTCAGGTTTATAAGTACAACAGGTTCATTGGAAACTAATGGTTTCCCATCCTTCGATTTTACAATCAAATTGGATGTGGCAATAATCGACTGTGCATCACCATCAATAAGACTGGAAATCTCACCGGTTGCCGATTTCCTCACAACTTTTATATTGTCGGGTGAACCGGTATCTTGAAGTGTTTTTTCTATTCCATGTGCCATCATCAATACTGCCGTGAAGACGAAGGCAACAAGAGAAACACCTACAATCGTAATTGCGGTGGTAAGTTTTCTCCGTTTTAAACTGTTTACTGTATATTTTAATGGTATCATCGTCTCCTCCTTATCCTACGAATCTGAAACCATCAACAATTTTTGTGTTGACAGCTTTGTGAATTGGGAAAATGGAAGCGATGAATCCTGTCAGCAATGCTGACACCATCGCTAAAATGATATTTAGTGTCGTTACTTCAAGCAGTGGGAAAATCGTCTTCGGAATTACCTGACCCAAGCCTGTAACCATCATTTCACCAAGAAATAAACCAATTATCCCACCAAGAAAAGAGATTATTAAAGATTCTCCAAGTATCAAGACAGTGATATGTTTACCTGAAAATCCGAGAGTTTTTAGAACTGAATATTCTCTGGTTCTTTCTCTTGCCGACATAATCATAGTATTTCCGAGAACAAGCATTATTATTCCGATGATTACGAAGGAAACCACATTCATTGCAGTTAAAATTGCACTCGAGGATGCAATAAATCCCTGATTAAATGCTCTCTCCGACTCCGTTTTTGTGGCAGCAGAACTATTCTTAAAATAGTTGTCAACTTTCTGAGAAATGGCAGCAATCTGTGATGGATCGTTTACCTGAAGAACATACCATCCCGCTTCGTTTGCCCTTTGGGGAGATTCCTTCTCAAGTCGTTCATTGAAATAATCCCATCTGAAATACATCCCCGTTGCATCTGTCATTTTGTCACGAGGTTTATATATAGCGGCGACTTTAAAATCCCAGTTCCCGGGGTAAATATCTCCTTCAAGAGTTACGATATCACCTTTTTTAATATTATACTGAGTGGCAGTAGCCTCTCCGATAATACAACTTTGGATATCCTCCATAAACATCTTTTTTTCATCCGGAGTTATCAAGAATTCAGGATATACATCTAAAAAGGTATTATGGTCCACGGCAAGACGACCAAAAAAGTTTTGTTTTTCTTTGTAAACGCCACCAAACCAGTTAGCCCAGGTTACTCTTTTAACGCCATCAATCTTCTCCAGTTTATCTTTATAAGCATAAGGAATTGGGAAAATGAATGAGACTGAATTTCTGACTATAACTCTATCAGCTGCAGCAGCTTCAACCCCAACATCCCAGGCGGAAACGATTGACCTCATCACTATAAAAGCGATAACAGCAACCGAGATTCCAAGGATTGTCAGAGAAGTACGAAGCTTGTGCCTCATCGAGTTCTTAAACATAATTTTTAAGATTTTCATACGGTCTCCTTAACCAACTCACCTTTCTCAAGATGAAGTATCCTGCCGGCTCTTTCTGCGGCGTGAGGATCATGTGTAACCATTACAATAGTCTTATTATACTCTTTATTCAGCTTTTCCATCAGATTCAGGATTTCTGTTGCTGAATTTTTGTCAAGATCACCCGTAGGCTCATCAGCCACAAGAATCAGGGGATCTGTAACTATAGCTCTGGCAATTGCAACCCGTTGTTCCTGACCACCGGAGAGCTGTTTTGGTGAGTGGTGCATTCTATCGCCCAATCCCACAATTGTTAAGGCTGTCTCAACATGTTTCTTCCTCTCGTCCTTTTTCAATTTTGTAAGGAGGAGTGGAAGTTCAACATTTTCATATGCAGTTAGAACAGGTATAAGATTATAAAACTGAAATATGAAACCGATATTTGCAGATCTCCATTTTGCGAGATTTGATTCGCTCATTTTTGCGATATCAGTTCCGCTTATGGTTATTTTACCCTCGGTTGGTCTGTCAATTCCGGCGATCAAATTTAAAAGAGTTGTTTTTCCGGACCCTGAGGGACCCATAAGTGCGAGAAACTCTCCACTCTCTACACCAAGATTTAACTTGTTAAGAACGGGAATTTCAATGTTGTTCCTCCAGTAAGATTTCTGGAGGTCTGTTACCTCTATTAATGCTGACATATTCTACCTGTTATTGTTTTATCTTCACTTTTAAGCCCGGAACAAGATCTTTTCCCGGTTTCTCGACAACTTTGTCGCCTTCTGAAAGGCCTGATTTAATTTCAACTGTTATTCCGTAGTCTTTCCCCGTGGTTACAGGTACTTCCACAATTTTGTCGTCGGTTACTTTTAATACATATTTTTTATCACCTTTGGTTACAATGGCAGTAACCGGGATTGCAAGAAATGATTTTTCGTTGGTAACTTTAACCTCTTTTGCCATGAATGATACCCGCGCACGCATCTCAGGTAGTACCTTGTTATCAAGATCTTTAAACCCTATTTTCACGAGTACTGTAGCTTTAGACCTGTCAGCAGTTGGAACTATCTTATCCACAAAACCCGGATATCCATTGTCGGGATATGCATCAAGATAAATGATACACTCCATGTTCAGCTGAACTTTGTCGATGTTTGCTTCAGCTACATCTGCCTCAACCTGAAGCGAATTCATATCAGCAATTGTTATAACTGCAGCTCTTGAATTTGCACCACCCGACAAAGGCGACACAACTTCACCAACTTCGGCATTTTTTGTGAGTACTGTTCCATCAAACGGAGCTCTTATAAGAGTGTTCTCGAGATCAACTTTTAGAGTTTTGATCTGCATCCTGGCAAGTTCAATTCCTGCCACTACCCTTTTTAATTTTGTCTCGGCAGCATCAACTTCCATTTCTGTCGCAACAGATTTGTCAAAAAGTTGTTTAACTCTTTTGAAGTTGTTTTCCGCTTCCCTTAGATCAGTCTCTGCGAGCTTCAAATTCGCTTCGGCTTGTGCAATTTGGGCAAGGATATCTGTGTCTTCCAGGCGACCAATTACTTCACCTTTCCTGACTCTATCTCCTTCAACCACTTTAAGATATACGAGCCTGCCCATCGCTTTTGATGCGATTGATGCTTTTCGTTGGGCAACCACATAACCATTACCGGTGAGAAGAGCCTCACTCTCGGTAGGGGTTTGCATAATGGCGGTTGTCATTTTTACCTCAAGTGGCGGATCAAAAATATCTCCAAAGAAGTAGTAAACAGAATAGGCAATTGCTGCAAGTATTAGGAGAACAATCCCTGTTTTAATGTATTTTCCACGGGTCTCCGGATTTTTACGCTTTGATCTGTCAATTTTTAGCGAGGAGAGATCCATTTCCTTTTCAGACATATATAATTTCTCGAATGGTTGTTCCTGATGTGGACTTGTTTAATGAGATTAAAAAATAGTTTACAAAAATAAAACAATATTCATTAAAAACTGTAAATATTAAATATAAAACTAAAGAATCGAAACCAATCATCTTTACCGCTTGTTTACTATTTGAACCGTTTAACAGAAAATCATCCGGAAGATTAATCTTTTCAAGATTTTGCATGTCAAATTATTAAGTTTCGCAAACAATTTGTACCGAGGAAAATGAAACAGAAGTTTTTTTTAGCAATATTAGCAGTAGTGATTTTGTTCTCAGAGGGTGTCAGCCAGCAGAAAAAACCAACAAACACACCCGGTGGGGCTGATCCTTCAGGTGAAATAACCGGCGTCTTGATTGATGCGAAGACCGGGAAACCCGTTGAATACGGTAATTTTGTGATTTATCGTAAAAAAGATAATGCTCTCGTGAACGGTACCGTTTCTGATATGGCAGGTATATTTAAACTAACTGCTGTCCCTTATGGCTTTTATACTGCCGAAATCACCTTTATTGGATATGACAAAGTTACTATAGATTCAATTATGGTTACTCCCAAAAGTATCTCAGTAAATCTTGGTACCATTAAAATAAATCCTGCCGGGCTTACTACTGATGAAGTTCTTGTGACAGGTGAAAAAGATGGTATAATTAATAATCTAGACAAAATTGTAATAAATGTAGATAAAAATATCGCCTCAGCAGGTGGAAATGCCGCTGATGTTTTAAGAAATGTACCTGCTGTTACTGTTGATATCGACGGAAATCTTACTCTCCGTGGAAACGGCAATGTAAAAATTTTAATTGATGGCAGACCTGCAAACACAGGCGGCCAGTCGATCGGCGACATTCTTGCTTCAATCCCCGCCGGATCTATTGAATCAATTGAATTGGTTACCAATCCTTCCGCAAAATATGATGCCGAAGGCACAGCCGGTATTGTAAATATTAAACTGAAGAAAAAAAGCAACCTTGGAATTAACGGGATGATTTCTTCAACCGTTGGAACAAATGACAAATATAATTCTTCAGTTAATTTGAATTATAAACTTGAGCATATCAATTTCTTTGGAAATTTTGATTTCAGAATCAATAACTTTGTGAATGATGGAAATTCTACCCGTTTCGCCTCTTATCCGGGATTCACAAACTCGCTCGAACAGTCGTCCAATGGTAATTTTACCATGAATATGAATAATTATAACCTTGGTTTCGACTATTTCCTGGATGATTTTAACACCCTTACTCTTCAAGGAAACTATAGAAAATTCAGTTTTGATAATGCATTCAAATCACTAAACACCTCCATCTCCTCAAACTCGCCAACAGAGGTTTATCAGAGATATTCAGAAGGTGCAAGAGATTTCCAGAATCAGAACTATTCACTTAACTATAAAAGATCTTTTCTCGATAAAAATACAGAGCTTACTGCTGATGTAACTTATTCAAGAAACGATGTTAATCTTGGTAGTTTTGCAAATATTGACAAGTTTGACAACAGCGCGATTACCCGCACCCGGAACGATTCAAAAAACAAATTTGAGTTTTTAGTTGGTTCTGTTAATTTTACCCTGCCAATGTTCGACAACACAGGCAAAATTGAGACAGGACTCAAAAGTACAATTCGTGACCTCAATTCAGAAGTTGACTATTTCACCGGAGACCCGGGAACTAATAATTGGATATTCAACAGCAATCAATCAAACATCTTTAAGATGAAAGAACAGATTCATGCTGCTTTCCTTATCTACACAGGCAGTTTTGGTGACTTTAAGTATCAGGCGGGTATAAGAGCTGAAAACACAACAACTGAAGGTAATACTGATAAAACGAATGTTGATGTAAATAAAAATTACACCGATTTTTTCCCATCTGTTTATTTAACATGGGCACCTGCAATGGCGCAGGAAATAAAAGCCAACTACAGCAGAAGAGTTGACAGACCAAACCCAAGACAGATTAATCCATTCATCGACAACACAGATTCACTTAACATAAGTTATGGTAATCCAAATCTGGACCCACAGTTCACCGATTCTTATGAACTTGGATACTCTCTCTTCATGGGAAAACTCAATTTTATGACAAGTCTCTTTTATCGTCAGACCAACGGAGCTATCAACTACTTCACAAGACTTGCCAACAATGGGGCTACAGAGTCAACATGGGACAATATCGCTACTCAAAAAAGTACCGGCTTCGAAGTAAGCGCCGGTGGCGAAATTCTTCCGGGATTCAGGCTAAATCCAAGTTTTTCCTATTTCAGAACTCAGGTGAATGGACAATCAGGAATCACAACGATTGCTTCTGATGATTATAGCTGGAATGCTAAAATAATCTCATCTCTCAATCTCTTTGAGGGAGCAAGTATGCAGTTGTTCTTCAACTATAACGCACCCAATGTTTCTGGGCAAGGAAGAACAGATGAGATGTATTTTATGGATCTTGCCTACAAACAGGATTTCTTTGATGGCAATCTCTCACTTTCGATCAGAGTTTCAGATCTCTTTAACACAATGAAATGGAACATGACCACTACAGGAACAAATTTTGATCTCTCAAACTACAGAAAAAATGATTCAAGAAATGTTTATGTGGGTCTTACTTACATTTTCAACAGTTTCAAAAAACAACAGAGAAAACCGGGCGAAGGTGGTATGGATGAAAATGCCTTCTAATTAAGGTATTAGGTATTAATTATTAGGTATTATTTCTATATAATTAGATCACTAATTCTCGATAAATATTAAATGTTTATTAAGGCTGTCTTTTAATCAGGCAGCCTTTTTTATTAAACTTTTCACTCGTGGGACCCCATAAAATCTGCACCCACCCCCATCAATCCCTATAATTAATAATTGCCTCTACTCTCCATAAATCACAAATGGAGACCAATAATATGGTCGAGTGCCCTTTTGAATAAAAGAGAGTTTTGATTGCCTGAGTGCTTCTGTTTTGGAAAGATTTTTGTTAATCAGGCTTTCAAAAAAGCCGATCATCAATTCTTTTGTACCTTTATCACTTACATTCCAAAGACTCACGGTTACTGCGTCTGCCCCGGCATACATTACTGCCCGTGTAAGACCCACAATTCCCTCTGTCCGTTTTAACTCTCCGGTACCCGTTTGACAAGCAGACAAAACCACAAGTTCAGCATCCCAATCGAGATTTAACATCTCCTCAAATGTCAAATACCCGTCTTCGGTTCGTGTTAAACTGTCCTCAACTGCAAGTGCAAGACTTTGGAATCCCGGGTTGATTATCCCGTGACAGGCAAAAACGATATATCTGTATTTTTTTAATTCTTCGAGTTTTGCATTTCCCTCATTAGCATCCTTACGGAGTTTGATATTTACCGGTTCACCCATACTGCGGAAAACATCGGCTATTCCATTTATCTCTTCACCCGTACCTCTTAAGCGGAAAAGTGTAAGCCCGGCACGACTGAACTCATCCTCTACCGCATCCTCGTACTTTCCATCTCCCCTTTGGGCTATTTTTACTCCTCTCTCGTCTGCCCCCTTGTTAAAATTTTCAAGATCGTAAACCGGATCACCAAATCCTGCAAACCCTCTGCTTTTGTGTTCCTTTTTAAGATCCGTTCTCATTAGTCCCATAAGAGTAGCCGACTGAAAATAGTTTATCGAGTGTTTCTCTATCAGATAAAGTGAATCATCCACCAACACCTCAAATGGAATCAGGTTCAAAATTCCATCGGGGATAATTGTAAGTCTTACATCTTTTGCAAATTTTTTCTCCGCTGGTTTTATCAACAGGTTATACAATTTTTTGGAGGCATCCAACGAAATTTCTTCCTCTATATCCATATCTGCTGCCGGGATATCTTTACCAAATTTATTTCTTCGTAGCCCATCAAGAAAAATACTTCCAAACTGTGCAATCGAATCTTCAGTTGCCCAGAGGGGAATTATTTCAAAATTATCTTTGGAAGTTAAGAAGAGCCAGGAATTATTATTCGAGAGGAAAAATTGCAGAACCACTTCATCTTTATCGAGCAAATCCCTAATCTCTTTGATATCCATCGATTTTGGATATTCAACCGCTGCAAAAGCCGGATTTTTTGTTCTGATCTCAAAGATTAATTTGTCCAGTTGCTCTTCATATTGTTTAAGCTGCTGTTTGTTTGATTCCATTTCATCAACGGAATTTGTATTCATCCCGGTTTTTAAGGATGTTATCAACTTCTCAAGCCTGTTTCTTTCAAGCAAAAGTTCCGGTTCAATTTTTGAAGAAAGATTTACACTTCGTTCTGTAAGAAGTTCATTTAGTGTTCTGCTCTTGATATTTTCAAGATACCTGAAGGCCAATTTGGGTTCCTCGAGTGAAATTGCAGACACAACTGAAAACTGGAGATAAGCAGAAAATTTTTCGTAAAAACTTGTTCTATCTTCTTGTCTTACAAGATTAGACCGGAATTTTTCAAGATATTCGATCGCTCGCCTCAGGTTTTCCAGTGCCTCCTCTTTCTTTCCCGATTGTTGAATGTAGATGTCGGCAAGAGTAAAATGCCCCAGAATTTCAAAAAAACCATAATCTGACGCCGAAAAATATTTTAGAGCTGTTTTTATTTCCTCAATTGCTTCATTATATCTCTCTTGTATAAAATAGATCGTCCCCTTACTGAAGGCAACTTTTCCCAGACCAAGAGTATATTTTGCATCAGTGTAAAACTTTTTTGCTTTTTCGCTATATGATATCACGCCATCAAAATTATCTTCCGTAATTAACGCTATTTGCCCAAGGATATAATTGACATTCCCAAGACCAAGCAGATATCCTGATTTTTCATAATAAAGAATTGCCTTTTGATTTTCGACAATAGCTTTTGTGTAGTTTCCTCTGTTTACTGCTATTTGTCCAAGTGTGTAGTGGGCGTTTCCCATCCCGATTATAAAATCTGCATCGCTATAATATTGAAGCGACTTGTCCAATAATTCTTCTGCTTTATCAAGATTGCCGGCATTCATATTCATCGAAGCAAGCAACTCATAAATATTCCCAATCCCTGATTTAAACCCGGCAAGTTCAAAATATTCAATCGATTTTTTTGCAGCTTCTTCCGCTTTTTTGTTGTCACCTGTATTTAATGCGACCGTCGAAATTCCCTGATAACCCTTTCCTATTCCCAGATTATATCCGGCTTTTGTATGGAGCTCTATCGCTTTATCATAATATTCCAATGCCTTGTTATGTTCACCCGTGTTGATACTAAGGGCTCCATAATTTAAATAAACCGAACCCTCACCAAGTATATAATTAAGTTTTTCAAAACAGATTAAAGCGGAATCGTTATAGTTTTTGGCAGCATCAAAGCTACTGATATTAACGGTGAGCAGCCCAAGATTTGTGTATGCGTTCCCCATTCCAAGGATGTAATCAAATTTTTTGAATATCGCAATCGCTTTGATGTTTTCCTCAATTGCGGCTTCATTTTTGCCCGTATTCATCCATACAACGCCCATCCCGTAGTGGACATTTCCTTCACCGAGAGGATAATTTGCTTTTACAAAATAACCCCTGGCTTTCGTGAAATTTTCCTCTGCCTCTGCATTATTCCCCTGATTTGCGGCAGCAAGACCCAATCCATAATAAACTTCGCCCTTCCCCATTTCTAAATTGACAGCGTCGTAATACTTTAACGCTTCCATCAAAAACTGAACAGCTTTTGTGTTGTCTCCCTGATTTAAATAAATATTCCCGAGACTGTTTAGTACAAGTCCGATTGCAACGATATCAGTTGAGTCATTAAAATAATTGAGCGACTCAAGGTAATTTTTCTCCGATTCACCTGTTAATCCTTTGCTAAGAAGAATATCACCATACCCCTTAAAGACATAACCAAGCAGCTGAAGGGAATTAACATCTCTAAAATTTTTCTCAGCTTTTTTGAAACACTCTTCGGCCATCTCAAGATTGTTAATACTCCGATAACAATCACCCATCAAATAATATGCACGACCCGGGACATCCCCAAAGTCACCCTCTTCCATCAATTTTATCGATTTATCGAAAAACGAAATTGCATCCGTTGCATTCCCCTGTGAATATGCCTCTACCCCTTTTTCGAAGTAGATAAATACACTGTCATTCTCAGTTTGGGCAAAATTCACCTGAGAAATGATTAAAAGAAGTGAAAATATGAGTGCGGTTTTCTTCATAAAATCCGGTTTCGCAAAATTTGTAAAATTCAGTTAACGACCCATAAATATAGTAATTCTACTATATTTGACTCAATTAAAATCAGGTTTTTCATGAAACTTCTCATTGTTGGTTCCTCCGTTGAAGATTTTATTCATTCCGGTGATGTAATTCTTAACCAACCGGGTGGTCTTTTTTACACCGCTTCCGCTGTGGATGCTCTTATGGGTGGTGAGGACAAATGTTTCCTCTTGACGAATATGTCTGAACCTCAGAAACATCATTTTTTCCCACTCTACGATAGCTTTGAGCCGGATTTGATAACATCTGTGGATAAACTTCCTGTAATCCATCTTTTCATCAAGGAACAAGGAGAAAGGGACGAAAAATATGAAAACCTCACTGATTCAATCATCTTTGATGAAACAAAAATCTCAGAGAAGAATTTTGATGGCATCCTCGTTAATCTAATTACAGGTTATGATTTGGATTGCGAGGCGTTAAAGAGATTAAAATCCTCTACTAAAGCTCCGGTGTTTCTCGATATCCACTCACTTACCCGGCCGATGAAATCTGATGGCACAAGGGAATTTGCAAAAATTGAGAATATCGCAGACTGGCTTTCCTCTGTTGACATCCTGCAAGCCAATGAAACGGAAATTATGTGTTGTGGTACCGCCGAAACGGAAGAATTGATAGTCGAAAATATCTTAAATTTGGGGGTGAAAATAATTTTGGTTACCAAGGGTAATCTTGGTGCCAGGATGTATTACAGAACTAATGGCGAGGCCAGCTCCATTTTTGTAAAAGCTCACCAGGTTAAAACTATTAATAAAGTTGGCTGTGGCGACTTGTTTGGGGCTGCATTTTTTATCTATTATCTCGCAAATAACGACCCAATAAAATCACTTTACTTTGCAAATGCTGCCGGGGCTGCAGTTTCTACTTATAATTCAATTGCCCTCATTAAAAATTTGAAAAACGATATTGATACCTTATTATATGAAAAATAAAATCCTCATTTTTGGTGCCACCGGAATGTTGGGGCAAAGATGTTACGAATATTTCGCTAAAAAACTTGGTTACTCTGTGTTATGTTCATCTGTCGAGAGCGACTTTTACGATCCTTCGGCAACCTATGTAAGGTGTGACATCACCAAAAGAGATCAAGTAAAAAAGGTGATTTCTGATTTTTCCCCGGATTATATAATTAACGCTGCCGCGTTTACAAATGTTGACAAATCGGAATCTGAACGGGAAACCGCCTGGAATATCAATGTAAAAGCAGTAGAATATATGGCTGAAGGTGCAAGAAACTGCGATGCACACATTATTCACATCTCTTCAGATTACATTTTTGATGGAGTAAAGGGTCAATATGCCGAGGGTGACAAACCAAATCCCGTCGGATATTATGGCAGAACCAAACTTGCAGGTGAAAATGCCCTGAAAATTTCCAATGCTCTTTACACAATCCTTCGAACTAATGTACTTTATGGCGTTATAACTAAAGGCCGACTCGATTTTGTCCGTTGGGTTGTTGAGTCAATCAGAAAAGGGGAAAGAATAAGAATTGTAACCGACCAGATAAATAACCCCACCTTTCTGGATGATCTCGTAAGAGCCATCTCACAGGTAATCGAATTTAGAAAATTTGGAGTATATAACATCGGTGGAAGAGAATTCCTCTCCCGTTACGATTTCACAATGAGAATAGTCAATTTCTTTAAACTTGACGGCTCTCTTGTGGATAAAATTAAAACTCCCGATCTTAAACAACCTGCAAAAAGACCACTTAATTCGGGGCTCGTAACGCTGAAAGCTGAAACAGAATTTGGTTATTCACCAACCCAGATGGAAGAAACTTTCAGAATAATGCAGGAAGAACTGGGGATTTAGTCCGGTTTTCCCATTAAATCTGCAATAAACTGCATATTTTTTGAATCAAAGTTTGAGATAACAATTTTGAGTATGGCTGTTAGTGGTACGGCAAGAAACATGCCCGCTATTCCCCAGATATAACCCCACACCAAAACGGAAATCAAAATCACCAACGGGTTCAGGTTTAGTCGTTTGCCCAGGATCATCGGTTCAAGAAAATTGAAATAAAAAGTCTGAACCACTGCCATCACACCAAGAACCAACAAGGCACTCCCAATACTTCCCGTTTGAACAAGTGTCATCAAAACAGGCAAAATTGTAGCAAATGCCGACCCAATTGTGGGAATAAAATTAAGAATTGCAGTTAAAACACCCCAAATTTGTGGGTGTGGAACTCCAATCAACATAAGAATGAACCAGACAGTTACACCTGCCATTACATTCATAACGATTTTGGTTAACACATACTTTTGTATTTGTTGGGGAATTCGAATAAATGTGGATTCAAGTTTTGTCGCCTCTTTTTCCAGATCATCAGAGTTGATCCCATCAGTATCCGGCAGGATAACATCAGGATTCTGTTTCCGTTTCATAATTGCAAACTTCCTGGGAGCAACAACTCTTTTTTCAATTGCCTTGTAAATGGCATTGTGCCCGGGTAAAATAAAGGCAAAAAAGAAGATCACAAATAGAACATAACCCATCAAATCGATTGTTGAATTAACAAGCCCGCCGGCGAGTGAACCATAATCGAGATTCTCTAAAGCTTTTGCGAGTGAAAAATCTTTTAATGCTGGATCGCTTATTCCGACAGATTCAGCCGTGGAAATTATTAATGCAGTGAGTTTACTCTCATAAGCTCCAAATTCACTTTGAAAACTCATCAAACTGTCAATTACAAATTTACCTGCTATATAAGCCATGCTGAAAATAATTGTTATATCGATAATTCCAGCAACCGCCAGCGGAATTCGCTTCGACATCAGGAATTTATTTAAAGGAGCAAAAAGAAAATAGAGCAGGTATGCAATAACAAAAGGTAAAAAGAGATTTTGCAGTTCTTTGAATACCAGACACACTGCAACTATCCCGATTGCCGATATAAAAAACTTTGTCAGATTGTCGAGTGAAATTTTATTCATTATTCTCAGAAGAAATTGTTTTACAAAAGTTTAAATTATGGGTGGTAAAATAGAAATTTATTGGATGTCAAAAACAACAAATATTCACTACGGAACATGCAGTTGGAAATACGATTCCTGGAAGGGTCTTGTTTATCCTCATTATGAAAAAATAAATCATCTTGAAGAGTATGCTAAAGTATATTCCTCGGTTGAAGTTGACCAATGGTTCTGGTCACTTTTTACTCCCGACAAACCCCCGGTTCTTCCCAAACAGAAGGATGTGACGGAATATAACAGCGTTACTGCCGATGATTTTCGATTTACGATAAAAGCACCAAATTCTCTTTCACTTACCCACTATTATCCAAGAAATACGGGTGGGAATATGGTGGAAAACCCGATGTTTTTGTCAACTGAACTTTGGGATACTTTTTTAGAAACGATTTCTGATCTAAAACCCAAAACAGCGGCAGTTATTCTTCAGTTTGAATACCTGAATAAACAAAAAATGCCCAAACCGTCTCTCTTTCTAAAAATGATAGAAGATTTTGCCGGGTCAACCTCACGGGAGATACCAATGGCAATTGAGACAAGAAATCCCAATCTGCTCACAAAGGAATATTTTACACTACTTCACGATCTTGAACTGATCCCCGTTTTTTTACAGGGTTATTTTATGCCCCCTGTTTTTGGTGTAATTGAAAAATTTATAAACTTATTGCCAGAAACTATCATCCTGAGACTCCATGGACCTGACAGATCGGGGATTGAAGAAAAAACCAAAGGGATCTGGAATAAAATAGTTGAACCCAGAGATGGAGAACTTATGCTTCTCACCAATTTGCTCAGAGAACTTGCACAACGCAACACCGAAGTATATCTTAATGTGAACAACCACTACGAGGGTTCGGCACCACTTACAATTGATAAAATAAAAAGCCTGTTAAAGGAGAATTAATGCACTGGTTTTTCTTCGCCATCACTTCAGCAGTGCTCTCAAGTGTTGCAGCAATTACTCAAAAAAAGGCACTCGTAAAGATGAATGCTCTGGAGTTTTCATTCCATCTTTCATGGGTAAATCTCCTTTTTTGTCTCCCGTTTTTATTTGACCCCGGGTTTGGGGAGATAAGTTCACACCAGGCTCTTATCATGTTTATCAAAACCATGTTACAGGCTTTGGCTTTTTGGTGTGTGATGCTTTCACTAAAAAACCTTGAAATAAGCTCTGCTCTCCCTCTTCTTGCATTAACTCCGGGGTTTGTGGCAGTATTCGCTTTTATTTTTATCGGTGAAAAATTAACTGTCCTCCAGACTCTTGGGCTTACTCTGCTCCTTCTGGGATCCTATTTCATCGAAATGAAGAGTTTTAACAATGCGATTGAGCCATTCAGGGTCTTCTTCAAAACAAAAAAATATATTTATGTAGCTGCTGCTCTTGCATTTTTTACCATTTCCACTATCCTCGATAAATATCTGCTTAAAGATCAAAAAATGGAGACTTCCTCCTTTATGTT
This sequence comes from uncultured Ignavibacteriaceae bacterium, assembly GCA_964531325.1. Lineage (GTDB taxonomy): Bacteria > Bacteroidota > Ignavibacteria > Ignavibacteriales > Ignavibacteriaceae > UTCHB3. The sequence continues at coordinate 49,702 of CAZHCW010000011.1, read as the reverse complement.
ATTGCAACACACTTTCTTTTTGGTAGATTTTTTTATTCTGATGCTGGTAACAAGGTCCGGTTTTTCATTCCCTAAAAAACCCGATTTTAAATATGTCGCGCTGCTTGTTCTCCTCACTGCTTTTATGACAATAGGTTACAGATATACACAAATTATTGCTTTTACACTCGCTCCTGTAGCACTGGTAATTGCAGTTAAAAGGATTTCAGTATTTTTTGCAAGTGTTGCAGGCGGGAAGATATTTAATGAGGGCGGACTGCTTAAAAAAGGCATTGCCGCCCTCGTAATCGTAGGGGGAACTCTGTTGATGCTCCTTTAGAACTTTTTTATATTCAATGGTTTTCAGGCATTTAGATCTCCGTATTTAAGCCTTCATCAATCGAACATATTTCCGATGTTTAACAAGTTATTTGGATCGAGATATCTTTTCACTTTTTTCATCTCGTTTATCCCTTTTTCGCCATACATTAGTTTTAAGTACTCTTTTTTTAGTTTACCGATTCCATGCTCCGCAGAAACGGTGCCACCATGCTCCACAGCTTTTTTACACAATTCCAGATATATCTCTTTCCCTTTTAGATATTCCGCCTGATCTTTTGGGAGCATATTGAGATGTAAATGACAGTCTCCAAAGTGGCCATATGTAACATACTCAAGCCCCGCATCCTGTACCATTTTAATGGCGAATGAATAATAGTCATCAAAATACTCAACCGGCACGGCTGTATCAGTCCCCAATTTCATAAAACCATTTTTCGCTATATATTCATTCACTTTCCAGGAAATTGAATGCCTGAATTTTTTAATTTCTTGCAGGTCACCTGAATCATAAGCCATCCAGGCATCTTCAAGCGAAGAATTATGATTTGTTATTTTTTCTGCCCACTCTGCCATCACATTATCAAGGTTCTTTTCATCAGTTTCCACTTCAAACCAAACGGCAGCTTCCACCACTTCCGGTATCCGGGGGTAATCCTCTCTTAAAAACTCGAGGGCTTTCCCGTCAAAAAACTCCAGAGCCCTTAACCCGGGTCTTTGAACAACGGGTTCTTCATCTTTACCTTCGTGCTCCGAAGAGGTTGCCACATCCGTGAATTGCATCACAGCATCAGGATTTTCCCACACAGGGTCATGCTCCGCAGCAGGCGATTCTTCCGGGGTTTTATGCTCCCAATCGGCTAATGCTTCGGTTGTGCTCCTGGAAACATATTCTTTCCAAAGTAATTGCTGCTCTCTGAATTCAGTTCGTCCATCTTTTATAAAACCAAGTGCATCTTCCACTTTTTCGAAATATGCCACACACGAGAGAAGCCTCTCGGGCAGTGGTTCCACTTTTAGTTTGATTCTCCAAAAAATTCCCAATGTCCCCTCAGAACCGATAAAAAGATCAATAAGGTCCGATCCCTTTTTTGAATAATAACCGGCTGCATTTTTTGTCTCGGGCATTTTGTAGTCAGGAGCAGGAAGGTTAAAAGTCCTGTCACCCGAAGCTTTAAAGCTGAAATAGCCAAACCTCTCCATTGTTTCCCCTCTTTTTACTGACAAAAGGTGTCCATCGGGAAGAATAATTTGCAAACTTTGGATATAATTTCTTGCTGCTCCATATTTAAAGGAAGTTGCCCCGGATGAATTGTTTGCCACCACTCCGCCAATTGTGCACAACTCTTCCGTGGGATCTGCAGGGAAAAAATATCCAAATTCATGCAAATATTGTTGCAAATCGCTCAGCGTTACTCCGGGCTCACAGGTAACTTCACATTTGGTGGGGTTAAACCCCAAAATTTTATTCATATTTCGTGTGAGGATCAAAGCCCCACCCTGCGGAACACAACCCCCGGTCAGTCCGGTTCTGCTTGCAGAAGTCGTCATTTTTGTCCCGTTTTTATTACAAATAGTAACAATATCTTCCCATTCAAATCGGTGTGCCGGAATGAAAACTTTCTCACACTCACCCTTAAAATTTGAAGCATCCCGTAAAAGATCCTCATTCCCGGTAATATTTTGTTCTTCTATCATGGTTTCCCTTTCAATCATTAATTTATTCCAAGTTCTCGTTTAATCATTGTCACTTCTTCCTTAAGTTTTTCCAACTCTTCTCGCAGATTTTTTACCTCATCCTCTATGAGGGGTTTAAACCCGATATCAACTGCCTCTTCACTTTTTATCACTGCGGGCTGTCCATAAAAAAGGTGGGTATATTTTTGTCCTCTGCCTGAGGTACCCGGAACTTCTGCCACTAATGGTGATTCGAGTGAACACAACCTTTTTATTGTATCTTCAACTGAATTGATATCGGGGAACTGATATATCCGTTCACATCTCTGCCGTATCTCACCGGAAGTCTGTGCTCCGCGGAGCATCAAGATGCAAAGCACCGCAGCCTCGGGAAGTTTTAATTCAAGATTTTCTGTTATAAGTTCACGGAATTTCTCAACCTTCAGTCCGCCACCCGACACTCTAATAACGAGTCTCTTTTCCCGAAGCTGGTCGATACATTTTTCAATAGATTCTTCCGAATAACTACTCACGGGATCACGACTGCTTTTTTGGTTGCAGGCATTTGTAATCGCATTCAGACTCATAGGATAATATTCAGGTGTGGTGTGGTGCTTTTCAATCAGAGCTCCCAGAATTCTGGTTTCAATTGGAGTCAGTAACATGGTATCCTTTCAGAATGAAGAAATCATCTTGTTTTGAATATTAAATTAATAACAAATTGGAATTTCTCCAATTATTTTGTTAAATTTTGACATTCACTTTATTTTCTATCTGAAATAGACCCCATGAAAAGATTATTTTTACTCCTGCTACTTATCTTATCAATCACAAACGCACAATCATTCCGCTTCAAAAGACCGGTCAAGGATAATATCCAAACAAACGGTTCTTATCTTTACGGTGAGCCACGATATGGCAACACAGCACTTGCCCACCTCGGAATTGATATTGCTGCCCGATATGATACAGTGTTTGCCGCTGCTCCCGGGGTTATTACTTTTGTTGGATACAATCCTAATGACACAGTTGGTGGATATGAACCCGGTGGCGGAGGGAATTACATAACTCAGCGGGCAACATGGGACGGAAAAAATGTTTATATGCTCCATATGCACCTGCAAAAACCGCTTGTCGCTTCAGGAGCAACTGTTGTTCAGGGACAACCAATAGCCATTTCGGGTAACACTGGCAACTCAACAGGTCCACACCTCCACTTCGAAATAAGGATGAACACCGCAACTTATGCCACACCAGGCTCAAGAAGAAATGCAGAATTGTGGGCAGGTATAACCGGAATGGGTGCAATATATGGCAGAGTCCCCAATGCTCCAAACAGCACCCGGGTTGATATCTCCCCCGATCCAAAACCGAGACCACCTTACACCACTTATGGCTACTCACTAACTTATAATTTTAACGACCCCTATGTTGGAAGCGACGATATTTACAACGAGAACTATGGCATCGGGGATGTAAAACCGGGAACTTACACAATCACTGCTCTAAGTGGAGCATACACAAGAGTGGTAACAGTTGGTGCCGGTCAGGTTGTAAGTGCCGATCCCCCAACTGACATCAAAGAAGAAGAAAATCTCCCCGAGGAATTCACCCTTTACCAGAATTATCCAAATCCGTTTAATCCTGAAACAAAGATTGTATTCAGTCTCAAGGAGCGTTCAGCGGTTCAAGTGACAGTTTATGATATCCTTGGGAGGGAAATATTTACAGATAAACTTGGTGAATTAAACGCCGGAACCGGTGAACATGGAATAAACATAAACAGCAAGAACCTGAGCAGTGGTGTTTATCTGTACAGATTCGAGGCTGAATCAACTGAAACTGTGGGACTAAAGTATTCACAGGTATCAAAATTTGTTGTATTGAAGTGATTGAGGTACAAAAAATGAGAATGTTATATATATCGGTAATCCTGTTTAGTTTTGTGGTATCGGCACAAACTCCCTTTACCACATCTCTGGGTACTTTTGACGGTACAATGAACAACAGGCCTGTAAGTCCGCTTGGAGATTGGAACGGAGATGGAAAAGATGATATAGCTGTTCACTCAGGATGTGATGCCTCAAACACATATAACAGGTTTGGTCCGTGTAAAATATTCTATGGAGGCAGCGATCTTTCGCTGCCCCCTGCTTTTGAATTTGGATGGTTTGGACATTTTATCCCAACTATCGATTTCAATTTGGATGGACACATTGACATACTGAATGTTGAAAGTTACATAAACAGTGATAAACCTGATACAATAAAGGTTTATTTTGGTGGTCCGGGATTCGATACCATTTCTGATTTTCAGTTTCCAGCTCCCGCCAATTATCCTTACACAATGTATCAGCCTGATTTTACGAATTTTGGCATATATTCTGTACCTGACTTTGATGGTGATGGGAGTAATGAATTAATCCTCTGTTCAGGATGGACCTACACTTTGAGCACTTTTACAACAGGTTCCATTTTCTTATACAAATTAGGTCAAAATTTTTCGCCAATTCCTCAAGATTCCCTTATTGGTGATTCTTTAAAAACATTGTATTTTCCGATGCTCAGTTCAGGTGATATTGATGGTGATGGTCTTTCCGATATTCTTTTGCCCATCCAACAACCACACACGGGAACTCCGATCGAGGTTCACTTTTTCAAGGGTAATAGTGCAAGTAAATTTGGCATACCATATAAGTGGATCGATGGTTCAGTTCCTTGTGAAATTGAATGGACAAGGATATTGCCTGATATGACAGGAGACGGAAAAGCAGATATTTTTGTTTTAAAAAACATGGGAGCAGGTTATCGTGAATTTTTGTCGAAAGGGGATGTTTGGCCACCCTACCCCTCTTCAAGTATGCAGTTCCCTGATGCTTCCAACGGGGGTTATTACATTGATTTTGCAACCTTTCCCGGAGATGTAAACGGAGACGGGTATCAAGACATAATAATTCCTGCGGTTTCTTTTGGAGCAGCAAAACTTGTATTGGGTGGTCCCGTCATTTCAGTTATTCGTAATTTCACGGGAAGTTCAGGAGGTCTTGGTTACGCATCATCGGCATGTGGTGATTACGATGGTGATGGGATTGATGACTTTGTTTTGGTCGATTATCCTTGGACTTTTGGAGAATGTCACCAAACCTGGTTTATAATAGTAAAAGGTGATACTTCAGCCGTAAACCCGACCTCGATAGAAGACGAGATACTCCCTGAAGGATATAACATAGAGATAACTCCTTATCCCAATCCATTTAACCCTGAGGTAAAAGTTGAGTATCTTCTGCCTGAGACAGGAGAAGTAAATCTTTCCGTCTTTTCTCCCCTCGGAGAAGAGATTGTTGCCAAAAATCTCTCTTATCGGAACAGAGGTAAAAACGAGACCACACTTGATTTTTCAGGATTAAATGTTACAAGTGGGGTTTATTTACTCCGGTTAACGCTTCAAACCCAGAACAAAGGAACTATGGTAAAAACCACAAAACTTGCATTTATGAAGTAAATCATTTTCTAAAAGCTGTCATCAGAAATGGTGGCAGCTTTTTTTTATGAAGTAGCGAAGTATCGGAGTAGCAAAGTATCAAATCTCCAAATTCGCCCATCCTCTTTTTTGCCTAAATCCTCAAAAGTGCTTATTTAAAGTGCAATTATTTCTTTTCGACCTCCTTCCTTAAATTTATTTATCCAAAACCTTAAAAGTCACCTGTTATTTGTTTGTTAATTAGTGACATTATACCGAAATTGTAGGTTCAACTTTTTAATAACCACTAACACAGGTCAACAATGAAGAAAATCTTCTTCCTGCTCCTTTTTATGGCTTCTCTTGGCATGACTCAGAACCTGAGCCTCAATCCCTGGAAAGACATTACACATAACAATCTCCCCGCCGGTTTGGAGAAACAAATAACCGTGGATACATACAGATTAACAGAACTTAACAAACAACTTCTTGCTGAGTTTTTAAACACAGCTCCCGCAGAATTCAGTTACACTAACGGTAAAGTTCCAACACTTGAGTTACCACTTCCAAACGGGAAAACCTCCAAATTTGAGATTTATTACTCACCGGTGATGGAACCTGAACTTGCTGCTAAATTCCCTGAAATCAGGACTTATCTGGCAAAATCGATCGATAACAATTCATATTCAGCTCGATTGGATCTAACTCCTCATGGTTTTCATGGTCAGATTTTTACTCCCGAGGGAACCGTTTTTATCGATCCCTTTGCCAAAGGAAACAGTGTTGTTTATCTTTCCTATTTTAAGAAAGATTTTAATCCCAGTGCCGAAAAACTCGAAAAAGGGATTTGCCTCGTTGATGAACAAACACCTGGAGTTTCCGCTGAAGCAAGACTCGCAGCAGGTACCTTAAGAACCTACCGCCTCGCTTGCGCCGCAACAGGTGAATATACTACATTTCATGGTGGAACGGTCGCCCTTGCAATGGCAGCTATTGTAACCTCTGTGAACCGGGTAAATCAGGTTTATGAACGCGATTTTAGTATCAGAATGTTACTCGTGGCAAACAATAATCTTATTGTTTATACAAATGCCTCAACCGATCCTTATACCAATAACAACGGTTCTACGATGTTGAGTCAAAACATCAACAATTGTAATAGCGTGATTGGCAGTGCCAATTATGACATCGGACATGTTTTCAGTACCGGTGGTGGTGGTGTTGCCTATCTTGGAAGCGTTTGTGGTTCCAGCAAAGCCGGTGGCGTTACCGGTGGACCTTCGCCCGTGGGTGATCCATTTGATATCGATTATGTTGCCCATGAAATGGGACATCAATTTGGTGCCAACCATACACAGAACAACAACTGCCAAAGAAACAGCTCAACAGCTTTTGAACCCGGTAGTGCTTCAACCATAATGGGATATGCAGGGATCTGCTCACCCGATCTTCAAAATAACTCTGATGATTATTTCCATATAGGAAGTATGGTTGAAATTTCCAACTTCATTGCCGGAGCCGGCAACAATTGTGCAGTTTCTGTTTCTAACGGAAATGAAAAACCTGTTATCACTTCATTCCCAACGGGTGGATTCACAATCCCGATAAACACCCCATTTAAACTCACAGGTGCCGCTACTGATGTTGATAACACAACTCTCTCCTACTGCTGGGAAGAGTATGACCTGGGTCCTTCAACACACCCAAACACTCCATCAGGTAATGCACCAATCTTTAGAAGTTTTGACCCTCTAACTTCAGGTACCCGTTGGTTCCCCAAAAGAGCCAATGTATTTGCCGGTACACAGGTTCTTGGAGAAATCCTTCCATCTTATGCAAGAAATCTGAAATTCAGATTGGTTGTCAGAGATAACAACCCGGGAGCAGGCAACTATGTTTTCAGTGAAATAACATTCGCTGTTGCAGGCAGTTCTCCTTTTAAAGTGACTTATCCAAACACAAATGTTTCTATCCCTGCTCTCTCATCAGTAAATATTACATGGGATGTTGCAAATACCAATGTTGCCCCTGTCAACTGTCAAAATGTGAATGTAAAACTCACCACCGATGGTGGAAACACATTCGTTACCGTAGCTAACGCACTCCCAAATACGGGTGCAGCAACAGTAACCATGCCTGATGTTCAGACAACAACCGCACGACTCTACATTGAAGCAGCCGACAACATCTTTTATGATGTGTCCGATGCCAACTTCACTGTAACACAGGCTGTACCGGTAGAACTCGCTTCATTTTCTGCAATTTCTAACAATGGTACTGTAAAACTTGAGTGGACAACTGCAACTGAGACCAACAATAAAGGATTTTTTATCGAAAGAAGTTTTGATGGAAATGAATTTGTTTCAACAGGTTTTGTTGAAGGAAAAGGGACAACAACCCGTTTCTCAGAATATGTTTTCACTGAAAAATTAACTCAATCAGGTAACTATACATATAGACTAAAACAGGTCGATTATGATGGTTCATCATCATTCTCAAATGAAGTTGAAGTTGATTTAGCCAATCCTGCTGTTTTTAGTCTCGATCAGAATTATCCAAATCCGTTTAATCCTTCAACTTCAATCAGCTTTAGCCTTCCTGAGGCTTCATCTGTTAAGATTGTTGTTTACGATGTACTCGGAAATAAGATAACCGAACTATTGAACGGAAATCTTGCTTTGGGCTATCACAAATTGAATTTTGATGCAGGAAAACTTAACAGTGGACTCTATCTTTATACAATTTCAGCACAGTCAAACTCGGGTCAGAGCTTCTCTGCCACCCGTAAAATGATGCTCCTGAAATAGAACAATGACGAATTAAATATAAACCGCAGAGGACGCAAAGTTCGCAAAGAATATAGAAATATTTTCTTTGCGTCCTTCGCGATCTCTGCGGTTTTTTATAACACTAATTCGCTACACTAAAATCTTTACAAGCTTCAAAAAACGCCACCTCAACAAGCTCAAAAGGTATCAACCCTTTCATCTGAACATCTTTGGGATCACCATAATCGAACTTCTTAAAGTTATCTGCTATAATAACAACATCATCGTTAATAACTTTTACAAATCCCATATTGATATTCGGGGTGATGAAGACAAGACAGGCAGGTAGCAGTTCCTGATCTGTCCCGATTACAGCAGCAACACCACTTCCGAGCGGTTTCGCCCTTCCGGCATCAACGAGATTATTTCTATCGTGATGATGTTGCCTGACTATCAGTTTTGAAGCCTCTTTAGTGAGTTTTGTTTCAATCGTTGCAAGTTTGATGTCTTTATCCGACTTAACAAAAGCCTGGGATCTCGCCCACAACTCTGAATGATTTACATTTTTTTCGAGGATAAAATAGTATTCGACTGAATCGACTTTATTCAGTGAGATAATTATCGATTCCTGCGCAGTAAGTGAGGACGGTAAAATAAATAATAATATAAGCGGAATTAATCTGATTGTCGTCATGATTCTTCTCCATGTTTTATTTGGGCTTGAGCCAAATACTCACAACCCGTTACATGCAAACATAACAAATTAACCGATCAAAGTCAAGTATTCAGGTTAAACCACAAAGGTCGCAGAGAACTCAAAGGAAGGAGTTATGGTTTCCATCCGCGTAACTCCGAGCTCAATCCTCAGAATCTGTAGAACTGGCCCTAATACCCATCTCCGCGTAACTCCGTCTAATCTTCGTGTATCTGCGTCCCCTTCCGTGAAAATCCGTGCTTAATCAGTGGAATCCGTGGAACTATCCCTACACCTCTGCTATTACAAAATCTGATTTCCCCACAAAAACAATCGCAAATGTCTTACAGATAATTCCTTCAGATTCAAGTTGAGTCTTGTATTTTGTAACTTGTTCAATCGCTTTATTCTTTTCTGCCTCGAGGTTTTCTTTGCTGCTTTTCTTCAGGTACTTAAGTTCCAACAGAAAATTCTCTTTCCCGGGGTTAAGTTTTGTTGGAATAAGAAGTAAGTCGGCATAACCTTCATTATTCTCTTGTTCACTTCTCACAAAATAGGCATTATTCCCCATCAGAAGCGTCATGAAGATCATTTTGATGTTTTTCTCGCTAAACTTCTGCAAATCACGGTTTGAAAGATTTTTTAAGATATAATGGACATACTCAACTAATTTGTTAATCTTTCCCGATTCCGACATTTCTATCAAAAATTCTTTGATCGGCATACTTTCATATTGTATTTGATGCCTTTCCTCAAACAGATATCTGAAATATTCCCAGTACATAACCTTAATTACATAATTTGGAATCACAAATTCATAAAATTGAAACCGTTCACCTTGAATTGTCAGGAGTCCATTATAAAAAAGAAGAGATATTGCTTCAATTCGAGTATAGGGTAACTCAAAATTAAATTGTATCGTAAGTTTTTCACTGATTAAATCTTTGTCCAGTATCTCCTGAATTATAGAATCAGATACCTCACCAGGTAACAAACCAAGTATGTTCGCTATCTTTTTATAGTCGGAGGTAACATTTATGTCTGCCATTTCATCAGGGTAAATAAATCTATCAGAGAATTTTGCCAGAAAAGAGATTACCATCTGTGGATTGTATAACTTTTCGGCTGCATCTTTTGAAAACATACTGCCATTGTACCATGATCGCATATCTGAGAGAACAGTATCAATGTCGAATTTACCCTCTTCATAGATGGTATTTTCTATCATACTTCTAAGTTCAGATTCAGTAAAACCTGCCATTTCATGAAATCTGTAGTCAAGAGTTATATTTTGAGCAACATTAAACCCACTTGTCATGCTGTCTAAAGTTACCGGAGTTACCCCTGTCGCAAAAAAGCGATCGATTATTCCTTCACCCATATATATCTTTATGGTTTCATAGAACTTACGAACCCAACCATTCCGGGAAACAACCTCCTTGAAATGGTCGGTATTAAAAGCGAACAATTCATTCGTAAAATGGTCGTATTCATCGATAAGAATATATAAACTGATTCCGGGTTTACTTCCCTGAATTTTTGAAAGAAAATTGCGCAGAATAGAATTGGCATCGTTTAGAGCATATATCTCTTCTCTTTCATTTTCCGATACTAATTTGTAGGTTCTCAAAAAAACATCTACTGCACCCCTGATTTCTGTAGTAAAGTGCATAAATATTTTGTCTTTTTCGTCAGTTCTTATTCCACTAAAATTAAATTTGAGGATGTAGTAACTGCTCTTTAATGGTGTGGTGTTTTCAGGTTTACCTATATAATATTGACCAAATAATTCTTCGAATCTGTTTTTGTGCTGGATGCCATAATAATATTCGAGCATGGAAAGATAAAGTGATTTACCAAACCTGCGAGGACGAAGAAAAAAGAGATTCTTAAAATTCAGTTCTTCCAATTTTTGGATGAATTGTGTCTTGTCCACAAAATATGCATTCTCTGATATCAGAGTTGCATAATTTGAGGTCAATGACGGTATTCTTTTCTTCATTTCTCGGCTCATAAATTTATTTGAATCTGGAAGGAAATATAGTAATTTTTTGGTTGAATAAGTGCCGAAGTGGGTTTCGGGGGTTCAAGAGATCATTTTAGCTACGAATATCAATTCCCGCTCCGGGGAAAAAGGAAGTTTGGGGGCGATATCTCAGGCTACGAATATTAAATCCTCTTCGAGGATATTCTTCAACTCCCTTCTCCGCGTAACTCCGTCTAATCTGCGTGTACCTGTTCGCCGAGGCGAATCTGCGTCCCCTTCCGTGAAAATCAGTGTTCATCCGTGGAATCCGCGTAACTATCCCCCCGACTTTGCTAGACTGACTTTATTAATAAACCAGATGCCCGAGATGATCAATGCCATACCGGCGATATGCCAAACGCTTATAGTTTCGCCATCAAGCACACCCCAGATGACGGCAACAATGGGAATAAGATATGTAGTGGTTGAGGCAAAAACGGGAGAGGTCTCCTGAATTACTTTGTTAAACAACATCAAAGCCATTGCGGTGCCAACCACAGCCAAAATCAGAATATAAAAAAACGAAGAAAGTGCATTTGGATGTGTAAATGCTGTTGAGAAAAATCCTGAAAAAGTCAGAATAATAAACGCAACAGGCAACACAGTCATAAACGCAAGTGAAGTTAAGGCTATCGGGTTAATCGAGGAGAAATTTTTCTTCAGGAAGTTACTGCTTATACCATAAAAAAGTGTTGCAAGAACCACAAAAAAAGCGTAAAAGTTTATCTCTCCAAGATCACCACCACTGAAAAGAATCAAAACAACAGAACCGGTAATTCCAAGAGTTAAACCAAATGCCTGATTAAACCGGAATTTGGATTTATAGATAACTATTCCTATCAAAAATGTAAATATCGGAGTTGTGCTGTTTAAAATTCCGGTTAACGAACTGGAGAGCTCCATCTCTGCTTTTGCAAACAGAATTGCAGGCAACAGATTTGATACTGTTGCAAAAAAGAGGAATTTTTTCCAATATTGTTTGAGATATTGTTTATAACTCTTAATCGCGAAAGGAAGCAGAACAATGCCTGAAAGAACAACTCTAAGAGCCCCCAACTGGACAGGTGAATATGCTTCCAGACCCCTTTTTATGAGGATAAATGAGCTTCCCCAGATTAATGCAAGGATACCAAGCGAGAGGAACGGGAAAATTTTACTGTCAGTTCGAAGGAGTCGTCTCATAAAAGCTTGTAAAGTTAAATTTCAAAATTACGCATTTTGACTTTCATTTGGCTCCAAAATTCATTATCTATGCGGTTACTTTTTTTACAATGTTGAAATTGACATGAAACTCCAAAAACTGATTAAATTTTTAACTGTCTCCATCCTCCTTTTTCCTTCTTCAATGACCTATTCACAAGGACCGGGGAACTGGTGGAATGATGCAGTTTTTTATGAAATATTTGTCAGAAGTTTTTACGATTCAAATGGTGACGGGAAAGGTGATTTCAGAGGTATAATTCAAAAACTTGATTATTTAAACGATGGAAATCCTAACACAACCACCGATCTCGGGATTACCGGTATCTGGCTTATGCCGATAAATCCTTCCCCCAGTTATCACGGATATGATGTGACTGACTACAAAGGGATTGAGTCTGATTACGGAACAATGAACGATTTTAAGGAGTTTTTGCAACTTGCTCACCAAAGGGGCATAAAAGTGATCATCGATTTTGTAATGAATCACTCCTCAAGACAACATCCCTGGTTTGCCGCATCAACCGACCCCTCCTCCCCTTACAGAAATTATTACATCTGGCGTAATACCAATCCCGGGTATGGTGGAAGCTGGGGACAAACTGTGTGGCACCCTTTCAACAGCAATTATTATTTTGGAATGTTCTCAAGTGGTATGCCCGACATCGACTATAATCATGTCCCCGTAAAAAACGCGATGTTTGACATAGCCCGTTATTGGCTCGATACTCTGAATATCGACGGTTTTAGATTGGATGCAATTAAACATCTATTTGAAGATGGTCAAGTAATGGAGCATGTTCCTGCAACTTTTTCATTCCTTCAGGAATTCAGAACTTTTTACAAGGGTGTAAAACCCGATGCTTTTGTTGTGGGCGAAGTTTGGTCGTCAACTGCACAGATTGTCCCCTATTCGAATGGTACCAGACTGGATGCATGTTTTGAATTTGATCTCGCCACTGCCATCATAAATGCGGTTAAAAATTCTGCTCCGGGTGGGCTTGCAAACAAAGTCACCTCCGTTGTTTCTGCGTATCAACCACTCCAATATGCCACCTTTTTGAGTAATCACGATCAGGACAGAGTATTCGGAATTCTGAATCAAAATGAAAAATGGATGAAACTTGCAGCTTCGGTTTATTTAACTCTGCCTGGTGTACCGTTCCTTTATTATGGTGAAGAAATTGGCATGAACGGCTATGGACAGGATCAAAACAAAAGAAGACCACTCCCATGGACAAATGGTGTTAACGGAGGATTTACTACAGGTACCCCATGGTATGCACTTGGAACACCATACACTACGAATAATGTTCAAACGATGTCTGCCAGTCCCACTTCACTTTTAAGCAGATATAGAAATTTGATTCATTTGAGGAACAAAGAGCTGGCTCTAAGAAGAGGTGGTTACAGAGCAGGTACCTCATCAAACCAGTATATCTATTCATTTGGAAGAGACCTCGATAATGAGGCAATTTATGTGATTCATAATTTCAGCGATTTCCCCGTCTCAAACTATAATGTCTCATTAAATCAATCAAATCTTGATATGGGAAACTTCTTCGTTTATGATGCCGAAACGGGTGAAGCTCTTGGACAGGTTCCCGTTAACTTCCAGGGAGGATTTTCCAATTTTGTTGTCCCCGGCGAACTTGCAGGAAAAGAATCAAGAATATTAAAACTGCTACCCAATCCTACAGGGATAAATGAAGTGGCTGACCTTCCGGGCACTTTCACTCTTTATCAAAACTATCCCAATCCTTTTTCAGATGGGTCCCTCACAGGCAATTCATCAACTGAAATTACCTGGTCATTGGGTACCCGATCAGCCGTGGATATCACGGTTTATGATATTACAGGTGTAACAGCAATTAATCTTCTATCAGAAACAAAGGAACCGGGTTTACATTCAATAAAGTTTGAACCAAAAGACCTCCCTGCAGGTGTTTATCTCATAAAAGTTACCGCCGGCTCCCAAACAAAGGTTATTAAGGCTGTGTATCTGAAATAGTATTGCTTTTTTTGTCATCCATGAAAGCTTTAAACTGTTTATCTTTATTTTCCTGGGCAGCTTCTGTAAGTCTGATAACTACATAAGCAATCAACGCAAAAAGAAAAACAAAAAGCAACATCCATGCAGTGGCTTCAAGTGTTCCCATGATTGCCCGGTAAATTTCAATCGCCCACCTCTCGGCGGTTAGAGTATAAATATAAGCTCCGGTTTTTTCATTTGTATTCAGGTACTTTTCAAGTTCCCAGATTCTTACACCACCAGAAATTCCCACAACAAAAATTGCAAACAGAATGTATCTGCTCCAGGCAATATATATATCCTCTTTTACCAACCTTTGGAAAATGGTATCAAGCGGTTTTTTGAAGAAGTAAGCGATGATTCCACATGTGAGAAGTGCTACAAGAAAGTTAAAGATTAAAAGTGTAATTAGCATTTGAATACTCTCTAATTAATGATTGGTTAAACTTAAACATTTAACCCGTTATATCAATAAAATGTTTCGTAAAAAATTGTCATCATAACCAAAATCGATAATACCCGCTGTGTCAACAGGCTTTATTTATTTGGTGAATTTCACCCAAAACTAAACAATTAAGGAATCAGAAAGTGGATAAATTACCCGATTTTCCTTAAAGTACCCATTATTTCCACAAATTATTTTACCGATTTTCACTAATATTGATCACAAATACTACATTTTTGCTGAAACATCAACTCCCCACCGGATACCACTGTTTCACGCTTTAATCCGATTCATATTTTTGGAGTTTCTGAATTGAAATATTTCTCCGTTTTGCTGGTACTCTCCTCAATTCTCATTTTTGGACAAGCAACATCGGATCCCGACAAGGCGATTCTTAGAGGGTTTGTAACCGATTCAACCAATGGCGAAGCTGTAATTTACGCCAATGTTATTATTAAAGGAACCTCGATTGGTGCAACTTCCAATACATCCGGGTATTATATTATTACCTCGGTTCCTCATGGTAAACAGACGATTATTTACTCGATGATGGGATTTAATCCCAAGGAAGTTCAGGTTGATCTCCCTGCGGGTAAAATCACTCAGATTGATATTAAACTCTCCCCAACTTCTTACACCACCCAAACGCTAACAATTTTTGGCGAAAAAACAATCGAAGCCAACGCAACCGATCTTGGACTTGAAAAGATCACCGCTCAGGAAATAAAATTACTTCCAAAAGGTGTTGAAGCCGATATCCTCAGAACACTACAGTATAGTTCGGGTGTTAGTACCACAGGTGATGTAACTGCCCGCTATTTTGTGAGAGGAAGCGACAACGAACAAAATGTTGTGCTCCTCAATGGTGCCACAATCTACAATCCATTCCATGCACTTGGAATCTTCTCAGTTGTTGATCCCGAGATTGCTTCTGCACTTGAGTTTCATAAAGGTGGATTTTCAGCGGAACACGGGGGTAGATTGTCTTCCGTCCTCGATATTATTACAAAAGATGGAAACAAAAATCACTATGCAGGCTCATTCAATGCATCTCTCCTTTCGGGGAAAGCGGCGATAGAGGGTCCAATTCCGGGAGGAAGTTTCCTGCTTACAGGTAGAAAAAGTTATTTCACCGAGACTCTAAACAAGTTTATGAATAACAAAACTTCTCCTTTCGACTTTTACGATTATACTTTTAAAGTAAATTACAGCAATCCCGAGATACTTGAAAATTCAAAATTTGTATTCCATCTTTTTGGCAGTCAGGATGATCTTAAAAATAATGACCCCCTCAAAGAGGATTATTCTCTGAGTAACCGGGTTCTTGGATTAAACTGGTATCAGGTATGGGCAAGCCCCATTTTTTCCGAATTTACATTTTCACTTTCCACTTTTGATGCTTCAGTAACACCAAATTTCAGCAAAGCAAAAGACAGAAAAAACGCGGTAACCGATTTCACTTCAAAATGGAATTTTACTTACATTTTCGACTCAAGAGATGAACTTGGTGTTGGACTTCAGACGATGGTGTTTAACTCCACACTCGATCAGGAAAACCTGCGCGGTTCCCGAACCAAAATTGAGGGAAATGGCGTTTCGATGAACCTGTTTGTAAAATATAAATTCCTTCGTTTTGAAGATTTTGGACTTGATCTCGGTGCAAGAATCATCATGACAACAATTACACAAAACAGGGCAGGTTTTATTGAGCCAAGAATAAAAACCACTTACAGATTAAACAACTGGCTCACCTTTAAAGCTTCGTTTGGTAAATATTCGCAGGAAATTACTACTCTCGTCGATGAAAATGACCTTCTCTCCATCTTTGAACCATGGATCGTGATTCCAGAGTATCTCACAACTCCCGAAGCTTACCATTACATCGCTGGGTTTAAAATCACTCCGATCACCGGCGTGGTTCTTGAGCTTGAAGGTTATTATAAAGATATTAGAAATCTGACCGATTTTAACGACAGAAAATTCACTGCCGACGACCCCGATCTTATCCAGTTAAATGGTGAATCTTATGGTTTTGAAGCTGATTTGGTGATGCAATCCGATTTGTTCTACTTCAAAGCAGGTTATTCTCTCGGTTGGGCATTCAAATTTAAAGATGGAGGCAAATATGCTCCAAGATACGATACCAGGCACTCCCTAAGCACAATTTTGGGTTTTAACCCCGGCGATGGATGGAATATCTATATGACCTGGAACTTCTCAACAGGGAAACCTTATACCCCGCTTGGTGGATATATGGATCGATTCTCGATAAATGATTTTTATTCACAGTGGCTGGTTTTGGGACAATATGATCCCAAAAGCCTCTATGGTGCGGTTAATTCTGAACGATTCCCCGTGTATCACAGAATGGATATCGGAATTTCAAAATCCCTTGTTCTCTTTTTTACGACTTGCACACTCGATTTTTCAATAATTAATGTGTATGACCGACAAAATATTTTCTATTTCGATGATAAAACCGGTGAAAGGGTTGATATGCTCCCGTTCCTTCCATCTCTCTCTTTGAAGGTGCAGATATGATAAAAAATACTTTATTTGCTTTGGCTGCTATTGTGTCCTTTACGCTCTTTTCCGGGTGTGAAAACTCTTTTGACCCTAAAAAGAATTACCAGGAAAAATATATTCTTAATCTTGTGATAAAAGGCGACTCAACAGTCCAACTCGCAGTTGTGGCAAAAACTTATGATGTCCCGGGCTATAATCCAAATGAAAATAAGACAAGCCCCTTCATCAAAGGTGCTGCCATAACGATATATTCTTCATTTTATAAAAACACATATACATTTAGTGATTCAACTTCCTCGGAAATTGGACAAAAATACGGGAATTCTGCCCCTGTTTATGTTCTAAAGAGCATGAAGGCACGCCCAAACGACACTCTCAGGTTAACCGCAGTTATGCCCGATGGAACCGTCCTTCGTTCAACCTGTGCCGTGCCGCGTGATCTTGATTTCAGATTGTCAAAAAACTTCATATCAACAGCTACACAAAATCCAAATGAGAAGGAGTTTGTCATCAACTGGTCAGCTCCTTCAGATTACATCTATGAACCCAAACTTGTGCTTTATTATGCAACAGATAAAAATGGAGTGGTGACAGGTTACAAAAAAGAGATTCCGTTAAAATATTCCGATATCAATGGAGTTCAGACCCCTCTTTACCCCGGAATTTCAAGAGATAAGATTCTTATCTATGAATATGCAGCGATTAACAAAGTGATGATGGATATTTCGGCAGGTGATCAGGATAAATATTCGTATGTAATTCAGGATGCCATATTTGAAGTAATGGTAATGGACAAAAACCTCGGGAATTATTACGGTTCAACCGAAGGATTTCTCGACGATTTTTCAGTAAGACTCGATGAGGTTGTCTTCAGCAACATCGATAATGGACTCGGTGTTTTTGGAGCATACCTCGTCTCCTCCCGGAAAATCAATGTTGAAGAGAATTTTGTTCAGTCATTTGGCTATAGAAGCAGGTTGTAGTCCGGAATAGAACATGGATTTAAGGGGACGCGGAGGGGGCATAGTTCCACGGATTTTACGGATTAGACACGGATTTTCACGGATGGGGGGTAGTTCCCTCACCTTAACAGGGAGGGATTAGGGGGCGGTTAAGGGTACGCTGATACAAGCGATAAAGTTATTAAGCTTCAAGTATTATTTTTTCGCGTAAGTGACAGGAGTGGTAATCGTCCCGATTGCCTTCTGCAAAATAAAAAAGGGGCAGGGGACGCAGATACACGCTGATTAGATGGATTTACGCGGATTGATATTATAATTTCCCTCGAAGAGGGATCAATATTCGTGGCAATGGAAATATTCTACAATGAAAATTATGCTGATTTAATTTTTATTGTACCCAAACTCTCTTGATAGAAGAATCTCCTTCCAGAAGGATTCTCTTCTTATGATTTCATCATCTTCTGAATTCATACCTCGAGTTTCTAAAATCGAGAATTGGAAATTATTGGCATACTCAATGCCATAATCATTGATAACTTTTTTTAGACTATGATTTCCGCCATGACCATTCTGTGCATATTCTTTCCATCTATTCCAGAATGAATATTCTCCATAGGCAGATCCAACATAAAGTTTACCATTTGATATATCTGATATCAAGTAAATTCCTTTAACTATTGATAAGGCAGTCTTCCATGATTTTTCTTCCTGAACTACAATGGATTTTAACAGTTGATAATTAATCTTTACTTTTTCATATCCGGGGAATGGCTCAACTGTGTATCTTTCCCTAAGAATTTCAACTAATTCAAACTTTTCTATATAATCCCGTGTATGAACATATGAAGCCCGGAATGGTTTTTCATATTTAATAACCAACCTCCCGACTAACTCCTCGGCTATCTTTAACAACTTGGTTGAATACCTGTACTTTTCATTTATTAATTCCACACCGTGTCTTTTGTAAACTCCGGCAAACAACCACTCATTTTTGCCATAATAAATCAGAGCCAGAATGTAATCTTTTTCAAAATTCTTTCGACTTTGATCTTCTTGCCATTGAGTAAATTCACCTCGACAGAATATCTCTAATGCTTCAAAATAATTCGGTCCGGGTCCAATCGCGAAATGTAACTTGGAGTTTTCTATCATCTCTTCTGAAATGCCAATCAGATTTTTTATATTCATAGGTTTAACCGATTTAAGTTTGTTTTGTTTTCTGATAATTAAAAAATTAGAAAGTCATTATTTGAAATATAGCAGAATAACATAAATTTAATGGATAAAATTAGTCCCGAACTTATATCAGCGTTAAGCTCTCGGCTGATTTGCCTCCTCCTCAGGTAAATCTTTAACCTCTTATATTTATTACTTCAGCACCTCACTGACCAGTTTTTGAACAGAGTTTGTCAGGATTTGATTGATTGAAATAAAATAAAGACTCAAAGTTTGAACTTGTATACCATTTAATGTATTTAAGTCGGAATTCAATTCTTCTTGTACTAGTGTGGTACCTCTCTGTTACCACCCACTAATAGGCAAACACATTCGCAATTAAAATTTTATTTAGTAAGTACGTACTAACTTGACTCACGGTTAAAACTTATGGGACTAAGGTCAATCATAAGTTTGTTTAGCTCATCAATAAAGTCTTTTTCTTTGTCGGCAAGACTTAAAGCATCAATTAATTCTTCCTGGCGAGGTTGCCCAAAAGTTAATCTGTAATATGTCAAAACCTCTAATACTCGTCGATATTTCTCCTCATCTTTTGTGTAGAGATATTTCGGGACGTATCTTTCGATTGAATAGTTTTTATCAACTTTAATATTCCAAAACGGGACAATGTCACTTTTTTTGTCTATTTCACTCTCTTTTGCAATTTTAATCAGTTCTTGCCACAAGTTGGTTTGAGTGACATTGCTTACTTTGTCTAAATACTTAATGGCTATATTGGATCTTATTGCATGCCCGAGATACCGAGTTATTCTCCCCTCTCTTTGTTCAAAATCTATGGGATTTGAGGGAATATTCCAATGGAAAATTTTTCTGCAATAAAGATGAAAATCAAGACCTTCTTGACCAATCGAAGTAGTTGCAAGAACAAACGGTCGAAAAGGTGAATTAAATGCATCCTTAACATTTACTTCACGGTTTGTTCCCCCATCATCGTTTCGTAATTGCGTGCCAAAGTGAACAGCGAAATGAATTCGCATATTTTTTGCGGTAATCTGGTTCTTGGCCGAATCATCATACATTTTTACACCGAGAGAGGCAGTTCTCAATGAAATCATATCATTAAGATGATCAAATAAATCCTTAGGATTGGTTCTATTCTCAATTTTATTCAGAATATAAAAATACTCGTCCAACATTGATTGAATATTCCCATCAATTGAATAAGAAAGCACTTTTTCCAAGTAGGTCGAGCCTGTGAGGGCAGTTAACCTGACAATGGCGATGTTTTCCGGTTTGTCGAAAAACTTCAGAAAACCCAAACCAATCTGATGCGAAAAATACTTGTTATCATCCGTCTTAAAGAGTTTCGAAAATGATCTTAAAGCACAGATGGATGAAGACCCAAGAGCAAGATTGGTT
Organism: uncultured Ignavibacteriaceae bacterium; assembly: GCA_964531325.1. Classification (GTDB taxonomy): domain Bacteria; phylum Bacteroidota; class Ignavibacteria; order Ignavibacteriales; family Ignavibacteriaceae; genus UTCHB3. The sequence goes on along the minus strand of CAZHCW010000011.1, from coordinate 28,999 downwards.
AAAAATTCCAAGACATCTTCTTTTTCATCTTTTAACAGCTCAGGGAAATCAAATTCCTTGGAAACAGGAGTCTTAATGAGTGTTATAGCTCTTTGATAGTGATTACCTAAAAAATTATCCTCTTCCTTTGAGTTATAAATCCACTCAAAGCTTTTTTTGCTGATTTCCCTGTCCAATAGTATAGGTGCTGCCCAATACCAAATATCTTTTCTTCCTCTTCCATTTTTATATTTATTGTAAATGGATTCAAATTTGTTACAAATTTCGTCCTTAATTATTTTTTTAATCTCTTTGATCGTGATTTTTTGTCCAACGAATTGCGAGGGATCAAAAATATCAGCTAATGTTTGTGAAGGATATGCATAAATGAAGTTTCGCATACTGAGATTATCTCTACTGTCGTAGAATGTCAATAATTGTCTGGGGTATCTATTTTCTCTCTTCTCATTAAAGTACTTAAATTTTGAAGGTTCTGTAGTCTCTTTTTCATTTTTCGCCAGCTTTCCAATTGTCACTCTCTCCAACTCGTAGCTAAGTAATGTTGAAATCATTTTGGGTACTAAAGTCCATGAAGAGAAAACAAGGACTTTCGAAAAACCCTCACTATCCTTGTAGGGACCCTCCGGTTTATAATACTGTGCTATTGGTGGTATCCAAAGGTATTTCCATCCATTTTCAAGAGTCTTTTCTACCAACAACCGAATTTTGGGATTCGGTATTAGCTCACTTCCATTTCGTCCGAGAGGTAAAAAGGAAGCAATATTTTTGTAATTTAACCATCCCTCTTTATTCTCCTTAATTCTCTCAGTCATACCATAGTAGCTTGGTTTCTCAACAATTTCGGACAATAGTTTTCCATGTTGATAATTATCTAAATATGAGAGAGAGAATGGAGCTGATTTTCCATATTCAAGTGGAACCGGCAGGTTTTCTCTTACAAAACCAAGTCCATTTTTGGCTTCCTTAAATTTTTCATTGGGCTCATTCAAAGAAAGAATCATTCTATCTACGGCAACAAAATTTTGCACATCTATTTTTTGAACTTGGATCGGGTCGTGTTTCATGACATCACTGATTATCGAATCTCTATTATCTCGTTCAGTTCGGATTATATTTCTTCGGTAAACTTTATGAAGATATGTTCTCGTCTTTTTAACCTCAGTGGTATCTAAATTTAAATGAACCGCTTTTCTTAAGAATGAAAAATATTCATCTCTTTTGTTAATATATTTTTTAATCTCAAACTTATCATCTTGATTCAAAAAGCCAAGTAATGCGCAAATATCATCTGAATGGGATTCTCCTGCCAATTCATCAAAGGTAGTTGAAAATGCCTTAAAGGGAGTTGCAGAGAGCATTAGCACCTTGGCATCCGGGATGTTAAAAATACTTTTTGCAACTTCATTAACTTCATTTCCATCATTTTCAGTCTTCAATAATTGCGGAAATTTTTGAAATTCATCGAGAATAAAAATATCTGCTCCGAGGTATTTAATACAACACTTTGATAATACTTTTCTTAGATTCCCGATCAGAAGCCGAACATTAATATTCGGCTTTGAATTTTTTCTGCTGGTTTCGGCACACTGAAGTAAAACATCGTACAATGTTGTGGAGTCGTTTATCAGAAGTCCTTTACTCTTATTTTTCAATTTATTGGATGGAGGATTTTTTTTAATCTCCTCAATAAATTCCTGACTAAGACCTTTCTTTAATATTTTACCACCACATAGCGCAGAGGTAGCTTTATGACCCCAATTATCTTTGGATACCCGGTCCCTGAGTAGCCACCAAAGTTGATTTTTCTTTGTTTTTAATTCCTCATTTCCAATGAGGAGACTGTAAATTATCTTTCTTTCATCTTCAGTCCCTGGATTTTCGATTGTGTGGAATGATGTCCCCGGAGTCAAAGAATTAATTGAAAAAATCTTCCTCTTTTCATTGGTCTCATACGCAAGAAGTGTTAATCTGTCGATATTATCAGAAACATAATTATCATCATTCATGATATTCAATCTCGCAATATTCTGACGGGCTAATGTCAGATTTGAACAGATGTAAACGACATTAAATGTTGGATTTTCTATACTTGGGTTTCCTTCCAACAAGTATTTTCTGAATGCTCTTGCGATCACACCTTTTGCTACTAGAGTCTTCCCCAAGCCAACTTCATCGGCGACTAACATTTTGTGAATATTTTTTTCATACAACTGCCTATAACAATAGTCCACATTAGCATTTTGGAAATCGAGTAACATGTCTAACGCGGACGAAATATTATCCTGACATTTTTTTAATTCAACCGAATTACTCTTTTTAATACATGCCATCAAATGTCCCCCAGAATTTTTTTATTTCATTAAGTTCTTGTAATTTTTCACTATCAAGATCAGCTTCTTCAAGTTCTTTAAGTTTTGCATCAACTTCTTTCAATAATGCCGGATTTCTGTTTAAATTGAAAAGAACTTTATCATACAAGTTGATTGTAGTGAGTCCTCTTCGTATATTTTTCTCATTAAATTCATAATCTGGTGCAATTGAAGAAATTTCTTCATCAAAATAATTGTCCTCTTCCTCTGCTTCAAGAAATGAATCAAAATCATAACTGCCCCCGGACAATAAACCCTCAATCAATTTTAGAATATCTCCCTTTTCATTAATAAAAGAAGCAATTGTCGGCAATCTATTCGAAGGAAGATTTACCTCCATCTTGGTCATAAAGCTTTTTAGAATATTAGATGAGGACTTTTCCCTTATTTCCCAAATTATAAAGGGGCTAACCAAATAATTTTTTATTGGTGTTGTATAATTCCTGTAGTTTTTTTCGCCCGACTTGATTTTCATTTCAGTAATAAAGCAGGATAACGGTTTGCAAAAAACATCAATACCGGCATGTTCTTTAAGGCATGTGGCATCTATTTCAATATTCAATAAGAAATTGTTAGCTGAACCTATCGTCTCAAAATCTGCGTTGACCTGTATTTTGGTTGTAATGTCGAAAACAATCTCTCTCCAATCGTCTTTGGCACTGAGATTTGCCTCTTTATGAAGATATTTGTTGAATAATATTGTCTTACCCTTAGTCAATTCGTCAACAACATCTTTGAGTTTGAGAGACTCTTTTGAAATAAGCTCGACAAGGAATTCTATGTTGCTATTGAACGCATTTCTTGTTGCATTTGCCGAACCAATAAACCAATGAGATTTGGAACCTTTTACACAGATAAAAAGCTTAGCATGGAGTCCATTTTGAATTATCTCATTTGTATCCTTTTCCGCATAATCCTCGGTTACAATATCTGTTTTCCCCGCATAGGTGTATGGAACAATATTCTTACAACCATCCGTCCAATTGATCTTCTTGAGTTCAGCATCTTCTGAAAAGAGATAAAGTATTTTTGTATTTTCACTTATTTGCTTGATTAGACTTTCACTAAGGAATGGTGATATAATTAGAACCTGATCCCAATCACCTCTAAATATTGGGATTTTAGTTTTCCTGTCATCTCTCAGGAAGTAGAAGTTTTCAAGTTTGAACCCCGGCGGATTTACAAACCTTACTTTTTCTAAACCATTAATAAAATTGAGGGGAATCTGCACACTCTGAGGTGTCTTGGAGTTTAAATACATTAAAAACTCAATCAACGGAGAATTTTTTGTTGGTTTTGCCTCAATTCTGCCATCCGACACAAATCCTAATTCTCGTTGTCTTGAAAGGGTAAGATTTTTACTGGATACTATTATCCTGTAGATAAATTCCTTTTTATTATCAATTTTCGAAAATCTAATCACGGTGACTTTTGGATGGAACGACCTCTTGCCATCGTCAAAAATAATCTCATGAATATATTGATCAACAAAGGGATAGAACTTACTGTTTCTACGAACCACATCTGTTTTCCCTTTATGACAATAGAATCTAAATTTTTCTTTTGCTTTATTTAACATTTGAAATTTTTCAACTTGACCCGTTTCCTCTATTCCATCTAAATCACTACCAGAAAAGGCTGCCAATGGCAATAACAAGAGCGCATTTAAATCAAGATTGTATGTAGTTGAAACCGCATATTCCAATTCAAATCCTTTTGGTGCAACAAACTGTTCCCCAAGATTCACTATATCTTCATTTGCGTCAATCATTATTTTTCCCTTCTAATATTTCAGAAGCCAAATATTTAGCTTTATCATACCTGAATTGCAAATTTTTTAATCCCAATCGCTGATTTTCCTTGACATCGGAAAAATTGCCATTAGACAATCTTGCTCGGGGTCCCTTACCGATTCTTTCTCGGCTTACAATGCGTTGCTTAATTTCATCGGACATATTGAAGTTATCGGAACGCAACAATTTTACAAAATCATCGATAAAGTGGATTGCATTAATAACAATTGGACTTCTTAATGTGTTTCGAAAATATTTTTGGAACAAGAGATCAACATTAAAATCCTGTGATAAACTTTGGGATTGATAAATATCAATTTTCAATCTCCAATCTTCAATACTATTATTTTTGAAGACGCTTTGCTGTAACAAAAGATTATAACCGGAATAGAGTATATCCGTCATAAGTGAAAAATCATGAGCAAATCTCAATATTTCAATTAGCTCTCCATTTATTTCATTATTAGCGACTTGAATTCTAGCAAAATCCCTGAAATTAAATTCATTCAGACCTTGGCCAACTGTAAACAAAATGGGAAAAAGTGAATTTGGAACACTATCAATGATTCTTGCCTCAAGGATATTCGCTTCAGCAGAGTTCAGTGTGATTGACAAATTTTCCATCCAATTATGTGAAGGCGGGGGAACATTTATTCTAAGATCGGTCATACAATTATCAGCATCATCTTCGGCTTGGCTGTAGTTCACAAGATCAAGTTTTTGAAGATATGAGAGATACCTTATTCTACTTAGTCTCTTAACTCTTATGAGTTGAAATTCTCTGATTCCGCTCCAATAAATTTCGGAGGGCAATATCCTTATATCTCTTCTCGCTTTAGTTATTCCTATTATTCCCTTTTCTTTAGATTCTACAGAATCACTGCCATATATTTTTGACAATTTATCGCGTAAATCCAATTCTTTTTTCTTTACAAACTCAAAAATGTTTTCAGGTTTCTCATTTTTTTGACATTTTCTCTGATAATCATAAAGAATATACGGGAAGAAAAAATAGTATTTTGCCCTTGTATGGTTAGTTGCTGTACCGGGGAACAATCTGTTTGAAACTATATCCCGCAATACTCCAACGCCAAGTTCATCTAATACATTTTCGTCTGCATCAATATCGAGGAGTTGGTCAAGTAATTCTCGATCATGTTTTGAAAAAAATAACCATCCAATTTGAGATTGTAATTCTTTTTCGGAAGCAGTTAAATTTCTAATTTTGGAAAACATAGTGGAAATCATAACATCCTGTATCAGTCGTTAGGAGTAGAGGGGTAGTTAGATTGGGCGAGCAAATCAGTGAGTCCGTAAGAACGCCAAACAGTATTAGAATATATACCGATAAGGATTATACCTTGTAAAAAGAGTCCGAACAAAATTTTGTTGCCGTATTAATTCAAATAAAATGTTACTTCTAAAATAGAAATATTTTACTGTTTCATCAATAAATAAATTCTTCATTTTGAAAGAACTATCTTTGATGTATCCAAATCACAAATAATATTTTAATAAATCTTCGTTATTTTCCACCTCATAACCCCTTCTACTTAAATAAGTTGCAGAGAATTGGGAAATTATGTATATTATAGTATATAAAATTTCCCGGTTTTACGAATATGAATACTTTTAGACAGATTCTTGGCATTTACAACCCCTGGTGGGCAGATGGTTCATTGGCTTTTGGTCAGCTTCCTGAATTCCATCGAACAATTTTTGATGACATTTACAGAGACCTGATTCAACTCCCTCAGATGATCTCTGTGACGGGGCCAAGAAGGGTTGGCAAATCAACACTTCTTAAACAAATAATTAAAAAGTTAATTGAATCTGGGACGACCCCCGAATCGATTATCTATTATTCCTTTGATGACCCGGCTCTTTTATCTGACAAGATAAACCGGGATGATTTTGTCAATTCCCTTTTCACCGGCTTAGAACCCGCCAACAATAAACCAAAATATCTTTTTCTCGATGAGATCCAGAGCCTGCCAAATTGGGAGCTTTACCTTAAAAAGTATTACGACCTTAGTTTCCCAATAAAGATTGTTGTATCAGGCTCAGCAACCTCCCCCATTTTTAAGAAAAGCAGAGAAAGTCTGTTAGGTAGATTAAAAGATTATCATATGCTTTCTTTCTCGTATTACGAGTTTGTTGCCTATTCCATTTCAGAGAATAAAAGCCTTATAACAGAACTCACTCACTTACATGATTTAGCTAAAAATCTTCTGAATTTCACAGACATCAAGTCCCTGGCTGAAAAAATTCCTCAGGTTTCCAACAATCTAAAAAATGAACTTGATAGTCTCTTATCGAAGTATTTTCTTGAGGGGGGTTATCCTGAAGTTTGGACTCTTCCATCCATGGAAGCGAAGCAGGATTATTTGTTCGACAACCAGGTGAAAAAGGTAATCTATGAGGATCTTGTCCTGGCGGCGGATTTTCGAAAACCTGAAATGTTAAAACGGTTTTATATTTCTCTGTTGGAAAACCCGGGGAAAGAAATATCACTAAACACCTTCGCAAACGAAACGGAGATAAATCTTCAACAGATTCAAAAATATATGCCACTGCTCGAAATGACAGATTTGGTTTATAGCCTGCCAAAATTCCGTTCACAGGGTCTTCGAATAAGAAAAGGACTTGAAAAATATTATATATCTGACCTCGCTTTAAGAAATGCAGTGATGCGACTGACAGATTCTCTACTCGAAAATCATGAATTGCTTGGACTTTACGCTGAAAACCTCGTTTTTCTTACTTTGAGAAGATCAAAAAATATATTACAAATTGACTACTACAGAGAAAAAAATAACGAGGTGGATTTTATAGTCCATACCGTCAGCGGGAAATACCTTCCAATTGAGGTTAAATACAGAAACTCAATCGAAAAAAAATATTTGAGCGGGATAGAATATTTCAGAGAGAAACATGAGAAGATTGACTTTGGACTGGTAATAACAAAACACTGGTCAGATTTGGGAGAAATGTACGGGAATTTTGCAATTCCGCTTCCTCTTTATCTTGTTATGATGGGATAAACAAAAAAAAGGCTGCCCTTTTGATCAGACAGCCTTTTAGTACCGGCTTTGCATTAATGAGGTAATGCGAAGAGGTAATGATTTATGCGAAATGTCTTCTTTCAACTATTGAACCGGATTTGTGAAGATTCGGTCGAGTTTTATTTGTTCGGTTATTGCGAACATCATCCTTCTGGTATCGTCATCCCGTTCGGTTTTCGAAAGATTCTCTATTGCTTTTAATGAGTTTTCGTCTCCTATTTTGTAAAGAGTAAGTGCAATTAAGACTTTGATTGCCGGATTTATCTCGTTTTTAAGCTCGTCACATAAAGTATTTGAAACTTCACTTATTTCGTAAAATCCTGCCATATAAATTGCACTTCTGCGGAGTCCGTTATTTTTGGAAGTGATTCCATCTCTTAACGACTCGATCGAGTTTTTGTTAAACTGATATTTTTTTTGGGCTTCTGTGTTGGTCGTCGATGCCAAAATCATCAACACTACCATCATAACACTTAAAGTTTTCATTGTCGTCTCCGTGTTGTATTTGAATTAAATTATTCTTAATCTCCGGGTTCAAGTTACTTTTCAAAATTGTAACATGTGCCACCGTCAAGTAAACCTTTGTAAAACTTTGTAACAAAATGCCTCTAATTGTCTGCTATATTAAGAGATTGTTATCATTTATCTTATTTTAATAAACATAACACATCAGTTCACCTTATTATTTAAGTAATTTATCATGATTCTCCTTTAATTATTTTTAATGGAACTTAATTAAATAATTATGTGTTATAACACTTATTGAACAACATAAAAGAAACGGAAAAAAATATGAGTGATATTGGAATACTGGTTTTAAGAGTTGTGGCGGGGTCATTTATGGCTTTTGGTCATGGATTGGGTAAATTTCAATCGTTTTTCTCAGGGAACGAAATTAAGTTTCTCGATTTTCTGGGGATAGGAATGCCGGCAAGTCTCTTCCTTGCAATGGCAGCAGAGTTTTTTATGGCTATATTTATCATCTTTGGACTTTCGACCAAATTGTCGTCAATTCCATTGATTATCACAATGGCAGTGGCTGCTTTTGTGGCTCATGGGGGAGACCCTTTTCAGAAGCAGGAAATGTCGCTCCTTTATCTCGCTATTTTCGTAACCCTTTTTATTACCGGTGGTGGAAAATACTCCCTCTCCTCACTGTATGCAAACAAAATTGCCCCAAACAATGAAAAATTAGCCTGTCTGCTTAAATAGTCATAAACGATAATTGTTATTGAAGAAGCCGGGAGATTACTTCCCGGCTTTCTCAATTATTTCCTCCCTGTTATAAAAATCCCATTAAAAATAAGTTTGTCTTTTCCGTCTTTATTGTGTAATTTTAGAGATCGATTATCTAAACAATAGATACAAACAAATGGAGAATCTCATGAGAAAACTTTTCTACAAAATTTCGTTATTCACACTGCTTTTGAGTCTTGGTGTCCTTAATGCCCAGGCACTCTCAGGCACATATTACATTCCTCAAGGCGCAAACCCACAGGGATATGCATCACTTGCTGCAGCTTGTGATGCCATTACTGCAAACGGTGCTAATGGTGTGGTTACTTTCATTATAGATGGAAACCTGACCGAAGCTGCTCCAAGTATAATTAACAACGCAACATTCACAGCAACCAACAGATTAGTGATAAAACCAGCCCCAACAAAACAACCGGTTGTAACTTTCACTGCAGTTGACGCCGCAAATCACTTTTTTTACATTGTGAATTCAAGTTATATTACACTTGACGGATCAAACGGGAACAGCGTCGATGGTGATCGCGACATGACTTTTGCCTTTGACAACGCGGCCGGAAGATGGGCTATTGAAGTACAGGACAATTCAGACTTTATAACCATCCAGAATATGAAAGTTATAAGCATCAACACCTCAAGAACAGCCCAGGCAGCAGGAATTGCAGTTGACGGCTCTATTGGTACCGTTGGTTCAGCTCCAAACGACATTCTCATTAACAACTGTCAGGTTGGTACACCAACCCTTACTTTTGAAACTGCAGTTGGTATGTGGGGAAATGATCCAACTTCACCCGTTACCGGAACGATTATGAATTGTGACCTTTACGGTGGAAGAAGAGTTATCACCACTTTCTATATCGCTAACAACAAGTATCTCAATAATAGAATATCGGTTGTTGATCCCAGAGTGGATTTAACTTTCTACTCCGGAATCTATATTACCGGCAGTGTTGTTAATGATACCACACTTATTGCAGGTAACAAGTTTACTAAAATTGATGTAAACACAACCACAAACAAATTTGCCGGCGCAGTTGTTGTTTATGGCAACACCGGTGTCATCAATGTAGTCAACAATTTTATCGCTCCAAATTTTAACAATCTTGGAACCGCAACAGCAAATAAATACTTTGGTATTGTGTTTGGCTCAGCTACATGGAACGGAGTCATTAACATAGCTCATAACTCCTTTAGAATTGACGCTCCGGCAACTACCGGAATTAATGCCTGTATCGGATACAATGTGAATTCTGATGCTACAATGAATGTTGCAAACAACATATTCCATCAAGGCAACAGCACACCAAGCACCTATATTATACATTTCCCAATGGCTGAATCTGGCACAAATGTCCTGAATTTCGACTATAATGCTTATTATCTCGCCGGAATCGGTTCAAACTTTGCACTCTACAATACAACAACTTGTGCAACCCTGAATGACTGGAGAACAGCCACCTTGGATGATCCAAATTCAATTTATAAAATGGTTAATTTTGTTTCCAGCACCGATCTTCACTTAACAGGTGCTTCAAATGGCGACTGGGATCTTCATGGAATGCCTATCGCACAAATCACAATTGATATCGATGGTTCACCAAGAAGCCCGCTTTACCCATATAAAGGCGCACACGAAGGAAGTATTCCTCTACCTGTTGAATTTACAACATTCACTGCTCAGCAGGCGGGTGAAGTCGTTGTTCTTGACTGGTCAACCTCAACCGAGACCAACAACATGGGATTTGAAGTTGAAAGATCAATTGATGGTTTAACTTTCAACAAAATTGGATTTGTTAAAGGTGCAGGAACCTCAACCACTGAAAAATCATACAAATTCACAGACAACTCAGCAGTAAACGGAATTAACTATTACAGACTCCGTCAGATCGATCTTAACGGTGAGTTTGTATTTACAAGTGCAATAGAAGTGAACTTTGCCTCTGTTACCGATTTCACTCTGCATCAAAATTATCCTAATCCATTTAACCCCTCAACCAGTATTAAGTTTGCTTTGCCTGCTCCGGCTAAAGTAAATATTACTGTTTATGACATGATGGGAAGTGAAGTGGCAAATCTTATTTCCAAAGATTTTGCATCCGGATCACATCAAGTTGAATTTAATGCATCCAACCTTGCAAGTGGAAGTTATATTTATACTATTACCGCAACATCTGTTGATGGTAAAATGTTTAAAGAATCAAGAAAAATGCAACTCTTGAAATAACCTAATTTAAAAACAAAGCACACAGAAATCATGAAGAGTTGTTTCTCTTGATTCTGTGTGCTTTGTAATTTTAAACTAAATCTAAAGTGACATGACAGCAATTATCGACTATGGCGAACGCCCGGCCTACCTGTTATACCAACTCGAAAAACTTGGAGTGAACCAGAAATTCACATCCGTTGAAAGTGAAATTCTTGCCGCCGATAGAATAATCCTTCCCGATTGCTCTGATATAAAAAAGGCACTAAAACGACTTCACCTCTTAAATCTCTTTTCGATGTTAAGAATGATTCAAAAACCCGTACTCGGTATCGCCAATGGTTTTTCCCTGATGTGTGAAAACCCTCATTTACCCGGTACCTCGGGGCTTGCCTTTTTCCCCCTGTCACTCACTCTTCCACTTGAAACGCCCCCACTTCCGGGGAAATACAATGCAACACTTTGTAATTCAATGATGTTTATCGAAGCTGAAGAATTGGAAGGGCTCTATTTTGAGAAGCTTTTTAAACCCTCATCAGACGAATTTAACGCAGCAGTCCTCACCGGTTTTAAAGGGATTCCTGCTGCTTATAAAAAAGGTAACACTATGGGGGTGATCTTTAATCCGGAATACTCGGGAAATGCCGGAAATTTGATTTTGAACCGTTTTCTCGAGATCTGATCCTCTACAGTTTGCTTACAAAATATGGAAGCATTTTTCGCCATGTGGGCCAGTCATGTGGCATATCGTGTCCCCAAATTTCGAGTTCATGGGGGATTCCTTTGCTCCTCAAAATGTTCGACAGATTGATCGAACCCTGTGGTGCTTCATATTCGCCCTGCCCTGTAGCGATAATTATCCTTTTCCCGTGTCTCATCTGATTTAAAATATTGTCATCTGAAAGATTTGAAAGATAATCGACCGGTGAATTAAAATAGACATTTTCGTCGTAATATCCTTTTGTATATGACTTCAGATCGTAATAACCACTCATCGGAATGGTTCCTGCAAAAAGATGTGGACTTCTGAAAAAGATATTTGCTGCATGCAGTGCACCCAGAGAAGCACCCGTGAGCATGATTGGTTGAAGCCCCCCACAGTTATTATGAATGAAAGGGACAACCTCATCAGTAACATAATAATTGTAAGTCATGTGTCTAAGCGCTTTATGATGGGGCGCCATCGAATTGTTCAGCCAGCTCTCATTATTGATGCTGTTAATTGAAAAAACTTTAATTTTCCCCGCTTCAATGTAGGGAGCAATCGCATCGATCAGTTGAAACCGCTCATACTCAAGGAAATCTGCCCCGGCAGTGGGAAACATTAAAAGAGGTTTCCCCCAATGACCATAAACAACAATTTCCATATTCTTTTCTAATCGTGGGCTCCACCAACCGTGAATTTCTCTCTTCATTTAAATATCCTTTGTTATAATATATTAAGTTTCTTTAACAGATCGTTTTTATACATGGCTCCGATAGGAATTATGTGTTTATCGATCATTAAATTATGTTCGGTTATGTCGGTAATTCTGTCAATTCTTACAATAAATGAACGATGCACCCGTGCAAAAGCTTCTCTGGGAAGACTCGCTTCAATATGCTTCATCGTCGAGTAAATCATATGTTTACCACTTTTGGTGTGAAGTTGAATATAGTCGCCATGAGCTTCCACATAATCGATATCAGCGAGGTTAAGACGAAGCAGCCGTGATTCAACCTTTACAAAAATATAGCCGGGAGTTGATGCTGTTGCAGGTTGTTTAATATTATCTTGAGCTTTGTTTACCGATTTTAGAAATCTTGCATAGGTCAACGGTTTTAACAAATAGTCGGTAACATCATGCTCAAAAGCCTCAACTGCATAATCTTCTTTTGCCGTTACAAAAATTATCTGAGGATTTCCCTTCAGAGTTTCTATCAATTCGATCCCCGTCATTTCAGGCATCTCTATATCCAGAAAAATAAGATCAACATCTTCAGATTTTAAAATTTTAACAGCATCGATTGCGTTTTCACACGATCCGGCAAGCTTCAACGAGTCCGTTTGTGCAACAAACCTTTCAAGAATTTTTCTTGAAATCTCTTCATCATCAACAATTAAACAGTTCATTCGCATTTTCGTTTACATTGGTTTTTGGACTGAATTGATATCCAAATAAATCTTAATGTCAAGATAGCGAATTTAGTCATTTTTACAAAAACAAGTGTGATTTTCTTTTGAACTTCGGAGATTCGGAACTTCAGAGATTCAGTACTTCAGAACTTCAGAGATTCAGTACTTCAGAGATTCGGAGATTCAGAAGTTCCGGAGTTCTGAGGTTCCGAAGTTCTGAGGTTCCGAAGAGATTTGGTTATTTTTATACCTTTAGTTATATATAGGTGTTACTTTAAAATAAATTGGTAAATATAATGATCAAACATTTGGTAGTGTTTCTACTTCTTTCACTCATGACTTATGGTCAGAATGTTAAGATCTCAGGCAAAATACACGAAGAAAATACAGGAAAAGCGATCGAAAATGTAATGGTTTATTCGGTCAACTTCCAAAAGTCCACCTTCTCGGATAAAGATGGCAATTATGAAATATCCCTCCCCAATGCACCCGGCTACACTTTAAAATTTCTATTTACAGGTTATTCCCCCGTTACTGCTGAAATAACAGCCACCGGATTGAATATGATGGGGTTTGATGTCTCGCTTACACCCGTATCAATTCACCTTGGTGAAGTGACTGTTACAAGTCCAAGATATGTATCTTCTCTACAAGAGTCACCATATCCCCTCGGAATCATCTCTAAAGGAGATTTTGAACTCGACAGTAAACTTAGTGTAGCAGAATATCTTTCTGAAGAGCCCGGCGTTTCGATGTCCCGGGATGGAATCTGGGCAACCGATATCTCAGTTCGTGGTATCAGAGGCACAGGAATCGTATTAATGGTTGACGGAATAAGACTTGAAACCGCAACTGAATTAAGTGCAAGATTATCATTGATTGATCAGTTTGATATCGAACGGGTTGAGATGATTAAAGGCGCAGCCTCATCAATGTATGGAACCGGAGCATTGGGGGGAATTGTGAATGTGATTACGCAAAACAGGAAATTCCGAAACAACTTTTACTATACCGGCTCCTTTGGGAATTATTACAACACCGTAAATAAAGGTGTCGGTACGAGTCTCTTTCTGAATACCGGCTCGTCAAACTGGTTTGTAAAACTAAGAGGTTCATTTAGAGGTGCTTCTGCCACTGAAACCCCCGATGGATTAATTGCAAACAGCCACTTTCATGATAACAGCTTCACCGGAGCACTTGGTTTTAAACCATTTGACAATCAGGAGATTGAACTAAACTATCATCGTTATGAAGGTGTAGATATCGGTTTACCCGGCGGTTCGGCTTTTGCTGCCGCTGCCATCGCCAGATATCCTGTTCAAAAAAGAGAACTTATTTCAGCAGAGTATAAGATTAATGAGATATCTCCACTTATCTCAAATATCAGCTTAAAATACTTCCATCAGTTGATTGTCAGGGATGCTGAAGTGGTGATGCCAACTGCAAGACTTCTACCTGGTGCTGATCACATCAGCGATGGGATTCAATTAACCAGTAACTGGGTTTTCTCACCAAACTACCGGTTTGTTTTTGGACTTGATGCATGGCAACGGGAAATGGACAGTAAAAGACAACGAATCCTCAATGCAAAAAAAGATTCGATTATACATGAAAGACCCGTTCCACTCTCCAAATTTAAAAGCATGGGTTTCTTCTTTCATAACGAATTCGATAATCTCACCAAAAATCTTAATGTTGCCGTTGGTGGCAGGTTCGACTATATCAATGTTACAAATCAAGAATCGTATAATCCCGATTTTGTTGAGGTAAGAGGAGTAGTAAACAACAACCCACCGGGAAGAAAACTCCTTTGGTCAGCAAGAGATGAAAACAATTATTCATGGAGCCTTAACATTGCCTCCCTCTACAAATTGACAAAAGATCACCATATCACTTTCAATTTTGGTAAATCTTTTAGAGCCCCATCGTTGGAAGAAAGATTCCAATTCCTCGATCTTGGTGGACTTGTGAAACTTGGTGATCCTGCCCTTGAACCTGAAGAAGGCTGGTTCTTCGATTTTGGTTACAGATATTATTCAAACAATGCGATGTGGAAAATCAACTTCTTCCTCAATACCCTTACGAACATGGTAGTTGAAACCCCGGGTTTTACATACCAAAACCGACCCGCAACTCAGATGGTGAATTTTGGTGCAGCAAAGATTTATGGTTTAGATCTCGCTTTTGAATTTCATATCATTAAAGATTTAATTCTTTATGGAAGAGGTTCGATAGTAAGAGGCGAAGACACTAAAAAGACCGAAGACCTCCCCTTCATGACAGGTGATAATGGAACCCTGGGACTCAGAGCAAGAGCACATGAATATGTTGATATATCTGTTGAAATAGAAGGTGTAATGGATCAAAACAAAGTTGCCCCCTCAGAAAAAAGGACGGGAGGCTACAGCCTTGTTAATATGATTGTAAACATAAAACCCGTGAAAATTGCTTACGGCGAATTAGTCTTTACCTTCGGGGTTGATAATATTCTTGATCGACTTTATCTCAGCCACCTCTCTACAAACAGAGGTCTCGTTAAAGCCGAACCCGGAAGAAATATCTTCATCAGAGCAAACTACAACTTTTAAATATTAAGTATTAGGTATTAGGTATTAGGTATTAAATATTAAATTAAACACCTGCCTGTATTATAACAATAAAGCCCGTGGAGATTACCTCACGGGCTTTGATACTTAATACTTAATACTTAATAATTAATATTTATTTATTGCCTCTAAGGAATTCAATTCTTTCCTGAAGATCGGCAATCGGAGTTAAGAGCTTATCTTTGCCATAAATGGCATCTTCACGGTTCGTGAAGGCAATTTCATACTCTTTGCTCATTACAATTGCTTCTTCGGGACAAACTTCCTCACACAGACCACAAAAGATGCAGCGAAGCATGTTTATCTCAAATCTTTCAGGATAGCGTTCCTTCTCTCTTTCAGTTTCGGCTGCTTGAATATCGATGGCAAGGGCGGGGCATACTCTGGAACAGAGTCCACATGCGACACATCTTTCACCGCCATCTTCTTCCTGAACCAAAACCGGTCGTCCACGATAGTGCCCTGACGGCATAAATTTTACCTCAGGATATTCCATCGTATATTTTGGTTTGAACATATTCTGAAGAGTTATGCTCAATCCTGCAACTATTGAGGGAAGATAAATCTTCTCCATCAATGTAAAATCTTTCATCCGTTTCTTAACTGCCATATCGAATCTCCTACTTAATAAGCATTGCTAATACTGCCGCCCAAATCACATTAAAAAGAGCCAGCGGGAACATAACCTTCCAACCAATATCCATCAATTGGTCGTACCTGAAACGGGGGATACTCCATCTTACCCAGATGAAAAAGAACATTAAAAAGACAAGTTTAGTAAAAAATGCTGACACCTGAATGATCGCAGTCCATCCTTCCGAAAGTCCAAGTTTCTCGAGATAAGGCACCTGCCAGCCACCCAGATAGAGAGTAACGATGAGTGCCGAGGCGATCATCATGTTTGCATATTCTGCAAGGAAAAATGCAGCAAATTTCATACTGGAATATTCGGTGTGGAAACCACCAACCAGTTCGGGTTCTGCCTCGGGCAAATCGAAAGGAAGACGGTTTGTCTCTGCAAACGCAGCAGTTACAAATGTGATAAACCCAATCGGTTGAAGGAATGCATTCCACATAAGACCACTCTGCGACTTCACAATTTCAGACGGTAGTAGTGATTGTGAAAAGATAAGAACTCCGGCAACAGAAAACCCCATCGAAATTTCGTAGGATATCATCTGTGCAGATGCTCTTACTCCACCAAGAAGCGAATATTTTGATCCAGACGACCAACCCGAAAGTGTTATTGCATAAACTCCGATTGAAGTTAGTGCCAGCACATACAAGATTCCTGCATTAATATTAGGCACCACTGAAAGTTCAATCACTCTGCCAAATATCGTTACATCAGGTCCCCATGGAATTACTGCGTAAGTGGTGAATGCCACAAAGAGAGCGAGAAATGGGGCTAATGTGTGAATCGATTTATTTGCTTTATCGGGGACTATATCCTCTTTTAGCAAAAGCTTAAATACATCTGCAAATGGCTGCAATAAACCGGCATAACCAACTCTGTTGGGACCAACCCTGCTCTGCGCCCATGCTGATATCTTTCGTTCAAAATATACAAGATACGAAACCGTAAGCAGTATAATATTAGCAAGGATAAGCACCTTCACTAAAGCTATGCCTGCAATGATCAAAGATTCCATTTATCAGATATCTCCGTTAAACTTTATGTAGTTCTTTTTTTACTGTGAGTCCCGTTTCACCAAGATCATCGTAAGTGATCCCATGAAAACCGGGAGAATGTTTCGTGAAATCTTCCCAAACATCCTCTGCAAATTCGAATTTGGCTTTCATTCCGAGAAGATGCCCAAGATCTAAAAATATTCTCCATGCCGGGCGTGCGTCATATTTTTTGTAATTGCCCCAACGGTCAAACTTGGTGCCAAATTTGTCTAATCGGCTCATGCTGAAACCATCAAGACTTCTGTCCATCTGTTCAGTAGCCACCGCGGGACGAATTCTCTGCGCTCTTCCTTCAAAATTGATGAAAACACCATTTTTTTCAGTCCAGGTTGCTGCCGGTATAACGATGTGAGCCAACTCCGTTGTCGCATTAAAGTTTGAAGCCAGTACCACAAGAAGTTGTAGTTGTTTCAGCGCTGCAACATATTTTTCATCCATCGCTGCAATATCTTCTTCAACCACAACAAGAGCTTTAATTTTGTGTGAATTAACTGCGCTCATTATCTCTTCAAATCCAAGCCCATCTTTAACGGGTGAAATGCCCGCCGCCAATGCACCGGCAGAATTTGGAGTTTTGTCTTCTCTTCGAAGAATTTTGTCACCACTTCCCGGAACGATATGGCGCGGGAAATCGATATTTTTACAATGAAGATGGTTTGCAAGCCTGGCAAGAAGATGGCTGTCTTCAACGGTCGATGTTGCAGAACCAATAAAGGCTATCTCATTCGCACTAAAACTGTGCAATTCAGCAGAAGCTTTTGAATAAATTTCATCCCATGTTGCTTTGCTTAATCCTTCATCCCGTCTTATATGTGGACTATCAACTCTGTCACCTGCGTTTACATGTTTCCAGGTGTTGAGTCTTCCTTCATCACACATCCAATAACTGTTCACTTCCTGATTTTCACGCGGGGTTAAACGCAAAATTTCGTTGCTCCTTACCCATACATCTACATTACACCCACGCGAACAGCCGGGGCAAATGGATGCGGTGTTCGACATGTCCCAAACACGGGCTTTAAATCGGAAATCACGATTTGTTAAGGCACCAACAGGACAAATATCAGTAACACAAAGGGAATATGGATTTTTAAGCTCTTTGCCGGGAAAGGTTTGAATCGTAACCCGGTCACCTCTGTTCACAAATGTGAGTTCAGGTTCACCGGCGATTTCATCACAAAAACGGATACAGCGGGAGCAGGAGATGCACCGGTCGCCATCAAACATCACATGAGGCCCCAAAGGAACCCTTTTATCTTTATGTTGTTTTTCTTCTGTGAAACGGCTTTCTCCAACGCTGTGGCTAAAAGTGTAGTCTTGAAGTTTACATTCACCTGCTTCGTCACATATAGGACAATCAAGTGGATGATTGATAAGGAGGAACTCCATAACTGCCTGACGGGCCGAAAGAGCTCTCGTCGATTCGGTATGTACAACCATTCCTTCCGAGGCTTGAGTAGCACATGCAATAGCAAGCTTCGGCATCTTTTCAACTTCAACTAAACAAACACGACAGTTACCGGAAACGCTTAACGAGGGGTGCCAACAAAAATGTGGAATTTCCACGCCCACTTCTTTGGCTGCCTCAATAATTGTTTGGCCCGGCTTAAATCCTATCTCTTGTCCGTCCAAAATAAACTTTCCCATTCAGTCCTTCTCCTATGCTGCGGTAGTTATCAGTTTGGTTTGCGGTTTAATAAATACTTTTGTAAAATTTTCAAATCTTAGCAGTTCTTCCGCAAGAACTTTGATTTCATCTGCTGATACAGCATCAATCTTACCTATCACCTCTTCAACAGGAATTATCCTGCCGTGGTTCAAGATCAGATTGGCCATTCTAATCATTCTGTTTGATGTGCTTTCGAGTGAAAGAAGGATACTTCCCTTCAAATACTCTTTGGCTCTTTTTAATTCCCGTTCATTGATCCCTTTTTCTCTGAAACGGTTAAGTTCTTTTTCAATGTTTTTCATCGCCTTATCGAAACTGCCCGTGTTTGTGGAAAAATAGATTCCAAAAGATGAGGCATCACGATAAAAATTGATGAAACTGTTGATTTGGTATGTAATACCAAGTTTTTCCCTGATGTTTTGGTAAAGTCTGCTGCTTGTGCCTTCTCCCAGAATAAGGGAAAGAAGATTTAGAGGCAGTCTTTGCCCACTGTTGTAACCGACACTTTTGGTGCCAAGTATGCTGTAAACCTGTTCGGTTTCTTTAGCAATATAATGTTCTGATCCAACCACCGGACAGTCATATTGGCGATTAATTACTGCTGTGGTTGTCTCTTTTTTGATATATTTTTCAGCCAGCTTTAGAAGCTGTTCGTGGCTGATATTCCCGGATGCCGAGATCAGCAGATTTCCTTTAGTGTAGTGATGATCAAAATGTGATACCACCATCTCTCTGTTAAAGGATGAGACATTCGACTCGGAACCCAGAATCGGATATCCAAGCGGAAGCCCGGGGAAAACCAGCTCTTCAAACTTGTCGAATACCAGCTCGTCGGGATTGTCGTTAAGATCGTTTAATTCATCCATGATTACACCGATCTCATTTTTAATATCCTTCTCCTTCAGGAGTGGATATTGAATCATGTCTGCTATTACATCAAATGTTTTTCCAAAATTGGAAGCCATTCCCCTTGCATAATAGCAGGTGTGTTCTTTCGCAGTGAAAGCATTTATATAGCCACCAAGCGACTCGATCTCATCTGAGATTTTTTTAGCCGAACGGCGTTTAGTGCCTTTAAATAGCATATGTTCGAGAAAATGCGAAATGCCGCTTGTTTCAAGGGTTTCGTCGCATGATCCCGTGTTGTACCAGAATCCAAGTGAAAATGATTGGACATAAGGTACATGCTCGGAGACAACAATCGTGCCACCGGGTAATGTGGAAATATTTATGTTATTCAAACATGTCCGTTAAGTAGAATAAATCAAACTTTAAATATAGAGATATTAAAGACTTTAAGCAAACTGCGGGTGAAGTTGTCACCCGCATAATTCGCTTTAAATGGTTATAATCGGCATTTTATGAAAAATTTCAGGAGGTAAATTTCTTATAAAAATCGCCAATCTTTTGATATGATTTTCTGAGAATTTCATCATTCGGCAGGAAAACCACTCTGAAGTGATGTGTCCCCGGCACCTGTCCAAATCCACTACCGTGAACAACCACAACACCGGTCTCTTTTATAAGGCCTGAAACGAATTCCAAATCAGGTTTATCGATCTCAATTTTGGGGAAAGCATAAAACGCTCCTTCAGGTTTTACGCAACTGATTCCTTCAACCTGATTCAACATTTCAAAAGTAATGTCTCTTCTTACCTGAAGTTTTTTCATTGCTTCAACAAGATGTGTCTGATCACCTTCAAGGGCTATTTTAATGCCGTATTGTTCAGGATGATTTGCCGAAAGTCTCGAACGGAGAATCCGGTTGATGGCATTCAAATAATCTTTCAACTTGTTTATGTTTCCACTTATCACTCCCCAACCAATTCTAAAGCCGGGAACCATATAGTTTTTGGAGAGTCCACCAAAAGTGATACAGGGAACTTCTGAATTTAATGAGGCTATCGAGATATGTTTTTGTCCATCGAACAGGAGTTTATCATAAATTTCATCCGCAAAAATTATCAGATTATTCTCTTCTGCAAGTTTTATGATCTCTTCAAGAATCTCTTTTTTGTAGAGAGAACCCGTTGGATTATTTGGGTTAATCAACACTATCGCTTTTGTTTTACTGTTGATTTTCTTTTTAATATCTTCGATGTCAGGCTGCCAGCCATTTGATTCATCCAAGTAATAAGGATTTTCATAAGCTGACAATTTGGCTGAAATCGCTGTATAAAGTGGATATCCGGGGGTTGGTGTAAGTACATTCTCACCATCGTTTACCAAAGCTGTAAGACAGATATCAATCGCTTCGCTGGCTCCGTGGGTAACAAACACATCGTGGATGTTTTTTATTCCTTTTCGGCCGGCTTCATTTCTTATAGCTTCAACGGCATCTTTTATTCCCGATGAGGGAGCATAACCGTTTTTATTCCGTAACATTGCATCATAAGCTGCATCAATAAGGTGGCGTGGTGGCTCAAAATCATAAATATTGGGATCGCCAATATTTAGATAAAGCATCTCCTTTCCCGTTTTTGCAACTTCGTCTGCCACTAACAGGATGTCCCTGATGGCGTAGGTAATTTTCTCTGTTCTAACTGCCGGTTTTATTGCTTCTGGTGTCATAATTTTAATCCTGATTTCAAAATTTTAAGTCATCAAATTTAACAAATTTCCACGAGACAGAATCGATTTGTGGGTATTTTAATTAAGGGGGAGGTGAGGAAGTAGCAGAGTAGCGAAGTATCGAAGTAGCGGGAAAAAACCACAGAGCACACAGAGCACACGGAGGAGGATTTTGAGCAAACCGCTAAGAACGCGGAGGACGCGAAGAGAGAAATTCCAAAAACATCCGTGGAATCTGTGTTAATCAGTGATATCCGAGTAATATTCCCCTCTGCGAAAATCCGTCTAATCTGCGTGTATCTGCGTGCTAAAAAATGCTCATTTAGTAAAAAATTACTGCATTATTGGATTATTGGATTACTGAATTACCTCGCTTTATTAAAGAGGCCTTCAACAAGCATTACCATTGCCATCGTATCAAGTTCACAATATCGGAGAAGCCCATCTCTTAACTGAACTCTGAGTTCGTGAGAAATATCGGAATACTGTAAAAATCCATAGGCCGTCATAGCAGCTCCGCCATCAGCAACTTCATCCAACCCACCAAAATACTTGTCGAGGGTCTCGTCATCGTAATCATTAAAAAGTGTTGGTAAAGTTCTGTAAGGATCATTACCATTTTTGCTATCAATCCAGATATGACTCTCAAAATTTAGACTCGGAATCTCAAGTCCCCTGCCATAAATGGGCTTGCTATATTTCGCCCTTAAAAATTCTGAATCACTAATCATAGCAGGGAGAATTTTCTTAATCGAATTGCTCCCTTTAGCACTTGGAGAGTAGTAATATTTTATAATGATCTGGTACAGATCGATCATATTCCGGAGCCCTTCAACCTTTCCCGTCACATCTTTGTGGCTGGTGATTGATCTGATAAATTCCTGCAACTCCTCTATATCCTCGGGTGGATTCTGATCAGAATCGAGTTGATCGTAGATAAGATTAAGGAAGGTGTTCTCATGGTTGTGGTACCGGAATATCGACCCGTTATCAACTTCAAGCTGTTTTTTTAGATTCCTGACAAACTCATAGTTGGGGAACACCCCTTTTTCAAAAGAGATATATTCACCGGCATGTTTTATGGTTCCGTCTTTTTCAATCGTGTGGTGCGAAAACTGAAATGCTATTCCCTCGTATGGATGTTTGTTTTTATTAAACGGAATCGCCGGGGCGGCGGTCTCAAAATCTATCATGTGCAAAGGGTAAGCCCAGGTGGATGCTTCGGTTAAAAAACCTTCACGGTCAAAATAACTCCGCTTGTTCCCGGTTTTTATTCGATTGATCTGTTGCATCCTCCTCTGGTGGGGACTCAGACCAATTGTTCTTCCATCATTTTTCTTGGGCGCAATATCTATCTCATTGATATCCTTAATCAAATAGATGCGTTTACTTAGGAGCTCACCCATGATACTCTTCCCCCCTGCCAAACCACCCCAAATATCCGTAACCAGGTCATTTGTTCGTAGTTCATCCCCAAGTTTTGACTGGTTATGCCAACACTCGTGGAAACCGCTCTGTAAATCACTTAACTCCGGATCCCTGTTTACAAATTGGCAACCTCTACATTCCGTGCTGAGTGGGACAAAAATGCGCTCATTCTTAGAGTAAAAATCTGAAGCGAGACCCACAAACTCACGAAATCTTAAATCATCCCTGTAATTTGTTGGGACAACATACCCATTTATAATTCCATCTATTTCAGAACTGACATCAATGATCTTTAAAATTGAGGTGTCGAGATCACTTCTTTGGATCCCGGACTTAATGATGACTTCCTTACCACCATCTTCTGTTCTGACAACTGTGAACATCTGATTCATGCCATCAACTGCGCAAACCTTGCTTTTATCAACGAGGATTAAATGAGGTACAATGGTGTATTCACGAAGTAAATCAGAATTGGAGAGAACGAAGTATTGGAAAGCTAAATCATATAGATAAGAAACCCACTCAGATTTGATTTTTGGTTCACCTTTTCCCGAAACAAAATTAATATTCTGTCCATCAACAGATTTTGATTTAACCTCGTAAATATTGATTAATTTTCCTTTTTTCTCAAGAACATCCACCCTTACAAACAACGATCCAAAACTGAATGCCGCCTCTGTAAGGAGGGCATCTTTATTGTTCAGCATTGCATCAGAAGTAATTTGAAGAGATTTACCCAGCTCTTTTGTTTTTACATTAATAAATTCCGTTTCAGGGTCATCCGCAAAAACATATTTTGCAAGTTCCCCCACCTGAAAACCCCCATCAGCAAGAGCTTCAAGAAAAGGATCATCTACACTGTTATCTGCATAATTTTCCTTACCCGTATAATACAATTTGGTAAGACACTGAAGAGCCAGTTTGAAGCGGGATTTTGTGAGATATTTCATTTGGGGACCTAAAAATTATCATTTCCATAGTTCAACTTATTAAATTTTATAACCAAAAGGAACCGAGGTGCCGACACATTCTTCCATAACTTGGTAACTCTTGAGAATATGTAATCGATTCCTTTTGTAACGGCAATTAATTCCTTATAGGAAGAAATCCGAATATTTTCCGAATTAGACACTATATTTTAATGGATTTCGGGCACCTTTCTTTTTCAGGTGCGCAACCGATTTCATGTAATATTGATCCCTTACAATCTTATCAGCAGGTTTACCAATAAATTCCCAACGTGTTCGCTTTTTCCCATTTATAGTTTCATGACGATTCACTTCCCATTTTTCGACTTCATAAACTTCGATGATGAGTCCTCGATACTCTGCTAAAACAAATTTGACACTCTTGGTGCGCCATTCTGCCATTAACCAGCTTTTCCTTGTCGCTTCATAAAGTTCATTGTCGTTCTTCCCAGGAGAGTATTGGTTGTTAATATTTATTAATACAGCCGAATGTTTTAGCTCTTTTAGTTCCTCTGCAGCATATAACATTTTTATACTTTTAGTAGGCATTAGACCAAATTGACCAGAATAATGTCCACTCTGAATATTTGTTAGTTCAGCACTTATATTCAATTTTTGTAAACCGCTGGAGAATATATCCAGAAGTGTAGACTCTAATAAAAAGGCACTACTATCATCTAAACCATGTCGGACAATATAGTGATCAATATGACCATTGTTAGCCTTAATTGATCTGATCCTATCATATTTAAGTGATTCAATTTCATTTTCGAGTGCACAGTCCACATGATTATAAACTCTATTGCCCTTACCTTTTCCCACATAAAATATTATTGAGGCTTCACGATCTACTAACAAATAAACATAAGTTTTAAGTGCTTGAATTGTTTTTTCATCAAAGTATGATTCTTCATTCATGATTGAACTCCATAAAATTGCTATTTGAAAACTATTTTAGATTATTCCTAAACTACAATTTACTAGCGAAATATCCTACTATTATACTAAATATATTTATCAGCTATTTTATTGATGGTTATCTGTTTGTATTTCATAAAATTATTAATTTAATTAATATTTTTATTGATTTCTTACATTAAACTATTAATATTCCCTTTCTGCCAAATTGACCTAGTCAAAAATACAATGAACTTATTTGATAAACGATTTCTAATGTTAAGGAATTATTAAATTTAACATTCTATATTCTTAACAATTCCTTAACTTTAAACAGGAAGTATTTATTAGCCAGTCTTTACTTTTGTCTGAGACGAGTTAAATATTATTTGTCACTACAAAGGAAAGAATCAGCATGCGAGCCGAATATGTAAATTCCGAAAAATCAGTAATTGAGAAGTTGTGTAACACTGAAAAAAGTCAAGCTTTAATTATTGTCAGCTGGCTTGGTGCACCTGAAGATGTTCTTTTGAAAAAGTTGAGGCAGCATATTGAAGTTGTTGATTTGTCTAAGAAAGTTATAAATTTCTGTATCCCAAATCAGAAAGTGAAGTCTTCGCATAACCGGGCAAGAACAAGATTTGACTTTAGTAAAACCCGCAAAGTCTTTTACATCTCTACAGCAAGCTTACCTTTTATCCCCATTCTAAAACTAACTGAATTTTTTAAGCTACTGCGATTCGATCCGGAGGATATAAATCTGATATTCTTAATGAAAGGTTATGACGAGGCAGTTAGCGAAAACCACGAAAACCATGTCAAACACAAAAATTGTTACGCTGATCAGAGTATGCTCGACAGCCATTCCTACTCGACAGGGGAACTTTACAACTTTATTAATGATATTTGCGAAGGCTTTATTTATAACGGCTATAAACGAAACCTCGGCGATGTCGACTTGGTGATAGCCTGTAATTCGCTCATGACAATTGTAGAAGATTCAAAAACCGGAGGTTTTGCTCCATCTAAAACAAGCAAATATCCGATAATTCCGTTGAAGCGCGTAAACCATTGGTACCCAAATGAAGAATTGTTTGATGTTCTTTCGATTTTAGCAAAGGAAATGACGCCGTTTACTTCTCACAATAAATTCTATCAAAGTGTGAAAACTCACCTCCCAACATCACAGGAATTTTTAGATATTTTTGAGAGTTATAAAACGATTCGAGGAAAATCGGAGCAGCTTATGGATGAAAAAGATAATTGGATTCAGAGGACGGAGGAAGAAAAACGAGAAATTGATCAGGAACTGTGGAGGGAGAGGATAAAGGTGCAAAATTATTTAATAAATCTCCCGAATGTTTTCCCTCTCAAAGAAGAAACCGATGATGAATCGTTAGGATATTCAGAAATTCTTGATTGGTGATAAAAGGGGAGGTAAGTTTTGATTCAATTTTATTGGGGGTAAACCACCGAGAACACCGAGCGCACGGAGGAATTATAAAACAATAGCTCATGATATTAAAAAGGGTTCTCCAAAATTATGTCTGTTTACTAGTGCAACCTGCAAACTAACAAAAAATGAAGAACCCAAAATCTGTGGAACTATTCCAAAATCTCTCTGCGAAAATCCGTCTAATCTGCGTGTATCTGCGGGCTAATAATCAACTACCATTTCCCTCTTTCGCGGAGGGTGTTAAAGAGGATAACGCCGGTGGCGACGGAGACATTAAGCGATTGGATTTCACCGAGCATGGGGATGGTGATAAGGAAATCGCAGTTCTCTTTTACGAGGCGGCGAAGACCTTTTTCTTCATTTCCTGAGACGATAAGAAGGGGGGAATTGTAGTCGATTTTTGGTGCATGTTTTTTCTCGTCGAGGGCTGTGCCAAGTGACCAGAAGCCTGCTTTTTTACATTCTTCCATTGCGGTGACAAGATTATTCACTTCACAAATTTTCATGTAAGCTGCGGCACCTGCAGAGGTTTTAAAAGCAGTCATGCTTAATGGTGCACTGTTGTGTACTGTGGTTATTATCCCATCAACACCGGCACATTCGGCGGTTCGGATAATTGCCCCAAGATTTTGGGGATCCTGAACAGAATCGAGTGCAAGCAGGAGTTTATTGCGCCTGAGTGAATAAGTAATCACTTCCTGAAGTGACCAGGTCTGAAATGCCTGAATCTTCGCAGCTACACCTTGAGTGGTTTCGGCTCCTTTTGAAAGGGTATCAAATTTTCTTTGATCCACTTCCAAAACTGAAATTTTTCGATTGGTTGCAAGTTCGGAGATTTCTTTCAGAAGTTCACCGCGGATTCCTTTTAGAAAAAAGACGACATCCACTTTACCGGAAGCCTTTAGTGCCTCAAGAACAGGTTTCCTTCCAACAATTACAATGGATTCACTCATTTTTTTGCCTTGTGAGGAGTTTTTTTCTCCTCTTTTTTAGGCTTGATAGAATCGGGTGGAACAAACCGCGGTTTATTGGGATTCTGGTAGGTGTAATAATACAGTCCAAAACTACCGGCAATTACAAGTCCAAAAGCAACAAGTTGCGCTTCGCTTAATCCAAGGAAAACCACAGGATTTAACCGGATGATCTCTATAAGAAGTCGTTCAATTCCTGCACCCATCAGATAAATTGAGAACAATTTTCCCGTGGGCCAGTCTTTTCGTTGCAATTTGTAGAGTACAAATGCAAAAACTGCCATTGCGAGGAATTCATAAATTGGTGTTGGATGTAGAGGGGTGTTATCAGGCACAAGTCCACCGGGATAGGCATTTGCCACTTTTGAACCGAGGAACATCAAAGAAGGCTTTACAATACCATTTTCGTAGTTAGTGCCCCATGGAAGGTCAGTTGGCAGACCATAATCGCCATCTCCTGCAAGGTGACAACCAATTCGTCCGATACCGTAAGCAAGTGCAAGAGCGGGAACAACCGAATCTGCTACAAATAGAAACGGAATTTTTTTCATCCGCATTCTGATGTAGATTGCCAGCATTGCGAGCAGCAAACCACCGTGAAATGTTAGACCACCCGGTGAAAAAAGAGCACCAACGGGGTCTTCTCTGAATTCTGCAGGATTTGCAAAAAGATGAAACAGTTTGCTTCCAAGAACACCAAATATAATTGCCAGAAGAGTGATTTCGGTTGCAAGGTTAGAATCCACTCCCCTTCTTTCAAACTCTTTTGAAAGCATCCAGCTTGCCACAATGAAGGAAATTCCGAGCATTAATCCATAACTGTGTACGGTGAATGGCCCGATGGTTAAAATCTCAGGGTACATCTATTTATAAACCTCTTCAAAAGTGTTTCGCTCGGGGGCAAGTTTAAAAGTGCAAAAGAGCCTGTTATTTTTTTTGTCAGGCATCGATTCTTCAACCAGAATCATCTCTTTTTTGTAGATGTTAAAGTCAATTACCACAGAATTGATACTCCCATCCTGTTTAATCACATTAAAAGTGTAAACACCGTATAAATCTTCAAACTGAAGGTCAACTCTGGCGGGTCCGGCTTGAACATGATAGGATTGTCTTGTGTTAAGACCAAGCAGACTGATGTCAATCACATTTTTTACTCTACGAACATCCACAGAAAGTTCATAATCGAGATAAACAAATTCTTTTACCGTAGCAATCGTAAGCACATAAAACTGTTTTTTGAGAACCTTGTCATACTTGTAATAAACAGTTCCTCTGTATTCGATGAGATCTTCCGTTTTAGTCGGAGTGCTGCTCTTCACCTTATCAATTGTTTTTTTACGGGTTTTGGGTATTTTAGGAACACCCTCCTGCTTTCTTAAAGACATGGGCTATAAATTATCGTAGTAGGTTGCTTCTTCACCGGAGAAAATTTCCATTATCTCTTCGGAAGTTTTGGCATCCATCAATTTTCGGCGAAATTCGTCTTTGGTCATCATTCTGGAAATTCTGCTGAGCAATTTGATGTGCAGGCTTACCAGATTCTCTTTTCCAACAAGAAGGAAAACGAGATGTACAGGTTGACCATCGTGTGAATTATACTCAATCGGACGGGTACTCTTTCCAAATGCACAAAGAATTTCGGTAATCGAATCAGTTTTTCCGTGAGGGAGAGCAAAATTCTTCCCGATACCGGTGGAGATAATCTTTTCTCTTTCAAAAACCGCAGTTCTTACTTTTTCAAGGTCATTAACACGCGGATCTTCGGCAAAAAGATTAACCATCTCATCAATTACTTCTTCCTTGCTGCTGCCACTCAGCTCAGGAATTACAAATTCTGTTTTTAACAGGTCAGAAAGTTTCATGTCTATATGTCCAAATTATTTTTTTTGATCAAGATTAAACTTAATCAATATTTGATTGTCAATAAAATTAAATTATTAT
>CAZHCW010000010.1:0-144460 GCA_964531325.1 uncultured Ignavibacteriaceae bacterium | reverse complement strand
CATTAAGAGGTACAGCCCTTAACAGAAACATGAAAAATGATGTTGGTTCGATAACTACAATGAACAAGTCAGGAATGAACAACCTGATGAAGAGACACGGTAACAAGTTCACGATAAAGAAGGAACCAAAACCGGAAGAGGTAATAACAGAATATTCTCTGTCACAGAATTATCCAAACCCGTTTAACAGTTCAACAATAATTGAATATGCACTTCCAAAAGAAGGACTTGTATCAATAAAACTGTATGACATAACCGGAAGATTGGTAAAACAGTTGGTGAACGAACAAAAGCCGATGGGCAGACACAAAACAACGATAGAATCAGGCAATCTTGCAAGTGGAGTATATATTTATTCGCTTAGAGTAAACGACCTAAATATCAACAAAAAATTGGTGATATTGAAATGATAATCACCAAATTTATAGTCGCTATTCATCGGCCTGCATTTATTCCCAGGAAAGTCCCTACAAAGGCAATCTTATTCTCAACTCTCTTGATGCTC
The DNA here is from genome assembly GCA_964531325.1 of uncultured Ignavibacteriaceae bacterium. GTDB lineage: Bacteria > Bacteroidota > Ignavibacteria > Ignavibacteriales > Ignavibacteriaceae > UTCHB3. Next base: position 143,955 of record CAZHCW010000010.1, on the reverse strand, counting down.
TTATTGAATATCCCGGGTTATTCCACAATTCGTTATGTTAAAGCAGCAAATCCAACCCCTGTCGCTCCTTATACAACTTGGGCAACTGCTTCTGATTCGATTCAAAAGGTTGTTGATATTTGTATTAGTGGTGATACGATAATGATAGGGAGTGGTGTTTATTCCCAGATTGTTAATTCTGAGAATTTTGGAAGGGACCTTACCATTTTTGGTGTTGATGTTGATAGTTGTATAATCGATATGACAGCATTTCCTCAAGGATCTTCGTTAAAAGCTTTTATTTTTCAAGATGACTTGCACATCGAAAACATTAGTTTTAAAACATATTTCGGTTGGTCAGAGCATATAGCACTTTTTTTATCAGGGCCATTTAACAATAATGTAATAAAAGTCCAAAATATTAAATTTTTAGGTGCATTTTCTCCCGGTATTGATCTGTTATTTTCAACAGGCGAAGTTTCATCCTGTTATTTTTATAAAAACTTGAGAGCTATCAATGGTTTTGACGATAATAGTGTGACTGAGGTGGGAATAATCCGGAAAAATGTTTTTTCCTTTGTATCTGAGGGGATATCATGCAATTATGCAAAGATTATTGGGAACTCATTTATCGAAGTCTTCAATTCTGCCATTTATCTAAGTAATCTTTTCGGAGTATTTTGTGAAGTTAGAAACAACTTTATACACAATCGCCGCCAAATCTATGATGGTGTAATAAATGTAGCGAACTCAGTCAACAATAATGTAATTACAAATTTCCGTAGGGGTGTTGTTGCATCACCGGGAGTCAAAATAGAGAATAATGTGATAATGAACTCAAGTGAGTTTGCGATCTATGTGAATCAACCACTCGACACTGCGATTATTGACTACAACGCCTTCTATAATAACAGAGAGATATCTAATAATACTACACTATACGACCCCGACTCTACAATCTACTATACCGCAGACCCGATGTTTGAAAACCCGGACAGTAACAACTATCTTCTTCAAATGTTTTCCCCTCTAATTGATGCTGGTGATCCAAATATATTTGATGTTGACGGTTCAAGGAGTGATGTTGGTTTATATGGTGGACCTTATGGGCAGAGTTATCAGTATAAAGATTTACCTCCAAAGAAGCCAAAAGTAATTTCAGTCACCAAACTTAAAAATAAAGTGAATTTCCACTGGCGAGGAGGAACCGAAGCTGACTTTAACTCATTCTCACTTTACAGAAGCAGAGACCCTCAGTTTATCCCGGATGACAACAACAAAATATATTCAGGAATTGATACACTATTCACCGATTCACTTCAAGTCCCGACAGGCAGTTACAGTTATAAACTGACTGCAAAGGACAATCAAGGAAATGTCAGTAAACTTGACAGTATAACTGTAGTAATAACAGGAATTTCTGCTGAAGAAGAAAGCCCAGCCCCGGAAAGGATATATCTTTACCAAAACTACCCCAACCCTTTTAATCCTTCAACAATGATAAAGTTCTCTCTATCCGAAGACTCTGAGGTAATCCTTCGTGTGTATGATGTAAATGGTGAACTAGTAACCATGCTACAAAACGGATGGCTTCCTGCAGGAGAGTATGAAAGGAAATTTTCACCGGCAACAATCGGAACGATAAAAGACATAGCATCAGGAGTTTATTTTTACAATTTGTTGGTAAGAGATAAAAATATGATTCCATTATTCGTAAAAACCGAAAAAATGATGTTTTTGAAATAGAACTTGAGACACTTGAGTGACCCGTGAATCTTGAGACACTTAACAGTGCACTAAATTAACATTTCAGTTTTTTGCCACTATTTTTTGGTGTAAGCCATTTTTTAAAAGCCAAAAAAGACTCTTTAAATATGCTTTGAAGTTTTCTGCAAAGACTCAAAGGTCTCTGATTCTGTCAAAAATTTCATATTTTTAAAATTTTGAAAATAAATCGTTTGCAAAAATGGAAATAGTTCGATATACCCCCGAATGGAAAACAAAATGGGATAATTTTGTTGAGAATTCAAACAACGGGACAATATTTCACAAACAAATATTTTTTGATTACCACACCCCCGGCAAGTTTTCTTTTGATCATTTGATGATTTTAGACAAAGGGAACATAAAAGCTGTGCTTCCGGGAAGACTACAACCTGATGGCATGTTTGAATCGCCAATAGGCGCAAGTTATGGTTCCTTGGTCACTGATGATATCCGTTTCGCCGAAGCCCTGGATATGATTGATCTTTTAATAGACTTTGGGAAAAAGGAGGGATTTAAAGGCTATTCACTAACTGCCGCTCCCGATATTTACGAGAGGACCCGTAATCAAAGTCTCGATTTTGCAATGTTATGGAGGGGATTCAAATATGATTTGCACTACATCTCAAGTTGTATCAAACTTGATCCTGCAGAAGATATAATCGAAAAATTTGCACCAACTATCAGAAGAAACATCCGGAAAACACTAAAAGAAGGGTGGTTGGATGTTGAGATCAATGACAAATATGACGAGTTTTATCCAATTCTCATCGAAAATAAAGCGCGTCACGATGTTAAACCGACACATTCTTTACCTGATATCTATCGTATTGCCGAGTTGATGCCTGATATGATGAAACTTTTTATGGTCTATCATGAAGGTATTCCAATCGCCGGTTCACTACTTTTTAACAGCAACAAAAATGTAACTCTCTGTTTTTATAACATGCTCAAATATGAATATGAATATATGAAACCGATTCAACGGGTTATGTATGAAGTGGTGAAGTGGGCGACAGAGAACGGTTACAAATATGTTGATATTGGAGTATCACAAGACACCAAAGCCCTGAATCCGATGACGCCGAGCATGAATCTCATTGAATTTAAGGAAAAATTCGATGCTCGCACAGTAATGCGGAACACGCTTAAAATTGCGTTCTGAGAACAAGTCTCCAAAACGGGTTTTAATTTCCTTTCTGGGTAATGTTAATTACGATACCAGAGCTGCGAATCTTTGTTCATCCCTTCTTTCTGAAGGTCTGGCTGTTGATACCTTGAGTTTTGATTGGTTCGACAGAAAACAGGGTGGTGAATTCCCTGTAATTAAGTTAGACAAATCAAGGTCATCACTTTTTTTCTATTTCAAATTCTTTTATTCTGTTTGTTCTAAACTGATTTTCAACAAATACGATCTTTATATAGCTTCTGATATATATAATTTACCGATCCTTGCGCTTTTCTCTGAATTTCGTGGAAAACCACTCTACTACGACTCAAGAGAGCTTTTTAGATACCTTGCAGGATTAAAAAATAAGGTGAATGTGCAGTGGTTTCTCGCCAAAATAGAGGAGTTGTTCATCGGAAAATGTGATAAAGTCATTGTGACAGGTTTGATGGATGCTGAAGTTTTAATGGAAGATTATGGAATAACCCGTGAAAAGTTTATTCTTTTAAGGAATCTACCAAAACGGGTAAAAACAGTCGAGAAAATTGACCTTCGGAAACTCTACGATTTTCCCGTAAATTCTCTAATTCTTCTTTATCAGGGAGTAATTCTTAAAGGGAGGGGGCTCCACAAACTGATTTCACTGCTTCCTGCGATTGATGATCTATGTTTGGTAATACTCGGTGATGGTGATTTAAGATCGGGGCTCGAGGAATATGTCTCAGAACTTCATTTGACACACAGAATTAAATTTGCCGGAACAATCTCGCAAAATGAGTTACTTTCCTACACAGCATCTGCGGATATCGGGTGTGTTTTAATAGAAAACATAAGTCGAAGTTATTATTATGCTCTTCCAAACAAACTTTTTGAATACATTGCAGTCGGAGTTCCTGTATTGGCGAGCAATTTGCCACAGATGGTTCAGATAATTGATGAATATGGAGTAGGGAAGTATGTTGATCCGGAGAAACAGGATGACATAGTTAATACAATAAAATTATTACGGGATACTGAGATCAGAAAAATGATTCAGGGAAATGCAATGATCGCCCACCAAAGGCTAAATTGGGACAGTGAATATTCATTAGTGAGACATCATTTTGTTTAGATTATCGCGTCAACTTAATCATAATGTGGGCGGGGATATTATATAGAAAATTGGCAGCTTTATCTTTAAGCTTCCAGATTTTAAACGGGAAAAACCTTAGAATCACCCAGGTTCTTGCAAAAATCAAGAGTTTGTTTCCAAAAGTTTCCCATTCGAGATTTTGTTTCTCAATATCCCTGAAAAAAGAAGTAAGTACTTTTTCATCAAATGAATGGATGTGTGCATGCAGGGGAGTGGGTTTATTACAGTGAATGCACAATGAGTATTGCAATTTTTCTTTATAAGGCGTAGTAATTATCAGTTGTCCACCTCTCTTTAGAACTCTTGAAAGTTCCTTAACAAAAGCTTCGGGATCATAAACATGTTCGATAATTTCACTCGCAATTACCACTTCAAATGAACCATCCTTGTAGGGTAGCGCAAATGCATCACTGCTCACACAAGAATGATTAACCGAAGGCACTTTGGATTTTGCTTTTTCAAGATTTATCAGACTGATATCCATCGAAATAACATCAAAATCGAGCTTTGTAAAGTATTCAGCCACCCAGGCACTACCGGCACCCACATCCAAAATTCTCCCTTTTTTTACATCAATTTCAGAGATTATATACTCCCTTACTCTTCGTTCATCATGAGCTGTTGCGCCTGATCTTTCTTCAAAATAATCAAACTGTTCAGCGTCATTTTTGTAATGTTCGATGTAATTAAAGTCTGCTTTTCTCATTATTCGGTTATTTTTTCATAAATTTCAAAATTCAAATAGAAAGATAATGCAAATTTCAGAAAATGACCGGTAAGCGTAAATTTTTGGTGGCGCGAATCGACAGGATTGGCGATACCGTTTTGGCAACTCCCATACCGCGGGAACTTAAAAAAAATTTTCCCGGTTGCGAAGTTTCTGTGCTCGTAAGGAGTTATACCAAAGATATTTTCGTAAATAATCCGTATGTTGATAACATCCTGGTTTGGGATGATTTTAGCAGGGGGATACAATCGATTAGAAGCCTGGTCTCTCTGATTAAACCGTATCAATTCACCGATGGTTTTATGCTTCTTCCTAACGAAACCCTTGCTTATGCATTTTTTTTGGCAGGGGTAAAAAGACGATATGGCACCAGCAGAAGACCTTACCACCTCATAACGGGAACAAAATCGATTGTACGACAAGATGAAAAACGAGAAAGAAGTGAAGCTTCATGGTGTCTCGATTTTGTTATCAAGACAGGTGGAAAAGTAAACGAGGATGCCACAGAGATATTTCTGAGTGAAACAGAAACAGCCACAGCTACGCTAATCAAAAAAGAAATTGCACCTGAAGGTGAGAGGATCATAGGTGTTCATATCACAAGTGGTGGTTCTGCGCCAAATATGCCACCAGATGAATATTTAAAATTGTGTAAACAACTCTCAGAAAAAGAAGGAATAAAAGTTGTAATCACAGATAATATTCTTCCTGATGGCTTTAACATTCCTCCCGGAATCATTCAAATCAATAAAGAGAGAACTTTAAGAGAGTCGATAATAAATTTTTCAATTTTAGACCTCCTGATTTCATCTTCCACAGGCACAATGCACATAGCTGCGGCATTAAAAGTGGAGACTCTTTCATTGTTTTGTCCATTACCTGCATGTCGTCCTTCATTATGGGGACCTGTTGGTAACCATGCCAAATTTATTCTCCCAACACAAAACTATTGTGCAACCCGTTGCCCGGGTGACCCTAAAAAGTGCGATTTCTCCGGTGAAGGGGGGATAGATGCGGACACAATTGAGAAGATAATTTAGGGGACGCAGATACACTCAGATTGGACGGATTTTCGCGGAGGGGATTTTATTGCCCCAGGAATTCTGAGTCGTAATCTTCCCCTCTCATTTTAGGAGAGGGGCCAGGGGTGAGGTCAGGGAAGCGGTTTTTAAGTTTCCTTTGCGTTCTCTGCGGTTAAACTTCGCTACTTCGCTACTCTGCTACTCTGCTACTTACATTTTACCTCATTAAGTTACCCATAACCCCTCGAAAATCTTGTTTAAAAGCAAAAAATTCCGTATATTTCCAAGCTATGAAAAAAATGTTTACGATAGCTATAGATGGTCCGGCAGGATCGGGTAAAAGCAGTACTGCAAAGAGAGTAGCCCGAAAACTCGGTTACTTATTCATAGACACAGGGGCAATGTATCGGGCTGTAACTCTGCTTGCTATAAGAACAGGAAATCTTGATAATAAAACAGAGCTATTGAGGTTACTTTCAGTCTCAAAAATTGTTCTTAAACCGGGTAAAGACGGAAATATTGTTTTTCTGAATGATGAAGATATTACAAAAGCGATAAGAACCGAAGAGATAAATTTGAATGTTTCTTCAATCAGCAGTATTCCCGAAGTTAGAACCGAACTTGTAAGAATGCAGCAGGAAATGGGAAAATTGGGAGGTGTGGTGATGGAGGGGAGAGATATAGGTTCTGTGGTTTTTCCTGATGCCGATCTAAAATTCTTTTTTACCGCAAATGTTGATGAAAGAGCACGAAGAAGGCTTGCCGATCTTAAAGAAACAGGCTCTGATATTTCTTTTGATGAAGTAAGAAAAAGTATCATTCGACGGGATAGTCTCGATTCGGGTAGAGAAATTTCACCTCTCAACAAAACTGACGATTCGATTGAAATTGACACTACATCACTTACACTCGAACAACAATGTGATTATATTGTGGATCTTGTGCGGAAAAAGGAACATACTGACGAATAATGTGGTTATCTTAAGAAAAATGGTGAATATATGAAAGTTACGATTGATAAAAATGCCGGATTCTGCTGGGGTGTTGTAAGAACAATTGACATAGCAGAAGGTTCTTTGGTGGATAAATCCAAAGTTTATTGTCTTGGAGATGTAATACACAATACTTTGGAGGTGGAGAGACTCAACAAATTGGGGTTGTCAACCATCACAGTGGATGACATACCAAATCTTGAAAAGGGAAGCCGTGTGTTGATAAGAGCTCATGGAGAACCCCCATCAACTTATAAATTGGCAGCACAATACGGTGTGGAACTTGTTGATGCAACCTGTCCGATAGTTATTAAAGTTCAGGAACGGGTAAGAAAATTTGTTGACAGAGGATTTCAGGTTGTCATTTTTGGCAAGAAGAACCATGCGGAAGTTGTTGGAATTAATGGAGTTACAGGGAATACTTCCATCGTTGTTTTAAACAAAGAGGAAGCTCTCGGCTCGGTTGATTTTACACGACCAACAGTTCTATTTTCACAAACGACCATGGACAAACAGGAATTTAAGGAAGTAGCCGAAGCTTTAAAACAAAAGCTTGAAACTTTGGTTATCGGTTCGATGGAAGAGGAAGCTGTTCAGTACCACGCAAAAGATACAATCTGTGGTCAGGTTTCAGGGAGGGAGAAAAAACTTCAGCAGTTTGCTGCTGAAAACGATATTATAATTTTTACTGCTGGCAAAAAATCCAGTAATGGTAAAGTTCTGTTTCACATCAGTCATGATGTAAATCCAAGAACATATTTTGCCGAGACAAAAGAAGATATCGACTGGAACTGGTTCGAGGGAGTTGAGACAGTCGGAATTACAGGTGCCACTTCAACACCACACTTGGTGATGAGAGATGTAAAACGCCTGATTGAAGAGAAATTTGGAATAGAGGAATACAGTTTATAACAAATAACTGCCGTTAGATAACCATGTTACACTAACAAATACCTTGCCGCTTTAACCCAATTGGCAGTTTTGAGTGAACGGCACCCACAGTACACTGGAGGATTATGTCCGAAGAAATCAAGACTTCTGCACACGATTTTGAAGTCTTATTTAACAAGTCAAAGAAGTTTTTCCTTGACGAAGAATACACACAAGAAGAATTTTCAGAACTCGCATCCCTTTTTGGCGAATCTTTTCGGAATGTCAAAGAGAAAGAGATGGTCAAGGGTAGAGTAGTCCGCATACAGCCGGATTATGTTATCGTTGATGTTGGTTTCAAATCTGAAGGTCAGATTCCCATAAGCGAATTTGAAGGAATGACAGATCTTAAGGTTGGAACTGAAGTTGAAGTAGTTCTCGAGAGTGTTGAAGATCAGGAAGGAAACCTGGTACTCAGCAAAAAGAGAGCCGACTTTCTCAGAGTTTGGGAAAGAGTACTTGCAGCTCACGATAGTGGAGATGTTATACAGGGTAAAATTACCCGTAGAATTAAAGGTGGAATGGTTGTTGATCTTATGGGTATGGATGCATTCCTTCCCGGATCACAAATCGATGTTCGCCCGATTAGAGATTTTGACGCATTTGTTGGAAGAGAGATGGACTTTAAAGTTGTTAAAGTTAACATCCCGACTGAGAATGTTGTAGTATCTCACAAAGTTCTTGTTGAAGAAGAGCTTGCAGATCAGAGACATGCAATTTTGCACAGCCTTGATAAGGGTCAAATCCTTGAAGGTACTGTTAAAGCAATCACTGATTTTGGTGTATTCGTTGATCTCGGCGGAGTTGATGGTCTTATTCATATCACCGACTTAAGTTGGGGTAGAATTAACCATCCAAATGAAGTGGTTAAACTTGATGAGAAGATCAAAGTGGTTGTAACTGATTTTGATGAAGAGAAGAGAAGAATCTCCCTCAGTCTCAAAAAACTTTTACCACACCCATGGGAAAATATCGCCATCAAATATGAAATTGGCAAAAAAGTTTCAGGTCGTGTTGTATCACTTACCGAATATGGTGCATTTATCGAAATCGAAAAAGGCATCGAAGGTTTGATTCACAATTCAGAAATGAGCTGGACCCAGCACATCAAACATCCTTCACAGATGGTTTCGATGGGACAGGTAATTGAAGCTGTAATCCTCAGCCTCGATCCTGAAGAGAAGAAAATATCTCTGGGCATGAAACAGCTTGAGCCAGATCCATGGCATGAATTAATGGCTAAATACCCTGTAGCAAGCAAACATTCAGGTATCGTGAGAAACCTCACTACATTTGGTGTGTTTGTTGAACTTGAACCCGGTATTGATGGTCTTATTCATATCAGTGACCTTTCATGGACCAAGAAAATCCGTCATCCAGGGGAAGTTGTCAAAAAAGGTGAGAAAATCGATGTTGTCGTTCTTACCGTTGACACCGAACAGAGAAAAATCTCTCTTGGACACAAACAGATTCAAGACAATCCATGGGACAGATTCGAAACACTTTATGGTAACGGAACCGAAACCAAAGGAAAAGTTTCAAGATTGATCGAAAAAGGCGTGATTGTTGAGTTGGAAGAAGGCGTTGACGCTTTTGTACCAACTTCACAGCTCTCACCCGGAAAAGTGAAAAATCTTGGAAATCACTTCCTTAATGACCAGGAACTTAATCTTAAAGTTATTGATTTCGACAAAGAGAATAAAAAAATCGTTCTGAGCTCCATCGCTTATTTCAAAGATAAGGGAGAAGAAGAGATTCAGGAATACATCACCAATCATAAACTTGAAAAAGTGAGTGTAACCGATTTCCTCAATGCCGAAACTTCCAAAGTTGAAAGTGTTGATTTCCCTACATTTGAAGTTTCTCCTGCCGCAGGAAAACCGAAAAAAGAAGGGAACTGATGATCAGTTTTTGATCATGTTTTTGGAGGCTGTATTTTTTAATGCAGCCTCTTTTTTGTATTATCTGTCTCCTTAACTGCCTTTTTTAGTAGAGGTCAGTGAGTTAAATTTACAATTCAATTATTTAGCTGTTAATGAAAAAAGTCGCTTTACATACATTAGGCTGCAAGCTTAATTTTTCCGAAACATCGTCTATTGGTAAACAATTCCTTCAAAACGGCTTTGAAGTTGTCGATTTTAATAACGAAGCAGATGTTTATGTTATAAACACCTGCACCGTTACTGAAAACGCCGAAAGAGACTGCCGTCAGGTGGTTCGCAGAGCCTTAAGAACAAATCCTGAAGCTTATGTCATGGTAACAGGTTGTTACGCACAACTCCGTCCCGATGAAATTGCAGGAATAGAAGGTGTGGATATAGTTCTTGGAAGCAAAGAGAAGTTTGATGTTTTTTCATTTATCGAGAATTTTGAAAAGAAAAGTCTCGCCTGCATTTTTGTATCACCCACAGAAGAACTGACAAATGAGTTTGGATTTGCATCATCAAGTGACGCTGACAGCAGAACAAGGGCATATTTTAAGATTCAGGATGGCTGCGATTACAAATGTACTTTCTGCACCATACCTCTGGCAAGAGGCGGCAGCAGAAGCATGGATCCGGGTAAAGCTGTTGAAAAATTTTCTGAACTTATCGAACAGGGTTACAAGGAAATTATTCTCACCGGCGTAAATGTTGGTGACTTTGGTAAAAATGTTAATACTTCATTTTACCAACTGTTATTAAAACTTATTGAAGTTCCGGGGGAATACAGACTTAGAATTTCATCAATTGAACCAAATCTGTTGACAGATCAAATACTTGAACTCACCGCAGGTTCAGACAAGATGTCGAAACATTTTCATATTCCACTTCAGAGTGGGAGTCAGTCGATTTTACGGCAGATGCAGCGGAGATATAACACGGCTGATTATGACAGATTGATATACAAAGCAAATAAAGTTATCCCGGGCTTGGGGATTGGCGTGGATGTTATCACCGGCTTCCCCGGAGAGACGGAAAAAGAATTTACTGAAACTCACAATTTTTTGATGAATTTGCCTGTTTCCTATTTTCATGTTTTTACTTATTCCGAACGACCCAGAACAAAGGCGATAAATATGCAGGGTTCTGTGGATGTTGCTGAAAGAAAAAGAAGAACAAATGTACTCCGAATAATGAGCCAGAAGAAGAAGGAAGATTTTTATTCAGCAAAAGAGGGAAAAATTGTGGATGTTTTGTTTGAAAACAGTAACCATTCGGGTGATATGAAAGGTTTTTCGACTGAATATATCAGAGTCAGTCACGAATTTATTCCCGAATACACAAATAAATTTACTAAATTCAAGATACTCTCTCATGATGGTGAAAACTGTTATGGTGAGATATTAGAAAACCAACCGATCACTGTTTAAGGTTTTTCGATGAGAAAATTTGGTGTTATCTTTATCCTGTTTGCAGCCGTTTTATTCGCTCAACAACCCGGTTCAATTGCTCAGTTAAAATCGATTGTCAATCTGAACGACGGATATGAGAGCAAGGATGGGGCTATTCAATCTATTCAATTTGCACCTGAAAAGAAGAAAGTTGGACTTGCGATACTTTATTCTGTTCTTCTTCCCGGAATGGGTGAACTTTACGCTGAAGGATTTGAAAGTGGTAAGTACTTTACAATCGCCGAGGCAGGGTTATGGCTTACAATGGGAGGGATGAAATATTATTCCGAGAGACAAAAAGATAACTATTTCAAATTTGCAGAGTCTTATGGTGGTGTTACCAATATGGAAGCCAAAAGTGGTGATTTTTCTGCTGATATTGGAAATTACTTAAATATAAGTGATTTTAACAACGACATGGCAAAACAAGGCAGATTTGAAAAAATGTACAATACCACAACCCACAACTGGAGTTGGGCGAGTAACAATGACAGGAAATCGTACAGAGAGTTATGGGTTTCATCAGAGAGTTGGAACAATAACATTCGTTTTGTGGTTGGTGGAATGATCTTAAACAGAATAGCCAGTGCAATCAACGCAGTGAGACTTGTTTCAAGATATAACAAAAGCATCGAAACCACTTGGAATTTTTATTTCGATTATAATATATCACAAATGGCTCCATCTAATATTTCAATCAATTTCGTCAAAATGTTCTAATTTTCTTCGGTGTAATAAAGAGAGAATGAAAACGAAGTAAATTCTCATCATTCGCTCTTGATTACACCTTTATTTTTGCCCACCCATCACATTTTCTGATCAATTTTTGAAACTTTAAAGTAATTTTGGTTGGTTATCTAATAAACTATAATTGGAACAGCATGCAAAAAATATTTCTGTTTTTTACACTATTCTTTATCTCGACCGGCACAATATTCTCACAGACTAAAATTTCCGGAAAAATTAAATCGTCTAAAGGAGAAATCCTTATCGGTGCCAATATATTCATTAAGGGGAGTTATGACGGAGCGTCGAGTGATGCTTCAGGAAATTTTGAGTTTTTAACCACTGAAACAGGCGCCCAGATTTTAGTATCGAGTTATATTGGTTATAAAACAAAAGAAACGAAGGTTACACTTGACGGAAAACCGCTTGTCCTTGAACTTGTTCTTGATCCGGATGCAAAAGTATTAAAACAGGTTACCATCTCTGCCGGTTCATTTGAAGCTTCAGATGAAAGAAAATCTGTAGTTCTGAAACCACTTGATATTTTAACCACTGCCGGAGCAACGGGTGATCTTTCAAGTGCATTGAATACACTCCCCGGTACATCTCAGGTTGGGGAAACCGAGGGTCATTTTGTAAGAGGGGGCTCATCTGCAGAGACCAAAACTATTATTGATGAAATGATTGTTCAGAATCCTTACTTTTCGAATGTCCCCGATGTTCCACAAAGAGGAAGGTTCTCAGCAATATTGTTTAAGGGTACAATCTTCAGCACGGGGGGATATTCAGCTCAGTATGGACAGGCACTGTCTTCCACATTAATCCTGAAAAGTATTGACCTTCCGCCAGATACTAGGAGCTCTTTTGGTCTATTGGCTGCAGGATTTAATGCGGTTCATACTCAACGGTGGGAGAATACTGCACTTAGTGTTTCTGCCGACTATTTTAATCTGGCACCCTACAACAATTTAATTCCACAGAGAGTTGAATGGGATGAAGCACCTGTAGGCAAGGCCGGTACTGTTCTGTTTCGCCAAAAAACAGGGGAATCGGGGATGTACAAGTTTTATGGCACTTTCTCAAACAGTCAGTTGTCCCTCTATCAACAAAGTCTTGATGATCCAACTTTTAAACCCAGATTCCAGCTCAACAACACCAATTTTTATGTAAACACCAGCTATACCGATATAATATTAAGTGATGTGGCCTTTTTTGCAGGTTATTCATACAGCAACAATAATGATGATCTCCAGATAAATACTTTCCCGGCAAACCGGGACGACCAACTTCATCAATTTAAGGTAAAAGGTACTAAAAACATCGGAGGAATTGGATTTCTTACTGTGGGTGCCGAGACCTGGTTTTTAAAAGCGGATGATTCATTTTCCTCCTTAAAAGCAAATCTTGAAGATAAATATTATGCCGGATTTGCAGAAACAGATTTTTTCCTCTCTGATTTTGCTGCTTTTCGAATTGGAACAAGGTACGAATATTCAGAATACCTCAAAAAAGCAAATATCGCTCCAAGAGTTTCGTTGGCGGTAAGAGTTCGAGAGGATGATCAGATTAATTTTGCATACGGTCAGTTTTATCAAACGCCCGACAGACAATTCCTTTATCAGGGGAAAAACCTTGATTATGAAAGAGCAGATCATTATATCTTAAACTATCAGTATATTGGTGAAAAAACCACATTCAGGATAGAAGGATATTACAAGGACTATAAGTCGTTGATGAAACGAAATATCAACAGTCCTGTTTTTGGAGTCCCTGATTATCAAAACAATGGTTCGGGCTATGCAAAAGGAATTGATGTTTTTTGGCGTGACAGAGGGCAGACTTTCGAAAATATTGACTATTGGATATCCTACTCCTGGCTTGATACTGAACGCGACTACCGGGATTTTCCAACTCTTGCTACTCCAACATTTGCATCTGAGCATACTCTAACATTAGTTTACAAACAAGCATTCAGGGCATTAAACAGTTTTATCGGGTTTACTTACACTTTCTCCTCGGGCCGACCCTATTATAACCCAAATAATCCTGTTTTTAATGGTGACAGAACGCCAAAACAACATAGTCTTAGCTTTAATGCAAGCTGGTTAACCACCATTTTTGATAATTTTGCAATTGTGTATGTTTCCATTACAAACTTACCCGGATACGAGAATATTTACGGTTACAGATTTTCTGCTGATGGAACCAGAAGTCAGGAAGTTATTGCCCCGGCACTCAGGACTTATTTCCTCGGAGTGTTTATCTCATTTGATTACAAATAAATATAAAGTTTAGCCATGAAGAAATTACTCTTGATACTTATTCTTGGAATGGTCCCTCTTTTCTCTCAAAATGAAAAGATGATAAAAGCCCTTGAAAAAAATATTGTTATTCTTGATACGGCAAGAAGTGTTGAGACGGCAAAGTTATTAATTAATAACTTTGAGAGAATAGCAGATGTAGAAACCGGTGAGTGGATAGCCCAATATTATGCATCTGTTGCAAATTCCGCCTACTCGATGAGAGAAAAGGATAATATTCTTAAGGAAAAAATAATTGATAAAGCAGAATTTTACATCAACAGAGCTGATTCACTCAACCCAAACAATTCCGAGATAATTCTCATCAAATCAGTGATTGTATATGCCAGAATCAGTATTAGTCCTATGGAGAGATATCTGACAATGTTACCATTGGCAACAAAATTAATGGCGACTGCCACTGAACTTGATCCTGAGAACCCAAGAACTTATCTGCAAAGCGGATTGATTCTATTGTTCACACCTGAGATGATGGGTGGGGGAAAAGCCAAGGCAAAACCGGTATTACTTACAGCAAAGGAAAAATTTGAAAAATTTGTTCCTGCATCCTCGATCCACCCAAACTGGGGAAGACAACATTTGGCAGAACTTCTTGAATATGTGGACAAACCATAACGGGTTTACTTCGCATATTTATGAATAATCCTTTGAGTGCGGATATTGGCTTTAACTCCACTCATAACAACGGTTACCATTTGCATAAAATCGGTGCGGTCGTCCTTTGCTTCACTGTTTTTATAATCTGCCCATTCAGGCACATTAAAAAGAGGGATGTTCATCCCTCTTGATGTAACAAGTCGTCTGTTGTCCAAAGATAAAAATCCATTTTTATCTGTGCAATCGACGGGGAGCCAACCTGTTCCGGAAAATTGAACTTCACTCCACACATGATAACTTGATGTATCAGGTGCAAGCATAAAACCCGAAACCAATCTTGCCGGAATTCCTGAAGCTCTACACAGAGCAATGAACAGGTAAGAATATTGCCCACAATCACCACTGCAAGTTCTGAGTGCGGACTGCGCACTTCTCTCAGGAACATTCCATGTATATTTCATATTCCCGCGAACCCAGTCGTAAAGTAATTTCGATTTTTTTACCAAATTTGTCTCCCCGGCAGTGATATCCCGGGCTTTTTCTTTTATACTGTCGGTAATTTCGATAAACTCTTCTGAAATTAAAAATCTGACCGGATCATCCTCATAAAAGGCAGAAGAATCAATTTGATATAGATTAGCCGGAGTGGTTAAATTATACACAGTGTACCGTATTTTTCGAGAAATCACAAGTGAATCACCGGTTTTTAGCGACTTCAACAAGTCCCAATAGTAGATCAGATTTTGGTTTTCATCCTCTGTGAATGTCTCAGTTGGGGCAGGGGAGACGCTGAGATATTGCACATCTCTCTGGTTGATATAGTTTTTTGGTTGTGAACTCCAAAGTCGAAATGTTGGAGGGGTATTTTCAGGGATACCCATTCTTTTATTGTTGGCAACCAAAGAATCACCCTTTAGGATTTCAACATTTTTTATGATTACGAGGAGTTCTGCCTCAACGAATCTGGGCTCACTGAGCCATTTTTGGGTGATCTGATTTTGACCGTCAGTATTGGACTTTTCCAAAAATGTGCATGAGTTTACACCGAGTGACAGAAGTAATATCGATAACAGGAGTAATAATTTCTCTTTTTTCATAAGTTGAAATTACAAAAAATCTGCCACTTCAGTGTAATCCGGGTACTTTTTGTTCCAATTATTTCATAACACACAATTTTTTAACTATTTTGTTCCCATTGGAAGTCAGTTCATAAAGATATATTCCTGAGCTGAGATCCCCTGCATCCAATTGGATTGAGTGATTACCGGCTGGTTGAAAACCGTTGTAAAGTTCTTTTACCATCGTACCGAGAATATCATAAACTTTAATCGTAACATTTCCCGGATTTATGAGCGAATATGAAATAGTAGTTACGGGATTAAAAGGATTCGGGAAATTCTGCATCAGTCTAAATTCGTGAATTATCGATTCATCAAATTCTGATTGAATATCAGTAAGTGTGGAATCTTCCACAATTCTGTTAAAGGTATTGGGCAGGAGTCCCGATACAAATTGCACAATTCCTGAACTCCAATAAATAACCGTGGAATCAATCGTGGAGGCTGTTCCGAGTCCAAAATGCAACTGCATATTTTGACTGCAATGGCCTGATTGTGCTGAAACTCTTCTTGTCATCCATCTTTCAACCCCATTTTCAGTTACTTTAACTTTTACAATTGACCCAATTGCGTTGAAATTGCTTCGTTTTCCCTCAAGGTCAATCATCAGCCAGTTATTTGAACCACCCGAACTGCGGTAAAGTGAATTGTTTTGATTGGCACCAAAACAATTTGCAGTGAAAAGGTCGAGCCAACCATCTTTATTGTAGTCGGCAAGTGCTGCACCGTAGGTCCAGCCTTTTTGTTCTGACAGAGTCACAGTGTCACGAATAAAATTTCCGTTACCCTGATTGATGTAGAGATAATTTGTCATCGGTGTTGCGGAGGCGTTAAAGGCATTTGAGACAAACAAGTCGAGATCACCATCGTTATCGATATCTCCAAATACACTTGAAAACGAATTTGCAATATCTGTGTTAAATGGTTCGACAACTTTGATAAAATTGTTTTGTCCGTCATTCAAAAACATCCAGTTTCTTCCACCGTCTGCGTTTGAAATGAAAAAATCCATGTCACCGTCGTTGTCAATATCTTCATAATTGGAACTGATTGAGCTCCCACCATTATTTAAAAGGGTTGGGTGAATAACTCTGTTAAAGAGTCCGGTTCCAAGGTTCGTGTAGAGGTTTTCATTTTGACCACCTTCATTAACGACAAAAAGATCAGGAAGGTAATCTCCATTATACTCGATAAAATCGGCGTTTCGTGAGAGATATTGATCTGTTAAAAACCCGGTTTGTGGTTGTTTGGTGAATGAGCCATCGCCGTTGTTTGTGTAAAGCAGATTACGCGTGTTTCCCGCACTGTTGGTGACATACAGATCAAGGAAACCATCTTTATTATAGTCACCCCAGGTACCTGTTTCAGAATAGGTAAAGTCAGCCATTACGGATGAGGATGAAAGTTGAGTGTAAGTTCCGTCGCCATTGTTTTTATACAAAAAGTTCTTTTTGTTATACCATGTTGAAACAAAAAGATCGGGAAAGCCATCATTGTCAAAATCGCCAAACGATGCACCAACCGAGGGAGAGTTATCTTTATTGATGACTAATGTATCGATTTTTGTAAAGGTACCGTCTCCATTGTTTTTATAGAAAAAATTGTTCTGACCACCGTTTTTTCCGTTACTTACAAAAAGATCGAGATCACCATCGCGGTCGTGATCCACCCAATTGACCGAACGCGAATCTCCACCATCGTTTACTATGGCACCTTCGGTGATTTTTATAAATCTCTGTGATGATGCCGCAAAGGTGAATAGGACAAGGAAAATAATCGTTGTTTTCATTGTTACTGCTCCTGATAAATTAATTCAATTTCAGAAGCAATAAATGGATAATTAAAAAAGTACAGGAGCTGAGAGTGGTGAAATGTTATAAAATGAGGGTGAGGAGTTAGTGGTGGATGATTAATTTTTTAATAATGACTGAACAATTGCGGCATATTTTCTCCCTGTCCAGATTTTTTTACCATTTTTTAATTTTAGTTGATATTCATTGTTAGAGAGATTTTCAATCTCAACAATTTTTTCCTTGTTGACGATAACTGTTCGATGAACTCTTTCGAATAATTCGTTGCCTAATGTTTTCTCAAGATTTTCAAGAGTGGAGTTCATAATAAAATGTTCAGTGTCGGTATAAATCAACACTGAATTTCCATTCGACTGTATGTGATTAATCTCGGGAGTGTTTAGCATTATGTATTTACTCCTTTCACCCTCTTTTCTTACAGCGATTTTGTTTTTAAGGGTGGAAGTGGCTGTAGATTCCTCAAGTTTTTCGAGGGCTTTAATCATCGTGGTTCTAAATCGTTGCCTGTCGAAGGGTTTAAGCAGATAACCCACAGTCTTAAAATCAAAGGCCTCGATCGCATAGTTTTCGAAAGCTGTTGTGAAGATGACACTTGGTGAATGTTTGCTTATTGAGCGGAGCAGTTCAATTCCTGAGACTCCGGGCAACTGGATGTCGAGGAAAAGCAGATCTGGTGTATGTTTTTGCATGGCTTCAAGGGCAGTAATGGCATCTCCACATTCCTCAACCACCTTAATATTTGGAAAATCCTCAAGAAAGAACCGAAGTTTTTCTCTTGCCAATACTTCGTCCTCAACGATTAATGCTTTTATCACTCTGGTTTAACCGGTAACTTTAATTCAACTTTGTACTCGGAATCTGACTCATTAACATCAAAGGAGAAGTTTTCACCGTACAGAATTTCAAGTCGTGATTTGATCTGTTTAATTCCTTCACCCGAAAGAAGCGGGTCTTTTACTTTTTTTAAAGGTCTGCTGTTTCGAACGATAAAAACGACTTCACTTTCCGAAACGGTAACTTTTAGTCCAATTTCAACAGATTCAGGTGTAATGTCCACATTGTGTTTTATGCAGTTTTCAAGCAATGGAAGCAGGATAAATTTTGGAACCATCACTTCTCCTCCCATTCCGGGGAGTTCCACACTTTCCGCTATCCGTGCTCCAAACCTGAGTTTTTGAATTGAAAGATAATTTCTGCCAATTTCTATCTCTTTTTTCAGCGTAATAAATTGATCTTCAGAATTTTGGAAAGTGCTTCGTAACAGATCACTTAGAGAAGAAATCATTTTATCGGCCATCATGGGGTCTTTATAAATCATCATTGAGATGCCGTGAAGAGCATTAAAAAGAAAATGGGGGTGCAGATTTCCCGTCAGATTCTGAAGTTGTGACTCAACAAGTCTCCTTTTTATTTCTTCCTGCTTTACTCTCTCTTCTTCAATAAACCGGGAATATTCGATTACACCTGCTGTAAGTCCGATGATAACAGTTAACATAAAACTATCGGCAGAGAGGGAAATAAGAGGTAAAATGATCTCCTTGGGATTTGAAAAGAGAGTCGAAAGTATCTCGCCCAGATTCTCCATTATCAGTCCAATTACAGTAAACGCAAACAGTCTGTGAAGGATCGAAATCAGGATTATCCATCCGGTTAGTTTTATCACTTTCTCTGTCCGCGAACCATGATAGTTAAACTGTTGAGCGACTTTAGAATGGATCAACGGGACAAAAAGAGCCCACATCAGGTAACTTGGAAGTCTTTGAGGAAGATACACATCCCAATGAAATTCCTGATTATTCCCGATATAATACAAAAAGGAGGAAATTGTGGATGACAAACCAAAAAAGAGGGCAACACCAAATAGAATCAGCCAGATTTTGTATTTGTTGTCAAAAAAACTTTTGTTAGAAAATAAAATATTGACTCCGTTTATTCAGATTTTTTGTTATTCAGTCTCAAATAGTAATAAATTCAAACTGATCCGACAAATTAAAGAAATCAATTTCATTTCAGATTGTTGGTTCTGAATGAGGATGCTGGAAGCCCTGCCCCGTTAAAAAGAGTGGCTTCAGCAGTATCACTCCAACAATACCTGACAGAAACAGGGGATTTAACCATTGGGGATGAAACTACAATATTTGTCCCTTTCACAACTGCGGTTGCTTCATAAAAAAGTCCGTCATCTCCGGCTATCTCAAAATTAAGTTTTCCTGCTGATGGTTTCAACATTAATCCATCTGAATGATCAAACGACAAGATTATTTCACCATTCTCGACGATAAATGATTGATAAATTGGTCCCGAATATGGAATATTTTTGTTGTAGTCTTTGGCGAGTGCCCAGAGAGCAAGTCGTTCACCCACATCTTTTTTGTTGCCGGGATGTATGTTTAATGGATTGCCAATGTCGAGAGTAACTGCCATTCCTGATTTTGGAACAGACATTGATAAAAACTGTGCTTCACGCAATAGCTGGGAATTTGTCCCTACATTGTATCTGTAGGGAGCAATTTGTGTGAAGTAAAAAGAGAATTGATCGCCCCACAATTTTCTCCAGTTTTCCACCATCAATGGAAACAGTTCTTTGTAGCGGTCGGGATTCCAGGTATTTGATTCGCCCTGGTACCAAATGGCTCCCCGAATTTTAAATGGGACAATTGGATTAATCATCGCATTAAAGAGGGTTGTTGGACTGTTGGATGTAACTTCGGATGTTATTTTTGGGCGCGAAGCAAAATCGAAATTATTCCCTGAATAGAGATAAAATGTTGAGTTTCGAAATTCTGCAACGGGAAGATATTTCCATTTTCCCGCAATCGAAATCGATACCGTGGTTCCGTTCAATCGCAATTGGAATGATTCGACTCTGCCATACATTCCACCACCCTGCATATTATCCAATAACCGGACAGCTATCAGGAGACTTTTTGAGTTTACCAATTTTGCCGGTATTAGATAGTTTCGTTCAGTTTGCCAGTGACCACCCGTTTCATATCCACCAACTCTGGTTCCATTTACAAACGAAATATCCATGTCATCAATAGGTCCAAGTGAAAGAGTCAGGTCTTTATTCGACCAGCTATCAGGGATATCAATTTTTGTCCTGAACCAGATTACACCATCAAAATTTCCAAATCCAAAATTTGACCAGTCTGCCGGCATATCTGTTGTTGGCCATTTTGAATCATTGAAATTGAGGTTTGACATGGTGGCATCACCAAAATCAAGATTTTCCCAAATGTTCGGGCCGGATCTTCCTTGCATATCAATTTGAGGTAACTTCGCAAGCCAGGCTTTTAATTTTTCCGATTCCTCTTTAAATTTTTCCATTCCTTTGATATATTCTTTGTACTCAGGAAAATTTGAAAGAGGTTCTGCACCCATCCAGGCTTCAATTGGTGAACCGCCCCAACTGGAATGAATTAATCCGATCGGTACATTGAGGTCAGTCATTAATTTTTTACCAAAGAAAAATGCTGTGGCACTGAAAGTTGAAGCAGTCACGGGGGAACAGAGACTCCACGTACCTTTACAATCTTCTTCGGGAGAGATGGAAGTTGCCCGATCCACTGTGAAAAACCTCAAATTTGGATAATTTGCCATGGGAATTTCATGTGCAGCGGTGAAGATCGTATCATTGGGAGGCCATCCACCAAGCGGCATTTCCATATTTGATTGTCCCGAACAGAGCCATACTTCACCCATAAGGATATTTTTATATTTTATGGAATCAAGACCACAAACAACTTTCAACTCATAAGGCCCGCCTGCAGCAGGGGTTTTTATTTTCCCACTCCATTTTCCTTCATTATCGGCAGAAGTGGTTACCGATCCACCCCAACTTGTTGTAATATTTACCTCTTGACCGGCCTGAGCACTTCCCCAAACTGTTACATCAAAATTCTGTTGAAGCACCATGTTATCGGAGAAAATAGAGGGGAGTTTTAATCCGGGAGAATCCACTTTTGCGCCTGCGCATGACATAAAAAGGAAAGCCACAAGGAGTAATCCAAGTGGCCTTAAAGAATTTAAAAGAATATGGTTAAATCTCATGAATATACTTTTCGGTTTCCGATTTTAAGACTTTGGTTAACAGAATCAGAGAAATAATATTAGGAATAGCCATCAATCCATTAGCAAGATCGGCAAAATCCCATACCAAATCAAGAGTTTGGACTGAACCTACATAAACAAAGAAAACCCAGAGGATGCGATAGGGGAGCAGAATTTTTTTGCCAAAGAGGTACTCGGCAGCTTTTTCGCCATAATATGACCAACCCAGGATTGTTGAAAATACAAAAGTAAGCAAAGAAAAAGTTAAAAAGATTGGGCCAATGATTCCAATATGTCCAAAAGCCTCGCTTGTTAGGGCAGACCCATTTAGTCCACCTTCTTTCCAGAAACCACTGTTCACAACTACCAATCCTGTAAGAGCACATACAACCACTGTATCCCAGAAAGTACCTGTAGAGGAGACAAGTGCCTGACGAACAGGATTTCTTGTCTGCGCAGCAGCAGCCACTATAGGCGCACTTCCCAAACCTGATTCATTGCTAAAAAGGCCACGGGAGACACCGGCTTTTACCACTTCCTTCATGGCAGCACCGGCAAACCCACCAATCGCGGCACTCCCTGTAAAAGCAGATTCAAAGATCAACATGAAAGTATCACCGAGTGTCGTAAAATTGACTATCAATAAAACCAGACAGCCAATGATATAAACAAATGCCATAACGGGAACAAGAGCTTCACATACTCTGGCGATCGATTTTATTCCTCCAAGAATAACAAGCGCAGTAAACAATGCCATCACAATACCTGCTATGTGGGGGTTAATGCCCAAAGTATCACTGCTGAGGTGTGCAATCGAATTTGCCTGAACCATGTTTCCAATCCCAAATGCTGAGATGGCAGTTAATGCAGCAAAAATGACTCCAAGCCATTTCATGTTTAATCCTCGCTCAAGTACATACATCGGACCGCCGGCAAATCCACCATCCTCGGTTTTGACCCGGTATTTTACTGATAAAAGAGCTTCCGAATATTTGGTTGCGATACCAAAAACACCCGTTAACCACATCCACAGCACTGCACCCGGTCCACCTGCTACAATAGCAGTTGAAACACCCACAATGTTCCCAGTACCAATGGTTGCTGCAAGAGCGGTGGCAAGGGCTCCAAACTGGCTAACATCTCCCTCTGCTCCTTCGTCCTTCTTAACGGAGATCCTGATCGCTTTAAAGATATACTTTTGGATAAATCCTGTTCTTACGGTCAAATAAAGATGTGTGCCAAACAAAAGGATGATGAGGGGCCATCCCCAGAGGAATCCGGCGGCGGTATCGATAGCAGTTTCAATAAATTTGATGATTTCCATGAGACTCCGAAGATTAAAAGGTGAGAAGTGAAAAATTATAACCTGACAAAATTATACCCTTTTTGTTTAAGATGCAAAATTAATTGTTCCAATTTTGCATAAAACTTGTCAATTCTCTCAGGATGTGTACCAAAATGGGTTAACAGAAGAAATCCATTCATACCATTGGTTGAATTTTCCTCAAAATTTACTATGGTCGAATAGATTGAATCGGAGGAGAAGTAGTAGGAACCCGAAGGAATTGTCCAGTCCTGATTTGATTTTGTGCCGGGCGTAAAATTGATGAGTTTTAACCCCAATCCCTCAGTCCAATTTGCAATTTCTTCATTATACCATTCGTAAGGAGGTAAAAACCAGGGCGCATCATCTTTTAAAATACCAAATTTTAACATCTCACGATAATTGTCAATTACATCTTTTTCAAAAACCGCATTTGATACAATAGTTGAATCCCTTTTCTCCCAAGTGTTATACAAAAGATGTTTATCGGAATGAGCTCCAAGGTAATGTCCCGAATTTTTAAGTTCTTTTATGATCTCTGAAAATTCAGGGTTTCGGTAAAAATCACCTGTAAAGAAAAAATTTCCTTTGATACCAAATTTGTCCAGCGTCTCAGTTATTGTTTTATGACCATCTGCAAATTCATGTCCGGTAAACACAAGAGCGATGTCCTTTTTAGTTGAATCAAGACTGATTAAAGCTCCCTTAAAGAAGGTTTTATAGAACGCGGATGAAGCGGATTGAGCGGATTCGACGGATTTTTCCTTTGCGGTTTCCTTTACATCCTCCTCTGCGTCCTCAGCGTTCTTTGCGGTTTCCTTTACATCCCCCTTTGCGTTCTCTGCGTCCTTTGCGGTTTCTCCCTCACTCTCCTCTGTGGTCTCTGTGTGCTCGGTGGTTTTATACAAAGATGAAAGATATATAGCAAGCCCGGCGGTACCATCCATTGTTGGTTCATTGGTGGAATAGTCACCCCAATCATCGTGATAAACAGCTCTTCCCGGTTGAAATCTTGCATATTCATCAATTTCTGCGAGATGGATTCCGATCAACTTTCCAAAAATTGTTGAGTAGATGGGACCATCAACCAAACCACCATCAACAGGATAATTATAGACATGAGTGAAAGCTGAATGTGGATCGACAGGGAAGTCACCCCACTTTGGGAGTCCAACTATCATACTTGTACCCCAAGGATTGCATCCAAACAGCCAGTCACGAAGAGATGCTTCCATCTCAAGAAATTTTTGATCACCTGTTAACTCATGATAGAGTTTTGCTTGTGTCATCGCCGCTGAAACGAGATTATTTGAACACCAGATATAGGGGACACCGATAAAAAAAGGATCATTTTTAGCCCGATTGTACAACTTATTAAGCCCATTTTGATAAAACTTTACAAATTGATCTGACGAGTCAGACTTATCACCGGCAATGAGGTAATGCCCCAAATTTATAAAGGGAAACCACTGATAGTGGGAGGCGGTATCGGCACCAATCCAGGGAGTAATTTCTTCCATTTTTCCATATTTCCGAGCATTATTCAGGTATCTGACATCTCCGGTTACCGAGTATAACTGAGCGGCGGCGAGTTCCATGTCGTCAACCCAGTTCTCCTCTTCATAAAAGTAGGGTGCTTTGCATGGTGCAGTTTGTGAGATTCCCGGATATTTTTCGCCAAATTCATATGCCTCGATTGCCTTTTTGTGAAGTCTGGCGGAGAATTCAGGATCAATTAATTGCATCAATTCGGATCCAAGGGCCATTGTCGACGCAAATTTCCCGGCAATCGAGGCAACGCCTGTTGATCTGTTTTTGAATTTCATCAGCCCCTGGGGTTTGCCTGTCACACGGTAAACGGGTCGGTATAATCCTTTGCCATAATTGACTGAGTCCTCAGTAGGAAGTCGGAACATCTGGTGGTCGCGATCATCGGCAATTTGTTGATACATCTCTTCACCACCCGGGTACATTCTATCGAGCCATTCAAGTCCCCATCTTGCTTCATCGAGAACATCGGGTATTCCATTTGCTCCGGGATCACCATTTCTGTCAAACCAGTCTCCAAAAGCTTTGGGATTTTTTTTGTAAGCAAAAAGGAGTTGATATGCTGCCGTTGCTGAAGTGGTTGCGTATTGTAAATAGTCAGAAGCGTCGTGCCAACCGCCCTTTGCAATTATTAAATATAAATTATTAATTATTAATTCTGAGGTTTGGGAGGAATCATTTCCCGGGGCATCTTCTGAATAAACGGTAAAACCGTCGTGCGTGTGGCAGGAATCCTTCAGATAAGGGTTATATCCACATCTTTGCTGCCGCATATATTGCAGAATAAAATCGGCTGTTGAATTGTAGATGGTATCAGAGATTCGAAAATTTGGAGATTCAGTTTTTCCAACAATTATTTTGAATATGCCAGTGGATTGAAGTTCAGAGAAGTTAAGTCGCGCGGTTTCATTAAAATTTCCAAGTGGACCCGTTTTTTTAATTGCTTTTGAAGTAAAAATGACCTTGCCTGTGAATACATCCTCAAAGTAAAATTCATTTGGGATGTTTCCATTCTCTGACATCAAAACTGCAACTTTTATTGCATCAGGCTGGTAACCAAGTTGGTTTATCCGAATAACGGATTGGGAGAAGAGGGAAACTTGGATTGAAATTAGGAATGTAAAAAATAGAAATAGAATACGCATATATACTCCAGAATACCCGCTATTCTGTAAATTAGTGGAAGTCACGACTTTGAAAATAATCAAATTAAAAATGAAGAATATTTTTTATTATTCCTTTTATATCCAATTTACTTTTTCTCATTCGAATAGCAGCTGCCAAAGTTGAAACATCAAAAATTTTACCAATTTCCATAGCAAAACTCTCGTACAGGTTATCATTTGATATTGATTTGAAAAGTGGCTTTAATGCTGAGACTTTTACTTTGTTTTCAAAGATATATTGTTCAACCTGTTTCTCAAGTTCTAGTGAAGGCATCAGGAGATAACTTGCGAATGCGCTTGCCTGAATCTCCGCCCGATCAATGGTAGAGGCAGGAATTTTGTTTATGTTCTCACGATACTCACGATAATCATCACTTCTCAATTCGGCTATACTATCTTTATGCAACACCATGTGGCCAATTTCATGAGCCATCGAAAACCTGATTCTGGTTTCAATGATATTTGAATCGTAATAAATTTCTTTCATATTTAGAGAAATGAAAGCCTCAATCCCATAATCCCGTTTCATTTGGGAAACCGGAATCAGGTCAAGCTTTAATCTTTTCTCAATAATAAGTTCGATATCAATCGGAATTCGTGAATCCCAAAATGTTGATCTGAATTCCTCTGCAATTTCTTCAATTTTTGATTCATTAAGAAAATCAATTTCAAACTTTTCCTTCACCTGAATGAACTTTCTTTAGTAATTCAATTAAATTTGCCAATTTTTCATCAGTCATCTCGGGGGCAGAAGCTGCACGATAAAATGCAGGTAACATCTCCAGAATTTTTTCATCATTTAGGATGTATTGGGGGATATGTTTTTGTGAGATTGCTGCAAGATCAAAAAGTTCATACCAATCTTCACTTTGGTGCTCAAGACTCAAAATTGAGCAAATATCAGAGAGTAGATCAAAATCATCAGGTGCCTGTGCTAATCCACGCTCGATTTTACTCCAATTGCTGGGATCATAATTGAGTTTTTCACAAAATTTACGAAGACTCAAATCCCGATCGAGTCTTTTTTCTTTAATATACTCGCCAAATGTTTTAGGCATTTTGTACTCCGTGTTGATGTATTTATGTAAAGTATATATTTACTGTGGTAAATATATACCACACCGAAGAAAAAAGCAAGTTATTTATTTTTCCGAAACTCAATACCTCCCATAAACACTCAAACCTCCACCGTAATATTGGTTTTTGAGGTGTTCGAGGATAAGAACAGAACGGAGGTCTATATCGTCCTTCGTGTATTCAGGATCAGGGAGTTGCTGGAAGAGTGTTTGATTAATCTTCACTTCTACTTGAGCTGCTATTGTTGTTTGTTCAGACCAACGGGAGACTTTGAGTTCCTCTTTTTTGAGGACATCAAGCAGTTCGATTGCTATCCTTCTTACTCTTATTTTATCCTGATTGTTCAGTTTCGGTTTCCTTAGAATGTCGAAAATTGCACCCTGCTCTTCGGAAAGTCCTTCACGCTTTATCCTCACTTCTTCAAAAGTCATATCATCTATTTGCTCAAGAAGCAAACGAAATGCTTCTTCAATCGCCATAGCAGATTTGCCATCATTATACTTGGCAATAATTTCCTGATATTTTTTAAAATAATCTACTCGTAGAGGATTTTGATTTATCATCTCATCAAGTTTGTTTTTAATTTTCTCTTTTAGAGCAAAGATAATGCTGTTTTTATGTTCCGAAGAGGAAAACATTTTTTTTAGAGTTTCAAAATTGAGACTGCTAAGATCGACAGGATTGCTCTTCTCTTCATTTTCTTCCCGCACAATAGAAACAATCGCGGAA
Source organism: uncultured Ignavibacteriaceae bacterium (assembly GCA_964531325.1). GTDB lineage: Bacteria > Bacteroidota > Ignavibacteria > Ignavibacteriales > Ignavibacteriaceae > UTCHB3. The sequence continues at coordinate 116,398 of CAZHCW010000010.1, read as the reverse complement.
TCAACAATAGATTGAATTTTACCCATCAATTCTGAAACATCTGCTGATTGTACATCATTTTCAATTGTTTTGTAGATTGCATCTATTGCATCCCGATCAGGTTTAATTGCACCTAAACGGTTGTCGGGCATTATAGCATGAAACTTCTGAAAAACATCCCGGGCAAGAAACATAAATCTTTTCCTGGATTTATCATTCTCATTGATGCAATTGATGGCATCTGCTACCAATCTGGTCTTAACTAATTTGTTTTTTTCACCTGTCAGGAGATTTAACTCAAAACCGAGTCCGTTAAGATATTGTTTCAAACTGTCGATAGCGAGTTTTAACTCTTCTAATTGAACCTCTTTTGGTTTTACCGGAGGACCACCAGTACCTCCTCCTCCGTTATCGCCCTCGCCATACACAGAGAGCGCTTTAAGTAAATCTTTATAAGTCTCTATGTAGTCAACAATTAACCCGTTCTCTTTACCCTCGTTAATTCTGTTTGCTCTTGCAATTGTTTGCATCAGGGTATGAGCTTTTAATGGTTTATCGATGTAAAGGGTTGATAGAGAAGGGACATCAAATCCGGTAATCCACATTGCACACACAATCACAAATCTGAACGGATTGTCAGGGTCCTTAAATTCCGTTTCGAGATCCCGAAAATTCATTTTTTCCCGATGAAAATCGATATCAAGTCCAAGTGATTCAAATTTACCAACTTCATTTTGTTCACCGCTTACAACTACACAAATTTCAGTTTCCCTTATCCACTTTAGTTCCCGTGTCTTCTCAAGTTCCTCTTGATCCTCGTAAATACCTTTTTTAATGCCCTTTTCGAAATCAACTTCATATTTTGCCTTGTACTTCATTATCAGGTTATACATTTTCACGGCGGTAACTTTATCGATACTGATAAACATACCCTTGCCTTTGTAACCCCGTTTGAAGAAGTGATTAACCACATCTTTTGCAACTGCATCGAGCCGTTTGTTGGCAGTGAGGACAGGATATTCTCTCTGGAATAGGTTTTCTATTTTTGACCTTTCATTGATATTAAGATCATCTTCAGAATCAATTAACTCCTGCATCTGCTCTGCAATGTCAGGATTACTTATTCCGAGAAGTTCTCCACGATTCTCATAATAAAGCGGAACGGTTGCCCCATCTATAACACTTCGTCTGAAATCGTATTTGGAGACATACTCACCAAAAATTCGTTTTGTAATTTCATCATGTTTAAAAAGTGGAGTGCCTGTGAATCCGATGAATGAAGCATTTGGGAGAGCATTTCTAAGATTAAGAGCCAGAATGCCACCTTGCGTTCGATGAGCCTCATCGGATACCACAATTATATTGCTTCGCTCTGATATCACTCCCTCGAAATTAAATTTATGTATAAGGGAGAAAATATATCGGTGATTTTGTTTCAACAGTTCCTTGAGGTGTTCACCACTTTCTGCCCGGATTGAGGTTATTCCCGCACCAAGGGATTTGGAAATAGCCCCTGAACCTGTGAAGGTTCCATAAATCTGATTTTCAAGTTCGTTTCTATCCGTGACAATTAGAAATGTAAAAGACTCTGAAAATTTTCTGTGTAATTTTTGGCAGAGAAAAAGCATCGAGTAGGATTTCCCACTTCCCTGAGTATGCCAAAACACTCCAAGTTTTTGTTTCGATTCTTTTTCGATTCTTCCGATATTATATAGATCGTTTTTTTCTTTAAAAGCATCAAGCGTTCTGTTTACACCTATAAACTGATGATTTTTTGCAATTATTTTAAGTTGTTTTCCCGTTGATTCGTCAAAAACGATAAAATTCTCAAAGAGATCAAGAAACCTCTTTTTGTCACATATCCCCAATATAATTCTGTCGAGCCCAACAATCCCTTCATCTTCTTCATTTATTCTTTTCCACTCATGAAAATGACGGAAATGACCTGTAACCGAACCAATTTTACCCTGAATACCATTACTCAGGATAATGAAGGCATTGTAATGGAAAAGCTTGGGTATCACATCTTTGTAGTCTGAAAGATTTCCGCTCCATGCAGATTCAAGTTGCTGGTGAACTGCCTTCAACTCGATAAATAGCAGGGGAATTCCATTCACAAATCCAATTATATCGGGTCGGCGAAGTCTTCCTGATCTGCCCTCAATCCAAAGTTGACGGATTGCATGGAAATTGTTTTTAAGTGGATCCTGAAAATCAATTATTTTCAATTTTCGGTCGGTAATCTTTTTACCTTTAGAATCTGTATAGCTTACAGGTATTCCATCCCTGATAAGGTTGTACTTTTCGCGGTTTAAATCAATAATTGATTTGGTGGTGGAATCAAAGAGAATTTGTTCAAGTGCATTGTTGTAAGCTTGATCGGGAAGACCGGGATTAAACTCCTTTAATTTCTCAAGAAAGGTTTTTTCAAGAACAACCTGTTTTTTATTTTTTCTGCCATAAGTGCTGTGTACTCCAAAAGTCTCGTTGTTATAGGCGATAGCAATATCCCAGCCAAGTTTGTTATAAAACAAATCATGAGCAGTTTCTTCTACTAAATTATCTTCTGAGTATTCGTAAGACATATATTAAACCTCTATCTCTCCGGTCATCAGTTTTGGAAGCAGTAAGTCTCGGGCTTGCTGTAATAATCGATTTTGTTTTGCCAGGTTGAAAATTAAACTAATCATTGATTCAATTTTATGATTAAAACTTATAATCGTCTTCTCATCAGGCCAAATCAAACTGAGGGATTTGACGGCTGCTTGGTTGATCCCAGGTTGTGCAGAGTTTGCATTTAAATTTTGCATCTTTTTGTAGTATAGCGGATGGTTCAATGTTAAAAAAAGAAAATACTGATGCAATCTATTTGAACAATGTACCAAAAAGACATGCTCATTTACACAACACTTGGTATAAGGAAAATCATCCTGAAAGAGGGATGTTTTTCCTATATAAGCTCCGTCTTTATATATTAGAATATCACGATCCTCAATTACACCATTCTTCATTTTTGCAAAAAATGGTTCTGGAATCATTTTCTCTGCCTGGTAATTATATTTACCTAATCCAATTACATTTTCCGCGCCAATGCTTGGGACACCAGATCGCAATTTTTTATCAATCCCACCTTTTGGCCTTGATCCTGATTCCAACTTAGCACTGATTTCCCCCAATAATTTAATGGAAAAACCTTTTGGAAGTTGTTTTATGCTGTCGTCAGAGAGTAAGAAATCGCCGAATTGCTCCTTATAAATCATTTGTGCCGATTCTTCAAGCAATTTTATTCGTTTCAAGTTGTTTTCTATAAGGTCATCATAAGATGATAGGATTGAGACGATTTTTTGTTGCTTTTCAAGCGAAAATTTCTTTACACGATAATTCTTGATTAAGTTTCTGTTTAATGTTGGAACTGCGCCACCGCTATTAAATTTTGCAAGGTTAATTGTCAATAAGTAATAATAGACAAATCGAGAGTTATTGCCCTTAAAGTTTTTCACCCAAAGAGTTGTATTATGAGGCCAAAAATCAGAAACAATATATTGAAAATTACCAAGAGTACCAGATCTACCTGTGACTAATCCGGGACCTTTTACTTTATAAACATTGTGGTAACCAAGAATTGATGTCGATCCAACAACAGGATAATCTCCTTCGATAAAATCCTTTTTTGGAAGATCAAATCCCCGTTGAAATGAGACAAAATCCTCTAAAGAAATTTCTGTCGAATTCATAGCCCCAAATCCTCAAAATTTTTAGAGATGATTTCAGCCAATTTGGAGGCTTCTTCATTTAGGGCTGACAATTCAAAATGGATGGCTTTAAGTTTTTCCGCATAGTCGAAATCATCTTCTTCTTTTGTAGCCACTCCGACATATCTGCCGGGGGTCAGACTGTAATCATTAGCGCTAATTTCCTCGATAGTCACAACTTTACACAATCCTGAGACATCATTGTAAACCGCTTCGGGGAATTTTGATTGTAACCATTTGATTTCATAAAGGAAATATTTTGCAAGCTTCATTGACTCAAAAAGAATGTTTTTGTTTAATTCAATTTCACTACACTTCTTTTTGATTTCCGATACTTTCCAATCACCCGGGATGAATCCATTTTTGCCATTGTTTAGTTTAACCTCTTTTTGAATAGACTCAGATAACAACAAAATGACTTTTACATTCTCATTTATATTATGCTTTAGGTTTAGTGCTTTGGAAACAAGAGTTGAATACCGCCTAAATTCTTCATGCAAGTGAATATTTAGAGAGTTATTATCAAGTTTAGAGTCTAAATTTTCGGAATTAATCCCTTTGAGGCTATCAATTAAAGTGGTAACTTCGGTTTGTAACGAAACTTTCTGCAATGCCTTAAATTCTTTGGCAAAAAGAATGTTTACCTCACAATGAGGTTTAAGTTGATCATAAAACGAAGAGAAAAGCTCTATAAAACCGGAACTATTGACACTAATTTCAATTAGAAATTGCTTCAATGACTGAAAGTAGGATTGCACCGTTGTTAAAAATGTATCAGAATCTCCTCTATAGAGCCCAACAATTGCCTTAATATTGCTTGATTGTTCCGGAGAAAAATCATTAATTTTTCTGGTGACAACCCTATAGATGTTTCTAACATCCAGCATTAGAGTTCTGTCTTTGAGAGCTTCATCTTTTTCTTTATTGCGGTCAAAGAACCAAAGAGTACAGGGGAGTGTGCGGGTATAAAAGAAGTTGGTGCCAATTGCAATCATCACATCAACGGTACCTGTTTCAACAATTTGTTTCCTGATTTCTTTTTCAGAATGTCCTGCATCACTGGCACTTGAAGCCATAACAAATCCAGCGCGACCACTTTCATTGAGATAACTATAGAAATATTGAATCCAGAGATAGTTTGCATTATCATTTTTGGGCAGACCGAAGGGAAGTCTTGTATCATTTTTGACAGAATCCTTGTCTTTATCCACACTATCCACATTAAAAGGAGGGTTAGCCATTACAAAATCGCATTTACCTACTAGGTTATGTTTATCTTCGTAGAAGGAATTACCTTCCACAATTTTCGCTTCAAGTCCATGAACCGCCATGTTCATCTTTGCGAGACGGGTATTGGTTTCTGTTTTTTCCTGCCCAAAAAATGTTACACTCTTTTCCGGTTTTAACCCGGCCTCTTCAATAAAATGACCTGATTGCACAAACATTCCGGCACTGCCACAAGCCGGGTCAAAGATTATCCCATGATTGGGTTCAATAACATTTACAATAGTTTGGACAAGAGATAGTGGAGTGAAGAATTCACCACCCTCCTGAGCACCAGTCATTGCAAAATTATTTAGAAAGTATTCGTAAATTCTGCCAAATACATCGCCTTTTGCATTTTTAATTTCTTCGCTGCTAAATTTCCGGATAAGTTCCCGGAGAAGGTCGTCTGAAAATTTTTCGTAGTTAGTTGGCAACACCCCTTTAAGATTCTCATTTTCGTCTTCGATAAGCTTCATTGCACGAGTAATTTTCTCACCAAGGGCGGTTCCTTCGGGAAGTTTTTCCAGATAATCAAAGCGTGATTCTTCCGGCAAGTAAAGAGCATTTTTGGATATGTAGTCACTTTTTGAAACGGGTAAAACACCGCGTTGGGGATGGGAGGGGCGATCTTTATTTATTTGTTGTTCGACAAGAAGGAAACGATTATGGGCATGTCTAAGGAAGATTAACCCGAGAACGGGCATTGAGTATTCACTTGCTGTAAGTTTGCTGTTTGCGCGCAGTTGATCTGCAGCACTCCAGAGGTCGGATTCTATTTTTTTTAACTGAGGCCTTTGCATAATTCCAATTTTTATTCAATTTGATGATGATCTGAAAAATACGAAAGTTATAGCAAATTACAAGCGAAAAGAGACAGATTTAGAGGATTTTTGTGGATTCGAGGTGGTGTATTTTTTTACGAATATTTAGAGGTTGTCTCAAAAGTAGGTCTCTGTTTTACGAATTTTTCAATTTCTGAGGGTGAATAACTTACTTAGCCCGAATATATTTTTATTTCTAACTGGCTTGTACTATTCCACATCACCGGTTCACCCCGTAATTAATTGATACTTTTTCCGCCTGAAAATTGACCGGCTAAACCCCTGTTTTAATTTCTATAACTTATTGTTATTTATGGTGGTTAACTAAATTTTTCCCTTTAATTTTCGGTCAGTTTTTCATATATTTACATATGAAAAAAACACCAAAAACACCCGCTTTTAAGCCCTACGATCAGCATCAGATGTTTCTGTTTCCTCCCTCGATTGAGGATATGATTCCTGAGAATCATCCTGTTCGTATTGTAAACGAAGTTCTTGATACTATGAGCTACAAATCCCTGTATGACCGCTATCCCGGTGGAGGAACTTCCAGCTATAATCCTGTGATGCTTGTAAAGGTAATCATGTATGCCTATCTCAACAATACTTACACAAGTCGTGATATAGAAGCCGCTTTGAAGGAAAATATTCATTATATGTGGATTAGCGGAATGCAGCAACCTGATCATAACACGATAAACAGATTTCGAAAGAACAAATTGGGAGAGACGCTCAAGGGACTGTTCATTCAGTTGGTCGAGTTACTCATTGAACATAATATTGTCAGCATAAAGGAGTTGTACCTGGATGGTACAAAGATAGAGGCTAACGCAAACAAATATACCGTTGTATGGGGTAATTCGATCAAGACAAACAAGATTAAGATGAAGGCACAGCTTAAGAATGTTTGGGATTACATCCAGAAACAGACTGCAGTGGAAGAGAAAGAAGAGTTTCCCTTTGAGTACAGTGAATTGGAACCGGAGAAGCTCAAAGAAACAATAGAGAAGATAAATAAGACTCTTGCTGATAGTCTTGACGAGGAATCGAAACCTCTAAAAAAAAAGATGATTCGAGCCGCTAAGGAGTGGCCTGAGAGACTCTTGAGGTATCAGGAGCAGGAGAAGATACTCTCCGGCAGGAACTCATACAGCAAGACAGACCATGATGCAACATTTATGCGAATGAAAGAAGACGGTCTGAATAACAGAGAATTTAAGCCCGGATATAATCTTGAAATCGCAACAAACAATCAGATTATAGTCAGTTATGGTGTTTTCCCCAATCCTACTGACTCAAAGACGCTACCTGATATGATAAGGGGAATTCAGGAGGAATACGGGAAGAGTCCTGACTATCTGATTGCAGATGCTGGTTACGGATCAGAGGAGAATTTTACATTTTTAAGAAATGCAGGAATTGAAGCAGTAGTAAAATATAACATGTATGAGCGTTTGAGGAGAAGAAAACCGCTAAAAAGACCATTTACGACTGAAACACTTCATTACAACAGTAAAGAGGGTTATGTTGTCTGTCCGATGGGGCAGAGGATGGAATTATGCAGGACAGGTACTCGTATCAGTAAGGGGGGTTACGAAAGAGAAGTGGGATATTACAAAGCAAAAAATTGTGATTCATGTCCGCTGCAGGGAGTTTGTAATGGTGAATCGGGGGACAGGATTGTTGAAGTGAGCAGGGAATGGAGGGAACAGAGGAGTGCGGTAGACGAGTTACTCGAAACGGACTTTGGCAGAAAACTTTATGCCAGGAGGAAGATAGATGTGGAGCCTGTCTTCGGTAGCATAAAGCACAACAAAGGGATTAGGAGATTCACACTCAGAGGTAAAAAGGGTGTGATGACAGAGATAGGATTGGTGGCTACTGCTCACAATCTGAGAAAGATGATAATAAGTATTTTAGCCCCAAAAGCCCCTTCATATGCATAAAAATGGGTGTTTTTTTAATAATTTAATCTATTTTTTGCCTTCACACCCAAAATCCCCAAATTTATTGAATCTCAAAGGTATTGTTCAGAAAAGATGGATAAATCCCGATCTTTTATCGAAAAATTTGAATTTATGTATTGAGACAGCCTCAAGGGGGTTTGGGGTTTGTATATGGGTTACGAATATTTATTCCCTCCGGGAAAGCAAGTTTGTGAGGTTCCCAATTTATCAATTCGTATTGCAGAGGGCAATCGGGACGATTACCTCTCCTCACTCTTACGGCTTTAATCCTGCAAATCCTTAAATCCTGTAAATCCTGATTCAGACAATTGCTATTCACATATCATCGATACAACAAAAAAGGCTGCCAGTTATTGACAGCCTTTGAAAAATAATACTTAATATTTAATACTTAATACTTAATACCTGAGAATCATTCCGCTTTTTTCATCAGTTTCAGGAATTCTTCTCCGTTTACGAATCCTGTGAGGCGGTAAACTTCTTCACCTTTTTCATTGAAGATGAGGACGGTTGGAACACCTTTGATGTTAAAATCAGTCGTAAGTTTTTTGCTGAGTGCATCACCCGATTTGGTTAAATCCGCTTTAAGGCTGACAAAATCCTTGCTGGCTGCTACCACATTTGGATCAACAAATGTCATAGCATCAAGTTCTTTACAGGGGATACACCAGTCGGCATAAAAGTCAATAATAATCTTCTTTTGACCTTTTGCGGCCTGGAAAGTGGAATCAGAATATGCTTCAAATTTTACCTTGCCTCCTGCTTCAGCGGAAGTGTTTGCAGGGAACCACCAAACTGCAAGTCCTATAAACACAACAGAGAGAACATATTTAAATATCCTGAATGCTCTCATTTTGGCATCAAGAGGATCAAAAATTGCGAGGTAAGGGACTGAAATAATAATATAAACAGGTAACAGATACCCCGACCATTCTTTTGGCAGAAGTGGTAAAACAAAATAGATTGCCATACCTATCATTATCACACCAAAGATATGTTTTATTCCTTCCATCCACATACCGGCTCTTGGGAGAGCTTTGATTTTGCCAGAAAACAGAGCAAGAACAAAGTATGGTGTACCCAAACCCACTGCAAGGAAAAAGAAGAGGAGGAATCCTGTGAGGACATCACCAAGTTTTGCCACATAAGTGACAAGTCCCAAAACAAAAGGTCCAATACATGGCGCAGCCACGATTCCCATGGTTAGACCCATAAAAAACGCACCATAAAGCCCTGTTTTTGCTCCACCTGCTTTATTTACGAGGGAATCAGGGAGTTTAAATTCATAAAACCCAAACTGTGAAAGTGCGAGAGCCACAAAAATGCCCGAGATGAGAACAAGTACATACCACTCCTGAAGCAGTGATCCAAGAATTCCACCGGTCAGTGCAGTTATCACCCCAATCAAGGAGTATGTTAGTGCAATACCCATTACATAAAGGAATCCCATCATTGCGAGGCGTGAAGTTTTGCCTTCTGCCTGTCCGCCAAAATATCCTATTGTAATAGGGATGAGGGGATAAACACATGGTGTCAGGTTGAGAGCAAGTCCACCCAAAAAGACAAACAAAAGTGAAAAAAGCAGACCACTTTTTTCGAGGGTTGACGAGATATCGCCATCATCTGATGATGAAACAGCTGCGGAATCTTTTGAATCATAAGATTCAAGTTGTGAAGAAGCTGAATCCTCGAGTGCTTTTAAACTGTCGAGTTTGGCAAGTGAATCTTTTTCAGCGTCAGCCTTTTTGATTGAATCCTTTATTGCATCTTCACCCTTGGATTTGTCGTTATATGCCAATCCTGAGGAGGCAAAAAGACCTGCGTTAAGCTCTGTTACGACGGATTCTTTTGTCCCAACCTTAATTGTCACTGTGGTGGTAGCAGAGTTTGGAGGCAGACAGGTTTCGTCGTTACAGGCCTGATATTCTACAGTAAGTGTGAGTTTATAATTTCCCGGTTTTAAGTTTTCGGGTACCCTGACCTTTGCAAAAATTGTAAAATTCCCTTCAAAAACCGAGACAGGTTTATCGGAAAAGGCGAAGGTGTAATCCTTTGATTTTGGATAGACGATTCCGGTGTTCTTTATCCCGTTTGTTGATGTGATAGAGAGAGAAGTGGGAATTAAAAAATCTTCTTTCGGTTTGTTGGAATTTACATGGTATCCCTGATCAACTGAGGCTTTTACCGCAATTCTAATCTCATCGCCGGGTTTAACAATATCTCTGGAAAGCTGGGCTGTTTCAAGCGACAACTTATCTCCACCTCCAAATTGAGCCGAAGCCGTAAAGGAGAGTAAAACGGCAATTACCGGGATTATTGACTTCAAATACATCATTCTCTACTCCATCTTTGAACTATTGGGAATCTTCTTCCATAACCAAAAGCTTTATTAGAAACGCGCAAAACGGGTGCGCCCTGTTTGCGTTTAAATTCATTACGATCAACGAGGTTAAGCATCTTTTTTACAAGTTCTCTATCGCCAATCTCGGGAGCTATCTCGTCGAGCTCCTTGTTTTCTTCCAAATACGATCTTAAAATTTTATCGAGGACAGGATAAGGCGGAAGGGAATCCTGATCCGTTTGATTTGGTCTAAGTTCTGCCGAAGGGACTTTATCAATAATCTCTCTTGGCAGAATTTCCTCATCCCTGTTAATATATTCACACAGTCTGTAAACATCGGTTTTATAGACATCACCGATAATGGCAAGCCCTCCACACATATCGCCATAAAGAGTAGCATAACCTGTGGCAAGTTCAGATTTATTTCCTGTTGTTACAAGGAGGTGATTAAATTTATTACTGAGTGCCATCATGTAGAGCCCTCTAATTCGGGACTGCATGTTTTCTTCAGTAACATCCTCCGGTTTATTATTAAATACAGGGTCAAGCATCTGTTTTACAGTTTCGAACACGGGTTGAATCGGGATTATATTATGTTTGATGCCCAGTTTTTCAACAAGTTTCAGTGAATCGGCAATACTTCCTTCAGAGGAAAACTCTGATGGCATCAGAGTTACAAAAACGCTATCCTTGTTCAATGCTTTCACTGCAAAATAGGCAACAATTGCAGAATCAATACCCCCGCTTAATCCTAAACAAATTGTTTTAAAATTAAGTTTGTTACAATAATCTTTTAGTCCGAAAATCAGGGCATTATGAACCTCCTCCTCAAAAGAGGATTCAACTTTTAAAATTGGTGGATATTTAATTTGGGTATCATAAATGAAATAATCTTCACAAAATGTTTTCCCCAACTTTGAAAGATTTCCATCTTCATCAAAACACATACTGGCACCATCAAAAATCAATTCAGTTTGAGCGGCGGCGCAACATGTATAAACCAATTTTACTCTGTCATGTTTGGTAAGAGTGGAGAGCATTTTAAATCTTGCATTCCTTTTCCCATACGAATAGGGACTGGCAGAGATATTAATAAGGAGTGTTGCCCCTTTTTGAACCTGTTCTCTAACAGGATCTACAGGATACATCCTTTTTTTCCAATAGTCTTCATCATTCCAGATATCTTCACAAATCGAAAGCCCGATGGTTTCACCTCGAAAACGAAAAACTTTAGCTTCGGAGGCTGATTCAAAATAACGAACCTCATCAAAAACATCATAATTTGGTATGAGAGATTTATTCTGAATAACAAAAATTTTTCCATCAATGCAAAAAAGTGAACTGTTTTCGATGTTGGTACCCACATTATCTTCAAACTCTGTAATTGAGCCAAAGATTAATGCTGTTTTTTTATTGGTGGCAGATGCCAGTTCAAGATTTGTTTTATTGACCATGGCTCTAAAAGCCTTTTTTTCCACAAAATCGAGAGGGGGGTAGCCTGTAAGAGAGAGTTCCGGAAAGACAGCAATATCTGCACCGTCTTCCGTTGCCTTTTGGTACCCCTTAAGTATTTTCTCTTTGTTTCCGTTGATATCTCCAATTACCGGATTTATCTGACAAACTGCAATCTTCATTGTACCAATTTTTTATTAATAGAACATGCAATATAAATAATTGGAAGATAGTGAGTAACGGATGAGGAAGTTACATTTTCACCGGAAAAGTGTTTTGCATGAACTTGATTTAACAAATCGATAAAGATGGCTTAACATTATCTTAATATTCAAGGGCGAAATTTGAACCGTCGAAGAAAAAAAATATGAGGAAAAAAATGTTTCATTCTACAAACAACAGGTTTATGAGGCTTTTAGCTTTTATAACAATTTTAAGTTCAATAGTTTATTCGCAGACCGGTACGATCTCAGGCAAAATTCTGGGGAAAACCGGAAATGAAATTCTCACCGGTGCGAATGTTATTATTGAGGGGACAAGATTTGGCGCAACCGCAGATCTTGATGGTAATTATTCAATCAAAAATCTTCCGATTGGGAAGTACAACCTGAAATTCACATATATCTCTTACAATCCACTTAGGGTTGAAGCGGTTGAAGTGAAGTCAGGGGAAACAATTAAAATTGATGTGGCACTTGAAAGTTCAGCACAAACCATGCAAGAAGTAGTGGTAACCGCTGAAGCACTCCAAAATTCTGATGCGAGTTTAGTGAAAAATCAGAAAAACTCACTTGACATTATTGACGGAATCTCCGGAGATATGATAAGTAAAACAAACAGTTCAGATGGTACCGATGTTCTTAAAAAAATGACCGGTGTTACTATAAGCGATGGGAAATTTGCCTATATCAGAGGTGTTGGTGACAGATACAATAACACACTTCTTAACGGTGCAAATCTTCCAAGTACTGAACCCGAAAAGAAAAGTTTCTCTTATGATATTTTCCCTGCAAATCTTATTGAGAGTATCATCACTTCCAAAACATTTTCACCTGACAAACCGGCTGATTTTTCGGGTGGTCTTGTCCAGATAAAAACTATCGAGTTTCCCGAGAAATTTTTTGTGAATTATGGAATGTCTTCATCTTATAACACATTTGGTACCGGCAAAGACGCTCTCACATATTCAGGTGGAAGGAGATGGCTTGCCAACGATGACGGAACAAGGGCTCTTCCCTCAATCGTTCCATCAGGCAAATTGGCAACAAACGACCCGGCTTTTCTTCAGGAGGTTGGAAGATCATTTAGTAATAAATGGGCTACTGAAAAAACAAGTTTACCCGTTAACAGCAGTATGAATTTATCATTTGGTGACAAATTCAACCTTTTTGAGGGTCACATATTAGGATATATCGCTTCAATCACATATTCAAATTCAAACGAATCTCAGGAAATTGAAAGAAATAATTACACTTTCGCCGGTCCAAGATATGAATACAGCGGTAATAACTACAGAAATTCAGTGATGATTGGGGGATTACTGAATTTCTCTTACCGCATAGGTCTTAATAACAAAATAAGTCTTAAAAATCTCTACAATCAAAATGCAGATGATGAAGTTACACACTACTCGGGACCTTACTATTATAATCCAGATTTCCGCGATCAAACTTCTCTTAGATATGTAACAAGAAATCTTTTCTCCACACAATTAATCGGTGAACATTTCATCGAACTTTTGAATGGATTAAAGATAGAGTGGAATGCAAATTTTGCACAATCTGAAAGAGATGAACCCGATGCCAGAAGGTATCTCTATTCCAAACCATTGGATGAGGAAGAACCACTAAGATTCCAGCTCGATCAGAGTCTTGCAACCCGATATTTTGGAAAACTTCTCGATAAAAACAAAGGTGTAAGTCTCGATCTTACATTTACACCATTTGAAGATCCTTCACTTCCATCCATAAAAACCGGTTTCGCCATCGATTATAAGGACAGGAACTTTGATGCACGGAGCTTTGGATTTAAGAATAAACCGGGTGGTAATTTTGCAAAAAAAGACAGCATTCTGATGGGTTCTGTTGATCAAATTTTCATAGCTGAAAATTTTGGCCCAAATTTCATTGAAATTACAGAAATTACCAAACCATCCGATTCTTATGTTTCAAGCCAAAATGTTACCGGCACCTACATCGCTTTTGATTTCACTCTCTTAAATAAAATTAAAATAGTAACGGGTGCCCGTTATGAATATTCGAAACAAGCGCTTAGTTCAAAATCGCTTACAAACTCTGATGTAAAAATTTCCCCTGAATATCATGATGTTTTGCCAAGTATTACACTTACATGGCAGCCAACCAACAACATGAATGTTAGAGCGGCATTTTCAAAAACACTCGCAAGACCTGAATTCCGTGAGCTGGCACCATTCAGTTATTACGATTTTATTCAAAATGAAATAGTTCAAGGAAATGTTGATCTAAAAAGATCGTTGATTAATAATTTTGATTTCAGATACGAGTTTTACCCACAGAGAGCTTCCGATCTGATTGCTGTAAGCTTTTTTTACAAACAGTTTAACGATCCTATCGAACAGGTATTTCTTCCCTCTTCCTCGTTTGAGCCTATAAGATCATTTAGAAACGCAAAAACTGCAAATAATTATGGTATCGAATTAGAGGTCAGGAAATCGCTTGATTTTATTTCTCCTCTGTTTAATGAACTCTCCTTTTCAGGTAATGCAAGTTTTATCAGGTCAGATGTGGAATTTGATCAGGCAGCTTCATCCAATGGTTCAACTTATCAGGAGACAAAAAGACCAATGCAGGGACAAGCCGAATATGTATTTAATTCCGGACTATACTATGACGGATATGAAAATGGAATTTCTGCTTCATTGGTTTATAATAAAGTTGGTCAAAAGATCGATAAAGTTGGATTTGGAGGGCTTGGTGATGTAATAGAATTGCCGAGAGACCAGGTTGACTTTTCGATTTCAAAGCAGTTATTTAACTCGCTCACACTCAAATTTGTAGTCAAAGACATTCTTGCACAAGATTATCTTTACATTCAGCGAGCTCCGGGAGGAGACAAGACTGCACTTCGAATTAAAAAAGGGAGTGATGTTTCACTTGGAGTTTCGTACAAGTTTTAATTCAAACAAACAACAAAAAAGAGGCAACATGTCTAAAGTATTCGTTCTTATGGTCACCTTGTTGGCAGCCACTTCAGTTTATGCACAGATCCCATTACAAGGGGATATAACTACCAACACTACCCTTACTGCGAACAACACATATCTTCTACAGGGTTTTGTAAGAGTGCAGTCTGGGGCTACACTCACAATAGAAGCAGGAACAGTTATCTATGGTGAAAATAGTTCACAGGGTACTCTGATAGTTAAGCCGGGTGGAAAAGTGATAGCTGAAGGTACACAAAATTCTCCGATTGTGTTCACTTCAGAGTTCACAAAACCGGGAGCGAGCAGACCACCAACTTATGGTGACTGGGGTGGAATCATTTTACTTGGTAATGCACCGATAAATGTACCGGGCGGAACTACAGCGATTGAAGGTCCGGGCGATACATACGGTGGAACCAATGCCGATGATAACAGTGGTGTACTTAGATATGTTAGAATCGAATACCCCGGTATCGCTTTCAGCCAGAATAATGAGATTAACGGTCTCACTTGTGGTGGGGTTGGCAGAGGCACTGTCCTTGATTACATTCAGGTAAGTTATTCAGGTGACGATTCGTTTGAGTTTTTTGGTGGCAATGTGAATGCAAAACATCTTATCGCCTATAAAGGGTGGGATGATGATTTTGATACTGACTTCGGTTACAGTGGCAAACTCCAATTTCTCGTTTCTTTCCGTGATCCTGCTGTAGCTGATCAGTCGGGATCAAACGGTTTTGAATCGGATAATGACGGTACCGGTTCAAACAACACTCCACTTACATCTCCCGAGTGGTTTAATGTTTCTCTTATTGGACCTATTAGCCAGACCGGTGCAAGCATAAACTCTAACTACAAAAGAGGTATGCATCTCAGAAGAAATTCTCAGAATAAAATTAATAATGCCGTAATTGTTGGATGGCCGACAGGAGTACTTCTCGAGAACCTTGGTACAATAAATGGCGCTGTAAACGGTACCATGTATATTAAAAACTCGGTAGTTGCTCAAACCACAAAATCGCTTGACACAGCCAGATCAAACAATTCCTTTAATATCAACACATGGTTTACAACTACCATGAACAGTGTTATCCTTACTTCAGCTGCCGAAGCTCAGATGGTAGATCCATTCAACAGTGGTTCGCCAAAAGCGACACTACAGGTTGGTTCACCCTTGTTAACCGGTGGAGTAGTTCCGCCTGCAGATGGATTCTTTGATCAGACAGCTACCTTTAGAGGAGCTTTTGGAACAACTGATTGGACAGCAGGATGGGCAAGATTTGAGGCACCAACCTCCGTTAAAGAATCGGGTTCAGATATTCCTGTAAAATTTGAACTTTCCCAAAATTTTCCTAATCCATTCAACCCTTCAACAAAGATTAATTTTTCTGTTGCAGAGCCGGGAAATGTAAAACTTTCAGTTTACAATGTTCTTGGACAGCAGGTTGCTGAACTGGTTAATGGTTATAGGTCAGCAGGTAGTTTTGTTGCAGATTTTGATGCAAGCAGGCTTTCGAGCGGCATGTATATTTATACTCTTGAATCAGGTGCTGTAAAAATCACCCGTAAAATGAGCTTGTTGAAATAGTATCCTCTTTTCAACAATACTTCGACCAAGGGACTCCTTCGAAAGAGGGAGTCTTTTTTTTTAACCTCAGAACTTCAGAACCTCAGAACTTCGGAACCTCAGAACCAGAGAGTTTGAGTACTTGAGAACATGAGTACTTGAGAACATGAGTACTTGGGTGATGGGTGATCCCGTTGTAAATTCCCTCCTTAAAATCTACCGCAGTAAATAAAAAATCACATTCGAGTAAAAAATAAAGCCAATATTATATGGTTTAATCGCAGGTTTCTGTAAATTAACCTGTTATAAAATCAATTTTATGACGACAAATCCACCTATGAGGAGAACGGTAAATCCGATTGCGAGCCAATCAAAATATTTATCAATAAATGCTTTAATTGGTTCACCGTATTTCCAAAGGAGAGTGGCTACCAGAAAAAATCTTGCTCCGCGGCTTACGATGGATGCAAGCATAAACATCACAAAATTTACATCAAATGCACCAGCTGCAATGGTAAATACTTTATAGGGAATTGGAGTAAAACCGGCAGTAAACACGATCCAGAAATTATAAAGATCAAACATCTTTTTAATATCGTAAAACAGTTCGTGAGTGAAACTTGGGATGTAGGAGAAAAAGAAATTTGCCAAACCGGAAAATTCGCCGGGTGAAGACCACCAGACAAAATATCCAATGATATATCCAAAAATTCCACCAAGGACTGAACCAATGGTACAGTTTAAAGCGAATTTAAATGCCTTTGCTTTTGCTCCCAGTACAAGAGCAATTAAAAGTGCATCGGGGGGAATGGGGAAAAAGGATGATTCCGCAAATGCAAGCAGAAAAAGGGCGATCGGTCCATAAGGTGTTTCTGCCCAGTGGAGCATCCAATTGTAAAGTTTTTTAAGATATTTCATTGATCCGGAATATTTTAAATATAAACTCTAAATTTGCAAAAGTTAGAGCTAATGAGCAAAAAGTTAATTGATTAAACGGACCTTAAAACATGGAAGAAAAGAAAAGCAACCGGCTTGAATCTCTGGATATCTTTAGAGGATTAACCATCGCCGGAATGATAATGGTAAATAATCCAGGTTCCTGGAGTAATATTTATGCACCACTAAAACATGCCGAATGGCACGGGTGTACCCCGACAGACTGGATATTTCCTTTCTTTCTGTTTATTGTGGGTGTAGCCGTCACACTCTCCCTTACTAAAAGAAAAGAGAGGGGAGATGATCAAACCAAACTGTTATTAAACATTTTCCGCAGAGCAGCTATAATATTTCTTGTGGGATTGTTTTTAAATGGGTTTCCCTTCTTCGATTTTTCAGAAATACGAATTCCGGGGGTTTTGCAACGAATAGCAGTAGTCTATTTTTTTACTTCTTTGATCTTTTTAAAAACATCATTGAAAGCCCAAATATATATAACAGGCGGTTTATTGGTATTTTACTGGTTTTTAATGGGAGTAATTCCGGTTCCCGGGGTAGGGTATGCCAATTACGAAGTCGGGAAAAATCTGGCAGCGTGGCTTGATAACCAACTTTTGGCCGGCCATATGTGGAAAGTATCAAAAACCTGGGATCCAGAGGGAGTTCTCTCAACAATGCCGGCAATATCCACTTGTTTAAGCGGTGTATTGCTGGGCCATTTTTTACGGACAAAATTGAGTGACGCAGAAAAGGTATCATGGATATTTTCTGCGGGAGCGTTTTTTATATTCCTCGGTTCGATCTGGAGCATTTTTTTCCCGTTGAATAAAGGGTTATGGAGCAGTTCTTATGTTGTTTATACTGCAGGTATAGCTCTCATTTTTTTTGGATTCTGTTATTGGATTGTTGATGTTCAGGGTTACAAGAAGTGGGCAAAACCGTTTGTTGTTTATGGGATGAACGCAATTACAGTATTCGCAGGATCAGGGCTGATGGCAAAGATTATGGGTATGATTAAGATTGCCGGTCCGGATGGAGTGGAAATTAGCTCAAAAGAATACATCTATAAAACAATGCTGTTGCCTTATCTTGATCCATACAATGCATCGCTGGCATTTGCAATTTTGTTTATAACATTCTGGTTGGGGATTTTGTGGATTCTATACAGATACAAAATATTTATTAAAATCTAAAAATTAAGATTTGGGAGAGAGATGCAGTAATTGCCTCTCTCTCTCTAAAACACCGGGTTTACTTCTTAGAAATCAAAAATATCCTCGAGAAAACCACCTCTTTTTTTCTTTTTATATTCATGTTCACGATAATAACCATCCTTTTCACGGAAACTATCACGATTTCTATCGCGATGATCATCATCTTTTTCGCGGTAAGGCTCACGACGGTCATCGTCTCTTCCTGAACTGAAGCTTTTAGCTGATCTCTCAATGATTTTATCAAGTTCACCTCTGTCGAGCCAGACTCCACGGCAGTCGGGGCAATAGTCAATTTCTACTTCTTGTCTGTTGGAAATTACAAGTTTTGTGTCTTTACATACGGGGCAATACATAGTTTAAAGCTCCTGTTTCGTTTTTGGAAAATCACATTCTAATTAAATGTGACTTAAAAATAAAACAATTGCACTATTAATTAGGTTCAATTTATTTACGGTATGAGACACAAACAGGATGTCGGGAAGAGATCATGGGATTAATAAATTCTTCTCAAAAACTGCCAGTATTTCAGTTTTAAGTTTATCTTTTTTTTCCCTCGAATTAATGGAATCAAATTTAAGCTCAAGAACTGTTGGTGCGGGTTTGTCAAAAAAATTCTTGATAGATTCCCGAAAACTTAAAACAGAATCCACACAACTATATTCCACACCATAGGCTCGCACCAGACTGCAAAAATCGATATCCGTATCTACTTTAAAATATGTATCAAATTCTTCACTATTGGAATAAATGGGCAGGTATTCGAAGATACTTCCGCCACTGTTATTCATGAGAATAATCAACAAAGGAATTTGAGATTTTTTTACAAATTGTAAAACATTACTGTCATAGTGGAATGACAAGTCGCCGATAACCAGAACAACAGGAAATTTATTTGTGGTTGAGATACCTGCTGATGTGGAAATTATTCCATCTATTCCACTTGCACCTCTGTTGGAATAAACAGAATTCGGAAAAAACTGTTTAAGAAAATCGAAATCACGAATTGGCAGACTGTTTGAAATAAAGAGAGGAATTTCAGGCTTAACTGAAATTATGGATGCCAGTACCGCCAAGGCTTCAACCTCAGAATCGAGACATTCTTCTTTAAAAGTGCGAATTAACTCATTACCATAAATTTCATCAGAATTATAAATTTTCTGATTAAAGTCAATTCGAATCTTTGAAGAGTTTATTTCCTGTGGCAGAAGTGAGTCGATGAAATCATTTTCATCTATTTTTATTACTGTTTTGTTTGCAGCAGCTTTTCCAAAGTTTTCTCCCTTGGGGTTAACGACAAACAGGGGGACATTACATTTATTCAAATATCTTTCGAGGTTTTTTGAGACCGGATTTCTGCCAAATATAATGATACTGTCAGGATCGAACCAATCAACAAATTTAAGAGATTGCAGCATGCTTCCAAGATTCCGGATGAATTTACCTTTTATTGATGCATCAGCATCCAAAGTTGCTTCGAGGCAAACGGGAATGTTTTGACGCTCTGAAAATTGTGTTAAACTTTTCAAAAACCGGGCATCATAATGTTTGTTCGCGAGGATCATCAGAACTTTATGATCGGGATGTAAAACGAAATTGTTAAACCGTTTGGAGTCATCGTTAATCGTGTTCGATTTAAAGTCTAATGAAAAATTAACCAGTGAATGAAGTGAATTGAGTTCACTTTCTGTTATATCACTATTAAATGACGAGGGTTCAAGAGGTTTTTCAAAAGGAAGATTGATGTGTACCGGTCCCTTGATCGGAGAAATTGCACACATAAAAGCTTTTTTAGACATTTCCACAATACCTTGCAGATAAAACAAAGTAGTTTCTGGTAATCCGGGGTCGAAAAAATGGTCACAATTTGCAGAATAGATGTTTGTTTGATTAATCGTCTGATTAGAGCCGGTATTTTTCAGATACCCGGGTCTGTCGGCCGTAATCACTATTAGGGGAACTTGAGCCGTGTAGGCCTCCACAATGGCCGGATACAACTCTGCGGCAGCTGTACCGGAGGTGCACACCACAACTGCCGGGAGTCCCAAAGCTTTTGCCACTCCCAATGCAAAAAAAGCGGATGATCTTTCGTCAACAAAAACCTTTTTATCTATCTTTTCATTTCTTGCAAAAGCGAGAGTAAGTGGGGTGTTTCTGGACCCGGGAGATAAACAAACATGTTTAAGACCAAGTTTTACGAGCGTTTCAGCCAGAAGTTGAGCGACAAGGAAATTAATGTTGTATTTCATCTATAAAGAGGGAATTCAGGGGTGTAAATTTTATTTCAGTTTCTGCAAATTCTTCTGCAGGATCAGAGTTGGCAACTATTCCACCACCGGCATATAAAATTGCGTGGTCATCAAGCAGGAAACCGCAACGAATAGAGACAAAATATTCCGATAATCCACCGGTAGTGATGTAACCAAAAACTCCGCCATAAAGGTCTCTCGGTTTTCCTTCAATTTCATTAATAATAGTGGCAGCCTCCACTTTCGGGTATCCACAGAGTGCGGGAGTAGGGAAAAGGAGTTTAATTAATTCGATCGGTGAAGTATTTCCTGGTAATCTTGCAGAAACTTTAGTAACGAGGTGAGTTACATTTTTTAATTTTCTTGTGCCAGGTTTGTGATCAAAAGATACTTCGGGAGCAATCAGTTTGAGATTATTAACAATAAAATCTCTCACAATAAAGTGCTCTTCGAGATTTTTAGCTGAATGGAGAAGTTCATTCTCTCTTGTCAGTTGTTCTGAAATTTCGTCAGATGACTGAATTGAGCCTGCTACAGCTTCGGTAACAAGATTACATCCATCAAGCCTGAATAGCGTTTCCGGGGTAGCTGCAATAAACAATTTGTTTGAATAGTTTGTAAGAAGAATGGTGCACTCAGGATATTTTGAAGCCAGCGTATTTATCGCATTGTGAAAGTTAAATTTCCCTTCAAACCTTACTATTCGTTGTCTTGAGACAACACCCTTGGTTAAAACACCTGAAGTGATTTGTGATTTCATTTTTATCACTTTTTCGGAGAATTCCGATAATGATTCATCCTTTGTCGATTTGACGGTGACACCCGCAGTAGAATTTCCGGTTTCATATTCCGGATGCAAATTAAGCAAGAGTACCAATTCTTGAATTTTTGCATCAAAATTAAAATTTTCAACGGTTGAATTAATCCGAAAAAGACATCTTTCACCATTCGTTTTAATAACCACTTCGGGTATTACCCAACTTGAGTAAGGGATCCCGGGAGAGGAGTTAAAGGGGAATGAGATATAAGAAAAATAATCGGGTAATTTTTCACATTTTGCGTCAATGGGAGGGAAATCAAGCGATAATTTAAAATTACTAAGTTCGTTGTAATTATTTATGGAAAATGATTTGAGTTTACCAATCGCCACCATTTCAGTAGATTTCTCAGGAGACCGAAGATAAAAAAAATCATCTTTATCAATGTGCATTGCGGAAATCAGTGAAATACCCGGGAGGTTCAACTCATAATACCTGGTTGTGACCCCGTTTGGATAACAATGTGAATGAATTTCTTGAATGTCTGTTTCTGTATCGGAATAAAATGCCATAATAATTTTATTTTGCAAGCTTAAAGAAAAAGGTGGAACCCTCTCCATATTTGCTTTTAACTTCTATTTTTGAATTGTGAGCTTCCAGAATATGTTTAACAATTGCGAGGCCCAGCCCCGTTCCCCCAACATCCCTGGATCTGGCTTTATCCACACGATAAAACCTTTCAAAAATTCTTGGGAGATCATCCTCCTGAATACCAACTCCTTCATCCTTCACCATGATCGTGCAGTCATCACTATTCTCTTCAACAATTATTTGAATCGATCCTTCAGATGAGTATTTAACAGCATTTTGTAATAAATTGATCATAACCTGCCTGAAACGGGTTTTATCGCCGTAAATCTGTAATCCCTTCCGAACGGGTTGGATAACAAGTTGAATCGGGGTGCCTGAAATTGTCGGGTTAAATTCTTCGGCAAGTTCAGCAAGAAAATTTTTCAAATTAAAATATCTAAAACTCATTTTGAGTTGCCCTGACTCGATTAGTGAGATATCAATCAGGTCGTTAAGCAGGTTACTTAAATTCTGAGTATGATCGTAAGCTTTCTGCAAAAAGTGCATATTCACCCTTTGGTCAGAAATTGCACCGTTTAGTAATGTTTCAATATAACCGCCGATTGCAAATATTGGAGTTTTCAACTCGTGCGAAACATTACCAAGAAATTCTTTTCTAGTTTGCTCAAGTTTTTTTAGATAGATAAAGTCGCTGTTTATCTTATTGATCATTTCATTTAGTTCAACTTGAATATCTTCAAGCCCCTTATCCAATTCGATACTATTTGTTAATTCCATTTCTCTGTTGGCAATAACCCGTAAAGTTTTTTTAATTTGAGAAAGGTCTGAATATCTTCGTTTCCCAATGTAATAATAGAGTAGTACCTGCCAGACTGATCCGATAATAATAAACGATATGGGGCTTGTATTAAAAGAATAAAATATTAGTGAGACAACGATAAACGAAGTAATCGAAAGGAGCAATTCCTTTCTATAACGCGAAGCGGCTGATAGAGGATTACTCAATCTCTTTGAAACGGTAACCGACACCTTTTACGGTCTCAATTAAGTATTGATATTCATCAAGTTTTTCTCTGATTTTTCTTATGTGTACATCAACAGTCCTGTCAACAACAAAAACATCTGAGCCCCATATATCTCTCAATAATGTGTTTCTGCTAAAAACGGTACCGGGAGCACTCATCAGGTAAAACAGGAGTTCAAACTCTTTTCGGGGAAAAACTTTCTCAGTTGAATTAATTGAAACAGTATATTTCTCCCTGTCAATTTCAATTGGTCCCATTTTTACATTAGTGAGAGGATTATCTTCGTCTGACGCGACTCCTGCAACATTCCTGAGGGTGGATTTTACTTTTGCAACCAACTTGGCAGGGGAGACAGGCTTAAGGATGTAGTCGTTTGCTCCCAGATCGAGACCCTTGAGCTCATCATATTCACTTGATTTTGCTGAGAGGAAGATAACAGGAAGTTTTGCAGTTTTTTTGTTTTCCCTGATTCTCCGGCAAACCTCATATCCATCCATTTTTGGCATCATGATATCGAGAAGAACAATATCCGGCTTTTCTTCCATCTTTTTTAATCCTTCTTCACCATCATGAGCGGAGATTACATTGAAGTTTTCAGCCTCCAAATTGTAGGTTAAAAACTCTACAATGTCTCTTTCATCTTCCACAATTAAAATTTTAGTTTTCATGTTTAGAGAAGAACCTCCTGGTTCAGCTTCGCTGAGAGATACATGTTTTCAATAATTTTTAATCTTGAAGCAGAGTCTTCTACTGTGGAGAGAAGAGGGTTCAAGCCTTTAATGGCACCAATGAAGTGATTCAGCTCGTTCTGATAAGATTTTTCAAAATTGATTTTACGATTTTCGTTCATCATCGGTTTTAGTTCGAGACTTTGTCCATCAATATTTTTTATTACACGAAGGGGGTTAATCAGTGCATTCCCTTTGTCACAGTAGATTTCGATATTGAATGTGTCCCTTTCCGGGGAAATTGCCCAGGAAGATTCAAGATAAATTAAAGAGTTTGGGTTGGTACGAATGAGACTTATAGAGGAATCCTCAACATTTTTTGTTCTGATGTTGAAATTCTGTGTAGAGACTGATCTTACTTCGGGGAAATCAAGGAACCATAATGCAAGATCGAGCAATACAATCCCAAGGTCAAATATTACACCACCACCTGATTCATCTTTTTTTGTAAACCATTTAGCAGAACTTGACTGGGATTTGAACCAGGAACCTTTCACATAAAATGGTTTACCAAGTTCACCGGAACCGACAATACTTTTCAAAAGCATTATATCGGGGCGATATCTCATATTCATCCCGACCATGGCAAGAACATCCTTTGTTTTTGCCACTTCGGTTATCTCCCGGGCTTCTTCCAGAGATCGTGCAAGTGGTTTTTCAACAAGGATATGTTTTCCCGCATTAACACAATCAAGCGCGATTTGTTTGTGCGATTTGGTCGGTGTGGCAATTAGAACCGCATCGATCTCCACTGACTCCAACATTTTTCGATAATCGGTAAATTGTTTCTCAATTTTAAATTTAGTGGAGACCTCATCAAGAGCATTTTTATTGATGTCTGCAATGGCAGCAATTTCCACATCCCTGTTCTTATAGAGATCGGGAAGATGAATTAATTGAGAAATTCCACCTAATCCAATGATTCCGAATTTTATTTTTGACATTAGACCAACACCTCATCAATATGTTTTTCGGCTTGACAGAAGTTCTTTATTTTATTAAAAATCCCCTCGGGGTCAATTTCAAGCAGATGGTGTAACTCGGCCTGAGTTCCATGATCAACAAAACCATCAGGTAAACCTATTCTTAAGATATCATTTTTATAAAGTTTGTCACAAAAGTACTCTGTGATCGCAGAGCCAAACCCTCCAACAAGGGTGTTTTCTTCGAGAGTAATAATCTTTTTATGAGAGTCAGCAATTCCATCAAGAAGATCTGTATCAAGCGGTTTTATAAATCGCATATTTACGAGTTTTGCCGAAATTCCAAATTCTTGAAGTTTTGGGATCACCTTTGTTGCATAATCAACCATGGAACCAACCGCGAGAATGGCAACATCGCTACCTTCTGTGATTACCTCAGCTTTGCCAACCTCGTACTGAGTAAACTCATCACTGAGAGGTACCCCGAGTGCATTTCCTCTTGGGTAACGAATAGCAACGGGACCACCTTCTAATTTGGTTGCCGTGTAAAGCATGTTTCTTAATTCGTTTTCATCTTTTGGAGCCATGATTACCATTTTGGGAATCATTCTAAGATAGGTAAGATCAAGTGTTCCGTGGTGGGTTGGGCCATCTGCACCAACAAGCCCGGCGCGATCGAGGACAAATACCACATGCAACTTCTGAAGAGCGATATCATGAACTATTTGATCTATTGCTCTTTGAAGAAAAGTAGAGTATATTGCGACAACAGGAATAACCCCCTGGGTAGCAAGACCGGCTGAAAAAGTAACACCATGTTCTTCAGCAATTCCAACATCATAATAGTTTTCAGGGCATTTTTCCTGTAAAATATTTAATCCTGTTCCGTCGGGCATAGCTGCAGTAATACCCACCACTTTGGGATTTTGTTTTACAATTTCAACCAGAGCATCGCCGAAGATTTTCGTGTAGGCTGCCGGAGCACCTTCCTTTTTGTAAGCAATTCCTGTTACTTTATCAAAAGGAGTTGATGCATGAAGTCTTTGAATGTGTTTTTCAGCAGGGGCGTAACCTTTTCCTTTTTCAGTGTTGGCATGAATGAGGATTGGACCTGTAAGTCCTTTAGCTGCTTCAAAAACTTTAACAAGGTGGTGGACATTGTGACCATTAATGGGTCCAAAATAGCGAAAACCGAGAGCCTCAAAAAGCATACCCGGGGTTACGATTGACTTTAGGCCACCTTCAACCCTGCCAACAACTTTCCGAAGGCGGTCGCCAAAATTATCCATTTTGCCGGTAAGATCCCAGACATAACCTTTAAATTTGTTGTATTCGGGATTAGTAATAATTGAAGTAAAATAGTTTGAAAATTGCCATACATTTGATGCGATCGACATGTTGTTGTCATTTAGAACCACAATCAGATTTGCACCGAGCATACCGGCATTATTCATTGCCTCATAAGCCATTCCACCAGTCATGGCACCATCACCGATTACTGCAATTACCTTACGATTGGTACCCATATATTTATTTGCTTCAGCAATTCCCAAAGCTGCGGAGATGGATGTGGAGGCGTGACCAGCACCAAAGGCGTCGTATTCACTTTCATTTCTTTTCAAGAAGCCTGAAATGCCATTGAGTTGTCTTATAGTTGGAAGGAGTTCTTTTCTCCCTGTGAGAATTTTGTGTGGATAAGCTTGATGACCTGTATCCCAAACTATCTGATCTTGAGGTGTATTAAATACTTTGTGCATGGCGACAGTTAATTCGACTGCGCCCAGCCCCCCGCCAAAATGACCACCAATAACTGAGATAACATCCACCATATACTGCCTGACATCAGTACAGAGCTGTTTAAGCTCGGGGATTGTAAAGTCTCTAAAATCTGCGGGAACATTTACCTTCGATAGTGCGGGGTAGTTGTTCATATCAAGCATTCGGTTTCTCCAAAGAAAAAAGTGGTTTATCGGGTAATCATTAAAGCGTATTGAATGAGTTTTTTAATTCTGTAATTTTTACTTCAGCAGCCTGAAGGGATTTAAGGCACTCTTGAGAAAGAATCATGCCTTCTTCGTAGAGTTTAATTGCCTGTTCAAGATCGAGGTCCTGGTCTTCAAGAAGTTCAGATATCTGTTCAATTCTTTCAAGTTTAATCTTGAATGCTGTGATATCGCTATTTACTTTTTCCATTATTACCTTCAATAAGAATTTTCCCGTCAAAAAAGTTCAATTGAAACTGATCTTTTAATTTGAGTTCTTGTGATGATTTAATAAATTTATTGTTTTGGGTTACAAAAACAAATCCTTTTTTGAGGATTCTGTTATGATCATTCGACTTTAAGTGCAATATAGCAGAATTGACTCTGTTTTTCAAATCTTTAAGATTAGTATTCATCGTATTTTCCAGTCTCATCATAGTAAGATCAAGTTTTTGGCTGTTCATTTTTATGATGTTACCGGGAGTTTTCACAACAGGGGAATTAATAAATCTTAAAACCGAATCTTTTTTACCCTGAAGGTATGAAGCGAGACTCAAATCAAAATTATTCCTGAAATCATGGAGTGCTGCTTCCACCTTCATTTTATCCGGGGTTACAAGTTCCATTGCTGCGGTGGGTGTTGCAGCCCTGATGTCGGCAACAAAATCTGAAATAGTGAAGTCAACTTCATGACCTACTGCTGAAATTACAGGAATTCTGGAATTAAACACTGCTCTGGCAGTAACTTCCTCATTGAAAGCCCAGAGGTCTTCAAGGCTTCCTCCACCTCTGCCTATAATAATTACATCGATATCGTCGAACTCATTAAGAGCGGCAATTCCATTAGCTATCGAAGTAGCAGCCCCCTCACCTTGAACCTTCGCAGGAGCAAGAACAAGTTCAACAAGTGGGAATCTCCGATTGGCAACTGAAATCATATCCTGGAACGCTGCCCCGGTAGGGGAGGTGACAATTCCGATCTTTGATGGAAATGTTCTTACTTCCCTTTTTCGTGCCGATTCAAAGAGTCCTTCTTTCCCCAGTTTTTCTTTTAGAAATTCGAAAGCCACCTGAAGATCACCCACCCCTGTATTTTTCATATCGGTAATATCCAACTGATAGTTTCCTCTTGGGGGATAAACAGTAACAGAGCCGGTAACAACTATCTGTGAACCATCTTTTGGGGTGAAGTTAATTTTTTTATTATTCCCAGCCCACATACAGCACGAAATCTGTGCCCCGGCATCTTTTAGCGTAAAGTACCAGTGACCCGAGTAGTGAGGTTTGAAGTTGGAAACCTCACCAATTACGGTCTCAAATTTAAATCCTTGCTCGAGAGTTCCTTTGATCTCTGAAGTGAGCCGGGTAATGGTTTTATATTGGGGGAGTTGCATTAAAAAATCACAAATTGCTGAATCTAATTATACGAAATTAAAACTTTATGCTAAAACCCAAGGTCGGTAAAATGGGGAACATTGAAGTCGGTTTTACACCTAATTCTTTGTTTTCGGTAACATAATAATCATAACCGATAATATTTGACCGGTTATAAACATTTATTACATCAAGATAAAAATTCCAGTTAAGATTCCAAAACCGTGCTGCGGCGGTAACTCTGATATCAAGACGGTGATAAACAGGTTTTCGTGAATTAAATCGATTTTTATCTTCAAAGGCAATATCGTAGATTACCTCGGCATTATTGGGATCAGCTGAGCTTCTCCTTACAGCAATTTGTGGTGTATCCGGTTTAAGGTCGCCATTGGTATCAACGGCAATAATCCTGGGTCTCAACCCCTCAGGTGTGGTATTTGGGAACCCGGAGCCGTATTGCCATCTTACACCAAGGTTCCAATTTTCTGCAAACTGATAGTCGAGAACAATATTTAAGGTATGTCGTTGATCGAATCTGAAGGGTACTGTAAAATTTCGTTCGAATCTGTCGGCAACTGAAAAAGAATAGGATATCCACCCGCTGAGTGAGGAATTTCGATCCATATTCTTTTTTGCGAGCATAACTTCGAGCCCATAGGATTCACCGTAAGAGTTATTAACGGGTATCTGGGTAATGGAATCACTTTGAACGGTTACAGGTCTTGTCCACCCGGCGGTTGTGTTTGGGTCTTGTCCCGGTACTCTTTCTGTGTAATATCGGGTTCCGGTAACAATTTTGGGTACTATCAAATTACTAAAATCTTTGTAGTAGGCTTCTAATTTCAAGTTCCATTCGAAGGAGAGCCATTTTTCAATCCCCAGCACATAGTGGATAGCTTTTTCAGCTTCGAGAAGAGAAACATTTACCGGTGAAAAATCGTAGAGAACACCCGCATCGAGCAGTTTTTCATATCCCGGAGACTGATAGAATATTCCCCAGGCGGCTCTTAAAGTTGTTAACTCATCTATTTGTAGCGAAGCCGATATTCTGGGAGCAATATAAGATTTCCCAATTATTTCATAATGATCGAACCTGACTCCCGGATTAATATAAACCCGATCCCACAAATTAAACTTGTTTTGTACAAAAGCCCTGTATCTGCTATAAGTTTTAGTATCTTTGATATCACCTATAGAAGACCTGAAATTGGGGTTTGCAGAAAAAATTGCACGAAGTTGCGGGTCAAACTCGAAGTCGAATATTAGTGTTGATTTTAATACATCGGCTCCAAAACCTGCCTCGAGAATATTATTATTTCCCCAGAGTAAATTGGTTTTTGAGTCCCATGAAAATTTCTCAAAGAGGAAAGTAGAGTTAACTTGAAAACCAAAAAGATATGGTCTTATTGTATCGGCACTAAAATCCTTAAATGATTCACGGTTTAATGATGGGTCCAGAATTTCAGCAGAAAATCCTGCATCACCGCTGTTGTTATACCACGAAAGAGTATTTTGTAGAAAAAATTTAGCGTTGGGTGAGTATTCCCAGGTTAATCCGATAACATCATTTCTTGTGACATTATTTACAGAAACGCTGTCGGGGGTTTTTCTTTGTGAACCTGAAACAATATCCACACCATCGGCGGAGTAAATCCCAAAGAGATTAATTTTGTGACCATTAAAAGGACCAAAAGTAGCTTTAGCCTGAATATCATAAAAGTTTGGGAATGCAGTTTCTTCTTCTACAAGCCCTGCATTTTTAGCAAATGGTTCGAGGATAAGATCATAATATGTACGACGGCTGTTTATCATCCATCCACCCTGAATATTAAATGGATTTTTCCCTTCAAGAACAAGGTTAGCGTTTGTAATTGAAGCATTTAAACTGCCGGTAAGTGATTTCTTTGAGGTGCCCTCACGGTTTGAGACATCGAGAACAGCTGAGAGTCTGTCACCATATTTAACAGGAAAACCACCAGTTATCAAAGTTATGTCGGAGACGGCATCAGGATTAAACATACTTATAAATCCGTAGAGCCGATAAGGATTAAAAATTTCAACATTGTCGATAATTATTAAATTTTGATCAGGTCCCGATCCTCGAACAACGAGTTGAGATGAAAAATCGTTTGGTGCAAGAATACCAGGGAGGGCTTGAAGAGTTCTAAGCACATCCTCTCCTGCTCCGGGTAATACTTTTGCTTGTTCGGGCTCAAGATCGATAACGCTGGTTTCAGTATCCGAGGCATCCCTCGCTTTGTCGGATATAACTATTTCATCAAGCTCAAGGTTTTTTTCTGTCAGGGAGATGTTCGCGGTAAGAATCCTTCCTGCTTCGATGATTACAGTTTTATCAATCGTCAGATAGCCAACATATGTGAACTGCAGGTTGATTTTACCCGCCGGCAGGTTTTTTAATTCATAATAGCCATCAGAATTGGTAACGGTGCCGGATTTGGTGTCTAATACTCTAATTGTTACACCGGCTAATGGCTCACCGTCGGCAGAGACAATACCTTTTAGCCCACCTGACTGGGGGAGTACATTAACAAATCCAAATATTACTATCAAAACTACAAACTTAAACATCATATCCTTGAATTGAGATCATTCAATGTGATAACACTCGATATAACGGGATAATTCCAAATTACACCGAAAATCAGCAGATCACAGAGCGAAGGTAAGGAAGTAGGATGTTAAGCCGATATTTATATCAAAATGATTCAATCCGGTGGCGGAAGGGTAGTAATTGTATCTCGCTTTGATATTAAAATTTATCACTCTAAAGATTTCGAAAAAAGCTACAGAAACTTCAGGTGAGATTCCGTTGATACCGAGAAAATTTGTTGAAAAGCTGATACCTGGAGCTGCATATTTTAACACCGGAACTTCAAACGGAAATTTTACCCCGAAGAAAAAACGATTCTTAAAATCGATGTCGGGCGTGTGAACATATTCAGCAGCCAGTGCCATCCAGGGAAGATCGGATATGTTACTTTGAAAAACAACAACGGGGATCTCTTTAAAAAATGAAAATCGTGTTTCATCTTTAAAGAAGGAGAGTCCCGGTGAAGGCACCAAATATGCAAGTGCCCCCAATGTACAATCGGCGAGATAACCGAGTGCTGTTCCTTCAATTTTGGGTTCAACCGGCAGGGGTATCTCAAACTCTTCACTTGAACTTTTGTTCCCGGCCTCATCTTCCACAAAAATTCTTCCTCTCAATACTTCGGTAGCAGTCTCGAAAACAGAGAAATCGGAGGTGAATCTAAAACTTTCCGCAAGAGTATCAGAGACGATAAACTCTTTACCGCCATCAAAAATGATCCTGGCTTTTACAGGACTGGTGGCAAAAAAATAGACAACTATCTCTTTCTTCTCTTCTTCCTTCAAATATGACTCGATTACATAAACTCCAACAGAGTCCATGGTCTCTGAATAAGTGGAATCTGACTCAAATTCAGAAATTTCCTCCTCTTGAATCACTGCTGAGGTATCCGGTTCCTCCTGCGAAAAAAGTGGGAAACAGTATATTAGAATAAAGAATATGATAAAACTTGGAATTTTCATTTTGTGTGTTTTGTGTTTTTCAATATTGAGAAATAACCGTTTACATTGTCGAAAAAGAGAATATAACATCTGAAAAATTACCCATTTTCAACCACAAATATCATAAAAACTTTAAAATGATCTACCCCCAATTGATTGGCACTAAATTCGCTTATAGAAAAGCGAACAAGTTTAAAGAAAATGAAGAATATTTTATTTTACTCTCCTGATCTCAGTTTTTGTGCCAGTGTGCTGATGTACTTTGAGAAAAAGTACGCAGTTACCACCACAAATGATTTTAATCAGATCGAAAAATATCTGAAGACTTCAGATTTTGATATGTTGATTCTCGATTCTCAACCGAATGAGAAAATCGAAAATCTTATCAAAAATATTCAACCCCTTCCTATCATAATGACTTATGTATTTACACGGAATATACTCTCGCTTGAATCACATTTGCGCAGTTATGTAAATGCAATTTTATACAAACCATTCGATTTTGATGAAATGTCGGGTAAAATCGACATCTTAATGACAAACTGACCTTCTTTTACCCTTTTTATTGGCTTTTCAAGTGATATATTGAACTTTTGTATGGAAGTATTTTGTACAATATATTAAACACCTGTTCTATTTACTGAACAAAATGATTCCACATAAAGTATAAGAATAAAGCTGTTTTAAGCATTTTTTAATCAGGCACGGAAATTGCATGATTAAACAAAAAAGGAGCTGTTATGAAAGCCAAGATTTTATTACCAATTGTTCTGTTTGCCTTTTGGGCCACGGGTTGTTATACCCAGTTTGAGACTCAGCAGCAACCACAAGTTGAAAAAGAAGTTGTAATTATAGAGAAAGAATCCGAGCCGGACATTGTAGTAAAAGAAGGTGACACCACCTTTGTTTACAACGATGAAAACGAAAGTGAAGTGGAAATCTCCGTAAGAAAATATACATATATCGAAGATGATTATTGGTCAAGGCCGGTAGTGAGAGTAAATCTTATCGCCGGTTATGGTTATGGCTATGGTTACGGCTATGGCTGGAATAACTTTTGTTATGACCCCTATTGGGATTACTTCTACAACCCTTATGTATATTATCCAAGATGGGTTTATTATCCCTGGTACTGGTATGATCCATATCCTTTTTATTGGGGAGGATACCACAGTTATGGCTACAACTACCACCACAATAACAATAACTGGGGTGGATTTTCCCATTATAAATATCGTGACAGAGAAATCAGCTCCATCAGAGGGAGAGATGGCGGGCGTGGCTCATCCATAACAAGAGGAAACGGATCGGGTGTAAGAACCCCGGGAATTACCAATCACGATGATAATGTTGCTAAAAGAGCCGGAGTAAGAAATGATGGTTCACGCGGGTCGGGCGATGTAGTGGATAAAGAAATCAAAACTGAGAGAAAACGAAGTGCCTTCGATACATGGAATCGGGATGAAGAACCTGTGGTAAAGAGAAACTCCGGTAGAGATGTCACCAAAAGAGATGTCACCAAAAGAGATGACAAAAGAAGTTCGGTAAAGAATGATGGAAGAGGCGACAATTCCGGAGTTGACAGGAGATCAGGTGACAGAACTGATGGAAACAACAAAACAGTTACTCCGAGAAAAGATACTCGCAACGATGGTGATAACAGAAATGTAACACCAAGAAAAGACCCGAGAAATGACGGCGGTAACAAAAATGTTACACCACGCAAGGATACCCGTAACGACGGGAACAATTCAGGTGGCAAAAAGACCACAAGAGAACCCAAAAAGGATGTAAAAGAACCTTCGGGTAGAGATTATAAAAGCCCAACACGGACTGACGGCAACAGTGGCAACACAAACAAGGGGTATAAATCACCCTCAAGAAATGATGGCAATTCAGGAAATTCACGCGGCAGCTACAAATCTCCAAGCAGAAACAGTGGCAGTTCAAGTGGAACATACAGATCACCTTCAAATTCGGGTAGCGGGAGTCGTTCCACGACACCTTCAAGATCCGGCTCAGGTTCAAGTTCAGGTTCGAGCTCCGGTTCCGGTGGATCCAGACGATCAAGATAAATAGAGGATTATTATGAAAAAGTTGAAATTTTTAGTGATATTGATGATTATACCATTTGTTTTGAGTGGTTGTTATACTGTTGTTGATATGGGCCAACCTCTTGAAGAGGAGCTTATCACCGAGATCGAAAAGGATTATGAAGAAACTGACTATGGTCAATCATACTACTCGGGCAGCTATTATGGAGGGTATTCCGATTATTATGTTCTTCCATGGTGGTATTCGATTACTCCGGTAACGGTTGTGAGTGGAGGTTCTTCTGATACACCTGACGGTGAAAAAACAGTTGTCAGAAAAAGGGATAAAGAAAGTCTTAATTTAAGAAACCGTGATGGCGGTAGAAATTCTTCCGGTGACGGCACAGGCTCATCAGCTACAAGAAGTTCAGGCAATAGTGGCTCGGGAACAACAGCTACCACCCCGACACCTACAAAATCCACTTCAAGCAACGATAGTGGTGGTAGAAGCAGCAACAGTTCAGATGACAGTAAAAAGAATTCAGGACGCAACAGTTCCGGAGGCGGAAGGAAATGAAAAAGCTTCTTGTAATTTCATTATTGTTTGCCGGAATTGGATTCGGGCAGACGGTTAATGATGCCGTACGGTTAGCACTTCCCGGATTTGGTTCAGGTGCCAGGGCAATGGGCATGGGAAATGCATTTGTTGCTATGAGTGATGATGGACTTGGAATGAATTATAATCCTGCCGGTATTGCACTTGTAAGGAGATTTGAACTTGGTGGAGGTTTTAAATATTCAAATGTCCAAAACAATACCACCTTTTTTGGAAATCAATTAAAGGTTGGGAATACCTCCGCCAATCTTGACAATTTTTCATTACTTTTTCCAATTCCCACGCTTCGCGGGAGTCTTGTAATTGGAACCTCATATAATTCACAACACGACTTCACCGGAAAGATGGATTTTAATGGATATAATGGAGGAAGTTCTTCCATGATTCAGGACCTTAACGGTTATTCCGAAATTCCATTTGAACTTTACCTTACCGATGATGATTACAACACCAAAATAAACGGAAGACTAAATCAATCGGGCTCACGGCTCCAATCAGGCTCCACCGGTGTATGGAATTTCTCGGTTGGCTATGAAGCCTATAAAAACCTCTTTCTGGGGCTGACCTTGGGCCTTGGAAATGGTTCCTACGAAAACAACTACGACTTTCATGAAACTGATCCATTAGGAATATACAAGGGTACTGAGCTTGCCCCCGGGAACAGTTTTACTAATGATTTCCGGAAATTCTCTTATAAAACCCTCTTAAACTGGGATATCAGTTTTTATGAGGTAAAACTTGGTATGTTATATCAGGTAAAGGACTTAGCAAGAGTTGGCTTAACCATCGAATTACCAAGAACATTTACAATCAAAGAAAAATATGGTGTAGAAGCTGCCAGTTATTGGGGTAGCGGCAGGGAAGTCACAATTGACCCTGAGAATTATAAAAGTAGCGTCGAGTATGAAATTTCCACTCCGTTTAAATTTACCAGTGGAGTTTCTTTTAATGTCCGTGGTTTGATAATTTCGGCACAGGCTTCTTTCATGGATTATTCACAAGCCAAGTTTAAAGATATCTCCGGTTTGAGTGGTTCTTTTGTTGGTGATCTTAATAAAGATGTACAAAGTTCACTGCGTGCAGTATTAAATTATAATTTTGGTGCCGAATACACAGTTCCTTTTGTTGATGCAAGAGTGAGAGCCGGTTATTTTACACAAAAATCGCCATATAAAGATGATCCATCTGATTATGACAAAAAATTCCTCACTTTTGGAATTGGTTATCTGCTTGATGGTGAGTTATCATTTGATGTGGCTTATATGTATGGCTGGTGGAAAGATTTTGGCGAAAATTATGGTTACGCCGAATCAAGGACACTTCAAGATATTACTTTGCATAATGCAGTTTTTGGAGTATCTTTCCGTTTTTGATTTGAGGAGTTTAACATCAAAGGATTGTTGATCAAGATCGAGGCGCAAAGCCATTGGGTCATGATTCCCGAAGAACAGAGAGTTATTCGCTGTGTTCTTAGAGGTAAGTTCAAGCACGATCTTCGACATAAAAAAGATAAATTAGTTTTAACAGATGTGGCTGCCGTGGGAGATTATGTCAATTTTGATATGATTGATTCAAATTCCGGTGTCATATATAGCATTGATGACAGAAAAAATTTTATCTCTCGTAAAGCTCCCAAACAAAAAGGAGCTACGACCAGAGGCGAGAGATATGAACAAGTAATTGCATCAAATATCGATTATATATTTCCTGTTTGTTCATTCGGCACTCCTGTTTTTAACAATAAAGTGCTCGACAGGTTCCTCGTGATAGCGGAAAGCTCCAATATCAATCCTGTTATAATTTTTAACAAAATTGATCTGGTTGAAGACCCCGTCGAGATTGAATTTTGGTATGATCTCTACACATCCATTGGCTATAAGATACATAAGGTTTCTGCAATTACCGGAGAGGGGATTCCGGAACTGAGAGAATTATTTTATGGTCACAAATCGTTGTTTTGGGGTCATTCGGGCGTTGGTAAATCTTCCGTAATTAATGCACTTTTCCCGGAACTAAATCTTTCGACGGGTGAGGTTAGCAGTTATCATCAAAAAGGGAAACATACAACAGTAATTGTAAGTATGAACCAAATTAATAACGATACCTTTTTGATCGACACTCCGGGAATAAGGGAAATAGCACCCTTTGGAATACAGAAAGATGATCTTGCCCATTATTTCCCTGATCTGGCTGAATATCTGCAGTTGTGCAAATATAAACCGTGTACCCATAACCATGAGCCCGGTTGTGAAGTTTTGGCAGCAGTTGAGAGGGGAGAAATTGATCCCGAGAGATACGACAGCTATCTGCGTTTGCTTGAGAATATAGAAGATGATATGTTTTTTTGAAGTTTTTTTCTTTTTTCATTGATTTTTTACTTAAGAACCCTTATATTGCATACATGAAAATAAAAGTAGTTTTATTCGCATTAATTTTCGCCCTCGGAACGATAGTTGCCGGTGCTTTTCTCGATTTCTTTCACGCAAAGAGTGAGGACGGAAAGGTTAAAATAGAATGGAAGACTGCCTCAGAGAGCAATCTGAAGGAATTTGTTGTAGAAAGGCGTACCCATAACACCCCATTTATGGAGGTTACGACCATTCAACCAAAAGGCAACAATTCCTATTACGCTTATTATGATGAGGGAGCTTACAAAACTACCGATGTTATCTATGTTTACCGATTAAAGATTTTTGATCGTGATAACTCCACCTCATATTCCAGAGAAGTTTCTGTGAGCCACTCAGTTTCAGGTTTTAAGAAAACCTGGGGCAGCATTAAGGCGATGTTTCGTTAATTAAATTTCTATTTTGGCTCTTCCCCCGATAACATTCAAAAGTCCATTCTTCAAGTTTTTTCTATTAATTATATTTTTATCTCTTCCGGGTTGTGCTGCAACCATCAGGAATTCCCCCAATAATACAACGATCGATAAAAATCCTTCAAATAAAAATGTATCAAAACCGGACAACTCCAACGCATTAAGACAAAATATCCGGGTACTTTTATCTGAGGAGTTAAAAGAGTTTTCTTTAAAACTTGAAATAGATTCATATTTGATGTCTGATGGTACTGAAGTGAAACTTAGTGAAGGTGAGATTCTAAAGATTCGGTCTCATGGTGGGAAAGTAACAGTTATAGTTGGTGAAACTGTCCACAATTCGTCATTAATCAAACTAAGACCGGCTAATAATGATGAATATCTATACTTCAAGAAAAAATCGTATAGAGGTGAAATTTGGTTTACACCACAAAATTCGAAGACTCTGGTTGTTAATTACCTTGACCTGGAAGATTATGTTCTGGGAGTGGTTCCTCTTGAAATTGGATTAAAAAACGAATACTTTTTTCAGGCACTTAAGTGTGCTGCAATTACTGCAAGAACATTCGCCATAAACCGTTTGTCAGAAGCGAGGGCTTTTTATGATGTAACCGACGGTGTGAAGGATCAGGCATACGGTGGCATAGATGTTGAAACCGGTATCGACAGCAGGGCGGTTTTTGAGACAGAAGGGATGATACTTACATGGCAGAGCAAACCGGCATTGATATTTTATCATGCAAACTGTGGTGGATACACCGAGGATATTGCAAATGTTTTTGGACCTGTGAATCATCCTTATCTAAAGGGAGTAGAGGATGGGGATCCTCCATATTGTGAAAAATCACCTTCATTTAAATGGTCTGAATCTTACTCTGCATCAGAAATCATCAGATATTTATTTGACGCAAGTCTTATCAAATCGAAAAACTATGTTCTTGAGGGAATGGAGATTAAGGAAAGATATACTTCAGGGAGAGCAAAAGAATTGTTGGTTTATCTTAGAGATGAAAAACCGGTTAAAATTGCGGGAAGCAGAATTCGGGATGTCATAAAGAGCAAAAAAGACAATTCGATTCTCAGAAGTTCAAATTTTGAAATTGAAGTGATTGAAGCCAACGGAGCGGTTCAGAAGATAAATCTAAAAGGTTGGGGGAATGGTCATGGTGTAGGGATGTGTCAGTGGGGGGCTATGAATCAGAGTCGTGCAGGCAGAAGTTATGAGGAGATATTAGCACATTATTTTCCACAAACAGAAATCACCAGAGTTTATGGTAATTGACCTTAAAATAGTTTTAGCTTCAGGATCACCCAGAAGGAAGTTTCTTCTTGGGCAGATTGTCAGAGAAATTGAAGTAATCAGTCTCGATACCGATGAGTCGTTTCCTTTGGAGATGCATCAAAACGATGTTGCCTTGATGTTGGCAAAAAGGAAGATGGATGATGCAATTTCCCGTGGAATAGAGGGGATCATTGTTACTGCTGATACCATAGTTCTTCTTGACGGTGAAATACTTGGTAAACCTGTAGATGAAAAAGAAGCAAAATCGATGCTTCGAAGATTGAGTGGTAAAACTCATACCGTTATTACAGGATTCTCGGTTCTGAATACACAAAACAATAAGAGGGTTGATTCATTTTCGGAGACAAAAGTGACCTTTACCAATTTGACTGAAGATGAGATTGTTGGCTATGTTGCTACCGGAAGTTCATTTGACAAAGCCGGGGGTTATGGCGTTCAGGATGGATATGGATCAATCTTTATCGAGAAGATAGAGGGGTGTTATTACAATGTGATGGGATTGCCAACTAATGCAGTTTATGAGGCTCTCAAAAAGGTAGCATCTTGAAAAATTATAGAAGGACTATAATTTATTCAATCATTGCCTCGGTGGTTTTATATCTCGCATTTTCGATTTATGCAGACATCGACAAAGTAATTGAGGCTCTTTCACAATTTAGTATATTTCTGATCCCGGTGATTCTTGGATTGGTTTTTGCAAATTATATCTTTCGATTTTTTAAGTGGCACTATTATCTTGGTTTGATCGATGTAAAAATTGGAACAGGGGATTCCTTTTTAATTTTTTTAAGTGGATTTATGTTAAGTGTTACCCCTGGGAAGATGGGTGAGGTGCTAAAATCATTTCTTTTGAAAGAAAGATTAGGTGTTTCGGTTAGTAAAACTGCACCTGTGATTTTCGCTGAAAGAGTAACGGACATGACTGCTCTAATCATCATCGCCCTTGCAGGTGCGTTGAGTTTCAATTATGGAAGAGAATTTGCTATTGGGGCACTGATTGTCTTCACAATAATGATCACAATAATTTCAAACAGGGGATGGGCACTTCCCATTGTTCATTTATTAGGTAGAGTTAAGTTTCTTAAAAGATTTTTGCCTCATTTTATAGAAATATATGAGAGTGCTTACACACTGCTAAAACCAAAACCAATGGTTCTAATGACTTTATTTAGTCTGGTTTCCTGGTTTTTTGAGTGTTATGCATACTATTTGATACTTACTGAATTATCTGTAGATGTATCACTCTTCAGAGCTTCATTTTATTATTCATTTGCGACAGTTGCGGGGGCACTTTCGTTTTTACCCGGGGGACTTGGAGCAACTGATGCACTTTTTACGCTTTTTATTCAATCTCTTAATAAACCCGAAGCGATTGCAGTATCCTCAACCATATTGATAAGAGTAGCCACTCTGTGGTTTGCCGTGGTTGTTGGTTTGGTTGTTTTCTGGTTTTACCAGAGAAAAGAGGGAAAAATAGATTTAAATATTCTTAACAAAACGGAGGTCAACTAATGGGAAACTACAAACATGTAAAAGTTCCTGAATTTGGTGCTAAAATCACTGTCGATAACGGGAAACTTGTTGTTCCTGATAACCCGGTTCTTCTTTTTATCGAAGGAGACGGTACAGGTCCTGACATATGGAAAGCTTCACAGCATGTATTTGATGCTGCTGTAGAAAAAGCTTATGGAGGCAAAAAGAAAGTTGCATGGGCTGAAATTTATGCCGGTGAAAAATCACTTCAAGTTTATGGTGAAAACGAATGGTTACCTGAAGAAACGCTCGAGGCGATAGAAGAATATCTCGTCGCTATCAAAGGTCCTCTCACTACACCAGTTGGTGGTGGAATCAGAAGTCTTAATGTTACACTTCGTCAGCGTCTTGATCTTTATGCATGCGTTCGTCCTGTAAAGTATTATGCAGGTACACCAAGTCCCGTGAAAACTCCTGAAAAACTTGATATTGTGCTTTTCAGAGAGAACACGGAAGATGTGTATGCAGGTGTTGAGTTTAAAGCTGATTCGCCTGAAGCCAATGAAATAATCAAATTAATAAACGAAAAGTTTGGTAAAAACATCAGACCCGGCTCAGGGATTGGTGTTAAACCAATGTCAGCTTTTGG
Source organism: uncultured Ignavibacteriaceae bacterium (assembly GCA_964531325.1). Classification (GTDB taxonomy): domain Bacteria; phylum Bacteroidota; class Ignavibacteria; order Ignavibacteriales; family Ignavibacteriaceae; genus UTCHB3. The sequence continues at coordinate 75,848 of CAZHCW010000010.1, read as the reverse complement.
GTCAAAAAGACTTGTGAAAAAAGCCATCGAATATGCTCTCACACATGGTAGAAAAAGTGTTACAATTGTGCACAAAGGCAATATCATGAAGTTTACCGAAGGTTCATTTAAGGAGTGGGGTTATGAAGTTGCTAAAGAAGAATTTGGCAATGTAACTGTCACTGAAGATGAAGTCTGGGCAAATCACGGTGGAAAGGTTCCTGAAGGAAAACTTCTCATAAAAGATCGTATCGCAGACAGTATGTTCCAGCAGGTTTTGTTGAGACCTGACGAATATGATGTGGTTGCCACTCCAAATCTGAATGGTGATTATCTTTCAGATGCTGCAGCAGCACAGGTTGGTGGTCTTGGAATCGCTCCCGGTGCAAATCTGAGTTATTCGATCGGTTTATTTGAAGCAACTCATGGAACTGCTCCAAAATATGCAAATCTCGACAAAATTAATCCCGGATCAGTAATACTCTCGGGAGTGATGATGTTTGATTACATTGGATGGACAGAAGTTGCAAGAATGATTGAATCTGCACTTCAAAAAACAATTTCGAGTAAAGTGGTCACCTACGATTTTGCGCGTCTGATGGATGGTGCAAAAGAAGTTAAGACCAGCGAATTCGCTAATGAAATAGTAAAAAACATGTAATCTGACAAAACCACCACTTTCCCGGCATAAATCTCATGTGGTTGGGAATTTGGTCAACAAATCGTAACTATTTTTGAAAAAGGAGGCTATGGCCTCCTTTTTGTGTTTGATGTCTGAGTAATTACTATTATTTTACTTAGTATTATATATTTTAATTTTTAAACAAGATTAAATCATGTTTGATTTTATTTACAAATGAGAGTATATTATAGTGCATTTAAAAAAATGTTGTAAAATTCATAAAAAAATGGAGGTTGTTATGTCAAACGACAAAAATCTTAGTAAAGGTTTACTGTTGGGTCTTCTTGCCGGTGGATTAGTCGGTGCATCATTAGCCCTTTTGTTTGCTCCAAAGAGTGGGAAAGAACTCCGCAAAGACATTCAGGATAAAGCTGAAGATTTCAAAAAAGAAGCTGAATCCCAACTGGTAAAAGCCAAAGAAAAAGCTCAGGAAGTGGTTAACGAAGGCAAAAAAAGAGGTCAACAAATTATTGATGACGCAAAGAAAAAAGCCGAAGAAATCAAGAATGATGCTGAAAGGCTAATGAAAGGAGCAAAAGGGAAACCTGCTGCTGAACAGGAAACAGAAAACGCATAATCTTTTAAAATGAAAGAGTAGCTATGTTAACGGAGATATTTCAAGTAATCCTTTACCTGAGTGCGTCAGCATTATGTGTAGCGCTTATAGTGTATTTAAAAAAACTCACTGATAGTGTACAACAGATGCAACAAGACTTGGGCGAACTCACGAATAAATTTGAGCCACTGATTGACTCATTACAGACACTGTCCGGCACACTGCAACACACCTCTTCCGAGGTGAATGAGCAGCTTGAAAAGACAGGTTGGATAATCGATCAAGTAAAGATGAGGCTGGAAAGTTTGTTCAGTTTCGAAGATAAAGTTAAAGAAAGTCTTGAATCACCGGTGGATAAGCTGCTTACTAATTTAACGGCTCTGAAAGGTGGCGTTCTCGCCTTCTTCAGAGCCTTTTTCTTAAAGAAGTAAAGGAGATCATCTGTGAAAGAATATACTCCGGAGCTCATCCGGAACATCGGTTTTTTTGGACATGCCAACGCCGGAAAAACTACTTTTAACGAGTTGGCTTTATACACCGGCGGTGAAACTACCCGTATCGGCAAAATAGAAGAAGGAAACACGATTTCTGACTATACTCCTAATGAAATTGAGCGTAAGATTTCTATTTCCCTCTCTGCCTGTCACTTGGATTGGAAAGATGTTAAGTTGAATATTGTTGATATTCCGGGAACATCTGATTTTGAAGGTGAAGTTTTGGCAGGTGCAAAAGTTGTCGATACGGGTCTTATTCTTATTAAAGCAGTCGAAGGCATTGAAGTAGGAACCGAGCATGCCTGGGAATATCTTAAAGAAGATAACAAACCGGCAGCCATCGTAATAAATAAAGTTGACCATGAAAGGTCGGATTTTAAAAGGATATTTGAACAGTCTATTGATCGACTTTCACATGGATGTGTGGTAGTAACTTTCCCTGCCAAAGAGGGATTACAGTTCGATACGGTTGTTGATGTGCTCAAGATGAAAGCATATCAATATGGAGCGATTGGTACAAAATCTGTAAAGGAGATTGAAATCCCCGCAGAATTAAAAGCCCTCGCTGAAGAGTATCACACTCAGTTAATTGAAAAGGTTGCTGAAGCTGATGAAGAACTCATGAATAACTATTTTGAGAACGGGGATTTAACCCCTGAAGAAGCAGTAAAGGGGATGAAAATAGCGATCCGCAATGGTGACCTTGTTCCCGTATTTGCAGCTTCCGCCGCTAAAGGTGTTGGAATGAACAATATCCTTGATTTTGCGGTAAGCTATTTCCCCGCACCAAACGAAATGCCCCCGGCAAAAGGTACACTTGGTGACGGAAAAGAAGTTGAAGTTGTTTGCAACAAAAACGGTGAACCCGTCCTTTTTATCTTTAAAATAATTGCAGAACAACATGTCGGTGAACTTTCACTATTCAGAGTTTATTCCGGTACCTTAAAACCGGGCATGGATCTTGTGAACCAGACAAGCGGTAAACCTGAAAGACTTAATCAGTTTTTTGTGTTAAACGGACACAACAGAAAAGATCTTTCTTCCATGTGTGCCGGAGATATTGGTGCGGTGGTGAAACTTAAAGATTCACATACCAACAACACTCTTAGTTCAAAGAACTATTCAGTAAAAATTGAACATATCAAATTTCCGGAGCCTTCTATCAGGGGAGCGATCATTCCTAAAGCTAAAGGTGATGAAGATAAAATCGCTACATGTTTACATGCCCTGCACGAAGAAGATCCTTCATTTAATGTAAGATTTGATCCTGAAATTGGACAAACCATAATAACAGGGCAGGGACAGACCCAGCTTACTTTCGCAGTCAAGAGACTGAAAGAAAGATATAATGTAGATGTGGATCTTGTTCAACCAAGAATTCCTTATAGAGAAACTATTAAAGGAAGAGTTGACAGTGTTGACTACCGCCATAAAAAACAATCAGGTGGTAGAGGACAGTTTGCGCATGTATTCTTTAAGATGGAACCTCAGGAACGCGGAAAAGGATTTGAGTTTGTCGATGCCATCGTTGGTGGTGCTGTTCCCGGTAGATTTATTCCTGCCGTAGAAAAAGGTATCCAGGAGCAGATGGTTAAAGGTGTACTTGCAGGTTACAATGTAGTGGATGTAAAAGTCACACTATTTGACGGCAAATTCCACGATGTTGATTCGGATGAAATGTCATTTAAACTTGCTTCTGCTCAATGTTTTAAGAAAGCATTTGCAGCTTGTAAACCGTGTTTGCTTGAGCCCATCTACGAAGTTGAGGTTAAAGTTCCTGAAGAGTTCATGGGTGATGTTATGAGTGATTTTACATCTCGTAGAGGTAGAATCCTCGGTATGGAATCCGATGGTCATTTCCAGATACTTAAAGCTAATGTACCATTGTCATCACTCTACAAATATTCAGTTGATCTGCGTGGTATTACTGCAGGAAGAGGAACCCATAAAGAGAAATTTTCTTTTTATGAGGAAGTTCCTAAAGAGCAGGAAGTTAAGATCATTGAAGAATATAACAAATCGAGACTTGAAGAAGAATAAAACGATCTTCATCATATTTTCAAAGGCTGCTTTTACGGGCAGCCTTTTTATTTTATTATAAAACGGTTCAACGGATTATTCTAAAAATAAATCACTATTTTTGAAGTATTAACAAATCTTAATCAGGATGGCAGATGGATAAATTATGGTCACCGTGGCGTTCACAATATATAGAATCATTTAAGGACAAAAAAGCAGACAGCAAGGGGTGTGTCTTTTGTAGTTCACAGAATGATGATCTGTTAGATGATCAGTCGCAGGTAGTTTTTAGAGGAGAGAGGACTTTCACAATGCTGAATCTCTATCCTTATAACAATGGTCACCTTATGGTGATACCCTTCAGGCACATTTCCGACATCATCGAGCTTTCAGATGAAGAGTTTGCGGAAGTAAGTTCAACGATTAAGAGACTGATTACTGCATTACGAGAAATTAGTAACCCGGAGGGTTTTAATATTGGTGCAAATCTTGGTAAAGTTGCGGGTGCAGGAATTGCGGATCACATCCACTTTCATATCGTACCCAGATGGAACGGTGACACAAATTTTATGCCTGTTATCGGGTCGGTAAAAGTATTATCTCAGGATTTACTTAATACAAAGATTGAACTTCAAAAAGCCCTTAAAATTATTTAAAATAAAAAAAGGAAGATCAGTCATCCCTTTTGGGCAAATGATCTTCCTTTAAAAAATCATCAATCTTTTATTTCAGCAGAATCATTCTTCGGGTTTCAGAGAATCGTTCTGTTTCAAGTCTGTAGAAATAAACTCCACTCGCCAGTCCATTTCCACTAAAATTCATTTTATGTGCTCCGGCCTGCATATCTCTGTTTACCGGTGTTGCAATCAAATTCCCCAAATTATCATACACTTTTAGTGAAACAAATCCATTATTTGGAAGATTAAAACTGATAGTTGTTTCGGGATTAAAGGGATTTGGATAATTTTGGTTAAGCGCAAACCCATCAATCTGTGAAGGTTCAAAATCTTCAATTGAAGTTGGAATAATTGGTGGAATCACAACCTCCACTCTTCCCGGGAAGGTGAATGTACCAAGTTCGACAACGCTCAAATCCATTGTGGTTGAAGGGGCGATAGTCTTAATTATCCAGTTACCTTGCGCAACATAATGTGTATCGGGAATTGTAACAAGTGTAATTGGAAATATTGGAATCAACATATACTTTACCGAGTATGAGAGTACAAACTTTTTACAGTTAAAGGTCCCGATTTCTGTAGTCAGTGGTCCGTCATTAACTCTCTTTGCCTGAGCCTGAAAGCGTAATGGCAAGGTTAAATCATTAACCACAACTGTGGTGTCTTTGGTAAACAGATTATAATTGGTGCCAACCGAACTTGTAAATTTATATGTCGGGTACCATCCCTCAACGGAAGAGAGTAAACCCAAAACGCCGAGTAAACTACTGTCGATAGCGGTAGTATCAATCAAACCAAGAAGAGAGTTTATATTACCGAGACCAAAATATGTTCCGGCTTCGGTTCCTGAAAGCGATACAAAGGATGTATCGATATATGGTTGATATGTAACCGTCTCATATAATCCGGTTTTCCCGAGAATATATTTAGCCTGATAACCTTTATATGTGGTTTCTCCTGCGAGGGAATCGATGGTGTATGCAACCAGTGAATCAATTTCCTGATTCAAAGAGTCGAGTACCACGGTTTTTGTGTACCATTTATATCCATTTGAGGCGGGGAAATATTCGGATGCCTGTTGTGAAAATCCAGAGGTGGCAAGTATAAAGAATAACAAACTTATGTAACGCATTGCAAGCCTAAAATATTAAAAATAACACCGTAAAATATGAATAAAATATGAAGCAAAAATGAATCAGCGCACAAAACAGAGGAAATAGGGGGAGTGGTGTTGAACATCACTCCCCAAAATCGTTAAAATTGAACTTTTCCCTCGGGAACACGGAGAGGGGCACCCACAAATCTTGTGGCTGTGAAAGAACCACCAAATTTCTTCTCGTGTTCTGCCATAAGTTTAGGGGCATCATTTTCACGGTATTTCCTCAATCTTTCAACTGATTCACACTCATAAACCGTTAGGAAAGATACTGTCTCGCCTGTTGGTAGAGGATCAATTATCTGCTGAAAATAACAATTTTTGAAGTGACCTGTCGCAACCACTTCAGGAATATGGACTTCAAGCATCCACTGAATCCAGTCAGTCTGCACCTTAGTTTCCACGCTGATCTGTACATAATAATAAATCATTATTTTAACTCCTTGTATGTTTCCAAAATTAAAAGAAAGTGTATTACATAAATATTTATTATATTTGAAATCAACAAAAAATTTAGAAAAAATGTTGTAAATGGACGAAAAAAAGAAGAAAATTGCTATTTACCCGGGTACTTTTGATCCTGTAACAAATGGTCATATCGACATAGTTCTCAGGGCAAAGGATATCTTTGACAAGGTTTATGTAAGCATCGGCATCAATCCTTCAAAAACACCGATGTTCACTGTTGAACACCGGTTTGAACTGCTTAGTGAGAGTCTTAAGGAGGTACCGGGTGTTGAAATAAGTTCCTACTCAGGCCTGCTTGTGGCTCATGCGAGGGAAAAAGGAGCAGTTGCCTTGATCAGGGGATTAAGAGCACTTTCAGATTTTGAATACGAATTTCAACTGGCGTTGATGAACAGAAAATTAGCTGAAGAGATCACTACAGTTTTTCTGATGCCAAATGAAAAATATACCTATGTAAATTCATCACTTATCAGAAATCTTGCCTCTTTGGGGCAGGAAGTATCTGATTTTGTACCTCTTTGTGTGCAGGAAGCACTCAAGAAAAAATTCGCTAAATAACATACGGGAGCGTTCTGTGACTGATCTATCTAAACTTGTATCATCAGTAGAAGGCAGTGCCACTTTGGCTATCACTGCATTAGTTAAAAAATTAAAAGCCGAAGGAAAAGATGTTCTGAGCTTTAGTGCCGGAGAGCCGGATTTCCCAACACCAGGATTCATCAAAGATGCGGCAATTCAAGCAATTAATGAAAATTTTACCAAATACACTGCTAATGCCGGTACACCGGATCTGATAGCAGCTATCATAGTTAAATTCAAAAATGACAATAATCTGGAATATACTCCGGGTGAGATACTTGTATCGAGCGGTGCAAAACAGTCAATTTATAATGTATTGATGGCATTGTGCAACCCCGGTGATGAGGTGATTTATCAATCACCTTATTGGGTGAGTTATCCGGAGATGGTAAAATTAGTGCAAGGTAAATCTGTTGTAATTGACGCAGGCCCGGAGAGTGGTTATAAGATAACTCCGGCTCAATTAAAAGCAGCAATAACACCAAAATCAAAAGTTTTTATCTTCAATTCACCTTCAAATCCTTCCGGCGCAGCTTATAGCCCGGAAGAGATAAAAGCACTTTGTGAAGTGTTAGTGGAAACGGATATAATCACCATTTCGGATGAGATTTATGAAAAGATAACATTTGATGGTGGTCAACACTATTCTCCGGCTCAATATCCCGGCTTGAGAGATAAAACTGTCGTGATTAATGGTCTCTCAAAGGCATATTCAATGACCGGATGGCGTGTCGGTTATGCTGCAGGACCTAAATCCATTATCGATTTGGCTGCCAATTTACAGAGTCACAGCACTTCAAATGCTTGTTCGGTATCGCAAAAAGCTGCAACAGCAGCTTTGACAGGACCAACCACTGAGATTGAAATGATGGCAACCAGGTTTCAAGAGAGACGCGATTTGATAATTAAAGGGCTCCGTGAAATCGACGGAATAAAATGTCCGGTTCCCGGTGGAGCATTTTACGCATTTTTCGATGTTTCATCATTCTATGGTAAATCATTTCGAAATGAAATGATAAAGTGTTCTGCTGAAATGTGTACTTATCTGCTTGCCGAAGAAAATATTGGATTGGTTCCGGGAGATGCGTTTGGAAATGACAATTGTGTCAGGATGTCGTTTGCATGTTCGGAAAAGAACATTCTTGAAGGATTAAAAAGATTAAAAAGCGGGTTGGAAAAACTTACCTGAACCTGTTTTCAGAACTGTGGGAGAAGTTTTTTAACTTCTTCCACAGGCATCTGTTTACCTGTCCATAACTTAAATGCCTCAGCAGCCTGGTAAAGCAGCATATATAAACCATTTATGGTGAGACAACCATAATATCCCGCTTCTGCAAGAAACTTTGTTTTTAACGGATTGTAGATCATGTCGTAAACAAGTGAATCACGATTCAGGGCTTCAAAGGGGATATCCACTAATTCTTCAGTGTTAGGGCTCATTCCAACAGAGGTGGTATTTACCACAATCCCTGAATTGGATAGTGCAGTTTTCACTCTGGGATTGTTGTGAGGAATAATTTCAAATTGCACATCCTTAAACAACATTGAATAATTGGCTGCAAGATTTGCCGAATGCTGAAGAGTTCTGTTGATCAGGTGAATTTTTTTTACATGAAAATTCACGATCAATGAATATATGGCTGCTGAAGCGGCACCTCCGGCACCTATGATAAATGCCGGTTTTCCTCTGAAGAGCTCGTCATATACTTCAAGTGACTTTGTAAAACCACTTATATCAGTGTTATATCCCGCGAGTTTTCCATTTTCGTTAACAATTGTATTTGCTGCTCCTGAATAAGAAACTTCCAGACTCTTTGAATCAAGAAACTGGAGCACCTTTTTTTTATGGGGGAGGGAGAGGTTTAGTCCGCGAATATTAAAGGCTTTCATTCCGTTTAATGCATCCTCAAGATTTTCAGGGAGTACATCAAAAGCCAGAAAGACAAAATTTAAACCCAACAGACTTGCCGCCGTGTTGTGGATAGAGGGTGAAAATGAATGTTTGGCAGGATGAGCTGCCAACCCGGTAATTATTGTTTCCGGACTAAAAGAGATGTTATTCACTATTTCTCCATCAGATCACCAAAGAGGCTCTGGAAAACTCTGGAATAAAACACCAATGGATTTTTTTTGCGGAAAGCTGCAAATATCGAACTATCGCGTTTGAATGCTGCCCTCAGGTAAACCAATCCTTGTTTATTGTTTCCAAGTTTATAAGCAATTCTGGCTAATAAATAAAAGCTTCTGCCATCCAAAGGTTTTGCAGCGAGAGCCTTATAGAGACAAAGCAGAGCGTGATGCGGGTTACGGTAGTCTAATTTGATTTCAGCCAGTTGGAGCCATGTTAGATGGCTTCTGTCGTCAATCTTCAATATCTCTTCAAAGTGTGCGATATATTCTTTGTCATCTTCGCCAAGATGGAAGCCCCATTTGCCAAAAGGACCCCACAATATTTTGCCTTCCTTTGTAGAATAAAGAAGCCCGTCTCTAAAATCCTGTAAAGCAAGTGCAAACTCGCCGAGTTTAAGTTGGCAGAATGCTCTTTCCATATAAGCACCAGCAAATTTTTTGTCAGCCTCTATTGCCTTGGTAAATTGTTCTGCCGCAGTGAAATAATCCTGCTTGAGGAGAGAAATTTCACCAAGTTTAAAATAGATGGCGAAGTTTTCAGGATGCAGGTTAAGAGCTGAATTTAAACTTTCTGAGGCAATCTTATATTTTCTGAGGCTAATATTAAGTTCAACAAAGGCGAATACTGCTGCCAGATTTAAAGGATCGATCGCCATTGATGTGGCAAATGCATTTAATGCGCTTTCAATTCTGCTGAGCCTTTCGAGCATCTGACCTTTAAAGAACCAGCCATCAGAACATTTGGGTTCAAGTTCAAGATACTTTTCAATCGTATCCATAGCAAACGACTGATTATTTACATCCCGGTAGCAGTGTGCTAACAAGAAGAGAATTTCCGGGTCTTCAGGATCGAGAGTTGACGCCTTTTTAAGGAATTTTATTGCTTTGTTATACTTTTTTAATCTTTTAAAGATAATTCCAAAAGAAAAATAGGTTCTTGGATCGTCTTTATCGATCTCATAAGCTGCTTTAAGATACCTCGTGGCTTCCTTCAAGCGGTTCAGTTGGATGCACACCATAGCCTTCTCGATAAGAGCCGAGCTATCATTTGGGTTCAGTGTGAGAGCTTTAGTCAGACTTCTATACGCGAGAGCGGGTTCATTCATTCTAAATAAACAGAACCCGGCTCTGTAATAATTCTCATAATCGAAAGGATTCACCGAAATGAGTCTTTTCACAATGTCCAACACCTCTTCATAACGATAGTTGTCGAGAAGTATCTCAATGGAATTATCGATATATACAATCGATTCTTCGCGAAGATCTTCAGACAGGATGAGGCGACACTTCTCAATTATCTCTTCAAGATAACTTTCGCTGAAGTCGTCATTTCCCAAATCATAATTATTTCGTTGTATGTCAGACATTTATATCCTTGTCAAATGAAACGCCGTAATCAGAGTTACGGGAATTAATTGTTTGCTGCCAGAACTCGTGTTATTTTTTCCGCTGCATCAGCGAGAGTTGAAGCCGGAATAAGGCTGAGGCCTGATTTAGCCAACATCTCACGGGCTTCTTTGGCATTTGTACCTTCAAGTCTTACGACTATCGGCAGGTTGATATCGATCTCTTTTGCAGCATTGATAACACCTTCGGCAACACGATCGCAACGGACAATACCACCAAAAATGTTAATAAGTATCGCTTTAACATTCGGATCAGAAAGTATTATCTTAAAACCATTTGCGACGGTTTCCTTATTTGCTCCACCACCCACATCAAGGAAGTTTGCCGGTTCTCCACCTGCAAGTTTAATGATGTCCATTGTACCCATTGCGAGACCGGCACCATTAACCATACAACCAACATTTCCATCAAGTTTAATGTAGTTAAGGTTATATCTGGAAGCTTCCACTTCAAGTGGATCTTCTTCGTCGATATCGCGGTATTCCATGATATCTCTGTGACGATAGAGTGCGTTATCGTCAAAATTCATTTTGGCATCAAGTGCCATTACATCACCTTCTTTGGTGACAACAAGGGGATTAATCTCTGCAAGGGAAGCATCAGTTGCATCGTAGGCTTTGTAGAAAGCGAGAAGGAAATTAACTGCGTTTTTATGCTGAACTCCACTTAAACCGAGTGCAAAAGCAACTTTTCGTGCCTGATGTGGACGAAGCCCCAAAGAAGGCTCAATGGTCTCTTTAATTATCTTTTCGGGTGATTCTTCCGCAACTTTTTCAATTTCCATTCCACCTTCGGTGGAAGCCATTAGAACATTTTTGGATATTGCTCTGTCGAGTGTAATCCCGATATAAAGTTCCTTTTCGATATTGATGCCCTGCTCAACCAGAAGTCTTTTTACAACCTGTCCCTCGGGACCTGTCTGATGGGTAATCAGAGTCATTCCGAGAATTTCTTTGGAATATTCATATACTTCATGGAGAGATTTAGCAACTTTAACGCCACCGCCTTTGCCTCTGCCACCGGCATGAATCTGGGCTTTTACAACCCAAACAGAACCACCGAGTTCTTCTTTGGCAACTTTAACTGCTTCTTCGGGTGTGAAAACAGGAAAGCCTTTCGGCACAGGGACATTATACTTCCTAAGAATCTCTTTTGCCTGATATTCATGAATTTTCATCTATAAAAACCTGTCGATTATTTTGAAGAAAAGGGGAGTAAACACTCCCCGCAAATTATTTAATTTTTTCACTCATCATTTTGGCCTGAAGGAATAACAACAGATAGTCTCTGCCTCCGGCTTTTGAGTCGGTTCCTGACATGTTAAATCCACCAAAGGGATGGGCTCCAACAAGGGCACCGGTACATTTCCTGTTTAAATAGAGATTGCCAATAAGAAGTTCTTTTTTTGCACGCTCAAGTTTGCTGCGGTCGTTTGTATAAACAGCACCTGTAAGACCATAAATGGTATTGTTGCAAATTTTTAAAGATTCTTCAAAATTTGGTGATTTTATGATGGCAAGAACAGGTCCAAAAATCTCTTCAAGAGAAATTCTGGCTTCAGGATCGACATCAGCAAATACAGTTGGTTGAATGTAATATCCATTACCGGGTGCTTTTTCACCACCACAAATTAATCTGCCTTCGGTTTTACCAATTGCGATATATTTCAAGATACCTCTTTCGGCTGAGGCACTTGCAACAGGTCCCAATCTGAAATTATCCTCTGCAGGTCCAATCTCAATTTTGGCAACTCGTTCTTTTATTTTATCAACCATTGTGTCATATACTTTTTCATCGATGATTGCTCTTGAGCAGGCACTACATTTTTGTCCCTGAAATCCAAAAGCAGCAGCGACGATACCATCGGCAGCATCATCAAGATCAGTATCCGAATCAACAATAATACTGTCTTTTCCACCCATCTCTGCGACCACTCTCTTCAACCAGATTTGTCCCGGTTGAACTTTTGCAGCAAGTTCATAAATGTGGATACCAACTTCCATTGAACCTGTAAACGAGATAAATCTTACTTTTGGGTGAGCTACGAGGGTGTCACCAACTTCACCACCGGAACCCGGCAGGAAATTGAGCACACCATCAGGAACACCGGCTTCTTTCATAATTTCAAAATAGAGTCTTCCCATCATCGGTGTGTCTGAAGATGGTTTAAGCACTATTGTATTTCCGCTTACGATTGCAGCAGAAGACATTCCTGCAAGAATTGCAAAAGGAAAGTTCCATGGTGGAATAATTACACCAACACCAAGCGGGATGTAAACAAGTTCATTGTGTTCACCCGGAAGGGGAGTGATTGGCTGTGTTTCTGCATATCTTAACATTTCACGAGCGTAAAACTCCATAAAATCGATTGCTTCAGCGGTGTCGCCATCAGCTTCTGCAAAGTTTTTGCCTGCTTCGAGAATCATGTAAGCATTGATCTCAAATCTTCTTCTTTTTGCAATTTCAGCAGCTCTGAAGAGAAGGGCAGCTCTTTCTTTTGGATCGACATAACGCCAGGTCTCAAAAGCTTTTAAAGCTTCATCAACAGCAGTATTTGCAAGATCGACATCTCCCTTGCTGAAAACCGCAATAAGTTCATCAGTGTTGGAGGGGCTGTATGAATTAAATTTTCTTTCTGTTGTAACTTCTTTACCACCTATTATGAGGGGATAAGCAGCTCCTAATTTTTTCTTAACTTCAGCTATCGCATTTTTCTGTTTTTCGATATTTTCCGGCTTTGTGAAGTCGATAAACGCTTCATTTTTGAATGGGCTAATACTCATTTGATCTCCTGTGAAAAAAAGTTTTTCCATTCTTTAAAATTAACCTTTAAAACCGTAAGAGCAAAAGGAAATTTGGTGAGAACTCCGGAACCTCAGTACTTCGGAACTTCAGTACTCAAATTCTCAAGTTCTCGAGTTCTAAGGTTCTCAAGTTCTAAGGTTCTCAAGTTCTAAGGTTCTCAAGTTCTCAAGTTCTAAAGTTCAATTTGTCATTTGTTAAATATATATTTATATTTAGGTCTGAATAATTTTGATTTTTGGCTCTGCTAACAAGTGAGTGCCCAACCCCGTCAGGTCCGGAAGGAAGCAGCGGCAAGCATGTATCTCGTGTAGTCAGAGCCTTTTTTTATTGTGCAAATACATCGGGGGGGAGAAAATAATGCAGCTTCCCGGAATGGGGACGCATTTTGCCGGGGAAAACAACTTTAGCCAAAGTCCCCGGTTTGAAATATAATTCTAAAGAACCACTTCCCGTGGCATTCATTGTAAGCAATGAAACTTCGGGTTCGTGCATAACCAACAGTATATTTTCTTCGCTGTTGGAGTGTAAAAAAGAATAGATATTTGCAATCGGTGTTCCACTTTGCAGACTTTTGGAAACCACAACTTCACTTTCATAACCAAGTCCTCCAGCAATTACTGCAGCAGTTTGTTGGGTTCTAAGTGCAGGCGAAGAGACTATCAGATCAATCCCGGGGATCAATTTTTCCCAATGTTTAACAGAATTTGCCAACCATCTTCTACCTTCTTCGGTGATTTGTCTTTCACCTCCCGGGCCTGTTCCCAAATATTCGGCATCGGTATGTCTTACAATATATAAATTCATTTTTCAGGTCCGGTTTAATAACAGTTTACATTTATTGAATTTATCATGTAGTAGATAAGGGGGTAATTGTTATCATAAAATTTTGCATCACACCTTATAGCTACAAGATATTCCTCATTTTCACACTTTGAAAGAAGAAATTGGGTTACTTCTGATTCCTTTTTGATCAGTTTTGAATCATAAAGTGAATAGTTATACTCATCGCTAATGAGATTAAAATTGATGTCTTTAACATGCTTCCGAACGGGACTTTTTCCTTCCAAATCGAACACAAAAATAGTGATATCTTTTTTCTCCCTTGTAACCACTGTTCCCGTAACCTTATCTTCAAAAAGGGATTTTATCTCGACACCATTTTTTATTTCCCATTTTGCAGGGAGATACATCCTGAGCAAATCAAATCGGGTGTTGTAATATTTAGGCAGTTCTTCAGCAACAGGTGTAATTTTTTCAGAGGTTTGATATCCCCTGGTATAGGAATGAAGCAGTTCCCTCCATTTCTCCGCTTTGGTTGAAAAACCTTCTCCAACCTTATATTCAACATCCACCGGTTTAAACACCGAGGCATTTCCCCACAGTCTGAAATTTAATTTTAGAGGATTTCCCTTGCTGAAAGATGTAGTCATTTTTGCGAGCAGGGTGGGGGAGGAAACTTCAGTATAATTCTCGAAAGCTATGGAAGCACGGTTTGATTTAATATCATAAATCTTGAGATATTCAACATTAACAATGTTTTTTACTGAATATTTCTGAATAACGGAAAAGAACGGTTTGGTTCCAACCTCAACCTGTTTATAATTCAGCGAGCCGGTTAGACTTTTGTCATGTAAGAGAAGTCCAAGAGTATCATCATAAATCAGGAATTTGTTGTTTTCCGGTTGTTTATGTTGTAGAAGTACGCCAAAATATGTAACTCCATCAATCTGAAGGCTGTCAATCTCCACCTTTCGATATCTTTTTGCATCGAGAATATTCAATTCAAAGGGATCTTTTAGACGGTTTTCGGCTTTTTCATCGCCATTTATATAACTGTCAATCAGGGTAACTATCTCATGTCCTGTCACCTTTTTCGGGTTATATTTAGGTGTCGGTTTACCACATCCCCAAATAAGTAATATTATTGGCAGAACCAGAATGAATCTATTTTTTTGTATAAGTTGAATCATTTGTTTTGGTTTTCAGAGAATCATAAATTTTTGTTGAATCATCTACCGCAATTAATTGATCGATGTTAAGAGATTTGGATTTCAGGTCTTTACTCATATAATTACTTTCCATAGACGATTTATAGAGAAGCATTTTCGCATCAGGGATTTTTGATATATCACCAATTGGTAGTCCTCCCATTCCACAATTGAGGTTATCTATCACAATTTTCTGAGAAAAGAGTTTTTCGAAATTTCCTGCATACAAGTCCTGTAACCTTTGTTTAACTAATTTTTGGAGTTCAGTTGCATTTGGGTTATAAATGTAAGGGTCATCCTTCTCAACAAATGAAACAGTTATCGCGTTATTATCGCCGGTTGTAACTATTACAGGGGAACCAAACTCAACGAGGGAATAGGCAATTTTGATATCCTCATTTGCAGTTCTTACACAACCGTGTGAACTTGGTTGTTTACCAAGGAAAACATAATAACCATTTCCGTCCAAGCCGTGTAAACCGATTCCATAATTAAATTGCATCCAAAAATAGAGATTACAGTTAAAGTCCTTGGAAACAGCAACCTCAGCTTTAGAAAAAATAGCAAAAATTCCTTGATTTGTTAACACTCCCTGATAGAGTGTATTCGTTCCGGTTGAGACGGGGAAATTAAATCGTTCACCCGATTTCATAATAACGGCAGCTTGCTGAGTTTTAAGATCAATAGTGATATACGATTTTTTTGTTGTATATAGTGTATCTTTGATTTTTCTATCCAGATATCTAAGATAACTGATATCAACTTTGCGATGTAAGATCGGTTTTGTGGGCACAGGTTTTGGTATCTCTGCCATGGATAGAGCTATCAGAGCAGAGAAGAACGCCAAAAAGATGATGATTTTAGTGATGGATGTCATTCTTTACCATGAAAATAGTTGTAAACGATTGCTGCTTTCTTTTCTCCAATTACCGAAGTGAGTTTTTCGATCGAGGCGGATTTAACTTCTTTAACACTTCCAAGATCTGTAAGCAATTTAATTGCCAATTTTTCTCCAATTCCATTGATTTGTATCAATTCGGTCGTAAAAGTTCTTTTACTCCTCTTTAATCTATGAAAAGTAATGGCAAATCTGTGTGCTTCATCTCTCACTTGTTGTAATAACCGGAGAGCAGATGATGTTTTGGGAATTAATACCGGTTCAGGGTCCCGGGGCAGAAACACCTCCTCGAGTCTTTTTGCCAAACCAATAATTTCAAAATTTTTAAGTCCAAGTAATCTAAGAGCATAAATGGCTGTAGAGAGTTGCCCTTTGCCTCCATCCACCATTATCAGGTCGGGGAGTGGGTCACCTTGCTCTTTTAGCCTGGTATATCTGCGAGTGATAACTTCTTCCATACTTGCAAAGTCATCGGGTCCGCTAACGGTTTTAATTGAAAATTTCCGGTAAAGGCTCTTTTTGGGTTTGCCATCCACAAAAACCACCATACTTGCAACCGTATCTGTACCTTGCAAGTTTGAGATATCAAAACACTCAATATGTCTTGGCAATTTTTTCAGATAAAGATCCCTCTGAAGAGCTGCCAGAGTATAAGGGATATTCCCTTCTTTTTTCACCTTTTGCAGTTGAAGTTCCCTTAATTGGAGAGCAGCATTCTCTTTGCTCATATCCAACAACGACTTAAGATCACCTCTCTTGGGTGTAATAATCCTGATTTTCTTCCCTGATCTGAATTTGAGAAGTTCAGCGATCTCATCATTCTCTGCAGGCTCAACCTCGGTGATTATTTCAGTCGGGATATCGATAAAATCGATGTAAAACTGTTTGATAAATGCAGCGGCAATTTCTTCAAGCGATTCCTGGGAAGAATTCTGGATTTGAAATTCCTTTTTTCCGATCAATTTTCCGGATCTGATATTCAGGATGGAACATGAAGCATCTTTTCCTTCCAGTGCAAAAGCAACAATATCCCTGTCTGTTTCGTCGTCACTCACGATTTTTTGTTTTTCGGAGAAAGCTTGAAGTTTTGTTAATTTATCCCTGTAATCTGCTGCCTTTTCGAACTGAAGTTCTTGTGCCGCAGTATTCATCCCAATTTTAAAATCTTTTATCAGCTCTTCAATTTTTCCCTTTAAAAGTTTTGTCACCTGCTGTACGGTAGTTGAATACGCCTCGTGAGACTGATATCCCACACAAGGTGCATCACATTTTTTAATGTGATAGTCGAGGCAAACTTTATACCTTCCGGCGTTTATCGTTTCCGGAGTGAGGGGAAGTTTACAACTTCTTATTTTAAAAAGTTGTGTAATCATCCGTAAAGCAGCCCTCATACTTTTAACATCAGTGTAGGGACCAAAATATTGTGCCCCGTCTTTTACCACATTTCGAGTTGGATAAATTCTTGGATACAACTCTGAAGTTACTTTGATGAATGGATAAGTTTTATCATCCTTCAGGCTGATGTTGTAGCGGGGTTTGAGTTTTTTTATCAGATTATTTTCGAGCACAAGTGCTTCAATCTCACTCGAAGTGATAATAAACTCAATATCCGCAGCCTTTGCTACCATCAATTCGATACGGTAACTGGAACTTTTGCCGGCGAAATATGACCTGACCCTGTTTTTAAGGTTTTTGGCTTTTCCTACATATAATACTCTTCCCGCATCGTCTAAAAACTGATAAACACCCGGATTATCCGGAAGATTTTTGATTGCGGTGTCTAAAGCTTCTTTCATCGTATTAAGTAAATTAAGGAAAGTGTAAATATAATAAAATGGGAGTATGATTAAAAATGAAAACGGGATTTGTTAGACAAATAAAATAAAAAAGGTTTACTACATTAGAAAAATCAGCATCAAATAATGCAACAGGTGAGTTAGCAGTCCTTACAGACTATTTTTGAGTAATTAACTAACAGAAATGAGAAATAATGCGGTCGAAATCAGATTTTGGATATTTTATTATTCTTAAGGAGTTTAATTTATAAAATTGTGGAGCTTTTCCGGGCTTTATTAACCCAAAGTCTTGATTCGCAATTTCTATTAAAAAAGGCTGTCCCTTTCGAGACAGCCATTATAAATTAGATATTGATTTAAGATTACAGTATCCACGATTTTCATTCGACCTCCGAATGAATTCGGAGGCTATTGGTATTGATTTCTTGAAATCTTACTCAGCTACTTAAGAAGCAATGCTTTCATTGTTTTAGTATAATTAATGTTTGCGTGTTCGAGCGATTGAGCATTCAAACGGAA
Organism: uncultured Ignavibacteriaceae bacterium; assembly: GCA_964531325.1. Classification (GTDB taxonomy): domain Bacteria; phylum Bacteroidota; class Ignavibacteria; order Ignavibacteriales; family Ignavibacteriaceae; genus UTCHB3. Next base: position 57,695 of record CAZHCW010000010.1, on the reverse strand, counting down.
AATATAAACACCGGATGAGAGTTTGGTTCCGTTGAATTTCTTCTCATACATGCCTTTTTCCATTTCACCTGATACAAGTTCAGCAACTTTCTGACCTGCGATGTTAAAAACAGTCAGCGTTACATTGCTTTTCTCCTTGAGGGAGAATTTTATTAGCGTTTCGGGGTTGAAAGGATTGGGGTAATTGTTTAGTAACTGGTATTCAAAAACTTCCGCATTCGTCGTTTGAGATTGTTGTTTGGGAAGACCAAGTGGAGTAACTGATTTGTTGGAAAATCCCATAGTGTCTGCAAGCCTTACAACAAGGTCTTTGATGAACAGGGAGTTGGGAAAATCAGTCCTCAATTTATTGAATGTGATTTTTGCTCCTTTTTTATCCATTTGAGAACCGGTCTGATACAATGCTTTTTTGTACAGGGAATATTCAGCAGGGTATTTCCCCGGATATCTTGTAATGATATCATCATATACTTTGTTTACATCCTCTGTAAAAAGTGCAGTGGCAGCCTGGAGTAATCCCTTTGCCGTTGAATTTGTCGTTGCATTATTTCCGTTTGCGATGTATTGTCCAAGAGCTTCTTTACCCTCTTCCTTAAAAGTACGGATCAATAATGATATTACAGCCGGAATCAGCTCATCATTAGAGTTATTATCTATTATATCGCTGCAGATGTCTCTTGCTTGTTTTAAATGTCCCTTTTTGTACATCTTTTTTGCAAGTTCAAATTTCTTAACTATTGCTCCACCCTCACCCGTAAAATTGTGTTTTACTAATGCCGGTTCGTCATTTGGTATTATAAGAGGATGATCCCCTTCATATTCGAATGAAGGTTCATCTACCAGTTTGCTTGTATAATCACAATAATTCGATTTCGAGGCCCAGTAACCATATTGAGCCATTACCTCAGAATAATTCTCAACATAAAAATTATCTGCACTCAGGAAAGTATTATATGCACCGTCAATAACGGCACCACCATCTTCGTAACCAAAATTCAAATCTGAATTATTACTATATACTCCAGTGGTATGATATAAAATACTGATATTTGCTGTGTCCTGCCCTAACAGACAGTTGAATTCACTATCCCAAAACATCATTGCATTTTCACCCGCTGATATTACAACATCTTTTGCCATTAATACTACATCATTTGTTGTTATTCCACGCGGGATACACTTGTTTAATGTTATATTCTCAAGAACATTTGTACCATAGGGCGAACCTTGTTCTTCCATTGATATTCCAAAATAACAACTGTCGATAATTGTATTGCTGACAACGAAGGTCGAGCACCTGTAAGCGTAAATCCCCGCGCTCGCATTTTTGATCCGTGCATTATTTATGGAAACATCAGCATACCGTGCAACCAATCCATTACCAAGTGTCCAGTTCGGAGATAAAAAGTTTATCACTGAAGGGTTTGATGGTGTTCCCTCAATTTCAAGGTCAGAATTATATACATATAGCCTTGAAGAATTTTTAAAGGTTACATCAGCGCCATTTTCAATCCGGAGTTTTTTGTATTGAGAAAGTTCCAGACTGCTGTCAACTTCGATGGATGATGAGACCGTTTCGTTTTCAACAAGCAAACCACCGGCTAAAATTGTCGGTTCAAACTTCAAAAGTGTTCCATCACCAGCATTAAGAAAAAGAGTAAACAATGAATTCTTTGAGGTAAAGAAAGTTTGCCCTGTTTTCATATTGGTGACTTTAACATTGGTGTAATTTGATGCTACAGTTGAATCAATTTTAAAGCGGATGTAGCGGTTTGAGTTGTCACTACCCTGAGTATTGCATCTTCTGTTCACTATGTAGATGTACTTGGATTTTGGATTATAACCCGCAAGATGGCTATACTCTTCAAAATATCCTGTTTGTACCATCGGGGGTCTGTAGGATTTACAGGGAAACTTCCCGTAGGTGAAGTCTCAATGTTACTTATCCAAGGTTTGGGAATTGCCGAGTTCTCGTTCCAGTATTTGGCATCAAGCCATCTTAACTTTAGAAGAGTATTTTCATACGACTTAAAGGAGGCAATAAAATCTTTAACAGCATCAAATCTTTCGTTTTTTACTTGTACTGCCTCAGGGTTTTGCCATAATCCAGTCTTACCAATATAACCATAAGGATTTCCAGCCTCATCAAACAACCCATAAGTACCCCAACGAGTTTCAGCTCCCCATATTTCGCATCGAGTTGGAATCATGTAATACATAAATCCTTTCACTCCAAATGCTAAAGAAAGATGACCCATTGCAAAAATCTCATCCCTGGATGGTGGGCGCTTCCCTCTCTGCGAATTAGGAACATATTCATTGCTGGAAGTTAGTTGATGTTCAGCGTGCACCTGCAATGTCATAAATAAAGGCACATCATTCAGGGAGTCACTATCGTATTGTTGAGCCGCAAGTTGAGAGGCGCGTAAACCGGCATAATTATAACTATATGCTGCGTGAGCCGAACCTAATGAAGGGCATTTAATAAGGTCATTTAATTTGTTTTGTACAGTAGTTTGATCATACATGTTATCCTCTCCAAACGGATACATGTTGAAAAGGATGTACTTCTTGTGCGGAGCTTTCTGCGATTCACGCGCGTATTTGTTATCGAAGTGGAGAAAATACTCAGGTAAAGACCCTGTTGCACCATTTACTTGTATATCCGGCCGATTTGTGAACATGTTTCCCAGGGTGTCTTGTAACTTCCCTCTTGCTCTTGCTGTGAGCATAAACGGTTCATCGAAGTAAAAATCCTGAAATCTCGAATCAATTTTTCCGGAATAAGTGGTTTGTAATGGTTGAAATACATTATTCTTAAAATAATCATGTGTATTTGTTATAAATGAATTTTTATACTTGTCATTATACATCGCAATTTGATCAATGTAGATATCCGACTGATCATACCAAACTATATAAAACTGTGTGGTAGTTTGTCTGTTTATTGTGAAGGCATTAGATCGGAACCAATCATAAGTTCCGGCCGCATGAGTGATATCATTCCAATAAACATATTGTTCAAGATATGCATTCGCCAAAGGTGCATCTGAGGATTCAGAAACGATTGAAGGTTTTTTATAGTACCCATCGGGCGCCGGTTGAGTGTTGTTCTCAACCGCTTGACAAACTACAATTTTAAAAAGCAGTGGATTTGAGCCTCCCGCGGGAACTTTTTTAATTTTGATATCAATGTAGTAATTCATATTCTCAAAAAAGAACTGCAACCATGGTAAGCGACCCCAAAGTAATAAGCCATTGTCATCATTGGATACACGAGCTCTGCGTACCCAACCGTCTCCTTCTAATACACTATCTCCCGTCTCCGGGATTATGTTAGGGACAGGCTTTGTATCAGTTGTCATGCACCAATAACTTGATCTGTCTTGACCATCCAAATATGAAAAGCCGAAGTTCTTCTCGAATGAGAGGTTATCTACAGGTGTACCACCAAAACGGAGAGTGTAGATATCTCTCTTATGGCCAAATGATTTCAGAAATCCCGCAGGAGTAAAGGCTCTAATACCATTATCTCTCCATTCAAATCCCATATCGTGAATGAAAAAATCAGTAGCAGGATCCGATGATGGTCTGACATTTTTGTATTCCGCCCAGTCAGTTACAATATCCGTTATTCCCAATTCCTTCAGTCTTGGATGATAATAATTACTGTCACTAACTGATAATTCTATTTGGGCAGAGTTACCATGAGGCGGGTGCAGGTACTGCACCATAAAATCAAAGAATCCGATCTGAGGGAAGTAATCTACTCCCGGTCTGTTTTGTGCGAATGCACAAAACGAAACTAATACGAATATGAGATAATATCTTGCATGTCTCATAATACTCAACTCCTGAATTTATTTAATATATGCCACTTTTACGGTCGTGACAGATGAACCTTTCTCCATGTCGGAAGAAACCCTGATCAAGTATGTACCGCTTGAAACATTAAGCGAACTGAAATCTAAATCTTCACTATGTTCACCCCTTACTCCAAAGGCAGATTTTGAATAAATTTCTTTCCCCATTATGTCAAACACTTCTATTCGAATAACTCCATCACTCGGCTGGATGTAGTTGATCTTAATATTTTTGTTGAAGGGGTTAGGGGAAGCAAACACTCTTAACTCTGAAGTAAGATTTGTGCTGTATTCAGATTCGATAGAGGTGGGTTTTCGTGTCCCCTTTATTATAAAAGTGTTACCCTTAGGATAATCACTGTCATAGTATGCGTTCTCCATTATACAAATGTCGTCGGCTCCATCCCCTGTAACATCACCAATCCTTCCGCCGAAATTTAGTGAAAACACATCAGGATCAAGAGGCGAATAAATCCTTGCCTTTTCATCCGGGACAGGATTGCCACCAAGGTAAAGTCTCGCGTCGGTGTAGAAGGTGTGAAACACAACATCTTTGTAAGAGTCTCCGTTCACATCTCCCGGGGAGAATAGATAACTCCAGCCGTTAGCTTGAGTATTAAAACCCTCTACGGCCATTGTATTCACAGGTTTTGAGCCGTTGAACATCACGGCTCCGAAATAAAACGGGAAAATGTTTTCAATAGCATTCGTCGCTATTATATCCGCCTTTCCATCACCATTCATATCCGGGACTGAAAAAATTAAATTAGAGGCATAAGCATTCTTTATTTCAGAATATTCTGTAAAACTATACGCGTTATCTCCATAGAGGAATCGTCGAGCGTTTCGAGGTGCTCCGTGTATCAAAAAGGAAGGATCTGCCCTACCGTCACCATCGATATCGGCAAAGGAAAAGTTTTTTTGAGACCAAGTCATTCCATAACCGTCATCTTCTATTGGAGGGGTGTAAGTATGATATTGTTGCAATGGGGTAGTAGCAGATGTTTCAAAAAAATAAAGTGTCCCCGTTTGGGCACCATTATCGGGTGGAATTGTAAAATAATTGTGGCATAATATAAGTTCTTCCCAACCATCTCCGTTAACATCAGCAGGCCACTCTCTTCCAAATATTCGAACCACATTTGCATTGGTATCCGGGAACTGAAATGTCATGTCAGGCAGTGTATCAAAAGCAGGCCCGCCAAAATAAACTTTGTACCAATGATTGGTTTCATGCCATTTTTTTTGTCCGATTATGAGGTCTCTGTAATTATCCCTGTTTACATCACAAGCGGTTATTGAGTAGGCTCCTGCAGGATGTCTGATAGAAAAAGCCGGAGTACTGCTTAACGGGTTACCTCCATAGAAAAAATGTGCATAACCACCACCATATAGTTGTCCATTTGCACTGTCCTGTTCAACAAGAACAAAGTCATCGAAGCCATCATTGTTCTGGTCTCCCAGATATACAACTGATTGATCCCAGTGCCATGCCCGCCGAACAAAAACAACAGTGTCAAACTGGGCTGTAACTTCTGAAGAAATTGTTAAAAGAAGAAGTATCAATCCCGGTAAAGGGACAAATCGAAACGGGTTTAGTTTTAATTTAAACATAGAATTTCCTCACACAAAGTTTGTGTTGGTGGATTAAGAAAATAAATTTTAAGATAGAAAAGTTTCCGGAAGGCACAGAGATATTGGGATCCCAAATCAAAAGCGGAACTAATGATAAGAGAAGACAGGAAGTTTACAGCTACACAATTAATGTAATTTTCATTACAACTAAAAGATGAAACTGTCTTTGACGATAAAGGATTATACAGTTTTCGATTTTCACACATCATGTCCCTCGTGAAGAACCTTAAACAAAGAATTAATAAGCTGACTATTAAAGAATATTGTTTCCGGTAATTAAAGTATGAATATTCAATTTATTAAACAAATTTAAAAATGCTTTTTTAAGAAAATTTTTTGGGTGTTGAAAAAAAATAGTGCTAAAATAGAGACACTCCTGATTTGGATTAAAAGTCATTGATTAGAGCACAACCATAAAATAAAATTGTTAGGTAACAAAAAAAAGGCTGCCCTTTTAAGGCAGCCTTCTTGAAATGATTATTTATGCAAAGACATAATTTTTTGGAATTACCACAATACCCGATTCGGTGACTGTAAACCGTTGTTTGTCTTTTTCAAGATCAAACCCGATTTCAGTTCCGGGGGGTATATGTACATTTTTATCGATAATTGCGCGTCTTATTTTAACATTTCGTCCGATGTTACAATTATTCATAATCATCGAATCGGTTACATAAGAGTAAGAATTCACTCTAACATTTGCACCGATTATTGATCTTTCGATGAGACCTCCTGAAACGATTGTTCCATCACAGATCAGAGAATTGAGAGTCCGTCCAATTCGCTCTCCCCAGTGGGAAACCGTTTTTGCAGGGGGGAACTGATATTGGTAAGTTCGTAGCGGCCATTCCATGTCATAGAGGTTAAACTCCGGAACAACATTTATCAAATCCATGCTGGCTTCGTAATAACTCTCGATTGTTCCAATATCTTTCCAGTAAGGTTTGTTCTTTTTGTTTTCATCCACAAACGGATAGGCAACAACATTTAGACCTTGTTGGATCATGTAGGGGATTACATCCTGACCAAAGTCGTTATTTGGGAGATTTTTAGATTCCATCTCGATCATAACTTCTCTGAGAAGTTTTGCATTAAAAACATAGATACCCATATTCACATAGGAATATCCGGGATTTCCGGGAATTTCCGGCGGGTTATCCGGTTTTTCAATAAAATTTCTGACTTTAGAATTTTCATCGGTTTCAACAATACCAAATCTGTCAGCTTCTTCGGTCGGGACAGGCATACAGGAGAGTGAAAGATCAGCCTGTACATCGTTGTGAAACAATAGTTGTTTTAGGTAGTCCATTTTGTAGATGTGGTCACCACTCAGGATGAGAACCCATTTACCTCTTTTATCTCCCTGGAAAAGGTTCATATTCTGGTAGATGGCATTTGCAGTACCCATATACCAATCGCTGCTCATTTTCTTTTGAGGGGGGACTGAGTAGATGAACTCGCCTAATTCCGGATTAAATATACTCCAGGCTTCATATATATGCTGATTCAGTGAATCAGATTTATATTGAACCAGTATGTAAATCTTCCTTAAGCCTGAGTTAAGGCAGTTAGACAATGCGAAATCGATTATTCTGTATTTCCCTCCAAAAGGGACTGCAGGTTTGCTCCTGTAAGCTGTCAGAGGAAATAATCTCTGACCCACACCACCAGCAAGGATCATAGTAATGGTGTCTCTAAGTATTGATGCTCCCGGTATCATAAGTTGCTCTTCTTTTTTTATCATTATGCGAATGAAATATAATAAAGTAAATCGAATTGATAAAGTATTTTTCCCACCTTTGTAGGATTATTTTTTCGTAAATTTACTTTTTGGATTTAAATTATTTTTTGATAATCTCCCTCTTGCACTCATCAACTTACTCAAAGAGATCTTTTAGCAGAAAACAAGGAAATAAAACGATATGCAAATTGGTTTGATCGGACTGCAGAATTCAGGTAAAACTACTCTTTTCAAAACACTTGCCGAAGGCTCTTCAGGAGTTGCTTCCAACCGTGCTGTGGTTGGTGTACCCGATTCCCGTCTTGAGAATCTGACTGAATTATTCAATCCCAAAAAGGAAGTTCATGCTACTCTTGAAGTGGTTGATATTCCGGGGTTGCAGGTTGGTGACGATGGTAAGATGAAAATTACATCCGATTTTTTGATCAAAGTAAAGAATAACGACCTTCTTCTCCATGTGGTTCGTGAATTTCCAAACGATTCAGTTTCACATCCTGGAGGAAGAATTGATCCTTTGGCAGATATCGAGTTTTTGGAGACTGAGTTTCTTCTTTCTGACCTTGAAATGGTGGAGAACAGGATTGAAAAGCTCAAAAAAGAGTTGATGAAAACCAAAACCGACCGAATAATAAAGGAAATGAGCCTTTTTGAGGTTTTTAAAGAACATCTTGAAAATGAAAAACCCCTTAGAACTGTAAATATGGACGAGAACGATCTCAGGTTATTGAGTGGTTATCAGTTCTTGACAATGAAACCTGTAATAATAGGTGTTAATTTTTCAGATGAATCAAAAGATAAAGTTGATGATTTGATCGCCAAGATTAAAGCCAAATTTCCTTCATATGAAAATAATGTTGTGCCATTTTTTGCCCAGTTTGAAATGGAACTTTCGCAATTGGACGAAGAGGAGGCAGAAGCATTTAAGGAAGACCTTGGAATCACAGATTCAGCTTTAACCAGAATATTAAGGACTTCTTACCAACTCCTTGGTTTACAATCATTTTTCACCGTTGGTGAAGATGAATGCAGAGCCTGGACAATTAAGACGGGATACACGGCGCAACAGTCGGCCGGAGTTATCCATTCAGATTTTTTTAGTAAATTCATTCGTGCTGAAGTAGTGCACTATGACGATTACATGACTCACAAATCTTTTAGCAAATGTAAGGAAGCAGGAGTTTGGAGACTTGAGGGGAAAGAGTATATCGTAAAAGATGGTGACATACTTAATATAAGGCACAGTTAATAATCAGGAGAACAAATTGTTCGAAATAGATAAAATAAGAAATATCGCTATAATAGCACATGTTGATCATGGCAAAACCACATTAGTTGATTATATACTCAAACAAACCGGAGCCTTCAGGGATAATCAGACAGTTCAGGGAAGAGTAATGGATTCAAATGACATTGAGAGAGAAAGAGGGATTACGATCCTGGCAAAAAATCTCAGTGTTTATTACAAGGATTACAAAATCAATATTATTGACACTCCCGGTCACGCCGATTTTGGCGGGGAAGTGGAACGAACCCTTAAAATGGTTGATGGAGTTTTATTACTCGTTGATGCCGCCGAGGGACCCCTTCCACAAACAAAGTTTGTATTGAAGAAATCATTGGAACTGGGGTTAAAACCGATTGTGGTTATTAACAAAATCGATAGAAAAGATGCAAGACCGGATGAAGTTGTAAATGAGGTGTTTGATCTTTTTGTAGCTCTCGGAGCAAGTGATGAACAGCTCGATTTTGCTTATGTTTATGCTATAGCAAAACAGGGAATTGCCAAAGTGAACCTGGAAGACGAATCAGAGACTCTCGAACCGTTGTTGGATTTGATAGTTGACCGAATTGCCATTCCATCCGCTGACCGAAATGAACCTTTCAGAATGTTGATTTCGGCGATAGATTACAACGATTATCTGGGAAGGATCGGAATTGGAAAAATCCATTATGGTCATGTAAAAACCGGAGATCAGATTGTGCTTGTAAGTCGTGAAGGGGATAAACTTAATGCAAAGGTTACAAGACTTTATGAATTTGAGAACATAAAAAGAAAAGAAGTTGATGAAGCTTATGGCGGCGACATTATCGCAATAGCGGGTCTTGAAGATCTTGATATTGGCGATACACTTTGCAGTCCACAAAAAGTTGAACCAATCGTTTCTACCGGGGTTGAAGAACCCAGAATCACTATGAACTTTATGGTAAATAATTCTCCGTTTGCCGGACAGGATGGAAAGTATGTTACCACCAGAAACCTGAGCGAAAGGCTCTCAAAAGAACTTAAATCAAATGTTGGTTTAAGGGTTGAGATGACTGATTCTCCCGACATCTTTAAAGTGAGCGGAAGAGGTGAACTTCATCTCTCAATTTTAATTGAAAATATGAGAAGAGAAGGATATGAACTACAGGTAAGCAGACCTGAAGTTATTCTGAAAAAGATACTTGATGTAGTTAGTGAGCCTGTGGAACATGTGATAATTGATGTACCCGAGGCATTTGTTGGAACTGTTATCGAAAAGCTCGGTAAAAGAAAAGCAGAGCTTAAGAATATGTTACCATTTAATGAGAATACCCGTCTTGAGTTTTTTATTCCTTCGAGGGGACTTATTGGTTACAGAGGTGAGTTTATGACTGACACCAAAGGTGAAGGAATACTTCACCACAACTTCCATTCTTATGAGCCATTTAAGGGGGAGATTTCGCATAGAACCCGCGGAGCTCTTGTGAGTATGGAAACCGGCGTAGCCACAGCCTACTCGATTAATAAATTACAAGAAAGATCGGTATTCTTTGTAGAACCCGGTACTAAAATTTATGAGGGTATGGTTGTAGGCGAGAATTCCCGAGACATGGATATGCCGGTGAATGTAACACGAGCCAAACAATTAACAAACTTCAGAGCCTCCGGAACCGATGATGCCATAAGGCTTGAACCTGCAAGGTTATTAACGCTCGAGCAGGCATTAGAATGGATAACTGATGATGAATTTGTGGAGATAACCCCACATTCTCTAAGAATAAGAAAGCGTTATTTGACGGAAATGGACAGGAAAAACGCTCGACTTGCTCAAAGACAATTGGATAAAGAGAACAACAATAATTGAAAAAATTATGGATGAAGATCTAAATATTCGAGCTGACAAAAATTTCAACTTCGCCGGTAAATTTCACAAAAACCCGTCGCCGATGATGATTATAGATATAGCAAATGACTGCTATATCAAAGAGGCAAATAATGCTGCTTTTGAGTATCTCGGAGTTGGGCGTGATGGAATAATTGGCAAAGACCTCTCAAAAATCCTGCTTGGTTCAAACTATTCGGAGGAGAGGTGTCTGCTGATAAAATCTCAATTCCTCACCGGAAGTGTAAATCTTGAATTTAAGGATATTTCCGGCAGAGATAAAAATGTTGAGATTTTTTCTGTGCCGATTTTCTTTGAAGACGAATATTACGATCTTGTTATGTTGAATGACCTCACCCTCGAGGTTCGTGATGAAAAATTACGAAGTGCACTGAATGAAATTTCTCAGGCAACAAACATAACTGAAAATTTGTTTGAGCTTTACGAAAAGGTTCATTTGATTGTATCAGGACTGATGCCTGCCCGTAATTTCTACATCGCCCTTGTGGATAACGAGAAGGAGATGATCTCTTTTCCTTATTTTATTGATGAGATTGATGCACCCGGCGGTGCGGTTACATTTCCCGAGGAACCCATCAACGGTAAAACACTTACCGGCTATATTATCAAAAAAAAGGAACCTCTCCTTCTCAACAGGAACGATTTTACAAATCTTGAGAGATTGGGAATTGTTGAACTCATTGGTGGTGATTCTGAAGAGTGGTTAGGTGTGCCGTTAAAAAATATGAAGGGTGAACTTATTGGCGTAATCGTAGTTCAAAGATATGACGATACAACAAGGAACTATGATCAAATCGATGTAAACACTCTAAGTTTTGTCTCCAACCAGATAGCAATGGCTATCGAATTGAAAAAAAGGGAAGAGAACCTTAAATTTAGTGAAACAAAATACCGGTCTTTGATCGAAAATTTGAGTGATATAATTTATACTTTCGATCTTAAAGGTCAATTGACTTATGTAAGTTCAGCGGTTACCAAATATGGCTACTCTGTTGAGGAATTAATTGGTAAAAAACTTGACTATCTTGTGCATGAGGATGATATTCAAAAGTTTAAACAACATACTGTAAACCTCTTAAAGGGAAATTTTCTACCTGTCACCATCAAAATATATCACAAAGACAGAAGTGTTCTACACTTTCAGACAACCAACAGCGTTTTTGAGGAAAATGGAGTCAGGCTTATTAATGGTGTCTTAACAGACATTACCGACCGTATTTTGATGGAAAATGACTTGATTTCAAGTGAACATAAACTGCTTGAAGCAAATCAATCGAAAGACAGATTTTTCTCAATTCTTGCACACGATTTAAAAAGTCCATTCACAGGGATTCTTGGATTTTCAGAATTTTTGATTACCGAGATAGGTGATCTTTCTTCAGATGAAATAAGTGAATTCGCCGAAAAAATAAATTCTTCAGCTAAAGCGATTCTGGAATTGTTAAATAATCTGCTTGATTGGTCGAGAATTCAGACAAACAGATTAAAATTTGTTCCCGACAGGGTTGAAGTTGATACAATTCTGCATAATGTGAACAGTATTCTTCTACCATTGGCATTAGAAAAAGAGATAGAATTACTGCTCGAGGTAGAGGAACAACTTGAGGTAAATGCCGACAAAGACATGCTCGAAACTGTAATCAGGAATCTGATATCGAATGCTCTTAAGTTCACACCAAGGAACGGGAGTATTATCGTGACCGCCGAACGGGTTGGTGATGTTGTTGAGTTCTCTATAAGTGACTCGGGTGTAGGAATGTCGCAAGAAACAATCTCTAAACTGTTCAGAATGAACGAGTTTGTTACTACAGTGGGCACCGAGAATGAAAAGGGTACAGGCCTCGGTCTGTTGTTATGTTATGAATTTATAAAAAAACATGGCGGTCTGTTACAGGTGGAAAGCAGGGTAGGGGAAGGTTCAACCTTTAGTTTCTCGATCCCCGTTTACAAACATCAACCCTTGCCGTGAAGTGTTTTATGTAACAAGAGGATATCAAAAACAGGGCTGCCTTTGGTAATTGGCATCATCTGTTTTGTATCAACTTTTCCATTGGAAGTGTAGTCAAAAACTTGTATTTCCTGTTTTTTTCGGTTCAGATAACTTGCTTTTTTGATAAAATATTTCCCTTCATCTAAATTTACAGAATAAATGATGATTTCCGTGAAATATTTTTCAGTAAGCCCCGACATCTTTTGTTCTGAATTAAATTCAGTCTTAACAGGTTGATCAAACTTGCCGCTTTTTGCTGCGATGAGTGAGGTAAGATCGTAATAGACTGTAAAAAATTTATTTGTTGAAAGTTCTTTCCAAATCGCCGCACTATCCGGGTTTTGAGCCTGGAGAGTTGGTGTTATAATACAAATCAGCAGGCAGAGGGTATAGAAAGTCGTTTTATTTAGTATCATATCAGGAACATCGTTTCTTGAATAAATTGGTTGTTGTATCAAATACTTTAAGGTAACAGTAATGAAACTCAAAATCTCAATAATATTGGCAATAATTACACTTTCATTGAGCGCGCAATCTCTTCAGTATAAAATGGAGACTTTTGAGAAAGCTTACAGTGGCAAAAATAATCAAAAAGATACCATATTTCAGATGCAAATTTCATACCCGGTGTTTTATGGTGATGCCTCCGTTGAGCAAGTTGCTGCTAAAATGAATTCCACAATTCAGAGTGCAATATTTGGTGAAGCCACAGGCGGTTCAGCAGAACTTTATGACGGATTTCTGCAAATTGTTCAGGAAGATGAAGATTCATCTTATTTTACAGGTTATTGGACATGGACAACTAATGTAAGTGTTGAATTCGCAAAAGAATCTCTTGTCTCATTATTTCTGTTTCACGACGAATATCTGGGGGGTGCCCATCCCAATTCCTATAGTGTTGGTTTGAATTTTGACATCAGAACAGGTGAACCGGTAGTAAAATCAGATATTTTGGTCCAGGGATCTGAGGATGAATTGAACAGACTTGGTGAACAAATTGTAAGGAAAGAGAGAGAAATACCTGAGAATCAAACTCTTTCTGATTACGGTTACTGGTTCGAAAATGATAAATTTCTGTTGAATGAAAATTTCATCGTTAAATCAGATGGTCTTTATTTCACATTTGTGCCATACGAGGCTGGCCCTTATGTATTAGGTTACACAGATGTATTTTTCCCTTTTGAAAAGATTAAACATTTAATTTCTCCCGACGGGATTCTCAATTGGGCAATAAAAAATTAAATTGACAAGTCGGTATTAAACTAATGAACACATTCTCAGGATAGAATGACAAATTAAGATAAACTATGGCAGAGCATAAACACAACAGACTGATAAATGAGAAAAGTCCATACTTATTGCAACATGCAACCAACCCCGTTGATTGGTATCCATGGGGTGAGGAAGCTTTTAATAAGGCATTAAAAGAGGATAAACCCGTCTTTCTTTCGATTGGATATTCCACTTGTCACTGGTGTCATGTAATGGAAAAAGAATCTTTTGAAGATTCTGTTGTGGCTGAAATTCTTAATAAAAATTTTATTTCGATTAAAGTTGATAGAGAAGAACGACCCGACATCGATTCAATTTATATGGCAGTTTGTCAGATGATAGCCGGCAGTGGAGGTTGGCCATTAACAGTTGTTCTTAAACCCGATAAAAAACCTTTTTTCGCCGGAACTTATTTCCCTAAAGAAAGTCGTCATGGTAGAATGGGGTTCATTGATCTGTTAAATAAAATCACTTCACTGTGGTATGAAAAAAGATCAGAGATTGATGCATCTGCCAACCAAATAACAGTTGCTCTTAATGAAACACCGGAGCCGGTTAAAGGATCGGATATTGGTCTTAAAGATCTTCACACTGCGTTTTCTCAGTTTGAATCGAGATTTGACCCTGCGAATGGAGGTTTTGGCTCTTCCCCCAAATTCCCGTCACCCCACAATCTGATTTTCCTTTTGAGGTATTTTGTCCTTACGGGAAAAACAAAAGCCCTCGAAATGGCAGAGAAAACTTTAATTTCCATGCGTCTGGGTGGGATTTATGACCATCTTGGAAATGGTTTCCACAGATATTCAACCGATGAAGAATGGCGTTTACCTCATTTTGAAAAGATGTTATACGATCAAGCGATGTTGATGTACGCTTATTCATCCGCCTGTAAGATTACCGGGGACAGTTTTTATAAGGAAGTAATTTCTGAGATATTCCAATATATTAACAAAGACTTAAGGTCTGATGAAGGTGGATGGTTTAGTGCTGAAGATGCAGATTCTGATGGCGAAGAAGGTAAATTTTATGTTTGGTTCTACGATGAACTAAAAGAATATTTTGGAGATGACTTCGAAAATTTCAAAGAAATATTTTTTGTGGATGAAAGAGGAAATTTTGTTGACAGAATAAGGGGTGGCTATACAGGTGAAAATGTAATATATTTATCTGAACCGTTGGAATTAACAACAAAACGGCTTGGTAAACCGGCTGAATGGATCGCTGAAAAAGTTGATGGATATAAGACCCGACTTCTTGAAGAGAGGAGTAAGAGGAACCGTCCCCATCTTGATGACAAAATCCTTGCAGATTGGAACGGACTTATGATTGCGGCTTTGGCTTTTGCAGGTAGAACGACAAAAGAACGAGTTTACACTCAAGCAGCAGAAAATACGGTCAGTTTCATTGAAAAAAATATGGTTGTTGATGGTACGCTTTATCACCGATACCGCCAAAAGAATATTGCAATTCCGGCATTTCTTGACGATCTTGCTTTTTATTCGTTTGGATTGATTGAGTTATATAAAACTACCTTTAATTCTAAATATCTGGCACTTTCTTTAAAATATGCTCAGTCTATTATCGCTGGATTCCATGATCACAAAAATGGTGGATTTTATCTTACATCTTCGCAAGCAGAGAAACTTCCCGCAAGGTGGAAAGATGTTTACGACGGAGCAATGCCCTCGGGCAATTCAGTGGCATTAAATGTGATAAACTCCCTTTATCATTATACGGGAGAGCCTCAGTTTCTTGAGATGACCGCAGAAATCATTGATGCTTTTTCAGGAAACATCAATAAAGCACCATTTGCACATTCATTCTTTCTCTCATCAATGGAATCGTTATTGTTTCCATCCTATGAATTGGTAATTGCTGGAGAAAGGGATCATCCTGAAATAAAATCTGCACTTATCGAACTGGGTAAATCAGCTTATGAAAATGTATTTGTGATTCTTAAAGATAAAACCAATTCAGAAAAAATAGACGAAATAGCCCCGTTTACGGCTGCAATGAAAAAAGGCAAGGGTGGATGTTCATTTTATCTTTGTAAAAAAGCAACTTGTTTATTGCCTGTGGAAACTGCGGCTGAGCTGTTTGCTAATCTTGAAAAGTGAAGACTATTTAGCCTGCAATTACTAAAAGATATTCATATATTTCCTTGTATAAAAATTCTTAAAAAGAAGAGAAAAATTTGAAAAGATTTATAACACTGATTGTATTTTTAACCTTGCCTTTAGTAGCACAGGATACAATATTGCTAATGTCGTATAATCTGTTGAACTATCCGGGGACAACCTCGGCTGTTCGGAACAATTATTATAAAACCATAATGAATGCTGTAAAGCCCGATGTGTTGGTGGTTCAGGAGATCACATCACAAATCGGTGTTGATGGTTTCCTCTTTAATGTAATGAAAACAGTTTCACCAAATTATAACAAAGGGGCTTTTTTAGATGGCCCCGATTCCGATAATGCCATTTATTATGACTCTACAAAATTTGATTATTTGAGCAACACACCGATTAGAACAGCCTTAAGAGATATTAATCTATTTCAGATCAGACATCGAGTTACGCTTGATACACTGTTCATTTTTTCCGTTCATCTAAAAGCGAGTACAGGTTCCGACAATGAAATTGCCAGAGGCAAGGAAGTTGATTCATTGCGCAAGGTAACAAACTCCTGGCCTGCCGGAAGGAATTTTGTGGTGTTGGGAGATTTTAATATTTATGGTTCCACCGAAGTTGCTTATCAAAAATTGAGGGCAAACGCAGCAGGCACTGAAGGACATTTTATTGATCCGATAGTGATGAGTGGTTCTTTTGGGCAGTCACAATATGCGATTCATCATACTCAATCACCAAGGACACGATCTTTTGGCGGGGGTTCCACGGGTGGAATGGATGACAGATTTGATATGATTCTGTTCTCGCAAGCGATCTCCGACACAGGAGGAATTGAGTATGTTAGAAATTCAAACACTGCCTACGGAAACGATGGGCAACATTATAACGATTCTATCAATCGTCCTTCAAATACAGCAGTTGGTCAAGTAATTGCAGATGCACTACATTATGCTTCTGATCATATACCTGTATATCAAAAATATATATTTAAACAAACTCCAACCGGCATAAAGGAAACAGAACTGCCAACTTCATTTGTTGTTGAAAATGCATATCCAAATCCATTTAATCCGGCAACCACAATAACATGGAATTTACCTTCAACAGGAATGCTTAACTTATATATCTATAATACTTTAGGACAGATTGTTTCGTCCGAGCTGATGGGCATTTCACCGGTTGGAAAGGGAAGTTATATCTGGGAAGCGTCGGGATTCTCTTCGGGCGTATATTTTGCGAGGATAGAATTTATTTCTGAGAACGGAAATTTTTCTAAAGTTATAAAACTTAATCTGATGAAGTAAAATAAAATCGAAAAAGACATTAAAAAAAAAGGCTGTCAAATTATTGGCAGCCTTTTTTAATTTTAGAGTAGTTGGAAATTAATCGCCGAAGCAGATTCCGAGTTCTCTACCCGTTCTGATTGTTTCACCTTCCGGGTTAACAGTCTTCAGTTTGCCGATCGCTTCTTCAATTGGGATGTAGGTCATAACAGGTACTTTGTGAGCAACCATCACGCCCGATTGTCCTTCTTCGAGTGCTCTTACTGCGGCAGCTCCAAAGCGGAGTGATAACAGTCTGTCGAAAGTTGTAGGGCTGCCACCTCTGAGCAGATGCCCAAGGATAGCAGTTCTTGCTTCCTTTTTTACCAGGTGACTCAGTTGTTCAACAACTTTATCGGCAGCTCCGCCAAGTCTCTCAGCTTTACCGGCCTCCCTCTCAATTACAGCATAACCGCCATGTTTAGGGAATGCACCTTCGGCAACCACAACAATAGCATAATCTTTTTCTTCAGTAAAAGTACCATTAAGAAAATCTGCCACTTTTTGGATGTCGTAGGGGATTTCAGGTATCAAAATAACATCAGCAGAACCTGATACACCTGAATTGAGTGCAATCCAGCCGGCATATCTGCCCATCACTTCAACCACCAAAATCCTTTTATGAGATTTTGCAGTATAGTGCAGACGATCGATACATTCTGTTGCAAAAGATACCGCAGTATCAAATCCAAATGTTGTATCGGTTCCTGAAAGATCATTATCAATTGTTTTTGGAACACCAACTATCCGAACACCTTTTTTATGGAATTCGTTAGCCATAGTAAGAGAACCATCACCGCCAATTGCGACGACTGCATCAATATTGTATCTTTTTAAGCCTTCTACAATTTCATCTGATCTGTCAACTTCAACCACAGTTCCATTTGCAGTTTTCATAGGAAACTTAAGAGGATTTCCTCTGTTTGTTGTTCCCAAAATGGTTCCACCCATCGAAGTGATGTCTTTTACGAGCTCCGGTGTTAATCTGATAACACCATCTCCATTGGGATATAAAGCGGGAAGAAAGACACCATTATAGCCGTCTCTAATTCCGTAAACTTCCCAACCTCTTTGAATTGCAGACATGGTAACCGCTTTGATAACGGCATTTAACCCGGGAGCGTCGCCACCTCCGGTATTAACAGCAATTCTTTTTATTGTACTATTTTCCATTAGTCATTCCTTTTTGGTTCGATTGCAAAATAATCGATTAGTGGGCCTGGTAAAGCCCGATCTTGTTCCCGTCAGGATCTTGTATAACGGCATAATAGCCATAAACAGGGATAACAGTTTTATCCTTGAAGATGGATCCACCAGCCTTTTTGATCGCTTTTGCTGTATCCTCGATATCATTAACCAAAATATGGAAAACCGGAGAATCGCCGGTGGTAACTTCTTTTACTTTACGAAGACCAATAGTGGTACCCTGGCGTGTGTTACATAACATATAGCTGTTGCCAAACTCCTTAAGGTCCCATCCAAATACATCTGAATAAAATTTCTTTGTTCTTTCAAGATCGGTTCCCGGTATCTCAACATGCGCTATAAGATGATGCGACATAAAATATCTCCATTTTATTTCTTTTAAAGTCACTTAAAATACAATTTTACAACTTTAATTATACGGAAAATTTAAGAAATAAATTCAGGATATATTTTTAATGGAAAGTGTTACTCTTCGTTATGAACAGTAAAAGAATGAGTGATCTCCATGGCTTTCTCATACATTTTTGTTACTCCACAATATTTGGTCTGGGAGAGTTCAATGGCTCTTTGGACATCCGAATCTTTAATCCCTTTTCCTTTAAAGAGATATTCAATATTCATTGAGGTATAAACTTTTGGGTGATCTTCACTCATTTCGGCTGTTATGTTAATTTCAAATGATTGGACATCAATCCTTTTCTTTTGTAAAATTGAAACAACATCACTTCCCGTGCATCCAGCCAGGGCGAGTAACATCAATTCTTTTGGTCTGATTCCGGCGTTACTACCGCCAAAATCTTCAGGGCCATCCATGGTTATCCAGTGATTTGAATCGGTTTTCCCTACAAAACTAATCCCGTTAATCTGTTTTACATAAGCTTTTACTTGTGACATTTCTGCCTCCTTGTTTAAAATTATCAAAAATATGATGTAAATTTGGTAAAAAAGATTCAAAACTCTGTTTTAGAACTTGAAAGGGAGTGGAATAAATTGTAATTTTGGAGTGATTAAAAATCGAAATGGAGTCTTAATGCACGCACTACTCAAAAAAATGAATTTTAAGGGGCATGGTCCCATCCTCTTGATAAATCATCCGGAAGAATTTAAACATTTTATCACTGAATTTCAGAGTGAAACGGGTGTACATTGTCATGCTGCTTTAAGCAGTTATCCATTTGCTCTTGTATTTGTAAAATCGGCGCAGGATATATTGGATAATGCTGCAAAAGTTGATTCACTTCTTGTGGAGGATGGTTGCTACTGGTGGGCATACCCCAAAAAGAGTTCAAAAAAATATAAGGTTGATATCGACCGTGATAATGGCTGGCAGGTAATTGGTGATCTCGGTTATGAGGGGGTCAGAATGGTGGCGATTGATGATGACTGGTCGGCAGTTCGTTTCAGAAAAGCAAAAAATATTAAAAATCTTACCCGTGACGAAAATTGGCGGATGAGTAAAAAATCTGAAGAATAAAAAAAAGCCCGGAATCAAAAAACCGGGCTTTTCAATTTAGTTCTATCTGTAAATTCTCAAAACAGGATAAACCTGTTCAAGTTTTAACAAATATTCAAATTGTTTATATGTTACAAGTCCAATCATACTTTTAGGTTCAAGAGCCTGGACTATCACATTACCTGCCAATTGTTTAGTCGGAAGTAGAAAATATTCTCCTTTAAGATTATTCAAAGGCATTTTTGATGTTGAATAGATTGGATTTACAACAACATCACCCTCAAAATCGATTGAGTCGATGGATGTGATGAGCATCCCCTCAATAATGTCGTTATCGCTGACGACATATTTAGAAACCTGAAACCCGTGACGGTTTACCCATTCGAGCAGTTGTCTGTCATCGGCAGGAATCAAATATCCAAATGGTTTTTCAACATCAAATAGTGATTTTACAACAGGACAATAATTTGAAACGGTTATGGTCGTGTCTTTACCTGTTGTTGTGGAGAGCAGAGTCATCTCAAGTTTACTTCCATCCCTCTCATGTTTCATTTGGACAGCAACCTTTTCAGGTGAACCATTGATCAGTTTTTCTCTCTCAGTTTTAACCATTAATTTTATTTCATCTGCATTTTGGGACATAAACTCAAGATAGTTCAACATAGCTGTCATTTGACTTTTTGAGCGAACTTCGATATTATCAATTGAGTCTTTTCCGTTCATTCCTTCCTGAATGAAGGAGAGAGTGCCAAGCGAACCGATGCTTTGTCTGCCGTCATTAATGTCGAATGTGCTTTGTCTGATATACTCCACATCAGGTGGTCCACCGGGTGTATATTCGGAGAAAGAGTATCCTGATTTTTTCATTTGAGCTGTTAACCAGGGGAAATATTTTGTTCTGGAGTAGGTTCTGATCGCCTGAGGAGTATTGATATTTGTTAAAATCCCTGCAGTTACATTGGAATTTTTGCGATAGCCGAGTTCCATCCAATCACTCGAAAAAGGACCATACTCATGGACATCCATCGATACTTCGAAGAGATATTTGTTGAAAAACTTGTGTAATCCCTGATTTTCAGGTTGTAACAATATTAAATGATCACGGTTTAAGTCGGCTCCATTCCCGTTTCGCCTTCTGTCCAACTCGTTTCCATCAGGATTCATCATGGGGATGATCGCAATGTCAAGTTTTTGCAGGAGATGAGACAACTCACCTGAGGCGAATCTGGAGAGAAGCATTAAAACTCCTTCTTTTCCGGAGGGTTCATTTCCATGTTGTTGAGCAAAAAGCAGAACTTTTAGTTTTTTAGCATCCGTGCCAAACTCACCGGTTGAAAATTTTAGGACAGGTATCTTCATTCCGGTTGCTGATACTGCAAAATCTTCGGTTAAAAAAGGTGACTTATCACGGGGAAGAGAGTTGATGTAGTCAATCATCTGTTGATGAGATGTAAGAGACTTAAAACCCGACAATTCCAAAGGAGTTGATATTTTTTGTGAATATGTGGTTCCGATAATCATAACAAAAGCAAGAAGCAGGAGACAGTTTTTCATTTTGAGGAAATTCCATTTGTTGATAAGGAAATATAGAAGATTAATCAATATATTTTTTGGGGTTGTAAAAATCTGAAATCAATTTAACAAAATTACCAAAAAAAACACTTGACTTTCTCAAATAAAAATTATACATTGACCATACAAATGTATGGTATTTTGTAAAACAACCTTGAGATGTTAAATGACAAAAATATTAACCGAAGTACAACGAAAAATTCTTCAATTCATCATCGATTTTCGTGATGAAAAGGGGTGGCCACCGTCACTTTCCGAGATTGCAGAGGAATTTGGATATAAAAACAGATCAACAGTTCGTGAGCATCTTCAGGCACTTGAAAAAAAGGGACTTATTCAAAGGGATGAAAAAGTAGCCCGGGGGATTGATCTCAGGCTTGATGAACACATGTTTGTCACCAGACCAATTATCGGTGAAGCCGCTGCGGGAAGTCCTGTAACAATTTATCCCGGAGCTATCGATACGGTTGATCTTCCAAACATGATCAAAATTCCCAAGGAGTCATTCCTCTTAAAAGTTAAGGGGCAGAGTCTTAAAGATGCCTATATTTTTAATGGTGATGTAATAATTGTGAATCCAAATGTTGAACCTGTGAATGGTCAGATAGTTGCCGCTGTGCTTGATGAGGGGGCAGTGGTAAAACGATACTTCAAAAAAGGGAAAGTGATTGAGCTGGTTTCAGAAAATCCCGAGTTTTTGCCAATAACTGTTGATGAGTCATATCGCCACTTTCACATTGTGGGGGTAGTTGTGGGGATTTACCGAAGCATGGAAGCGAAATCAAACAGGTATTCGTAGGAGGGGAAAGAATTATGGCAAAGATACATATCGGAACGGCAGGCTGGTCATATAAAGACTGGGCACCGATGTTTTACCCTCAAAAGCAGGGGGTCGATTTTTCGAAGCTGTCATACTATGCACAATATTTCAATTGTGTTGAGATCAATTCCACTTATTATCAATATGCACACCCCGGCACTGCACTTGAATGGTTAAAAAAAGTGGAGAAAAGTGATGATTTTTCCTTTACAGTGAAACTTCATCAGGATTTTACACACAAAAGGGAATATGTAAAACAAAATATTGATGCTGTGAGGAGTCTTTTAAATGTGTTGGTTCGCGGGGAGAGATTTGGGGGACTGTTGATTCAGTTTCCATATTCTTTCCCCTTTAATTCCGTTACTGCAAATTATCTTATGAATCTTAATGACGAGTTTTGTGGATACCACAAGTTCATTGAAGTGAGACATAAATCGTGGGGAAGTGAAGAGGCACTCGATTTTTGTCGTGAGTGGGATCTGGTTTTTGCGAGTATCGACCAACCTCAGATAGGGGAAGCACTTCCATTTAAGTTATATACCATAAATGGAAGGGCATATATCCGGCTGCATGGAAGAAATGAGGAGGGCTGGTTAAATTCAATTTCAAACTTTGGTAACAAACAAACCTACGAGGCACAAAACGAAAGATACCGTTATCTCTATTCATCAGGTGAGGTAGTGGAGCTTGCCCAACTTATTAAACAGGTGATAGACGGAATGCGGGAAGTGTTTGTGATTTTTAATAATCACCCTGCGGGGAATGCCCCTGCAAACGCCTTTGAACTGATTCACTATCTCGAAGAAAAAGTTAAAGTGAATATGCCACCGCAGACCGGCAACTATTTCCAGTCACTTAAACCGATCAGTAAAAATCTTCAGCCGGAATTGTGGGGATGAGCCGTGTCACTGATTTTTCATCTCGATCTTGACACTTTTTTTGTATCAGTAGAGCGGATACTTGATCCCTCCCTGGTGGGGAAACCTGTAATCGTTGGGGGTCAACCCGGTGGAAGGGGAGTTGTGTCTGCCTGTTCCTATGAGACAAGAAAGTTTGGAGTGAGGTCGGGAATGCCCACAAACAGGGCCTACAAACTGTGTCCACAAGCATTATTTATCAGAGGGAGCCACGGGGAATACAGCCGTTACTCCAATATGGTTCGTGAAATCCTGATAAAATACCCTCCCATGATCCAACAGGCATCGGTTGATGAATTTTACATGGACTTCACCGGATGTGAAAAAATTTATGGTAATCCAATGCTTTTGGCTGAAAGACTTCTGCAGGAGATTTATGATAAAGTGAAACTTCCGGGCTCAATTGGTATCGGAAGTAACAAAACGATTGCTAAAATTTGTTCAGATTTTAACAAACCAAGGGGTATCACTTATGTAGCTCCCGGAATGGAAAAAGATTTCCTCGCTCCACTTCCTGCTGAAACAATGCCCGGTGTGGGAAAAGTTTTTATTGAAGAATTGCATGCAAGGGGGATTTATACAATCGGTGATATCGCCAGAATGCCCGCTGAATATTTTGCTTCAGTTTTTGGCAAAGGGGGACTCGATATTTGGGAAAAAGCCAACGGCAAAGGAACTGAATATATTTCTGAGGGGGAAGAACGAAAAAGTATCTCAAGTGAGCAGACATTCAGATCTGACATTTCATCCCCTGCCGAAATTGAGGCCATCATGTTTGGTCTTGTTGCAAAGATTTCTCAAAAAATCAGAGATGAAGGGAGTATGGCGACAAATATCCACATCAAACTTCGATATGCCGATTTTTCAACCATCACCCGTGCAAAACAGGTGATTCCCACCAATGATGATAAATTTGTTTACACCACCTCCGTTGATCTATTCAGAAAAGCATACACCCGACGAGTGGGAGTAAGGCTTATAGGCGTGGGAATGAGCGGATTTGTAGAGTATCACGAACAGCATTCACTTTTTGAATCCACCGAAGATAAACGGACTAAAATGATCAATGCAATAAACCAGATCCGCGGGAAATATGGCTTTGAAGCGATTAATATGGGAGAAGCAGGGTAGAGCGACATGCTTCACACACACAGCAATTATTCCCTGTTGCAGGGAGCGGTATCGATAGACGATCTGATCGGGCGGGCGAAGAGCTTTGGAATGAAGGCTCTTGCTCTTACGGACAGGAATGGCATGTATGGACTGATTCAGTTTTATAAAAAAGCCACTGAAGAGGGGATAAAGCCAATTCTTGGGGCATATATCGATGATCCTGCGGATACAAAAGAGTATGTTCTTCTTCTTGCAGCAACGAGGGAGGGCTACTCAAATCTTTGCAGGATAATTACCGCCAGGAAATTGAGGGAGAATTTTACACTTGATGGACTTGTAAGGGGGGAATTGCCCGGGCTTTTTCTTATTACTTCTTCTATCAGACTTCTGAAAGCTGCGGGAAAAAGGACAACTGTTTTTGGTGAACTTCCTGTAACTCCATCCACAAAAAAATTATCGAGGGAGGTTTACGAATTTTGTATTAACAACGGTTACAGATATGTCCCCACTTCTCCCGTTTATTTTCTGGATAAGGAGGATTACCTTCTTCACAAAACCGTTACTGCGATAAGACTGCGAACAACGCTTGGGAGTATAAAACCGGAGGAGACCGAGCCGGAAGATTTTTATTTCAGGAGTTATGAAGAGGTCATGCGGGAGTGGAAAAAGATACCCGGTGCACTTCAAAATATAAACTACATCGTTGACAACTGTAATTTGAATCTCGAGATGGGGAAGACCAAATTTCCCCTTTTCCCCACACCAAACAATGAGCCGTCATTTTCATATTTGTGGAAACTTGCGTTTAAGGGGCTGGAGATGCGATATCACACAATCACCGAGACCGCCATTAATCGTTTGCGTTATGAGCTGGAGGTCATAAACGATCTTGGTTTCCCCGACTATTTTTTGGTGGTTTGGGATATTGTAAGGGAGGCAAAACGGAGGGGGATGATGCTTCTCGGCAGGGGGTCGGCGGCGAACAGTCTTGTTTCCTACTGCCTCGGTTTCACTGAAGTGGATCCGATTAAATATGACCTCTATTTTGAAAGATTCCTGAACAGGGGAAGGATGAGCCCACCCGATGTTGATCTCGATTTTTCATGGCGCGAAAGGGACGAAATAGTAAAATATGTTTTTGAGAAGTATGGTTACGACAAAGTGGCGATGATTTCAACAACGGTTACATTTAGAGCAAGATCAGCTTTCAGGGAGACGGCAAAGGTATTTGGAATCGCCGAAAGTGAAATATCACAATACAGCAAATTCATCCCCTGGACCGATGCCCGGAATCTTTCAAACCTGGCAACCATGTTCCCCGAGGCGAAATCACTAAAGTTTGAAGGTGAGCCTTGGAAAAGTATAATAACAATTGCTTCACGGCTGGCATCATTCCCGCGTCACCTGAGCATTCACCCGGGGGGAATTGTTATTACTCCAACTCCCATTACCGATTTTGTTGCTCTCGAGTTTGCAAGCAATAAGGGGTTGGGGATAATTATCACTCAACCTGATATGTACCCCGTTGAAGATATGGGACTGATCAAGATCGACCTCCTCAGCCAGCGATCCCTTGGGGTACTTAGGGAAACCATGAGTAATGCAGTAAAAAATGTTTGACATGATCGATTATCGGCTGCCGGAGCAGTCGAAAACAAAGATAATCTCTCTTCACCGCCCGATACCACGGAAAGCGGCAGGGGTGGACTTTGACATTTTTGATTATGAGTTTTTATTTAATGATGCAAAGACTGTTGATATCATAAAAAGGGGGAGGACGATAGGGTGTTTTTACATCGAGTCGCCGGGGATGCGGTCGCTGCTCACACGGTTGGATGTTGATACATTTGAAATGTTGACCGCGGCAAGTTCGATTATTCGTCCGGGTGTGGCGGAGAGTGGAATGATGCAGGAGTTTATTGCACGCCACAAAGACCCCAAAAGGCGGAAGTATCTTATTCCCGAGATGGAGAAGATATTGGGTGAAACCTACGGTGTGATGATCTATCAGGAGGATGTAATAAAGGTGGCGCATCACATTGCCGGGCTCACGCTTGAGGAGGCCGATCTTCTCCGTCGTGCAATGAGTGGAAAGCTGAGAAGCAAGACGGCAATGACCCGGATTGAGGGGCGGTTCTTCGAGTCATGTGAGATGAGGGGGTTGAAACCTTATGTGGCAAAAGAATTATGGAGGCAGATAAAATCGTTCGCCGGTTATTCATTCTGCAAGGCTCACAGTGCGTCATTTGCTCTTCTTTCGTATCAGGTGGCATACCTTAAAGTCCATTATCCTGCTGAGTTTATGGCAAGTGTCTTAAGTAACGGTGGAGGCTATTATTCTGCCGCTGTTTACATTCAGGAGGCACGCAGGCTGGGTCTGAAAATACTTCTGCCGTGTGTAAACAAAAGTTTTTATTCATACGGGGGGAAGGGGGATCAACTTCGGATTGGTCTGCAAGCGATTAAAAATCTTAAAAGAAATACCGCCGAAACTGTGATTGAGGAGAGGAAAAAAAACGGTGACTACACTTCCCTCAAAGATTTTTTGGTAAGAACCCGTGCCGGATTTGAAGACACGGTTCATCTGATAAAGTGTGGAGCAATGGACTGTTTTGGGATGGCGCGCCCCGATCTTCTCAGGCAGCTTGATATCTATGTTAAATACCGACGGATACTCGACACCCTCCAGGAAAGTCTTTTTGCCGATGAGGAAATTGAACTTGAAAACAAGGTGATCGACGGGCTTGACTATTCGATCGAGGAGAGGTGCCTCGCGGAAATGAAGGCATTTGACTATATGGTGACCCGCCACCCGTTACAGTTTTATGGTGGATGGACCAACGACCCGACTGTTACCACCGCATCTGAAATCCCCAAAATGCACGGGAAAAATGTGAAAATGGTCGGCTGGTTTATGACCGCCAAACGGATAAGAACAAAAGATGGCAAAGCCATGAAATTTCTTTCACTTGAGGATTTGACCGATACTTTTGAAGCAGTGCTTTTCCCCGAAACATACGCTAAATATGCCGAAAAAACATTGTCGTTTGGTCCATATCTGGTGGAGGGAAAGGTTGATGCATTAAGCGGAAACAACCTGATTGTAAACAAACTTGAAGTGATTGGTGGTGAACTTGATATGGAACTGCTTCAGGGCGCAACATATTCCGAAAGCAATTACAACGGTGAAAACGAAAAAATCTTTGAAGAGGAAACACAAATCACCCTCAACCTCGACAAGGAAAAACTGATAAGGGCATATGCGGGGTAGGTATTAGGTATTAGGTATTAAGTATTAAATATTAGGTATTAAGTCTGGGCTATTTATTTCCCCCAATGTGGACATTTTTCGCCGAAGTTGACGATTATGTAAAGAAGGTCATCCGGAAGGAGATTGACAGTAGATTTTGCTAATTTTGAATATTAAAATAAAGAAATTTTGAATGAAAAATCTTACAGACACACACGCACACCTGTTTTACCCTGACTATGAAGAAGAGCTCGATGTTATTATAGAAAGAGCGATCGCGGCGGGAGTTGAATCGATTCTTGTTCCTGCCACAGATCTGGCAAGTTCGGCAAAAGTGGTAGAACTGACTAAAAAATATGATATAATTTACGGTTCGGTTGGGGTACATCCTCTCGACAGTAAAGAATGGTTAAAGGAATGGATTCCTCTTCTCGAACAGACAGTTTTGGTTAACAAAGATAAGATTGTTGCGATCGGGGAGATTGGACTCGATTATTATTACGATTATTCACCAAAACAGAAACAGGTTGAAGCGTTCCGTGACCAGTTGGAACTGGCAATAAAACTTGATCTGCCCGTTATCATTCACAACAGAGATTCTGATGATGATATGATGGAAATAATCAGGGAGTTTACTCCCAAAGGACTTCGGGCACAATTCCATTGTTTTAACGCACCACTTGAACATGCTCTCGAATATGTAAGAATGGGACACATGATTTCATTCACGGGTAATATCACATTCAAAAAAGCAGAAGAACTTCGGAAAATTGCAGCCAGGGTACATCCTGAACATCTGTTGCTTGAAACCGATTCTCCATTCATGACTCCTGTTCCATTCAGGGGAAAAAGGAATGAACCGGCAAATGTTTTATATGTAGCTGAAGAACTTGCCAAACTTCATCACTTAACCGTTGAAGATATCACACGAATCACGGCTTATAATGCCTGGAGATTTTTTAAGATTGGGAAAGCTCCCGAAACTTCCATTGTATATCAAATCGGGACTGCATTATATGTGAATGTAACAAACAGATGTAACGCTGATTGTGTGTTTTGTGGAAGGAAAGAGACTCCGTTTTTGGCAGGTTATAATTTGGGAATGGACAAAAATGATGAGCCGGGCGTCCAACAATATATTGATGCAATTGGTGATCCCACAAAATATTCTGAAATAGTTTTTTGTGGATATGGTGAACCCACCATCAGATGGGATGTAATAAAAGCCGTAGCCGGTTTTGTCAAAGAAAACGGTGGTAAAACCCGTATAAACACCAATGGTCACGGAAATGTGATAAATCACCGTGACATCACTCCCGAGATGAATGGACTAATTGACACAGTCTCAGTAAGTTTAAACGCAACCGATGCAAAAAAATACTCCGAGTTGATGCGCGTTGATGAACGAATGTATGCGGAAATGTTGGATTTCACTAAAAAAGCAAAAAAGTATGTGCCGACTGTCGTTTTATCCGTAGTTGGAATTCCCGATGTGGATATAGAAAAAGCCCGCTCCATAGCAGTTGATGAAATTGGGGTTAATTTTAGAGAACGGACTTATTTTTAGAGGCTAAATTTTCAGGGTCACAATTTGTGACCTTAGAAAAAATCTTAATTCTTACCTTTTGGAGTTTCGGTAAAGAATCCAATTAACCTATGATTCGCTTTTTCTGCTATGAACCCGGTAATAATTGAAAAAAAGCCGGAATTAACTTCTGATATAGTATGGATATTCCAATAATATTCATAAATTAGGGGAATCTAAAATATTGAATTTTAATATGAATGAAGCCAAAACCCGTCAGGATATAATTGACCATCGGCTTAAAAAGGCCGGGTGGAATGTGAATAATCCCACTCAAGTTAAAACCGAGTTGGGGATAAAGTTTAATAAATTCGATTCCGTTCATGAAGATGAGCAAATTTATGACGGGCATCAGTATGCCGATTATGCTCTGCTCGGTGATGACGGTTATCCCTTGGCAGTTGTTGAAGCAAAAAAATCCTCCCGTGATGCGAGAATTGGCCAGGAACAGGCAAAACAGTACGCAAAAAACATTCAGACTCAATTAAAAGGTAAACTTCCCTTCGTTTTTTACACCAACGGTAACGACATCTATTTCTGGGATACCGAGAAATACCCCCCACGCAAAGTTTATGGATTCCCCACAAAAAAAGACCTTGAAAGGTTGATGTTCCTGCGGGAACATGAAAAACCACTCTCCAAAGAACTGATCAATACTGACATCAGTGGCAGACCATATCAGATTGAGGCGATCCGTTCTGTTTTTGAAGGTATCGACCATGCAAAAAGGAAATTTCTTTTGGTAATGGCAACAGGTACCGGAAAAACCCGTACCTGTGTATCGATGATTGATGTCCTGATGAGGACAAACAGGGTGCAAAGAGTTTTGTTTCTGGTTGATAGAATTGCCTTGAGGAACCAGGCACTTGATGCGTTCAGAGAATATCTCCCTAATGCTCCTCTTTGGCCTCAAATGGGAGAAACCGGATTTGTCACAGATCGCCGGGTTTATGTAACGACTTACCAGACAATGCTTAATATCATTGAAGATGACGATTACAGGCTGAGTCCCTTCTTTTTTGATTTGATTGTTGCCGACGAAAGTCACCGGTCGATTTACAATGTTTACAAAAACATATTCGATTATTTTGATGCCCTTCAAACCGGTTTAACAGCCACCCCAAAAGATGCTCTTGAACGGAATACATTTAAACTTTTTCAGTGTGAAGACGGACTCCCGACATTTGCGTATTCCTATGAAGAGGCATTAAAAAACAATCCCCCCTATCTCTGCGATTTTGAGGTTCTGAAAATCAGAACGAGATTCTTAAAAGAGGGGATCAGAAAAGAGACAATTTCGATTGAGGATCAAAAGCGGTTACTCAAAGCCGGGAAAGAACCCGAGGAGATTAATTTCGAAGGTACCGAAATCGAGAAGAGTGTTACAAATCTTGGCACCAACACCTTGATTGTCAGGGAATTTATGGAAGAGTGTATAAAGGACGAAAGTGGAGTTCTTCCGGGGAAAACCATATTTTTTGCAATGACAATTGCACATGCACAAAGACTTCGGGAAGTTTTTGATGACCTGTTTCCCGAGTATAAGGGGAAGATCGCAAAAGTAATTGTATCCGAGGACCCAAAGGTTTACGGCAAGGGGGGATTACTCGATCAATTTGTGAATAAAAACTTCCCCCGCATAGCAATCAGTGTTGATATGCTCGATACAGGTCTTGATGTAAGAGAACTGGTTAATCTTGTTTTTGCCAAACCTGTCTTTTCATATACAAAATTCTGGCAGATGATCGGACGGGGAACCCGCTTGCTTGAACCCAAAAAAATAAAACCCTGGTGTAAAACAAAAGAGAAGTTTTTGATTATCGACTGCTGGGGAAACTTTGACTATTTTATGATAGAGCCGGGTGGGGTAACGGAGAAACCATCCGTTCCGTTACCCGTGAGACTGTTTTTAACCCGGCTTCAAAAACTGACACTGGCTCAGTCATTAAAAAAGACCCCGGTCATTGAAGATTGCATAAACAGGCTGAAAGCTGATATAGCCTCTTTGCCCCAAAACAATGTGGTGATCCTTGATGCAAAAACGAAACTTGACCGGATCGATGATAATTTCTGGTCAGATCTGACAAAGGAAAAAACAGAGTTCCTGCAGAAGGAGATAGCCCCTCTGATGCGTACCCGTTCGGGTGAAGATTATGATGCAATGTATTTTGAATTGAGGGTGCTGTTATATTCAATCGCAAAAATTGATGAAAAACAGGATAAAAAATTAAACGAAGCATTACTTTCCGCGGCGGCTAAAGTTATAATCAAAATGGTTGCTGAACTTCCTTTAAATGTAAATGTGGTGGCAAAAGAGAAGGATTTAATTAATTCCGTCCTGACAGATGGTTATCTGCAAAAAGCTGGTGAACCGGAATTGAATCTCCTGATTGAAAAATTAGGTACTCTGATGAAATTTCGTGACCCCGTAAAACAAGACCAGGAGTCACTTGATCTGGAGGATATTACACATGAAAAAGGTTACATCAAGTTTGGTCCCGGACACGAAAGGATCACAGTGCAAAAATACCGTGACCGTGTGGAAGCTCTCATCAAAAACCTTGAAACAAAAAATGTTGTGCTTCGCAAAATCAAACTTGGTGAAAGCATAACGGACGAGGAATTAAACCAGCTCGCTGCCACCTTACAGGAAAATGATCCTTACCCCACAGAGGGAAATTTACAAAAGGCGTATGAAGCACGAAAAGTTAAATTTCTCGACCTGATTAAATATATAATGGGTGTGAGTGGACTGGTAACTTTCCCTCAAAAAGTGACAACTGCTTTTGACGGATTTATAGCTGAACACAATAACTTAACAACAAAACAGATTCAATTTATCCAAACTCTTCAATCATTTATCATTGAAAATGGAGAACTGAGTAAAAAGGATCTGGTATCCGAACCATTCACAAAATTCCACAATAACGGCTTTTTGGGGCTGTTCGATCATCAACTGCAACAGGAAATTTTACAATTAACGGACAGAATTTTAAACTATGCTTAATCAGACTCTAAAATCATCAATCAATCGTTTATGGGATAAACTTTGGAGCGGGGGAATTTCAAATCCTCTTACCGCAATTGAACAGATTTCATATCTGCTGTTTATGAAACGATTGGATGAACTTGATCTTAAAAAGAAACAGGATTCGGAATTTACGGGGGAATCTTATAAATCTCTTTTTGAAGGGGAAAAAGAGGTTCTCAGGTGGAGCCATTTTCGACAGTTGGAGGGGGAAGAGATGCGTGACCATATCCAAAATAATGTCTTTCCGTTCCTCAAAAAATTGGGAAAAGATGATGCTCCTTTTGCAAAATATATGACCAATGCTGTTTTTATCATGTCGAGACCGTCTCTCCTGGTTGAAGCTGTATCAATTATCGATGAAATTTTTGAAGAGATTTTAAAGCAACAGTTGGAGGGGCAGGGTTTTCAGGATACACAGGGCGACCTCTACGAGTTTTTACTCTCCGAGATCACAACTGCGGGTAAATTGGGGCAGTTCAGAACTCCAAGGCATATAATTCAACTTATGTGTGAACTGGTAAACCCAAAGTTGGGCGACACAATCTGCGACCCAGCAGCAGGCACCGCAGGCTTCTTACTTGGTGCATATCAACATATCATTACACAATTTACGAGTGATCAAAATCAACAGGTTGACGAAAACGGATTGGTGCGTGGTCTGCTTGGCGACAAACTCACAGATGAAAGACAATGGACTCATCTGAAGGAGAGAACTTTTTACGGTTATGATGCCGATGAAAGCATGGTTCGCATCGCTCTTATGAATCTTATGATGCACGGTATCTCGAGTCCAAATATTGAACAGAAGGATACACTTTCAAAATACTATAATGAGGACGGGATTTATGATGTTATCATGGCAAACCCGCCATTTAAAGGGAGTATTAATAAAGGGGATATCAACGAGTCTTTATCGCTGCAAACCACAAAAACGGAACTGCTGTTTTTGGACAGAATTATTAACTCCTTAAAAATTGGAGGCAGGGCAGGGGTTATTGTTCCTGACGGTGTTTTGTTTGGATCGAGTAATGCCCATAAACAGGCAAGAAAAATGCTTCTTGACGATTGTGAACTTCAGGGGATTATTTCGATGCCAAGTGGAATCTTTAAGCCGTATGCAGGAGTGAGTACCGCCATTTTGGTTTTTGTAAAGGGGGGTAAAACTGAAAAAGTGTGGTTTTATGATATGCAAGCTGACGGCTACAGTCTGGATGACAAAAGGAACAAAATTGATGCCAACGATCTGAGCGATATTGTATCAAAGTGGAATTCAAGAACTGAACAAACAGAGAATGACAGAGGCAGTAAATTCTTCTTCGTTGAAAAAGCAGAAATTGAAAAAAACGACCTCGATTTAAGCATCAACCGGTATAAGGTAGCAGAACATAAAGAGGTTGTTTATCAAGACCCAAATGAAATCTTGGCTAAGATTGAGGCCCTTGAAAATGAGATTGTTTTGGGGATTAATGAGTTGAAGAAATTATGAGACAATTGATCCCGTTAAAGGATATAGTTATCGAGCTGGAATCAGGATCTCGGCCAGCTGGAGGTATTAAGTTAAATACAATTGGAATTCCAAGTGTGGGTGCAGAACACTTGAACGACCAAGGAAGATTTAATTTCAACAATGTGAAATTTATTCCCAACTCTTTTTTTGATTCACAAAAAAGGGGAATCATTAAAATTCATGATATTCTAATTGTCAAAGACGGTGCAACAACCGGGAAAACTTCATTTGTTGATGAATCATTTCCTTTCAAGAAGGCAAGTCTAAATGAGCATGTTTTTCGGGTTGCTGTTGACGAAAAATCTGCAAACCCTAAATATGTCTTTTGGTATCTTTTTTCTGAACACGGGAAAAAGCAAATAATGAACAACTTTAGGGGTTCAACAATTGGTGGAATTACTAAAGAATTTGTTAATGGAGTACAATTATATCTCCCTCCAATCGAAGAACAACACCGCATCGTAAAAATTCTTGATCTGGCTCAATCACTCATTGAAAAACGAAAACAGGCGATTGCATATTTAGATGATTATATCAAAGCAGTTTTCCTGGATATGTTTGGGGATCCGGTGAGTAATCCGAAGGGGTGGGAGGTAAAAAAGTTAATCGAGGTTTGCACCAAAATTGCGGATGGGACTCACTATTCACCACCCTTGGTTGAAAACGGTATCCCTTATATTACGGCAAGGCATTTAAAACCAAAAGGACTTGACTTTTTTAGAAATCCAACTTACATTTCACAGGAAGAACATAACAAAATATATTCAAGATGCACTCCTGAAAAAGGTGATGTTTTGTATATTAAAGACGGGGCAACTACAGGAATTGCCGCAATAAACTATTATGATTTTGAGTTTAGTATGCTCTCTAGTTTGGCCCTACTAAAGCCGAATAGCGAATTTATCAGGAATCATTACCTCTGCTATTGGTTAAACAATCCACAAGTAAAATCTAACCTATTACAACAAATGGCAGGTTTGGCAATTCAGAGATTTACTTTAACAAAAATTAATAATTTTCTTATTCCTATACCACCTCTTGAACAACAAGATATCTTTTGTGGAATCGTCGAAAAAATAAATCCAATTCAGATACAAATGCAAACCCAGCTTAAAGAACTGGAAAACAATTTTCAGGCAGAGTTGCAGAGGGCGTTTAGGGGGGAGTAGGATGAATGTTAAAGTGATTGATTTTTGGACGATTTATTGATTCAATATACTCAGCTTTTGCAAATAACTGTTTTTTCCAAGAATATGAAGTATAAAAACTCGAAGCAGGATTGGAATTTTAATAGGATATCACAAATATATGAAAACGGAGCAGTACAAAAATGGATTTTCTAAATAATCCTTGGGTTACAGGAATCGGTGGTGGAATTATCAGTGGTCTCATAGTATATATAATCACATATTTTTTGTTTTCAAAGAAACAAAATAAAGAGCATAGACAAAAAGTTAAGACGGCAAATAATGAACTACTTTATACAATGCGACCACTTGTTGTCAAAAAACAAATCCCAACAAAAGTCATTATGGATTCAATTATCGAATCTACTGCAAGAAAACATGAAGTTAATAAGAATGAACTTTTTGACATATCGTTAATCAGCGATGAGTTGATAAGAGAAGTTATGGAAAATACATTTCTTGAGTCAGATCAAAAAATTGAATTTTGTCATAAGATATATGAATTGAAGAAAGAGTACAAAAAGGTTGAGCAATCCGATAAATTATTTAATAGTTTGGGATACCAAACAAATCCATTTTCTTTCGAATTTGTAAGTCTTCTACTAGGGACAATCGTCTTTTTAATGGTATCTGTGTTTAGCATCTTCGAATCAGAAACTTTTGAAAAAATTGATTTACCTGAATTCAAACTTTTTATTCCTATTGCCGCAGTCTTGGTGAGTATGACTGCGTTAATTATGACTTATTTTTTAAAGCAGTTGAAGAAACAATCTTACAGAAATAAAATAATAAGAGATATTTTAGGAGGAGATGAAATTGATTAGTGTTTTTATATCGTCAAATCCAGTAAAAGAGTTAAACATATTTTTCGCTAAAATTTTTATTTGCTTTCAACTAACATTTACATTCACAACGCAAGATCATAATGTTTATTTACGACAAACCAATTGAATCAGTGAGCGAAGATTTTTTGAGTAGAACAAAATTTTCTCAACATCTTGGAAAAGCATTAACAGAGTGGAAAGAAAAAGAAAGTCTAGTTATTGCTATTTATGGTGAATGGGGTTCCGGAAAATCCTCGGTTATAAATCTTGCTACTGAATTCATTGCCTCTACTAAAAATCATGAGAACTTGACAATAATCAAATTTAACCCATGGAGCTTTTCCGAGGAAAAAAATCTCACTTATCACTTTTTTAATGAAATAGCCAAAGAGTTAGAGATTACACTAAACTCACCAAAAGATAAAATA
This sequence comes from uncultured Ignavibacteriaceae bacterium, assembly GCA_964531325.1. Classification (GTDB taxonomy): domain Bacteria; phylum Bacteroidota; class Ignavibacteria; order Ignavibacteriales; family Ignavibacteriaceae; genus UTCHB3. Next base: position 21,704 of record CAZHCW010000010.1, on the reverse strand, counting down.
ATTGCTGAAAAGTTAAAGTTATATGCCCGACTACTTAGCCTTGCACCTAAAAGAGAAGTTGTAAACGATATCTCCTCACAAATTCTTAAAGGCTTGGGTTTAACAGGTATTTCATTGAGCCAACTTCTTCAATGGTTTGATATTTTGGGAGACTGGGCTAAGTATTCCATTCTTGGAATTGGGCTATTATTAATCATCATCGCATTAATTAAAGATATTTTGCTTGGGTTGTCTGATTATTTTCTTCAAAAGCATTCAATGAGCCAAAAATCCGCTACAGAAATAAAGAACGAAATAGTAAAGGAGCTTTCAGATCGAGAAAAAAAAATTGTTATAGTAATTGACGATATCGATCGACTAAATCAATCAGAAATTAGACAAATTTTCAGGTTAATTCGGATAAATGCCGATTTCCCAAATACAATTTATCTCCTAGCATTTGATAGAAATATTGTTGAGCAAAATCTAGAAGAGCAAGCCGGAGTTTCAGGAAAGAATTATTTAGACAAGATTGTTCAAGTGCAATTTAATTTACCGATGGCACATCGATCGAAAATATCCATATTTCTTTTTGATGAATTGGCCCGGATTTTGACCAAACTACCTCCATCAGCACGGACTTTCTTTGAACTGGATAATTCTTATTGGTCAAACATTTATAACTTAGGCTTAAAAGATTTTTTCAAAAACTTACGAGATGTTAAGAGATTCGCAAACAGCTTAGAATTTAATCTTTCGCAGATGTATCAAGGGGAGTCAATGGAGGTAAACCCGATAGATTTCATTGCTATTGAGGGAATCAGAATTTTTGTTCCTGAATTTTACATTTTTATGCAGAGTAGAAATAAACTTTTTACTTCGATTGATTCTGAGAGAGAGCAATCTTTTTCGAATCCAAGAAAAAATGAAATAGAAAATGAATTAAAAGAATTATCTGTAGATCAAAAAGAATCGATACTTCGACTATTGAAAATATTGTTCCCACAAGTTGGGAGTATTTATCAATTTGGTTATACAACTACTGGATACGAATATCAGTCTGAGTGGAGCAGGAACTTGAGAGTTTGCTCATCAAAGCATTTTGATAGTTACTTTAATCTAATTCCGGGTGGTGAGGAGGATGCTCTAAGCCAATTCGAAATTGATGCCATATTGAGCAAATCTAATTCAGTGGAAGATTTTGAAATAATCCTCAATAAATATATCGAATCGAAGAAATTGAGGATGGTTATTCAAAGAATTCAAGATTTTACAGTTGATCAAATTCGTATACCGCAGAATAATGTAAAAAATTTAATTCAAGTGATTTTCAATATTTCAGACAATTTGCCAGACGATTTGATTGACGAAAGACTCGGAATATTTGATCTAGGTTTAGAGACAGAAATGATGCAGTTAATTTATCAGTTATTAAAAAGAGAACCGGATAAGAATAAAAATTTCGAAATCTTGAAAGATACTATTACACATTCCAAAAGTTTATTTGGACCAATTGAAAAAATTTCGTTGGAGTTAGCGACTAAAAAAGAGGGTGAACGATATGCTGAACTAGTTGTATCTGAAGATAGAATTGAAGATTTGAAAAAATTGTGTGTTGAAAAAATCAAAATGACAAATTTCGATATATTATTAAAAAATAATAAGTTACCATTCATCTTACATACATGGAAACATTGGAATGACAAGGATGATTGGAGGAAATTTATTCTATGGATAAAAGAAGACGAAAATAAATTACTTGAATTTTCTGGTAAATTCATTACACAATCCAGGAGTTATACATTAGGTGGGGGTGAGATGCGAATTATAGAGAAATTTGATTATACAGAATGTTCAGAATTTATTGATATAGAAGAGGTAATAACAATATTAGAGAAAATAAAAACAGAAAACTCGGAGCAATATCAAAAGAATAAAAAAGTGGTTGATTTATTTCTAAAGGACTTCAACAAAAAAGATCAGGCGACTTTTGGTTAGTAACAGAAAGTGTCAGCAATTCTGTGTAATTGATAGTAAGTATAGTTTGGAAGAGAATCCATCGCATTACCCAATTTGTGAAGCACTACGAAAATGAGGCATTACAGAAGTCGTAATATTAACAAATACATAAATGTATCAAATCTAAAACCTTAGAAGCATATATGATTAAATATGACCTTTACAATTTAAATCTTGGTACCAGAAATCTCCCTCTGAATTTTAATGTGGGTCCATATAGAATCAATCTGGTAAAAGATTATAATGAACTTATACCAAGACTCTCGTCGTTAGGAACTAAGTACGAAAATGCTAAATGTGGTGAAAATTTAATTACAGCAAATGTAGTATGTAATAATGAACCTGGAGCATTACTGACGAATAGGTTAAATACTCAGGATGAAAGTACACCCGGAATTTGGGATCTTTGCTTAATCCTGTCTTACCTATCAGGTCATCGTGTTTTTACATCAGATGATTTAGTAAGGTATCATGGGTTGAAATTTGTTCAAGGTGTTGTTGCAGTTCACGATATAGTGAATGCAGCAGGTCGTTGCTGGGAAAATCGGGCAAATTTTGAATCAGAGAAAGAGATTATTCCACTTTGGTACTATCTCGCAGCTGTAGGTACTTCAGAGGCTGGTGTGAGGGTATCTCTATGCTCAACTTGTATCGATGTAATTACAAACTTGGAGATAGATAAAGGAAAGATTTCTATCGAACTTCAAAATTTGATAGATACGGTAAACGATGTTATCAAAAAAAGTACTATTGAAACACAACAAAAAAATAGTTTCATAGGATCAGTATCTAATTGGGGTAGCGGTAGTGCAGTAGCAAAATTTGAATCTTTTTTAAGTAAATACTCACTACTTCCACTTCAAATTAATGCAGAAATCAACGCGAGAATAAAAACTGTGAATGAATATAGAAATTCCGTAATTCATGAGGGAATATTTAGGAAGAAAAATCAAAGGATGAGCGATGATGAACATCTTGACAATGCTATGCGCTATGCAGGAGATATAATCCCAACTATAGTTCGCGAATACATAAACAGGAAATTTGAAATTAATACTGAGTTTCATTTGCCAAGATTAGATACAAAAAATATTAAGGAATTTATTGAAACAGGAACCATTTAAGATTAAGTTTTGCTTAATTGATACAATGAAAAGTTTTCATTTTTTTGAATTAATTCATCTTCCCTGAATAACAAACGGTAGCTTACCTAATTAAATAATTTGTAGAAATATTTATAAGAACAAATTTAGTTTGATTTGAGTATTTAAGCAATACAAATGAAGTTATGTTAGAATTGTAAACAAATCATCTCTGAAAAGTAAGAATATCACAGAATGATTTTAGGTTGTTTGAAAACCTCAGTGAAATTAATTTTAAATTCAGCAAAAATTTATGACAGAAATCCTCTTACATCATGATATATTCCATTAAGCTATGACAAGAAAAAAAGTCCAGTATTAATTTATGAATATTAAGACACTTACACTTTATTTTAATTAAAATTTTCGTGAGGAGTTTAATGCGTATTCTCAAAAATAACAGTTTAAGAACAATGACATCACCGATAAAATATGTGATGTCCCATGTTCATGATGCACTCGTCAATATCGCACCAGAAAAAAAGGAGAAATTTGATGAGTTATATAAGGATTTTATTTTAGAATATATTGATTCCCAGAAGTATATAATTGAAGTGGAAGTTCAGAATAAGAAAATTAATTTAAGTCGTGGTGCGGTTGAAATATTTTGGGCCACGAGTTATGGTTACTTAATGTTTTACGAAGTACTTTTTAAAGATCATCAAATAAAAGGAGGAACAAAGATAGTATTTGATGACTACCCAGAACTCAGTAAACCGATCTCATTATTGAAATGGATTTATGAACGGTGGACGAACAATATTGATACTCAATGGCCATCTGATTTACCTAAACCTAAAGAGAATCCTACAACAGACACAATGGAATATGTCGCACAGGAACTTTGTCTAGCAGCAACTGCCTTTGCATTACATCATGAATTAGCACATTTAAGATTAGATCATTCAATGCTACAAAATATTGATGAAGAAAAGGAAGCAGATTTATCAGCAGTTGATTGGTTATCTGATAAACTTTTTCAGGATTCTGACCCATGTAAAATTAAAAGAGCTCTTGCGATTTCTCTTGTATTCGAAACATTAACCGCTAAAAGTATTTATACAAACCACTATTCATCTGCATCTCATCCCGATAGTCACATAAGACTATTCGAATCATTAGATGCTTACATAGACGATCCAAATCACTTTGTGTGGCAGTTAGTTTGTGCAACCCTGTCATTACATTTCGCAAATAACAAAATTCCGATTCCTCCAAAAGAATTTGACTCATTTCATGAATGCGTAATGGAATATATTTTGATTCTTAGAGAGAAGGCAAATTCTTCTAGAACGAATTAGCTATTTAAAGGAAATTTTACTTAGAGGTTTCAAAAACCTTATTGGGTATTGGATTTAATTCAATTTTATGAAGTTCATTTTTAATCGACCAAGAATTGCTTGGATTTTCCGATAGGTAATGGAGATTAAGGGGGCAAAAATTTTTTGTGTGTGCTTAATCCTTGATTGCTCGAATTGATATATTTTATTATGCTTGTAATTTATTTTTTACCAACCAACTCCGCCACTATTTCAGCCGCCGTTGTGCTGAAAGAGGATATCCCGCCCCACTCGGAAATATCTTTATCATCACTGAATGCATCCAGGCTTGAGATATCCTTCACTTCGACTCCATCATCAGAATGCTTAAAATAGTATGTTTTTATTTTTTTTGATAATACATCCACCAGTGAGTCGGCAAAATTTGTGTTTTTTATATCGAATAGAGCAAGTATATCATTCATACCACCCTTATTCTCTTTGATTAAATTAAATGCCCAGACAAAATCCAATAAAATGTTCGAGTGTGTTGAGAGTACTACTTTATAACCCCTTGAAAGCAATTCCATAACCTGCAGAATTACTGTCTTTATCGCATTCGGGTGTAATCCCATTTCAGGCTCTTCGATAACCACAGTTTCAATTTTATTTCTCCTGGCAACTTTTGCAGAGGGGAACAACCAGTAAAAACTCATCAGGAGGGGTAAAAACTCCTTCTGGCCTGTGCTCCATTGCCCGAAACCAAGAGAGCTCTTCTTAACATTTAGAACAAATTTGAGTCTGTCGGTTTTTTTGATATCAATTGTACTTCCGTGTAAGATTTCCTGATCGATGGAATCCCGAAGTACTTTTCCCAGCTTGTTTTGTTGTGGGAAATATTGTTTTTCCATCAAATCCTGATTGAATGACAGACGCAATGTTTCACTAAAATTTCGAAGAACAAAAGGATCAGAACTTTCATAGTCGCTGAAATAATTTGGCCACCCTTTTTGGACACACAAAACTCTGTGAGCAGGAATATAAAATATTGATTCAGGAGCCTTGGCATCGACCGGTTCACCCTTTTGAGGTTTTAGCTTATCTAGTTCAAAAAGCTTACCATTAAAAAAGACAGAGGTATCGTTTTTAAGTAAAGTTGACATACCTTCACCAAAATACCGTTCAAATATCTCTTCTTTTGAATCCCCCCATGTGAAAGCATACTGATTCAGTGTGTTTCTGATCTGTTTCTTGTCCTGAAGGAGTTTTGCAAGTTGAAGCAAAACACTTTTCCCACTTGCCTGGGGACCGATCAATATTGTAAGGTCACCGAATTTGATGTTCGCTTCTTTGATGGGACCAAAATTAGAAAGTCTGATGTTTTTCATTTGCAGTCTGATTTGTTTGTTTGGGGCAATGAGTTTCCAATAATCACTAAAGTAACAAAAATAAATTTAAATTTGCATGAACATTCCCAAATGAAGCACTATTAAAGTAATTTCATATTGAAAAGGGGTTTAAATTAAGTCTAATAAATTGGAAAAATTAAATTGCATAATAAGCAAATCAATCATTACTTACATAATATACGCCCCGAGAGTCAATTCCCATCAACTTCCGGGGTCTCTGAAAAACACCCACCTCAAAACTTAATCCCCGGTCTCCCTTCATCCTTTAGCCTTTTATTCAGTAGTTCTTCACTTGTTTGTGAGAAGTTAGTAAAGTCATCTTTGATTCGGGTGACTTCTTTTTTTATGGCTTTTAGTGCTTCAATCTGGGAGGTGGTGGGGGCTCCGAGATATCCGATGATTCCTGAATAAACATCCGCTGCTTTTTCTCTGAGTTTTGATTCACCCGAAAGGCGACTTTTGGAATCAGCTGCTATCAGATTTTGATATTCTTTAAATGTGGTGACAAGCATATTTATCGATCCAGCCAACTTGGGACTTACTCCCGAATCTTTTAGTGAATCAAGTCGGGAGATCAAATCAGTCAATTTAGTGTTGAAGGCTGCAATCTCTTCCAGTAATGAATATGCTGTTTCCACAGTTTCAATTTGAAGTTTACGCTCAGCAGGGGAGTGTAATGACTTGGGATCGTCTTTGATTACGATTTGTGTTGTAAAAACGGTATCTTTTTTAGTTAGTTTAACTGTGTAGGTTCCAGGTGGATAAAAGGGGCCTGCTGCCACTTTTCCGATTAAACCGGGGTTTGCAGGTACATTTGGTACTTTTCTTCTCACAGGCCAAAGCACCTTGTTTAGGCCCTTTGATTTCCCGGCATTCAGGTCGGCAATTTTTTCATTATGATCGTTAAACACCTCAATAAACATATCACCAAATATGTGTTTGGATTTGAGGTAGTACGCAATTACTGCCGATTCCGATTCATTTGGTGCATAAAATGCCTGATCACCTGTCTCTTTAACTCGATATCCGGATGCCTTTATGAAGGCGGGTTTTGCGGGGAGAAACGATACCTCGTTTTGAAGTACTTCGGGTGTAAGACTTCTGAGAGTTGAAATATCATCGATAATTACCACACCTCTGCCATGAGTGGCGAGGATCAGATCTGATTCATCGGGTTGGATGACCATGTCCCGGATTGAAACTTCGGGGATATCTGACGGTTTAACCCAGTTAATACCTCCATCGAGTGAAAGATATAAACCTCTGTCGGTACCCACAAAAAGGAGATTTTTATTTACAATATCTTCTCTTAAAACGAAACAAAACGATTCAATAACCTCTGAACTGATTTTTGTCCATGATTTCCCAAGGTCGGTGGTTTTGAAGATGTAAGGATTAAGATCACCACTCCAGTGTCCGTCAAAAACCGCATAGGCAGTTTTTTCATCATAACGGCTTGCCTCAACATGATAACACCAGGTATTTTTTGGGAGACCCGGAATATTAGTTACGGTGTTTACCCACTCTTTTCCACTATTTGAAGTTACCTGAAGATTGCCGTCATCGGTGCCTGCCCAGATAATATTTTTGTTTTTGGGTGACTCGGAGATGGTGAAAATGGTACAATGATTCTCCGCTGTTGAGTTGTCGATTGTAATTCCGCCCGATTCTTCCTGTCGCTGTTTTTGGGGATCATTTGTCGTGAGGTCGGGAGAAATTTTGACCCAACTGTCGCCATGATCGGTGGATTTTAGCAAAAACTGTGAACCGGCATACAACACATCCTTTTGTGTAGGGGAGAGGTAGATTGGGGTATTCCAGTTAAAACGGTATTTTACATTTACGACGGGGGAGTAGGGCATTATATCCTTCACTTCACCTGAATTGTTATGAAATCGCATCAGGTTGCCACCCTGGTATTGTGAATAAACAATTTCAGTGTCGTATGGATCGGGGATTAAATTAAATCCATCCCCGTAGGTGAGATTTTTCCAATCGGAGTTGGTTATGCCACCGGGAGAACTTGAAGGACCACGCCATGCGCCGTTATCCTGCAATCCGCCATAAACATTGTAAGGGGTTGCCCGGTCGAAAGCCACATGATAATATTGTGAGACGGGGATATCGGCGGCAAATCTCCAGGAATTTCCTTTATCATGGGAGATATAAACTCCGCCATCGGTACCAAGATAGATGTTTTTATTGTTCGTTGGGTCTATCCAGATGGCATGATGATCGGAGTGGACATTTCCTCCCGAGACAAAAGCCGATCTAAAAGACTTACCCGAGTCGTTGCTTACATTTAATGAAAAGCCCGGTTTGTAAAGTCTTCCTTTTTCAACGGGGTCGGCAACTATCAGAGCAAAATAAAATGGTCGTTCATTAGAAAGTGATCCCGAGTATGATTTTTCCCATGAATCACCACCATTATTGGAACGATAAAGTCCATGTTGATTTGCTTCAACAAGTGCATAAATCAGATTTGGAGTGGCAGGGGAGACCGCAAGGGCAATTCTGCCAACACTGTCTTTGGGCAGACCGTTTTCGATTTTAGCCCAGCTTTCGCCACCGTTTAAACTTTTATAAAGTCCACTTCCTTTACCACCCGAACGGAAACTCCATCCCGTTCTGCGGAAATCCCACATTGACGCGTATATGTTTTGCGGGTTTAACGGATCCATTATCAGGGAAGCACACCCTGTGTTTTCATCAACAAACAGAATATTTTTCCACGATTTTCCACCATCAATTGATTTAAATATTCCCCGTTCTTTATTTGCTGAAAAAACCGAACCCAGAGCTGCCACATAAATTGTGTTTGAGTTTGTGGGATCGATAAGAATTTCTGAGATATGTTGAGTGTTTTCGAGTCCCATGTGAGAGAAGGAACTGCCACCATCAGTGGATTTATAAACTCCGTTCCCAACTGAGATGCTGTTACGAACCCATTGTTCTCCTGTTCCAACCCAAATTACATTGTTATCCTTTTGATCCATCGTAACAACTGCAGTTGCCTGGTTGTGTTTGTTAAATACAGACTTAAAGGATGTTCCTGAATTTGTCGATTTCCAGATTCCACCACCTGCAGAGGCAACATATAATAAATCGGGATTTTTGTTGGATGCATCGATATCTGTAATTCTTCCACTCATTGCCGCAGGTCCAATAAAACGGGGGTTTAAGGCACCAAGTTGTTCAGGTTTGAGGGGGAATTGAGGAAAAACTTGCGAAAAGAGGAGGACCGACCATAAGAACGAAAAACACAATTTCATTACAGACTCCGGTAAAGTTGAAGGTTGTCCTCTCCAGGGAGAGGGGACAACCTTTCAAAAAAAATTACATTTTTTATTTAGGGAAAGCAAAAATTGAGGGATCAATTTTGGCATTCAATTCATAAGTCTCAAAGTTGGCGGTATAGATAGATTGACCACCTGCTTTTACTTCCATTGAATAAGCCATTATGATACCATCAACTTCTTTGTAGTTGGAAGGAAAAATTTCCATTTCAACCACATTTCCTCCTACCGAGGATTTATTTATCTGTTTAAGGATCATATATGATTCTTTGTCGATAAAAATTTTAAATTCATCACCATCGTCTTTTTTAAGAAGAATCACAAAACAGTCAACACCCTCAACCTGTTCGGCAGGAAGTAATTCAGCAGTGTAGCCTTTTTCTTTATAATTGTACATTGCGCCATCTATATCTGCTTGAACCTTAAGGCTTTTAATCTGGTCATCGGGCATTCGTTGAGGTTCAGAATCACCACCGAAGGGATTAATTCCCCATCCAATTGAGTCATCAAGTGCCTGAACAAGCGTAAGCCCTTGAAACACCACCTCAAGACGCATACTTGACGGCCGCATGATAGTAAGTTTTATCGGCATTGATTGCCCCATCTGAGTGATCTTGCCTTTGGCAATATAATTCGAGACGGAAGTCAATTTTTCCTGACCTATGGTTTTAAAATGTGTTTGAAGAACTTCATCGAGACTCTGTGCAAAACCTGCTGAGAAGAGTGAGACAGTAAAAATTAAAAATAATATTTTTCTCATCGGATACTCCGGTTAATTAAAAATTCTAAATGTAAAAATAAATTAGAATACAATATGTAAGATAACACATCCTTGAAAAACGGTTATCACCATCCATCATCTTTCAATACCATCATTCAGTTATTCAGTTCGATTCTTTATTAACTGAATAAAACTTCATAAAAATTAGTTGAGTTTGTACTGTCAATTTCAAATAATCAAGGAAACTTAATGAAAAAGATGAGCATCTATTCACTATTCCTGACTTTAATTTTATCTTTTGCCCTCTACCCGGCGGAAGGATCCGGAGCGGTGATCAAAGGTTTCGTATATGATAAAATAAACGGTGAATCGCTGATAGGCGCCAGCATTTACCTTAAAGAAAACAAAGCCGGAAGTACCACAAATATCGCCGGATATTTCATCATACAAGGGCTCAAAGTGGGCAAATATACCGTTGTTGTGTCTTATATCGGATATAAACCATTTGAGCAGATAATTACCATATCAGGGGAGAAAGAGATCAATTTAAGGTTTGATCTTGAGCCATCCTCCTTTAAAACTGAAGAGGTTGTAATTTATGGCGACAGCATCTCACCATCCGAGAAGTTGTATGGGAAAGGTGTTTCAGAACTTGAACTGTCACCTGCACAAATTAACCGCATCCCAAAAGTTGTTGAAGCTGATTTGTTGAGGGCACTCCAGACTTTGCCGGGGATCACTTCAGTTTCTGATTTTTCATCTGCTCTGTATGTAAGAGGGGGAACTCCCGATCAAAATCTTTATCTCATTGACGGCGTTGATGTTTACAACCCCGAACACGCATTTGGGATATTTTCAACATTCAACACCGCAGCCATTAAAAAAGTGGAAGTATCCAAAGGTGGTTTTGGTGCCGAGTACGGTGGCAGATTATCGTCGGTTTTGGATGTTACCAATCTTGACGGAAATCGTAACAGAACAGAAGGAGTTGTTAATATATCTCTTCTTTCTGCTTCCACAACTTTACAGATGCCAATCGGAAAAATTGGATCGTTATCGGGTTCTTTTCGAAGGACTTATCTCGACCAGACTCTTTCAAAATGGGTTGATGAAGTGCCTGAATACTACTTTTACGACGGTAATCTAAAAGCATTTTTGGATTTGGGCGAAAATGACAAACTGACAGTCAGTTTTTTTACAGGGAAAGATAATCTTGACTACAAATTTGACAAAGAGGCAAAAGAATCTTTCGCTTTTGAATACAGATGGGGGAACACTACAGGCAGTCTTAACTGGAAACATTTGTTTGGTTCAAATATCTTTATGAATTTTTGGGCGACAGGCAGTCGGTTTTTTTCCAAAATGGATTTCCTTCAGGCAGAAATGGTTGAACAAAATTACCTTAAGGATTATGCCGTTAAAACATCCTTTGAGTGGTATCTACACGAAAATCTGAATTTTAAGTTTGGTGGTGAACATAAATTTCTTTTTGTTGATTACGACCAGGAATGGGATCAAGGGAAGATTCTGGTAAACCGGGAGATGCAACATTCATCAGGATTTGCCTCGATGGTGTGGAACCCTTCAATCCGGTGGCAGGTGGAGGCCGGAATAAGGTACAATCATTTTAAATCTGACGAGACATTTAATGATTTTGAACCGAGGTTTTCATTAAAGTACAGATTGGATGAATCATCAAGCCTGAAAATTGCCGCAGGGAGATTTCATCAATATCTAAACAGGATACCAAGATCATTTCTATCAGCTATCTGGTCAAGTTCAGATAAGTTTAACAAACCATCAATGTCTGATCATCTGATTTTAGGATACCATAAAATAATCGGTCAGGAAATAGTGGTGGAAGCTGAAGTTTATTATAAAACATACAAAAATCTTCAGTTATTAAACAATAATCTGGCTGCAGAAATAAAGTCGGAGAGAATTGAGAATGGTAAACCAATTTATTCCACGACACAAAGTCTCTATAACCGGGGAGACGGTGATTCTTATGGATTTGAACTGTTGGTCAGAAAAGAGATGGGGAGCATCTCCGGATGGGTTTCATATTCATATTCAAAAACGGAGAATAAATTTGACAGAATCAATGGTGAGAAATCATTTGGTCCCAGACACGACAGAAGCCATACAGTGAATGCTGTTGCAAATATCAATTTAAGTTCACTCTTTGATGACAATCATTCAGAAAACCTCTTACCCGGCGAATCTCAATGGGTTGGGGGATTAAATTTCATTTATGCATCGGGGCAACCGCTGACAACCCCGGGTTCAGCTTATTTTGCAAACACAGTTCCTGATTGGCGGGGTGTTTCCAATGTTCCTGAGAATAATCCGGGTTACTTGTTATATCCGGGGTCGATAAACGGGACAAGATTGCCTGCATATTCACGGCTCGATTTTAGCATCGGTTATGAAAAAAATTACGGAAACTGGAGACTTGGTGTTACACTTCAGGTATATAACATTGGTAACAGAAAAAACATCTGGTTTGTCAACTATAAACAGGAGAAAATCGGGGATTCGATTGTACAAACAATCGAGGAAGTGAATATGCTTCCACTTCTGCCAAGTCTCGGTTTTACGATCACATTCTAAAGGAGAAATTACAATGAAAATGAAATTATATCTATCAGTTTTCTTACTGACAGCACTCTCGTTTTTTACAGGATGTGGTGATCCATCTGTTGATCCACTATCCTTCAATTATGAACCTAAAATAGTTGTAAACGCCTTTATTTATCCCGGAGAGGAAATTAAGGATATTGTTATCTCCAGAAATTTCCCTTTGAGCTCAAAAGTTGATTCAAATCAGTTTGTATTAACTCCGGCAGAAAACAAGGTGGTGGTTACAATAAACGGAACTCCTTTGGAATATGATCCTGTCAGTAAAAGTTATGGAACAAATAAAGTGGTGGTTGAGTATGCTACACTGTATAAACTTGAAGTATTTGCAGAGATTGAAGGGAAGCCGTATTCTGCCGGGTCAGAGACAACAACACCGGCACATGATTTTGTACTGGTAAATTCAAATCTTGGAACATTTAGATACACAGATGAATCGCTACCATTTGTTGAGTTTTCAACAATTCCGGGAGTTGATTTTTATTTGGTCTCAGTGTTACCAAAGAACCCAACATTAGACAACTTTATTTATGATAACTCATTCATGCCAAATCTTGATAAAAAGGATGTTGAAAAGGATTTTAACAACTTTGTGTTTCAGTCGGTTATGGCTCAAAACATAAATACAGCCTCACCGGTGAATTATGGAATTGGAATCCGCAGGTTTCATTCCTGGTTTTATGATTCATACAAAGTTGTGGTTTATGCCGGTGATCAAAATTTCAGAAACTTTGCCATCACTGCTGCAAATGTAAAAGACATGGAAGGGAATTTCCATGAACCATTGATTAACATCAAAGGAGATGGAATTGGAGTGTTTGCTTCAGCAGTAAAAAAAGAGGCTACATTCACAATTACCAAATAGGTAATAAGCCGTTATTACGGGCGTTACCGGGAAGTGAAGTGTCCGATTTCACATAAGAATTAATTAGCATCAATTCCGGTAACAAATAGTGCATATATTGGACTTTGTAAATTATCTTTACGAATTACATTTAAAATTTTATTAAATACTCATCACACAACTAAAGGAAACTCAATGTTTAAAGTTCGAAATATCACTCTATTAACATTTTTGGTCTTGAGCTTTGCAATTAATGCTCAAATATTTGAAGGTAAAGTGACAATGTCCATTTTTGATGAAGAATCTGGCAGTCTAAAACCATTGGAATATTATACGAACGGTAAAGATGCTGTTTTTTCGATCGAAGAGCAGGGGATGTCGGTAACCTTAATGATGAAGGAGGATAAGGTCTTAATGGTTCTGCATCCGATGAAGATGTATATGGAGATGCCATTAGGTGAAAATGAATTAACACCAGACTCAACACTCGATGAGAACACCATTAAAAAAACAGGTGAAACCAAAACAATAAATGGTCTGCCATGTGAAAAATATCTTATAAAAAGTAAAGAAGATGGTGAGATGATTGCCTGGTTCACAACTGAGATTGGTGGATTTTTTCTCTTTAAACTCGCAGGTCAGGAAAGTCAGGGATCGCAACTATTTGCTGAAATGAAAGACCTGGCATCACAGTTTCCTGTGTTAATCCTTAAAAAAGAAGGTGACAAAGAGACTAAAGTGCTTGAAGTGACAAAGTATGAAATGATGGATGTTCCTTCAACGATGTTTGAAATTCCCGCGGGCTATAAATCGATGAAAGACGGTAATTTTGGTCAATAAAGCGGTAGTTCTAAATATTTCACCTAAAATTTTAAGAGTATAAAATGCTTGATGCAAAAAAAGACCCCATCTGGAAAATGATGGGGCTCTTGTTTAAACCCCACCCTTGGCACGGAATTCCGATTGGGGATAGTGCCCCGGAAAAAGTAACTGTTTTTATAGAGATTGTTCCCACTGATACAGTTAAATATGAAATTGACAAACAGACGGGATATTTAAAAGTTGACAGACCACAGAGGTTTTCAAATGTAAGCCCATCGATGTATGGCTTGATACCACAAACTTTTTGTGCTGAAAATGTGGCTGCTTATTGCGACGAAAAAACCGGCAGAAAGGGAATCATTGGAGATGGTGATCCACTCGATATATGTGTACTTGCCGAAAAGACCATTACGATGGGAGGAATAACCCTCGAGGCGATACCTATTGGCGGGTTAAGAATGTTGGATGGCGACGAGGCTGATGACAAGATTATAGCCGTGATGAAAGGTGATGCAATTTACGGCAATATGAGAGACATTCACGAATGTCCACCTTCGCTTGTTGAAAGACTGCGGCATTATTTCCTCACATACAAAGATATCCCGGGTTCTTCCAAATCGAGGACTGAGATAACGCATATATATGGCAGGGAAGAGGCACACGAAGTGATCAGGCGAAGCCAGATGGACTACGAGACCCGTTTTGGCGGTATCGAAGAGATGTTGACAGAAATATTACGAGGGGTTTAACGGACAGTTTTACTTTTCTCGAGTTCAAATTTTACACAAGTGCCCTTACCCGGGGCACTTTCTATTTTTAAAGCGGAACCGTTTTGTTTCAGGAAGCCTTTAACGAGGAGAAGGCCAATCCCGGTACCTCTTTCATTATTTGTTCCGGGTTTTGATGAAACAAAATCATCGACCATCAATTGTTCGATATCTTCCGCAGTCATCCCTGTGCCAGTGTCACATACTCTTAACACAAGGTGTGAGGTGTTGTTCATAGATACATTAATTACAATGCTGCCATTTTTCTCCGTGTATTTTATTGAGTTACTAATCAGATTTCTGAGAATTGTAACAAGCATAAATCTATCGAACAAAGCTTCGGGCAACTGTTTTGGCACATCGTTCTCAATTGTAATACCTTTTGCCTCCGCCAGTGGAAGAATCGAGAGGATCGTATCATTAACGATTTTGTGAAGATTTAACGGCTCCTTAATCATCGAAAAAGAACGGGACTGAGATCGAGTCCAACTCAAAATATTATCAAGAATCTGATGAGTGGCGATTGCTGTTCTCTGGGAATCCTTTAGGAGTTTAAATTTTTCTTCGTCAGTCATTGTATCATAATCATCGATAAGAATATCGGCAATATTAATCAATAACACAAAAGGATTTCTTAAGTCGTGACCGATGATAGAGATTAATTGATCTTTGCTTTCGTTCGATTTTTTTAATTCTTCTTCAGAAGCTTTAAGTTTTTGGAGATAATTGAGGATGGTTTTTTCAGCAAGTTTTATTTCTGTGGTGTTTGCGGCATATAAAACAACTCGTTCAACCGAATCTCCTGTTCCTCTTACAGGGTAGAAGTTCAGATTAAAAAAGAATTCTTTTCCTTCGCTATTTATAAAAGAAGCCTCTTCGATCATTGGCAATTTTTCGCTTTTGATACGATTTAGTCGTTCAATATTAATTTTATCCGAAAAATCGACATCTTTAAAACTTCCCTTTGAAAATAGTTGATTCTTTAATATGACCTCGCCGGTATTTGCGTTAAGTAACATAAAAGGATCAGTGATTGAATTGATCATCTCCTGAGTTACTTTGTGTAAATATCTTTTTTGGCGATAGATGACGATAAATGAAACTGACAGAAGGAAAAAGATAACAGCAATTACCAAAACGATCATAAATTTTCTACTATTTTGCAGATCCACCAATTCCTGCTTTTCAGAAAGATTTTGTATCTCTTTATCTTTCATCCGAATTTCATATTCAATCCCTTTAATCAAGACATTATTGTAAATTGATCCTGTGAACAGACTGTCACGCTTGGAGATTAACAGTTCGGCATACTTCATCGAAGCTGGAATATCACCCTTCAATTTATAAACATAAAAAAGGTCGATGTACGCTCTTGTCATCAGATGGGTAATATTTAATTCCCCTGCCAATCTTACAACCTCTAACAGTTTTTCTGTTGCCGCATCATAGTTTTTCAATGCTTTTTCATAGCCGGCAAGTTTTAACAATCCCTGACACTCTCCGCGAATATCTTTCGCGTTTCTGTATATTTCAGTTACTTTGTTAATAGTGGCTATCGCCTTGTTAATTTCTCCTTTGTCGAAATATATATTGGCGTAGTTATCATAACAATCGGCTTTGCCACCTTCATATTTGTTCTTTTCGCATAAAGCCAGAGCAGTATCGAGATATTTCAGTCCGGTTTCGAAGTCTTTTTTTTGACGATAGAAAAATGCCAAATTTGAAAATGATCTGGCAAGCGACAGTTCATCTTTTAGTTGCCGTTTTAGATCAATCGAAATTCTCAATAATGATTCGGCCTGTGTCAAATCGCCACTCATTCTGTAAGCGAGAGAAAGGTTATTGTAAATTTTGGACAACTTATCCGGATTGTTTTCAATCTTTCGTTGTCGAAGAGATTCGGCGTAAAAAACTATTGATTGTTTAACATTTCCGAGGAAGTAAAACACAAGTCCGATATAATTGTTGGCGTCTCCAAGTAGAGCGGGGATTTTGTGTTTTTCACCCAATTCTTTAGCTTTAAGAGCGTAGCTTACAGCTGAGTCATAGTTATTGAGATTTATATAGTTAATGGCGAACGAAGAATAGGCGGTACCTTCTGCTAAGAAATCACCTCGTTCTATTGCTAATTTTGCTGACTCGGCAGCGTAAACAAGCCCGCGCGATGGATCACGGTCTTTATAATGATAGGAAATTTGAGCGAGCAGTGCAGGTTTATTTTGTTTGGTAGTTTTTGGCAGAATGGACAACAATGAATCGAGCGACTGCCCCCGGAGTACAGAAGTGAACAAAATAAAGATTAAAAGAATGGAGTATTTCAATGTTTTCACAGCAACTTAAAATTTATCATTTTTAAAGTATAAATTAGTACTTTTTTATTTTAAAAATGCCTCCTATGAAAAAATATTTATCTCCGGTTGAAGGGGGTAGCTGGAAACGGACACTACTTATACTCTCGGTTTGCCAATTTATTGCGATGAGTGGTATGAGTGCGCTTATTCCGTTTCTTCCTCTTTTCATAAGGGAACTGGGAATTACTGATACAAATCAGACAGCTGTGTGGGCTGGTTTAGTGTTTGCGGGTCCATTCATCACTTCTTTTATTGTTCAACCTTTATGGGGAACTCTGGGGGACAGGAAGGGGAGGAAACTGATGGCGGTGAGAGCACTTTTTGGGCTGGCACTTGCTCAGATGTTGATCTTTTTTGTTCCTGATGTTTACTGGTTATTGGGAATCAGGCTCTTACAAGGGACATTAAGTGGTTTTAATGTTGCCGCGATGTCACTCATCACTTCAATTTCACCGAAGGAAAAACAGGGTTATTCAATCAGCATTCTGCAGTCGGCAAGTAATGGTGGAGTTGTAGTTGGTCCAATAATCGGTGGATTGCTTTCAACAGTTTTTGGCTTTAGAGAAGTATTTCTGATAGTAGGGATAACAATAGCTGTTCTGGCATTTGTGGTGTTGTTTTTTGTGGAAGAGAGTAAAAATGAGAAGACCACAGAAGCTGAAATAAGGGTAAGGGACAATTTTAAAGTGTTGATAAATAATAGAATTTTATTTGGAACAGCGGGGCTTATTCTTTTAACCTCACTTGGGATAGCCTCGGTCAGGCCCATTTTTGTGTTATATGTTGAGAGTTTTGAACTTAGTGATGCCTTTTCACTTGCCCTTACGGCCGGGGCACTTTACAGTATCCTCGGAATATTTTCAACGATCAGTTCTGTCTATTTTAGTAAGTTAGTGGATAAGATAAGTTTAAGAAGAATTTTGGGGCTTGCCTCCCTGGGCACAGGAGTAATGTATTGTTTCCATCCATTTCTTCCAAATATCTACTGGCTCATACCTGTGCGGATACTTTTGGGATTGAGTTATGGAATAATTCTTCCGGTGTTGTTTACACAGATTTCGAAGCAGGCGAGTGACAGAAACAAGGGAGGACTGTTGGCACTCGCAACCAGCTCTCAGACCCTGGGTGTAATAACCGGATCAGTTGTATCGGGGAAGTTAGTAACCTTGTTCGGGGTTAGATATCCATTTCTTGCAGTAGGGATATTTTTCATCTCACTTGCGTTGATAACACCACTCTTCAAGAAGGATTAGATTTTTTTAAGATTCTGCCAGTTACCTTTATAAAATTTTAGAAACATAAAAAGAAGGTAAAGTGTGGTATAAAGAATAAGAGCCGACCAGGCACCTCTTAAACCACCTTCGAGATAGATACCGAGGTAATAACTTGCCGGAACAAAAATTAACAAGTTTGTGATCACTTCCGTACTCATCACAAAATAAGTTTTCCCGACCGATTGCAACCCGTAAGCAAAAACAACACCTGCACCAAAAAATATCTGTGCTATTCCTGCTAATTTTATTGCCGGCAATGCTTGATCGATAACAGCAATTTCATCCGTTGTTATCATCAACAAAAGATGAGGGAAAAAGATAAAAACGATGGAGAGGGCAAGTGTGTAAATAGTAGCTAATTTGGCGGTTTCATATCCGTATTTTTTTGCAACAACTATATTGTTTTTACCTACCTCATTACCAATCAGAGTTTGTGCAGCCACGCCAAATCCGTTTGAAGGGAGGAAAGAAATAAAAAGGGTGGATATAATCGCTTGACTTGCCGCCTGTTGATTAATGCCAAGTAAACCGGTAATTGCTACAAAGGAAAGAAATCCGATAAGGATAAAAACATTTTGAAATGAAACAGGAATTGAAAGCTTAAGGACTGATTTGATAATAGCAGAATGGATCTTCAGACTTTTTTTGAACTGATATCTGTTGCGATAATATTTGGACCCGAAGAATACAAGAAAATAGTAAATTGCATCAGCCACAGTGGCAAGTGATGAACCAAGAGAAGCTCCTGCAATTCCCATTTCGGGTGCCCCAAATTTCCCAAAAATAAACATGTAATTAAAAAGGATATTCAAAAGATTTATGATAATTGCAGAAACCATAAATACTTTAGTGTTGCCCGTTCCAAAAAAGAACCCCCTGAAAGAAACAGTAATCATAAAGAAGGGGAGGCCCAGATAGCGCCATTTCATATACTGAGAAGCATAATCGGCAACTTTGTCATCCTTTGAAAGAAGATTTGAAACGATATCTGATGAAACCCAACCAATACACGCTACTACAAGTCCAATAGCGATTGTAAGCAGAAAAGAATTAAAAAGGACATCACTTATGGCTTGATAATCAGATTCGCCATAACGACGCGCGACAAGAATATGGGTGCCTGTGGCAAGTGAAGAACAGAGTGAGACCACAGCCCATGTTGCCAGGAGCCCAAGCCCCATTGCGGCGAGTGTGTAACCGGGGTCAGGGAGGCGTCCCACCATCGCTGTGTCAACAAGTGACAGAATCATCTGTGTTGAAAGACCTGCAATCACAGGGAGTGCGAGTTTCAGAATCCTTTTGGAATAGTTCGTATCGAGGAGGAGATTTTTCAGCATTTTGTTAAATAATAAAATAGAAAACGCAATTTAGAAATTTTTTTTGGATTAAACAGCAATGTTAAGAGAGGAGGAAACCATCAATAGTTTCCAGAAGCTTTTTTCGTTTTAATGGTTTTGAGATGAAAAAGTTAAATCCTGAATCAAGGCATTCTTTCTCTGTACTGCCAAGGTAATATGCCGTCATGGCAATAGCCACAGGAGGTTTATCAGATTTTTTAAGGATCAGCCCGAGGAGCTCAATACCATTTGGTTTTGATCCAAGATTAATATCAATAAGACAAAGATCAAATTGATCTTTATCAACGGCTTTTAATGCTTCATTAGCAGATGAAGCAAATACAAGGTTGTAATGCTCGGAAAGGTATATCTTTATCAGTTCTCTGTTGGTAAAGTCATCCTCAACTACCAGTATTTTCTTTTTTCGAAGATTTTTTTCGCTTTGGAAGTAGGTCAATTCTTCTATATCAGATGAATGTTCTGCAATTTTATCCACAAATCTTAAGGTGAATTTGGAACCGGAACTTGGTGTACTATTAATCGAAATTTTTGCGTTTATCATTTCACAAAATCGTTTTACAATCGAGAGACCAATCCCAACTCCTTCATAATTTCTTCCAATTCCTTCAGAGACTTGTCGGAATTCTTCAAAAATTATTTCCTGATTTTTGAGCGAAATGCCTATACCTGTATCTTCTACCGAAATCAGTACAACACGGTCATTATTATGTATTTCTTCTTCCACTTTTAAGAAGATGCCCCCGGTTTCGGTGAATTTTACCGCATTGGAGAGGAGTTGTTTTACAATTTTGACAAGGATGCTTTCGTCAAGTTCGAAAGGAACCGGATGTGCAGGTGTTTCGCAAGTGAATTTTAGATTTTTCTCGGTAACAAAATCGAAATAATTATGATAAACCTGATTTACTACAGTGTTGATGTCAACAACATTATTTTCAATATATTGATGTTCGGCTTCAAGCTTCGAGAGATCGAGAACAGATTCCAGAGTTTCCATTAATCTCATCGCGCTTTTATAAACTCTATCAGCCATTTCAATGTGATTCGGTTCAGTTACATCCTCCCGGAG
Organism: uncultured Ignavibacteriaceae bacterium; assembly: GCA_964531325.1. Taxonomy (GTDB): domain Bacteria; phylum Bacteroidota; class Ignavibacteria; order Ignavibacteriales; family Ignavibacteriaceae; genus UTCHB3. Next base: position 757 of record CAZHCW010000010.1, on the reverse strand, counting down.
CAATCCGGAAAAACCGATGATCCCATTCATCGGGGTTCTTATCTCATGGCTCATGTTTGCCAGAAAAATCGATTTCATTCTGTTCAGGTTCTCTGCTTCCTCTTTCGAATTGATAAGTTCCAACTCGAATTTTTTATAGGTCGTGTAGTCACTTATCTGAACGATCAAGGCTGAATCTCGACCCGGAACTTCATGAGAATAATAATTGACCCTGAGGAATTTTTCACTGCTATTCATATTCAATTGGCAATCATATGAGGCATAGGAGTTGAAATCCTGGTTGGATTTTTTTTCGAGAGAAAAAACAGTTGGGAACAAATCACATAAATCGGTAAAATATACCATCTCAGAAGTATCTTCCGGGAGCTCAAGAATTTCCCTCAAACTTCTGTTCAAAGCAAGGATACTCCCTTTCTGATCAAATAAAACTATGCCGAGAGAGGATCTTTCAAAAAGGGAGATGAGAAGCCGGTTGTAAATATCAGGATTCGATGAAGTTGTTTCCGGTGAAACAGAATGGGAAACCGGATTTTCAACAGCCGGATCCGTACCGGCCATTTCAACAGTGGCGGGCGACTTTTTCCTTAAAAACTTTATGTAAAAGAAGAGGATGAAACCGAGGTTAATAACTGCCAAAACGACTAAGATTGCTGTATTCATCTACCAAGATTTTTTATTGAATGCGTAAAAATATTAATTCTTTTGGTAGAAAAATAATTTAGATTGAAAACTTGCAAAAAATCATTAAATTTGGACT
>CAZHCW010000009.1:0-150923 GCA_964531325.1 uncultured Ignavibacteriaceae bacterium | reverse complement strand
CTAACCCGTTCAACAGTTCAACAATAATTGAGTATGCTCTCCCAAAAGAGGGACTGGTATCGATTAAACTCTTTGACATAACCGGAAGATTGGTAAAACAATTGGTGAATGAACAAAAACCGATGGGCAGACACAGAACAACGATTGAATCAGGCAACCTCGCCAGTGGCGTATATATTTATTCGCTGAGCGTAAACGACATAAATATCAACAAAAAATTGGTGATTCTGAAATGACAGTCACCAAAAGAAAATTTCCTATACATCGGAATGCATTCATTTTCGGGAAAGTCACAACAAGAACAATCTTGTTCTCAGCACTCTTGATTCTCTTATTGAATGTCCCTGGTTATTCCACAATTCGATATGTCAAAGCAGGAAATTCAACACCAGTCGCTCCATACACAACTTGGGCAACAGCATCAGATTCAATCCAAAAGGTTGTTGATATTTGTATAACTGGTGATACCATTCTGATTGGTACTGGTGTTTATACCGAACTCGTGGTTTCAAACTCAGTTGGTAGATATTTGACAATAGTAGGTGTTGATGTTGATAGTTGTATCATTGATATTTCAGATTATTCATCAGGAATTCCTCCCAATCCTGTTATAGTCCGTGCATTCACAGTAATGGATCATCTGACAATGAGTTACCTGACATTAAAAACACTTTTGGGAGCAAACGAGCATTACGGTGTATTAGTAGGGGGGAATTATGGTTCAGTAACATATTGCAATATCAATAATGTAAATTTTAAAGGTAATTTTCAAAAAGCTATGTCAGCTATTGGTGTGACAGGAGTAATTAAAGACTGCTATTTTTACCAATCTGCTCTTGGTATCCAGGTCAGCGATCGCCATAATTTAGAACCTGTTTTAATACAGGACAACATATTCCAGCGATGTGTAGAAGGAATTAGATCAGATTATGCAACTATAAGGAACAACTGGCTATTGCAAGTGCGTTCCAATGGATTTAATTTTGGGAACTTATTTTTTCCAACTAAAGTATATGTTTATAACAACCTCCTTGAAACAACACCCGGCTCAGCATTTATAGGTATCAGACATTGTGAGTTGGGCGAAGTTACAAACAATTTTATTTTAGGATTTGATGATGGTATAAAACCTTATCCCGGAGCAACAATCAGGAATAATATAGTAATGGATAGTTGGGGGTCAGCAATTAATATTGGGAATCAGGATTTTCAGGCTGATATTAATTACAATTTATTTTATCACTGCAAAAGAATATCAAATAATTTATCATGGTTTAATCCCGACACCACTATTTATTACACAGCAGACCCTATGTTTGAGAATCAAGACAGCAACAATTATTTCCTTCAAATGTTTTCACCTTTGATAAATGCAGGTGATCCAAACATCCTTGATGTTGACGGTTCAAGGAGTGATATTGGTTTGTATGGTGGACCATATGGGCAAAGTTACACCTACAAAGACCTTGCACCAAAGAAACCAAAGTTTACCCTCGTATCTAAACAATATGGGAAAGTTAATTTCAATTGGCGGGGTGGTACAGAAGCTGACTTTAATTCATTCTCACTTTACAGAAGCAGAGACCCGCTGTTTATTCCGGATGAGAACAACAAGATATACTCCGGAACAGATACACTCATTACAGATTCCCTCGAAGCCCCGACAGGCAGTTACAGTTATAAACTGACTGCAAAAGACAATCAAGGGAATGTCAGCAAACTTGACAGTGTCACGGTAGTCTTAACTGGTATTTCTGCTGAAGAAGAAAGCCAAACCCCGGAAAGAATATATCTATATCAAAATTACCCTAATCCGTTTAATCCTTCAACAAAGATAAAATTCTCACTTACAGAAGAATCAGAAGTAATCCTTCGAGTATATGATGTAAATGGTGGACTTGTAGCCATGCTTCAAAACGGTTGGCTTCCTGCAGGAGAGTATGAGAGAGAATTTTCACCAACAACAATTGGGACAATCAAAGACATCGCATCCGGTGTATATTTTTACAATTTGTTGGTCAGAGATAAAAATTTGATTCCATTATTCGTAAAAACCGAAAAAATGGTGTTTTTGAAGTAGAAACGAAATTTAGAAAGATAGAACTTCAGAAAAGTGGCGATTCGCGTGGAGAAGAAATAACAACCCGAATGAAGATAACTCCCTTGAATTTGAAAATTAAGCTTTTCCTCAATCAAATTGAAATTCTAACTGTTCAAGTTTAACTTGCTTAATTATCCCATGATTATGTTGTTGGAATTTGGTCGTATCAAAATTACATACTAAAGCTTCAACTATAGTCCGCCTGTTTTCAATGTTTCCTCCATTATGGTAAAAATGGTCTTTTGTGACTATATTAAATTTCCCCCAAAATTTATTAATCATATTATTCTCCCTCCAGTCGTTGTGATGCCATGTCGACAGGAATAATCGAAATATAACAAAGTAGATCAAGCAATTTTAATTCTAACATCAGGAACCGGTTCTCTGTATTGTACTCGCAAAGTAGAGTAAGCCTTTTTTGCTGTCGCTGATCTATTTTAGCGTATAATTTCGCTAAAATCGTGCTGCCATTATTGACAACCAGTATCATTCATCACAACTTAGAGTATCGAAAAAACCAGCCCTAACTGGAATGCCTGCCTTAGTTGAGTTCTCTTAATTTGATCTTCATCGTAAACGAGAACAACACTTAAATTGGTAGCCAGCCATTTGTTGACTTGTGCTGTGAGAAGACTTTCCCAACGGACATCCCAAATATCAAGTTTTTTGAAGGGTGAAAAGAGAGAGAGTTTACTAACATAGAGTACATTCTCGGCAATGGGGATTTTTAGATCGGTGACGCTGTTCAACCCAAGGTCAAACTTAAATTTTTCAATCCCTTGTGTGGTTGGGTCATCTGCTTCAAAGTAGTATTCATTCGAGATTATTTCTCTGGCTGCGAGATCAAAACGGGTTTGGACATACTCAGATTTATCGTATAATAGCCCGATGCCTTGTGTAATGTAAGCCGGATCAAAAAAATCGGAAATTCTGGGTGCCGGGTCAACTTTGTAATTATAGCCTGTTGTAATTTGGGTAAGAAATGTGTTGGAAGCCGCAAACTTGAATATCCAACCGAGGTCTCTCGCCACCAGATTTTCCATAAATATCTCATTTTCATTCTGTTTATTTGGCTGGTCACCTGCTTGAGTTCTTCCAAAAATGGCTCTCAACTGATTTTTAAATACCCAGTGTTCTGATTTATAAACCAGCCCAAAATTTACATAACTGTTCCAGGCGATGGCATTTTCACCACCCTTTGCCCAATCGGAGAAACTAACCTGTGAAAAGTTGAATCCTGCAGTAAGTGAGGGATTCCATTTATATAACATTGAGTCAGGTACTTCCTGAGCTTTAACTGAAATAACCGACAATAAAAATAGAAAAACTGTAAAGAATCGCATAGTAGTCTCTTTGTATATGTTTGTGCAAAATAGTGTGCAAAGATAATAAAATTAATTAAGTTTCAGATTTAGAAGTGGTGCAAGAAAAGCTTATATTTGATTCCAATCTTTTTCAATTCCTAAAAAAACAGACCCACACAAAATGCTTGGAAAACTAATTCTTGAAGATGGCAGCGAATACAGCGGCACTGTGTTTGGTGCAGCCCGCTCATCGGCAGGTGAAACTGTATTCAGCACCGCTGTAACAGGCTATACCGAAAGTCTATCTGACCCCTCTTATTCAGGTCAGATTTTAACCCTCACCTTTCCGTTGGTTGGAAATTACGGGATACCCGGCAAGGCACGGGATGAAAATATCGCAAAATATTTTGAATCCGATAAAGTGCAGGCTGCGGGCCTCATAGTGAACAACTACTCGCCCGAGTATAGCCATTGGAATGCAGAGAGGAGTCTTTCAGACTGGTTGGAAGAGTATGGTGTGCCCGGTTTAACGGGAATAGACACCCGCGCATTAACCCAAAAACTTCGAGACAAGGGCTCACTACTCGGGAAAATTGTGATTGATGAAGATATTCCTTTTTTTGATCCCGATAAACACGACCTTTTACAGAAGGTGACAATTGAGAGAATCGACGAATTGGGTAACGGCAAGTATAAGATTATGTTGGTTGATTGTGGGAGCAAAACCAACATTATCAGATGTTTAATGAGCAGGGATGCCACCGTCATCAGGGTTCCATGGAACCACGATTTTTCAACAGAAGAGTATGACGGACTTTTTATTTCAAATGGACCCGGGAATCCCAAAAGAGCAGGAATCATCATCGAAAATCTCAAAAAGGCATTTCAAAAAGAAAAACCGATAATGGGGATTTGTCTCGGTCATCAACTTATGTCGCTTGCAACCGGTGCAGACACTTTAAAGATGAAATATGGACATAGAAGTCACAACCAACCTGTCCTGCTTTACAACACAGACCGCGCTTTTATAACTTCACAAAATCACGGATATGTGGTGGATAACCCCACAATACCCTCTGAGTGGGAACACTATTTTGTGAATCTTAATGACGGAACTAACGAAGGAATACGCCATAAATCTCTTCCATATTTCTCTGTTCAATTCCATCCTGAAGCTTCAAGTGGACCAACCGACACAGAATTTCTTTTTGATGAATTTATGAATATGGTGAAAAGGGGGAGCAAATGATGAACCCAAGAGTGAAAAAACTGAATAAAGTGTTAATTATTGGCTCGGGTGCACTAAAAATTGGTGAGGCGGGAGAGTTTGATTATAGTGGTTCACAAGCTCTGAAGGCACTTCGTGAAGAGGGTGTAAAAACTGTTCTTCTCAATCCAAACATTGCAACCGTTCAAACCTCGGAAGATCTTGCTGACAGGGTCTATTTTCTGCCGGTTACTCCATGGTTTGTTGAAGAAATCATCAAAAAGGAGAAACCAGACGGAATACTTCTCTCTTTTGGTGGTCAGACTGCACTTAACTGTGGTGTTGAACTCTATAGGGCAGGTACTCTGGCGAAATATGGCGTTGAGGTTTTGGGGACTCCTGTTGATGCGATAATTGAGACTGAAGACAGAGAACTTTTTGCCAGAAAACTTGACTCGGTAAATATAAAAACACCAAAAAGTTTTGCTGTAACAACCGTGGATGATGCGGTGAAAGCTGCTGAAACCATTGGATACCCTTTGATTATCAGGGCAGCTTACACATTGGGTGGGCAGGGAAGTGGATTCTGCCACGATCTCGATTCCCTAAAGGAAATGGCGGATTTGGCGTTTTCCTACTCTGATCAGATTCTTGTTGAAGAGTCGTTGAAAGGATGGAAAGAGGTTGAATACGAAGTGGTTCGCGACAGATATGACAATTGTATCACAGTGTGCAACATGGAAAATTTTGATCCACTCGGAATTCATACAGGTGAGAGTATTGTAGTAGCACCCTCGCAAACTCTCTCAAACGATGATTATCAGCTTTTACGGAATATTTCGATAAAACTTATCAGGCACATTGGAATAGTTGGTGAGTGTAATGTCCAATTTGCGCTTGATCCAAAATCACAAGATTACAGGGTCATAGAAGTGAATGCACGGTTAAGTCGCTCTTCCGCTTTGGCGTCAAAAGCAACGGGGTATCCTCTTGCATTTGTTGCTGCAAAACTTGCCTTGGGGTATGGCCTTCATGAACTAAAAAATAATGTAACTAAAGTAACTTCGGCTCTTTTTGAACCGGCACTCGACTATATTGTGGTCAAAATTCCCCGTTGGGACCTCGACAAGTTTTCGGGGGTGTCAAAAAAAATTGGAAGCTCGATGAAGAGTGTCGGGGAGGTGATGGCAATTGGCAGAACCTTCGAGGAGGCCATTCAAAAGGGATTGCGGATGATTCGTCAGGCGCGGCACGGGTTTGTTGGAACCAGAGAAGCACCTGTTGTCGATTTAAGAGCGCAACTTCTGGAACCTACCGACAAACGAATATTTTATATCGCAGAGGCGTTTGAAGCGGGGATGTCGGTTGAAGAAATCCATTCCTTAACAAAAATTGACAATTGGTTCCTCGGGAAACTAAAAAACATATTTGATCTGAAAAACGAGCTTCTAAAGTTTGACACACTGACAAAATTACCTGATGAACTTCTCGCAAAAGCCAAACGGTTTGGTTTCAGCGATTTCCAGATCGCAAGATTTGTATTAAAGTCAGTTGACCGATTGATTGAAGACGATATCATGCTGGTCAGGAATGAGAGAAAACTTCGCGGAATTCTTCCAGTGGTAAAACAAATTGACACCTTGGCAGCGGAATATCCTGCACAAACAAATTACCTTTATCTTACATATTCCGGGACAGATCATGATATTAATTATAAAAATGATCAACGCAGTGTAATTGTGCTTGGTTCGGGAGCTTACAGAATCGGTAGTTCTGTGGAATTTGACTGGTGTTCTGTCTCTGCACTTACTACAGTAAGAAATGAAGGATTTCGGGCGGTTATGATCAATTATAACCCGGAGACTGTTAGTACTGACTATGATATTTGTGACCGGCTCTACTTTGATGAACTTTCGTTTGAACGGGTTATGGATATAATCAATCTCGAATCTCCATTTGGAGTTATAGTTAATTCGGGAGGACAGATTCCAAACGGCCTTGCCACCAGATTAAACGATCAAAATGTGCCAATTCTTGGAACTTCTGCCGAATCGATTGACCGTTCTGAAAACCGGCATAAATTTTCTGAGATGCTCGATCAACTTGGGATAGATCAACCAAGATGGAAAGAGCTTACATCGATTGAAGATATCGTGCAGTTTGCTGATTCAACCGGTTTTCCACTCCTTATCCGACCCTCTTATGTGCTCGCCGGATCTGCAATGAATGTGGTCTCCAACAGGGAAGACCTGGAATATTTTCTTAAAGAGGCAGCGACCGTTTCAAAACAGTATCCCGTTGTTGTCTCGGAGTTTATTGAAAACGCAAAAGAAATTGAGTTTGATGCTGTTGCAAACCATGGAGAAATTGTTGCTTATACAGTTTCTGAGCATGTGGAGTTTGCAGGAGTTCATTCCGGTGATTCAACAATTATCTTCCCGCCGCAAAAAATTTATGTGGAGACCAGCAGATTGATAAAAAAGACTGCTCAACGGATTGCGCGGGAATTAAACATCACTGGTCCATTCAACATACAGTTTATCGCGAGGGATAACTACATTAAAGTTATTGAGTGTAACCTCAGGGCATCGAGGTCGTTTCCTTTTGTCTCCAAAGTACTTAAGGTAAATCTGATTGAATTGGCAACTAAAGCAGCATTGGGGCTTGCGGTCTCAAAACCTTTAAAATCAGCGTTTGATCTTGAATATATCGGAGTAAAAGCGTCTCAGTTTTCGTTCCACAGATTGAGTGGAGCAGATCCGGTTTTGGGGGTTGATATGACCTCAACAGGGGAAGTTGGATGCATTGGAGATGATTTTTATGAGGCTCTGTTAAAGGCGATGTTATCAGTTGGTTATCGTTTGCCGGTTAAAAGGGTTTTTCTTTCGACGGGTCCTGTGCGTGATAAAGTTGAATTGCTTGAACCGTGCAGACTTCTCGCATCTGCCGGAGCAGAACTGTTTGCGACCGCCGGAACTGCTAAATTTCTTGCTGATCACGATGTTAAATGCACAACAGTGCCGTGGCCAGATGAAGATGCACATCCTAACTCATTGGATATGATCCGGGAGAAAAAGTTTGATCTTATTGTGAATATTCCAAAAAATAATTCAAGAGATGAACTCAACAATGATTACACAATAAGGCGAAGTGCGGTTGATTATAACATCCCGTTGATAACAAACGCAAGACTTGCGTCCGCATTTATTGAAGCAATCAACCGATATACAATCGATCAAATTGCTATCACCGGTTGGGACGAATATAAATCTTAAAATTAGTGTTTCCACTGTGGAACATGTGGTTGAATATATAGTTTAATTAGAGTAGTAAATTTTTAATCAACAAAAAAAAATATCATTAGAGGCAAAAATGTATAGAGTAAGTAGAACAGCACTCGCTGTTTTCTTCAGTATTATATCAGTAATCGGTGTCTCAGCCCAATCAAATGTAGATTTCACTCTAAAAGGTAAACTTTTTGGAAGTGACGGTAAGCCGATGCACAAATCTGAAGTATATATCTTCGCCGATGCAGCATCTTATTTTGCATCAGCTGTTCCAGTACCTGTAAAGCCGGACGGTTCGTTCGAATTAATATTCAAATCTCCGGGTTATTATTCAGTTGCTTTTTGTGGTCTTGGCCACACAATGTTTATGACTTCACTCCCGTTATTTGATGTAAAAGGAGTTTCTGAGATTGAGGTAAAACTCTCTGTTCCTAAAACACAGATATTCCCTAATACACTCGGATTTAAATCCAATGCAGGAGCGGATTTCTACCTTCCTGAATTTGTTAAAAAGGGGAGTGATGGTAAATTCACTTTCAAGATTAACAAAAAAATCGATACACTTTTAGTTCAGCTCACCGGTAAAGCTTATTCAACACCTGCAGGATTTGAATATCCGGGTGCCAGTTATGTCTCAGATAGTCTGGGTGGTTATCATACTGTTTTTTACAATGTAAAACCCGGATTTTCTATCAGTATCGACCCGGCCAACCTCCCTAAAATAGTTGGTAACAATACTGAATCAATTGTATTTCTTAGTGACCCGGTTAATATCAAAGAAACCATCGATGCTTCAGAGAGGCCAAACAGGGATTTTAAGGAAACTAATACAAAAACATTCAATTATTACAAAGATTTGTTCAAGAACAGTAAATCAAAAACCTCAAGAGATATTGCAGCGGTTCAGCTCTACACTTATCATATTACTAATGAATTCCCGAATGTTGAAAATATTGAGGAAGTTATCGATGCGATTTCCGCAGATAATATCGCATGGAACAGAAATTTTTACGGTTTAACCGATATAATTGAACAAAAACCGGTCTCCGAACAATCTAAGTTTATTTCTGATATTTTTACGAAAACGGCAGGTATTGACCTCAAAATGTATATCCTTTATTATTTGAAGGGTAAACCAGTGATGGTATCTGATGAAAAATATGCAGAGATGTTCGCCGAATACAAAAAAGTTGCAACAGATGAAAAATATGCTTACTCATTAAACGATCTTAAACCGGCGGTTCCGCTTGGCGAACAAAAAGTTGAGGATTTTACAGTAAAAATGATAGATGGCAAAGATTTTTCTCCCAAACAACTCGAGGGAAAATATTATCTGATCGATTTCTGGGGAACCTGGTGCATGCCGTGTATAGAGGAAATTCCAAGTATCGAAAAGGCATACGCAAAATACAGTTCAAAAGGATTCCAGATTATCAGCCTGGCATTTAATTCCCCGGAGGAAGATTTCAAAAATCAGAGGAAAAAAACTCCCATGCCATGGCTTCATGCATTGTTGAGTGATACCGATGCCGACAATCTTGCGAACCTTTATAATGTCCAATATATCCCCAAAATGCTTCTTGTTGGTCCCGATGGAAAGATCATCGCCAATGAAGAAACCCTCAGAGATGGTGGATTGGAAAAGAAACTTGAGGAAATCTTCAAGTAGCAATCGTTTATTTTTGGTTACACATGTTTCGGCATGTGTAACCAATTCCTCTGCAATGCCATAAAAAAATTCGTAAAAAATGAGTAAATTTAGGGTTGTAATTATAAAAAGTGGACGAAATGAAAGAAGTGGATCAGTTATATAAAATAAGACATTCGTTGGCGCATATTATGGCGCAGGCGGTTCTTGAACATTATCCCAAAGCCAAAATGGGTTTTGGTCCCCCGGTTGACAACGGTTTTTATTATGATTTCGATTTTGGTACCGAGAAGATATCTTCTGAGGATTTTAAGAAGATCGAAAAATCGATGTACAAAATCATTAATCAAAAACAGGAATTCAGCATATTTTACAAACCTTTGGATGAAGCGATAGAGCTTCTTGCAGGCATGGATCAATCTTACAAGGTTGAATATGCGAAGGAACTCGTTGAAACGGGCCAGGCTGAGGATCAGGGATTAAGTTTTTATGTTAACGGTACATTTACTGACATGTGTGAAGGTCCACACATCGCCAATACCGGTGAAATTCCTCCAAAATGTTTTAAATTGGACAGGATCTCCGGTAGTTACTGGCGCGGTGATGAGAAAAAACCGATGCTTACCAGAATTTATGGTCTTGCTTTTGAGAATGAAGAAGAGTTAAAAGACTATATTAAAAGGCGTGAACTTGCCATGCAGAGGGACCACAGGAAACTTGGTGCCGAACTTGAGATTTTCCTTATTGATGAAGAAGTTGGAACAGGTCTTCCTCTTTGGCTCCCAAATGGAGCAGTTATCAGAGCAGAACTTGAAGCATGGGCAAAAGAAGTGGAATTTAAGGCAGGGTATCACCATGTTACAACTCCGTCGCTTAGTAAATCGACTTTGTATCTTCGATCCGGGCACCTTCCGTATTATGCTGAATCGATGTTTCCTCCGATGGTATTGGATGAAAATACCGAATACTACCTAAGACCGATGAATTGTCCACACCACCATAAAATCTACGGTTTTAGACCAAGAAGTTATAGAGAACTTCCTTATCGTCTCGCTGAATATGGTGATATGTTCCGCTACGAAAAACACGGTTCTCTCTCCGGATTACTTCGTGTTAGAGCGATGTGTCTGAATGATGCACATATTTATTGTGAATATGACCAGGTTAAAGAGGAATTTGCAAAGGTTATGGACCTCTACAAATATTATTATGATTACCTCCGACTCGGAAATTTCAGAGTAAGACTTTCGTTGCATGATTCTGAAAGTGATAAATATGTAAAAGATGAAGAAGAATGGCAGTTTAGTGAGGATATCGTTAGAGAAATTCTTAAAGAAAACAAGATCGACTTTATCGAAGAACGAGGTGAAGCCGCTTTTTACGGTCCTAAAGTTGATATCCAGATTAAAAATCTGCTTGGCAGGGAAGAGACTGTTTCGACCTGTCAACTCGATTTTGTTATGGCAAAAAGATTTGATCTTTGGTATTCTGCCAAAGATGGCACAATGAAACAACCTTATATTCTTCACAGAGCTCCTCTTTCAACACATGAGAGAATGATCTCATTCCTGATTGAGTTCTGGGGTGGAGCATTCCCAACATGGATGGCTCCAAATCAGGTAATGCTTATACCCGTGAACGAGGGCGTGGTTGATTATGCGATGGATATGAAACACAAGATGACGGAACTTGGAATCAGATGTGATATCGATGTTTCTGATGATTCCTTCAACAAAAAGATTCGTAAAGCAGTAACAAAAAAGACTCCAAACATGTGGATCATCGGTGACAACGAAAAAGCCGAAGGTACAATTACCTGGAGAAGATATTGTGTGCAGGATCAGATCAAAATGTCATCCGATGCAGCAATCGACAAAATTGTTCACCTTAGAACAAACAGGGTAATGGACAACTTCCCGGATGTTCAAATCTAAAATTCGATTATTCGATTTATATTTTCGCACAGATAATATGAATCTGTAAATCACCCTGAAAATCTTCGAGGGGTTATCTATAGAAATTAGTTTCTTGAGGTAACCCCTTTTTTTGTAACATTTTTTAATTTGAATAGTATAAATTGCAGTTACAGTTTTTCAACAGGAGTTTATATGCTTAAATTGACAATCTTTTTTATCATTCTGGTATTTACAGGATTCACTCAAGGGATTGACCAAAAACCCTACCCCGACAAAAAAGAGAAACCGATGGAAAAGCAGCCTGATGTTGTGTTAAAAAATGCGCCATTGGTAAGTCCCTTAACGATTGATTTCCAGATAGAACTTGGTTCAAAAAATAAAGCTCTAAAGAAAATTGGAGAGATTATTCAAAGAGGAAAAGATCAAAATGATGTAAAAGCTCTTCTCTCTGCAGCGATTATTTTATTTCTGGAAGAGTCAAATTCCGGCAAAAAAGCAAGAATTACCGGAAAAGATATCCTCATAATGGCTACTGAAATAGCTGTTCAGATGAAAAATCCCAAGGATATGATCGCCTGTGCCACACTTTGGGATGACCAGTTTTTTGGTAATGATCCTGCCAGGGCTAAAGAACTTCTAAAGTGAATATCGTCAATCCAATGATCAAAAACCCTCTCATTTGAGATGATATTACTAAACTATCCGATAGCATCGTATAGTTTTCGATAAAATTATCCGATGGTATCGTATAAAAAGCTTGTAAATCATCCGATGGCATCGTATATTTGCGGTGAGGAGATTTTAAAATGGAACAATTATTTTATAGATACAATCCCTGGTGGGATGGTGATTACAAACTCGAACACTTATTTCCGAGGCCGGATACACTCGAAAAATTGGAAAAAAGTGTTGATATTGCCGAAGTAACTTTTATTAGCGGGTTAAGAAGAGTTGGAAAAACGACACTTCTTCGAATGTTAATTAAATCTTTGATTGATGAGAGAGGAGTTAATCCTTTATCCATCTTTTACATTTCGCTCGATGACTACCTTCTACAAGGTAAAAATATCCCGGAACTTATTGACCAATATCGAAAGACAGTTAAAAAAAAGTTTGAAGAGAAGATTTACCTTTTTTTTGATGAGGTTACCTACTGTCCGGAATATGAAATTCAACTAAAAAATATTTTTGATTCGCAGAATGTAAAAATATTCGCTTCTTCTTCCAGTGCTTCACTGATCCGGGACAAAAAACCATTTCTCACCGGCAGAAACAGAATTTTGGAAGTTGATCCACTAACATTTGAGGAGTACCTTATATTTAAAGGGATAGAACTTAAACAGGTTGATGGGCACCTTACTGATGTTTATTTTGAAGAGTATTTGAAGTCGGGTGGAATCCCTGAATTTGTGAAAACAGGCGACTTTGAATATCTAAAAAATCTGGTTGATGATATTATTATGAAAGATATTTCGGCTCTCCACAACATCAAAAACACATATTCGTTAAAGGAAATGTATCTGCTTCTAATGGAAAGATCAGGCAAGAGTATCAGTCTCAACAAAGTAGCAAATATACTTGGACTCTCTCCCGATACAGTCAAGAGGTTTTTAACATATTTTGAAGAGGGATTCCTTATCTCTACAATTTCAAAATGTGGAAAAACAAATCAATCAATCCTGTCTCTCAAAAAGATATACTCAGTGGATTTAGGTTTAAGAAATCTTTTTACCGGTTTCAGAGATAAGGGAAGTCTTTTCGAAAATTATCTGTTTAACAAAATCAAAAAATATCATCCATGTTATTATGCTGTTGATGGTTATGAAATTGACTTTCTGATTGACAAAAAGATACTCATTGAATCGAAATATCATTCTGGATTGGAAGGTAAACAACTTGATCTTTTTAATAATTCTGACTTTAAACATAAATATCTTATCACCTCACAGAGGGATATCCAATCCCTGATGGCAGATTTAACAAACATCATAAGGTAAGATATGAAGAAAGAAGAAATTTTGTTTAAATTAGCAGATTCGCATATCAAAAAATCGGAAAGTCTCTGAAATGAAAAAAATGTTTTTACTATTGGCTCTGTTTTTCGTAGTAACAGCCGTATCCTTCGCACAGGAGAACTCTGATGAACCACCAAAGATGAAACAATGGTTTTTTGTGATGTTATCCAGAGGGGAAAACCGTACTCAGGATTCAATTGAAGCGGCAAAACTTCAGGAAGGGCACATGGCTAATATCAATAAAATGGCAGAGCTCGGAGTCCTAAGGATTGCCGGACCTTTTATAGATAACGGAAACTGGCGTGGAATTTTTATCATGGATTGTAAAACCATTGAGGAAGCTGAAAGTTATGTAAAACAGGATCCTGCCGTTATAGCAGGCAGACTTAAATACGAAATTCATCCGTGGTATGGACCTGCCACAATAAAAACCAATTGGGATAAAGAATGAAAAGTTATTTTGGATATGTTCTTTTTGCAGAGCACCTTGCCGATATTGCCGGCGCAACTATTGAACGATATTTTAGAGGCGACATCCGTGCGGAATATAAAAATTCGCCATCACCAATAGTAACCATTGCCGACAAGGAAGTGGAAGAAAAATTGCGTGAAGAGATAGAATTTGAAGACTCCGAATCAGGAATAATCGGTGAAGAATTCGGCGAGCGCAAATCGAAAAATGGTTACTCCTGGGTTATTGATCCAATAGACGGAACCATCGCCTTCAGTTGCGGAAAACCGGTTTTTGCCACTCTAATAGCATTAATGAAAGATGGCATTCCATTGATCGGGATAATAGACCAACCAATTACAAAAGAGAGATGGGTTGGAGTCTCAGGGAACACTACAATGCTAAATGAGGAACCAATAAAATCATCAACTCAAACCGATCTTTCAAAAGCCAAACTTAGCACAACTTCACCGGGTATGTTTAACGACCCGATATCGGCGAAAATATTCGAGGAATTGCAGAAAAAAGTACACATCACAAGTTTTGGAGGAGATGCCTATCAGTTTGGTCTCTGTGCATCCGGGCATATAGATATCATCCTTGAGAGGGGACTAAATCTATACGACTGGGCAGCACTTGTTCCTGTTCTCAAGGGTTCAGGTGCTATCATTACCGATTGGAGCGGTGCAGAACTAAACCTCAACTCAAAAGGAGATGTTTTGGTAACAGGGAATCAATATCTCCATGACCAGGTACTTCAACTAATTCGTCAAGCTGCTCTGTAAGTCTCCAATTCAGATCCATCAAGATCAAGAACTGTGATATAAACCGGAATTTTCCTTACAGCAAGTTGATTCGCTTTCATTGCCAATTGTGCAAGTCCACTGCAACATGGCACTTTCATGATCACAACACTCATTGAATTGAGATTTGAATAGTCGATCATTGTTACTAATTTTTCGATGTATGCTTCTTTATTGGAATCCAATTTTGGACATGCAATAGCCATCGCTTTTCCTGCAAGATATTTTTGATGGAAAGTTGTTGAAACAAATCCGGCACAATCAGCAGCGAGCAGAAGATCGGCATTCCTGAAAAATCCTGCTTGAGGATTTAAGAGATGTAATTGAATTGGCCAGTGAGTTAATTCACTTGGCAGCTCATCACCCACAAACTCCATTCTTTTCCCGGGCTCAGATTTTTTGATCTCTTGAGGAGCAGAACCTGTGCATCCACACGAACCACCACCATGATGATGTCCTGCGGGAGCAGGAGTCTCAGTTCCTTCGGGTTGAAGGGCAACAGGATTTATCATATCATGTGCTTTCAGGTATTCAAGTGCTTCGGTGAAATAGTCAATTTCGTTATGATCAAGCAGGTGTTCAAGATGGGCTTTTATGACATTGGGACCACCTTTTACGATGTAATCCATCACTTTATATTCATTATAAGGTTCAGCTTCGCGTTCTTCAATTGTTAACGCTCCGGTAGGGCATTCACCAAGACAAGCACCCAGACCATCACAAAAAAGATCACTGATCAATCTTGCTTTTCCGTCAATTATTTGAAGTGCACCCTCATGACATGCAGGGACACAATCGCCACATCCGTTGCACAATTCTTCATTGATATTTATTATTTTTCTAAGCATTTTATTCTCCAAAACAGATAAAAAAGTCCGATTCAAATATAATTCTTTGTTATCACTTGACAAAATAAGTAGATGCCAAATTATTGAATTATTTGATTACTGCACTATTGGATTTCCGGATTCCTCAGTCTCTCCAGCTGATATAGTCAGGGTCATGTTCAATTCTGTAGGAACCGTCGGGATTGGGGAGTACCCCGATGAAGTCGAAGCGGATTTCTTCGTAGAAAACAGGGGTTTTGAACATATACTTTTGGGCGTATTTTTTGAGGTTTTTAACCTTTGCCCGGGTGATGGCGTGCTGAATATCGATGAAATTTTCATCACTTCGATATTTCACTTCGATGAAGACGAGTGTGGTTCCATCGAGTGCAACAATATCGAGTTCACCGTGGCTCTCTCGCCAGTTTTTATCAAGAATCTTGAATCCGTTTTTGATCAGGAATTCTTCAGCGAGTTTTTCGCCTAACTTTCCTGTTTCAAGAGTTGACACGGTGAACCCGGTAAATTATTTGTAAAAACCCGGTTTGAAGTTCTTTTTGCCTTTTCTCAGGACAAAATATTTTCCAAACAGAAGGTCTTCAGTTTTTGGTGTAAATTCAGGATCAGAAATCCGCCGGTTGTTAAAGTAGATACCCCCACCTGTCAGGTCCCTTCTTGCGGCACCTTTACTTGTGTAAAATCCTGCAAGAACCAGAAGATCAACCAAAGATGGAATAGCCTCGGATGAACTCAGTGCAACAGACGGAGTTGTATCACACAATGATTGAAGTGTTGATTCACCAATCTCAGTTATTTCAGCCTCACCAAAAAGTGCTTTTGAGGCAGCGACTGCACCGAGCATTTCCTCTTTGCCATGAATAAGTGATGTTACTTCTTCAGCAAGTTTTTTGTGCGCAACTCTTCTTCCGGGGTCGGAATTGTGAATCGCTTCCAGCTCCTCAATCTCTTCTTTTGGAAGGAAAGTATAAAACTTCAAAAATTTTATTACATCTCTGTCATCAACATTTAACCAATATTGGTAAAGCTCGTAGGGGGAGGTACGCTTTTTATCGAGCCATACAGTTCCTGCTTCGGTTTTACCAATCTTTTTCCCATCAGCAGTTTGAATGAGTGGGAAAGTCATACAATGAACTTTTTTATTTTTCTTTTTCCATATCAGATCCATCCCTGCGGTGATGTTACCCCACTGGTCGCTTCCACCAATTTGTAGCTCACAATTGTGCCGTTCATTCAAAATGAAATAATCAAAAGCCTGCATAACCATATAACTGAACTCAGTGTAGGAGATGCCTTTATCGGGGTCTTGAAGTCTGCGTTTAACAGATTCTTTTGTTACCATCACATTCACGGAGAATTTTTTCCCGATTTCTCTAAGATATTCAAATGCCGAAATGGTGCTTATCCAATCGTAATTGTTGGTCATAAGAGCAGCATTATCACCTGAGAATTCGAGGTATTGCGAAAGTTGCTCTTCAAAAATAACAGCCCAGTTTCTTACAAGTTCATCGGCACTAAGTTCTCTCTCGGCTTCTTTCCCGGAAGGATCACCAAGCAGAGCAGTGGCACCACCAACAACACAAATCACTTTGTTACCGGCTTGCTGAAATCTGCGTAAACCAAGAATTGGGATTAAGTGCCCAATATGAAGTGAATCAGCAGTCGGGTCAAATCCCGCATATAAAGTAATTGGTCCCTCTTTAAGCCGTTCTTTTAATTGATCTAATGGAGTTGACTGGTAAACCAGACCACGCCATTCAAGTTCATCTACAATATTATTCCACATATTTTCCCAAAGTTGAAAAATTCAAAAAATACCAACCACTAATTTAGCTAATTGAGAGGTAACGATGACTAACGATCAAACCAATATCAAAAAAAGAGGCTGCCCGAAATACCATCCCGGACAGCCTCAAACAGATTTTTACAACTACTACATTACTGCATTACTGCATTATTGGATTACTGCATTACTGCATTAGTCTCATTTTCTTTTTGCCTCAACCATTGCAAATGCAGCCATATTGACCACATCGTCAACTTCGGCACCACGCTGAAGGACATAGACAGGTTTGCTTAATCCGTTGAGAATTGGACCAACCACTTCGGCACCACCAATTCTGTTTAACAGCTTATAAGCAATGTTGCCTGAATCGAGATTTGGGAAAATCAGAACATTTGCCCTTTTCTTCAATTTAGAGAAAGGATAAAGATTTTCCATTATTCCCGGTATTAGCGCAGTATCTGCCTGCATTTCACCTTCAACAATAAGATCAGGTTCAAGCTGTTTCACTATTTCAGTCGCTTTTTTAACCTTAACACTTTGTGGGTATGGGGCACTTCCAAAATTGCTGAATGAAAGCATTGCCACGCGAGGTTCGATATCAAACCTTCTTGCGGCTTTTGCTGAAAGTATGGCAATTTCGGCGAGTTGTTCTGCATTTGGATCAACATTTACTGTTGTATCAGCGAAGAAATATACCTTGCCTTTAATTATCAAAATATACATACCTGAAACACGGGAAACCCCGGGTTGCAGATCGAGTACTTCAAGAGCAGGACGAATGGTCTCAGGATAATGCGAAGTCATACCTGCTATCATTGCATCTGCATCACCCATTCTAACCATCATTGCAGCAAAATAATTTTTATGACGGTGACGGGTCATAAGGCGCGAAGCTTCCTCACGGGTGATCCCTTTACGCTGCCTGAGTTTGTAGAATTCGTCAACATAAAAGTCAGATTTGTCCCAGTCGGTCGGGGAGACAATAGTCAATCCATCGGGATCAATATTATTTGCAGACATCAAGGCATTTACTTCTTCAGGATTACCAATCAGTATTGGATGTGCGATATCCATATCCTGAATGATCTGGGCTGCTTTAAGTATCCTGACATTGGTACCTTCTGAGAAGACAAGTTTACCTGTTTTGTAACTTTGTGCAGCGTGTATTGTGTGTCTGACGATTTCCTGCGAAATTCCAAGTCTTTCGAGAAGTTGTTCTTTGTAAGCGTCAAAATCTGTTATAGGTTTTGCAGCAACTCCTGTTTCCATTGCTGCTTTGGCTACTGCAGGGGCAACCCATGTAAGGACTCTTGAATCGAATGGTTTTGGAACGATATAATCCCTGCCATAATTCATTTCATGACCTTCGTATGCTCTTTTTACTATATCAGGCACATCCTCTTTTGCAAGAGCAGCCAGGGCATAAGAGGCGGCAAGTTTCATTTCATCATTTATAGCAGATGCCTGAACATCAAGTGCACCTCTAAAAATGAAAGGAAATCCAAGAACATTGTTTATCTGATTTGGATAATCTGATCTTCCGGTTGCCATAATGATATCTTTTCTGACGGAAGTAGCATCTTCGTAAGTTATTTCCGGGTCGGGATTTGCCATTGCAAAAACGACACAATTTGGTGCCATGCTTGCGATCATCTCTTTTGAGACAACATTACCTTTTGAAAGACCAACAAAAACATCGGCTCCTTTTATAGCATCTGCAAGGGTTCTGGCATCAGTTTCGTGAGCAAATTCGAGTTTAAACTCATTCATTCCCTCAGTTCTGCCTTTATAGATTGCTCCTTTTGAGTCACACAGTGTTATGTTTTCAATTTTAGCACCAAGTTTCACATAAAGTCTTGAACATGAAATTGCAGAGGCACCGGCACCATTAACAACAATTTTAACCTCAGAAAGCTTTTTACCAGAAAGTTCAACTGCATTAATAAGAGCAGCACCACTAATGATTGCAGTTCCATGCTGGTCATCATGAAACACGGGGATTTTCATTGTGGCTTTACATTTTTCCTCAATATAAAAACATTCGGGTGCTTTTATATCTTCGAGGTTGATACCTCCAAATGTTGGTTCGAGGAGTTGTACACATCTGACTATTTCATCAGGGTCTTTTGTGTTTAGTTCGATATCAAAAACATCAATATCTGCAAATCTTTTGAAAAGTACTCCTTTGCCTTCCATAACGGGTTTACCGGCAAGGGGTCCTATGTCTCCCAGTCCGAGCACTGCAGTACCATTGCTGACAACAGCCACAAGGTTACCTTTTGCAGTATATTCATAAGCCAGCGATGGATCTTTTTCGATATCAAGGCATGGCTGAGCTACTCCCGGGGTATAAGCAAGAGAGAGGTCTCTCTGAGTGATGCAGGGTTTAGTGGGGACAACTTCAATTTTCCCTTTTCTACCCATACTGTGGTAGTCTAAAGCCTCCTGCTTGGTTGTTTTCATTGATACTCCAATAAAAAGTGAAGAACGGATTCAATTAAGAACGGTAAACTAAAAAACTTTGACCAGATAACAAAATAGATTATTATTTTATTTATAATTTACAAGAAAATGCATTTAAGAATACAATGGACAATTAAACCGGAGTTATCCCGCTTCTACCTGATAGAGTCTTGTGAGCTCATCTCCCAAACTGTTTGAGGTGGTGATTGAGGTGAAGATACGCCAGGCGCCCCCACTGTTGTTTGTCGAGATCACCAAAAACGGGGTGTTTCCTTAACTCTTCATCTCCAAACCGGGTTTCAAAATTATTTATCATATCATATAAAATCACTTTATCTTGTTCAAAAGCAGTGAGTTTTGTTCCGCCAACACCCTGCTTCAGTTCATCGGTTGTTTCAATTTTGCCTTTTGGGATTGGCATTCCCAAAAGAATCATAAATTTCACAAAAGTTGAAGTCATCATGGTTCCACGATAGGGGGAGCGTTTTTCGCCAAATGACAACCTCACCTGATCCGCTGCATGCACCAACATCTCATGTACATTCATTTTACCCCATAATGCGGGGTCTTTTGGTGTAACTTCTGCAATTCTTTTTAACATTTCAGATTTATCAACAGGGTTCAGAAGACTTTTCATGTTTCATCGCTTTTTAATGATGGATTCAAAGATTATAAAATAGATTTATCCTAAATATAATCGAAAATGTTCATTTATTTATCTCTCTTTAGGTCGGTTGATTTTATTATCTTGTTTGACCATTATTTTAAATATCCGGAGATCAAATGAAGAGAATTTCAACGCTTATAACGCTGATTCTATTCCTTTCACCAGCAGCAATTTATGCCTGCACTAATTTTATCGTTACAAGAGGGGCATCAACTGATGGCTCCACGATGATCACTTATACCGCTGATTCCTACAATATGTATGGAGAGTTGTATCATTTTCCTGCAGCAAAGTATCCCGAGGGTGCTTTACTTGAGGTGTATGAATGGGACACAGGCAAGTTTCTTGGCAAAATCAAACAGGTTCGTGAAACTTATAATGTTACAGGTAACATGAATGAACACCAGCTTGCGATTGGCGAAACCACTTTTGGAGGTAGAAGCGAACTTGAGAATCCAAAAGGTGTGATCGACTATGGCAGTCTGATTTATATCACCCTTCAAAGAGCCAAAACTGCCCGAGAAGCTATTAAAATAATGACTCAATTAGTTGAAGAATATGGTTATTACAGCTCGGGTGAATCATTTACAATTGCTGATCCAAATGAAGCATGGATTCTTGAAATGTCAGGCAAGGGTCCCGGTGTTATGGGAGCAATTTGGGTGGCTGTTAGAATTCCTGACGGATATATTTCAGGTCACGCTAACCAGGCAAGGATCACAAAAATTAATCTAAATGATCCTGACAACTTTCTTTATGCTGCTGATGTGATAACATTTGCGAGAGAAAAAGGATATTTTTCAGGAAAAGATGCCGATTTTGATTTTGCGGCTGCTTACAACCCACTCGATTTTGGTGGAATAAGATTCTGCGATGGCAGAGTCTGGTCACTTTTCCGCAGATGTAATTCCACGATGGATAAATATCTGCCGTATATAAAAGGTGAAACTCTCGAGAGAATGCCACTGTATATCAAACCGGATAAAAAACTTTCGGTACACGATGTAATGTCCCTTATGCGTGACCATTATAACGGAACTGAACTTGACATGACCACCGGCATCGGCGCAGGTCCTTATGGTAACCCAATGAGAGCCAGACCACTGACATGGAAATATAACGGTGAAGAATATTTTAACGAAAGACCAATTTCCACTCCCCAAACAGGATGGTCGTTCATTAGTCAGTCACGCAGTAATCTTCCCAATGAAGTGGGCGGAGTTCTATGGTATGGTGTTGATGATACATATACAACCGTTTGGTTTCCAATGTATGCAGCAGTTACCGATATCCCTGAAAATTACAGAAAAGGGCTTGGGTCACTTTCGCAGTTTACATGGGATTCTGCTTTTTGGGTATTTAATGCTGTAGCCAACTTTGCGTATCCCCGTTATAATGTTGTGATAGATGATATCAAAACCGTGCAAAATCAGCTTGAAGGACAGTTTTTACTTCGTCAAAAGGAAGTTGAAGAAAAAGCTGTGAAACTTCTCTCTTCATCAAGGGCTGAATGTTTGTTATTCCTGACAAATTATTCAAAAGAAGCGGGTAAATCAGTTTACACAACCTGGCGAAAACTGAGTGAAGACCTTTTGTTAAAATATATGGATGGTGTGAAAAAGAACGAACATTTTAAAACTGTAAATGTTGGTTATCCTGATCAATTTAAGGCAGAGATAATAAAGGAGAGTGGCGACAAACTTAAAGTGAAAAAACTTCCCGGTGAAAATGAAATGACCCTGGGGGCACATATCTCTGCAGCAAAAGAACTGATCAAACAAAAAAACTATTCCGCTGCCAAAACTGAACTTGAAGCAGTTCTAAAACTTGACCCCAACAATTCATGGGCAAAGGAAGAACTGAAAAAAGTTAATTCACTTCTCGGAGCGATTGACGAACTTCACAACAAAAATTTTGGAATGAATTAGGAGTTATTTCCTCCGTTCCAACATGTCGGTAAGAACATGACGATTTCCACGAGAGAGCTCAGCCAAAACAGGTGTGAGCTCTCCGTGTTTTAAATCAGGCAGAATCACCATTTCTGCATTGGGGACTTTTTTACACAACATTTCGATGTCTTCAAGTTTCATAAATTCATCCCTCTCACTTGCAACAAACCAACAAAAAGCTTCAATTTCACCCATTCTTTCGGGATCAATATGAGTGGGTGATAACCAAAGCGACTTTAAACTTTCCAGCAGACGATCAAACTTCTCAGGCTCGGGTGAAAGTGACTTATAATCATTTCTCATCTCTTCATCTTGTGCCATGCTTGCAAATGCCTCGTGAAGATTTATCTCTTCATGCCAACCTGCTTTTCCGGAATCAGGAGCTATTGCAATCACGGTTTTAATTCTTTTGGGTTGTTGATATCCCATGACGATACCTGTAATGGCGCCATCACTAAATCCGATAACAGAGGCCTCTTCAACACCGAGCTGATCCAGTATCCCAAAAACATCCTCGGCGTAGAGTTCGTAACTTAAAGGCAATTCACCATGAAATGATCTCCCATGACCTCTGAACTCGGGAGCAATAAATGAAAATATATTACGGTCGAGTGCATATAAAACAGGTGCCATTTCTCTGTTGTCGCCCAATCCGCCATGAAGCAGAATAACATGATGTGGACCGGAACCCATCGTATGATAGAAGAGTTTGGTATTATCTTTTGCTGTGAAGTAACCTGAATTCATTTTATTCCTCCATAGGAATAGTGAAGGAAAAAGTGGTTCCAACACCCAGTTCCGATGTTACACGAATTGAACCTCCATTTTTTTCGACCATATCATTACAGAGAACGAGACCGAGCCCTGTCCCTTTTTCGTGGGCGGTTCCCAAAGTGGTGTTTTGACTTTCAATTTTAAACAATTTTGATAGAGATGCAGGACTAATTCCAACACCATTATCGGCAACATATATTTCGTAAAAACCATCGGTTGCATATTCACCCACCTTGATCTCACCGCCCGGTTTAGTGAATTTAATTGCGTTGTAAACCAGATTTCTGAGGAGGAGATAGAGCATGTTGTGGTCTGCTTTAATCGTTCTGCCGGGTTGCGTTTCGTTTGTTAATTTGAGCTCTTTCTCCGATGCATTATCGAGATAGAGCAGGAAAACATCGTTTATAACTGTATGAATTTCAAGCTCTATCGGCTCAAATTTCATTAAGCCTCTTTGCACCTGTGCCCAGGCAAGAAGGTTCTCGAGGAGTTTAAACTGACTGTGTGCCGATCTGCTGATATCAAGCACAAATGACTTAATCTGCTCCCTGTCGAGGATGTCGATATCTTCTGCAAGAATATCAGTTATCCCGATAAATGCATTAAAGGGGCTTTTAAGATCGTGAGCCAGAATCGAAAAGAATTTATCTTTAGTGGCATTTAGAACCTCAAGTTCCTCGGAATATTTCTTCAGTTTTTCCTGATTTAACATTTTTTCATGCTGGAGCCGGCCTCTTTCCACTGCGTAAAAGATTGATCGTGCGAGGAGCGAACTGTGAACCTCACCTTTAACCAGATAGTCTTGAGCGCCTTCTCTCACTGCCTTCAGAGCAAGAGATTTATCCTCATTACCGGTAAGCACGATAACGGGGATGTATGGATATTTTGCAAAAAAAGTTTTAAAGGTATCAAGCCCCTGACTTTCAGGAAGTCCGAGATCCAGAAGTACCAATTGAATATTTTTATCAGATGTGGTTTTAATTGCATCGGTAAGGTTGGAATTTAAAAAGAGTTCATATTCTCCATCGGGCATCCCTTCTTTCAGGAGAAGAGTGATCAGTCTTGATGCGATGAGACTGTCTTCAACTAACAAAATTTTTATTTTATGGTCGGTCATCAACTGCCTTTCTCTACATTTTTCTTAAATTATTTAACAACCGTTTAATTTCTGCAGGAGAAAGTGATAAATCACCGGCTCCCAATTCTTCAGCAACTTTGGGCATTCCATAAACGACACAACTTTTTTCATTTTGTGTAATTGTGTAGCCTCCGGCTTTTTTTATCTTTAATAGACCTTGAGCCCCATCACTACCCATTCCGGTGAGAAGGATGCCGAGAGTTCCGGAAGCATAGATCTCTGCAAGAGAGTTAAATGTTTCGTCAACTGCCGGTCTGTGACCATTAATATCAGGCGATCGGGAGAGCATAAATCTTCCATCTTTATCAAATTTCAGGTGTGTATCCTCTGGTGGAAAGTAGATATTCCCTTTTTCGGGTAATCCACCTTCTGAGGCAAAACCGACTTTTAGATCGGTTGCCCTGTCGAGCCAGTCAACAAAACCGCCAATAAATCCTTCACTTATATGCTGCACGCAGACTATCGGTGGAAGGTCGTTGGGGCTGTTTAAATCGAATAACTCAGTTAGCACCTGCGGCCCCCCGGTAGAGGCACCAATCCCGATAATTTTAACGGGATTAGTTGGACCATAAGGAGTTTGTAATGTTTGCTCAAAAGTATCTGATCCCGGTTTATTTTTCCTTTTTCTTCTGAAAGTGTGAACACCTGCAAGCAGGATTATCTTTTTAATGAGGTGGTCGCCGTTTTTCCTGAATTCTTCCTCGGTTTGGACGAGAGGTTTTGGAAAAACATCAACAGCCCCTGCATCAAGCAGCGCAAAGATCGTATTTTCATCTCCTTTTGCCTGAACAGAGGAACTGATTACAAGAATAGGTTTTGGATCACTTTCCATTATCTGCATAATAAGTTCGAGACCATCAATTTTTGGCATGTGGTAGTCGGTACATATAACATCGGGTTTTAGTTTGGACAGGGAAGCAAGAGCTTCGAACCCATCCGTAAAAATCCCGACAACTTCAATAGCCGGCGAATTCATTAAAAGTTTTTTTAAAATATGTAAAACAATTAGTGAGTCGTCAACTAAAATCACTCGAACCGGTTTTTTTAACTGAGACATATTAAATCCTGGTAAATTGTTAACTTATAAAAGTCTGTCCAGCGTTTCAATCAATATATTTTGATCGAAACCTGACTTTGTGAGATAAGCATTGGCTCCACTTTCGAGCCCCCGTTTTTTCTGTTCATCAGATGAGAGAGAAGTAACGAGTATAACCGGCAGAGAAGAATATTTTTTCTCTGTCCTTATTTTTTCAGTGAGCGTAAGTCCATCCATATTTGGCATTTCAACATCAGAGACAACAGCATCAAAATCGTTAGTTACCAGTTTTTGATAACCATCCATTCCGTCAACAGCAACAACAACCTCATACCCAGCCGCTTCAAGAATTCGTTTCTCCTGCGTTCTGGTGGTGATAGAATCTTCCACAAGCAGAATCCGTTTTTTTCTAAGGTTCCCGGATGTTGAAGTTTCAAGAATTTCAGAAGCTGAAGAAATTTTAACAGTTTTTATCAGATCATTAGGATTCAGGATCATACACACATCACCTGAAACGAGAATGGTTGACCCTGAAACATTCCGAACTCTCTTCAGCATAAATCCGAGTGGTTTTACCAATACCTCCTGTTCATCGATCAGGGAATCCACAATAAATCCTGCCTTCTCACCCATCGAGGAGAGGATGACACACTGGAAGGAGGTACTGTTTTTTCGAGATGGATCGTCAACATCATCCAGTTCCAAAACCGTTTTAAGATTTACAATAGTTACAGGTTCATCCCTGAAAACTATAGTATCCCGCCCCTCCATGGAAAATATTTCATCAACACTTACAATAATTGCCGAGACGATAAAATCAACAGGAAATGCAAAGATGTAATTGCCAACCGAAGCGGTCATCACTCTTAAAGTGGCAAGAGTGAGAGGCAGTTCGATAATAAACCTGGTGTTTATTCCTGTTTCAGATTCAATATTGATTTTGCCTTTAAGTTTTTCGATGTTTGCCTGAACCACTTCCATTCCCACACCCCTGCCTGAAACATCGGTTATGATTTTTGAGGTTGAAAAACCCGGCGAAAAAATCAATTTATGAATTTGATGATGTGAAAGGTTTTTTGTGGCTTCTTCGTCGATGAGTTTTTTTCTCAGTGCGGTCTCAATTATCGTTTTTTCATTTAGTCCTTTACCATCATCCTCAAGTGTGATGGTGATATGATCTGCAAAGTGATTCGCCGAAAGTTTGATTGTTCCTTCCCTCGGTTTTCCCTTTCCCACTCTTTCTTCGGGTAATTCGATGCCGTGGTCAATTGAATTTCTGATCATATGCATGAGGGGATCACGCATCTCTTCCAGGATCTTTTTATCGGCAGTTATCTCACCCCCCTCGATTATAAAACTAACTTCTTTGCCCAGCTCATTTGCTATATCACGGACCATCCTGGGATAAAGATTAAAAATATTGGACAGCTTTAACATCCTGAGATTTTTAATAACCTCTTCAAATTCGTAGGCTACAAAATTGAGTCTGGAGTTATCTTCTGAAATTCCTTCACTAAGACTGCTGATTTCCACCGATGCTGAGTCGAACCTGTTTTTAAGTTTGTTGATGATGAGTCCTACCTCGGAAAATAGCCCGGGGTTTTCACTTCTCTGAGGGTGAAGTGCTGTTTCAATAGATTTTAACTCACGGGTTGAATCCTCAAGCAGCAGAGAGAGGTCATTAATTTTTCCGAGTCTCAATGCGAGTTGAATTTTGGAAACCGTGAGTTCACCCGAGAGGTCCATTAAAGTATCAAGTTTGGTTGAAGCAACTCTAATTGTATCGATTGAAAACGAAGGGGTGGTTTCTCCTGCGGATTCGTGCGCAGTTGCTTCCGTGAACGACGCTGTTTCATTTGCCGACCCCACGGTTTGTTCCTCACCGGAATTTCTACTGATTGAGTCATTGATTATTTGATTGATTACTTCGGCGGAGACAAAGTTGGGTGCCTCCCCCGTAACGGCTTCATTAACAAGTGATTTAATTACATCAATAGCCTTATACATCCTGTCGAAGTCATGTCTTTTTAACTCAAGACCTTCTTTTTTAACAGCACCGAGCATGTCTTCAAAAAAATGTGCAAGTGTGACGACATCAACAATCCCAATCATCCTCGCTCCACCCTTCATTGAGTGAGCAGTACGCATCAGTTTTGTGAGTGCATCAGAATTAAAAACATCAGATTCAAGCCTCAACAATTCACTGTTTAGAGTCTGAATGTTTTCTTCAAATTCAATTTTAAAAATACTTCTAAGTTCGGGGTCATCAATCACTTTAAACCTCGAAACCTTTGTTGCTTTTCATTATCACACGAGAGCCTTGAGAGCAGAAGCTGTGTCGTTAAGTTTTTGTACTCCAACTCTTGTTTGCGAGAGCCCTGATGCAGTTTCTTTGACACCCAGATTGATCGCATTCATCGCCTCAACCACTTGTTTAACCGCCGCAACTTGCTGTTTAACGGTAAAAACTGTCTGTTGAGAGACATCAAAAGTATTGCTAATGAAGGTGGCTATTTCATTAAACGATTCAGCAGTTTGTCTGGAAGAGGTCATACTTAATTCAACATTTTTAGTTCCCTCTTCAGTAGCCATCACAGTGGAATTTGTGGCTTTTTGTATGTCGGCAACAAGTGTATTTATTTTGTCAGCCGATTTTTTACTTTGATCAGCGAGTTTTCTGATTTCCGACGCAACAACCGCAAATCCCTTTCCATGTTCACCTGCTCTTGCAGCTTCTACTGCTGCGTTCAGGGCAAGCAGATTGGTTTGGTTTGCAAGATCGGAGACGAGACCGGTGATAGAACCAATTTGGCTTGTTTGTTCACTCAATTTTAATATTTGATCAGCAATCTGAGCGACCTTGTCTTTTAACACTGCCATAGTGTTCATTGCAATTTTAACTGTTTTGGCACCATCTTCTGCAATTTCCGATGCTTTATTTGCTGAATTTGCAGTTTCACCCACTTTTGAAGCAGTCTGGCTGAAGGTAACATCCAGTTCGTTCATTGTAGAGGTGGTTTCATTAACGGATGCTGCCTGTTGTGAAGCCACTTTTTCATGTTCTGTAATTGTAGCTGCCATCTGGTTTGAAGTAGCAGCAATGGCAGCAACGGCTTCTCTGATTGTAGTAAGAACACTCTTGTTTGTAAAGAATGCCAAAAGAATTCCGATAATTATTGCAAAAAGTGAGCCAACAAAAGCGGCAATCATCACATGGGTCATGGCTTCTTCTCTCGCCAGGCGAAGATTTTCGATAACTTTTAGTTCACCATCCTTTATCTCATTAAAAAGAGTTTTGATCCTGGCGGTGTAATTTTCGTCGATTCCACCTGCTTCAGTTCGAAGTGCTTTCTCTTGCTCACCTTTTTTAATGATCTCGATAGAAGCCCGGTTTAATTTGAACTGTTGATCAGTAAGCTGTGAGATTTCGAGCAGTCTTTTATGGTTTTCGGCAGTTTCATTCCCCATATCATCAAGTTTCTTAATATCCTCCTTAAACCTGGCTTCTTTCTCATAGTAACTATCCAACGAAACTTGCCTCATTCCAATGAGATATTGCAGATGGACGGACTCTGCTGAGAGATAGTCGGTAAATGTTCTATCCACGGCGTTAATAAGCTCGGTAGCTGAGTTCCGGGCAGTATTGATGTTGTTAAGCCCGGTTAAATAATAATAATTCAACAATGAATTTATTATCAAAATGAAGATAATTACTGTAAAACCCAGACTGATCTTCGTTCCCAATTTGAGTTTGTTAAACCAACTTAACATTATAAAATTCCTTGTTTGCTAAGATTTTGAAAAAAAATTAAACTTCGTCATTAACCGAAAGATTGCCAAACAGTAGAACTCTTTCGAGATCGATAAGTGTTAACATTCTGTTTTTATAGTGAACGGTACCTTTTTGAAAAGAGTCATTTATAAGATTTATGGTGGATCGTGATGGTGAAATATCGCTAATTTTTAAATAGACCACATCTTCAACATCATCTACCAGAACACCTGCCTCACCCTCTTGAAGATTAACAATTATCACTTTTGATCCCTTGTAATTTTTGGGAGGTTTTAGCTTAAAAACCGGACTCATGTCCACCAGCGTGATTATTTTGCCATGATAATTGATTTGACCGGGGATATGAGATGGACAACAAGGCACCCTGGAGATTTTTTTAATTTCACTGAAACCACTGATGGTTTTAAGGGCTATTCCCAGGAACTCGTCGCCGAGTTTAACCACAGCGTACGCACTTTTTTGCGATGAGTCTTCAATTTCGATAATCTCTCTGAATGAATCGGCACGCTCCTTAAAAATGATTTTTTCCTGATTTGATGATTCCGGAGAAAAATAACGGATCCCCGCCACTGGAAGTTGATGGTCCTCCACACTATCTGATTCTTCCGGAAGATTAAACAGTTTGGAGGGGTCAACCCAAAGTGAAAGGATGTTTTCGACCGATAACAGAGTAACTGTTGAGCCCCCGTTATTTGTGATACCTTCTATAAAGTGAAATGAATAGTTGGAGTTCTCGGGAAATACTTCGTTGATCCTCTTAATCTCATCCTCACCAATCTCGACCACATTAAAAACTTCACTTACAATTATTGCAGTTTGGAACGAGTCTTTTGAAAGTATGATAAGATTATCAGTTGTTTTACAGACATGCCGTTTGTTGTTGATTCTTTGTTCAAGATCTATAACAGGAATAAATTTGCCACGGAGGGAAAAAACGCCTCTAATCCAGGATGGTATCTCGTCGGTTAGTGAGAGTTCAGGAAGTGGGATAATCTCCAGAACGATATCAGCCGGAAGGGCATAAGAAAGTCCGTTAAATCCGAAAATGAGATAATTTGAGCTTTTCATGCGTTGCAATACACTTCCATTGTGTGTCTATAAATGTTCTGTCATTTTTTTTAATTCTTCTGCCAGCCTGCCGGCTTTCATGTTTTTATAGAAGACAATCGGAGACTCCGGATTAAGTTTCGATATCTTTTCAAGAGCATTTTGTCTGAGTTTAATCGCTTTTTTCCTGTCACCCTGGAATTCATAAATTGTGGCAAGTTCAATGAGAGCAGGGAAAAACTCGTGGTTCAAATATAAGACTTTATTAAATAAAAGGAGAGCATTTTCGATCTCACCCTCTTCATTTGCCAATTGCCCTAAAACGAAATAAGCAAGAGGATTAAATGCCTCGGTTTCCAGAACCAGATCACAGCAAATTCGGGCTTCTTCCCTCAATCCACGATTTGCACAAATATTTGCCATGGCTAACAGGGCTTGAACCTCGTTATGGTTGAATCGCAGGAATTTTCTGGTAATCGATTCAGCTTCTGCAATCGAACCTTCTGATATTAGTCTCTCGACCTCATCTGAAGGGAATGTCTTTGGTATATCCTCTTGAGCGTTTGTTTTATATTCCGGGAGTAAACCTGCATCACTCGATAAAGGGGGCAGATCCACTGAAATTTTTCTCTTTTTAATCGTTTGGGGTTTGGAATTTTTTATTGTCTCAGTCGGGTAAAGAGTCTCGAGATGTGACAAATCGATATTGAGTTCCTGCTTGGAGTCCGTTTTTTGATAAATAAATGAGTCGGGAAATGCAACCGGTTTTAATCCCGGAAAATGCATGTTAGCAAGCTCGGAGTGCCCCGTTAGCAGATAACCATTCTTTTTTAACAAGTGAATAAGGTTGTTAACGGCTGTTTTGATTCCGGAAGTTTCAAAATAGATAAAAACATTACGACAAACAATCAGGTCGAATGTGGATTCACTTCTTCCAAGAGGAAAAGTTGCAAGATCATCCACAAGGTTATAGAATTTGAATAACACCAGCTTCCTAATCTCTTCTGATATGGCAAAATCATTGTTTTTTTTAGTAAAATATTTAGAAATGGTTTCCATGGGCACCGAACGAAACGACCATTTGGCATATATCCCTTTTTCGGCTTTTTTAATTGCTTGATGGTTTATGTCAACCCCGAGGAGAGTTATTTTCCAGTTCCTAAAATCGGGTAAAATTTCTGAGAGAAGAATGGCAATGGAATAAAGTTCTTCACCTGAAGAGGAGGCGGCACTAAGGATATTCAAAGTCCGGATGTTTTGGTTTTTTATAATAAGTTCGGGAAGAATTGTCTCTTTAAGGAGCCTCATCTGGCCATGATCGCGGAAAAAGAAGGATTCTGTGTTTGAGAAGTCGATCGCAATTCGCTTTAGTTCGTCGTTGGCTTCAGGGGAATTTCTTGAAAGAAGTTCTACATATTGATGGAGAGAATTAAACCCAAGACTGTGCATCCTTCCACTGAAATATGCGTGCAGTTTTGCATCGTCTCTACCCAACTCCATGAGTCCGGTCTTTTGGGCTATAATTCGTTTAAGTTGTTCTGTTTGGGGCATCATAATTATAACTTCTACAGCGACCGTAGCCACAAATAAATTAACTGTCCTTTAATCATTCAAACATAATGAATTAATATTTATTTTCAAGTGATAAAAGATATTTTTGTCTGAAATCGATCAATTGGGATCAATTTTGTAGAAAAAACTTAGAGATTGAAAAAATCTTTTGTCAATCTAATCAGAAAATATTAAATTTACAGTCTAAATTTTTCGGAATAACCGAAAACAAAAGGAGAGCTGGCAGAGTGGTTGAATGCGGCGGTCTTGAAAACCGTTATATCTTCACGGGTATCCGGGGTTCGAATCCCTGGCTCTCCGCCAA
Organism: uncultured Ignavibacteriaceae bacterium; assembly: GCA_964531325.1. Taxonomy (GTDB): domain Bacteria; phylum Bacteroidota; class Ignavibacteria; order Ignavibacteriales; family Ignavibacteriaceae; genus UTCHB3. Next base: position 118,817 of record CAZHCW010000009.1, on the reverse strand, counting down.
GAACGGTAACTTGTTATTAAGACAGGTTGCCGTTTTTTGTTTTAAAGGTGTTCTATTCAATTGAGGACACACCACCCTAACAGGGTGGGTAAAAAAAACATAATAACACAAACACCATGAGTAACGAAGATACATCCATACACGATTTCGATTTTGATTTGATCTGTGAATACTTTTCAAATGTCGAACGACAAGGACCGGGAAGCCCCGAGGCAACACTTAAAGCACTTGGCTTTATTGATAATCTGAATAATGAATCATCTATTATAGACATTGGATGTGGAACAGGTGGTCAAACTATGGTATTGGCGCAAAATGCCCCGGGAAATATTAAAGGCCTGGACATGTTCCCAACTTTTATTGATCTCTTTAATGCCAATGCAAAAAAGAATAATTTGCAGGATAGAGTAAAAGGCATAACAGGGACGATGATGGAACTTCCATTTAATGATGAGGAGTTTGATTTAATCTGGTCGGAAGGAGCCATTTATAACATTGGTTTTGAAAAAGGATTAAATTACTGGAACCGGTTTTTAAAGAGAGGTGGCTATATTGCTGTCACGGAAGCTTGTTGGTTCACTGAGACAAGACCTGAAGAAATTAATTCCTTCTGGAACGATGCCTACCCCGAAATCGACACAATTTCAAACAAGGTCGATGTAATGCAAAAGGCGGGATTTATTCCGGTCGCCACTTTCATTTTAGGTCAAGAGTGTTGGCTCGAAAATTTTTACGACCCACAAAGCATTATTCAGGAGGAATTCCTAAAAAAACATTCGGGTAATGAAAATGCTGAAAACCTGGTTGGTGAGATGAAACACGAACTCGAAATGTATAACAAATACAAAGAATTCTACGGTTATACTTTTTTCATCGGCAGGAAGATTTAAACTAACTACCTAAACTTCTTCGCAAAAAAAGATCAGATAAAAGTCTGGTCTTTTTTGCTTTTAAACGGCTTGAAAATCATCACACTCCTCGATTTACCGCCCTGTATTATACCCGGTTTGCATAATTACTTGAAAAATATTAAAATTGAATCGATTTTTATAAAATTTATTTATGTTAATATTTCATTCAAGGTGTGAATTATGCAAGTTGTCTCGTGTCAAAATGAACTATCGGCAGTTTTTTTTGAACACAACAACTCAATAAATTAAAAACGGTGAGAATCAATTTTTGTTAATAAATACCGGGAAAACTTTGGAAACAAATAAAGCTGCTAATACATCGAACACACCTAATCCAAGTCCTTTTTCTCAAACATTCTTTCATGGCACAAAGGCTGACTTGAAGCCTGGCGACATTATCGAGGTTGGTTTTAACTCCAACTTTGGACAGGAAAAGAGGGCGAAGTATATCTATCTTACGGCCACTTTGGATGCTGCAATCTGGGGAGCAGAACTTGCCTTGGGAGAAGGTCCCGGAAGAATATATCTGGTTGAGCCAACAGGTAAAATCGAGGATGATCCTAATTTAACAGACAAAAAGTTCCCGGGCAATCCAACCATGTCATATCGCTCGGAACATCCATTTAAAGTTGTTGGAGAGGTTGCTGTTTGGCAAGGCCACTCACCGGAACAGGTAAAAGTCATGAAAGACGGATTAGCAAAACTTAAAGAACAAGGAATTGAGGCAATCGAGGATTGATGGGAAAGACTAATTTCGTGTTCTTGCTGCAACGGGAATCCACAGGTTAAAAGATTTTTTTTATGTCTCTTAATAAATGACACCCCACATTTTATTAAAAACGGCGATTTGTTTTAAGACAGGTTGCCGTTTTTTGTTTAAGTAGAATCAATTCGGGACCACAAAATCCTGTTTTTGAAAATTGATCTATTTCCACAAAACTTATGCGGGAATTATGCATTATTTCAACGAAGGTTGTATATCTGCATAATAAACTATAAACCGCACAACATAATAAACTATAAACCGCACAACATAATAAACTATAAATCATACAACATAATAAACTATAAATTCCGCAGCAGAATAAACTATAAGTTACACGGCGAGTTAATCCTAAACCTAAATTGTTTTTGGAACAAAAATATGCCATCTCCAACAGAAAAATTAGCAAATTCACTTAAATTGCTTCAAAACCTTAAGGACAATGATGGAATAGCCATTTTTAAATCTTCTGAACTTTCAAGAACTCATAGAGAGTGCCTGCAAAGAAATGGATTTATCAAAGAGGTAATTAAAGGCTGGTATATCTCTGCTAATCCCGCTGAGAAAAAGGCAGATAGCACTTCATGGTTTACTGCATACTGGAAATTTTGTGAAAAATATCTAAACAAAAGATTTGGGAAAAACTGGTGTTTATCTCCTGAGCAATCCTTATCCATACATAGTGGTAACTGGACAATTCCAAAACGACTTCTGGTAAGGTCAACGAAAGGGAATAACAATGTAACTTCTATGGTCTTTGATACTTCCATTGTTGATGTAAATTTAACAATGCCTCCAAAAAAAGAAACAGTTGAGAAAAATGGTATCCGCCTGTTCTCATTGGTTTATGCCCTGGTATCTTGTACATCAAACTTCTTTATTAAAAACCCAATTGATATTCGGACTGCATTAACCACCATAACGGATGATTCTGTGATCCTTGCAATTCTTCTTGATGGTGGAAACAGTACTGTTGCGGGGAGAATAGCAGGTGCATTCAGAAATATTGGTAGAATGCGAATTGCAGATAATATTGTCCAAACGATGAAATCTGCAGGTTATGAAATCCGAGAGACTGACCCGTTTTCAAGTAAATTGCAATTTACTATGACAAACCGGGATGTTTCTCCATACGGGAACAGAATCATAATGATGTGGCAGCAAAACCGTGAGGCTATAATTAAAATCTTTCCAAAGTCACCGGGAATTCCAAAAAATAAAGCGACTTATTTGCAGAGTCTGGAAGATTTCTATAAAACTGATGCATACCATTCGTTATCAATTGAGGGTTACAAAGTTTCTCCTGAACTCATTGAACGGGTAATGCATGGGCAATGGGATCCGGTGGGGAACCAGCAGGATAAGTCTCATATAGATGCCATGGCCGCAAGAGGTTATTACCTGGCTTTTGAATCTGTAAAAAAAAGTATCGAAAAAGTATTTTCCGGACAGAACCCGGGACAGACAGCCGACGAAGATCACGGCGAATGGTACAGACAAATGTTTGCACCAAGTGTAACAGCAGGAATATTAAAACCATCGGATCTTGCCGGCTACAGGAATGGTCAAGTTTTTATCAGTCAATCTGCTCATATTCCGGTAAGTGCTCAGGGAGTCAGGGATGCCATGCCGGTTCTATTCGATATGCTGCAAAATGAAACTGAACCATCGGTCCGTGCCGTATTGGGGCATTTTATATTTGTGTATATTCACCCATATATGGATGGAAATGGCAGGATTGGAAGATTTTTAATGAATGTTATGTTAGCTTCCGGTGGATTTCCCTGGACAACAATACCACTTCAAAGGCGTGAAGAATATATGAACGCTCTGGAAAGAGCGAGTGTTGAACAGAACATTGATGACTTCGCAAAGTTTATTTCAGATCTCGTTTCCGCAAACTTGAATAAAAAGGTTTATTGGGATCAGGATTAGACTAGTGGGGAAAAGATAGATATTTTCGCTTTGATATCTTGATCCCGACGAGCTGAGACCAATTATTACACATTTTGGTAAATCAGTACAGTACTTCGATTTAATTATTACAGATTGAATATTGAAATAAATGTGAATTTACACTATATTGCATGGCATATTTTATTGGCAATTATATTATAGTGACATGAAGAATGAGTATTGAAGCAAAAACCAAAAGACTTATTTTAGCGCGCTCTGGTGGGTTTTGTGGAAACCCTGGTTGTAATGCTGACTTGTTTCCCCTTTTTGGCTCTAATAAAATTACTAATATTGAGCAACTTGCCCATATTATTGGGCAGAGTGAAAAAGGGCCAAGAGGTGATGAAAAGCTAAAAATAGAAAATAGAGATGATTTTGACAATATTATCCTTTTGTGTCCAAACTGCCACCAAAAGATCGACCAGTTTCCTCAACTTTTCCCCTTTTTAACGATAAGGAAGTGGAAAAAGGAACACGAAAAGAGAATAAGAGAATTATTCGTTATTCCAAGGTTTGAAACTCGAGCAGTTGCTAGAAAAGTGGTTGAAAAATTATTAAGGACAAATAAAGCTGTGTTTGACACCTATGGGCCAGATTCAATTAAAGCAGAGGAGAATTTCCTTGAAGTTGAAAAAATCTGGGAACAAAAATCTATAGACACAATAATTCCAAATAATAGAAATATTTACACGCTATTGGAAAGGAACTACGACTTGCTAAGTGAAGCTGAGAAGGATTTATTTGAGGAATGGAAGCAGCATAAAGAAAGTTTTGAATACAATAAACTTTCAGGTGACAAAACTTCTGCAATTGTAATTTATCCAGAAACATTTGATAGGATTTTAGAAGATGAGTAGAAAGGGTAATCGACAGAAACCTTTAGCTTCGAGTATAGTTTTTTTTCATAAGATTATTTCTGGGCATACTGCTGTTTCAGAATTTAATGAGGTAGATGAAGATATTTATGAAATTAAACGGACAAATGAGAGACCCGCTATCCGAGTCTTAGTTGTGGACATCTATGTTGTTAGTGAGGCAGATATATTTGAAATTCTATCTGAAAATCTCAATTTAGATTGTATATTACTAATAGGTTTTAACAATAATTACTCAAATTCCGCAAAGGAATTAGCTAAGTCCGAGAGAATTGGGCTATTTGATGTAACAGAATTTAGAGGAGCAATCCATTATACTGGACAAAAACTTGTAGATTATGAACCTAAAACAAAAAATAATCGAAACGATTGGACATAACCAAGAAGGGGTAGAGATTTATCTGTTTGGTTCATTTATTAAAACTGACACTTTTCATGACATCGATATTGCTATAATTTATGATAAGAATAAGTTAACATTGGATGATGCCGTCAATATTAGAACAATAGTAAGAGCAAAAATTGCTGAATTGACTAAACATAAAACCGATATTTTACTTCTCTCACAAGAAGAAAACCTACAGACTCAGTTTTTTCAAAATATTAAGACTGAAAAGATATCATAAAACGGGGACTATCGTGTTCTAAAAGAGGTAATTCAGCTAATAGTGGCTTTATCTCAGGTAGATTATTAAGTTAAATCCTGGCGGGCTTTGCAAACTATAGTTATATACTTCAAGTTCAACTATTAGCTAGCAGCTTAGATAAGTAAACTGGAAGTATTGCACTTGAAACAAGTCTATGACTAACCAAACTAACATTGGTTTAAACCTAAGCAATCACTGACTTCAAATTTCAAACTCGAAAAGCCAAAATGCGAATGCATACTCTTTCATCCAATAAGGAATTTTTTAGTACACTAGCAAACTTGATAGATTAAAGTCGTAACTCTGAGGAAAGAGATCAAAAATGACATATTACGAACGAATAAAAGAATTAACGAGGACCATCCCGACAGCTTTGGTTGACTTCGAACAACCCCGAATCCATGCAAGAACTCCTACTCAAGCATCTTCCAATTTTATTACAAATAAAGAACAAGGTGATTGGGCTGAGGACCTGATTCTCAGAGCAATTAATGAATCCTCTAAGAATTTTGTCGCCATAAAATATGGCAAATCTGATGATCTTGTTGCGGGTGAAGAAGGATTTGATGCCTTTTACCAAGAGTTTCAGGAGGAGTTGGATGAAATAGGGAAAAGGCCAGATTTGCTTATTTTCAGGCGTGAAGATATTGATTTGAGTATGGGTCTTGACATTAGCAATATCCCATATCTCACAACCATAGATTATGTAAAAAAGGCAATTGCAGGAATCGAAGTAAGATCCAGTGCTTTCCTAATAGACAGGTATGAAGAAGCAATGCAAGCCAGAATTGAAAATTACAGCAAAATTGCGTTGTTGACGAGGGACCTTATACTTTCTGAATTTACTGAAGAATTAAATCATCCAAACAGAATGGGCTACATTGATATGCTGCAAGGCATCACAGCCAAAACACTTTCAGTAGCTGGTTTTAAAGTACCAAGGTGGAGTTCGACGGAAAGATTATCTGAATTAAAGCAACATTTTACAACATTAAACCAAGCAATTAAGAAAATCCAAATCAGAGATTATCTCTCAATAACCCCAAAGGTTGAAGATATTAAAGTTGTTTATAAATGGATTGAAACTTTCGATGTCCCTCACTACTATTTTCAAGTTTTTTTTGACAAAGTTTATGGAATATCATTTGAACAAATTCTCACAATTATTTCTGATTCAGAAAATGAGGGAAGTATTTTTTCAGTTGAAAAAGACTCGAAGAACCAAAACAAAACGACCATTAAAATTAAATCAAAATCCGGAAAACGGATTGCTTCAAAAGTTGAGGAACCTAATCACGATAGTGTAAGAAGAGAAATGGATAGGGGACGACTTTTATTTTATGTGACTTTTAACGGAGGCACTGCTTATCTTGATGTTGAGAATCTGGTTAGTTTACTTGGGATCAATAGTGAAGAATTTTAATGATTGAAATAAGTGAAATTGGGTTGGTTGACAACCTTATTGAAAAAAAGTACTCTAAAGCTGTGGCTCTTGAACACAGGAAAAAATATGCCCAATTTTTTACGCCGCTCCCAATTGCGACAATCATGGTCGATTGGCTTTTAGGAAATAAAGGCCTCAAAACCGTTTTAGAGCCTGCTTTTGGACTTGGTATTTTTTCAAGACTATTGTTAGCAAAGAACTCAGAACTCAAAATAAAAGGGTTTGAAGTTGATGCAACTATCTTTTCCAGAGCCCGGGATATTTTTTTTGAACGTCGAAATCTTGATATTCAATTAGAGGATTATATTTATAACGATTGGGACAATAAATATGATGGGATTATTTGTAACCCACCATACTTTAAGTTTCACGACTATGACAATAAGTCTATCCTTTCTGAAGTTGAAAAAAGGCTAAACATTAAACTCAATGGTTTTACAAATCTTTACACTTTATTCTTAATTAAATCAATCCATCAATTAGAGCCAAATGGTAGAGTTGTCTATATCATTCCTTCTGAATTTATGAATTCTGACTATGGAAAACTTGTAAAATCGGAACTGATAAAAAGTAAAACCCTTAGACATATTGCCATTGTTAATTTTGAAGAAAATGTTTTTGAAGATGCTCTAACAACTGCGTGTATTCTTCTCTGTTCAAACGATCGTCACTATCAAAAAGTTAAATTTTCTAATATTAGTAACCTTGACGAGTTAAACAACCTAGAAGACTATATATTAAGATATCCTGAACCAAATAGAGAAGAAAAATATTACGCTTTGGAAGAATTGCAACCTGATATAAAATGGAGAAAATATTACCAAGAACAAAATGGAATAAAATATAGGAATTTGGTACCGTTTTCGAATGTTGCAAAAGTAGTTCGTGGGATTGCAACAGGAGATAACGAATACTTCACATTTTCAAAATCAAAAGCGATAGAGCATTGCATTGATGCAAACTATTTGCTCCCATGTGTTTGTAAATCTGTTGATGTAAAAAAACGAATTTTTACTAAAGATAATTTTGATGAATTAGTTGAAAGTGGCAAACAAACTTTTTTATTCAGTGCTGTTGGTACAGATGATGAAAATGTAAAAAAATACATTGAATATGGTGAAAATAAAGGTGTGAATACACTTTATTTAACCTCAAAAAGAAACCCTTGGTATTCACTTGAAAACAGACCACCTGCACCTATTTGGGTTACTGTGTTTAATCGGAATGGGCTTAGGTTTATAAGAAACGAGGCAAATATTTCAAATCTGACAACTTTCCATTGTATATATCCGAATCAATCCAATCTTTTTAGCAATATTAAAATTAATGTTTTTTTCGCTTATTTAATAACTGATGTTGCGAAACAAATTTTTGAAGACAATCGAAGAGAATATGGAAATGGTTTGCAAAAATTTGAACCGAACGATATTAATAAGGCAATGATGCTTGACCTTACACTTATAGACTTGGAAACTGAAAATGAGATTTTGAGCTTATATGAGCATTATAGAAAAACAGTTTTAGACAATTCACCAGATGAATCATTGGTCACTTCTTTGAATGAGATATTTCAATCTAGATACTCCCACTAGTCCTTGTTTTTACGTCTCTCTCCTTTTATCTGTACCAAATCCTTCCTAATGTCTATATGGTACAAATAGCCTGTGTAATTGTATTTCGGTGAGAGTTCAGGTCTTCGATTATTAACCCTTCAAAATATTACAATATACAAATCGAAATCTAAGGACAAATCATCCCGACGAGTCGAGATTTTGAAAGCAATCCTTTTAGAAAATGCGACCATAATCCCAAATTTATATGTAAAAATGTGATTAGCTGTCTTTTGCCATATTTTGAGTACGAAGTTCAATGTCTATAACATTGATGATAGGAAAGTGACGGTGTTGAAATATTTAAAGATATTCCAATACTGATTGTTGGGTGTCAATACAAGCTTCTGCGTCAAATTCTGCGAATTTATTAAGGTTTCCTTTGTCGGCCTCCGCAAGAGCTTCAATATATTTTCTTCTTTTTTCATTTTTGATAATTGTGGGGGAGAATCCTTTTTCGATTAGAATAAGGTTCATCAGAATCCTTGCTCCTCTGCCATTCCCGTCGTCAAATGGATGAATCCGCACCATATTATAATGAGCGACAGAGGCGACTATTACCGGGTGTACAGTATCGATATTTTCTTTTATCCAATTACAAAGGTATTCCATCTCAGAGGCCACATGAATCGGCTCAACATATTTATGAATTCTACCGTCACTTTGTAAGACATGGTTTGGAAATAATTTGTACTCACCGGGAGTGACTTTTTTCTCCGTTTTATTCCCATTTTTGTCAATCGCAGGAGTCGATTTGATTCCGGAAAGTAGAAAGGCATTAAATTCTTTTATTAGAGAAGTTGATATTTCTCTCTTATTTGTCACGACATCATAAAGAAACTCAATCGCTTCGGCATGATTCTTTGCATCAATAAAGTCCTTTAACGGTTTTCCCTCAACCGTGAGCCCGTTTTTAAGGAAAAACATTGTCTCGCCAAGAGTTAAAGTGCTTCCCTCAATAGCGTTGGAATTATAGGTCCATTCGATTAATAATTTTTCTTCTACCGTTTTCCATAGATCGCCTTCAATCGGCTTTTTACTTTCGATTTCATCTTTCAACTCATCGGAGAGCTCCAACATCTTTTCAAGAGAGGAATCAGGCTTTATTTCATAATTGGGGTTTACACTATTCATCTTTTTATGTCGGGGAATTTTGGGATAATTATTTCTTTTTAGTGCCAAAACTATTTAGTTAAATCTTGGTTGACTCTACAAATTTGTAGAGGTCAAAAAGCTCATCGAATGTTTCAAGAATTGTATGGCAGTCATCAGTAGTTATTTCGTTAACTTTTTTGTTGAAATACTTCCCGATAAAGAAAAAAGTACTTCTTTTATGATTTTTATATTCTACTTCAGGAATTAGGTCAGCAGCATATACTGCCACAACTTTACCTTTTTTTTGGGTGAAGCCTGAATAGGAGGCAAACTTTTTTCTGTGCTCTATGAAATATTCATTATATCGCTGAACTTTGGCAAACAATTTTTTATAATTTTCTTCATCGAAATATGGACCGGATTCGAACGAGAAAGCTACGCCATAACGAAACCATTCCAACAAATCGCAACCAATGTTGAACTGAATTTCTTTTCTGCCGCCATAATGGAATGCATATTTCTCGTGGGTAGTGGAACTCCAGAATATCTTTCTGCCAATCGCCCTTTCACGCCCCAGATTCTCTCCCCTCCAAGATTGTAAGTTACCAATCTCATGAATAACTGATAGTTCATTTAGAAGTTCTACAATTTCAGGAAAAGTCACAGTTACCTCATGATGCAAAGAGTAGGGGAATAAAAATCAAATGTGGTTTATTTCTCATTTTTAAGTAAAATGCCCTGTTAAATACTTTACAATAAGCAGAAATTAATCAATTTGATGAAATAGTAATCGTAATTAATTCAAACATCAAATTACCAAAATTAAACACCTCAAACAAATTACCCCTCCTTAAATCTCTCGGGATAGAGAAAGCCCTGATAATTATCTCTGTTCACAATTGCAGTTTCGGAGATTTTATAGTTGTCAAGGAAAGTTTGTGGAATTAGTCCTTTTTGTTTGGGATTAAATTTCATTTCGAAAGCTGAGAAGTTTCCTTGTCGTTCTTCTATTAAATCGATTTCCTGTTGAAGTGTTGTTCTCCAAAAGTATGTGAAAGCAAGTTCTTTCCGTGAACGAATAAGTTTTAATCTTTCCGACACAATGTAGTTCTCCCACAGGGCACCTGTATCACTCCGTGAATCGAGTGGGTTAAAATTCCCGATAATTGCATTTCTGACTCCATTGTCCCAAAAATAGAACTTTTTACTTTTTCTGAGTTCTGTTCTTACATTTCGACTGAATCCTGATAGTCTAAAAAGGATAAAAGCATCCTCAAGAATCCTGATATACTTTTCAATTGTGCCTCGATCCGCTCCGGTGAGTCGTGAAAGTTCACTGAAAGAGACTTCGCTGCCAACCTGGAGTGCCAATGCTTTAAGCAAAGTTTCGATCAGACTCGAATTTCTGATCTTGTCAATCATTAAAATATCTTTATAGAGATAACTTCCTGAGATTAATTTGATGGTTTCCATGGAATTAGCCTGATCTACAACAACTTCAGGATAAGAACCATAAATTAATCGATTTTCAAGCAATGCTCTTTCAGATAATAATCCATGGTGGTCAATGAGTTCTGAAAACAGGAAGGGATAGAGTGTATATTCGTATTTTCTCCCTGTGAGACTTTCAGAGGTTTTACCTAACAGCTCAAAAGAGGATGAACCCGTTGCGATTACCTGGACTTCTTTTATCTGGTCCGTGAATATCTTAATGATATTACCTATATCATCTATTTTTTGTGCTTCATCTATGAACAGGATATCGTAACCTGCAGTAAGTGACTTTAACATCGATTTCGATGCCCGTCCTAATAGTGCTTTATCTTCTGAATCATCACCATTTATTCGCAGAACTTTTTCAGTCCGATTTTCTAATATTAATTCAACGAGTGTACTTTTCCCGGTTTGCCGGGCACCATAAATTAAAATAGCTTTGCCGGAAAACATGTGCTTGACTATGTCATCAGAAATTTTTCGTTTTATCATAAATTACTCATTTTTGACATGTAATGTAAAAATATGCGATTACAATCCCAAATTTATATATAAAAATGCGATTATAATCCCAAATTTATATATAAAAATGTGATTACGATCCCAAATTTATATGTAAAAATGTGATTAGTCTTTTTTCTAATGTTTTGGTGGAGTATTAAACTTTTGATTTGACTGTTGCCAATATTTGAATATAATTATTGATTAATTAAATGTATAATTTTGGAAGTCAGTTTTTTACAAGTTGTTTATGGTCGAATTACCATGTCAGAAAATAGCATCCACGAAAAAATCTTCATCAATCTTGACAATTCCATTCAAGGGATGTTCATAAATGGGAATAATAGTGACAATCCAATCCTTTTGTTCCTTCATGGTGGTCCGGGGAAGCCCCGTTAAAAGGATTTTATTCGTTCAATTCTTCCGCTCATTCTCCGATGTTTGAAGAACCGGGAAGTTACATCTATTTGTTAAAAAACGAAATACTTGAAGGGAAAACTGAACTGGCTGATCCACTCTAATTTTTAATCCCCAAATTACACTTTTGTATACACAAAAAAGCCGTGATATTTATACCACGGCTTTTCTTAAAGTGTTTTTACAAACGATAGCGTTTGATTATCGGTTATTTCACATCGAATCGATCGAGATTCATAACTTTATCCCAGGCGGCAACAAAATCTTTTACAAATTTGTCTTCACCATCGGAACTTGCATAGACTTCGGCAACGGCTCTTAACTCGGAATTTGATCCAAATACCAGATCAACCCTTGTTGCAGTCCATTTCACTTTACCTGTTTTGCTGTCACGACCTTCAAATTTTTCTTTTGAATCGTCGGTGGCAGTCCAGATTGTGTCCATACCCAACAAATTCACAAAGAAGTCATTGGTTAAAACTCCCGGGCGGATGGTGAATATACCATTTCCGGAATTGTCGTAATTAGCGTTTAATGCGCGCATACCACCAACAAGAACTGTCATTTCAGGCACTGTGAGTGTAAGCAGTTGAGCTTTGTCAATCAACAGGTGTTCTGATGGAACACTAAAGGGTGCTTTTAGGTAGTTACGGAATCCATCAGCGTATGGTTCAAGAACGGAGAATGATTCAACATCTGTAAGTTCCTGGGTAGTATCTGTTCTTCCCGGTGTAAATGGTACAATTACATCATGCCCGGCATCTTTAGCAGCTTTTTCGACCGCAACACATCCGCCGAGAACAATTAAATCAGCCAAAGAGACTTTTTTGCCATCTTTTTGCGAATTGTTGAATTCTTTTTGAATGTTTTCAAGGGTATCAAGAACTTTTGACAACTGAGCGGGATTATTCACTGCCCAATTTTTCTGTGGTTCAAGTCTGATTCTGGCGCCATTAGCTCCACCTCTGAAGTCAGAACCACGGAAAGTGGAAGCTGAAGCCCAGGCAGTAGATACTAATTCAGAAACTGAACGACCGGAGCTCAAGATTTTTGCTTTTAACTCGTCGATATCGTAGATATCGATGACTTTAAAATCGACAGCTGGAACAGGATCCTGCCAAATGAGATCTTCAGCGGGCACCTCGGGTCCAAGGTAACATGATTTTGGTCCCATATCCCTGTGGGTCAATTTGAACCATGCGCGGGCAAAAGCATCAGCGAACTGATCAGGATTTTCATAAAATCGTCTCGAGATTTTTTCATAATCAGGATCAAATCTTAGTGAAAGATCAGTCGTCAACATGGTTGGCAGATGTTTTTTCCCTTGAATGTGTGCATCAGGAATAGTGGCATCAGCATTTTTAGCAACCCACTGTTGAGCACCTGCGGGGCTTTTTGTCAGTTCGTATTCGAATTCAAACAGATGTTTGAAGAAATCGTTACTCCATTTTGCGGGAGTGGTTGTCCAGGTTACTTCAGGTCCGCCACCCATAGTGTCAGCTCCTTTACCCGATCCAAATTTGTTGTGCCATCCAAGCCCCATCGCTTCGATGTCAGCAGCTTCGGGTTCGGGTCCCATTAAAGCAGGGTCACCGGCACCATGAGCTTTTCCAAAGGTATGTCCACCGGCAATTAATGCAACAGTTTCTTCATCATTCATCGCCATACGGGCAAAAGTTTCACGGATATCGTGAGCTGCCAGAACAGGATCAGGATTTCCACCGGGTCCTTCGGGGTTAACATAAATCAGTCCCATTTGAACAGCGGCGAGAGGATTTTCGAGGTCTCTTTTGCCTGAATATCTTTTTTCATCAGAGAGCCAGGTAGTTTCCTGACCCCAATAGATACTGGCATCCGGTTCCCAAGCGTCAACTCTTCCGGCTCCAAACCCAAAGGTTTTTAATCCCATCGATTCGAGAGCTACATTTCCTGCGAGAACGAGTAAATCTGCCCATGAGATTTTGTTTCCATATTTTTGTTTGACAGGCCAGAGCAGCCTGCGGGCTTTGTCGAGATTCACATTATCGGGCCAGCTATTCAGTGGAGCGAATCTTTGGTAACCACCTCTTGCTCCTCCTCTGCCGTCACCTGTTCTGTATGTTCCAGCGGCATGCCACGACATTCTGACAAAAAAGGGACCATAATGCCCAAAATCGGCAGGCCACCAATCTTTGGAATCGGTCATTAAAGCAGTCAGGTCTTTTTTGAGTTCGTCAAAATCAAGGGAATCCAGAGCTTCTTTATAATCGAAACCTTCATCCATTGGGTTGGAGAGGGGAGAGTGTTGTCTCAATATGTTTAATTTTAACCGGTTGGGCCACCAATCGTTAGTTTGGGTGCCGCCTCCACCAATACCGGTGGAATGTGGGAATGGGCACTTCCCCGCGTTTTGTGAATTATCACTCATGTATAATCCTTTCTTGAATTATTTCTCGTATGTAAAAAAATCTATTCATTAACTTAACAAATTGTTGTTGTTGTTTGTTCAACTATTTGGTAAAAAAATGATTTAATTGACAATAAAATAGACATTAAGAGGTGATATTTTCAGAAAATTAATGTAATTGTAAATTTATAACATTTCAGGGAGAAAAACCAGACCGAAGTGTGTTTAATTAAGCGAATTTCATTTATTAAGATTTAGACTAAATAATAAATATACCTTTAGGTATTACTATTATGGAATTTTGAATGGGATTTAGTAATTTCAATTTTGAATTTTAATTAATATCCATCATCATGAAACGAATACTCCCTTCCATCTTTTTATATGCAGGTATGATCTGCATAGCAATATTGTTTGACTATATACTTCATCTGGCTAATCTGATTTGGGTTGGCAGGTATTTTGGTATTTTAGGCACTTCGCTGTTGATCACTTCATTTATTTACTCATTGAGAAAACGGAAGATAATTACCTCCGGTGAGCCGAAGAAATTATTACATTTACACGAATTCCTTGGGTGGGTTGGGGCGATTGTCTTGATTGTACATGGTGGAATTCACTTTAATGCTATAATTCCCTGGATGGCCGTGTTGGCAATGATGGTTGTTGTGGCGAGTGGGCTAACGGGGAAATTTCTTCTAACTGAAGTAAAACAGGATTTAAAGGGGAAAATTGATGAGATGAAGAAGAAAAACATTTCGCAGGATGAAATAGATAAAGAAGTACTTTTTCAATCGTTATTGGTGAAAAAGATGCAGAACTGGCGAAAAGTTCACATGCCGCTTAACATGATATTTATGGCTCTTGCTCTGATTCATATATTAGGGACACTTCTTCTATGGAGTTGGAGATGATGCGTACATACTACTGGTTTGCAGGTGCATTGGTTTTTGGGATCGGCCTTTTGTTGATTTCTCCCTTTTATGCAATAAATCCGGGTGTTTTGAGCAAGGGACATGAGAATCTGCAAAATGATTGTATGAGTTGTCATACACTGGTTCAGGGTGCAGTAACTGAAAAATGTGTTACCTGCCATAAACAAAACGATATTGGAAATGTGTTGGTATCAGGCATTCTCGCCTCGAAAACAAATGAACGGGCGAATCTGCTCCACAAAAATATAAAAGATATCGACTGTGTTGTTTGCCACAGGGAACACACAGGTGAGTCGAAAGACCTTGCCTTCAAAAAATTCTCACACGAAATAATCGGTTCAGGGGTTAGAGAAAAATGCTCTGCATGCCACGATTATCAAAAACCAAAAGATGATTTTCACGGTGAGTTAAAAGTAGAATGTAGTGGATGCCACAATACTGAACGGTGGAAAGACGCAAAGTTTAATCATAAACTGAGTGGATTGGTTATTGATAATTGTAGTAAGTGTCATGAAAAGGATAAACCATCTGATGATTTACACAAGAATTTTAAACCCGGAGAATCATGTTCTGCCTGCCACACAACTGATGCCTGGAAACCTTCAATTTTTGATCATTCAAAATATTTCATTTTTGACAATGATCATCCATCAACCTGTTCAAATTGCCATGAACCCGGCAACAATTTTAAATCCTATTCTTGTTACAACTGTCATGAACACACTCAGGCAAAAATCGAACGAAAGCATCTTAAAGAGGGAATTTCCGACTTCGTCAACTGCGTAAAATGCCACCGCTCAAGCAACAAAGACGAAGCAGAAGGAAAAGGCAATGAACAACGAGAGAATAAGAGGGAACATAGAGAGAAAGAAGGGGATGAGGATTGAGGGATATTAATGCGATAGGATAATTTGGAAACCTTCAAGATGGAAGTGAGTGACTTTTCTATCGAGTCGAGTTAGTGTTATCTCGAATGCGTTGTATAATATCCCGAAAATAAATAATCTTTTTGGAGAGAATTAATTTAATTTGTATTTTTCGTTCTAAATTAACACAGCAGATGTAGTGTATTTTAAAGGCGGTAATAAATAATTCTGCAGCATTTGAAAGTTAGAATCATGGATATTCAATATTCGGGATGATGAACATGAAAATAGCGTTTTATAACAGGAACCAGGAAATTGAGCAATTAAAGAAGTTGTTTAGAGAAAAGACTCTAAATAAAAGTTGTTTTGCTTGCTTGATAAGTGGACAAAAAAAATCGGGAAAATCAAAGATTATTGAGCATTTTATCACTGAGATTACCAATGATCTTACTCTTTCTTCTCAAGTATCCGGTTTTGATGTAAAGAAAAATGTAATCGAGTTTCAATGTAACTTAAAACAACAACAGGAACCCTACAGTGCCTTCATAGCAATTACGAATCAGATATTACGAACTCAAAAGTTCAAACTTATCCTTTCCAAAGTATTTAGAATTGTGCTGACACTGTTTGGATTTAGTGATGCTGTAAGTGCCCTCACCGAACTTGCCGACACAATAAAATCGCAAAAAGATCATGACCAATCGAGTTTAGAGATAAAACGATTTAACAAATACAAAAAATTTCTTCAAAACCTCACCCAAAAGACTCCTGTAATTTTCATCCTGAAAGATGTTCAATATATAGATACTTATTCTTTAAAGTTAGTTGAAAGCATATTGTATAATCCAAATGGGTTTTGTGGGGCTTTCATTTTCGAATTAAATGAAAACCAGGGTGACACCGATGAGGCGATAGCATCAATTTACAATCTGATTAAAAAAGAGCTTGTTGACCGAATTCATTTAATTCCGATGGAACGAAACTTTCCTTCAATGATGTTAGCTCCCGAATTTGGCGAAAACTTTTTTACGACAGAGGAAAACGATTTGCTCTACACGGTTTCCAAAGGCTTTCCCGGTAATTTGGTGGACATGATCCATAACTATATCCAGTCAGGATTGATTTCGAAAGTTGATGGAAATTGGGTAAAAGCGAAAGACTTTAAGGAAAAAATACAACCTTTAGAGCAGCAACTGATCGATTTATTGATTCTTTTTTATGTTGATAAAACCATCAGCGAAGCAGAGATGGTTATCGTTAAGAAGATGGCTCAGGGGTGGGGTTTAAGTCAGGAGTATGTTGATTTTTGTGTTAAAATGCTTGCTTCAATTGTCAAGTTAAATGTCCGGATCAAAAATACCTTACCCTGGGGGTTCCTGTCGGAATATGTTTTCGAAGTTATTACCGCAAAGAATGAGCATAAAATTATTGAATATTTGCCGATCGGTGAAAATAAACTACCTCCCCGGCGTGATAAAACAATAAAACATCTTAATCTTGTTGAGGCAACAATAACCAAACATGGTGATGATGCCATACTTATTGAGTGGGGGTATTTGGAGGGGCGACGGATGCGAGAGATAATGGTTGAGCAAAATGCTCTTCACCTTGGGAACTGTATTAAGCTTGTAAAAGAGGTAATTGAAGGATTAAGGGAACTTCACAAGTTTAATATCATTCACTCGTACATCACTCCTGAAGCTGTAATAGAATCAGATGGAAAGTATCTTCTCGCTACACTTGACAGGGATATTCTGGGGCTTCTGAGAAATTATGGATTGACACTGTACAGCGATTCAATTTATTATTCCGCACCGGAACTTTTGCGGGATGGAAAATCAACAGTAAGATCGGATATCTACTCGATAGGTATTCTTCTCTTCAGATTGATAACAAGCACTCTACCGTTCATCGATTTGAATCCCAAAAAAGCTAAAGATCAGATTATTGGTAACAGACTCAATTTTATTGGACTGCGTGGTTATGATAATTATGATGCTTTGATTCATTTCTTTGAAAGGTGTTTACATAAAAACCCATCTGATAGATTTTCTGATATTGAAGAGTTGCTTGCCGGACTGCAAAAAATTCAGGAAGGGATGACTTCTACATCACAAAGTAGCAAGGTTACTCAGGAACAGGAAGTGGCAATTTCTGGCGTACAATTTTCCACCTATAAAGGTTATCTGAAGAAGGGGTTGTTGGCAGTTACGGCATGCGTAATTATCTTTTCACTTTATTTCTTTTCAGAAGAGATTAGAAACCTTTTTAAAACCACTAAGGAGATCGAACAGATAGTCGTTGAAATTAATCCGGGTGCTACCGACTATAATGCAGAATCACCAATGATTCACGAAGAGATAGAGTATCTTATTCAGGAGAAACTTGTTCGCTCAGGAAATGTAACTGTGCTGGATGGAAAGCAGTTTCATGCCCTTCGTGAAACGGAAACCCGGATGGAATATGTTCCCAATATTTCGATAAAGGGGGAGTTGACTCGTTCCAGTGCAGGTTATGAACTTTCAACCCACTTTGTAAAGGGTGAAAAATCTATTTTCGATACAACTTTTACTTTTAATGAACCTGCCACATTCCTCACAACAATTCTTGCACCACTTGCTAAAAAGATATTAGTTGTCAAGAAAGCTAAAATTGAAAAAGATATCGCTGTTTGCGCAAACTGGGATGCACTAACAAGCTATCTAAAGGGAAGAAAAGCCTGGCTAAAAATGAACAAAACAGAGGCTATAGCTGAACTTAAAAAGGCTATCCACTATGATCCGGGGTTCACATTGGCAAAACTTAAATTATTGGAGGTACTTAAATTCGAAAGTGGAAATACAACTGAAATTAAGGAATTACTTAAAGATGTAAAAACCAATATGAGTAATCTTAGTTACATCGATTCCATAAGGGTTCTTGCAACTGAGAAATCGATTGAAGGATTATACTTGAATGCAATTCCTTACTACCAGCAAATCGCCGAAAAAATACCGCATGACAAGTATAGTTATTATGAAATAGCCGAAACTTATTACATGATGTGCGAAAACGATAAAGCAATTGAGTATTATCAAAAAGCTCTTGCGCGAGACACAAATTTTGCTCTCGCTTTCAACCATCTTGGTTACTCTTATCTGAATAAATATGAGTCTGAAAAAGCACTTAGATATTTTAGACGGTATCTTCAAATAGACAGTTCAGCCAACGCATATGACAGTATGGGGGATGGTTTTTTTGCAGCAGGCATGATAGACAGTGCTCTGTTTTATAAGAAAAAGGGAATTGAACTCGATCCGGGTCTCGAATATCTGCAAAGTGGGGCAGGGCTTATACTTACTTTGAAAGGAGACTATAACAATGCATCTTACTATTTCGAGAAGTATGATTCTTTAGTAAAAGGGAAAGAAGAATTGGAAGTGATTGGAGTGGGTAACAAGGCATTTAAAAAATATTTGGAGGGAGATTTCGGAGCAGCTGAAAAACTGATCGATGGTTCATTAAATATTATTTCAAATTATCCCTCAATACTCGGTTATCAAGAAAACTATTGGCTCAAGGGTCTTTTGTTGTTTGAGAAGGGAGACTATAGAGGGATGAATCAGATAATTGAGATTTTCACGAAGACCATAAAAAAATACAATTTTTCAAATGAAAATTATAATCCCGTTTTTAAGTTTTATCTGCATCTGAAGATGCTTAATGCAATTGCAATACAAAACTCCAAAGAAATGCAACAATGTATTGATATCTTGAACTATCAAATAAAAGAAAAAGTAAAAGATCATGGGTCTGTTTTTGACCATGCATTTCTGTCTTTCCACCTTTACAAGGTGTTTTCTTCACCAAAATATCAAAACAAAAAAGAGGCAGACAAAGCTCGTAAAAATGCCATATCTGCAAACAGGTTTTATAAGGTATAGCTTTGTATCTCAACAGAAATCGGAGTATTCAGTGTTATGTTTCGGGATATGGTTCAGCAGAAAGATTTGTCTTTTGGATAGATTCGATTTAAATTGTATCTTTCAGTTTAAATTTTAAAGGTTGATGCGAGCTAATACAATGGAATTGAAATCTAATTTATACCTTGGTGACTGTCTCGAAGTCTTAAAAGAACTTCCGGACAATTGTGTTGATCTCATCTTCACCTCCCCTCCCTACGCTGATCAGAGGAAGAACACCTATGGAGGCGTCCACACTGATGATTATGTTGCATGGTTTTTACCCAGGAGTGAACAATTTTTAAGAGTACTAAAACCTTCCGGTACATTTGTACTTAATATTAAAGAAAAAGTAGCAAATGGTGAACGCAGTATATATGTCCTTGAATTAATTCTTGAAATGCGGAAACAAGGATGGTTCTGGACAGAAGAATTTATTTGGCATAAAAAGAACTCTTATCCCGGTAAATGGCCCAACAGATTCCGGGATGCCTGGGAAAGACTTTTACAGTTCAACAAAAGTAAAAAATTTGCGATGTACCAGGAAACTGTCATGGTGCCCATGGGGGATTGGGCAAAATCCCGACTGCGAAAACTTAGCCTTACAGACCAAACACGAGATAACTCCAAAGTTGGTAGTGGTTTTGGGAAAAATATCTCAAATTGGGTTGACAGAGACATGGCCTATCCGTCGAATGTATTACATCTGGCGACCGAGTGCTCAAATAAAAATCACTCGGCAGCATTCCCTGAAGAACTTCCCGAGTGGTTCATCAAACTTTTTACACAATCCGGAGATGTGGTACTGGATCCGTTTATGGGCTCCGGAACCACTATTCAAGTTGCGAACAGAATGGGAAGACATTCCATCGGGATTGATATTATGGAAGAATATTATACAATGGTTAAAAACAGTGTAGAACCGGAAAAGTTGGTGTTATTTGCCTGAAATGAAAAAACTTGAATTAGAGGAAATTGGACAGTATGTGTCTGACAATATTTCGAAATTCCATTCCAAGCGACTTGAAAGTTTGGATAGAATTAATCTTGAAAAGCTGCTTATTAGAAAGAATCCCTATCTATTTAAAGCCAAAGATTTAGCACCTGCAGAATTGGTAAAAAGTTTTACCGACGCTCATCTTTCCTCAAACGAAGAGACAATATTTGGCGACTGGTTGGAAGGGCTGGCAATTTACATCAATTCAATTGTTTATGGTGGCAGGAAATCAGGGATTGAAGGAATTGATCTCGAATTTGAAAAGGGAACCATCAGATATATCGTTAACATTAAATCCGGCCCTAATTGGGGCAATAGCAGCCAAATCAAGAGGATGGTTTCTGATTTTAAGTCAGCGACAAAAACTCTCCGTACAAGTAATTCACAGTTGCATGTGATTGCAGTAAATGGTTGTTGTTATTGAAAAAACACCAAACCTGACAAAGGGGATTATTTCAAGTACTGTGGACAGGATTTTTGGAGTTTTATTTCCGGTGATGATGATCTCTACAAAAAATTGATTGTCCCTTTAGGGTATAACGCCAAAGTACGGAATGATGAATTTAATCAAAAATATACCTCTCTACTCTCAAAAATGCAACGCGATTTTCTCAACAGTTTTTGCCTCGAAGATGGCTCAATCGATTGGGATAAAATTGTTGAATTGAATTCAAAGAGTAATGGATGAAATATTCAAATTCTTCAGAAATTTGATCGTTAAGTCATCACCAACCGAAGAAAAATTCACTCCAACTCCTCAAAACAAAATCTTTAATATCACCGCCGCTACATGGGGGATTTCGATTCTTTTATCCTCAAGTTCTTTGGGGGAGATATTTTTTAAGAGGGTGTTTATCCAGTCGCGGGAAGTGGCAACATTGACAAATGTCATGTACCATTTATCTTCTATTTTTACAAAGTTATATCCAAAGATATGGACATCAAGAGTTTGAAGTTCGCCGCTGAGAAGAAGCGTTGCTTTCACTTCTTTTGTGGAATCATCTATTGAGAGCGAAGTTATTTCACCGTACGGCTCAACATAGTGCTGCAGAATCATTTGAATCCCTCTGTTCAAAGCTTCTGTTATTAAGTTACCAATCATTTTCGCAAATCCTTTTTCAAATGTGTTACTGTAATATCGCAAAAAATATATAAATTGAAGGGAAAATCTTTTGTGTTTCAGCTTAACCGGTTTTATCAATAAATATTTCAGAAAAACAGATGTCCCCAAATTTTTCGTTTTTAGATTTCTACTGCTTTAATGAGTTTTGCGACAAAAACAGTTCAATTATTGAAAAATGGTTGAGTGTTGATCCTGTGACGGCAAGTGTTGATCTCTCATATTCGGTGGATTCTTCTGCTGTTTTTTCCTCCAATATTGAAGGAAACAACATAGACCTAAATTCTTATATGAACCAGAAAATGGTTAAATCGAAGTTTAAGAATACGAAAGATTTGGCAGAGATCGATAATCTGGTTAAAGCATATAATTTTGCACAGGAGAAACCATTAACTGAAGAAAACTTCCTGGAAGTCCACAGGATACTTGCAAAGTCAATTTTGATAAAAAGCAAACTTGGACTTTACCGGGATGACAGGATGGGTGTATTTAGTACAAGTGGACTTGTATATGTTGCAGTTGAACCTGAAAAGTTACCGGAAGCCATGAAACTTTTTTGGAAAGAATTTGATGAAATTTCATCCAGAAATCTTACAGATAATGAAACATTTTATTTTGCATCATTTTTTCATCTAAGGTTGGCGCAACTTCATCCGTTTTTTGACGGAAACGGTAGAATTGCGAGACTCGTTGAAAAGTGGTTCCTCTCGATGAAATTTGGCAAAAAAGCCTGGGTAATACCTTCTGAAAGGTATTATAAGGAGAACAGAGCTGAATATTATGAGAAAATCAATCTTGGAGTAAATTTTTATGAGCTTGATTTCAGTAAAGCAATTGATTTTTTGAATCTACTGCCACAATCGTTAATAAAGAAGACTAACTAAACCGGTTCCATCTATTTAACAAAATTGGGGGCGATGTGCCCCCAAAATAAATTTTCCTGCATCAAAGTTTACCAATCTGTTGGATTTGAACAGATATTAAACTTCATCCTTTATCCTGCGGCTTTTTTGTTCTTTTGTGTACCTGTTCCCGAAGGATGTATTCGATCTGGGCATTTACCGAACGCAATTCATCCTTTGCCCATTCGTTCAGGGCATTGTAAAGCTTTGGATCGATCCGAAGGATAATAGATTTTTTTTCAGCCATATTAATAGAGTGATCCGGAATTAATGATGGGTTGAGCAGAACGGTCGGAACAGAGTACCACCATCAGGTTACCCACCATTGCAGCCTTCCTTTCTTCATCAAGTTGAATTACATTTTCTTCACTCAGTCGTTTTAACGCCATTTCAACCATACCAACTGCACCATCCACAATCTTTGTTCTTGCAGCTATTACAGCTTCTGCCTGCTGGCGTTGCAACATAGCGTGTGCAATTTCCGGGGCATAAGCAAGATGGTTGATTCTTGTTTCTTCGATGATGATACCGGCTCCATCAATTCTCTCCTGAATCTCTTTTGCAAGAGCATGAGAAACCTCATCAATTGAGGAACGAAGGCTTATCGGTTCATCGTCGGTAACATCGTAGGGATAAAGAGTGGCGATGTGCCTGATAGCAGATTCCGACTGGACAATTGTATATGTCTTGTAGTCTTCAACTGCAAACAGAGCTTCTGCTGTTTCGTTTACACGCCAAACCACTACCACCGATATTTCTATTGGATTTCCTTTTTTATCATTCACTTTCAGTTTCTGACTGTCGAAGTTGTTTGTTCTGAGTGAAAGTTTCTTTTTTGAATAAAATGGATTTGCCCAGTGAAACCCCTCCGAACGATCGGTGCCTATATATTTTCCAAAGAGGAGGATAACCACAGCAAAATTGGGTTCAATTGTATAAAATCCTGCGATCATTACGCAAGCAACAATTATTAAAAGTATTGAAGGGACGATAAAAAAGGCATCCCTGTAATCATCAGATGCAGTGTTAGCTCTGAATATAAGCACTGCAACTGCGAACAGAAGCAGGAAGAGGATTAAGAACAGATAACTTAATCCGTTAGAAGAGGTTATTGTTTTTTCTTTGGTCATTGTTGACTCCATTGGTTAAATAATGATATCAAAATAATATCAAAAAGATTCTATACAGATATACAAAAATTCTGATTTAAAGTCAAGTGGTAACAATAAATAAAGTGATAAAAGGTAAAAAAAAGATTATAAAATGAAATGTGGAGTAAAAATTTCAGTTAAATTTGCATTATCAATATTTAATAAAAGTTTATGAATTTTTTAAAGTTCGGTTCAAAACGCAAGAAGGACAAACTTTTTTTCAGAAGTTTGCCCTGGCGATCGTATCTGTATTTTCTTGCCGGGATCTATTTCCTTTTTGCCACATTGGGATTCGTGACGAGTTTGCTCTCGCCGGGTGCCATGAGTTACGGTGAGATACTCAGGAACAGTTTCCTTTCAGGTTTTGTGGGTGCACTGTATGCACACACTTTTATGAGAGACATGAGATTTCTTGTAATTGCGATCATTTTGCAGTTTGCATTGGCTTTTAGTCCCTACGGAAATCTGGAGCTTATAAAAGACAATCCCGAATTGGTGACCTATCTCAGGTTTCATGCCATTGGAATAATGTTCCTCGTGATTTTGGGCTACATTCTTTTTGTAAGGTTTATCAGTGGAGAGGGGTTAAAGCACTTTAGGTATAAAACCGAAATTGATCTAGCCAGGAAGATGCACACAATTTTAGTACCTGAGATAGAATACAAAAATGAAGAGTATGAGGTCGCCGGAATCTCAAAACCTGTGGGAGAGGTGGGAGGAGACATGGCTGATATGTTCGACATGGGAGATGGGGAAATGGTTCTTACCGTAGCTGATGTGTCGGGTCACGGAGTAAGTGCAGGCCTGTTAATGGGGATGTTTAAAAGTGCTTTGAGGAGCAATCTGACTCATGGTGATTCGCTAAGTGAGTGTTATACCAACATAAATTCGACCATGTTTGAATTAAAGGACAAAAAAATGTTTCTCACTGCAGCTTCTGTAAGGATGCATTCCGGCAAGTTGGCATATATTGTTGCCGGTCACCTGCCCTTGCTGATCTATAGAAATGGAACGGGGAAGGTTGAAGAACTGACAATTCGTCAGATATCAATCGGGATGAAGAAGGATTTTAAATTTACTGAGGGGGAATTCTGCCTGGAGCGAGGTGATGTGGTAGTTATGATCACGGATGGAGTAACCGAAACTTTCTCGAAAAGTAAAGAGTTATTTTCGATGGAGAGAGTAAAAACGGTTATTGAACAAAATGGTTCTGAAGCGAGCAACAAGATAAATCAAAATATTTTAATGGAAGTGGAGAAGTTTGGTGTTTCGGACGACGATCTGACAATTGTTACAATTAGACGGAGTTAATGGAAGATTTTAATAAAACCGGGGGATTTAAGGCTGATTGAGAGGTTTGCCAAAAGAACTTCCGCGGAGAACCGCAGAAGTTCAGAGGCATTAAGCTTTGGTTAAGCTATTAATATGAAGTGTCAGTCTCGATTTTTTGCGTGACGCATTATTTTTGTGGATTCTGCCTTTTACGCTGATCCTGTCGAGGTGTGCAACAGCTTCTTTGTAGCTTGTTGTTGCTTCTTCCAATGTTGTTGTGCTAAGAACCTTTTTGACCAAAGTTTTCATCTTCGAGAGTGAAGCTTTGTTGATATCGCGTTTTCTTGCGCTTTGTCTGATTCTTTTTTCAGCAGATTTGTGATTTGCCATGCTTAACTTAAAATCTTTTTGGTTGTGTTAATTCAAATTTAGTCTGCAAATATACAAGTTCTTTATCTCTTTTGCAAAAGTTTTTTTTGTGATCGGTGTAGAACGAAAACATATGCAAAAAACCACAGAACACACCGAGCACACAGAGGGCTTTAAGTTAAACCGCAGAGGACGCAATGAACGCAAAAAACACATTCACCCGCGAACGATTTGCCTTGATTTCACCCTCTTCACTGATGTATATTTCAGGTCTTAATTTTTTATTTTTTTGATATTGGGATGTATAGCATTGAGAAGATCGTTATCTGTTATCTCGCTGACATTTATTTGCATGGTGTGGGGAATATTTGGTCAAGCCAATTTTACTGAACTTGGCGGTTATTCCTATAGTGAAGGCTCTCTTGGTTATCTGGAGCATTCAACTACACGCACCATAATACCCATGACGGGGAAGTGGGGTGTAAGATTTGCAGATGACCCGGCTACTACATCAAAGCAGGTAGAAATTCCTTCTTCGTTCGAATCTGAATCTGAAATGATTTTTGAGCGGACCCTGCCTTTTGACCCTAAAAGCGATAAAAACTATCGTCTGACATTTCTTGGTGTGTCAAACAAGGCTGAGATATCGCTTAACGGCAGGATGATTTACCGTCATCTCGGCGGAACTTTTCCCTTCTCCTTCCTTTTACCTAAGGATATTCTTAAAAAAACAGGTAAAAATGTTTTAACTGTTAAGGTTAACGGTAACCTTGACAACAAAGAGACATTTCCTTTTAAGTTCAGTTTTCTTTATCCGTATAGCAATAAGGGGATATTCAGGGAAGTTTTTATTCAAGAGTTGCCAAACATCTTTATTGGTGATTATTCATCGAGTTATCAAGTGTCTCCGAATGGGAACAAGGTTGAACTTAATATTAACTCCTCAATCAGCAACCGGAACTATGGCAGAGCCGTAAATGACAGTATCGGAAACAAGTTTGAATTGGTGGTATCTGTAAAGACGAAGGAGGGTGAAGGGGAGCGTGTTGGTGCGATTACAGAAAAGTTTGCAATTTCAGCGGGAAAAGATAAAGAATCAGCTCTCACACTTACAATATCAGACCCAAGGCTTTGGACACCGGCAGCTCCCTACCTTTATGAGATAATTTTTGCTCTTTATTCGGGGGATGTGCTAATTGATGAAATAGCTTATCCGGCGGGTTTTTTCCTATTTAAATCCGGTGATAATTCTTTTAATCTGAACAATGGGAAATTTGCTCTCAAGGGAGTTACTTACATTCCTTCTCTCTCCAAAACGGGTGCAATGTTTACTAACGAGGAGATGGCGAGAGATATCAGATTGATAAAGGGAGCGGGATTCAATGCTGTAAGATTTGAAAAAAATATTCCTCATCCATATCTGCTTTATCTTTGTGCTCGTGAAGGGCTGTTGGCATTTATCGAAATGCCGATCTCAAATCTGCCCGCTTCATTTTCTGATGACCCGTTGTTAAGTCAAAATTTGAGAAGTTTTGCACAATTATATTTAAAAGGTTATAAAAATTTCTCAACCATAGGGGGGTTTGGACTCGGAACCGGTTATCTCGGAAACCGTGATAAATCGGTGGAACTTTTAAAATCTCTCGCTGCAGATGTTAAGAAGTACACCGGTAAAATGGTATATGCTTCATTTGCCATCCTCCCAAAAAGCCAGATCGACGGGTTGGACGCATACGGAATTGAATTCATTAACAGACCAACTACTGAGATATTAAGAGTGTATCAACAGGCTGCTCAATCATTTGGTGCGGGCAGGTTGATGGTGGCAAGTGCCGGTTATATAATTGATCCCGAAAAATCGAGGACTGGTAACAAACATTCTGCTGAATCTCAAGCCAAGTTTTTTGAGGATATACTAATGTATGCCTCCGTTAATCAAAACATGTCGTTTTTCCTCTCAACAATGTTCGATTACAGAAACAACTATCAGTCGATAATTTCCGGGGCACTGAACGATCAGATGGTTTATTTGGGTTTGATCCCCGAGGATAGAGGAGCCGGCAGGCTTTCCTATAAGGTAGTGGATGCACTCTTAAACAACAGAGAAAAAGTTACCATATCGCTCGGTTTTAACGAAGATGATGCACCAATTATATTTATAATCTTCGGTCTCGTTTTGGCTTTGCTTACTGCCCTGCTCTTAAATACCGGCAAAAAGTTTAAGGAAGATGCACTTAGGGCGATGTTACGACCCTACAATTTTTATCAGGATGTACGGGACTACAATCAGATATCACCATTTATTACAACTTATATCGGTTTGCTGATATGTGCAGTGATGGCGTTGCTTACATCAAGTTTACTATTCTATTGGCGATACGATTCTCTGCAGGAAAGAATCCTGTTAAGCTTTGGTTTTGACAATTTATTGTCAATAGTCAGTTACCTGAGTTGGAATCCGATGGAGTCGCTGCTTGTTCTTACACTGTTCTATTTTGTGTTTGCCCTCTTTTTTGCTCTCCTGGTTAAGTTTGGCTCACTTTTTGTGATCAACAGGGTGACGATTCAGAAGAGTTACCTTGTGGTTATATGGGCTTCACTTCCGTTCATCACCGCATTACCCGGCGCAATATTATTATACAGGGTGCTAAACGCCGATGTGGCAAACATGGTTGTTTACGCCGTAATTCTTCTCTTTTTTGTTTGGAATATACATCGTTTACTCAAGGGGATGTATGTGGTATATGATGTGCCGGCATTTAAGGTTTACTTTTTCTCAATATTTGTGGTACTGCTTGTGGTGGCATCCTGGTTGTTTTATTATCAGTTAACAAACTTCACTGTTGAACAAATAATTCAGGTTTACCTCGAAAGCCGGGCGGGGTAACTATTGTATCTCTCGAAGCTTGAAATATTAGGTTTTAAGTCGTTTGCACAAAAAACTGTGATCCATTTTAACAGAGGGATCACTGCAATTGTGGGACCAAACGGCTGTGGAAAAACCAATATTGTTGATGCTTTGAGATGGTGTATCGGGGAGCAGAAATCGAGTGTACTCCGTTCCGACAAGATGGAAAATGTGATATTTAACGGCACCTCTTCCAGGAAACCGCTCGGAATGTCGGAAGTATCACTGACCATTGAGAACGATAAGGGTGTGTTACCGGTTGATTATACAGAGGTAATAATTACCAGAAGGATATTCAGATCAGGCGAGAGTGAATATCTGATGAACAAAAATATCGCTCGACTGAAGGATATCACAAGTCTTTTTATGGATACAGGAATGGGAGCAAATGCTTATTCTGTTATCGAATTAAAGATGGTGGAGTCGATTCTCAGTAACAAAGCTGATGAACGCCGGACGATGTTTGAAGAGGCTGCCGGAGTAAATAAATATAAGATCAGAAGAAAACTGACCTTAAAAAAACTCGAGGATGTAAAAGCTGATCTCGCAAGGGCAAACGATCTTATCTCAGAAATTGAGAAAAAAGTAATTTCTCTTGAACGACAGGCAAAAAGGGCCCAAAAATATCAGGAACTTGCAGACAGACTCCGCGAGATTGATCTTAAATCGGCAGCATTTGATCTGTATCTAATGATAAACGAACAGGGAGTTTGGCAACAACAACATTTTGATGCCACAATTCAGAAAAATGAAGTAGAGATATCTCTTAGCCGTCTTGACGAGGTTTATGCCGGGATCAGGGAAAAGACCTTTATAACCGAGAATGAATTAAAAGAGATCAGAAAAAAGATCGGTGCCCAAACAGAGCTAATTTATAAAAATGAAAGGACTGTTTCGGTTGCGCAAGAATCGAGAAGGTCGCTTCAGAATAATATTAATAGATTTGAAGCAGAACTTGCAGAGTTTGCGGTTCAGATTGAAGATGCCGAAGGACAACTTGATGACTTGCAACTCGATCACGATGAAAAAAATGTAGAGGAAGCAAAAGCACTTGAAGAGAAAAACTTACTTGGCGGAGTGCTTGAGGAAAAAAGAGGAAATCTTGCAGAGGCAAGAGAAAAAATAAAAGTTTTCTCCCAATCAGTTCTCACAAAGGTTCAGGGATCTGCAGAGAGAAAAAATGAACTTTCAAATCTTGACAAAAGCAGAGCCCGAATTCAAAAAGAGATTGAAAGAGTTACCGCTCGACTTGAGCTGTTACACCATAATGAGACGAAGAACCGTGAATTTATGAGTGAGGTTTCCGCTGATCTGGAAGAAACTTCAACCAATCTTTCAAATGCTGAGAGGGTATTTAATGAGACTACAGAACGAAAAGAGAGTCTCGAAAAGGAACTTGAGGGACTTCGTGAAAAAGAATTTGAGATAAAATCGTCGCTCAACGATTTAAAGACAAGGATCGACTTCCTAAATGATTTGATAAACAATCTTGAGGGATTTTCACTTGCATCAAAAAAACTGATGGAAAGTGACGGGTGGTTTGGCGGAGAGAAAAAACTCGTCTCCGATTTTGGCGAACCTCTCGAAGAGTTCAGATTTGCGATTGAAGCGGCTCTTAAATTAAATTTCAACAGCTTTATTGTCTCTTCAGTTGAAGAAGTAAAAGCTGCAATAGAACTTTTGCTCAATTCAAACAGTGGCAAGGCATCGTTTGTGTTAAGCAGAAACGAAGTTGGGAAGAACAGTTCCTTCATGCAAAAGATGGAAAGGTTTGCAAAAAGAAGAGTTCGTTTAAAGTTGGAGCAGGAGCCCGGATTTGTGAATTTTGCGGGTAAACTGCTGAATGTACCGGGTGAATATGTCGATTTTTATGAATCATTGCTCTCAAATGTTGTTGTAGTGAATGACCTCGATACTTCAATCCGGCTTTCAGGTTCATATTCAGGTTACAAATTCATCACACTTGACGGGGATATCATTGGGGATAATGGATCGATTGAGGCCGGCTCAAGACTAAAAGATGAAGACACACTATTTGGTAAAAAAACACAACTTGAGCAGTTGAAAAACGGGATTAAACCTCTCGAAGAAAAGCTGGCGACCTGGAAACAGAAAATTTACAATACAGAATATGATCTTCACCTGATCGATCTTAAAGATATGGGTGATGTTATAAGAATTTATCAAAACGACCTGATGCAACTCGAAAAACAGATGGCTCAGCTTGAATTTGAAATTAAAAAGGGGAATGAAGAAAGAGAGAATCTGACCAGAGAGTTATCACATCTTGAAAGTCAGGCAGAACAACTTGATCTTGATATATCGAGACTCGCTTCAGAGATTGAAGAGGATGACCGTCACAAAGCAGAGACTTCAGCGCGCCAAAAAGAATTTGAAACGGCGGCTCAAGAGGTTGAAAAGGAATTCTCGGTAGCTTCTGCAGAATACAACAGAAAAGGTCTTGAACTTGAGCGAATTAAGGGAGAGATAAAAAATATTCTGAACTCGATCGAAAGGGTGAAACAAACTCTCATAATGCTCGGTAACTCTGTTGAAAAAAGGGGCAAAGACATTGAAACTGCTACCGGTGAGATTGAAATTCTTACGGGGACAATAGAAGACAGTGAATTTGATCTCGAAGAACAAAAACAGGAGAGGGAAAATCTCAGGGTAAAAGAGAGAGAAATCGAA
Source organism: uncultured Ignavibacteriaceae bacterium (assembly GCA_964531325.1). Classification (GTDB taxonomy): domain Bacteria; phylum Bacteroidota; class Ignavibacteria; order Ignavibacteriales; family Ignavibacteriaceae; genus UTCHB3. Next base: position 87,566 of record CAZHCW010000009.1, on the reverse strand, counting down.
GCTGTTTATCTTAAAGAGAGAGAAGAGCTTGATAATCTTGAAAAAGAAAAAACCGAACTGAGAAAAAATCGTGACAAAATCAGTGAAGCTCTTCACAAGTCAGATTTAAAATTCAACGAATATACAATAAATATCAGAAATCTTAAAAGACGGGTAAACGAGAAATACGAAATTGAAATTGAGCCTGTTGAACCACCTGAAGATCAAATTGCAAGTCTTGAAGGCTGGAGGGTTGAAGTAAGGGAGTTGGAGCACCAGCTGCATCAGATTGGTCCCGTTAATCTTCTCGCATTTGAAGAATATGATGAAGAGAAAAAAAGATTCGATTTTTTCGCCGGACAGAGAAGTGACCTGATTCAGTCCGAAAAAGATTTGTTGAAAACCATTGACGAAATTAACACTACAGCCCAAAATCTGTTTAATGAAACATTTGAAGCGATAAGGGAAAATTTCCAAAAAATATTTAGAAGTCTGTTCAGACAAGAGGATGAGGCAGATTTGAGGCTTGAAGAAGGGGTTGACCCTTTGGAAGCCAGAATAGAAATTATTGCTAAACCGAGAGGGAAACGGCCAACATCGATAGAACTGCTTTCGGGTGGTGAGAAAACTTTAACTGCGATTGCACTGCTTTTTGCTATATATCTGGTGAAACCATCGCCATTCTGCATACTTGACGAGATAGATGCTCCTCTTGATGATGCGAATATCGACAGATTCACAAAGATCGTAAGAGAATTTAGCGAAAACACGCAATTTATTGTAGTTACTCACAACAAAAGAACCATGGAAGCTGCGGATACGATGTATGGTGTAACCATGCAAGAAGAAGGCGTCTCGAAACTCGTGAGCGTCAGATTTAACGAAGACTTTAACATCGTAGCGTAGGAGATTAACTTACAATGAAACTACTAACAAAAATTTTTATTACTTCGGTGATATTGTTACCATCGATACTGTTTGCCCAGTGGAACCCGGATCCTGATTCTCCAAAACAGATAGTTAGTGCATCGATCTCACCACAGGAGATTCATACTGTGGTGAACGAAGGTGAAGGATTTTTTCTGGTTTGGGAAGATAAAAGAGCAGGCGGTAAACAGCGGATACTGTTTAACCACTACAATTTTCGCGGAGAAATGTCGAGGAGTACCAATGGAGTGGAAACCGATGGTCCTTCAAATTTACAGACTACTCCGGAGGTAAGTGAAGCTGTTTCAGGGAAAATTTCGATTGTTTGGCTTGAGGAGATTGCCGCAAATAAGAATGTGTTGATGGCACAGCAGATCAACTCAAGGATCAACTTTTCCTGGCAAAATGATGAAGGTTCTATTGAAGTTGCATCACCGGATGGGTTAGTTTCGGAATATTCCGTTGCACTTGACAAAAGAATGAACACTCATATTGGTTATATAGTAAGGGATATAAATCCTTCAAATTACAGTGTGATGGTACAGCGCGTCGACCGTAACGGGAAAATCAGATACAACGATGGAATTGTAGTTGAGAAGGGTGGAAGTCAAAAATCTGCTGTGACTGTGTTACCCGGAACAGCCGGTGGGGCGAATATTTGTTGGATCGATGCACAAGGGGGGAACAGCCTTATTAAGTTTGCTTCTATCGACTCCTCAGGGAAGATTGCTGATGGAGTTACCATATTGGCAACTATCGACGGGATTATAAAATCTTTTAATGTAATTACACTTTCTTCGGGTGATCACTATTTGGTGTGGGAATCCACCGGAAGAGTTAAAGAAATATTCCATCAACTTATAAGTCCCAAAGGGGCTGTAAAGTGGAGTAAAGGGGGAAAACAGGCGGTTTCTAATCAAGGGATTAACGGGGCACCTGTTGCGATTGAATCAGGTGATTCCACAATGGTTATTAGCTGGATCAATGATGTTGGCGGCGACGAGAATATTTTTCTGCAGAAGTTCGACAGGCAGGGAAATGCACTTTGGGGAATTAATGGAGTGAGCATTGGTGCCATAAAAGGGAGACAATTTGCTCAAACTCTTGATGATGACGGAAAAGGCGGAGTTTTTATTTCATGGCTCGACCGGAGAAACGGGCCTACAGAAATTTTTGCTCTAAAAATTAATTCGGCAGGCAAGCCGGAGTGGGATGATGACGGTGTACCCGTCTCAAAATCGGGAAACCCCGAAAAAAGTTATCTCGATCTCTTTTTTGACGGGAAAGATGGTGCTATCATCATTTTTAAAGAAAAAAATAAAACTTCCGAAGGAATTTATGGTCAGCGTCTCGCAGGTGTAAGACCAAAAGTTCAGGGAATTGTGGAAGCATGGCTTACAACTATTGATGACGAAATGAAGATAAACTGGACTGCCACAAACGAAAAAAGTGTGATAAGTTATTTTATTCATCGCATGGAACCAAGAGGAAAAGACACAGCCTGGACTGAGATTGACAATGTAGTTGCAGATCCAAATGCACAGGGCTCATATTATACATTTGATGCACCCGACAAAGAGGGGAAGTTGCTTTACAGGATTACCCAGATTTCGAAAGAGCACAAAGTTGTGTCACAAAAGATGGTAGAGGGCGATTTTGTAAGAAAAACAAATCAAAAGATTTATGTTTCTCAGAATGTCCCCAATCCTTTTAGTGATGAAACCACGATAACTTACAATGTTTCAGGTGTGCCAACTGTGAAATTTGAATTTTACGACGCCGGTTTTAAATTGGTTAAAGAAGAGACAATAAAGGTGCCAAAAGAGGGGAAATACACATATATCTTTAAATCTACAGGACTTGCTGATGGTATCTACTTTTACAGATTTACCGCCGGTAATTATGTGGAAGTAAAAAAAATGGCGATTATTAAGTGATCAAAGTCTTTATCGATTTTGACGGCACCATCACTAAACAAGATGTTGGTGCCTCTATATTCCTCGAATTTGGGGAGCAAGAAAGGGCTTACGAGATAATCAGAGGATTCAGGGATGGGGTGTATAATGCAACAGAAACATGGATGGAACTCTTAAAAACTCTTGTTAATCCTGATGAAGAAAAGATAAAGGAGTATGCCTCCGGATTCGAAATAGACGGGCATTTCCACGATTTTATCGCATTTCTGGAAGAGAATAAAATCGAATTTTATGTTATTAGTGACGGATTTAAATTCTATATAGATTCGATTTTTGAGAGAGAGGGGATAAAAGCAAGATTCTTTTCAAATGATCTGCTTTTTACGGAGAATGGCCCGGAGACTGTGTTTCCTTATACTGATGAAAATTGTGACAAATGTGCCAATTGTAAAAGGAATCTCGTGGTATCGTTAAGCGGTGATGACGAATTTTCAGTTTATATCGGTAATGGCAATTCAGATATTTGTGCAGCACTCCATTGTGATTATATATTTGCCAAAGATTCATTACTGAAATACTGCGAAAAAAACCGGGTTTCATATTACCCTTTCAAAGATTTTAGAGATGTTAAGGCAAGAATGACAGAACTGCTTAGTAAAAAACGGTTAAAAAAACGGCACCAGGCAGAATTAAACAGACGCAAACTTTACATGCAAGGATAGTTGGAATAGATGGATATTAACAAGAAAGCGGCCGAACCTGAAAATAAACTGGCTGCAAAAATATTTAGTTTAAGAAGTTACACACCAATACCGTTTGTGCTTTTGATGCTTGTGTTTTCGGTGATGACCTGGCAAAGTTTTCTTATCGGGCTTGTTCTTGTTCTGGCGGGTGAAGCTTTTCGTTTTGGTGGTGTAAGTTGGGCAGGAAGTGAAACAAGAACCACAGGCACTGTGGGTGGGGCATACCTTGTAATCAGTGGTCCCTTTGCTTATGTAAGAAATCCATTATATGTCGGTAATATTTTAATATATGTGGGTATTGGTGTAATGTCGATGGCTCTTTTCCCATGGCTACACATCATTGCATTTTTATGGTTTGTGTTTCAATATATGATGATCGTTTCAGAGGAGGAAAAATATCTCGCGAGAACATATAAAAATGCATATCAGGAGTATTATAATAATGTACCGAGGTTTTTCCCGAGGTTCACTCCATACAGGAATAACTCAGTGGAACAGCCACCAAAGAGCACAAAAGCGGGATTAAAAAGTGAGATGAGATCACTTCAAGCGATAATTATTGTGATAATTCTTTTGATTGCCAGATCGATTTGGCTTCCGCCGGTATCATTATAGATGGGGAAGCGGTACCTGATAATTGCCGGTGAGGCAAGTGGCGATCTTCATGGTTCTGCATTGGTAAAAGCATTAAAGGCAATTGATCCATCTGTCGAATTATTTGGAATAGGTGGTGATAGAATGGAAAAGGAGGGGTTAAAACTTCTTTTTCACATCAATCAGATGGCATTTTTGGGTTTTGGTGAAGTGGTGAAACATCTACCATATATACTTAAAGTGCAGAAAAGGCTGTTGAATGAGGCAAGGGAAAAAAAGGTTGACACAGTGGTGTTGATCGATTATCCCGGGTTTAACTTAAACATTGCCAAAAAATTTAAAAAAATGGGTCTGAGAGTTGTGTATTATATCGCTCCACAAGTCTGGGCCTGGGGACAAAACAGAGTAAAAAAACTTAAAGCGAGAACAGACATAGTTCTTTCAGTTTTTCCGTTTGAAGAGAAATTTTTTAGAGAAAAAGGGGTAAATGTAGAGTTTGTTGGGAATCCACTTGCGGAGAGAATTTTAAATTATTCATTTCTTCCTGAGGATGAATTCAGGAAGATGTGGGGACTCGACTCAAATAAACCGATTTTAGCACTGCTTCCGGGTAGCCGAAAACATGAAGTGGAGCTGCTGTTAAAACCGGCACTTGAAGGGGCAAGAAAACTATCAAAAGAATTCGGTTTTCAGATAGTGGTTGGGTGTGCGGATACCATTGATTACTCTTTGATTAAAGCGATTGACAACGGAACCGACTACACCATAATAAAGGGATATCAGTTTGAAATTAAAAAGTATGCAACGATCGGCATAGTAAAATCGGGTACTTCCACAATGGAAGCCGCCCTTCTCGACATGCCTCTTGTACTTATCTACATGACTTCCAATCTTACTTATCAGATTGGGAAACGGTTGATAAAGATTGGTAATCTTGGGATGGTGAATATTATTGCAGAGGAGACCATTGTGCCTGAGCTGATTCAGGATGAAGTGACGGGGGAGAACATATATAAAACCGCGTCAAAGTTGCTTCTATCGCCGGAATTGTTGAAAAACCAGACTGACGGTTTTGCCCGGATTAAAACAAATCTTGGGAAACATAAAGCCTCTGAAACGGCTGCAAAAATTATCTTGAATGAAACTTGACGAGCAAAACAAATCGAGGTTAAGAAAAATTGGATTATGGATACTTAATCCTCTTATTTCATTTGTATGCGCGTCTTTAATCAAAAAAGTAATGAACGGAGAATCTGTAAAGAGACTTCAAAAAGAGGGTAAACAGTTTGTAGTTGCCTTTTGGCACGGGAAAATGCTATTTGGATGGTATTATTTCAAGAATAAGGGTTTTGCGGGGCTTACAAGCCAAAGTAAAGATGGAGATATTCTTGCTAATGTGCTCAACAAATGGGAATACAGCGTTGTAAGGGGTTCCAGTTCAAAAGGGGGAAGTGAAGCTCTTAATGAAATTGTTGACGAAATAAATTCCGGGAGAAGTGTTTGTATAACTCCTGACGGACCGAGAGGCCCCGCAGGTCAGATGAAAGCGGGAGCTGCGGTAGCCGCCAAAAAAGCGGGTGTACCATTAATACTGATGGGGATTGGATATAAAAGGAAAAGCCATTTAAAAAGTTGGGACAGGTTTGAAATTCCTCATCCGTTCAGTTTTATTAAAGTGGTCTTTTCAGATCCAATTTTACTTCCTCAGACCCTTACTAAAGAGGAACTTTCTGCCATGTTGCCGGAGATACAAAAAGAATTTGAGAGGGTGCAGCAAATGGCTGATACTCCGTATCTAAAGAACCACCAAAGGGTTGGTGGTGATGGTTTTCCCATTAATTATTGAGTTTGATGAAATTATTAGATATAGTAAGAGTTTTGATGTTACCAATAGTGCCACTGTATGGAATAGTGGTGTGGTTTCGGAATATGCTCTTCGATCTGGGAATATTTAAGTCGACGAGGGTAGAGAGGCCTGTGGTTTCTGTGGGGAATCTGACTGTTGGCGGATCCGGGAAAACACCGTTGGTTATGTTTTTGGCTGAATTGTTCAAAAAACATCAACTCGACCCCGGAGTGGTAAGCAGAGGATACGGTAGAGAAACCAAAGGATTTCTTTTGGTAGCAGGCAGAACAGGGGTGATTAGAACAGCTGAAGAAAGCGGGGATGAGATATTTCAGACAGCAGTAGAGTGTAATGTGCCGGCTGCAGTAGGTGAAAAGAGAACGGAAGCTGCAAATAAATTGATTACCGCAACAGGTGTAGGTTCAATAATTCTTGATGATGCATTTCAACACCGTTGGATTGAAAGAGATGCAAATCTTCTGATAATAGCACAACGATTTTTAGTTGATGAGAATCCGCTTAGAAGGTCACTTTTCCCGACAGGAAATTTGAGAGAACCATTTTCGAAAGCTCAAAGAGCCGACGCGGTAATAATCAACAGAAAGTTTACCGAAAAAAAAGAGATTCCCGAAAGACTCTTAAAATATATGGAGGGGAAAAAGATATTTCACGCATATTATGAACCGCTCTATTTTGTTGATATCAAAACCAACAAAACATACAGTGCAAAAGAATTTACAGGGCAAAAGAGTTTGTGTGTCAGTGGAATTGCAAATCCACATTCATTTATAAGTGCACTTGAACAGTTGCACATTGATACAAGTAACCGTATGATCTTCATCGATCATAAGGCATATACCGAAAAAGAGGTGGAAAAGGTGAGGAAACTTTTCTATTCCACTAATGCTTATTCGGTGATTACAACACAAAAGGATGCCGTCAAGTTTGTGAAATTTTCACGGGAACTTGATGATATCGATATTTATTATCTAAAGATTCGCTTGAGACTTGACGAAGAGCAAGAATTTGAACAGTTTATTCTGAATAAGATAAAAGCGACAAAACAAAAAACATCCTAAAACAGGAGGAAGAAAAATATGGCTAAGAAAGACATAAAATATGTCTATTTCTTCGGAGGCAAAAAAGCCGATGGCGACGCAAAAATGAAAAATTTGCTCGGTGGAAAAGGTGCAAACCTTGCTGAGATGATAAACATGGGATTACCCGTGCCGGCAGGATTCACAATTACAACCGAAGTATGTACACATTACTACGATAATGGCGAAAACTACCCAAAACAACTTGCCAAACAAGTAAAAGATGCAATCAAACAAGTTGAAGAGACAATGGGTAAAAAATTTGGTGATGCAAATGACCCGCTTCTTCTGTCAGTCCGTTCAGGCGCAAGAGCCTCGATGCCCGGAATGATGGATACAGTATTAAACCTTGGTTTAAACGACAAAGCGGCTGAAGCACTCATTAAAATTACACAAAATCCCCGCTTCGTTTACGATTCATACAGAAGATTTGTTCAGATGTATGGCGATGTTGTTCTCGATCTGAAACCAAAAAACAAAATGGATCATGATCCATTTGAAGTGATTATTGAAGCTAAGAAAAAAGCCAGAGGCGTTGAAATCGATACTGACCTGACAGCCGAAGACTTAAAAGAGCTTGTAGCCGAATTTAAAGCTGCAATTAAAGAACAGACAGGAAATGACTTCCCTGACGATCCTGAAGCTCAGCTTTGGGGATCAATCAGTGCTGTTTTCAGATCATGGATGAATGAAAGAGCCATTGTTTACAGAAAACTTAACAACATTCCAGCCGCATGGGGAACAGCAGTTAATGTTCAGGCAATGGTATTTGGTAACATGGGTGACGATTCCGGAACCGGTGTTGCATTTACACGCGATCCTGCGACAGGTGAAAACATTTTTTATGGAGAATATCTCTTCAACGCTCAGGGTGAAGATGTGGTTGCCGGTATCAGAACGCCGCATCCAATCAGCAAACTGCATGAAGAAGCTCCTGAAATGTATAAACAGCTTGACAAGATTCGCCACAAACTTGAAAAAGAATACAAAGATATGCTCGATGTTGAATTTACCATTCAGCAAGGCAAACTTTGGATGCTTCAGTGCCGTGTTGGTAAAAGAACCGGTCTCGCTGCTGTAAGAAATGCAGTTGAGATGTTTGAAGAAGGTCTTATCGACAAAAAAACCGCTTTAATGCGTGTTGAACCAAACCAGCTCAATCAGCTTTTAAGACCAATTTTTGATCTTGATGTAAAAAGAGGTTTAATTGCCGAAGGCAAGTTGATGGCAAAAGGCTTAAATGCAGGTCCCGGCGCAGCCACTGGAAAAGTTGCTTTCTCAGCGCATGATGCAGAGGAAATGGCAAAAACAGGCGAACCTGTTATCCTCGTTAGAATTGAAACATCTCCTGAAGATATCAAAGGTATGCACGCAGCAGAAGGTATCCTTACAGCTCGTGGTGGAATGACCTCACACGCTGCACTTGTTGCCCGTCAGATGGGTAAAGTTTGTGTTGCCGGTTGTGGAAAACTGCAGATTGATTATCAGGCAGGTACCATGAAAGTTGAAGGAAGAAGTGAATTCCTCGTTAAAGAAGGTGATTACATCTCAATCGACGGTACAACAGGTGAAGTAATTGTTGGCAAAATTGATACAAAACCTTCTGAAGTAATTGAAGTTTTGATCAATAAAACAAGAAAAGCTGAAGATTCCCCAATGTTCCAGATTTACAACAAAATCATGACATGGTCTGATGAATTCAGAAAAATGGGAATCAGAACAAACGCAGATCAGCCTGATCAGGCAGAAACTGCTATTCAGTTTGGTGCCGAGGGTATTGGACTTTGCCGTACGGAACACATGTTTTTTGGTGAAGACAAAATTAAATCGGTAAGGAAAATGATCCTTTCTGATACAGTTGAAGAGAGAAAAACAGCACTTGCCGAACTCCTTCCACTTCAGAGAGAAGATTTTGCCGGAATATTCAAAGCGATGAGAGGTTTCCCCGTAACGGTTAGAACACTTGATCCACCACTTCATGAATTCCTTCCAACCAAGGAATCTGAAATAAAAGATCTCGCTGCTGAATTTGGTGTTCCTGCAAAGAAAATCAAAGACAAAATTGCCAATATGCACGAGATGAACCCTATGCTCGGTTTCAGAGGTTGCCGTCTTGGTGTTTCTTATCCGGAAATTACAGAGATGCAAGCCCGTGCCATCATGGAAGCTGCTGTTGATGTAAAGAAGGAAGGTTATGAAGTTCACCCTGAGATCATGATTCCGCTTGTAGGTCATGTTAACGAACTTAAACTTCAGGAAGCTATCGTAAGAAGAGTGGCTGAAGATGTTTTTGCAGAAAAAGGATTAAGAGTTGACTACCTTGTAGGAACAATGATTGAGCTCCCAAGAGCTGCCCTTACTGCAAACAAAATAGCAGAAGTTGCTGAATTCTTCAGCTTTGGCACCAACGATCTTACCCAGACCACTTTTGGGCTTTCGAGAGATGATGCCGGAACATTCCTTCCCGATTATGTCGGAAGAGAAATTCTCCCTGCTGATCCTTTTGAAACAATAGATCAAGAAGGTGTTGGCGAACTTGTTGAGATGGGTACCCAAAGAGGCAGAAGCGTAAAACCAAACCTTAAAGTTGGTATTTGCGGCGAGCACGGTGGCGAACCTGCTTCGGTTGAATTTTGCTATAGAACCGGATTAAATTATGTTAGCTGCTCTCCATTCAGAGTGCCGATTGCAAGACTCGCAGCTGCCCAGGCAGTTCTTCGTGAGAAACTCGCAAAAGATGCAAAGAAAAAAGAGAAGAAAAAAAACAAATAAAACCCGGATCGAATAAATAAACGATAAAATTCGAGTATTAAGCCTGCAGCGGTTGTTAAAGCTGCTGCGGGCAATTAATACTTTGGACACAAAGGACACGAGGAAAATATTAGATGAAATTATCTGATTTCAATTACAATCTCCCTAAAGGGCAGGTGGCAAAATACCCCTACCAGAAGAGAGACGAAGCGCGGCTTATGGTTGTGAACAGGGAAACAAAAACCACTGAACACAAACAGTTTAAGGACATTACATCAATCTTGAATAAAGGTGATATTCTTGTTCTTAATGAATCTAAAGTGTTCCAGGCCAGGCTCTTCGGCAATAAAGAAAAAACCCAGGCAAAGATTGAAGTTTTTCTTTTAAGAGAACTCAATTCAAAAGAAGCCATATGGGATGTAATCGTGGATCCTGCAAGAAAAGTAAGAATTGGCAACAAAATCTACTTTTCTGATGATCTTTGGTGTGAAGTTATAGACAATACTACTTCCCGTGGAAGAACAGTTAAATTCAATCAGGTTGGCAATATCTACAAAGCTGTTGAGAATATTGGTGTTACACCTCTTCCACCTTACATAAAAAGAAATGCCGAACCTCAGGACAAGGAATATTACCAGACTGTTTATGCCCGTGTTGATGGATCAGTTGCTGCCCCCACTGCCGGACTTCATTTCACTCCTGAACTTATTGATGAACTGAAGAAAAAAGGTGTTATTGTTGTTCCTGTTATTCTTCACATTGGTCTCGGAACATTCAGACAGGTAGAGGTTGAAGACCTTACCAAACACAGAATGGATTCTGAATATTACGAAATAACTTCAACTGCTGCCGAGCAGATAAATAAAGCACTTTTGGCAGGCGGAAGACTTATTGCGGTTGGAACAAGCACAGTTAGAGCACTCGAGTCGAGTGTGACAGCCGAAGGTTTCATTCGTCAACAAAAAGGATGGACTGATAAATTTATCTATCCTTCTTATGGTTTCAGAATTGTTAAAGGCATGATCACCAATTTTCACATGCCACAATCAACTCTGATAATGATGGTATCAGCATTTGCCGAAACGGAACTTATTATGAAGGCATATAAAACTGCTGTTAAAGAAAACTACAAATTTCTCAGTTACGGCGATGCAATGATGATCTTATGAGAGTAGTTGCAATAATTCCTGCTGCCGGCTCAGGTTCAAGAATTGGGGGAAGCATCCCCAAACAATTCATGAAATTTAACGGCAAGGAACTTATAGCTTATACCCTCGATGTGTTTCAACGATCTGAAATGATCGATGAAATTATTATTGTTACCTCGGGCTCCGGCTTTGAATACATTGAAGATATCCGGGAAAGATATGGATACTCAAAGATATCATCAGTTGTTCAAGGAGGAAAAGAGAGGCAGGATTCAGTTTTTGCCGCGCTGAATGCCGCCAAATTATCATTTAATGACCTTGCCGCTGTACATGATGCGGCAAGGGCATTACTTCCACTTGAAGTTCTCAACAATGCAATAGTTAAGGCAAAAGAGGTGGGGAGTGCTTTGGTTTGTGTGAAAGCGAGAGATACCATAGGTCTGATTGGAGATAATGGAATTGAATACATCGAACGCAACAGAGTAATTCTTGTGCAAACACCTCAGATATTTAAATATGGTGAGTTGTTAAAAGCTTTTAATATGGCTTATGAGGAAGGGTTTTACGGAACTGACGAATCTTCTTTGATGCGGAGAGCCGGGTTCCCCGTGGAGATTTCCGATGGCTCCTCAAGTAACTTCAAAATAACCACAAATGAAGACATTAAACTCTTTGAAAAAATTAAAGGGGTTAGTTTGTCCTCGGAGTATTTGGAAGAGTAAATGTAAAGCTTGTTCCATCATCCCGTGAACTTGTTACTGTTATAGTCCCGCCACACTTTTCAACAAATTCTTTACAGATCAATAAACCCAATCCTGAGCCTTTTTCCTGTTGAGTGCCTTCAGTGGTGAAAATAACTTTTTTATCAAACAGTTTTGCGAGGTCTTCCTCAGACATCCCCCTTCCCGAGTCACTAACACTAACAGCTACCATACCATCTTTTGAATCGGAAGAGATGGATATTATCCCTTCTTCATCTGAGAATTTAATTGCATTCGAAATAAGGTTCTGAAGGATGGTTTTGAGCATCACAGGATCAGCCCAGACCCTGGTTCCTTGTTCAACTTCAACTACTATTTCGATTTTTTTTAGAGTGATGTTGGCAATAAGGATATCAACAGTTTCTTTTACACTCTGTTCAAGCAGAAGCAGTTTTGGTTCTTCGTTTATTCTGCCTGTTTCAATTCTGAACCAGTTAAAAACATTCTCAATTGTTGAAAAAAGATTCCGGGACACCGTATATAAACTCTGAAAATAGTAGGTTCTGTCGCTTTTGGAAAGTTCATCAAAATCTTCATCAAGAATCTGGAGATAGCCAAGTATAGCACTGAATGGACTTCTTAAATCGTGTGAGAACATCGAAAAGAACCTGTTTTTTGATGCATTCGCTTCTATAAGTTCGCGGTTTTTCTGCTCCAATTCATTTTTTTTGGATTCAAGCTGAATTGTTCTTTTTTCGACAAGATTTTCGAGTTCATCGTTCCGTTTTCTGATCGAATTTGTTTTATATTTATAACCAAAATAGAAAATACCGATTATTATGATAAGTGAAAGGATTCTAAACCATGTAGTTCTCCAAAATGGAGGAGAAATAATAATTATAAGCTCTGCAACATTTTTAGATCGTGATCCGTCTCTGTTTATCGCAGCGACTGCAAAACGGTATTCACCGGCATTCAGGTTGGTATATACAGCTTTTCTTTCGGTAGAGGGAACAGTCCAATCATCTTCAAAACCTTCCAAAATATAAGAGTATCTTGTGGTGCTGTTTACATTAAAGTTAAGAGCGGTAAACTCGAAAGATATACTGTTTTCGTTGTAGTCGAGATAGATCACTTTTTTCATGTGGATTACAGAATCGAGGATAATTTTTCCTTTATACTCGCCAACGGGAACCTCCCTCGAAAAAAGACTAAATCCGGTAATTGCCATGTCGGGGATGAGGTTTGTTTTGTCAACAATCAAAGGGTCAACGATGTTAAATCCATTAACTCCACCAAAAACAAAGTTTTTGTTTTTAAGTTTTAGATATGCTTTTGTGTTGTATTCACTTCCTTGAAGACCTTCACTTTGACTGTAATTAGCGAAGGAATTGGTTACCGGGTCAAATCGTGAAAGACCTGCATTTGTTGAGATCCATAATTTCCCTTTGTTATCCTCTATTATTCCATAAATCATCTCATTTGGCAGTCCGTTTTCTTTTGTGTATGACTTAATATTACCCGATTCAGAGTCAAAGACCGATAAACCAAGGGATGTACCGACATAATATACTTTTTCATCTTTGATATAAATAGTTCTCACATCATTTGATGGAAGGCGGGCACCTTTGGTTGTAGTGGAGAGAAAAGTTGAAAACTTCTTCGATGCAAGATCAAACTTTACAATTCCGTTTTTTTCAGTGCACAAATAAAGTGATCTATTGTTCTCAGTTATAGCAAAAACATTGCCAAAAGTGATTGGAGATTCAGTATCTATCGAGGAACTGTAAAAAGTAAAAAAGTTTTTTCGGGTATCGAGGCTGCTAAATCCCCGTTCCGTTGCAATATAAAGCAGGTTGTCACTTCCCCAAAAGAGGGAAGAGACGAACTCACCCGATAGGTGACTCCCACTTTCGATATGATCAGATATCCTCGCAGAACTTTCTGTAATGTTTAACTTAAGCAGTCCACCTCCTTCTGTTCCGAGCCACACTAAACCGGGGTTATCGATATCCGGAACCATGGAATATATTGCCAGATTCAACCCGTAAGCATCAGTGAAGATTCCTTCACTTATCGTTTCAAATGTCTCATCGGGTCTCATTCTTATTAATCCGGTGTAGCCTGAAATAATTATCGATCCGTCTTTTAGTTCAAGAAAAGTTCTTACGCTTTTAAGAGTTGGACTAAAATTTGTAAATTTTCTGAAAAGATTATTGTAGGGGTTCAGGTAAAAAATCCCCCTCCCGTTTGAACCGCACCAAAGAGTTTTGGATTTATCGAAGTAGAGTGAGATGTAATCGGTATATTCATTTTTTACAACCGGACCTTTGTTATCTTTGATGATTACTGTTTTGTCTTCATCAAAATTATACTTTACTAATCCTACAGCCAGATAGGCTATATAAATTTCGCCTTTATTTCCTTTGACAACCGAAGTATGAATTGTCGAAATATTTTTTTTAAGTTGTCTTATTTTGTTACCATTAAGGTCAAAAACTGCAATGGTGAGGAAATCAGCTACAAAAATTCTCCCTTCGCCGTCATCAACAATATGAGGAATCAGAAGTACTTTATCCTTATTGTCGGGGTGATATGTTTTCCAAATCAGTCGAATTGTATTTTGTTTAACATTATAAAAATAGAGGCCCTCACCGCCTGTCCCGATCCAGATATTCCCATTCCTGTCCTCAAAAAGTGATCTAATGCTTCTTTCGTTATTTGTAAGATCAGCCTGGAGTTTAAATACCAATTTATGAGTTCGTGTTGAGGGTTCACATCTTATTAATCCCGCTTTGGTAGCATAATAAAATATTTTTTTATCGGTTTGGGGAATTAAGATTCTTGAGACGACCTTAAAACCTTGATCAAAAGAATCTTCAAATAAAATTGGCACTCTGGAAAACTTCTGTTTTACAGGGTTGAAGAGGTTTAGCCCGTTGTTTGTTGCTACAAGCAAGTTACCATTTGGGGTTTCTTTAATATCATTGATTACATTTCCGGAGATGGATGTGGAGTCCCCCTGGATGTGTCTGAAGACGAGGAAGGAATAACCATCGTAACGGTTGAGACCATCAACCGTACCAAACCAAAGGAAACTATATTTGTCTTGAAGAATAGAAGTGATTCTTCCTTGTGACAATCCATCGTTTGTGGTCAGTTCACCGAAGGAATAACTCTCCGTTTGGCCCGGTGTTTTCATACTAAACACGAGGAGAATAAATGCTATTATAGGGGCTTTAAAAGGGATTAATTTCATGATTTCGAGTGCCACCAATTTTAAGACAGAAATTTACTAAATATTTGTTTCATTTTTTATGAATAATGTTGAAAATATGGTAATAAATCTATTTTAACTCGACCTAAGGAAATGTGATAAAAGTGGGGATCACAAATTGACTTTTGGTTATAATTGGAAAAAGGTTTAAATTTAGTTTCTACTCGCTGCAAATTTTGCCGTCATACTGTATTTTAGACGAGACATTCAACAGAAAACATTTTATTTCAGGAATTTGAGATGTTAGCTTTAGCTGCTATTTTAGTTCTATCCTATTTAATTGGATCCATTCCTTTTGGTATAATTGTATCAAAAAGCAGAGGTATCGATATTAAAGCTCACGGGAGTGGCAACACCGGAGGGACCAATGTGTTCAGAACACTTGGGCCTAAATTTGGATTGTCAGTAATTGCACTTGATGCAATTAAAGGAGCTATTGCGGTTCTTTTTATTTCTCAGCTCTATTATCTGGATCCCGTTACCTTAAATAACCAGACTCCATTTCAGGATATTACCATTATTAGAATAATGGCCGGAATTTTTGCGATTATTGGTCATATTTGGAGTGTTTTTGCCTCATTTAAGGGAGGTAAGGGAATAGCCACAGCTCTTGGAATGATGCTCTCGATAACCACTGTTGACATGCTTGTTGCTCTTGGCATTTTTATAATAGTTGTAGGAATCTTTAAATATGTTTCGCTTGGTTCAATCATGGCAGCGATTGCGGTACCTTCAACTTTATTTATTCGTGAAAACATTTTTCATGCAGAAGTTCAGGGATATGGCACACTTCTTCCATTTGTAGCCGGTGTTTCGATCCTGTTGATCTATACACACAGATCAAATATTAAAAGGCTCATTTCAGGGAGTGAGAGCAAGATATCATTCGGTAAGAAAAAATAGTTAACCAATGAATATTGCGGTATTAGGAGCGGGTGCGTGGGGCACTACTCTCGCCATTCTACTTACTGATAACGGGCATAATGTTACTCTATGGGAGTATAATGATGCCTATGCAACTCTCCTCGAAGAGAAACGCGAAAATATGACATACCTGCCCGGGATTCCATTTCCCGCAGGTTTAAAGATATCCAATAATCTACAAGAAGCTTCCATTGGCAAAGATATTATTGTCACCGCCATCCCTACACAATTTACCAGAAATTCACTTCAGAAGATAAATTTTTCCGATATTAAGGATACAATTCTTGTGTCGGTTTCAAAAGGAATCGAAAAGAATCATCTTCTTACTGTGAGTCAGATTTACAAAGATGTTTTCCCCGAACTCACCGACCATCAAATTGGTGTGCTCTCGGGACCCAGTCATGCAGAAGAAGTAAGCAAAAAAATTCCCACCACCGTGGTTGCAGCCTGTAAAGATCATGACACATCTAAAATCATCCAAAACGCCTTTATAAACCGATATTTCAGGGTTTATTCCTCCACTGATGTAATTGGTGTGGAACTTGGTGGCGCTTTCAAAAATGTGATTGCAATAGGTGCAGGAATTCTTGACGGAATGGGGATGGGGGATAATACAAAAGCCGCCATAATGACCAGAGGAACTGCCGAGATTACACGACTTGGTCTGGCTATGGGGGCAAAACCTCATACTTTCTCAGGACTTTCGGGAATGGGAGATCTTATCGTTACCTGTATGAGTCGCCACAGTCGTAACCGGTATGTTGGAGATCAGATCGGCAGTGGAATGAAATTAAAAGAAGTGCTTGCCAAAATGACCGCTGTTGCCGAGGGGGTTGAGACCTCCAATTCTGCAATGCAACTCGCCATCAAATATAATGTTGAAGTTCCTATAACCTCCGAGGTATATAGAATCCTCTTTGAGGACAAAGACCCCTCTCAGGCAATTCATGACCTGATGACTCGGGACAGGAAAGAAGAATACAAAATTTAAATATTAGGTATTAAGTATTAGGTATTAGCTTTTTTTGGTTGTCGAGAAGTTTATACTTTCTTTTTTGTGGTTCATCCTCATATAATTTCCTTTTGTAACAAATCAGCATCTCACCTTTTCAGAAAATCGTAATTTTTGATTCATTATTTAACAAACGAGCGGAATATGTCCGAAATAGTCAGCAGTAAAAATTTAACAAAAATTTACCCGGGGAAGATTAAGGTTAAAGCCCTTGATGATTTTTCAATTTCTGTTATGCCGGGGCAGATATTTGGTCTTTTAGGCCAGAATGGTGCCGGCAAAACCACATTTATTAAAATTCTTTTGGGAATCACCAGACTGACCGAGGGAAGTTTCTCCCTGTTTGGCTCAAATGAATATAACCATCTGTTAAAAAAGAATATCGGATATCTTCCGGAGAATATTCAATTCCCCGAAGTATTTACTGCACGCCAGTCACTGGCAGCCCTTGCGCGCTTTTATGAAATGGAGCCTGCAATGATCAAAAAAAGAACGGGTGAATTGTTTGAGATGTTTGGGCTGACAAAAATTGCGGATAGGAGAGCAAAAACCTTCTCCAAAGGACAAAATCAGCGTCTTGGAATTGCCAGAGCTTTACTACATGATCCGGATTTGATTATTTTGGATGAACCAACCGATGGGATTGATCCGGTTGGCAGAAAAGAAATAAGGACCATTCTTCAGGATCTAAAATCAAAGGGTAAAACTATCTTTTTGAACTCTCATATCCTCTCTGAAGTGGAAATGATTACTGACAGTGTCGCCATTCTTCATAAAGGAAAACTTTTAAGGACAGGAACAATCCACGAACTCACCCATGAAAACACCCACTTTGAGATTAAACTTTCCAGAAGTCTGACATTGGAAGAGGAAAACAGCATAGTTTACCTTGAAAAAATTTCTGAAAAGTTGTATCGTTATAACGGATCGGAAGTTACTGAATTGAACCGAATCATTGATAAAGTAAGGGGTTTGGAAATTTTAATTGAAGAGATATCACTTCGTAAATCCAATCTTGAAGAATTGTTCATAAAGACTATTAATGCAGATGAAAGGGTAAATTAATGAAAGGTATTACACAATCAGTTTTATTCTTTTTTGATCATCTGAGAAGAAGTAAATCATTTTGGGTTACCATTGGTGGTGTGTTGGTGATGATTGTGATATCAGCACTGATATCTTATTCAGTTTATGACAATATCACTCCCGGCACTGCAGTTGCAAAAATCCAGCAGTCATATGACTTTACTCTGATTAATCTTCTTAATGCTACAACCCAGTTGATGATATTTGTGGGGTTGTTTACAGTTGCTATTACGGTTAATTCGGTGATTAAAAGGGGAGTGTTCGACATTTTTCTTTCCTTCCCTGTTCGTCGATGGGAACTGTTAACAGGTGCATTCCTGAGTGGGATCCTATTTATGTTTGTTGTCCTCTTCTTTTTGACGATGGGAATATGGGTAATCCACTCTTCAATATTTGGAATGTTTTATGGTGAAGTACTCCATTGGGGACTATTAAATCTCCTCGGATTTGTCATCATGTTTCATTTGGTAATTTTTGTATCTTTTGGATTCCGTTCACCAATTGCCGGACTTTTAACAGCCATTGCATACAGTGTAATCGTATCATCAGTGGTATTTGTTATGCAGCAGATGATTCAGACATCCTCCAAGGTTTGGCTTCGGGAAACAGTGAATGTAGTATATTGGATACTTCCCAAAAGCTCAGAGTTTTCAAGTTCGTTTTTTATGGCCGGGCAACCAACTGCCGAAGGACATGTTTTAAAACTGATTATTAGCTCATTATTGTTTATTTTTACCGTATTCGGTTTAACAATTATTATTTTTGAGAAAAAAGACTATTGATCTGATCAAAAATTTGGCGATAAAACGATTAAACCGTTTGGCATTAAAATTGCATGTAGATGGACGCAAATTGTTTTATTAAGGAATGGACTGATGCAGGAAGATAACATAAATATAGACGAAATACTAAAAAGGTCGGCATTGTCCGAATCGTTTGATGCAATCAACCGGGTTGGAATTATTGGCGCCGGGGTTATGGGGCAGGGAATAGCCCAGGCTGTGGCCGCCAATGGTATTGAAGTTATTATTGTTGAGAGATCATCTCAAAGGATCGATTACGCAAAATCGAGTCTTTCAGATAATATCGACAATGAAATAAAAAGATGGGCAATGACTGCTTCAGAAAAAAAAGCAATCATGAGCCGGATCAGTTGGGTTACCGACATTAAGTTGGTAGCCGGATGTGACCTTATTGTTGAGGCTGTTGATGAAGATTTTGAATTAAAGAAAAAAATATTTCTTGATATCGACAAAATCGCCAAAAAAGAGACTATCTTTGTCTCCAACACTTCAACATTAAGTTTAACGAAGCTTGCAGAATGTACCGGAAGACCTGACAAGGTAATCGGGATGCATTTTCTTAATCCTGTGCCAAAGAGACCATTGGTTGAAGTGATCAAATGTCTCCACACTTCGGCAAGTACTTTAAAAATAATCAAAGAATTCGCCAACCGTCTTGGAAAAACCTCCATTGAAGTTTACGAATATCCCGGATATGTAACCACCAGATCGATAGTTCCACTCCTTAATGAAGCGATGCACATTTTGCTTGAAGGCATTGCATCCGCAAAAGATATCGACACAGCGATGAAAATCGGGTTCAATTTCCAGCATGGACCTCTTGAAATGGCTGATATGATGGGATTGGATGAAGTTTTGGCATGGATGGACACTTTGTGGAAAACCCTTGGAGAACCAAGGTACAGAGCTTGTCCGATACTCCGTAAACTTGTTCGTGAGCAGAAACTTGGAAGAAAAACAGGTCAGGGTTTTTATACCTATGACTCCAACGGTAAAATAATTTCGTAGGCGATAATGAGAGTTTTAGTATTAAATTGTGGTAGCTCGTCGATCAAGTATCAGTTTTATGATACTGTACAGCGGGTTGCTCTCGCAAAAGGATTGGTTGACAGGATAGGTATGTCAGGAGCCGTGCTTACACATATACGGTATGACGGTGATAAAATAAATATCGTGGGAGAGATTCTTGACCATGCAATTGGAATTGAATATGTTCTCGCAGTGCTTCTTTCAAAGAATCATGGTGTAATTGAAGATAAAAGTGAAATTGACGCAGTAGGTCACAGAGTTGTTCACGGAGGTGAAACTTTCACGGGCTCAGTTTTGATTACCCAGGAAGTTATTAAAGTTCTCCAGGATAATGTAGGACTTGCACCTCTTCACAACCCGCCAAATATCAAAGGTATTCAGGCAGTTACGAGAGTGCTTCCGGGTGTTCCCCAGGTTGGCGTATTTGATACAGCATATCATGCAAAGATGGAGCCCAAAGCATATCTTTATGGAATTCCCTATGAACTTTACAAAAGTCATCAGATTCGTCGTTATGGGTTTCATGGCACTTCACACAGATTTGTTGCCGGAAGAGCCGCAAAGAAGCTTGGGAAACCACTCAGTGAATTAAAAATAGTAACCGCTCACCTCGGAAACGGTTGCAGTATGGCTGCTGTTGACAGAGGCACTTCTGTTGATACTTCAATGGGATTTACTCCACTTGAAGGACTTTTGATGGGTACCAGATGTGGTGACATCGACACTTCCATAATTCTCCACATAATGGGAAAAGAAGGTCTGCAACTCTCTGAAGCAAACACTTTGCTCAACAAACACAGTGGACTCATTGGAATCAGTGGTGAATCGTCCGATATGCGTGAAATAATTTCTTCGATGAAAGATGGACACAAAAGAGCAAAAATTGCTTTTGATGTCTTTTGTTACAGAATCACAAAGTATGTTGGTGCGTATGCGGCGGCGATGGGTGGAATTGATGCTCTGGTGTTTACCGGTGGTATCGGTGAAAATTCGTCCGATGTTCGCGAAGCAGTTTGCAAATCCCTTGGATTTATGGGAATGAAACTTGACCCTGAAAAAAATAACAGTAAAGAGGAAGACCTCTCCACTGAAGATGCAACGGTTAAAGTATTCAGAATCCCCACAAATGAAGAACTTGTTATTGCTCTCGATACAGAAGTGATAATCAACGGGATAGAAGTGGATATCTAATAAATTCCCAAAAACTTGATAAAGCTGTCACAGTTCAAAACGGTGACAGCTTTTTTTTATGGCAAAAGGTTACAAATAATATCTTTTAAAATACATTATTTGTATACTTTTGATCAAAATAAGATAAAATTAAAGTTTTTTTGAGATTATATGGTGATTTAAATAGATTTTTTCTGATTGATTTCGTTGGGTTGAAACCCAACGCTATTGGTTTAAATACAAAAAAAGATCAACCAATATCCCAAACTGCTTTCCCCATTTTCGAGGCAATTCAAATAAAATTTCCGCAACAGAAAAATAATTAGCGAAAGTTTTGGTCGTTTATTATATTTCCCTGCGGTTTCAGAGTTTATTTGAGACAAATTAGACTAACTAAAAAACAACGAAAGTAGAGAGTAAATTGGCTGTAGTTCAAAAAGGTTCACTCGTTACAATGCACTATATTGGGACATTCCCGGATGGTGAAGAATTTGAATCATCTTATGGAAATGAACCAATCGTGTTCAGAGTTGGCAACAATGAGATCATCCCCGGATTGGAACTTGCAGTTTTGGGGATGGAAGTTGGGGAGAAAAAGGATGTGGCAGTTCCACCCGAACTTGGTTATGGGGAATACCGTGACAGCCTCGTTGTGGAAGTTGAAAAAGAGAAAATTCCCGATCTTGAAGTTGAGATCGGTGACAGACTCGAACTTGATGGCGAAGATGGAGAAAACATAATTATGACAGTTATTGAAATGACTGACACCATAATTACTCTCGATGCCAATCATGATCTTGCAGGTGAAATATTAAATTTTGCCATTGAGATAGTCGAGATCAAATAATTTAAGTAGAAGCATTTTTCAGCAGGGCGCAAAAGTGTCCTGCTGAGATAAAAAGAAAGACAGGAGTTCATCATGTTAAAATACATTTTGATTCTTTATTCGTTAGTTAGTATTGTTGTATTCACCCAGTCAGATCCTCAACTCATTCATCCCACTAATGATGCATTAAATCACCGAACAGGTGAAATTATCTCAATAAACAACAATGAATTTATTGCCTTATACTCCAAATACAACGGTTTTGGAGGAGTTCAATTTTGTTTAGTGAGAAGTACCAATGGCGGGTCAGCCTGGTCGGCTCCCACAGTCATTTTTGACACGATAGCTCCCTCTGCATTTGAGGATAGTCTCGCGTCACCCTACTTGATACGTGGTGCCAATAATCGATTGATAACTTTTTTTAGAGTTGGCAACAATGGTACCTACAAGTATAAGATTTCCGACGATGGAGGTATCACCTGGGGAGTGAACAGGATTCTGACACTGATTAACAATCCGGTTATGGAAGGTACTCTAAAAATAACGTCTGCAATTCATACAGGTGGGAATGAGATAGTCCTTGCAATTTCTCAATATCAGAACTCTATCGGTTTTGCAAAAAGCAGTGATAATGGTCTTACATTTTCATTATATCAAGGTCTTACAGCGGGAGGATTAAGTAACCCGACACTTTTACCCATGGGTAATGGTGATATGATTATGGCCTGTCAGGAGAAAAATCAGAACAACACAAAACTAATGTTGTTGAAGTATTCGGCTGCCACGACCGGATGGCATGATACAACAGTGATTATTTCGGGGAGTGAGACAATTCGAAATCCAAAATTGTACAAAACCTCAGATGGGGCAATTCATTTATTTTACCGCCGAATCCGTTCAACCATTGGGGGATTTTTGAACTCCAATTATTTCCGAATAACCACTACCGATAACGGGGTTACATGGGGTACACCTGTTCAAATAACACGATACGCAGGTCAGGATGCCAATCTGAATATCAATCCACAGTCATCACTTCCAATAGTTATTTTTTCAAGTTCCCGATATTCCTTTGGGCTTCAAAACAGGTTGTGGTGGGGGAACGGGTTAACTCTTACAGATCAGGAAGCGCCTCCGGTTATTTTCTCAACAAAAATGATTCCTGAAGTTCCTGTTCAGGGAGATTCTGTTTTTGTGAGGGTTTATGCAGGTTTTAGTGGAGGAAATCTGAGTGGTGTTATAAAAGGGGACCTAAATGAAGTGCCTGTTGAATATCCACTCTACGATGATGGTCTGCACAATGATTCAGTTGCGGGAGATGGCATATTCAGGGGATTTGTGAAGATTGCAACACCGGGGGATTTTGCAAATTTATATGTTTTGATGAATGGTGGGGGACAATACCTCTCCTCTGCCCAATTCACCTATTCACTTTTGATTGCGGGGATAACCACAGAAGATGGATTTTGGACAGGAAGAATTTGGGTGCCCTTCCAACGAAATGGAATAATCGCTGATGTGGATTTGATGGGAAGGTCGGGTTTGTATTATGATTCGATTTATACTGTTTTTTCTAACGGTTTTGCATTATCAGGACTCATTAATGATGTACCATGGTCGGCGAGTATGATGTCAGCCTCAAGAATTGCAGATTATGTAGCGGGTCCGGTTGGTTCGTCGGTTATTGATCCTAAAAACGGGATATATAGAGTGGCGCTGCAGGATTCTGCATTTGGGGCAAGTTGGGAGTTGTGGAAATATGCCGTTATGACCGGAGCCAGATATTGGGATGGAAACCACAACGGAATTTATGATCCCATCGACTTAAATCATAACGGTATTTGGGATCCATCTGAGGATATGCCCGAGATACTTGGTGAGATTTCATATTATTGTGTTTATAACGATGGAATGTCAACCGAGTTACGAAGGTTCCAGGAGGTTCCCGTGGGCATTGAGATCAGGCAAACAATTTATGCCTACCCAAATTCCGCAGTTGAAGCGATGAGGGATGCAGTATTTATTCGGTATGAAATTGTAAATAAAGGGAATGTTGCTTCAGATATCTCTGATGTTTTCTTTTCAGCCTGGACTGATACTGATATGGGTGAATATAATGATGATCTTTATGGAACCGATTCAGTAAGGAACAGCAGTTATATCTGGAACGAAGGAAGTGATCCGATATTTGGGATTAATCCACCAGCCGTTTTTCAGACTATAGTGTTTGGACAACCCGTTTTTATCAGAGGACTCTCGTATCAGGATTTAAACGGAAATGGTGTCTATGATCCGGGTACAGATATTGCCAACGACACAGCCACTGTTCCGATGGGAAAACCTTTCCAAAACAAAAAGATTCAGGGAGCTTCCAACCTGGGGCTTACATCTTCGCAGCACTATATGTCGTCGCATCCCACTCATGGTGATCCACGCTTAACACAGGAGTTAAGAAACTATCAGCAGGGCAGAAACACAGGTGGTGCCATGGTCGATCCCTGTACCTGGCCTTATGGTCATTTTTATGGTGGAGTTCCTTGTAGCCCTGTATCAAAAATATTTATGTACTCGGGAGATCCCGTGACAAATACAGGGTGGTTAAACGATACTCCTGTGGATCAGAGGAGTTTTGCCAATTCAGGTCCGTTTCAACTTACTTCGGGTGATACGGTTACTTTTCACAATGCCATAATTATAGGAAGAGGAACGGATCATCTTAATTCAATTACGGTGACCCGTACCAAGATTGATGAAATATTTGCCCATTTGGGAGCAAAATATCACTATTATCCAACAGGGCTAAAAGAAGTTGAAGGAATTGTGCCCGATGAATTTCAGTTGTGGCAGAATTATCCAAATCCATTCAACCCCGAAACTGTGATAAAGTTTTCATTACGCGAGAGAGCCAATGTATCCCTTTCTGTTTATAATATCACAGGACAAAAGGTAACAACGCTTATTAATGGCGAAATGGAAAGAGGGCTCTATGAACAGAAGTTTGATGGCACAAAATTCTCCTCGGGCGTTTATATCTTCCGCCTGGAAGCCGTTTCCAGCAGTAGTAGCTTTTCTGCGACTGTGAAGGCGGTGCTTTTGAAGTAGCAAAGAATCAGAGTAGCGAAGTAGCGGATTTTTTGATAGAACGCGGATGAAGCGGATGAGGCGGATTATCGCGGATGAATTTATTATACCTCTCTTTGCGTCCTTTGCGTTCTTTGCAGTTTAACTCCTAATCCAAAAGCTACTTTGCTACTTCGCTACTTTGCTTCTTTCTTGGGCTGAAAAAAATAATTTAAAAATAAATTAACAGACTTCTTGCATTTAATTCAAAAAAATCTTACTTTAGAAGTCCCTTTCAGAAAAATTCTGAATGGAAACAAAAAGTTGGGCGGACGCCGAAGTTGGAGAGTCGGGGCGGACTGTAAATCCGTTGGCTTACGCCTTTGGGGGTTCGAATCCCTCGCCGCCCACTATATATGAAACGGAGAATTGCGGGAGTAACTCAGTGGTAGAGTCACAGCCTTCCAAGCTGTTGGTCGCGGGTTCGAATCCCGTCTCCCGCTCACAGAGTATAATGAAAGTAAACTCCAACTACTTTCATTTTTTTTATGTTCAATTAAGCTGACGTAGCTCAGTTGGTAGAGCACATCCTTGGTAAGGATGAGGTCACCGGTTCAATCCCGGTCGTCAGCTCCACATTTTTTTATGAAGGTAGAGACATGAGAGATATAATCACCCTGGAATGTACTGAGTGTAAGAGAAGAAATTACTCTACGACCAAGAACAAGCGCAAGCATCCTGCCAGAGTAGAATATAAGAAATATTGCCGCTGGTGTAATAAACCGGTAGTTCACAAAGAGACTAAGTAAAAACTAATACGCTGGTAGCTTAATTGGTAGAGCAGCGGTCTCCAAAACCGCAGGTTGGGGGTTCGATTCCCTCCCAGCGTGCTTAAACAGTCCGAAAGTCCACATGAAAACAAAAATAATTAAGCTATACGAAGATATCGTAAAAGAGATGAAGAAAGTAACCTGGCCAACCCGGGAAGAGCTGAAGAGCTCCACCAAGGTGGTCATAGCGTCTTCGCTCGTTTTTGCTGCTTTGTGTTTCATTATCGATAAGGGAGTTTCCTTCCTTTTCAGCTTTTTATACTAAGGAGCACGATGGAACATAGATGGTATGTATTACAAACGCTTTCGGGTCATGAAGCCAAAGTTAAAGGGCTGATTGAACTCGGTTTGCGCGATAATACACGGCTGGCTGACAAAATATCTGAAGTATTGCTCCCACAGGAAAAAGTTTACGAAGTAAAAGATGGCAAAAAGAAGAGCAAGATCAGAAGTTTTCTGCCCGGCTATATTCTCATTTGTGTTGATCTTGATGCTCAGGTAAAAGATTTTATAAACAATACTCAGTCAGTTATTGGTTTTCTTGGCGGAAAAAACCCCGCACCTTTAAGAGAAGACGAAGTGAAGAGAATTGTAGGCAGGGTGAAACAGGAAGAAGATTCCGAAAGATTGGATACTGTATTCAGAACGGGTGATACAGTAAAAATAATAGATGGTCCGTTCAACAACTTCTCGGGAACCGTTGAAGAAGTAAATGAAGAGAGAATGAAGATAAAAGTTCTCGTTTCAATCTTCGGCAGAAAAACTCCCGTGGAGATCGATTTTGTGCAAGCAGAATTAGCTCATTAAAGAAAAACTTTCTAATTAACAGGTCATAAAATGGCAAAAAAGATAACCGGATATATAAAACTCCAGATTCCCGCAGGAAAAGCAAACCCGTCTCCACCGGTAGGGCCCGCTTTAGGTCAAAAAGGCGTGAACATAATGGAGTTTTGTAAACAATTTAACGCCAGAACAGCCGGACAAGACGGATTAATCATACCAGTTGTGATTACTGTATTCTCCGATAAATCGTTCACATTCATTACAAAAACCCCACCCGCAGCCGTTCTTCTTATTAAAGCTTCGGGAATTAAAGGGGGATCAGCCGAACCCAACCGTACTAAAGTAGCAAAAGTTACCAGGAAACAGGTTGAGGAAATTGCTCAATTGAAAATGCCCGATCTTAATGCGAACACCCTTGAAGCAGCAGTTTCGATGGTTGCAGGTACTGCACGCAGTATGGGCATCACGGTTGAAGGTTAAAAGGGGAGGATGATAAAATGAAAATATCTAAAAGATACAAGGCTGTATTAGCCAAAGTTGAAAAAAACAAAGAATATACAGTTGCTCAGGCAATTGATACGCTTAAAACACTCTCAAATGTAAAATTTGTTGAATCACTTGAATGTGCTCTCCGTCTTGGTGTTGATCCCAGACACGCAGATCAGATGGTTCGTGGAACAGTATCTCTTCCACACGGAACAGGTAAAACTGTAAAAGTGTTGGTAGTTACCCAGGGTCCAAAAATTCAGGAGGCACTTGATGCCGGTGCTGAATATGCAGGATTTCAGGAGTATTTAACAGCGATTGAAAAGAACGAAGTTCCCGATGTTGATGTTATAATAGCAACACCTGATATCATGGGTCAGTTGGGTAAGTTCGGAAAAATACTTGGACCAAAAGGTTTGATGCCTAATCCCAAAAGCGGAACAGTAACACCTGATGTTGCAAAAGCCGTTAAAGAAGTGAAGGCAGGAAAGATTGATTTTAGAGTGAACAAGCAGGGTATTATTCATGCAGCCGTAGGTAAACTTAATTTTACCACCGAGCAGCTTGAAGAAAATGCCAAGGCACTTATAAGTCAGGTCAATAAACTAAAACCGGCCACTGCTAAAGGTACTTATATGAAGAGTGTATATCTCTCTTCCACCATGGGCCCCGGTCTGAAAATAGTTAAAGACGAAATTAATTAAGAAATTACGCACAACAAATCACTGCTTCTATACCGACGCGGTATAAATAAACTGATTCGGAAGATAAATGAACAAAGAACAAAAAGGTGAAGTCATTGCGGAGATAGTCGAGCTTCTAAACGATTCGACCGCAATTTATTTAACTGACTACACCGGAGTTAATGTTTCTCAGATATCCAAACTCAGAAATGAGTTCAGAAAAGAGGGAGTTGTTTATAAAGTAATTAAAAACACTTTATTTAAACGCGCTCTTGAACAGTCAGGCAAATATCCCAAGTTGGCTGAGAATCTGGTTGGAATGACAGGTTTCGCATTCACATTCGAAAACCCTGTTGCACCCGCCAAGATCATTAAAAAATTTAGTGACGATACTCAGAAATTTGGTTTAAAAGCCTGTTATATTGAGACACAATATTATTCCGGCGACCAGTTGGATGTACTATCCAAATTGCCTTCAAAGGCAGAGATAATAGCAAGTATTCTTGGCAGCATCAATGCGCCCGCCTCCGGTATCGTTGGCACGCTTAACGCAGTAATGAGAGATCTCGTTAGTGTAATTGATGAAATTGGCAAGAAAAAAGCTGCATAACATTTAAAATTTATAAAATGGAGAACTAAAGATGTCAGAGAAAGTATCTCAATTAGTAGAATTAATTAAAGCGTTAACTTTGGTTGAAGCCGCTGAATTAAAAAAAGCATTAGAAGATGAATTTGGTGTTACAGCCGCTGCTCCTGTAGTAATGGGTGCCGCTGTTGCAGCCGTTGCAGCAGAAGTTGTTGAAGAGAAAACTGAATTTGATGTAATGCTTATGGAAGCCGGTGCTAACAAGATCGGTGTTATCAAAGTTGTTAGAGCCCACACAGGTTTAGGTTTGAAAGAAGCTAAAGACCTTGTTGAAGCTGCTCCAAAACCAGTTAAAGAAGCAGTCTCCAAAGACGAAGCTGAAAAGGTTAAAAAAGAGCTCGAAGAAGCCGGTGCAAAGGTAGAATTAAAGTAATTTTATTATAAACTTTAATTACTCAACCGAATTTTTAAGTGGTAAGACGATTTTTATCGTCTTATCGCTTTTTATTATTTATGTTCAGATCACGATTGCAAGAATAAGGTTTGAAACAACAACTTTGAGGTTATTCAATTGAACAAAAACAGAATTACCTTCGGTACTATAAACTCTGTAATAGAGATACCGGATTTATTAAGCGTTCAGAAGGACTCATTTTACGATTTTCTACAGATGGATGTCGCTCCCTCCGAGAGAGAGAACAAGGGACTCCAGCAAGTTTTTACGAGTAATTTTCCTATTCTAGACAACCCCGACAATCACAAAGCGAAATATCGCCTTGATTACAACGAGTATTATGTTGAAAAACCACGCTACTCGATACAAGAATGCAGAGAGAAAGGTTTAACCTACTCAGCGAGCATTAAAGCGAAGCTTACTTTGTCTTCCAAAGATCCCGACACAGGTGAATGGGTAAACTCTGTTCAGCAGACAGTTTACCTTGGCACATTGCCATTTATGTCAGATCAGGCTACATTTATTATTAACGGAGCAGAGAGAGTTGTCGTATCCCAGTTGCACAGATCGCCGGGTGTGGCATTTTCTCAGACAGTGCATCCCAACGGAACGCCCCTTTATTCAGCCAGAATTATCCCTTTAAAAGGATCATGGGTTGAGTTTACCACCGATATCAACTATGTATTAAATGTTTACATTGACCGTAGAAAAAAATTCCCCTCAACCACACTGCTTAGAGCTTTGGGGTATGAGACCGATGATGAAATATTAAGCATTTTTGAATTATATGAAACAATAGACCTGAATGATGTTGACCCCGAGTCACTTCTTTCAAGAAAAGTTGCCACCGAAGTGTTTGATTCGAACACCGGTGAAATCTTTTTAAACAGAAACGATATAATTGACGAAGAGTCGGTTGAAATGATTAAATCTTCGGGTGTTGAGTCGATCAACTTGATCAGAACAGACCTTAACCTCGATCAGAATTTAATTCTCAACACACTCGAAAAAGATACGACTCACAGCCGTGATGAGGCCCTTCTTTCGATTTACCGACAGCTTAGAACCGGAGAAGCACCGGATGTTGAAACTGCTGCCGGATTGCTTGAAAAGACCTTTTTCAACGATAAGAGATACGATTTAGGCGAAGTTGGCAGACACAGAATGAACGACAAACTCAGTCTGAAAGGGTTAATTCCCGATGATCTGACAGTTCTTCACATACAGGATTTTATTGAGATAATGAAATATATCATCAAGATGAAGGATGAAAATGCTGCATCTGATGATATTGATCATCTTGGAAACAGAAGAGTAAGAACAGTAGGCGAACAGCTTCAGCAGCAGTTTAATACAGGTCTGGCGAGAATGGCAAGAACCATTAAAGACAGAATGTCGATTAGAGATGCTGAGGGTTTTGCGCCACAGGATCTGGTAAATGCAAGAACAATTAGCAGCGTGATTACTTCCTTCTTTGGAACAAATCAGCTTTCACAGTTCATGGATCAGACCAATCCACTCTCGGAACTTACACACAAGAGAAGAATGTCGGCACTTGGACCGGGCGGTCTTACCAGAGAACGCGCCGGATTTGAGGTGAGAGATGTTCACTACACTCATTATGGACGACTCT
Organism: uncultured Ignavibacteriaceae bacterium; assembly: GCA_964531325.1. Classification (GTDB taxonomy): domain Bacteria; phylum Bacteroidota; class Ignavibacteria; order Ignavibacteriales; family Ignavibacteriaceae; genus UTCHB3. The sequence goes on along the minus strand of CAZHCW010000009.1, from coordinate 57,222 downwards.
GCCCGATTGAGACTCCTGAAGGTCCAAACATCGGTCTTATTTCCTCTCTTACCATCTATTCCCGTGTAAATAAATTTGGATTTCTTGAGACTCCATACCGTGTTGTAAAAGACGGTATAGTTTCTTCTGATGTGGTTTATCTTACTGCTGAGCAGGAAGATATGTACACCATAGCTCAGGCAAACGCTCCAATCGATGAGAATGGAAAATTTGTGAGAGAGAGAGTTAAGTGCCGTAGAAAAGGTGATTTCCCGATAGTGCATCCACAGGAAGTGGAATATATGGATGTTGCTCCGGCGCAGATTGTAAGTGCGGCAGCAGCTTTGATTCCTTTCCTCGAGCATGACGATGCCAACCGTGCTCTCATGGGTTCGAACATGCAGCGTCAGGCAGTTCCTCTCATCAAGCCGGAAGCTCCACTTGTGGGAACCGGGCTTGAAGGACGGGTTGCTCGTGATACAAGATCGGTGATAGTGGCTCAGGAAGATGGAGAAGTGGTTTATGTTGATGCAGACAAAATAGTAGTTGACTATAACATCGATCCTCTTTCATTTGAAGCTCTCACTGAGTTTGACGATGTAAAAACAGTCTCTTATAAATTAATAAAGTTCTCCGGTACAAACCAGGAGACGAGCATTACCCAGCGACCTATTGTTAAACATGGTCAAAAAATCAAAAAGGGTGATGTACTTGCAGACGGATTCGCCACAGATCAGGGTGAACTTGCGCTTGGAAGAAACATCCTTGTAGCATTCATGCCCTGGAGAGGTTACAACTTTGAGGATGCTATCATCCTTTCAGAAAAACTGGTAATGAACGATGTTTTCTCTTCAATACATATCGAGGAATTTGAACTTCAGGTTCGCGAGACCAAGCGAGGTGATGAAGAGCTTACACGAGAAATTCCGAATGTAAGTGAAGATACAGTAAAGAATCTTGACGAGAATGGTATCATTAGAGTTGGAGCTGAAGTTAAGGAAAGTGATATCCTTATCGGTAAACTCACCCCAAAAGGGGAGTCGGACCCAACTCCTGAAGAAAAACTTCTCAGAGCCATCTTTGGTGATAAAGCAGGTGAAGTTAAGGATGCATCTTTGCGTGCAACCCCCGGGCTTCGCGGAACTGTTATTAAAACCCGTCTCTTCTCCCGTAGAAGAAAAGATGCCGAGTCGAAGAAGCTCGAAAAGAAACTTTCTGAAGAACTTGAAATCAAATATTCCAAAGAGAAAGTTGCACTTCGCGACAAGATGATCGACAGACTTTCGAAAATCTGTGAAGGTAAAAAGACTCTGGGAGTAAAAGACGAACATGGCATTACTGTAATAAAATCGGGTACGGTTATCGACAGATCGATTCTTGACACAGTGGAAACACTTGAGAGACTTGATGATAAATCACCCTGGTTTGAAGACGAAAGATCGAACGAGTTTGTAAAAGCATTGATGAAAAACTATCTGAGGAAACTCGCTGACATCGATGAAGATTACAAGCGCGAAAAACAGAAAATTCAGATTGGCGATGAACTTCCCCCGGGAATCATCCAGTTGGCAAAGGTATATGTTGCTAAAAAGAGAAAAATCTCTGTAGGTGACAAAATGGCGGGAAGACATGGTAACAAAGGTGTTGTTGCCAAGGTGGTTCCGCAGGAAGATATGCCTTTCCTCCCCGACGGCACTCAGGTTGAGATGATACTCAATCCTTTGGGTGTGCCTTCGAGAATGAACCTGGGTCAGCTTTATGAGACAGCTCTTGGCTGGGTAGGTAAAAAACTTGGCGTCAAGTTCGCTACTCCCGTTTTCGACGGTGCAGAAGTGTCTGATGTTACAGGTTACCTCGAACAAGCAGGGCTTCCTGTTGGTTGTAAAACCGAACTTCATGATGGCAGAACAGGTGAAGCATTCGACCAAAAAGTTACTTGTGGATATATTTACATGCTCAAGTTGAGCCACCTTGTAGATGACAAACTACATGCCAGGTCAATTGGACCATACTCGCTTATCACTCAGCAGCCACTTGGTGGTAAGGCTCAGTTTGGCGGTCAGAGATTTGGAGAGATGGAAGTGTGGGCTCTTGAAGCCTATGGTGCTTCACATATACTTCAGGAAATCCTTACCGTAAAAAGTGATGATGTTGCCGGTAGAACCAAGGTGTATGAGTCGATTGTTAAAGGTGAAAATATTCAAGAACCGAATGTGCCCGAAGCATTTAATGTACTCATCAAAGAACTTCAAGGTCTTGGCCTTGATGTTGAAATTGAGTAGTTAAATAATTTGAAAACAGATTCTCGGAAGGAGTTTTTTATATGTCATTAAGATTGCCTGAAAATGTAATTAAAGATGTTAATTCCATTACAATTACATTGGCGAGCCCCGATGATATACTTGATAGATCCCATGGTGAAGTTACCAAACCGGAAACTATAAATTATAGATCGTTCAGACCTGAAAAGGATGGACTTTTCTGTGAGAAAATATTCGGGCCAACACGCGACTGGGAATGCTACTGCGGCAAGTATAAAAGGATTAGATACAAAGGTATCATTTGCGATCGTTGCGGTGTTGAAGTTACTCAAAAGAGTGTAAGAAGGGAACGGATGGGGCATATCTCCCTCGCAGTTCCTGTAGTACACATTTGGTTCTTCAGATCGTTGCCCTCAAAAATTGGTAACCTTTTAGGTTTTAGCTCAAAAGAGCTTGAAAAGATTGTTTACTACGAATCTTATGTTGTTATGAACCCCGGACCAACAGGTCTCAGGGTAAATGACCTTATAACAGAGGATCAATATTCAGAGATTCAGAAATCACTCCCTGCCGGGAATGATAAACTGGCTGATAACGATCCCAATAAATTTTACGCCAAAATTGGTGGTGAAGCGATCAGAGAACTTCTTAAGACCTTAAACATCGAAGAGAAGTTTTATGAATTGAAAGATCAGCTTCAGAGAGAAAACTCTCAGCAGAAAAAGGAAGAACTCCTAAAAAGATTAAGAGTAATTGAAGCTTTCCGCACCAAGGAAGATAAACTTGAGAACAAACCGGAATGGATGGTTCTTAACTATATTCCTGTAATTCCACCCGAGTTGAGACCTTTGGTTCCCCTCGAAGGTGGCAGGTTTGCTACCAGTGATCTTAACGATCTTTACAGAAGAGTGATTATCCGTAACAACCGTCTAAAAAGGTTGATCGACATTAAAGCTCCCGAAGTTATCCTCAGGAATGAGAAAAGAATGCTTCAGGAAGCTGTTGATGCCTTGTTCGACAACTCAAGACGCGGTTCTGCTGTAAGAAGTGACAATAACAGACCATTAAAATCTCTCAGCGATATGTTGAAAGGTAAACAAGGTAGATTCCGCCAGAACCTGCTCGGTAAAAGAGTGGATTATTCAGGCAGATCGGTTATTGTTGTTGGTCCTGAGCTTAAGCTTCATCAGTGTGGTCTTCCAAAAGACATGGCTTATGAACTATTTAAACCCCTCATCATAAGGAAACTTATTGAGAGAGGTAACAATAAAACCGTAAAAAGTGCCAAAAAGGTAGTTGAACGAAAAGATGCAATTATCTGGGAGATTCTCGAAAAGATTATCGATGGTCATCCAGTGCTTCTTAACCGTGCGCCAACACTTCACCGTTTGGGTATTCAGGCTTTCCAGCCGGTGCTCATCGATGAAAAGGCGATCAGACTTCATCCGATGGTTTGTACCGCTTTTAACGCGGATTTTGACGGCGATCAGATGGCTGTGCATGTGCCTCTCTCTGACGAAGCAAAACTTGAAGCGCAATTGCTTATGCTTTCGAGCCATAATATCCTCTCGCCACAGAATGGCAGTCCAATTGTTGTTCCTACACAGGACATCGTTTTGGGTGTGTACTATCTTACCAAAAAGCGAGATGGTGATCTTGGCGAAGGAATGATATTTAGTAACGCCGACGAGGTTGTTATTGCTTACAACAACAAAGTAGTTGGATTGCACGCCAAGATTAAAGTTAGATTAGACGGCAAGTTGCTTGAAACAACTGTCGGTCGTGTTATCTTTAACAAGATCGTCCCGAAAGAAATGGGCTTTTACAATCAGCTTCTTGTTAAAAAATCATTTGGTGCTTTCGTAAACCTCATGTTTATGAAATTAGGCAACAAAGTTACGGCTATTTTCCTCGATAATTTGAAAGAGCTTGGATTTGCGTTTGCAATGCAGGGCGGGCTTTCAATTTCCTTCAGTGATCTTGTGGTTCCTGAGGAGAAAGAGTCGATAATAAACGAAGCCAACCGTAAAGTTGACCAGGTGTTGAACGAGCATGAAAATGGTTTTATTACCGATACTGAGAGATATAACAAAATTATCGATATCTGGACACATGCGACTAACGATGTGGGCAAAGTTCTCATGGAGAAACTTAGAGAATCCAATCAAGGATTTAACCCTATTCACATGATGGTTGACTCGGGTGCGAGAGGTTCGTCCGAGCAGGTTCGTCAGCTCGCCGGTATGCGTGGTCTTATGATGAAACCTCAGAAATCACTTACCGGTCAGGCAGGTGAGATCATCGAGAACCCGATTATAGCGAACTTTAAAGAAGGTTTGTCAGTACTCGAATACTTTATTTCAACTCACGGTGCAAGAAAAGGTCTTGCTGATACAGCTCTTAAAACAGCGGATGCAGGTTACCTTACAAGAAGGCTCGTGGATGTTGCTCAGGATGTAATTATCACACAAATCGATTGCGGAACTATCCTTGGAATCGAAATATCTGCTCTTAAAGAAGCAGGTGAAGAGAGAGAACCACTTACAGAGAGAATTGTTGGTAGAGTTGCTCAGGGTGATATTTACGATCCAAGAACAGATGAACTTATTTGTGAAAACGGCGAAACCATCTCTGAAACAATTGCTGCGGCTATTGAAGATGCAGGTCTTGATTCTGTTTATATCAGAACAGTTCTTACCTGTGAAGCCAAACATGGAGTATGTGCCCACTGTTACGGAAGAAATCTGACCAACGGCAAGCTCGTTGAAATTGGTGAAGCCGTGGGTGTTATTGCTGCACAGTCGATTGGTGAGCCCGGTACACAGCTTACCTTAAGAACTTTCCATCTTGGTGGTACATCAGCCCGTATTGCAACTCAATCTCAGGTTGATACACCGGTAGAAGGAGTTGTCAGATACAACAGATTAGCCTTTGTGGAAAAAGATTCAATTTTCGGTAAAGTAAAAGTTGTTACCGGCAGAAGAGGTGTAATCGAAATCACCGATAACAATGAAATATTGTTAAGAAAATTTGATGTTCCTTACGGAGCCGAGATATTGGTTGACGAAGGACAAAAAGTAAGGAAAAAACAGCCGCTTTATTATCACGATCCATACAACGCCGTAATTCTTTCTGATATCACAGGTTTCGTTAAGTTTGTTGATCTTATCGACAAATTTACAATGGAACAGATTACTGATGATCAGACGGGTCATGTTCAGAAAGTTGTAATTGAACCAAAAGACAAAGGTCTGTCGCCTTCTATAGTGATAGAAAATGCCGATGGTGAAAGAAGATCGTTCAATATTCCGGCGAAAGCTTTCCTTTCAGTGGAAGAAGGACAGGAGATTCCTGCAGGTACCATTCTTGCAAAGATTGCAAAACAAGCATCGAAGACGCGTGATATCACCGGTGGTCTTCCAAGAGTGACTGAATTGTTCGAAGCGAGAAATCCACAGGATCCTGCAATTATTGCAGATATCGAGGGATTGGTAAGCTTTGGAGCAAGGAGAAAAGGTACTCGTGAGATCATCGTAACAGCGATCGATAAATCTGATGAGAAGAGGTATAATGTGCCTATTAGTAAGCACACTCTTGTTCAGGAAGGTGACGAGATCCCTGCCGGTGAAAAAATCATCGATGGACCTGTTGATCCGCATGATATCCTTAAGATTAAAGGTACTAACGCTGTACAAGAATACCTCGTAAACGAAATACAGGAAGTTTATCGTTTGCAAGGTGTAAAGATCAACGACAAGCATATTGAGGTAATTGTGCGTCAGATGCTTCAGAAGATCAAAGTTGTACAGCCGGGTGATACCAGATTCCTTGAGGAAGACATTGTTGATAAAGCAGAGTTCATGGAAGAGAATGAGAAAATGATGGAATCTGTTATCGTAACAGATGCCGGAGGTTCGATATTCAAACCCGGACAGATTATCTCCAGGAAAAAATTATCCGAATTAAATCTTGAGTTGAAGAAAAGAAGCAAAGCTGAAATACAGTACAGGGATGCCGAACAGGCAACCTTTGATCATATGTTGCTCGGAATTACAAGAGCTGCACTTGAGACCGAGAGTTTTATCTCGGCTGCTTCCTTCCAGGAAACTACAAAAGTATTAGCCAATGCAGCGGTGCAGGCAAAAAGAGACACTCTCAGAGGACTGAAAGAAAATGTCGTTATGGGTCGTCTTATACCAGCCGGAACCGGATTAAGAAAATATCGCTCACTTATCGTTAGAGATGAGGACGAAATGGCATTGGAAGAGATTGAACAGGAAGCTGCAAAAGTTACCTCAGTCTAACATATTATAAAGAGTCCCCGGAATAGATCGGGGACTCCCACCTTTTTTTTACCCCCCGGAATAGATCGGGGGTGTTGCTTCTGAGCAACTCAGAAGCCATAAAATAGTTTTATTTTTTCTATCAAGTAAAATTGCTTGACAATTAACGCATTTTATCCTATATTTGAAGTCTGAATTTTTTTAAGTTTTGGACAAAATCAGGAGTTCATTTTGCCTACAATAAACCAGTTAGTAAGGAAAGGCCGCCAGGCTGTGCTTTCAAATAATAAAGCACCGGCTTTGCAGGCTTGTCCTCAAAAAAGAGGGGTTTGTACAAGAGTTTATACAACAACTCCTAAAAAACCGAACTCTGCGCTCAGAAAAGTAGCGAGAGTTAGATTAACAAACCACATAGAAGTAACAGCCTACATTCCGGGTGAAGGTCACAATCTGCAAGAGCACTCGATCGTTTTGATCAGAGGTGGCAGAATAAAAGATCTTCCGGGTGTTAGATACCATATAATCAGAGGAACATTGGATTCCAACGGTGTAGCTGACAGAAGACAAGGAAGATCGAAATACGGAGCCAAGAGGCCCAAACAACAAAAAGGCAAGTAGTTAAGATATGAGAAAAAAAAGAGCACCAAAGAGATATATTAAGCCTGATCCAAGGTACGGCGACCATTCATTGGCGAAATTCATTAACTGTATAATGGAAGACGGTCAGAAAGAAACAGCCAGAAAATTGGTTTACGAAGCATTTGATATGGTTGAAGAAAAAACAACAAAACCGGGATTGGAAGTCTTTAAGAAAGCTATCCAAAATGTTCAGCCGGTTATCGAAGTCAGGAGCCGTAGAGTTGGTGGTGCTACCTATCAGGTTCCAATGGAAGTTCGTCCGGAAAGAAGAATGGCTCTTGCAATCAGATGGTTGAAGAGATATGCTTCCGATAGAAAAGACAAATCGATGGTAACCAAATTAGCTATGGAATTTATTGCAGCTGCCAACAACGAAGGCAACGCAATCAAGAAAAAAGAAGATACCCACAGGATGGCTGAAGCCAACAAGGCTTTTGCACACTTCAAGTGGTAGTGATTACTAAGAAACAGAATAGATAATGAGCATAAAGACACCTATAGAAAGAGTTCGTAACATTGGAATTATGGCACACATAGATGCCGGCAAGACCACTACGACTGAGAGGATTCTGTATTATACCGGCCGGTTACACCGTCTTGGTGAGGTGCACGATGGTGCAGCTACCATGGATTGGATGGAGCAGGAAAAAGAGAGAGGCATCACCATTACGAGTGCTGCAACCACATGTTATTGGGCAGATCATCAGATCAATATTATAGATACCCCGGGGCACGTTGATTTTACAGTAGAAGTTGAAAGATCATTAAGAGTACTTGACGGAGCAATAGCACTTTTTTGTGCGGTTGGTGGCGTTGAACCACAGTCGGAAACAGTTTGGAGACAGGCTGATAAATATGGTGTTCCAAGAATAGCATTCGTCAATAAGATGGATAGAATTGGTGCCGACTTTTATAATGCTCTCGGAATGATTCGTGAACGACTTGGCGCAAATGCAATACCACTTGCTCTGCCTATCGGTGCGGGAGACATCTTTGCTGGTGTTATCGATCTGATAGAGATGAAAGCTATTATGTATCGTGAAGATACTATGGGTAAAGAATTTGATGTTATTGAAATCCCAAAGGATCTTCTTGAGAACGCTCAAAAATATAGAACAGAGATGCTTGAAGCAGTGTCTGATGTTGATGACACACTTCTGATGAAATACCTTGACGGTGAAGAAATTTCCGTTAGTGAGGTGAAAGCAGTTCTAAGAAAAGCAACAATTGCAAATGTTATTATTCCTGTATTGTGTGGAGCATCGTTTAAGAACAAAGGTATTCAGATGTTGCTTGATGCAACTATCGATTTCCTTCCTTCACCGGCAGATGCCGAATTTATTGAAGCCCACCATATCGGAATAAATGATCAAGTTACAAGAAGAACAGCAGACGATGAGAAGTTTACTGCTCTTGCGTTCAAAATAATGAACGATCCGTTTGTTGGAAAACTCACTTTCTTTAGAGTTTACACCGGTAAACTTGATGCAGGTTCTTATGTTTATAACTCGGTATCCGGGAAAAAAGAGAGAATCAGCCGTTTATTGGAAATGCACGCCAACCATCGTGAAGAAGTTCCCGGTGTAAGAGCCGGAGACATTGGCGCAGCAGTAGGACTTAAATTTACAAGAACCGGGGATACACTTTGTAATGAAGATGATCCCGTGGTGATGGAAAGAATGGTATTCCCAGAGCCTGTTATTCAGATCGCTATTGAACCAAAAACAAAAGCAGATCAGGACAGACTTTCAGAATCACTTTCCAAGCTTGCAGATGAAGATCCAACATTTAGAGTGCATGTTGACGATGAAACAGGCCAGACCATTATAGCAGGTATGGGTGAACTTCACCTTGAAATAATTGTCGATCGTCTCAGAAGAGAATTTAAAGTGGATGCAAATGTGGGTAAACCTCAAGTTGCATACAGAGAAACCATTACAGAGGCTGTTGAAGCTGAAGGTAAATTTGTTAAACAATCGGGTGGTAGAGGTAAGTTCGGTCATGTTTGGCTTGAAGTTACACCAAACGAACCCGGTAAAGGATTCGAATTTATCAATGGAATCATTGGTGGTGTGGTACCAAAAGAATATATCCCCGCAGTATCTGCAGGTGTTCAGGAAGCAATGCGTAATGGTGTTGTTGCCGGATATCCAATGGTAGATATTAAGGTAAAATTGTTTGATGGATCGTATCACGATGTAGATTCAGATGAAATATCATTCAAAGTTGCCGGTTCGATGGGCTTCCAGAATGCTGCGAAGAAAGCAAAACCGGTTATCTTAGAGCCAATAGTTGCAGTTGAGGTTATATCACCTGATGAATATTTAGGTGATGTAATGGGTGACTTGAACTCAAGAAGGGGAAGAATCGAAGGATTCTCTGCCAGAAAAGATGCTCAAGTTATTAAAGCCAAGGTTCCTCTTTCTGAAATGTTCGGCTACGCAACCGTATTGAGATCGATGACTCAAGGACGAGCAATATACACGATGCAGTTCTCGCACTATTCCGATGTGCCGAAATCAATCGCTGAAGAAATATCGGAAAAATCATCCGGTAGACGCTCAGCTTCAACTGTCTGATAATTAAACCAAGCAGAAATATTAATAGGAGATAAGCAGATGGCCAAAGAAAAATTTGACAGGTCTAAACCGCATGTCAACATTGGAACCATCGGTCATGTTGACCACGGAAAAACAACTTTGACAGCAGCCATTACAATGGCATTGGCTAACAAAGGGTTATCGCAAGTTAGATCATTCGACTCGATCGATAACGCACCAGAAGAAAAAGCAAGAGGAATAACAATTGCTACCTCTCATGTGGAATATTCCACAGAGAACAGACACTACGCACATGTTGACTGCCCCGGTCACGCTGATTATGTAAAAAACATGATCACCGGTGCTGCTCAGATGGATGGTGCCATCCTCGTAGTAGCTGCAACCGACGGACCTATGCCACAGACAAGAGAGCATATCCTGCTCGCTAAACAGGTTGGTGTTCCCCGTATAGTTGTATTCCTTAATAAAGTTGATATGATGGATGATCCTGAACTCATCGAACTCGTTGAGATGGAACTCAGAGAAATTCTTTCGAAAAACGAATTTGATGGCGACAATATTCCGATCGTAAAAGGATCAGCACTTCACGCTCTCGAAGCCGGCTCGAGCCAGGCTCCGGTTGATGACGAAAGATACAACTGTATCTGGGAACTCATGGCTGCAGTGGATGAATATGTTCTTCTTCCTGAAAGAAGTGTTGACAAACCTTTCTTGATGCCGGTAGAGGATGTTTTCTCGATCACAGGTCGTGGAACTGTTGCTACAGGTAGAGTTGAAAGAGGCGAAATTGAACTTGGAAAAGAAGTTGAACTCGTTGGTCTCGGACAACACAAGAAAACCGTAATTACCGGTATCGAAATGTTCAGGAAAGAGCTTGACAAAGCTCAGGCTGGTGATAACGCCGGTATTCTGATGCGTGGTGTTGGTAAAGATGAAATTGAAAGAGGAATGGTTCTTGCCAAACCCGGTTCAATTACACCACATACTGATTTTGAGTGTCAGGTTTATGTTCTTTCAAAAGAAGAAGGTGGCCGTCACAAACCATTCTCAAACGGTTACAGACCTCAGTTCTATTTCAGAACAACTGATGTTACCGGTGTTGTTACACTTGAAAACGCTGACGATATCGTTATGCCTGGTGACAACAGAAAAATGATTGTTAATTTGATCTCTGAGATCGCTATGGAAGAAGGCCTCCGCTTCGCTATCCGTGAGGGTGGTAGAACAGTTGGTGCCGGAACCGTAACCAAGATCATCAAATAAGAGAATCTTTATAGACCCACAAAAAGGGAGTAAACTCTCCCTTTTTGTGTCTTAAAAACGAGGAAAAAACAAAGTGGCCGGGAAGAAAATTAGAATTAAGTTAAAATCTTACGATCATATACTTATCGATAAATCGACCGAAAAAATTATTAAGACAGTTAAAAGTACCGGAGCATCTGTGTCCGGTCCGATTCCACTGCCTACACGTAAGACCATATACACAGTATTGAGATCACCTCATGTCGATAAAAAATCGCGTGAGCAGTTTGAGACCCGTACTCACAAAAGGATAATTGATATCCATAATTCAAGCGCAAAAACAATCGATTCTTTAGGTAAACTAGATATCCCTGCCGGAGTTGACATAGAGATTAAACTCTAAGGGATGGCGGAGAATATATGTTAGGAATACTTGGTAAAAAAATTGGAATGTCTGCTATTTACGATGAAAATGGTGTGAGAATACCTGTAACAATTATCGAAGCAGGCCCCTGTGTTATAGCTGCTGTAAAAAGTGTTGAAACCGACGGTTACAATGCAATTCAGTTGGGATATGGGCAGGTAAGAGAGAAAAATTTGACCAAACCGGAAATCGGTCACTTCAAGAAGAACAACCTCACACCGGTAAGGCATTTGAGAGAATTCCGCGTAGATTCCGTGGCAGAGTATAAAGTTGGTGATAACCTTGATTCAGGAATCTTTACTGTTGGCGAGAAAATTAAAGTCTCGGGCAAAAGTAAGGGTAAAGGCTTCCAGGGTGTTATGAAAAGGCACGGTTTTGGTGGAGTTGGCGGAACAACGCATGGTCAGTCTGACAGATTAAGAGCTCCCGGGTCAATCGGGTCCTCGTCTTATCCCTCAAGAGTTTTCCCGGGTATGAAAATGGCCGGTAGAATGGGGAACGACAATGTGTCGGTAAGAAATCTTCAGGTAATAAAGATCATTGCAGAGAAAAACATAATCTTAGTTAAGGGCGCTGTTCCGGGTGCCACAAATTCAATTGTAGAGTTATACAAAAAATAGTTCAGGTTAGAAATGTTAGTCGATGTTTATAAAACAGACGGTACAGTCTCCGGACAAGTCGAATTAAATGATACAGTGTTCGCTATCGAGCCAAATCATCATGTTCTTTATCTTGCTTCGAAAGTATATCTTGCCAATCAGAGACAAGGTACACATAAAAGTAAAGAGAGATCTGAAGTAAGAGGTGGTGGTAAAAAGCCCTGGAGACAAAAAGGAAGAGGCGGAGCGCGTGCCGGTACTACCAGATCACCCCTTTGGGTGGGTGGAGGAAGAATCTTTGGTCCCAGACCAAGAGATTACCGCCTGAAAGTACCACGCAAAGTAGCCATGTTAGCCAAAAGGTCAGCTCTATCCATGAAAGTTAGTGAAGAGAGATTGGTTGTAGTAGAGAATTTTAATTATGAAGTTCCAAAAACCAAAAACTTTATTGCCCTTTTGAACGCACTTAAGCTCGAAGGTAAAAAAGTGTTGATGCTTACTGCTTCACACGACGAAAATGTTTACAAATCAGGTAGAAATATCGACAGAGTAAAAGTTCTTAGTGTAAACAGCGTATCTACCTACGATATATTGAATAGCCAGATACTGCTGCTTCAGCAAGGAGCCGTAGATTATTTTAACAATACTTATGTTAGAGAAAAGGTAGCGGCTGAGTAGATGAAAGAAGTATTAATAAAGCCACTTTACACCGAAAAAAGTGTAAAGATGATTGGCGAACATAAATATGGTTTTGAAGTTAGTTGGACTGCCAATAAGATCGAAATCGCACAGGCAATTGAGAAAAAATTCGGTGTAAATGTTGTATCTGTTAACACTGTTAAATACAGTGGCAAGATCAAAACATCGTTCAGAAAAACTGGACGGTTTACCGGAAAAACACCTCGGTTCAAGAAAGCCTATGTTTCTTTAAAGCAAGGCGAAAAAATTGAATTATTTGAACAAGCATAGTAGCAGACCGGAGTTTCAGCAATGGCAATAAGAAAATATAAGCCCACTACACCCGGAACAAGATTTAGATCAGTTTCAGAATTTGTTGAGATCACTAAATCTACACCGGAGAAGTCACTGCTTCTTCCGTTGGACAAATCGGGTGGCAGGAACAATCATGGCCGCATTACATCAAGACATAAAGGCGGCGGGCATAAAAGACAATACAGGATCATTGACTTTAAGCGTAACAAATTTGGTGTACCGGCTAAAGTTTTTTCAATCGAATATGATCCAAACCGTACTTGCAGAATAGCACTGCTTCATTATGAAGATGGCGAGAAGAGATACATCCTTGCTCCTGCCGGAATCAAAGTTGGGCAGAAGGTAACTTCAGGTTCAGGTTCAGAAATTAAAGTTGGCAACGCATTGCCACTTAAGGAGATCCCAGTTGGTAGTTTTATTCACAATGTTGAATTAAAACCCGGCAAAGGTGGACAATTGGCAAGAAGTGCCGGAACAGCAATACAGCTCGTGGCAAGAGAAAAAGATATGGCTACTCTTAAGCTCCCTTCAGGTGAGGTAAGAATAGTAAGAGTTGAATGTATGGCAACCTACGGAGTGGTTGGTAATGCAGATCACGAAAATATCAGTCTCGGAAAAGCCGGTCGTAACAGATGGCTTGGAAGAAGACCTCTTAGCAGAGGTGTTGCAAAGAACCCGGTGGATCACCCAATGGGTGGTGGTGAAGGTAAAACTTCAGGCGGCGGGCATCCTGTATCGCCATGGGGTCAGGCTGCCAAGGGTCTTAAAACCCGTAAGCGGAAGAATCCTTCTAATAAGTATATTGTTAAACGCAGAAAGTAGTAGAGAGTAAGTATGCCAAGAAGTATTAAAAAAGGCCCATTTATTCACTATAAGCTATTGAAAAAAGTACAGCTACTTAATGAACAAGGCCAGAAGAAGATTATCAAAACATGGTCGAGAGCTTCGATGATCACACCCGATTTTATAGGGCATACTGTTGCAGTTCACAACGGTAACAAGATGATCCCTGTATATGTAACTGAAAATATGATTGGTCACAAATTCGGTGAATTTGCACCAACCAGAATTTTTAGAGGTCATCCGGGAACCAAAGCTGAAAAAGCCTCAAGAGCTAGATAGGACGAAAGAAAATGGAAGCAAGAGCAACATATAGATTTATCCCATCCTCACCGAGGAAAATGAGACTTGTCGTAGATCTCGTAAGAGGTATGAACGCAGTTAAGGCGATGGAATCGTTACAGTTTCAGCCAAAACATGCATCCAACGATGCATTAAAGGTTATCAAGTCAGCTGTATCAAATCTGATTAACAACAACGAAGAATCAAGAATTCAACCTGAAGAAGTTTACATAAAAGAAATTTTTGTGAATAACGGTCCTTCAATGAAGAGAGTACTTCCTGCACCGATGGGACGCGCTTACAGAGTAAGAAAAAGAATGTGCCATCTTACAGTTATAGTATCAACTTTAATTAAAAAAGGACAGGAGGAATAAATTGGGTCAGAAAACGCATCCAATTGGAATCAGAGTTGGAATTATCAGAGGTTGGGAATCAAATTGGTTCGAGAAGAAAAGCTACGCAACCAAACTGAAAGAAGATGATCAGTTAAGAGGATATATCAGGAAAAGACTCAAATCAGCGTCGATCTCCAGAATAATAATCGACAGAACTTCAAAAAATGTTATCGTGACCATACACACCGCTAAACCCGGTTTGGTTATTGGTAAAAGTGGTTCTGAAATTCAGAAACTTGAAGAAGAACTGAAACAGATTTCCAGCAAAGAAGTAAAAGTTCAAGTATCCGAGATCAAAAAACCTGAGTTAGATGCTTTTCTGGTGTCTGAGAATGTCGCCCGTCAGCTTGAAGGCAGGATATCGTTTAGAAGAGCAATGAAAACTTCTCTGGCTTCAAGTATGAAAGCCGGTGCTGAAGGAATCAAGATCATGTGTGCCGGCCGACTTGGTGGTGCAGAGATGGCGAGAACCGAACAGTATAAAGAAGGTAGAACTCCTCTTCATACACTAAGATCGGATATTGACTACGCTAATGGCAGAGCCGAGACCATTTATGGGTCGATCGGTATTAAAGTATGGATCTGCCGTGGTGAGATTTTAGGTAAAAGAGTTTCAGACTAAAATTCGGAGAATATTGTCATGTTAATGCCAAAAAGAGTAAAGTTTAGAAGAGCCCAAAGGGGAAGAATGACCGGTAAAGCCTATCGTGGCTCCTCGGTTGCATTCGGTGATTTTGGTCTGAAAGCCCTGGAACCACATTGGATAACCAGCCGACAGATAGAGTCATGTCGTATCACTCTTTCAAGAAAAATGAAAAGAGATGGTAAGGTTTGGATCAGAATATTCCCTGATAAGCCGGTCTCAAAAAAGCCACTTGAAACCCGTATGGGTAAAGGTAAAGGCGCACCCGAATTTTGGGTAGCCGTGGTTAAGCCGGGTAGAATTATGTTTGAAGTAGCCGGAGTTAGTGAAGAAGTTGCTCGTGAAGCTTTGAAGACTTGTTCGTATAAACTCCCTATACAAACCAAGGTCGTTTCAAGACCTGATTTTGAACAGGAGTAGAAAAATATGAAGCTTAAAGAAATCAAAGAACTTACAACTGAAGAGCTGAAAACAGCGCTTGTAGAGAATTATGAAGCATTAACCAACTTGAAGTTCAGAAATGCTCTGAAACAAGAGGCAAATCCTGCTTCAATAAGAAATACGAGAAAAACTATTGCGCGTCTGCTGACAATTCAGAAAGAACGCGAAATTAAAACTCAGAATAATTAAACGACAAGAGCTTAAGAGATAATGGAAAGAAATAATAGAAAAACCAGAATCGGAAAAGTTGTCAGCAACAAGATGGATAAATCAATTGTTGTTGCAATCGAGAGAAGAGTTGCTCATCCGATCTACAAAAAGTACTACAAAAGTACTACCAAACTGATGGCGCATGACGATAGCAACGGTTGCCAGATTGGTGACATCGTCAAAATAATGGAAACACGCCCTCTCAGCAAAAATAAAAGATGGCGTTTAGTTGAAACTTTGATCAAAGCAAAGTAGTTTTTACCGGAGAAAAAAATGATTCAGGAAGAAACAAGTTTAGTCGCTGCCGATAATTCGGGCGCTAAGAGATTAAAATGTATTAGAGTGCTCGGTGGCAGCAACAGAAGATATGCCAGCGTTGGCGACTTGATAGTTGTTTCCGTTAAGGCTGCTATTCCAAATGCCGGCGTTAAAAAAGGTGATGTCTCTAAAGCCGTTATCGTACGCACGAAAAAAGAAGTAAGAAGAAAAGATGGCTCTTATATCAGATTTGATGAAAATGCAGCTGTACTTCTAAACAATCAGGGCGAGCCCAAAGGTACCCGTATCTTTGGACCCGTAGCAAGAGAACTTAGAGAGAGAAATTATATGAAAATAATTTCTTTAGCACCAGAAGTATTGTAGAGGATAAAATGGATAGAATTAATCTTAGAAAAAACGATAAAGTTAAAGTTATTGCCGGCAACGATAATGGTGCAACCGGCAGAATACTTAAAATATTTAAGAAAACCAATCGTGTGATCGTTGAAGGTGTGAACCTGAGAAAAAGACACACAAAACCTAATCAGGCAAACCCACAAGGTGGCATTATTGAAAAAGAAGCTCCTATTCATGTATCGAATGTTATGATCATTGATGCAAAAACGGGTGAGCCTTCAAGATTAGGTGGTAAACTGATAGTGGATGAAAAAACCGGTAAACAGAAAGTAGTCCGCATCAGTGTTAAAAGCGGTGAAATGATATAAACAAGGACTAAGGTTTCATAAAATGGCAGAAAAAACAAAACAAAAACCTGAAGTTAAAGAGAAGAAGGCCGCAAAGGAAACTGCTGAACCGGCAGTAAAGATCCCATGTCGTCTTTTTGACTTTTACAAAAAAGATGTGATGCCTGTGCTCACAGAGAAATTTCAGTACAAAAATGTCATGCAGGTTCCAAGACTTAAAAAAATAGTTGTTAATATGGGCGTTGGTGATGCAATTGCGGATCCAAAGATCATGGAAGAGGCAGTTAAGAATCTTGAAGCTTTTACAGGTCAAAAAGCAACTATAAGAAAAGCTAAAAAAGCTATTTCGAATTTTAAGCTTAGAGAAGGCATGAATGTTGGGGTAAAAGTTACCTTGCGAAGGGACAGAATGTATGAGTTTTTCGACAGATTAGTGAACATTGCTCTACCGAGAGTGAGAGATTTCAAGGGTCTGTCTGACAAATCATTCGATGGAAGAGGCAACTTCACCTTTGGTGTTAAAGAACAGATCATCTTCCCTGAAATTGATGTTGATAAAGTAACACGCGTTTTGGGAATGGACATTACAATAGTAACAGATGCTAAAACCGACGCCGAGGCTTTTGAATTATTGGCAGCGTTTGGATTCCCATTCAGAAAAAAAGGTAACTAACAGTTAAACCGAGGTTTTATTAATGGCAAGAAAAAGTCTGATAGCCAGACAAGCAAAAAGAGAAAAATTATACGAACAGTATAAGAAACTAAGAGAAGAACTTAAAGCAGCCGGCGATTACGAGGCTCTTCAAAAACTTCCCAAAAATTCCTCTTCAGTTCGTTTGCACAACAGGTGTATGATGACCGGAAGAGCAAGAAGTTACTACAGAAAATTTGGAGTATCCAGATTGGTCTTTAGAGAAAAAGCTTTGCGCGGTGAAATACCCGGCATAAAAAAATCAAGTTGGTAAAAGGAGATTCTTAAAAAATGACAATGTCTGACCCTATAGCCGATTTCTTGACCAGGTTAAGAAACGCAATAAAGGCTAACAAGAGAAGAGTTGAGATTCCTTCATCGAATATGAAAGTAGCTATCGCCGGGCTATTAAAGAAATATGGCTATATCTACGATTTTGAAGTAATTCCTGACAATAAACAGAATGTTTTAAGAGTACTCTTGAGATATTCACAAGGCAAACCGGCCATCAAAGGCTTAAAAAAGATTAGTACTCCCGGTCTCCGTGTTTACAAACCTGTTGAAGAGCTTCCAAGAGTATTAAATGGTTACGGAATCGCAATTTTATCCACATCCAGTGGAATAATGACAGATAAGCAGGCAAAACGCGCCAATATAGGCGGCGAAGTTCTCTGCTATATTTGGTAATATCATAAACGGAGCAATAAAGTGTCACGAATAGGTAAAAAACCGGTAGAAATACCAGCAGGAGTTACAGTTACTTTAGATGGTAACACCGTAACCGTTAAAGGGCCGAAAGGGCAGCTTACAAGATCTTTCAGAGATGCTGTCGAAATCAAGCATGAGAATGACACTCTGGTTGTAACCAGAAAAGATGATCAGAAAGAAAGCAGAGCCCTTCACGGATTGTCCAGATCACTCCTGCAGAACATGGTTACAGGTGTGAATGATGGTTATTCTAAAACATTGGACATTGTTGGAGTTGGTTACAAAGTCGAAGCCAGAGAAGAGAATTTACTTTTATCTCTCGGTTATTCGCATCCAATTTACTTCATGCCACCCGATAATATCAAGTTGCAAGTAAATACCCCTACCCAGATAGTTATAAGCGGATTCGATAAAGAAGCTGTGGGTTTGGTAGCTGCAAAAATTAGGTCGCTTAAGAAACCTGAACCCTACAAAGGCAAAGGTATTAAGTACTCAGATGAAACATTAAGAAGGAAAGCCGGAAAAACAGCCGGTAAGAAATAATCGGAGTTGAAGTAATGAGTAAAAAAGATTCAAAATTAAAAATAAAAGCGAAAATCAGAGCCAAGATATTTGGAACTGTTGACAGACCGAGACTAACGGTTACCCGTAGTCTCAACCAGATTTACGCACAATTGATAGACGACAACGCCGGTGCTACATTGGTGGCCGCTTCTTCTCTTACAAAAGAGTTGCAAGATGACATAAATAACGCCAAAGGGAAAACTGCCAAATCGAAAGTGGTTGGCATTCACCTTGCTAAAATGGCACAAGCAAAGGATATCTCATCCATCGTATTCGACAGAAATGGTTATAAATACCACGGTCGGGTAAAAGCTTTAGCGGATGGTTTGAGAGAGGGTGGTTTACAATTCTAAACAATTGCCGAGTCGTCTAACGGCAGGACAGCGGCCTTTGAAGCCGTATGTAGAGGTTCGAGTCCTCTCTCGGCAGCTGAGATAATTAGAGAAACGGAGAATAAAATTTGAAGAGCAATAGAAACAGCAATAACGACGGTTTCAAAGAAAAAGTTGTTCATATTAACCGCGTTGCCAAAGTGGTTAAAGGTGGTAGAAGGTTCGGTTTCAACGCTATTGTAGTGGTAGGAAATGGAAGCGGCCTTGTAGGTATCGGGCTTGGTAAAGCCAACGAAGTTACCGACGCCATTCAGAAAGGTATTGATGATGCAAGAAAGAACTTGAAACAGGTTCTTATCGGCTCACACACCCTTCCACATGCAATTATTGGTAAATATGGTGCAGGTAAAGTGATGTTAAAACCGGCAACCCCGGGAACAGGTCTTATAGCAGGTGGCGGAGTTCGTGCTGTGCTTGAAGCAGCCGGAGTTCAAGATGTTTTAACTAAATCACTTGGTTCAAGTAATCCCCATAATCAGGTAAAAGCAACTTTAGCAGGTTTGCTTGCATTAAGAAGCGCAAAAGAAATTGCAGACTTAAGAGGACTTTCTGTTAAAGAAATGTTTACCTTATAGTTCGGAGATAAAATGAAATTAAAAATAACTCAAACAAAAAGTGTTATCGACAGACCCAAAGATCAGAAAGCTACTATTGAGGCTCTTGGGCTGAGCAGACCTAACAGATCTGTAGAACATAACGACACACCTCAGATCAGAGGGATGATAAGAAAAGTAGCACATCTTGTAAAAGTTGAAGAAATTCAGGACTAAAGAAAAATGAGTTACCTTAGCAATTTGAAGCCTGCAACAGGCGCAGTAAAGAAAAGAAAAAGAGTTGCCCGTGGTCCGGGATCGGGACATGGAAAAACTGCAACCAGAGGTTCGAACGGACAGATGTCGCGTTCCGGAGCAAATCACAGAGCATGGTTCGAGGGTGGGCAGATGCCGATCCAGCGTCGTGTTCCAAAATTTGGTTTCACTCCACCTTTTAAGATTTATTATCAGACAGTCAACTTATATGATATTCAAAAATTGGTTGATGCCGGTAAATTATCCGAGAACACAGTAACGATCGAATCACTTCTGCTTACAGGAGTAATTTCAACTGCAAACCGCCCTGTCAAGATTCTTGGAACAGGCGATCTCAATGCAGCAGTTACAGTTAATGCACACCAATTTAGTAAATCGGCAACTGAAAAAATAGAAGCTGCCGGCGGCAAAGTAGTAACAATTTAAACTGAGTATCAATGCAGCGTTTTATCGAAGTTATCAAAAACATATTCAAGATCGAGGAGCTTAGGAAGAGAGTTCTTTACACTCTTTCTATACTGTTGATCGTAAGGGTTGGTGCTCATATAGCGCTTCCTGGTGTTGACAGTGAAATTCTGAAACAGGCAATGGCTCAGCAGAGCAGTGATACTTTGTTTGGTCTTTACGATCTCTTTGTAGGGGGTGCGTTCCAAAATGCAGCCATCTTTGCATTGGGTATTATGCCTTATATTTCAGCCTCGATTATTCTCCAGTTAGGAGCAGCGGTTCTTCCTTCCATTCAGAAACTTCAACAAGAAGGTGAAGAGGGAAGAAAAAAGATCAATCAAATGACTCGTGTTGGAACTGTTATTATTGCAGGTTTACAAGCATGGGGAACTGCTTTCACACTTAACAGCAGATCTGTTGACGGAACAAGCATCATCTCCTCCGGAGTTGATCCCACTGTTTGGCTGATCCAGTCGGTACTTATCCTTACTGCAGGTACAATTTTCATGATGTGGATGGGTGAGCAAATCACTGAGCGCGGAATTGGAAATGGTATTTCTCTAATTATCTTTATAGGAATTGTTGACAGGTTGCCTTACGCATTGCTGGCTGAATATCAGTCGGTTCAAGCAGGCGGAAATCTGATAATCTCTCTTATTCTCATAATCTTTTTGGTTTTTGTTATTGCCGCTGTAATTCTTATTACACAGGGGACACGCAGAATTCCGGTTGAGTATGCGAAGAGAGTTGTTGGAAGGAAAGTTTATGGTGGAGTTACCCAATATATCCCGCTTCGGGTAAATACAGCGGGTGTAATGCCAATCATCTTTGCTCAGGCAATAATGTTTATTCCTAATACATTGTTATCGTTTTTCCCCGATAGTGAATTTATTCAGTCGATTGCGGGTTACTTTAACTATACATCTTTTGTATATTCATTCTTTTATGCGATAATTATCATATTCTTCACTTATTTTTATACAGCGATTGCTTTTAATCCAAAAGAAGTTGCTGATAATATGAAAAGGCAGGGTGGATTTATCCCGGGTATCAGACCGGGTAAACATACTGCGGAGTTTATCGATAATATTCTGACAAAGATTACATTGCCCGGATCAATCTTCCTCGCAATTGTTGCCATCTTGCCTGCTTTTATATCGAGATTTAATGTTGCCCCAACTTTTGCACAGTTCTATGGCGGAACAAGCCTTCTGATCATGGTGGGTGTGGCTCTTGATACAATGCAGCAGATAAACTCGATGATGGTGATGAGACACTACGACGGATTTATGAAGGGTGGCAAATTAGTGAGAAGAAGATCGTACTAAAGAAATGATCTATATTAAAAACGCCAAAGAGATCGACGCAATACGCGAGAGTTGCAAAATTGTAGCTGAGACCTTGAACCTGGTGAAAAAAGAGATAAGAACAGGGATAACAACAGAAGACTTGGACAAACTGGCTGAAGACCATATCAGAAGCCGCGGTGGTATTCCTGCATTTAAGGGATATCGTCAGGTGGGAACACCTCCGTTTCCGGGAACGCTTTGCATTTCTATTAACGACATTGTTGTTCATGGAATTCCGGGAAGCAGAACGATAGCGGATGGAGATTTGGTTTCACTCGATTGTGGAGTAAAGAAAAACGGTTATTACGGTGATGCAGCTCTTAGCGTTTACAGTGGAAACGATGAAAAAGTTAAGAAGCTCATGGAAGTAACAGAAAAATCTCTTTATCTCGGAATTGAGCAGGCTGTCGAAGGTAATCGCGTTCACGATATTTCGTACGCAGTCCAAAAGTATGTAGAATCCAACGGATTTTCAATAGTCAGGGCTTTATGTGGTCATGGTGTTGGAAAGTATTTGCACGAAGACCCTTCTATTCCAAATTATGGTGTTAAGGGAACAGGCAAAAAACTTAAAGACGGAATGACGCTGGCTATAGAACCAATGGTTAATATGGGAAAATTCGAGGTATATGAATTGAGCGACGGGTGGACAATAAAAACCATTGACGGTTTACCATCAGCCCATTTTGAACATACTATATTAGTAAACGGACAGAAACCAGAAATATTAACCGTAGAATAAATGGCAAAACAAGGACCAATAAAAGTTGACGGAGTGATCACTGAAACTTTACCAAATGCAAGTTTTAAGGTGAAGTTAGACAATGGGCACGAGATACTGGCTCACATATCGGGTAAGATGCGGATGCATTTTATTAAGATATTGGTTGGCGATCGAGTTTCCATTGAGTTATCTCCGTATGATCTGACTAAAGGAAGAATAACTTACCGGTATAAATAACGGAGTAGATGATGAAAGTAAGAGCTTCAGTAAAAAAAATATGCGAGCATTGCAAAATTATAAAGAGGAAAGGTACCCTCAGAGTAATTTGCAAGAACCCTAAGCATAAACAGAGACAAGGATAGAAAATTTTTAAGGAGAAATTTAATTGGCACGTATAGCTGGTGTAGATTTACCAAAGAATAAGAAGGTTTATTACGGCCTCCAGTACATTTTCGGTATCGGACCGTCGATAGCAGCGGAAGTACTTGAAAAGGCAGCAATCGACCCTGATAGAAAAGTCGGTTCGCTGACTGAGGATGAAGTTGGAACTATAAGATCTGTCATTCAGACAGATTTTAAAGTTGAAGGTGCGCTGCGCTCTGAAGTTCAGCTCAATATCAAACGCCTTATAGATATTGGAACATACCGTGGTTTGAGACACAGGAAAGGTCTTCCCGCAAGAGGACAAAGAACGAGAACAAACTCGCGTACGAGAAAAGGCAAGAGAAAAACTGTTGCCGGCAAGAAAAAAGCAGCCGCTAAGAAGTAATTGAAAATCGGAGGATTATTAATTGGCTAAAACTACCAAAAAAGTTAAGAAGAAACATGTAGTCGATGCGAACGGCATCGCTCATATAAAGGCTTCATTCAATAATGTGTTAGTAACACTTACTGATGTTTACGGGAACACCATTTCATGGTCGACTGCAGGCAGAAACAGTTTTAAGGGTTCGCGCAAGAATACACCTTTTGCTGCTCAAGTAACAAGCGAGGCAGCCGCTAAAGAAGCCTATGATTTAGGCTTAAGAAGAATAGAAGTAAGAGTTAAAGGTCCCGGTGCAGGTAGAGAGTCTGCTATAAGAGCTTTGGTGAATGTTGGTTTTGAGATCACTTCCATTAAAGATATTACACCGATTCCACACAACGGCTGCAGGCCGCCAAAACGAAGAAGAGTTTAATTTTATTATTGGAGAGTTATTAAATGGCAAGATACACCGGTTCGGTTTGTAAATTGTGTAGAAGGGAAAAGCAGAAGCTCTTTCTAAAAGGGAGCAAATGCTTAACTGACAAGTGTCCGCTGGAAAAGAAAAATTATCCACCCGGGCAGCATGGTACATCCAGGAAATCGAAAGTCTCTGAATATGGTATTCAATTAAGAGAAAAGCAGAAAATCAAAAGAATTTATGGAGTTTTGGAAACCCAGTTCAGAAACCTCTTCGATAGAGCTTCGAGACAGAAAGGTATCACTGGTACCAATATGCTTCAGCTTCTTGAGAGAAGGCTCGACAATGTGGTTTACAGATTAGGATTTGCTCCATCGCGTAAGGCAGCCCGTCAGTTGGTGAGTCATAGACACATCCTGATAAATGGTCGGATCGTTGATATTCCATCTTATGTTCTGACAGCGGGCGATGTCATAAAAGTTAAAGATAAAAGCAAACAGTTGGATATCATCCACAATTCACTTAAGAGAGTAAAAGACAATCTTTATCCCTGGTTAACCGTTGACAAAGCTACCCTTAGTGGTACATTTGTAAACATTCCTGAGAGAGAAGATATCCAACTTAATGTCAACGAACAGTTCGTTGTCGAGTTGTACTCTAAATAACAATAAAGAAATTTTAGAGGTTTAAATGAGTGGATCATATCTAAAAATACCTGATGCTGTTATTTGTGAAGAATCATCATACAGCAATACTTTTGGCAAGTTTTTCTTGCAGCCACTTGAAAGAGGATACGGCGTCACAATAGGTAATTCCTTAAGAAGAATTCTTATTTCGTCACTTCCCGGTGCTGCATTTACTGCTGTAAAGTTTGGCTCGGTACTTCATGAATTTAGCACCATCCCCGGTGTTGTAGAAGATGTAACTGAAATTATTCTCAACCTGAAACAGATCAGGTTGAAGCTATTGAATAAAAAACCTGCAAAGATCGAGTTCACCATACAGGGACCAAAGATCGTAACTGCATTAGATATTCAAAAATATACCGCTGATCTTGAAATATTAAATCCTGATCTGCACATTGCTACTTTGCAGGAAAACGCCAAATTTGAAGTCGAACTTCGTGTCGGTAGAGGAAAAGGTTATGTTCCCGCAGTAGAGAATAAATCATCCGAATATCCATTGGGCACAATCGCAATCGATTCGATCTATTCGCCGATTTTGAATGCAACCTTTGAGATCGAAAATGTTAGAATTGGCGACAGAAATGATTATGAAAAATTGATCATGAATGTCTCAACCGACGGATCGATTACACCGGATGACGCATTGACTCAAGCAGCTAAAATAATGAGGGATCACCTTCAGCTCTTTATTAATTTTGATATTGAGCAGGAAGAAAGCCATGAAGAAGTAAGGAAAGACTCCGAAAAGGAGAGGATCAAAAAAATACTTCTGACCAATGTGGATGATCTTGAATTAAGTGTGCGTGCTCACAACTGTCTGAAGGCCGCAAATATCAAAAACATCTCTGACCTCGTTGCCAAAGATGAAGCGGAAATGCTCAAATTCAGAAACTTCGGCAGAAAGTCGCTTGCAGAGTTAATGGAAATCGTCGAAACTCTCGGTCTCGAATTTGGGATGAATATCGACGATTACTTAAAAGACGACAGCAGTACAAACTAATCCGGATGAAGGTTTAAGAAATGAGACATCAAGTAAAAGGTAGAAAACTTAGTAGAACCCACAGCCACAGAAGTGCGTTGTTGAAGAACCTGGCTTCTGCTCTCTTCTTACACAAGAGAATTGAGACCACACTGGCAAAAGCGAAAGAGTTAAGAACATTCGCTGAACCCCTTATTACAAGAGCCCGCAGGGGAACACTCCACGATCAGCGAATCGTGATGAGTGCTCTTAAAAACAAGGAAGCTGCCAAAGAACTCTTCAGAAATGTAGTTTCAACTGTAGGTGACCGCAAAGGTGGTTATACAAGAATAGTAAGAACAGCAGTAAGGTTGGGTGATGCCGCACAGATGGCTATCATCGAACTGGTTGATTATAATGAAGCTGCAAATTTGGCTGCTCAGCAAAGACATGAAGCGCGTGAAGCTGCGGCCCAAAACAAAAAAGAAAAAGACGCAGAAAAAGCCTCTTCGGAGTCTTAGTCTAATTATACAGTATTATACAAGAGTAATCCGGGTTCGGATTACTCTTTTTTTATATGTTTGAAACAGTACAATTCACCGGCTCTTATAACGAACTTTCCTCCTTAAAAGAGAGGCTTCCCGAAGTTGTGATCGCAGGCAGGTCGAATTCAGGCAAGTCATCTTTTATCAATCATATAACCGGTAAGCAAGGGATCGCACGGGTTAGTTCTACTCCCGGTAAGACCCAGGCTTTAAATTATATCAAGATCGATAATTCATTCTACATCGTTGATCTCCCGGGTTACGGCTACGCAAGAGTAAGTAAAACAGAGAGGGAGAGATGGGGTAGATTTATAAGAAAATATTTTGCCTCCTCAGAACATATCAAACTGATCGTTCATCTGGTCGACAGTCGTGTAACCAATAGTGAGCACGATTTGGAATTTCACAATTTTTGTGAAGAACTTGGGGCAGCTTACATCATTTTGATGACAAAGACAGATAAGCTGAACCAGAGTGAGATGAGTAAAGCGATGAGGCAAATTGAAGAGAAATACCCTGAGATGAAAACAGGAGTTAACATTTTCCCATATACAGTGAAGTCGGGAAAATTCAAAAAAAATGTTATTTCGGCAATAAAAAATCGCTTGGATAAAGAAAATTTATCTTTAATTTGATTATTTGATAATTCAAGACTATTTTTGGGATTTAAAGAGTTATTAACTTCATATGAAGAAAAAACCTCAAACCAAATATATCCTCATTGGTCTGGCTCCGGTAATCTTTGCATTACTTTTCCTGATCGGTGACACAATTACCAGAATAGTAATTGGTGTCATCCTCGTGATTAATATCCTCTTATTGATAATGATCATTAAGAGGGAAAAAGATCAGAAAGGCTTTGATGAGATACTTACCAAACCGCCCGCCCGGGAAGACGAACACGACCTGTTTGATAGCGGAGCTGTGGTCGTAAAGGGAGTTTATGTTCCGCCCGTTGAAGAGAAACCGGTTGCAAAGTTTGCTCAAACTGTGTCTGAAGTTAAAGATTCATCAAGACGGACAAATGTTATAACTCTCAACACAGATGATAACACCGGTATAAGCGACAGATATCTTGAAATTACAAATGAATCTGCGCCTAAGGTTGAAAATAACAAAGCCACAATCAGTTTTTTCCTTGACAAGACTATTCGTCTCATTAAAGAACACCTGTTGGCACATAGTGCCGTTTTCTATTGGGTGAATCCGACATCACAAAAGCTAACCCCCGCAGCTTTTATTGCCGGTGTTCATGATTTTAAAGCGATGGCAATTCCCATTGGTTCAGATTTACTGAGTCAGGTGGTAAATTCTGAGCGACCGGTTTGCATCACCTTAATTAAGGGTGAAGAAGAAGCAAGTCTTATAAAATATTACAATGATGTCCATGGTATTAAAAGTTTTGCCGCAGTGCCTGTCTTTTACGATAAAAAGGTTATCGCTGTTTTGGCTGTTGATTCGAAGGATGAGGAAGAGTTTGGCTCAGAGACACTTTTTACACTGGGGAAATATGTAAGGTTAATCACTCATGTCCTCTCAATTGTTCAGACAGGTTTTCTTGAAGGCCTGGCTGAAAAGCGATTGAAGGTGATGAACAATATAGTTGATCAACTTCTTTTATCAAGTTCCGTTGAAGATATTCTTGGTGTTTTTGAGCAAAGGTTGCGTGAATTGATTCCGGCAAAAGTGGTCAGTTTTTTGGAGTACGACAGTTATTCAAAATCACTGCGGGTATTACGGGTTTTTAAGACAGATGATGATTTCTATATTCCCGAGGGTTCTGAAGTTGAGATATCGAACACCCTGGCAGGCACTCAACTCTCTAATCCGGGACCTCTATATTATAAAAACCTTGCCGAGGAAGACCTTCCCAGATATCTTTCCACAGAGCAAAGGCCGGAGAAAGGCTCCTTTTTTACGGTGCCACTTTACATAAACAGTCAACTTCTGGGGATGCTATGTTTTGAATCACCAGAGAACAATGCTTTTTCGACGGCAGAAATCAGATTTGTTGCCCGTCTTAATTCGCTCGTCTCGTATGTTTTTTATAACTATTCACTACAGTTGATAATTAAAGAGCAGGTAAGTAACGATCCAGAAACCAAAACTCTCAACCGGAAATTTTATGAAGAGAGAGTGGAATCCGAGTTATTTAAGCTAAAGGCAAATAATTTACACGGTTCGATGCTCCTGACTGCGGTTGACAAGTTCCCGGAGCAGATGGAATTGTTTGGTAATGAAATGACGATAAAGCCATACAAACTGTTGGCTGATTTTATTCGTCTCGAAACAAACCCGTCGATGACTGTAGGGAAACTTGATAAAGATCTCTTTGGGATATTTTTCTTTGGTACAGATGCAAAAGATGCCTACATGTGGGCTGAGAGATTAAAAAACAAAGTTGCAAAACAATCCACTAATGCCATGGGAAACGGGAATGGTTTTACCATCTCTGTCGGGATTGCTCCTGCTGAAGGAAAAAGCGATTATAAAGAATTGTTTCAGTCTGCATCTCTTGCACTTCTAAAGGCGCAAGAAGGCACCGGCAGTAAAGTGGTTACCTCAACATAGGAGATTTAAAATTAATAATTTCATTTTTATTGTGCTCGATGGATGTGGTATTGGTGAGTTACCCGATGCTTCAAATTATAACGACAACGGAAGTAATACACTCGTAAATACCGCACAAAAACTGGGTGGATTAAACATCCCCAACCTCCGTAAACTCGGTCTTGGAAACATTGTGCCAATTCCGGGAGCATCACCAGTGGATGCTCCCAATGCTGCGTTTGGGAAAATGCTTGAAGTGTCAAAGGGGAAAGACTCAACTTCGGGACACTGGGAACTTGCAGGGATCATTTGCGAAAAAGATTTTGATTATTTTTATAATGGATTTCCATCGGAAATGATGGAGCATTTTATGCAGTTGACCGGATGCTCGGGATATCTGGGAAACAAAGCTGCCTCCGGCACCGAAATAATAAAAGAGCTGGGTGAGGAGCATATCAAAACAGGATTCCCGATTGTTTATACATCTGCTGACTCGGTCTTCCAGATTGCAGCTCACGAAGAACATTTTGGGCTCGATCGCCTTTATGAAATTTGTGAGATAACCAGAGACAAAATTCTCGAAAAATATTTTGTAGGAAGAGTGATTGCGCGACCATTTATCGGTGAATCATCTGAAACTTTCAAACGGACAACAAACAGAAGAGACTATTCGCTTGATCCACCGGGAGAAACAGTTCTTGATTACCTGAGCAAGAACGGGATAAAAACTACGGGAATCGGAAAGATCGGCGATCTTTTTAATGAAAAAGGATTGTCGGAAGTGATCCACACAAAGTCGAACTCCGAAGGTTGTTTTGAAACATTGAAGGCGATAAAAGAGAACAAAAACAGTTTTATTATGACCAATCTCGTCGATTTTGATGTTTATTTTGGTCATCGTTTGGATCCTGAAGGATTTGGGAAAGCATTGGAAGATTTTGATGCCTTTCTTCCCCGGTTAATTGAGGCGATGGATGACTCTGACTGTTTGCTTCTTACTGCTGATCACGGAAACGATCCTACTGTTACCTCAACTGACCATACAAGGGAGTATGTACCGGTTTTACTAACGGGTAAAGGAGTTGATCCGGGGAGCATTGGAGTAAGGAGTACATTTGCCGACGCCGGGAAGACAGTACTCGAATATTTTGGGATTGATGCTCCCGTTGCAGGCAAAAGTTTCTATAAAAACAGCGAACTAAAGTAACCGGTCTGCCGTCTAAGACAAATGGAAACTTTGTTTTGATTGGAATTAAAATCGAACAAACTTTGTTAAAATTATGCAGATGATGCATTTATGGAGTTGAGGTTGAATTGATAATAGGAAAAGTAATTGGAACAGTGTGGTCAACCAAAAAAGATGAAAATTTGGTTGGGGCAAAGTTTCTGATAGTCCGTGAACTTGATCTTGAGTTAAAAGCAAAATCGAATTTTGTGATTGCCGTTGACAGTGTTGGCGCCGGTGAGGGGGAAGTTGTGCTTGTTGCCACCGGAAGTAGCGCGCGTCAAACTAATTTTACGAAAAACAAACCGATAGATGCGGTGGTGATGGCGATAATTGATAAACTTGATAAAACCGAATAACCTGAGCAGGTATGTTTCTCGCAAAAGTTATCGGTAATTTATGGGCTACTCGAAAATATGAATCACTTGAAGGTTCATCATTTAGAATAATCCAACCCATTAATTCAAACCATCAGAACACCGGGAGCCCCATAATAGCTGTTGATACAGTTGGAGCAGGTACCGGGGAGATAGTGGTGTATATTACCGCCAGCGAGGCAGTGATACCACTACCGGTGGATATGGCACCTGTTGATGCTTCAATTGTTGCCATAGTGGATTCGTTATATACAGATAAGAACTTAAAGAATTGATTAATTTAAAAAGAGAGAGGTGGTATCGGTGAGAATTACGAAGCAATATACCAACCGTGAAAGTCAGTCGCTCGACAAATATCTTCAAGAGATTGGTAAAGTTGATTTGCTTACTCCTGAACAGGAAATAGAGCTTGCCATCCGGATAAAGGCGGGAGATCAACACGCCCTTGAAACACTTACCAAAGCCAATTTAAGATTTGTTGTGTCGGTTGCCAAACAATATCAAAATCAGGGTTTATCACTTGGTGATTTGATAAATGAAGGAAACCTTGGTTTGATTAAGGCTGCAAGAAGATTTGATGAAACAAGAGGATTTAAGTTTATCTCCTACGCAGTGTGGTGGATTCGTCAGTCGATCCTTCAGGCATTGGCAGAACAATCGAGGATAGTGAGACTTCCCCTAAACAGAGTGGGAGCACTTAACAAGATTACTAAAGCATACAGCCAGCTTGAGCAGGAATATGAGAGGGAGCCAAGAGCTTCTGAAATTGCTGCAGAAGTGGAAATGGATGTTAATGAGGTAGCCGATACCCTGAAGATATCAGGAAGGCATGTCTCTGTGGATGCGCCATTTGCTCAGGGTGAAGACAACCGCCTGCTTGATGTGCTTCAGAACGATCAGCAGCCACAGCCCGACTACACATTGATGTCGGAGTCTTTGAAGAAAGAAATTAGCAGGGCTCTGCAGGCACTTACCGAAAGAGAAGCTGAAGTTATCAGACTTTATTTTGGGCTTAACAAAGAACATTCACTTACTCTCGAAGAGATTGGTGAAAAGTTTTCGCTCACGCGAGAAAGAGTAAGACAGATAAAAGAGAAGGCAATTCGCCGACTCCAAAGAAATCCAAAAACAAAAAATTTAAAGGCATATCTTGGTTCTTAATAAGAAACTGCTGATATTTCTTACTGCAGCCGGCGGGGTACTTTTCCTCACCGGCTGTTCGAGTTTAATGTCAGCTCCGGGAAGAGGAAAAGATGTGGAGGAGAACAAGCCTGGTTCACAGATAGTAGATGAGGCTCGTTTTCCTTCTGATACCATTGAAACTCCACCCGTAGTAACCAAAACTGAAGAAGAAACCCTCAGAATACCTGAGCAAACTGCAGGTGACGAGCCAATCGAGACAGAGTATTATTACCTTCCCGAGAATGAAACAATCTCGATGGAAGACATTATTATGGATAATGTTCAAAACCTCGACGAAAAACAAAAAGTTAATCGCGATATTCTGATCATGAACATCATTAAATATCTGGGTACTCCGTATGTTTGGGGTGGAAACACAAGATCAGGCCTCGATTGCTCGGGTTTTACAAAACTTGTTTTTACCGAAGCATTTGGTCTTTCGATGTACCGCACCGCCCGCGATCAGTTTAATCAAGGTGAAGTCGTGCCAACTTTTAACGATCTCCGTTTTGGTGATTTGGTTTTCTTTGATACAAGACCTTCTGCCCGTCCCGGTCATGTTGGTATCTATCTCGGCAACCGCCTCTTTGCACATGCCAGCACAAAACAGGGTGTGATAGTATCTTCATTCGATACCAAATATTACACCGACAAATATATGGGCGGAAGAAGATTCAAAAAACTTTTCGAAGAAGAGTAGTTTAGGTATTAAGTATTAATTATTAGGTATTAGCTGCATTGACCTGAGCTGAGATTACTACTTTATTGGATTATAAAATAAAAGCCCGTGAAAAATTTCACGGGCTTTTTGCTTTAGTGGAAAATTTCCACAAAAAAATAATACCTGATACCTAATACTTAATACCTAATCATATCGATCATAAGGTCGATTTCTTTCAACATCTCTTCGGTGTTGTCGTTGAAGCCGACTGATTCAAATCTGATATTACCTCTTTTGTCGATAATAAATTTAGTCGGGATTCCGGAGACCTCAAAAGCTGTGATCACTTTATCTTTGTCGTCGAGGAGAACTCTGAAGGGATAGTTGTTTTTTGTAATGAAATCGGCTGCATTTTTCTTTTTATCCTTTGCATTTTCCCATGCATTTACAAAAAGAAAAACCACATCTTTTTCTTTGGCATATTTTTCAACTGCGATTTTCAGGGTGGGGAATGAAGCGAGACACGGTCCACACCAGGTAGCCCAGAAATCGAGGATGACAGTTTTTCCTCTTAGTTTGGAAAGGGTAACAGGTTGACCGTCAAGATCGTTTAATGTAAAGTCGCTTGCCGGAATATCTATCATTGCAGCTTTAAGTTTCTGGGTAAGCACCTGCTCACTCTTTTTTGTGAGATCGTCGAGTAACGCTTTTAGCCCGGTGTCGTTCCCGTTTTCTGCGATGTAATAGGCAGAAATTAGACTGTCAATTATTGAATTTGACTTGGCCTGTCCCTTAAGGTCTTTTGCAATGTCGAGTGCTTCTTTTCTTTTGCCGGATCCTGCAAGTGCATCAAGATATTCAGGAATCACCGAATCGTCTTCCATTTTGGACGCATCAACCGCCAATTTAAACATCTCAAGAGCTTCACTTTTTTTACCAAGTTTGTTATAAGCAAGTCCTCTTGTGTATGCTACCATTGTAAGATTGCTGTATTGTTCCTCTATATAAATAGATTCAGGAATAGAGCGAGGTTTCTTCTTCAATTCTTTGAGTTCAGAATTTACTTTATCGAGGGCAACCTTACTTATAAAAAGTGAGAGGTCGGGTTTAGGGTCTTTTCCGGTCAGGTATTTTTTAGCGGCACGGCTATAAAAGACGGCACTGGGTTCGAGCCCGGAGGAGACAATCTCTTTTTCGACTTTTGGCCAATCTAAATCTTTGGAAAAAGTATTCATATAACCATCGATCAGAACGCTCAGTTCGCGAGTGTCGGGGAAATCTGCAGCAAACTTTTTAATCAATTCTTTTTGTTTGGTAAGGTCGGTTTCTTTTCTTGTTTTTTGAAACCTGTCAAGTTTTACGAGATTGTTTTTAGGGAATTTTGATGCAAGAATTTCCCGGTATTTATCAGCTGAGGTTACATCCCGGAGGATTTCGTGACCTCTTACAAGAGCCGTCAGGGTGAATTCATCGGGGTCGTTTTTGGATGCGAATTCAGCCATATCCATCTTAATCAGACTGTCTGCTATGTCAGCTTTAATTCTTCGCAGGAGGCTGATATAAACCGGGTAATATTGCACCTTAAGCGCGGGATTGAGTACAAAATCGTTGTTAATAAGTTTAAACAATTCGCTGTTTTTTAAGCCAAGTTCAACAATGTCACCATGCTCCCGCATAAATTCAACATAAGCTGCGTCAGAACCTTTAATTTCATCTCCATTTTTTTCATAGAGTGGAATTCGAAAACCTCTTTTTTCATTGTTCTCAAGGTTTTTATCACCTTTAAAGACAACGACCAAAGATCTGGTAGAGATTTCAGTTTTGAATTTGGCTTTATATGAATCACCATCTTTAGTCATCACAATTTCTTTAGCAACCGGTTCTTTTGAAGTATGTTCAAAAACGAGCAGCAACAATTTTGTTTCTTTGGCAACTCGACTCCCTGATGCATCAAAAGAAACGGTAATTTCTTCACCTGCATAGGGTTTCGACGGCTCATAAGAAAAGTTTGAGGATACCGGTCTGTTTGTAGTACATGATAAAGTAAGTACAAAACTGAGAAGTGCAAGAAAAACAACGGGCTTAAATTTCATAGAATCTCCGAAAAAAATGATTTATAAAAATAAGATTATAGAATCGATTAATTGATGTCAAAAAGAGGTTGTTGATGTAAATTTGTGCAGTTAATTATTTTTTTTGAATGAAATTTAAGTCCGGTCTCTCTTGAACCTCGAAACGCTTTTTCATAACGATATGGATGATGTCCCGTTCACGGTGTTGGATGTGGAGACAACGGGAATGAATGCCCAACATGAGCGGATAATTGAATTTGCCGGGTTCCGGGTTGTTCGTGGTGAGATTGTGGATAGTTTCAGCAGTTTTTTTAATCCACATCGAAGGCTTGATCCGTTTATTACAATGTTGACCGGAATTAGGGATGAAGATTTAATAGATGCTCCGGTTTTTAATGCGATGGCGTCTAAATTGATGGATTTTCTACAGGACAGCATTATCGTAGGCCATAACATTCAGTTTGATGTAAAATTCCTTGCAAATGAGTTTGTAAATGCGGGATACGAGGAATTTAAGCCGGTAACTTTTTGTACTCTAAGGGCTGCAAAAAGGCTTTTCCCCCAACTGAAATCGAAAAGACTTGAGATGGTCAGAGATTATCTTGGGGTAGAGGCTGGCACCAACCACAGAGCCTACTCCGATGCTCTTGCAACTGCACATATCTTTGTAAAAGTGAAAGAGAAATTGCAAAAAGAGTTTGCTCTTTCGATGTTGAAGGATATCCTCGGCTTCCAATATATTCCTCCAAAAGATATCTCCAAAAAGTTTCCTCAAACTTTGGCTCAAACGGGGTTTGAAATCCCGGCAATTCCAGATCTACCCGGGAACTACTATTTCCTTGATGCAATCGGGAATATAATTTATATAGGGAAATCGAAATCGCTTCGGAAAAGGCTTTTTTCCCATCTTACTGAAAATTCAGCAGGAAAAAGTAAACTGATATTGGGGAATGCCACAAAACTCAGGTATGAGAGCACTTCAACCGAGGTGATGGCGTTGGTAAAAGAAGCTCTGCTAATTAAGTTGACCAACCCAAAACACAATATTCAGTTAAAAAATTATGGCAATAAATATTTTGTCAAGGTTGGAATGGCAGATCGTTATCCCTCACTTGAGTTGGTGAATCATTTTGATTTGGATGGCAACGATTATTTTGGACTTTTTATATCGAGGAAAAAAGCTGAAGAAGTGGTTGAGATTGCCGAGAAATCGTTTAAGATAAGGAACTGCAACAACAAAGAATTTGCCAAGGGGAAAGCCTGTTTTATGGCTACAATCGACAGGTGTTTTGCTCCATGTGAAAGGGTGGTAGATGATGAATATGATCTTGAGCTTAAAAAGTTCTACAGTTTCATGGCAGGGGAGAAGAGTGAACTTTTATCCTCTCTGATAAAAAGGATGAGCGATTATTCTGCCGCGCTAAAGTTTGAACAGGCTGCCGAGATAAAAAAAACTGTTGATCTGGTGTTGCAGCAGGTGCACAGATCTTCACTTCTAAAAGAGCCTGTGAACAAAGCATGTGTGTTGTTTTCAGTTTCAGGAAGCGGTGGCAGTTGTGATTATTTCCTTCTGATCAGGGGGAAAGTGTGCATTAAAAATTTTCCGGACAGTTTTCACGACAATTTTGAGGACACTCTGGATGATTATTTTGAAGGGAATGACCGGTTGGATAATTTCCCCACTGATGAAGATTATGAAAGGATGCGAATAATATTAAACTGGGCGGCTTTAAACCGGGAGATGGTTAAAATCTTTTATTTATCAGACTTCAAATCAAAAAAAGAACTCTATCTAAAAATTTCTACTCGTGGGTTCAGAGACGATCGTTACAAACCGATTGTTGGAGAGATTGATTTGAGTAAGTTGAATTTAAATATCTAAATTGGTTTCCATTTCACGAGATGAGATCTTTGAGATTTCGATATCCCGATCTGCTAACGGGCAACACAGTTCCATCCTCAAGCAGCACTCCGTGGCTTCCTCCTTCTTCATTAATCACTCTATGGAGTGATCTAACATTGAGAATGAACGATCTGTGAATTCTGATGAATTTTGTGGGGTTAAGTTTCTTTTCAAGGTCCTTTATCGTCAGTTTTTTCAACAATTTTTTTGTTCCAACTCTTATTCCCACATAGTCATCGAGTGCCTCAAAATATGAGATGTCATCAACCTTCAGGATCACAATATCCCCTTTCACTTTTACGGGAATATTCTCGATCCATGGTGAGGTCCCTTTTCTCAGATTTTCGATCATGAGAGAATATTCTTTTGTTAGTTTTTTAGAAGATTGTCGTTCAATTGCGCGATGAATAGCTGCAACAAATCTTTCATATTCAACGGGTTTGAGCAGATAGTCGATCGCATTTTTTTCAAAAGCTTTCAGGGCATATTCGTCGTACGCCGTCACAAAAATTATAAGAGGTGGTTCATCAATCATCTCAAGCATCGCAAGACCCGTCACCCCGGGCATCTGAATGTCGAGGAAAAGAAGTTCCGGTTTAAGATCACTAATCTTTTGCAACGCATCCAATCCGTTTTCTGCCTGCCCCACCACCTCAACCATTCCGCAGTCTGAACAATATTTATTTATCAGTCTTCTGGCGAGAGGTTCATCGTCAACAATCAGGGTTTTAATCTTCATTTCTTCTCCAGAGGGATAACCAGACTTAGAGAAAACTGATTGTCATAATTCCTGATTGAAACGGTTGCTGTTTTATCGTAGTGGAGTTTCAGACGCTCTTTCACATTATTAATCCCAACCCCAAGACCAATTGGATTTTTTTTGTTACCATTTTCGAGGGTATTGGAAACGGTAATTTGTAGATGGTCGCGTTCGCGTGAGGTTGCAATAGTAATAATTACCTTATTCATTGCCGGTTGCACACCATGTTTGATTGCATTCTCTATAACCGGTACAAGGATAAAGGAAGGAATTAAAAGCTGTTTTGTTTCTTCCTGAATTAAAAAGACCGCTTCCATTTTTTCTTCAAATCTTACCTGTTCGATATCAAGATATCGTTTTATATTCTCTATTTCGTGAGAAACTGGAATCAGGGTCAATTCTCTATTTTCGAGTGAAAGGCGAATGAATTTTGCAAGTTTTTCAGTCATCACTTTGGAAAGTGCGGGGTCGATTTGGGTAAGTGCCGAGATCGAGTTTAAAGTGTTAAATATGAAATGGGGGTTAACCTGAAGTTTTAAGACATTCAGTTCGGCTTCAAGAAGTTGTCTTTTAAGCGATTCTTCATTTTTGATACTTTCGATGTTCTTAAAATATGCCTGAATAAGGTAAATGAAAGCGGTGAAAGTAAAGTAGAGGATCAGTCCAAAAAAGAACCGGGTGACAAGATTGGTTTTAAAAAAAGTCTGATATGCGGGGTCATTTATAAACACCTGAAACAAGACAAGTTGAGTGGCATTAACCCAGAAAATCGAGACAATTACACCTGCCATGAGGTGAATAACTATAAATTTAAGAAGCCCGTCAAGTTCAAAATGGACAAATCGATAGAGTTGCAAAAGTCCCGTTGAAAAGCCGGTGAGAAGCATTGTGGAGAGGGTTGAATCTATAATTGCCTGGTAAATCGTTAGCTTGGCGGAATAGTGGAAATAGATTGTTGATACCCCAACAAGTGTGCTAAGCAGGATGATTATATTGATTGCTTTTTTTGTCATTTTTCTTTTGTATAAATGACTTTGCCAACACGATTAATATGGTCGATCAAATCGATATTTATTAGACGATCAAAAATGTTGATATCAAATGTGTAGGGGAGAAAAAGATCATCAATCATTACTTCTATTTTGGTCAAGATATTGAGATCGATATTTCCTTTTATTGTCAGGTCAACATCTGAACCTTTTTTATGGTTACCTTTTACACGGGATCCAAAAATAAGAACTTCATCAATTTCAGGGAAAAATTTAAAAATCGTGCAAAGGTCTTGAAAAACCGATGATTTCAGCCCAAATTGTGAACCATCATCATTTTTTAGATTGGGCGTCAAAAAAATGTTCCAGTTTTTTAAATTCATCATAATACTCATTGATGATTGAATTTGAAATTTCTTTAGCAAGTTCATCATCGTAGATGTGTGATGCTCTGTTTCTGTTCTTCAACATTGCCATCCAAATTTCACCATTTTCAATCATACCTCTTTTAAATGCAAGCTTAATCGTGTCTCTGCTTCCCTGAAGTTTTGAACCATCCTGATGTTCATAAAAGTCTTTTGCGGTGTTCCAGGCGAGCTCGTAAGTATATTCAAATGCCTTGATGAGTCCTTGCTCTTCAAGTTCATTCAGAGACCCCTTCTTGATAAATCTTTCGAGTGAAGAGAGGGCCTTTTTATAGTTGCTAAATCTTTGTTGCCAGCGGATATCAGTGGACATTCTGAATTTTCCTTTTTTTACATTAGTAATATATAACATCCTGTTTTATAAGGAGACGATTTAACAAAAAACCTCCGGAGATTTCTCGCCGGAGGTTTAGGTAAATAGGATAATTCAGACTTAAAAATGGACTATATCATGAAAACATGGAACCGGGAATTAAAACACTTTCATTTCGCCGCCGCCAAAGAGAACAAGCCCTTTGATCACAAGAGTTTTATTTTCATCAACATCGTCAGATTTGGAATAGTTATATCTTTTACTTGAAAAACCGCCAAAAAGGGACACTACATCAATTTTTACATTCCAATTGCTTGGAACTGTAAGATCGCAACCACCAAAGATGACAAAAAGATCGAGAACATTTTCACCATCAGAGAGTTCGCAGTCGCGTAAAAATATCTCGGAACCACCAAAAATAATGGTTATATTTCCGCCTCGGAAATTTTTACTGTTTATTATTTTTTTATTTCCGCCAAATACTGAAACTTCCTCAAGCACATCATATTCAGACCTGTATTGATTTCTTAGACTGTCGGCATCGCCACCGAGTTCAACTTCGCGTTGTTTTTCAACATGTCTATAGATAATATAGAACCCGAGAGAAAGTAGAATAACGGGGACGATAAAATCGGAATAGTCGAGACTAAAAGATTTAATGATCATGCCCACAGAACCCAAAGCCATCAGCAGGTAAGCGAGGGATTTTCTTCTTGAATTAACAAAGAGTATAATACCAATTACCAGGACAACGGTAGGGAGTGAAAAAATTACATGATTAAGCTGCTCGCCAATGATATCAACTTCTTTCAGGAAGTAGAGAACACCGAGCAGGATCAGACCAACTCCGATCAGAATTCTTGCCGTTTGAGATTGAACCTTTGCCATGTCTGCCTCGTTTATTATGTATGGAATAATTGAAAATCTCTGGCGGAATATTAATGAATTGAGGGGGAGACTCCTAACACTAATCGGTGAGCGGTAAAAAGCTATCGGTAAATGGAACCCAAAAAAAAATATTTATTACGATTTCACGCTATAAAGTCAATGGCAAAAAATTTAATTTGCTTAAATGGTCTGAGAGGTGTAATTTTCGGATACAAAATTTGTCGGCTGACAAGAAAAGTTTTCCCCCCGCCTGGTTTGCTCTGCGACTGACGGCACTTTTACAATAATTGTTTCATGAATAGTAGATACTATCCATCAAGTATTTTTAAAATTTTAAATAATCGGCGTTTGCCGGTTTAGAGGTAGCCTTGAAGATATCCCGACTCTTTACGAAAAACGAGCTTGACGCTCAAAAGTCAATTGAGTACATTCCCCGCAACTCCGAGATTCGCAATCCGGACGGTAAAACCATATTTGCCATGCATAATATTCTTGTTCCATCAGGTTGGTCACAAGTGGCTGTTGATATTCTGGCACAAAAATATTTCAGAAAGGCAGGTGTTCCAAAACTTCTTAAAAAAAGTGAAGAACCTGGAGTTCCTGAATGGCTTCAACCATCGATCCCGGATACAGAAAACCTTGAAAAACTGCCAATAAACGAAAGATTTACCTCCGAGACGGATAGTCGTCAGGTGTTTCATCGACTTGCAGGGAACTGGGCATATTGGGCCTGGAAGGCGGGTTATTTTAACGGTGAAGACGACGCAAAAGTTTATTATGATGAGATGTTTTACATGCTTGCGAACCAGATGGCAGCACCAAATTCGCCGCAATGGTTTAACACAGGATTAAACTGGGCTTATGGAATTTCGGGACCTTCTCAGGGGCATTATTATGTAGATTTTCAGACAGGGAAGCTTGTTGCCTCCGATGATGCATACACCCATCCACAGCCTCATGCTTGCTTCATACAGTCGATCAATGATGATCTTGTGAATGAAGGTGGTATCATGGATTTATGGGTGCGTGAAGCCCGTTTGTTCAAATATGGATCGGGAACCGGAACCAATTTTAGCCAGATCCGCGGGTCGGAAGAACCCCTAAGCGGCGGTGGAAGGTCGTCAGGTTTGATGTCTTTTCTGAAGATAGGTGACAGATCTGCAGGGGCAATCAAATCAGGTGGAACCACCCGTAGAGCTGCCAAGATGGTATGTCTCGATCTTGATCACCCTGATATTGAAGAATTTGTTAACTGGAAAGTGATTGAAGAACAGAAAGTTGCTTCTTTGGTAACGGGTTCCAAACTTAACAATCTCCATCTGAATAATATTATGAAAGCCTGTTATGCGGAACATCCCGAAAACGACAGGTTTAATCCAAAACTGAATATCAAACTTCAAAAAGCTGTTATTGATGCCAAGAAGGCATTGATCCCCAACAACTATATCGAGAGAGTTATTCAACTCGCGAAACTTGGTTATAAATCGATCGAATTTCCAATCTATGATACTGATTGGAATTCTGAAGCATATTCAACAGTTTCAGGACAAAATTCAAACAATTCGATCCGTGTAACCAATGAATTCATGAATGCAGTGATTGAAGATGGTGATTGGAATCTTTATTGGAGAATTGAGAAGAAAAAAGCCAAAAAAGAGGGAAGAAAACCAAAAGCTTCGAAAACCTTAAGAGCCCGTGAACTTTGGGAAGATATCGCATTTGCAGCATGGAACTGTGCAGACCCCGGGATTCAGTATCATTCTACCATTAACGAGTGGCACACATGTCCTGAAGATGGTGAAATAAATGCTTCAAATCCTTGTAGTGAATATATGTTTCTCGATGATACTGCATGTAACCTGGCATCAATAAATCTCCTCAAATTCTACAATGCCGAGAGCGGAAAGTTTAATATAAAAGCATTTCGTCATGCAGCAAAACTTTGGACCATGACCTTAGAGACAAGTGTTTTAATGGCCCAATTCCCGAGTAAGGAAATTGCTCTGCTAAGTTATGATTACAGGACACTGGGTCTTGGTTATGCCAACCTTGGAGCACTTCTGATGCAGCAGGGAATAGCTTACGACAGTGATGAAGCGATAGCGATCACCGGTGCTTTAACGGCAATCATGCACTTTTCTGCATACGCCACAAGTGCCGAGATGGCGAAAAAATTTGGGACATTCTCAAAATATGAGAAAAACAAGGAACACATGCTCAGAGTGATCAGGAATCACAGAAGGGCTGCATTTAATGTTCCTGTTGAAGAGTACGAAGGATTAACGATTAAACCCATGGGTATCGATCCAACAAAATGCCCTTCAGACCTCCTGGAAGCAGCGAGAGAGGATGCCGACAGAGCTCTTGAGTTGGGAACCAAATATGGCTTCCGTAACGCTCAGGTGACAGTAATCGCTCCTACAGGCACTATTGGAATGTTGATGGATTGTGATACAACAGGTGTTGAACCCGATTTTGCCCTCGTAAAATTCAAAAAACTTGCTGGTGGTGGTTATTTTAAGATTATAAATCAATCGGTTCCGCCCGCATTAAAGAAATTTGGTTACAATCAACATCAAATTGATGAAATAATCAAGTATGCAGTTGGAGCCGGTTCGCTTTCAGGTTGTCCTTATATCAATGCTGAATCTTTGAAGTCAAAAGGATTTACTGATGCAACTCTGGCAATGATCGAACAGCAACTTCCTTCTGTTTTCGATATTACTTTTGCTTTCAACAAATATTCACTCGGTGTTGATTTTCTGAAAAACACCCTTGGAATTTCTGAAGAAGAGATGGATGCAGCAGATTTTAATCTTCTCAGAAGACTTGGATTTTCGAGGCAGGAAATTTCCTCTGCAAATGATTATGTTTGCGGAACCATGACCATCGAAGGATCACCATATCTAAAATTTGAACACTATCCTGTTTTTGACACTGCAAATAAATGTGGTAAAAAGGGAACAAGGTTCTTGAAAGCAATGGCACACATCAAAATGATGGCAGCAGCCCAGCCATTCATTTCGGGTGCCATCTCAAAAACTATAAATCTTCCATATCATTCAACAATTGATGATGTAAAAGATGCTTATATGCAATCATGGAATCTCTGTCTTAAGGCAAATGCACTTTACAGAGACGGTTCAAAACTGTCGCAACCTTTAAACTCTCTCATAGATGACGACATTCAAGAGATTTTTGAATCCCAGGAAGAAAACAATATTGTGAAAGTTGCCGAGAGAATCATCCACAGATACATCGCAAAGAGAAGGAGACTTCCAGATCGCCGTAAAGGATATACTCAGAAGGCAAAGATTAACGGGCAATCGCTTTACATCAGAACCGGCGAGTATGACAACGGTCAGATAGGTGAGATTTTTATCGATATGCACCGCGAAGGAGCCACTGTCAGAAGTCTGTTAAACAGTTTTGCGATTTCGATTTCACTTGGATTGCAACACGGGGTTCCTCTTGAAGAATTTGTTGATGCCTTTGTATTCACAAGATTTGACCCCTCGGGGGTTGTTACAGGCAACCAGAGAATCAAATTTTCAACTTCAGTGATCGATTATATTTTCCGTGAGCTTGCGGTGACATACCTCAACAGGTATGATCTGGCGCATGTAAGTGCTGATGATCTTCTTTCCTCAACCAAGGTAAACAAGGCAAATGATGATTTTGAGAGTGAGGAACTTATTAGTGAAAAAGTTATTGAAGTTGGTCCAAAGGATTCTTCGAACTACAATTCGAAATTGGTGGGTTTGGATACAAAAGGCACCACTTCAAAATTTTTGAACAAACAATCCAATGTGATTAAACAACAGGTTCAGAGAGCCATCGAAAAGGGTTATACAGGCGACATTTGCACCGAGTGTAACAGCATGACTATGGTTAGAAACGGCACTTGTCTTAAATGTATGACCTGCGGGTCAACAAGCGGGTGTAGTTAATGCAGTAATGCAATAATCCAATAATGCAGTAATATTTGGCTCCGGAGATTTATGTTTTTGGAGCCTTTTTTTGTAATGCAGTAATCCAATAATGCAGTAATGCAGTAATAAAAGAAAAATTTGTGCGATATTTACACAAGTGTTCGATGATTTTTCCTTTACAATTAATTGGTATCTTCAATGATATACAAGACATTTGTTTCGCTGTTGATAGTTGCTACAACCCATTATTTTCTTGGATGTGTTGTTTATAAAGATAGCAAAGAATTTAATGTAATAAAACTTGAGGGGAAGGATACAAAAATCAACCTTGTTGTGATGCCTGATGGTAATGTGCATTCATTCAAAAAAAATGGTGCAAGTGTTATTCACAGGGTTGCCGGTATCTCTGGCACTACAAAAGAGGGACTCAAACAGTTTTCGCCTCTCGATGATATAAAAGAAGCTTACATATTAGACCCACCTGACATTATCACTGCTGACACTCTTATCGCAAAT
The DNA here is from genome assembly GCA_964531325.1 of uncultured Ignavibacteriaceae bacterium. Classification (GTDB taxonomy): domain Bacteria; phylum Bacteroidota; class Ignavibacteria; order Ignavibacteriales; family Ignavibacteriaceae; genus UTCHB3. The sequence continues at coordinate 13,639 of CAZHCW010000009.1, read as the reverse complement.
CCAAACATCACTTTTTCAGGGATTAAGCTGAAAAACGAGACAAAAATAGACTTTAATGAAGACAGAGGAAGGTATCTCCCGGATCATCTTTTAATCAGAGGAGTGACCGATGCAGACAAATACATTGAAATGAAAGCTGATGATGCTCTTTACCTCGTTGTTGAAAAGGTTGATATGTTAATGTCATTTGCAGCTACTATCGGTGTTCTTGCCGGTTCTCTTCTTGTCGCGGTTCTGATTGCCCTTGCATCAAAAAAATCATGTCCTTTTGTCTATTCATTTGATGGTGAAAAATATATTTTTGATGCAGAACCTCTTGGTGGCGCAATTTCAAAAGCTTTTGAGCGAACTGATTACAATAAACTGAAAAGTCTTAAAGAAATTGATGGTGAGTACAAACTAAAAATAACCAATGAGGTGTATGAAACTGAATATATAGATGAAATGAGCCTCTTTGTTGTTGATCATCCTGAAAACACTACAGTTACGATGAATAACGACGGTTCTATTTTTGCTTTGGCAGGGGGAGAAAAAATTGATTATGCCAATGATGAAGAGGGGAGGGATATCAAACCGTTTTTACTTGAGAATGATCTTTTAGCATGGCAAACAAAAATGCCATTTCATGATCAAAACAGAATAAAACATAAGATAAAATTTGGCTTTAAGATGAAAGAGGGGGCAAAAAAAGCCCGGTTGGTTTATAATGTTGGCACCACTCATTGGGGCTCTACAATGCTCTCTGAGATGTTGGAACTTCATGGAAAAAATCTGGAAGAGCACTATTCCAATCTTGACAAAAAAGGGGAATATTATAATTTTACCATGGATTTCCTCAGAAGAGAAGAGCTATATGATCTGGAGTTAAAAATGAAAATTAATGGTGAATTTAAAACTCAGGCTGTTTTACAAGGCGGAGGTCCTTTTAAGACGGAGAGCAGAGTAGTGGAACTGGATATTTCAGAAATCAAGGGTGGCATGGTTGAGTTTGAAGTGAATCCCGCTGTTGGTTTCTGGACACTCGATAATTTTACCTTGAACTATGATGAACCTCAACAGGCTTTTGGTAAAGAAATTAAAGTTTCAAAAACGATTGACCACAACGGGAATGAAGTTTCTAAAAAAATCTCATACAGTGATGAAAATTATTACGATATGCCAACCACGGGTGACTGGTTTTTTGCTACCTACAAGGCTCCTCCAAAAAATGATGGGATGGAGAGAACGGTCTTTATGAAAACAAAAGGTTGGTATAAAATCCACATGCCTCCAACTAATAAAGATTCTGATTTGGCGACGATCTTTAAGCTAACAGGGACTCCCGGCGAGGTAATAAAATTCTCAAATGAAAGATATCGGTTATGGATACAAAATGCCACAAAATGAAAATTAAAACATTTGTTGGTTCTCCGACCGTAATAATGAGACAGATGAAAAAGGTTTGCTTTCTTCTGATCATTTTTTCGACTGTCGTTATTGCACAAAAGGAGAAAGATTACAGCACTTACAAAAACAAGTTTGCATTTGATCCTGTGTTAATCGTTGACAGACTTGGAGTACTATCGAGGGCGTTGTTTCTTGACCTTGAAGGGGATTCATTAAAACTTTTGATGAATTCCAAAGTCACGATGATTGCACTGAGTTCAATCAAATTTTTTAAGATGGATTCTCAGCTTCGAAGCAGGGATAATATGCTGAGTTTTGGAATCGCAGGGGCTTTTCTTGCACAGTTACTTCTACGGAAACAGGATTCCCAGGCAGACAGATTTATTCAATCTGAGGGATTGTGGAGTCATATTGTTGTAGGTTCGCTTGGAGCAGTTGCCGGTGGTTTGATTGGGCTTGGCTTCGACAGGTCCGATAATGAGAAAGATATGGAATATGATCTTGATAATCCTGCGGATGTTTTAAAAATGAAAAAGGATATCCTTCAAACAACGATGGAAAAGAAAATCAATTTCTATTATGAAATCTCAAAAGTTTATTCGCGAACTGATCCCTCTGCCAGGCAGGCATCGGGTAACTTTTACAATTATGATAATGTTATGCTAAATGTTTTCAGGAGTATCCGGCTAACATACAACATCAACCCACGCCTCGAAACGGGGATAACAATCTATTCAGTTGCCGAACCAAATCTTAGATATCAATACAATTCACAATATAATTTTGCAACCGAAGAGATGGACAACAAGGTTTATGGATACTACGCAACAGCTTTTTTCGACCTTCTTGAATCTCCAAAAGAGTACCCTGTCTCATTGAAAACCGGTGTTGGAGCCGGTTTTGCGACGATCGACTATACAGTTTCCAGGTCGATGAGTATATACGATCCCGTTAAATTCACCACTGTAACAACATTTGAAGTGAACAGGTTGGAAAAAACTGTCATAAGTGCATTTGCTGCGCTGGATTTACGCTATTTCCCTTCCCCAAAAGTATCTGTCGCATTAACCGGGGATTATATCTACATTCCTGAGAAGACACTTCCTTCGAATTTGCCGGGGGAAAGTGGTAAATCATTTGGCAATTTTAGTCTGGGATTGACATTGGGACTGCATTTTTAAAGTAGCGGAGTAGCAAAGAATCGAAGTAGCTAAGTATCATGACTTTGTTACTTTTTGACTTGAATTAAACTTTTTCTTTATAAATTGCATTTATCATTAAGTCAATTATAAACGAAAAAAAATGATTTCAATTTTAGTGTCGATTTTGTTTGTCTTCACGACAGGTGCATTTATCACCCTCGCCGAGACAGTTCTTCTTGCAAATCCGGGAGATGATTATGCCGAGGAGGATGAAATAAATACGGGCAGGATCGATCGTTTTAAAGAATCTTCAGATTTAATTTACGAAACTGCAGAGCTTGTAAGGTATGCTATCTTTTTTGTGGGATTGATAATAGTTGAAAGTTTCTTTTTTGATTATCTGCACGATTTGGGAGTAAGTTTGCATGGTTTTGGCTGGTGGTTGCCGGTTTTGTTATCAGCACTTCCCATTGCATCGTTATTTTGGTTGTTTTCGATCTATATTCCTCGTGGAGTTGGAGAGAAATACTCTGACCGTCTCGCTCCTTTTGTTTATTATGTTTTGTATTTTCTTGAAATCACATCGAAAATTTTCACAAGTTCATTAAAAAGAGTGGCAGGAGTCATTTTAAAACCGTTTGATGCGGTACCCAATTTTTCAGTCACACTTGTTTCGGAAGAGCATATCAAACGGATGATAGATGCCGGACTTGAGAGGGGAGAACTTGATGAAGAGGAGCATGAGATTCTTGAAAATGTGCTCGAATTTAACGACCTCACCGCTTATGATGTGATGATACCAAGAACCGAGATGGCAGCAGTGGAGCTATGTGGAGATGCGGAAGCCGATTTCAAGGCGATTATCAGGACCGGTTACAATTCCGTTCCAATCTTTGAAGAATCACTCGATAACATCACGGGAATTGTAAATGTAAAAGAATTGATGAGATATTATATTGTAAACAACGATTATGAAATCAGCAGGGCGATCAGGCCACCCCATTTTGTGCCTGAAACTAAATATATTTCAGAATTATTAAAGGAGATGCAGCTCAAAGGAATAAGAGCTGCGATAGTGGCTGATGAATATGGAGGTACCGAGGGGATAATAAAATTAGAAGATATTTTATCCGAGATAGTGGGAGATATAACTTATCAAACGGAAGGTGAACCCGCTGAGGTGACGGGCCTGGCTGATGGTTCTTTTATGGTTTTGGGGAACATGAGTATTGTCGATTTTAATGATCAATTCGACGCCGAACTGCCTGAATCTGACGAATACAGCACACTTGCGGGATTTATATCAGATGTAACGGGGAAAATCCTTAATCCCGGAGATTTGGTTAGTCATGATGAATATACATTTGAATTAACCAAGAGAATAAAAAACAAAATGGCAGAGTTTAGAGTAACTAAATCAGAGTGAAAAAATCGATTTTATCAATTCAATAAGGTCACTTTTTTTAAACGGTTTCGCCAGATAATGTGAACACCCTTGTCGAAGAAGTGATTCCTTATCACCATCAAGTGCAAGGGCTGTAACCGCAATCACAGGGGTGTTGGCATATTCAATCATATTTCGCAATCTTTGTGTAGCTTCAATTCCGTTCATCCCCGGACCCAGATTCACATCCATTAGAAAACAATCATATCTCTTCTTTTTAGCCATTTCAATTGCCTCTTCCCCTGTGGAAGCAACATCAGTAATACAGATATTTCTTAGAAACATCGAAATAAGTTGTTGGTTCATCACTTCATCTTCAACATAGAGGATTTGAAGAAACTCTTTTTGAAACGGGGTAGCAGACAATGATGTTGTGGTTTCCCGTTTGTTTTCCAGCGAGGGTACGGGATTGGCAACAGGAAATTGCACCGTAAAAACTGAACCTTTACCAAATGAACTGCTCGCGAATATCTTCCCATTCATCAACATTGTGAATTTTTTTGCTAGAGTAAGTCCAAGTCCCGATCCCTGAAATTTTCTATTCATCCCTTCACTTGCCTGTCTGAACTCATTCCAAATAATGGCGAGGTCTTTTTCCATTATTCCGATACCGGTATCAGAGAGAGCAACGGTTACAAAATCTTCATCTTCTGTTTTGCTGTTCAAAATTTCAAGTTTAATTGAGCCTCTTACAGTAAATTTGATAGCATTGTCGAGGAGGTGATTAATTATTCCCTTAAAAAGTTTCTCATTAATCAACGCATAAGGAATTTGACAATTCGAAATAAATGAAAATTCCAACTTTTTTTCTTCAGCCAATTCTTTATAAAACACGATAATCTTTTGCAGAATCGTCTCAAGATTTGCAGTTTTAAGACCAATTAGTGATTCATTACTTTCAAGTTTTGAAAAATCAAGGATCGAATTTAAAGTATGGCTCAACCTGTTGCTTGAGTTATAAATGTTTTCAACAAGATCAATTTGTTCTTCAGTTAACTTTTCAGCCCTTAAGAGGTCGGCATACCCAACAATTCCCATTAGTGGAGTGCGGAGTTCATGGCTCATATTGGAGAGGAAATTTGAAGTGAGGCGGCTCGACTCTTCTGCTCTTTCTTTTGCCGCGAGTACAGCTTTTTCGTGGGTGATTCTGTCAGATATGTCGATAAGTACCATAACGGAACCCATCACTTCACCTTCAATATTTCTGAAAAGTGATCCGGATGCCAAAACAGGAAAACTTTCACCACTCCGCTTTTTCATTCTGGCTTCTGTTTTTGGGAAAGTGTTGTTATCTGCAACACCCAAATTTTCCATCCATTTTGTGAGGAAATCCTGATCGAAAAAATTATTTATTGACATTCCTTTTAATTCGTCTTCAGTGAACTGCAGGACATTACAGGCAGTTTCGTTCACCTTGGTGATATTTCCATCGAGGTCGAGTACAATGAGTGAATCGTTGATCGAACGAAAAATACTCTCTAAATAATTTCTGGATTTTTCGAGTTCAATAGTTTCAAGAAGAGTGAATTTTTGTTGATCTATATCGAGGAATACTTTTACTTTGCTAAGAAGGTAATATGGATTGTAGGGTTTTGTTACAAAATCGACAGCCCCCGACTCATACCCCTTAAATACATGATACTCATCAGAGTAAACAGCAGAGAGGAAAATAACCGGCAGGTCTTTTGTTCTGCCTTCGCTTCTTATCAACTCAACAAGTTCATAACCATCCATTTCGGGCATTTGCACATCAACTATCGCCATGGCGAAATCGTGATTAAGAATTGCAATCAGAGCTTCGTTTCCACTTCTTGCTCTAATGATTGTTGCCTCGAGCTCCAGTAGAACTTTTTCAAGTGAGATGAGATTTGCATCAATGTCATCGACAATCAATATCTTCTGTTTACGCATCTACTTAATCCTTGAAGTTAAAACGCATGTGTTAAATTTTCGTAAAAGTTATTTCTTTAATAAATTCCGCCATACCGTCAAGATCCAATACAAATTTGACATTACCGGTATTTATTGCGGCTTGTGGCATCACCTTAAACTCAGCGGTTTCAGGTGATTGTGCAACTGTGATTCCACCGGCATTTGCTATCATGGAAAGCCCTCTGGAGCCATCATTATTTGCCCCGGTAAGAATTATTCCGACTAATTTTGATTGATAAACCCTTACAGCACTCTCGAAAAGAAGATCGATCGATGGTCTTGAATAATTTACGCGTTCTTCATTAGACAGAGCTACTGATTGTTTATCCTCAACCAGCAGGTGATAATTTGAAGGTGCAATATAAATATTACCCGGTTTTATTTCTGTTTTATCCTCTGCTTCAGAGACAGATAAAGCGGTATTATTACCAATCAATTCAGGAAGCTGGCTATCCTCATCGGGGCGTGTATGTTGAACCACCAATATTGGCACCGGGAGATCGGCAGGCAACTTCGAAAAAAGACCAATCATTGCGTTCAACCCGCCGGCTGATGCACCAAGCACAATCGCCTCCACGGAGTTCACTACCGGAAAACCATCATTCATCGGGCACCATACTTTTTTCTGTAGATTTTTTCTTTTTCAGATATCGCCTGAAAATCATCAATCACTGAGCTAAAATTAATTGACTCTTTTGTGCCGATGCAAAGAAAACCACCCGAGACCAGACTTTCCCTGAAGAGTTCCAGGGTTTTGTTCTGAAGAGTTTTGTTAAAATAGATAAGGACATTTCTACAAAGGATCAGGTGCATTTCGCCAAAAACGCTGTCAAGCACAAGATTATGGTTGGCAAAAGTGATGTTTTTTCTCAATTCTTTGTTAAGAACAATCGAATCTGAATCTGCGGTATAATATTCAGAGAAGGAGTTAATCCCGCCTGCGTTTCTGTAGGAAGTGAGGCATTGTTTCATATTCTCGATTTTGTAAATCGCTTCTTTTGCCACTTCGAGAGCTGAGTCGTTGAAGTCGGTCGCAAAAATTGTACATCTGTCATAAATTCCTGCCTCTTTCAGGAGTATAGCCAGAGAATAAACTTCTTCGCCTGTGGCACAGCCAGCATGCCAGATTTTGATATAAGGATGTGTTTCGAGGTATGGAAAAACAGTTTCTCTTAGTTTTAAGTAAACTTGTGGATCACGAAACATTTCGGTTACAGTAATCGAGAAGTGATGTAACATGTTCAGGAAATAACTCCTGTCATGCAATAATGCAGGAATCAGGTCGGAAATGTTTTTAAATCCGGTTGCAGCAGCAACCAATTTTGCTCTTCTCATCAACGAGGCGCGGGCATAGTCACGAAAATCGTATCCATAGCGTTTATGGACACTGTCGAGCAGAAGTTGGAGTTCTATCTCTTCAATCTCTGTCTGTGTCATCGTTGTCTCGTAATGTTAAAATAATCATCTATATAGCCATACTCGCATAACAGAAAGAAGTCGATGTACATCAACAGGCTTGGGGAGATAATCGCTTGCACCGGCTGCAATACAGTCCTCATAATCTTTTCTCATGGCTTTGGCAGTAATCGCAATAATCGGCAGTTTGTCAAATTGTTCCATCTTTCTAATTTGTCTCATGGTTTCGTATCCATCCATCACAGGCATCATTATATCCATGATCACGAGGTCGATGTCAGTTTGAGAGTTCAGTATCTCAAGTGCTTTTTTGCCATCTTCTGCTTTAAATAGTTTCATTCCTTTATCAGAGAGTATTTTCGATAATGCAAAGACATTCCTCATATCATCATCGACAATCAGAATTTTTTTATTTATGAAGAGGTTGTCAGTTTCGTGAAGGTCGATTATCATCCTTCTTTTATTTTCAGGCATTTTTGTAACAAGGCGATGGAGGAAAAGTGATGTTTCGTCAAGCAGTCTTTCTTCAGATCTTACGCCTTTAATGATGATTGAATCAGCATAATTTCTTAATTCGGCATCCTCTTGTTTGCTCAGTTCTCTTCCTGTGTAAACGATTACCGGTGGAATATTCGATCCAATCCCGGAAATTGATTTAAGGAGTTGAAAACCCGACATATCGGGCAGTCCGATATCGAGGATAATACAATCGAATGGTGTTTCCTTCACGGCAAAAAGTGCATCCTCCCCGGTAGCCACTGTTGTGATTTTAACATCGGGTCCATCTATAAGTTTTGAGATACTTAGTCTAAGATTTTTATCGTCTTCTACAATCAAGAGGTCTTTAATTTTCTCTGTAGAAAAATTCTCCAATCGGGATAATGCTTCTTCAATTTCTTCTCTTTGGGCGGGTTTTGTAAGAAAACCTACGGCACCATGTTTGTAAGCATCCATAGAAATCGACTCAGCACTTACTATATGTACAGGGATGTGTCGCGTATTCGAGTCAGCTTTAAGGAAATCGAGGACATCAATTCCGTTCATATCCGGAAGACCAAGATCGAGTAAAATGGCAGCAGGTGAATATTTTCGTGCAAGTTGTAGCCCTTCACCACCGGTAAGGGCTATAAGTCCCTTAAAATTCTTTTCTCTGCACTCATTATAAAGCAGTTTGGCAAAAGTGGCGTCATCTTCAATAATAAGTATCGATTTATCTTCCGGTTTTATCGAACTCCTGTCATCATTAATTGATTTTGGTTGTGATTCCACGGGTTGTGAGGTCGAAGTTAATGGAGGAGGTAGAGTTTGTGGCAAGTGGTCGAGTGTTTCGAGTGATGGGGTTTTACCATGGTCAGGGTGCCACACGAGAGGCAGATAAAGAGTAAAAGTTGAACCAACCCCTGACTGACTCTGAACTTGAATTTCACCGCCGAGAAGATGTGCCAGTTCTTTGGAGATGGAAAGTCCCAGTCCGGTACCTCCAAATTCTCTCGCAGTGCTGCCATCTGCTTGCTGGAATGCCTGAAAGATCAATTTTTGTTTTTCAGGAGGTATCCCGATTCCTGTATCGGTTACAGAAATATAAATACTTTCGGCATTATTTAACCCGCTTCGAACCAGATTCACATTACTTGCCGGAGTTCCTGTTTCAACCGTAACTTTACCGGTTCTTGTAAATTTTATCGCATTTGATATCAGATTTTTAACTATTTGTTCAACTCTTAAAAGGTCCGATTCTATTAACGCAGGGGCATTTTCTCCCATTATAAATTCCAGTTCAATCCCTTTTTGTTCAGCCGAATGGATAAAATCTGATCTGAGTTTTTTATGAAGTTGGTTCAAATCGAGTGGACCTGAATGAATATCCATTTTACCCGCCTCAATTTTTGACAGGTCAAGAATCTCATTTATCAGGAGCAACAGGTCTGATCCACTTCTATAAATAACCTCTGCGGATTCCACCTGATCTTTGTTAAGATTTCCCTTTTTATTATCGGCGAGCATTTTTGAGAGAATCAAGAGGCTGTTCAAAGGGGTTCTCAGTTCGTGTGACATATTCGCCAAAAATTCTGACTTATATTTACTTGCTATGGCAAGTTCTTCGGTTTGAATTTCAAGTTCTTCTCTGGCCTTTTGAAGAGTGGCTTTTTGTCTTTGAAGGGAATCGTTTTTTTCTTCCAGTTCTTCATTGGTTACTTGAAGTTCTTCCTGCTGAGTCTTGAGTTGTTTTTCCGATTTTTGCAGTTTTTCAGATTGTTCTTCAAGTTCCTCGTTTGCAGCTCTCAATTCCTCTTGTTGTGCTTCAAGTTTTTCGTTTGAAGCCCGTAGTTCTTCCTGTTGCACTTGTAATTCTTCCGCCATTTCCTGGGTCTGAATCAAAAGGTCTTTCAGTGCGGAGCGGGACCTGGCAGATTCAACCGCAATTCCAATGCTCTCAGATGTCAACTTCAGGAGTTCCAGTTGAGAAGTTGAAAAAGGAATTAACGAACCAAGTTCGATCACTCCGATTACTCTATTATCCTCGAAGATTGGACTCACCACCACATTTGCAGGTAAAGTTGACCCGGTTGAGGAGGAGATGTAAAAATAATTTTCCGGAAGTTGTTCAAGAATAATTGCTTTTCCTGAGTTTGCACACTCACCAACAAGTCCCTCTTTAAGTGCGTAGGAATCTTTCGTCAATCCATCATTACCAACGGCATATCCACCGGTAAGTTGAAGTCGTGTTCCCTGAGGATTCATCACATAAAATGTTCCAACAGTTGCGCCGAAGTATTGAATGTAAAATTCGACCACATTATTAGCGAGTTCTTTTACATCCAGCTCACCCCTAAGTACAAAATTGAGTTCATTAAATCCGGTTTTTATCCAATCTCTCTCACTAATGGTTTTGTTCAGGTCACCGAGTGACCTTGCCATTTTGTTAATTGCTACTGCGAGAGTTCCGGCTTCGTCTTTGGAATCGACCTGAATTTTTGAATTATAATCACCAGATTCAATCTTTTCCACCCCTTCGGTAATTGTTACCAGGGGATTTCTGATGCTTCGAGTAATCCAGTAGCCTGTCAGTCCACTCAGAACAATGATGGCAAAAAAGGCTATTATTGTATTTTGAACTGTCCTTCGGTCAATTTCAACTGCCTCCTCATAAAAAAGCTCACCTTTTTTTGTAGAAAACTCGACAATATCCCTCAATTCACGATCAAAATGAGCAACTGTTTCTGTTCTTTTTATAATATGGGTTTTGGCTTTTTCGTAATCCCTTTCTCTTAAATCAGCAACAATCTCATTTCTCGATTGTCTTAATGCTTCGAAGGCAATTCTAACCTGTTGCACATCTTCTTTTTTACCGAGGAATCTCTCTTTGAGGATATCAAATCCTTCGATAACTTTGAAGTCAAGGGAATCAATAACCTTCGAAAGAGAATCGATTCTATCAGGGTATATCATCATAAGATAGATTTTTTCCCTCATTGCAATCGATTTTGCATCGATTTCTCTTACTGTATTTGAGACTGTAAAAGGATGTTTATAAAGGCGTGTTGTCTGATCGGAGAGGATTTGAATATTTTTAAGTGCAAAAAGCAAAATGAAGAGGATCAGTATCATAATGATAGAGAATCCTGCGACGAGTCGGGTACCAATCTTAAAATCACGAAACTTCATTTTTAATTCGGGCTAAAGAGAAATAAAAGGTTTTGAATAATAATCATAATTCAACTTATAACCAACAACAATTTTCTGTTAAAGTAGTCTATAGTAATTAATTGTATCATGTCAATGTCGCTAGGAAAAATGAGTGGCAAATAGTAAAGGGTTAATTTATGGGGAGAAAATCTAAATATCTGGAAGTAAAAGAATAAAAGCAAACAGTTGTCTTTAGAGAATATTCCTGCTTGAGGTTTTTGGAGTTTTGCTCCGAATGAATTTTCCAAAGAATCGGGACTATTGGATTGGCTTTCGCAACAATGAATCAAATTTATCGAGAGATTCGCGAATGAATTCGGAGGCTATTGGTAGATTATTTACAGAAATTTAAACCGTTAGTATAGTGTTTCAACTCCATGAAAATGGTCAATTTTATTTCAAAAACATCATTTTTTCGGTTTTGACAAATAATGGTATTAAATTTTTGTCCCTGACCAACAAATTGTAAAAATAAACTCCTGATGCTATGTCTTTTATCGTTCCGATTGTTGCCGGAGAAAATTCTCTCTCATACTCTCCTGCAGGGAGCCACCCGTTTTGAAGCATTGTAACCAATTCACCATTAACATTATATACCCGTAGGATTACTTCTGATTCCTCTGTAAGTGAGAATTTGATCTTTGTTGAAGGATTAAACGGGTTTGGGTAGTTTTGATAAAGATATATTCTTTCGGGTGTTGGGCTTTCTTCATTATCAGAAATACTTGTTAACACAACCGTTACACTATCAAGTTTACTGACATTTCCTTGATTGTCTTTTGCTGTCAGTTTATAACTGTAACTGCCTGTTGGGTCAATGAGTGAATCTGTGAATAGTGTATCAATCCCTGTATATATTTTGTTGTTATCACTTGGGCTAAATAATGGGTCTCTGTTTCTGTAAAGAGAAAAAGAGTTAAAGTCAGATTCAGTTCCTCCACGCCACTGGAAATTCACTTTGTTTTTAAGTTTGGTGGCTGATATTACTTTTGGTTTCTTTGGAGGTAAATCTTTGTATTCATAACTCTGCCCATAAGGGCCACCATATAAGCCAACATCACTCCTTGAACCGTCAACATCGAGGATGTTTGGATCACCGGCATCTATCAAAGGTGAAAACATCTGAAGTAGAAAATTGTTGCTATCCTGGTTTTCAAACATTGGGTCTGATGAATAGTATATGGTCGTGTCGGGATTAAATATTGATGAATCGTATGAAATCTTCTTATTCTGATAAAAGGAATTATAGTTAATATCACAGTTTTGTGCATGAGCCGGAATTGAAAATCGGATTGCAGCTTCTCCGCAGTATGCTATCACATTATTCTTAATTTCTGACCAGATGGGCCATATACCAACACCCATTCGTAGTATCACATTATTTCTTATTATTCCTTCAACACCTTGCAACGCATAATGGTAGGCCCCTGAACTGAGTTGTGTTACAAAATTATTATAAATCTGTTGTTGGCTTATGAATAATCCTCCACCTCCGGCGATCCCAGAGCCTTGCCTCATTATTATCCAATTATTTCGAATTGTCCCATAATGGCAAACAATTGCTGTTCCCTGAGATTCGATGATTGTATTGTTCAAAATATTCAAGTACTCTCCCGAAGGTCGGTCAGTGTTCAACACTGCTCTGCCAATATTAAAAAAGTAATTATCGGTTATCTCACCGCTTCCTTTAAATATATTAATACATTCATCAAGATTCGAAAAACGACAATTTCTTACAAATATACTTTGTGGGAAAGGTGAAAAACCAAAGAATATCCCAAAATGACGGTTTGTCAGAGTTGTGGTAGTAAAATTCAGATTTTCGACATTTATGCTATGTTCAACATACAAGAATATTGACTCCATATTGGGAGAAAATCCTGAAAGGTCAAAAATACAACTATCAGCATCAATTCCAATAAATGAAAGGGTTATATCTCTCCTTTCAGATCGTATCAGTTCGCGATAAATTCCATTTCCGATCATGATTGTATCTCCGCTTTCACACATGTTTACCACTTTCTGAAGGCTATCTGAAGCCGTTGCCCAAGAGGTATAAGGGAAAGTCGGGGTTGGATTTCCTGCTTTCACATATCGAATTGTAGAATAACCGGAGACGGTTAAGATGAGAAACAAAAGTATTGAGAACAAGAATGTCCTTGTTGGGACTTTCCTGCAAGAGATTGCAGATCGATATATCGGGCCCGTTCGTTTGGTGACTGTCATTTCAGAATCACCAATTTTTTGTTGATATTTATGTCGTTTACTCTCAATGAATAGATATAGATTCCACTTGCAAGGTTGCCCGATTCTATAGTTGTTTTCTGCCGTCCTGATGGTTTTTGTTCATTCACTAATTGTTTTACCAATCTTCCGGTTATGTCATACAGTTTTATTGATACAAGTCCCTTTTTTGGAAGTGCATATTCAATTATTGTCGAACTGTTAAACGGGTTTGGATAATTTTGAGACAATGAATATTCTGTGATTATTTCTACCGGTTTTGGTTCCTTCTTTATTGTGAACTTGTTACCGTGTCTCTTCATCAGGTTGTTTATTCCTGACCTGTTCATTGTTGTTATCGAACCAACATCATTTTTCATGTTTCTGTTAAGGGCTGTACCTCTTAATG
>CAZHCW010000008.1:0-154782 GCA_964531325.1 uncultured Ignavibacteriaceae bacterium | reverse complement strand
GAAAGTACCCCTAAATTGACAGAGGAACTTACTAAATTTTCATATTAAAGTCAAGTGGTTTTTCAAACTATTATAAAAAAAAAACTATGCTGAGTACATAGACAATTAGGAAGAGTTAAGTGCAAGATTCCAGTCTTTTAAAAAGTACTGTTCATGTTATCTTCGTTATGCAAACTGAATCCGAAATAATCAAAAAATAATGATCTGTGTTGAAGTGAGAATGGGTCTGTTTTGGAAATTAATCTAAAGTTTTCACCGGAAAGGAATACCAAAAAACTTTCATAAAACCGCTTATTATAGAAAAAATCCGAAAAAATGCCGTTATTGTAGAAAATTTTCAAAATTTTTGATCGAATTCCCGGTTATTGTAGAAAATTTTCCAAATGAATGTCATTTCTACCAAGCCCAAAGGGTGTCATTTCAATCGAGTCGAATTGGTGTCATTTCTATTATGTAATTACACCCCCCAAAAAAAATCTCCAAATATGTTTTACAATTCTAAAATAATTTGTATCTTTCGAAAGATTATTCTTGCATACAATTTAAGTTTTTTGTAGTTTTATTTTAAGCAGAATTGAAATTCTGATTATCAACCACAATAAGAAAGAATGGAATGAGAGTAATAAAAAAGTTACTCAATAATTTAGTTCCACCCCAAAACTGGCGTTTTCCCGTCATCATTGCACTTGGTATATTTTTTGGTCTCGGATTTCATGTTCTGTACATATCGAACGCAATATCGTATGCATCCGACAAACCCGAAGCGTGTATCAACTGCCATGTGATGAATTCTTATTATGCCACTTGGGAGAGAGGCAGCCACGGAAGGTTCACAGTATGCAACGATTGCCATGTCCCGCAGGATAATGTTATCTCGAAATATCTGTTTAAGGCTCAGGATGGGATGAGGCATTCATTCATGTTCACTTTCAGACTCGAACCGCAGGTCATCAAAATTAAAGATGCCGGGAAAGAGGCTGTTCAGGCAAACTGTATCAGATGTCACGACAATACCATCCATCCAATCTCTAACAGAGGTTACGAGACAGGTAACAGATCCATCGACATCGATGGTGTTTACTGTTGGGACTGTCACCGTGATGTGCCCCATGGAAGAGTGAATTCACTCTCTTCAACACCGGATGCCAAGGTGCCCGGACTTACACCGGTAGTACCGGATTGGTTAAAAACAAACACTTCAAAATAGTAGCTGAGGAATAAATGAAACCTGTTTCCGAATTATTAAAAGAAAAACCATGGCTGGGCTGGGTCTTTTTTCTCGCCACGGTATTAATTGTCTTTCTCCTTGGTCTTTTTGCTTCAACTGTGGTTGAGAGAAGAGCCGAGAGCTTTACACTTCAGGCTGTAAAACCTATTGCTGATTGGGAGCCAAGAAATGAAGTATGGGGCGAAAATTACCCGCGCGAATATGAAACCTACATGAAAACGCTCGATACCAATTTTGCCAGCAAACACGGCGGATCAAAAGATATCGATTATCTCGAAAAATACCCCGAACTGGTAATCATGTGGGCTGGATATGCCTTTGCCAAAGATTATAAACAAGGCAGAGGACATGGTCATGCAATCCGGGATATCAGAAAAACCCTTCGTACGGGGGGAGTTAAAGACAGTCCACAGCCCGCTACATGTTGGAGTTGTAAAAGTACCGATGTGCCGAGAGTAATGGCAAAAGTGGGTGCCGGTGAGTTTTATAAAGGAAAATGGAAAGACAAAGGCGCTGAGATTGTTAATCCAATTGGCTGCCAGGACTGCCACGATCCCAAAAGTATGAACCTGAGGATAACCAGACCTGCACTTGTTGAAGCATTTCAAAGAAGAGGCAAAGATATTACCAAGGCATCAAGACAAGAGATGAGATCACTTGTTTGCGCTCAGTGTCATGTTGAATACTACTTCAAAGGTGACGAAAAATATCTGACTTTCCCGTGGGATAACGGTTTTAGCGCCGATTCAATGGAAGCTTATTACGACAAAATGGACTATAAGGATTGGGAGCACAAACTTTCAAAAGCTCCTATGCTAAAAGCACAACACCCCGATTATGAACTTTTTATGACGGGAATTCATGCAAAAAGAGGAGTTTCCTGCTCCGATTGCCACATGCCTTACAAATCTGAAGGTGGTGTTAAGTTCACAGATCATCATATCCAGAGTCCTTTGGCAAATGTTGCAAACAGTTGCCAGGTTTGTCACCGCGAGGAGACCGAGAAGCTCATTCAGGATGTTTATGACAGACAGGACAGAGTTGAAGAGCTGAGAAGAATTGCAGAGAAAGCAATCGCTTCAGCTCATCTTGAAGCCAAAGCTGCATGGGATGCCGGTGCCACACCGGAAGAAATGAAACCTGCTCTTAAGTTGATCAGACATGCTCAATGGAGATGGGACTGGGTGGCTGCTGCTAACGGACTTGGTTTCCATGCTCCCGTTGAAGCTTTGCGTGTAGTGGGCACTTCTCTCGCCAAGGCTGAAGAGGCACGAAAAGCTCTTGCAATTATTTTGATTAAACATGGGAAGACATATCCCGTCGCCCTCCCTGATTTTTCAACCAAAGCGAAAGCACAGGCAATCCTTGGGTTTGATATTCCTGCATTTGTTGCTGACAAGGAAGAATTCCTCAAAACTGTTGCAAAACAATGGGATGAGGAAGCACGAAAACGGCAGGGATTTTTGTACGAGTACTAATGCAATAATGAAGTAATCAAAAATCCAATAATTTTTAGGTCGTCATTTGAGAGAGTGGCGACCTTTTTTTTTATGCAATAATCCAATAATGCAATAATCCAAAAATATGATGGAACTGGTGTAAGTCGGACGATTGAGGATGGAATGTTTGGTAAAAGCAGAACCTTTTTGTGTTTTGTGCAAGAGCATTTATTATGTTACATATAAGATTAAATTTATTTTGAGGAATGGTAATAATGTTTCAGAAATATATATTGGTGCTTTTGATGGGGTTGTTTATGACCTCATATTCACAGGATTTTATTCCTGAGAATGTTCTCGTTTATCTTCATTATTCAAACAATATAAGAGATAAGTTTTTACCCGTATGGCAGTTAGCCATTAAAAAGAATAATATAAAAAAAGAAACTTATGTTTCTTACGATAACAATAGTCAAACCGACCAAATCCCGATTCCTTTTGATTCAACAATCTTCAATTACGACTCTGCCGGGCGATTAACTTCAACAATCCACACCTCACCATTTCCCGGAGCGGAAGAAACTGCCAGAGTAACTACAAACTTCAGTTATGAATATGGACTTTTAGTCGGATCGAAGGATGACTGGGGGAATTTTCTCGAGATAAAAAGAGATACCAAGGGGAAGATAATCACGCTCAATTATCTCGAAGGTGAATACAAACTTCTCTACAAGTTCATTTATACAGATGAAAAACTCACCAAAATCGAACTTTTGTTTGGTGAGCAAGAAGCCATTCAGATTGTATGGGATAATGGTGTTTTTGTTGCAAAAGACACAAACAGTACGATGTCAAGTGTCGCAGATAAATTTGGCAGGACCACAAATGTTTATTCCCATAACATTGGTATGGATAATACATATGATTCAAGCGAGCGATTGGCTGAAATGAAGATTTATCAGGGTGGCACAACAGAAATCATCTCGTTTCTATATTCAGGTGATTTATTGCAAGAAATCATCTACAATAATCATGAAGGTGAAATTGGAGCTGATTTGAAAGACACAAAGCTTACTAAATCAGTAAAAACAACAGTAAAATATGAATAATCATTTATTCGAAAACTTCTAATAACAGTTAAAACGGAAGAAAAATGAAAAAAATAAAATCATCACTAATAATTATGTCATTAATTTGTGTGTTAATGGCAACAACGATAACAGCACAGGATACAAAAAAAGACGGTGACAAAGCAGTCACCAAAACCTCACAGACTTCAAACGATAAACTTCGAAATCAAGCGGATTTTTCGAAATTCCTGAAATATTTTTTGGAGCAGACTTATTATCAAAATAATTTTAATAAGTTACTTTTTGAAGGTGACAAAGCGGTTACCAATTTCTTTCATCCCGTTGTGGGGTTTGTTCGTGCCACAAATCCGGGAGCATTCTGTGTTTTGCAGAGAGAAAATAACTACGGAATAATTGATCCGCAGGAAGTTGGTTGGGAAATGAACAACATCACGGGTCTAAAATTTTATAATAAAATGCCGAAAAAAGGTTCGTGTGAGGAGTCCAAGGACAAAAATGGTGTTTATTATGAAAAACTTAAAAAGTTTCCTCAGTACTGGGATCACCAAAAAGAGAAAGCAGTGGCATTTTCACTCCCTGCGAAATACAAATCTGCCCAGGTTATGAAGGTTGTTATCCTTGTTGACCAATGGATCGTGAAACAATTCTATTTTGCAAAAATCGACAAAAAATGGTATCTCATTTTGTCGGACGACTGCGATTGTTCAGCTTAGTTTAACTTTTTTTGCTTAAAATTTCAGGACAATCTTGCCATTCAGGTGGCAGATTGTCCTTTTTTTATTGATTAATTTCGAGATAATCGGGCTCCATAATCCAATCATAATTTGTTATATTGCGTAATGGCTGAATTTAAACTTAAAAAAGAAATAAGCATCGTAACCCGCCAAGAGCAGGAAGACCAGGATCTGGAATACTGGTCGAAAAAGAGTTACTCTGAAAAGCTCGACGCTTGTTTTTTCCTTCTCCAACAATATCTGGATATGCACCCGGAGATTCCACAAAGGATGCAAAAGGTCATGACACTCGTTTACAGAGAGCCGAAAAAGATGAATTCTTAGATTAAATAATCTCCCTCAAACATCCTTCTCTAACGACCTGACTCCAATCCGATAAAACATATACCCGCCGACTAGAGATAAAATCAAAATGATTCCCGAAATTTTATAAACGGCGGCTGTTTCGTAAATTCTGTGGCGGAGATAGCCTGTGAAAAAATCTGAAAGCGGGATGAAGAGAAGAATTATCAGAATAACCAGATAGATCATACTGAACAAAAATGAAATTGATGCTCCCTGTGAAGATGAAAGTCTTACGGGGTTTTTCTCTTTTAAATCGATGAATAAACCACCCATTCCAAAACTCATCATGGTCAGGAAAAATGTGGATGCAAACGATACAACTGCCATTGGAATAACCAGATGACCCGAAAACCTTGCGACAATAAAAATTGACATGAATTGAGACAGCAACATAATAACCAAAAGAGGTGTTGCAAGTCTGCGATTTAACAGTTTACTTGTGTCGATTGGTGCAGATTTTATTTTCCAGATCACATTTCCCTCCATACTTACCAGAGGAAAAACATAACGAAGTGAAATGGTGATTATAAAAAAGATATTAAATATATAAACTGCCAGAAAAACAAAAGTGAAGAGCACAACCCTTTTGGATGCCATCATCGAGAGGCCCGGCAGACTTGATACAAAAACAAGTATCAGAAAAAACAGAACCGAAAAGTGAATTATCTGTGCAGGTTCACGCAGGAAAAGATGGAAATCCCGTTTTAGCAATACATCAGTGAGTGGATTCTTAAATATTGAAGGTTTTTCAAATGAAAAAACTTTTGATCCTTCCGCTTTTTTGCGTGTGTTTTCCTGAAAATCGATCGATTTATGCCATATTTTCAAGTAGTTCGCTTTCCCAACCAATACTACAATAATCAAAAGGACTGACGCAAGCGATACCTGGAGCACCATGTAGGGAATCGCCAGCTGAATTTCTCCTTTTGCCATCCAAAACATCGATTCAGCGAGCCAATTGTTGGGTAGAAATTTAATGTAGGCCGGAATAAGATTTGCGAAATACCCATCAATATTTGGGAAATATTTCATCACTCCATTTACGGTATCCATCGGAGAGGAGAGTTGAAAGAAAACAATGATGATGGTTACATAACTCAGGGCGAGGACCGAAACCACCTTCCTGAATCCAAATTTAAGAGTTGTATTAATCAAGAGCAAAAGCAGAAGTACCCCAAGAAGTCCCGCAGTTAACATAAACGGTAAAAAATTGAAAAAGAAGAGGATCAGGGAGTAAAAAACATTAATTTTGAAGTACCAGGTGAATCCTGTGAGGAGTGCCACCAAAACCATAAGAAGAGTGCCGGAACTGTAGAAAAAGTTGTCAAAAAACTTAATCACAAAAATTCTGACAGGATTTATCGGTTTTGTCAACAAAAACGCCACCTCGGGGGATCGAAAGAGGGTGGAATAGGAGACCACAATATTGCCAACATTCACAGAGAGGAAAAATATAAATAACACAATTGAGATGAATCTGTGGAGCAGGAAAAGTCCAATTCTCTGTTCAATCAATAAAAAATCCAGAGCCCGGAGAGCAACAATAAATGCTCCGGCAGCAAAACCGGCATAAACTACCGTGCTCCCAACACTTTTAATAATGCCGCGAAGTGAAAAATCCATTTCGGGTTTTATGAAGGCAAGAATTTTATACAGGATAATGTGGAGGATTTGTTGCATTTAATTCTGATTTTCAGAAGTTAACTCAATAAACAGAGTTTCAAAATTATGGGACAATTCATTTTTCATCGAAAGGAGTTCATTCAATCCACCTGAAAAAATAATTTTACCTTTGTTGATAATACCAACATCAGTGCAAATTTCTTCAACAACATTTAGGGAATGTGTTGACATAAAAACGGTTATTCCTTCCTCCGATTTTCGCTTCAGAAACTGTTTTACCAAAACTGCCGATTGGGGATCGAGCCCAACCATCGGTTCATCGAGAATTATAAGTTGCGGATGATGGAGAAATGCGGATGCGATGGCAACTCGCTGTTTCATCCCCTGGGAATATTCTTCTGTCCGTTTGTTGAGCCAGTCTCCAAGTTTCAGGGTTTCGATCATTTCATCGATGCGTAATTTCACATTATTTTTATCGAGTCCAAACAACCCACCGCAGAAAAAAAGAAATTCTTTTCCTGTTAAGCGGTCATAAAGATATGGCTGATCGGGGATGTAACCCGTGATCATTTTGATCTTTTGTGGCTCCTTCAGAATGCTCATTCCATCCACTACAATATCGCCACCACTCAGTGAATATATTCCGGTGAGCATCTTTATTGTCGTTGATTTTCCGGCACCGTTAGGTCCGAGGAATCCGTAAAGTGAACCTTTTTTTATGTGAAGGTTTATCGAGTTAACAGCCGTAAAACTGCCAAATTTTTTAGTCAGGTCTTTAAATTGGATCAAGGTTGTTTTGATTTTTGTTGAAATTTAACCTTCAATTTACATCAAACTCTTGAAGTCACAAAGGGGGAATGACACACGCAGTATTGCCATGAATCGGAAATATTTTAATATTGGTTTTTGAATAATTAAAAGTTGAGAAAGAATAATTTTGAAAAAGAGTATCCCACTTCTTGTTATCACAATTATCGCCCTTGTTACACTCTTTTTTGGTGTATCGAGGGAACCTGAATCCCCGGTTGAAGTCCTGAGCAGCCGACTTCCGGACACATCTGACATTTTCGCGAAAAGTGATTCGGGAGTGGTTTTGAAGGACACCATCATCAATAATCAGATTTTAATTTCTCAGATTGTCCCCGACTCACAGATGAAGGGGAAAAATGTATTGATTACAATGGGAGGGATGGGAGCAAAATTAAAATGGGTTCAGAAGTGGACAGAAGAGCTCTACAAAGCAAAATTGAATGAATTTAACATCGGTTTGATAATAGTTGTTAAAGGCCCAATGCAGGAATATTATGATTCACGGGAGATAGATATCAAGGAAATGACAAAAAGATTTGTGGCTTTTTACAAAGAATATGGTTTGAATGAAACATTTTTGATTGTCCATTCGAGCGGGGTATTTCCGGCACATCAGATGTTTGATTATCTCTATTTGGGGGGTGAAGACCCGATGATCAAAAAAATGAACATTAGAAAATTGGAGATTCTCGATCCTGAGGGAATCACAAAAAACAAGATAAATTATATCATGTTGGACGGGGAATTGGGTATGCCGAGGGGTTACACACTCGTTGAAGAAATGGTTAAGGAACTTAAACAGATATATTCATTTTATGCTGTGGATGCAGAAACAGGAACCAGATCGGGAATGGCTCATGAAGCGATAAAAGTTAAGGATACATTCCAATCCAAGACCAAACTTTATAAATATATCGCTAAAAACAGTGGCTGTAATTCGGGTGCAAAATGGTGTGTTCATGAAACTTTGATCACAACCCGACCCCACAATCCTGCAAAATATGATTTGGAAAAAGACTATCAAATTTTTGACTCAACTCGAAAAGTTGTTACGGGTTACATGGATGTTGTCAGGAATGGGAATTGGGAGTAGCCGCTGGAAAATAAAGTTAATCCATCGTCCCGGATATCTTATAAACAAAAGGAACGCTTCACCAATTCCTCAATAAATCAAACTTCCGCCGAGGCAATAACCATTTTGGTAAAAGACTGCAAACTGACCGGGGGCGATGCCTTTGTCGGGTTTGTTTATTGTTACAAGGGCTGAAGTTTCGCTTTCAAATTCCATTGTACAATCGTAATAATTGGGCCCGTGTCTTACCTTCACTTTTAGACCCTCAAGGTCTTCGGGTGGAGTTCCGGCAAACCAGTTGAAATTGGTTACATGGAATTTGTCCCTCTCACGATCAATTGATTCGTTTTCGCGGGAAATATAGATGATATTATTTGTGATATCTTTTTGCACGACAAACCATGGCCCGCCACTTAGACCGAGTCCTGATCTCTGTCCAATGGTATAATAATAATAACCGCTGTGTTTCCCCATATTTTTTCCTGTATCGATATCAATCATGTCGCCGGGGAGTTCACCAAGGTGAAATTTAACAAAGTCTTTAAATTTTATTTGTCCCAGGAAGCAGATTCCCTGGCTGTCCTTTTTATTTTGTGTAGGGAGATCATATTTTACAGCAACCTTCCGCACCTCACTTTTTTTCAGATCACTGATAGGGAAGAGGGCTCTTGAAAGTTGATTTTGATTAAGATATGAAAGGAAATATGTCTGATCTTTTATTGGGTCCGGGGTTACTTTTAAAAGATATCTTCCGTTTACCTCTTCGACACCCGCATAATGTCCCGTAGCAACTTTTTCATAGGAGTTGTCGATTTTATCAAAAAACTTGCCAAATTTTATCAGGCTGTTGCAAAAAATGTCAGGGTTGGGGGTTCTTCCCTCCTTAATTTCTTTGATGGTGTATGAAACCACGGCATCCCAATACTCATTTTGCATCGTTTTCACTTCAAAGGGGATGCCGAGTTTACGGGTTACACCTTCACAATACTCGATATCCTCTTCCCAGGGACAGTCGCCAAGGGAGGTAAATTCATCCTGAAGCCAGATTTTAAGGTAAAAAGCGGTGACATCGTGACCTTGTTCTTTAAGTAGAGCAAGAGCCACGGAACTGTCAACTCCGCCTGAGAGCAACAATGCAGTTTTCATTCTATAAATAAAATATGATGTAAAACGGATAATTTTTCATAATTATAGTTTAAATTTACGACATTGAATTTGTTTATTATAATCACAAAGAATTAACCATAATTGAGACAAGATGAAAGTTACACAAGTACTTGCGAATTCCAAAGACCCACTGATAAGTTTTGAGATAATTCCGCCCAAAAGAGGGGGAGACATTCAAAGTCTGTTATCAACCATAGAAAGCATAGCAAAGTACAAGCCACCATTTATTGACATAACAAGTCACGCAGCTGAAATAGTTTACGAAGAGACCCCAAAAGGGATCAGAAAAAGAGTTATCAGAAAACGCCCGGGAACTCTCGGTATTTGTGCTTTGATACAGAATAAGTATAAAATTGAAGCAGTACCCCACATCCTCTGCAAAAACTTTACAAAAGAAGAAACCGAAGATTTTTTGATCGAACTTGGTTACCTTGGGGTAAACAATGTTCTCGCAATCCAAGGAGACGACAAGGGTTTTGAAAAAGAGGTTTCCGGGGGCAGATCAACAAATAAATTTGCAATTGATCTTGTAAAACAGATCAGCGACATGAACAAAGGAATCTATCTGGAAGAAGAACTTCTTGATGCAAAACCATCTGATTTTTGTATCGGAGTTTCAGGATATCCTGAAAAACATTATGAAGCCCCCAATCTAAAAACGGATTTGTTGTTCACAAAACAGAAAATAGAATCAGGCGCTGATTATATAGTTACTCAGATGTTTTTTGATAACAAAGCTTTTTTTGAGTATAGAAATAAAGCAAAGGAATTGGAAATAAATGCCCCGATACTTCCCGGCTTAAAAATTCTAACAAGTAAAGCTCATTTAACCGGAATCCCGAAGAATTTTTATATTAACATCCCGGAAGAATTGTCAAATGAAATAATGGAAGCCAAGCCTGAACATGTGATGGAAGTGGGGGTAAACTGGGCAGTAAAACAGGCAGAAGAGCTTTTTAATTCAGGTGTACCGTGTTTACATTTTTACATTATGCAAAATCCAAAACCGGTAAATATGTTGATGGAAAAGCTTAAACTTTAAAAGGGGATTTTATCCCGAAGGAAACAATAAGATGTTGAAATTGCCAAAATCGATCCAACGAAAAAAAGTTTTGTGGGGAATTGCAGGTCTGGGTAGTTTTGCAGAGACAGGATTTATGCCTGCGCTTAATTTGCTAAGTCGTGCCCGTTTGTTATCTGTATTCAGTCATGATGACCACAGGGCAAAGGCATTTGCCGATAAATTTGGAGCATTGCACCATTTTGATAATTTCGATTCTTTTCTTGAGTCCGGAATTGATGCTGTTTATATAGCGGGCACAAACGCCAGCCATTTTGAGCAGGCAAAAAAAGCGTTGTTGGCGGGGAAGTATGTGCTTTGTGAAAAACCCGTTACAAACACATCCGCAGAAGCAGAAGAGTTGCACAGACTTGCATCACAAAAAGGGAAAATCTTCACCATTAACTATACCTACAGGTATCACCCTTTCATCCAAAAGGCGAAAGATCTGCTTGACAATCAGAAATTGGGGAAAGTGTTAAGTATAAGAGCCAATTTTAATGTTGATCTTTTGCCGGGAAGCAATTTTCGATATAACAGGGAACTTGCCGGTGGAGGAGCATTAAGAGACCTCGGGACCCACATGATAGATATCTTCAGGTATCTACTTGGGGAAATTAGTGAAATTTCCGGATATCTCGATAATATCGTTTATAAAGCTGATGTAGAAGATTTTGCAACAGCGATTGTAAAATTTGAGAATGGTAGCTACGGTAATTTTACTGTGTCCTATTCATCAAAAAAAGCAATTAATTCACTTGAGATTACAGGACACAAAGGTTCACTCAGAATTGACAGTTTAATTGGTATGCGTTATAGTTCATCCAAACTGACTTTAAGTTTTGAAGGAGAAGCTCAAAAAGTTTTCAGAAAGAGAGCAAACAAACTTTATCGTCTGTTGAGGGATGTTAACAATTCATTCTTGAAGCACACTCAACCTCCGATAAATTCTTTAGATGGTCTCACCAATATGCTTGTTATGGAAGAATTAGAACAAAAATGCAAGTTGCAGAAGAACTCTTAAATTACTCTAAACTTGTTTACAGTAAAGGATTCCTTGCTGCTACAGATGGAAATCTATCTGTGCGGCTTCCCAACGGGAATATATTGATCACGGGATCCTCGGTTTGTAAGGGCGAAATTGTCGAATCTGACCTTGTGGAAACCGACCTTGATGGACATGTTGTTTCCGGAACCAGAAAACCGAGCACTGAATCTAAACTTCACTACCATATTTACAAAAACAGAAGTGATGTTAATGCGGTAATTCACACTCATCCCGTTTCTGCTTTGGTTTGTGCATCTTCCAATATTTCAATGGACAAACCATATTTTCCCGAAGTAATTTTATCAATCGGGAGAATCCCCACTTGTAAATATGCAACCCCATCGACTGATGCATTACACCGTTCGCTTGATCCGTATATAGAATATGCCACTGTTTTTCTTTTACAGAATCATGGTGTCGTAACAACAGGCAGAACCATACAGGAAGCTTTTTACAGAACTGATAAACTTGAACACACCGCACGAGTGATTCTTGAAGCGACAAAGTCAGGCGGAATAAAACCCCTCCTGCGATATCAGATAGATGAATTATATGCTATTGCGGGGAAAAGTTACGGGATATCATTACACTTAAAAAATAAATATTAACAAAAATAGAGAAGATGCCAAAGTGAAAAACACAAAAGGATAACCTGAAATCCGAAATGGCAGAAAAAGAATAAATGAAAACAAAAAATGAAACAAAAATAGTACTACTTGCTGGTGGTGCTTCCACTGAAAGGGAAGTTTCTAAAAGCTCTTCTGCAGGTATTTATAAGGCATTGGTCTCTTTGGGATATGATGTCACAGTGATTGATCCTGCTTTGGGAAATGTTCAGTATGATAATGCCGAAAAGTATTTTCTTCCTGATGATCACGATACTAAGGTTTCCTCCCTTAATTACATCCCGGCTATAAGTCTTCCCGTATTTGATAATGCTGATCTGGTATTCCTTGGGTTACATGGCAGATGGGGAGAGGATGGAACAATTCAGTCGCTTTTACAGCTCAGAGGGCTTAAATATACCGGTCCCGCGGTGCTTGCATGTGCTTTGGCAATGAACAAAGGGCAAGCCAAAATAATCTTTCAAAACAGTGGTGTGATAGTGCCGGGTGGGTTTAATGTTTTTAAAGAGAGTTTTGATTATGCAATCGATAAAGAATGGATTATAAAAGATTTTGGGTTCCCTGTAATCGTGAAACCGAATGATGAAGGATCAACTTTTGGTCTCACACTTGTTGAAAAAGAAGAAGACCTCGAACAGGCTTTCGAATTTGCATTTAAATATTCAAACAATGTTTTAATTGAAGAATATATTCCCGGAAGAGAACTTACTGTAGGTGTTTTGGACGGGACTGCTTTACCGGTTTTGGAAATCAGACCAAAACATGGTTTATACGATTTTGAATGTAAATATACATCAGGGATGAGCGAATATATTGTTCCTGCACCTGTTGATGATGACCTTGCAGCTTTCATTCAGGAGCAAACTCTTCTCGCATACCATTCGCTGGGATGCAAAGGCTATTCAAGAGTGGATTTTAGACTTTCCCCCGATAATAAACCGTTTTGCCTCGAAGTGAATACACTGCCCGGGATGACGGCAACAAGTCTTTTGCCAAAAATGGCTAAGTATAAAGGAATGAGTTACGAGGAACTTGTTGATACAATAGTTCGGATTTCCCTTTAATGACGACTCCCCGTAAGAAAAAAACAGCTATCTATCTGGCAACGGTTGCTTTGGTTATACTGGCAATTTTTGTCATATTTAACAGTAATGGATATATGAAACAGAGTGAATTAAACGATGAAATTAATGACTTAAGGCTGGAACTTGACACTATGAGGAACCAGAATCATAGGTTAAGGGAGCAGATTGATTCACTTCAAAAGCAGTATGATGCCAAAATTGAGCAGGTTGCCAGGGAAAAACACGATATGAAAAAAGAGAATGAAAAAGTTATAAAAGTAGAGAAAAAGTGATCGATTCAGGCATAATGTCACCACTCGCTGAAAGGTGCAGACCAAAAACAATCGACGAATTCCGGGGACAGGAGCATCTTCTTGGGAAGGGGAAACCGCTCAGGAACATGATCGACTCGGGTTTTATCTCCTCATTTTTGATGTGGGGACCTCCGGGAACAGGCAAGACCACAATTGCAAGAATAATTGCAAATTCGTCGGGATCAATTTTTCATCAGATTAATGCTGTTTCCTCGGGCGTAAGAGATGTTCGAGATATAATCTCAAAAGCTGCCGAAGCAAAAGAGACCGGCTTTAAAACCATTCTCTTTATTGATGAAATCCACAGGTTCAACAAGGGGCAGCAGGATGCCTTGTTGGGGTCGGTTGAGCAGGGGATAATCACTCTTATTGGTGCCACAACCGAAAACCCTTCATTTGAAGTGATTCCTGCCTTAAGATCGAGAATGAGGATATTTAAACTTAATGAACTTACTGAAAATGATATTACCTCAATCATTACCTCTGCCCTAAAGGATGATCCCATCATGTCGCAATGGAAAGTTGACATCCCAAACACCGCATTTGA
Organism: uncultured Ignavibacteriaceae bacterium; assembly: GCA_964531325.1. Lineage (GTDB taxonomy): Bacteria > Bacteroidota > Ignavibacteria > Ignavibacteriales > Ignavibacteriaceae > UTCHB3. The sequence continues at coordinate 140,614 of CAZHCW010000008.1, read as the reverse complement.
ATTTCTTTACCTCGTTTCCGGAGGAGATGCCCGTTCTGCCCTGAATATAGTTGAGGCAGTAGTCAACAGTTCTCCTGAAGATGAGTTGCTGGTGATCGACAAAGAGAAGATCGAAAACATAATTCAAAAGAAGAACATCATTTACGACAAGACGGGTGAAGAACATTTTAATATCATCTCGGCTTTTATCAAAAGCATCAGGGGGAGTGATCCCGATGCTACCGTTTATTGGATGGCGAGAATGCTTGCCGGGGGGGAAGACCCAAAGTTTATTGCCCGAAGGATGATTCTGTTGGCATCTGAGGATATTGGGAATGCTTCACCAAATGCATTACTTCTTGCAGAAGCCACTTTTTCGGCTGTGGATAAAATAGGGATGCCCGAGGCGAGAATAATTTTATCTCAGTGTGCCACATATCTTGCAACCTCCCCAAAAAGTAATTCGGCTTATCAGGCAATTGAAAAAGCTTTGTCGGATGTTGAAAATGAACCACTTTATGCGGTGCCACTCCACCTCCGAAATGCTCCCACAGGATATATGAAAAACATTGGGTATGGAACCAACTACAAATATCCCCACAGTTTTCCGGGGCATTTTGTGCAAGAAGATTACCTTCCTCCAAATCTGAAAGGGAAACAATATTACCTTCCCTCCGAAAATGGCAGCGAAAAAGTGATTAAAGAGAGATTAATCGCCCTTTGGAAGGGACGAAAAAAATATGACTAATAGCTTAAAGATTTAAACGGAATAATTATATGAATTTGATTGTGATAGGCACAAAAAAATGTAAAGAAACGCAAAAAGCCGAGAGATTTTTTAAGGAAAGAAGAATTCAGTTCCATTTCAGAGATTTAAGTGAAAAGGGACTGGCAAAAGGTGAGTTGGAGAATATTACCTCTGTTCTCAGTATTGATGATGTTTTTGATGAGCAGGGTGACCGGTATAAAAAACTCAATCTTCAATTTATGGTGTTTGATAAATTTGATAAATTGCTCGATGATTCGTTGTTGCTGAAAACTCCCGTTGTGAGAAACGGAAGAAAGTGCACAGTGGGGTATCAACCTGATACTTGGAAAAAATGGATCGACGAGAGTAAATAATTTTAATAATCTAATTGTGGAGAAGTTATGGAAATGAATTATTCAGAAGAAGTTTACAAAAAAGTTGAGGAAGAAAGTTCTGAACTTGATTATACAAAAAATGAAGCTGCAATAATCCTGGCAGCCGGACACGGCAAAAGAATAAAATCACAGCGTTCAAAAATGCTCCATACAATTTGGGGTATCCCAACCGTGGAACGGGTATATAACGCATGCAACAACGAGTTCTCATCGATGAATACAATAATTGTTGTGGGGATCAAAGCACTCGATGTTCTTGATGTGTTTGGAAAAAGGGAAAATGTTGGTTATGCCTATCAGGAATTTCAAAAGGGAACCGGCCATGCTGTTCAGGTGGGGCTTGAAAAAATTGATGCCTCAAAGTTTACAGGAATTGTATATGTATTCCCGGGTGATATGGGGCTTATCGACAACGAAACTGTAACTATGTTTAGAGATTCTTTTAAGTCGTCCGGTGCCGATATGATGGTTTTAACCGGAATTTACGAAGGGAATATTGAGTTTAATCAATATGGCAGAATAGTCAGGGTGAAAAGTCAAGATGTTGAGGGAAATCCCTCGGGCAAAGACGAAAACAAAGTTATAGAAATTATTGAGCATAAAGATATCCTCGCAATTAAGGCGGATACCCCTTATATAACAGAGTATAACGGGAAAAAATACAGTTACAGCAGAACTGAACTTCTTGAAAATAGAGAGTACAACTCCGGTGTTTATGCTTTTGATTTTGAAAAATTGACGGAGCAGGTAAATAACATTTCCAGTAACAACGCTCAAAATGAAATTTACATTACCGATCTTATAGCTCTTTTTAACAAATCGGGTTACTCAGTAGATGCAGTCAGTCCTAAAAACGAATATGTCGTTATGGGATTTAATGACAAATCTGTTTTGAAGGATATGAAACAGCTCTACAAAAAAATTGTCTATGACAAGTTAAAAAACATAATTGAGATACAGGATCCCGATGACTTTTTTATTGACGAAAGTGTTGTAAAAGAGATAATTGAACTTGATCAGCTGGGAACACCTCTCGATATCTCGATCGAAAGAGGGGTTCACATCGGCAAGGGTGTTAAACTTAATTACGGTGTTCAGATAAAAAGGAATGTTTATGTATCAGGTAATGTCATTTTTGGTAAAAATGTAAAAGTTTCCGAGAACGCTTACCTCTCAACATTTCCACATCAAACCTTCACAATTGGTGATGGAGTCTCTATTTTATGGGGTGACATCATAAAAGGTAACATCACAATAGGTGAAAATTCAACTATTGAATCGAGTGTTAACATGACGGGAAGTGATGAATATCCACTTATAATTGGTAAAAATGTTTTGATAAAAGGAACCAGTTATGTTTTTGGATCAATCATCGAAGATGACATTCATATTGAACACAGTGTGATAATCAAAAAAAGGGTTAATCGTCAAATTAGAAAAGATGGAGCGATTCAAAAAGTGATGTTTTATCTTCCAATGCCTTCGGGGCTTGATGTCATTTCGGAGTTGTAATCCAAAATAAGATGGAAGAACTTGCCGGTTATATTTACGAGAGAATATCAACTATTCACTCAAGTGAGTCGGGAAATGATGAAAAATTAAGGCTACTAAGGATAACTGCCGAAGAGATGTTGAAAAAATTGATCGCCGGAAACGGTGTTCGAATTTCAGGGATCATCCCGATGGCAGTTTTCCTGTTTGATAAAAACCTTGATGCAAAAAGATTTGAAGATGAGTTTTTTGGGTTCATCAGGCTTGGGAATAAAGCTTCTCATACATTCCCCCTGGATTCTACAAATGATCAGGTTGATTCCTGTATCAAGATATTTTCGATAATGGCTTCTATTTTGACAGCGGAACCTGTTCCTGCTGAAATCAAGGCGATTTATGAAAATAGAGAACTACCACCACTCAGACACAAAACACTTCTAAACAAAGATATAGTTGAGTTTATTTCAGCTACAATAAAAAGAACAGTGTGGTTGGGAAAAACGGGTGAACGGTTAAACTACATTGATCTCTTGTGTTATGCCGAGGAACTTGGCGACTTTACAGTAAGGATTTTTAAGTCAGTTCGTCAACCGGTTGAAGGGCAACCTGCGATAAAAACACTGTATGACTGGGGACAGTTTATTCCAAATTTTTCAAAAGTCAATTTTTATAATATTCTTCAGGACCCGGAAAATCCACAACATTTTTCACTCGACTATACAAAAACACTTGTGGTGTTGGAGCCCGATTTTTTACTCGAGGCAAAAGATGTTGGCTCCCTTTTCCAAAAGAATGAAAGATATCCGGTCTATTATGTGATCGAAAAATTACTTCCGGGTGAGAGTAATTGGAAGATGTTTAAGGGGACACTCGTAAACAACTTTCTCGACAAATATCTGTTCGAAGATGAAGTAAATTTTGAAGCTGCATTCGACGAATTTATAACTGAGAATCTGGTAATATCATATTCCATCAGGGAATACCTGAAGCAAATTAAAGATGAAATTAGAACAATTCACCTCCCCCGAATCAAGGCGGCGCTGCCTGCCCTGAAAGGAAACAACGGCGAATATACAGTAACAACCGAACCCACTTTTTATTCCGCGATGTTTGGGATTACCGGGCGACTTGATATACTGCAATCATCGAATACCGATCCCAAAAGGAAAAATGTTCTTGAGCTCAAATCGGGTAAAGTCCCAAATTTTGGAGTCTGGAAACAGGAAGAGATGCAGGTTACTGCCTATAATCTTTTGATGCAGTCAAATTTTGGCAATGACAGAAGGGGAGACAGTTCAATTTTTTATTCGGCTGCGTTAAACAATCCTGTCAGAAATGTACCGGTAATGACAACAAAGTCGATTGAGTTCCTTACAGGTCGGAACGAAATTTTCCTGATGCTTTATCTACTTAAACAAAATGATGACAGAGTTTTTAACAGGATTCTTCAATTTACTGCCACCGGTCTTCCTGAATTTATCTTAAAAAACATAGCTCGATTTAAAACTGTTTTTGAGGCAGCTTCACCACTTGAACAAAAATATTACAGGGCATCGGTCTCATTTTTAATAAATGAATTGTTCGACAGCAAGATATCGGCAAATGACAGTGAAGGTGGTGACTCAAGTTTTGCTTCCCTCTGGAGGCAACAGCCGCTCATAAAAGAAGAATCTCAGTTTAGTTTGATCAGAGGTCTTGAATTTGATAATTACGATGAACAGAGGGATTTATACTTTTTCAGAAGAACCAAAAATGTGGTTGCAAGGTTCAGGGAAAAAGATCTCATAATTTTATATCCCTACACTGAAGAACTTGACCCGTTACATCGTGAAATATTGAAGGGTTCCATTGCACAGCTCACAAATGAAATTGTGGCAGTAAAACTCTATAACAAACAGGTGGATCGTACACTCTTCTACAAAGAAAAATATTTTGCGATAGAACCCGACTTCAAAGATGGTGGAATTCTAAACAATGTAAAAATGATGTTTGGATTTTTGGATGCATTTAAAAGGAACAAAGAACTTCTGCTTGGTTTAACCGCACCCGAGTCTGAACCAATTTCAATCGAAGGATTACCGGAACTACATAAAAGCCAGGAAGAAAATGTTCAAAAAGCACTCGCGGCAAAAGATTATTTTCTTCTTCAGGGTCCTCCCGGAACAGGGAAAACCTCTTTTGCACTTTTAACTGTTGTTGAAAAGATTCTGGAAAGAAGTCCGGATGAGACGGTGACGATCCTTGCATTTACCAATAAAGCAATTAAAGAAGTTTGTAATAAACTTAACGGTGCCGGGATAAAATACCTCTTTAACAGTTCAAGCGAAGAGGATGACAATTCGCTAAAAACCATGGTTAAAACGCATGATCTTGAGTCGTTTGGTGAATATGTCAAAAGTATAAGGGTGCTAACTTCAACCGTTGCTTCATTTGTGAGGTATTGTAATGATCTAAAAGCATTTTTTAGATTCGATACACTAATTGTGGATGAAGCGAGTCAATTGCTCGAGCCACAGCTTGCAGGAATAGTGGTTAATTTTAATCGTTATATCCTCATTGGCGATCAAAATCAACTTCCCGCGGTCACTGTTCAAAGTGATGTGACCACATCGGTTGATGATCCTTTATTAAATGACATCGGGATATATGATATGAAAGTTTCCCTCTTTGAAAGGATGTTTAACACTGCTGTGCGGAATGGCTGGACAAACGCTTATGGCACTTTAATAGAGCAATTCAGGATGGATGAAAAGATTATGCAACTGATCAATCATTATTATCATGATGGTCTTCGGTGTGCTCTTCCTGAGAGGCAAAATCTTGATTCCATTTATTCAACAGGGGATGAATCGAAGATATCTGAGTTGTTAAGGTCGAATCGGCTTATTTTTATTGAAACACCCCTCTCTAAATCGGGTAAAAATAATGAAAATGAAGCCGATATTGTGGTACAGATTGTTGAAAAAATTAAAGTTTGTGGGTTATCGGAGAAAAACGGGTCGCTGAATCTTGGAATAATAACGCCTTGGAGAGCGCAGATTGCCACAATAAAACAAAAGCTTGAAGAAATGGGAATAACCGGCATACCGGTTGACACAGTTGAAAGGTTTCAGGGAAGTGAAAACAAAGTGATTATCTATTCAACATCAGTATCAAATCATTACCAGTTGGAAAGACTGGGTTCAATTGGGGTTAACAGGTCAACTGACGCAGAAGTTGAAGTTGACAGGAAGTTAAATGTAGTGCTCAGTCGGGCTCAGGAACAAATAATAATTCTTGGTTCAGTAAGCGTTCTCAGAACATCTTTGCACTATAAGAAGCTATTGGAGACAATAATCAGAAGCGGAAAATTTGTTACTGCAGTAGAAAGAGTTGAAATTTTCGGAACCTGACAAAGCATCGCAGGGTATAACCTTTATTGTAAACAAAGAAAAGGATAAATAATGCGAAAATTTGGAATGATACTCTTGTTGGGCTTTTCACTTTCATTTGCTGCCAGTGCGCAGGAAGTGATAACCTCGAAGTCCAACATGGCAGGTCTTAAATCACCCTTCAACACCGATTTTAAACTTTTTTTTAATAGTGAAAACAGTGCTTTGTCGAAAGTAACACAGCTTATTGAGGAAGGCAGAAAAAAGAAGAATGTGGAAACACTTCTCAGCGCTTCTTTCATCCTCTTTCTTGAAGAGAAAAATTCAGGAAAATCGGCTGAACTTACAGGACTAACCATTTTGAAAGAAGCCACTCAAATCGCCATCAGATCAAAAGACAAAGATAAAATTGCGCTGGTAGCAAAATACTGGGGTGATCCCCTTTGTGGAAACAATCCTGCATACGCTGAAGAACTTGTTTATAACGAGTAGTAGATAGTTTGATGGATGTCGCGGAATAAGCACATGTCAAAAGCATCCCATTGGGAGAATTTCAAGGAAGCTTGGGTAATACCTGAATTAAAAAGGCTGCCCGTTGCGAGAGACAGCCTTAATAAATTGGTAATACATTATAGATTATGAAATCACATGTTATTCCTTTTCCTCCGAATGAATTCGGAGGCTATTGGTTTTGATTTCTCAGTCACAATGCTACTCTGCTACTTCGATACTCCGCTACTTAAGAAACAAAGCTTTCATCGTTTTGGTGTAGAATGTCGTGCTCTCTAATGATTGCGCATTCAAACGGAAAATGTAAACTCCTGAAGAGAGTTTTGTTCCGTTGAATCTCTTCTCATACATTCCCTTTTCCATCTCGCCTGTGACCAACTCTGCTACCTTTTGTCCCGCAATATTGAAAACATCCAGTGTTACACTACTCTTTTCTTTTAATGAGAACTTTATAACAGTTTCAGGGTTGAAAGGATTTGGGTAGTTGTTGTAAAGATTGTAGTCAAATTGTAGATTCTCAGTTGTAGATGCAGCTGTCGAAGGTTTCATCGTATTGGTGCCTGAAGTTATCAGGTAATTTACCTCTTTTGTATATGAACTCAAAGGATATAATCTGTTCATATCATTTTTAAGAGTTTCTATCTCTTCGCTTCGGTTTCCTTCTCCAACCAGGTGAATGATTTTCAGATAAGATGCTCTTGCTGCATGGTCAGTTCCTTGATACACTGATATCAGGTTTGTTAGATGAGTCTCTTTTCTGTCGGTTTGATATTCTGAAAGCAAAAACAGAGCCTTTGCTGTAAGATCGTTTTTAACAGGGCGGTTACCTACTGAAAGAAGCACTGAGAAGAAACTTTCAATATCTTCAGGGTAATAGGTCTTTCCATATAGTTCCAATGCTTCACATGACATCTGCATGTTTTCCGGGTTATTGAGCAATGGAAGTAATATTGCCCTTGCAGCAGTCATGTTTCCGAGTCTTATCAGTTTTATTGTCGCTCTTAACAAATTGGATTGACCTCCCGATGTGAAGTTCCCCTGACTCGGGGGCATCCATTCGGCATCTATCTTCATTGTTGTTTTACTTGCCAATCCGGATTGAATTGAACTTGATGGCTGGACATCCAGAAAATAGTCGGTATATATTGAACTGGTATTGTCTGAATATAAGTTAAACAACGCCGGGTCTTTTGTACCCCAGTAATCCCGTTCCACATAGATATTACTGTAGTCATAAGACTTAACGTTGAATGATGTGTTGCTTTTGATAATATTCCCGCCACCGGAAATTAGAATACCACCTTGTTCATCATCCACATACCCAAGCATCGGCGTTGAATAATAGCTTATTATCCCAACATCGTTGCTGTCTATTATATTGTATCCATTGGCCTCATCTATAGTATCATAGGGATTTGAATTTGTTACACAGTATAAACCATAATCATTTTTTCTGATTGTGGTTGAATCTATTTGAGGAGATGAATTGGAAAGTGAAATCCCTCTTCCCTGATTGTCCCAGGTTGAATTGTTATGGATGTTACAGTTAATGATCTTTGCCTTTTCTGTACCATAACTGTGAGTCCAATGCATCACAATTCCCCACTGATTGTTAAATATTTCACTATTTTGAATATCATCATTGTCAGTGGAATAAGAGTAGTAGCCAACGGCTGCATTTTTGATCTTTGCATGGTTTAATACAACGCTACCATAGTTATTTACAATCCCGTTAGTGGTTGATTGCCAATATGGAGTAAGAAAATCAAACACTACCGGCTTCTGAGCCGTACCATTTACTGTCAGGTTTCCATTCGAGAGTAATAATCGAGAATGATTCTCAAATGTAAGGGTTGCGCCCTCTGCTATCGTAAGAGTTGCATTATTCGATACTGTGAGGTCACTGTAAAGTGTTAAACTGTAACTAAAAGTGGTGTTCTGTGTAATATTGGTGATCAGTGGTTCAATTTTGAAGAGTTTTCCAGAAGCACTTCTCAATGCAACTCTGAAAGAGTAAGTATTACCGGTGAAATGAAGACTACTCGTTTGACCAGTTGAGATATCTGTTAACAGGAAGTCATCATATCCAAGAACCGGTCTTGTGATTTCAATCCTGACCGATCTGTCATCAAGTTCTTCGGTATTACATCTTCTGTTAACGACCGTGAAATACTTTCGATAACTGCTCACCGTCTCATCAAAAATACCCACTTCAACAAATGTACTATCAGGAATATCAGTAATCAGGTCAAAATCATCAGGATTATCAAAAATTGGTATCCAGTTAGTAATTATTCCGGAAATAAACGACTTAGGGAAAGTGTGAAAATTCTGACCATTTCGATGGTATGAACCACCATCTACCCAACTCAGATTAAGAAGAGTGTTTTCTATCTTTTCAAGTGAATCAATAAATTCCTGTACTGCATAATATCTTGAATTGGGAACCATTGACAGCTCCGGGTCTTGAATCAATCCTGTAAAGGAGTTTCCGTCGGGAGAGACACTGTAAGGAATAGCGCCAAAATCTAAAATTCCATAATAACTAATATTCGGTGAATTTGCTTGCCAAGTATTGGTTGGGATAATGTAAAACATCAGCCCTTTTGCACCGTAATTAAGTGCGAGCCATCCTTGAACCGAAATCTCCTCGGCAGTTGGGGCTCTTTTCCCTCGCCATGGTTCGTCAATAATAGTTGTTGCGGATGATGGTCGGTGTTCAGCCTGCACTTGTATCGTATGGAACATAGCTCTATCATTATCCCTGTTGGAGTTTGTGGGGTCATCTTCCTTCCTCTTCTGTGCCGAATATATTGCCGGAATTAGTCCGGAATATGAATATGACAAAGAATTACTCTCATTTAATAAAACTTTCAGACTTACTAATGTATCAAGTGATTTTTGAACATTTTCATTTTTCAGGTTATTGGCATAATTTGCACTTCCCGGCCATGAAAATGGATAGTAATCATATATCAAAAAAGGCACAAATGAGCTATTCGTTTCTTCTCCTTTTAATCTAAACTCCTGATTAAAATCAATAAAATAACCAGGTACAGCACCCATAGCTCCAGTGTAATGGAATGAACCATCTATATCGTGGGTAAGTGCAAGTTTGTTTAAATGATTAAATGCCAAGGAACGGAGAAAAGGTGGTTCGTCAATGTATTCCGCCTCTATTTTATCAGAATTGTTATTGTAAACAGAATACTCGCTGCTAACTGCTTGTGCAATTCCGTTGAGAATTTCTGTATCCTGAGTTATAAAAACATCGTCGAACAATTCATTATAAAACGATATTTGGTCGATGTATAAATCCACATTCCCTGCCCAATATATACCGCAAAACATCTCGTAGTTGTAGGCATCTTCTTTGTAAAAATATGAATCAAGAGCAACATTAGTGATAGCACCACTACTATCAAAATCTCGTACCTTCAGAGTACAGACCATTGAGTTCACATTTTGATATAAATCATAATCTATAGGCGGTTCCTGGAAATGTTTATAGTTCAGAAACATGTGATCTGTATCAACTATCTGATCAGACCTCAAAACATACACTATAGCCACAATCTCATCCAGGTTTTGTGACGGTGTTATCCCTGCAACAATTGAAACTTTGTATTTAACAGCACTTCCATTGATATAAGGGACTGTTTGATGCAAGTTATTTAATCTTGCAGATAGCATAATTCCCGGTTGGTTTTTTAATGCATCACAAAACCTAACATTTTTTTCGTTGACGATTTTATTACTTCCAGTTGTTGGAATAAAAGGTTCAGCAGGAACCCCAAACCAATATGCAGTTTGGTTTGGAGTACCAAATCCATATTTGTCTCCTTTTGGGTCTAATGTTGCGATTTGATTTCCCCCTACCTGGTATGGGTATGTTAGTACGGTTACACCTTCTGCGTAGCTGTATATGAAGGATTTCGTGGATGGTTTTCTCCACTCGATTCCGATGTCAAATATCTTTAGTCGATTTTCGGCCGAATTCCATAAACCATTTAATGTAACATTTTGATCCACACCTGTAACCAAATGTGTAAGACCAAGAGATTTTAGAACAGGGAAGTAATAGGAGTTTTGCCGGTAAATCGCACATTGGTCGTAAGTCAGAGGATTCATGTTATTAAAAAAGGGTGACCTTGATACAGTATAAGGATCGGCAAAACCAATTTTAGGGAACACTGTTTTCCCTAATTGTGCATAAATATGGGGGGGTAATAATAACAACAAGTGCTATTATTAATGATAATCTTTTCATATTAATCACACGATAATATTTGTTTTTTTTTGACAATAAGGTCAGTTTAAAACTGAAAAGCAAGGTGGTATAGTTAAACTATCCCGTTTTGCCTTGGTGCGCTTTTAGGGTGGAATAAGAGATGTGAAAATCGGGATTTACCTCTAATCACCCGGAAAAGGTTAAATTCTTAATGACTTGAAGAGAATCTTAACTCTTCTTTTTTGTTAGTATGGTTCCGTCTGATTGCTCCACAAAAAAGTTGTTGAATGTCTTACTTAAAATAATGATATTTAATTTAAATGACAAAATGTTTATAATGAATTTTACAATAATTTAATATACGATAGGGAGAGATTAATTTTTTGATTGAGCTATTTTTTTTGCAACCTTTTTTAATTTTGATCATCTAACAGAAAACAAATAAAACGAGTATATGACAAAAAAGAATTTAACAGTTACAACCATCGGAGTTTTGCTCGGCGGAGCTGCCGGGTATGCATATTATTATTTCATTGGTTGCACAAATGGATGCCCCATTCAATCAAACCCCTGGTTGACAACCCTGTATGGAGCATTTACGGGATTTGTTGTCACTTTTTCTTTTAAAAAGACACCACCAAAAGTGGAGAACTGATCGGTTAATCTTCTATCAGGGATTCCTTTTTTACTCCGTAAAGAGCCATAATCTCATTAAACAGATCACATAACCAGGTGATCATCTTCTCGGGTGATTCATGTTTGTTTTCAATCGTCAACTTCATAGAGTCTCGCTGCTGATCAAATTTAATATCATTTTTATATTTTGTCATCACCAAGTGGAGAAGTACCTTAAAGTTATATTCGTAAAATTCTTCCCTGTCACTTGGTGGCAAAACTAATATCATTCGATTGTTTTGAATGATCACCCGTTCAAACATTGCAAAAGAAGCATAATACCTCATCTGTGCAGTTGCAATTAGTCTTTTTGCTGTGATTGGCAAAAGACCAAATCTATCAGAGAGTTCATCCCTTATATCATCGATTTCCTTTAAACTACCTGCCGAAATGAGCGTTGTGTAAAAATTTAATCGATCGGTTTGATCCGGCATAAAGTTTTCGGGGATTCCGATTTCAAAAAATGTGTCGATTTTTGGATCGGTTCTTTGAGTGGTTTTCCCCAAATGTTTAAAGACTTCCTTAAATTCTTTGTGTTTAAGTTCTTCAACAGCTTCGTTTACAAGTTTCATATAAAGATCAAAACCTACATCGGTTATAAACCCACTTTGCTCGGTTCCAAGCAGATTACCCGCACCCCTTATTTCGAGATCACGCATTGCGAGGTTAAACCCGGCACCAAGTTCGTTAAATTCTTCAATTGCTTTTAACCGTTTTAATGTCTGCTTTTTAAGAGAGGCGAGAGCCGGGACAAGGAAATAGGCATACGCCTGTCGGTCAGATCTTCCCACCCTGCCACGCAACTGATGAAGTTCTGCAAGTCCAAACCTGTCGGCCCTGTTTACTATAATTGTATTCACATTTGGTATGTCGATGCCTGATTCAATAATTTTAGTGGAGAGCAGGACATTAAATTTCCTCTTCAAAAAGCCATGAATTACATCTTCCAATTGTTCAGGAGTCATTCTGCCGTGGGCTACTCCAATAACAGCTTCAGGAATAAACCGTTTGATATAATCACCAAGTTTATCGATTGACATAATTCTGTCGTGTACGATGTAAACCTGTCCGTTTCGTGCAAACTCGGCAATGAGCCATTCCCTGATTTTCAGAATGTCAAACATTTCAACTTTTGAATAAATAGGCTGTCTGTTTGCGGGAGGTGTAGCCATTATCGAAAGATCACGGGCACCATGTAAAGAGAAATTGAGTGTTCTTGGAATTGGCGTTGCAGTAAGAGTAAGTGTATCTACATTAACTCTTATCGAGCGAAGTTTCTCTTTTGCTTTCACACCAAAACGGTGTTCTTCATCTATTATAAGAAGACCAAGGTCTTTAAATCCAATATCTTTGGAGATTAGTCTGTGGGTGCCGATGACAATATCCACTTCGCCGGCTTTAAGTTTTTCGACAATTATTTTTTGGTTTGCCTTGTTTTGAAACCTTGACATCACTTCCACTTTCACAGGAAACTGTGAAAGCCGGTCTCTAAATGTATTATAATGCTGTTCAGCCAGGATGGTTGTTGGTACAAGTACACTTACCTGTTTGTTGTCCTGAACTGCTTTAAATGCTGCCCTGACGGCAATTTCTGTTTTCCCAAAACCCACATCACCACACACGAGACGATCCATGGGGCTTCGGTCTTCCATGTCCTGTTTAATTTCATCGGTAACTTTTATCTGATCGGGAGTATCTTCGTAAATAAAAGATGCTTCAAGTTCTTTTTGCCATTTGGTGTCTCCGGCAAAAGAATAACCCTGACTCGATTTTCTTTGAGCATAAAGTTCAATGAGGTCGCGAGCAATTTCACGAATTTTCCGTTTGGCTCTGGTTTTTGCATTTTCCCATGCTGTTGTACCGAGAACATTTATTCTGGGTTCAATTCCCTCTTTTGAAGAGTATTTTTTAACAAGATGGAGGTAATTCAAGTTTACAAAAACAGCACCACCTTCACCATAAATCAGTTTCATCGACTCCTGTTCAATTTCACCAATTTTAACATTATGGAGACCGGCATACCGACCGATTCCATACTCCTCGTGTACAACAAAATCTCCGGGTTTTATCGAGCCAAGTTCATTCCGTCTTGACTTTTTGGCTTTTTTATAATTTATAACTTTGGTTCTGAATGGCTTGCCAAATATCTGGTAATCGGATAGAAACAGGACCTTCTCTTTTTTTAAGAAAAACCCCTCCTTGAGAGGCAGAATTGTGAAAATGATTGTCCCTTCCTCAATCATAAGTCCAAATTCATCCTGTTGGTTATAAATCAACTCCTTCAATCTGTCATGTTGAATTTCGTTCTCAACGGCGATGATAATTTTATAATTATTTTCGGAAAATTGGAGCAGAGATCTAAAGAGAAGATCATAATTAGCATTTACTGCCGGGGCTGATGCTAAATCAAATTCAATGGAATCTTTTGTTGATATACCTGTCTCTATCAGCCATGTGTTTCTGCCTTTGTTGATCAGGTCTTGAAAAGGAATTTTATGCCCTCCCTCTACAAGAGGAACAGCCACAGCATCTTCGGCTTCAGGGAAAGTGTCAAGGAAGGAATCATCATCATAAGGAGAAGTAAACTCTGCTTCAACAACCGGGGCATCCTCGTCAACTATTTTTACTTCTTTATAAGAAGCTTCGCGCAGATAAAAATCTTCTCCAAATATCATAGAGTCCTGAACATAATCAAATATATCGTTCTCAAAGATATTTTGATCGTTGGTGCTAAGTTCAGAGAGTTCGGGAGCAATGGTTGCTGATTCAAGGAGTTGAACCGATCTTTGGTTTTCGGGGTCAAAAAAGCGCAATGATTCGATGAAATCGCCGTCAAACTCAACTCTTACCGGTAGAGACTCGCTGTGAGACCAGAAATCCACAATCGCGCCTCGTTGTGCATAAATTCCACTCTCTTCTACATATTTATCTTTTCTATAGTTATATCCCTCCAGAAGAGCAATAAATTTGTCGTAAGTGACCGACGCACCGGAAGTTAGTTTGTAAAGACTTTCAGCAAAATCCTCTTTTGCAGGAAGTTTAACCAATAAAAGATCATAGGTTGCAATCAGAAAATAACCGTTAAGTGAAGAAAGGTTGTTTAATACTTCCTGAATCTTTTTCGCATTATATTCTGATATACTTATTACGGGGACATTCACCCCCATCAACTGAAGTTCAGTCGCCCTTTCCATTACTTTTCTGATATCGGGTTCAAGAATCACGATCTTGTCAAACTTCATTTTCATTTGAAGAGCAAGGAGAGATTTTGAACTTCCGGGAAGGGAAGCGAGGGAGTGGGCCTTCCCCTTATTGGTGGAGAGGGTGTTATAGATAAATTTTACTTCTTTATAATTGCCAAATGTGGAAATTAATTCAATACCGGTCATGTGGTTAAAATCTATAGTTTATATTAATTAGTGGTACGGGAATGGCATCGTTATCCTGACCCGTTTGAGAGGCTATCAGACTTCCGGTGAAATAACCGATAGCAGAACCCAAAACAACATCTGAAAGCCAGTGGTGGCTGTTATAGAGCCTCTCAGTAGCCATCAATCCGGCAATCGTCCAATATAAAACCTTTTCCACATCATTGTCGGTGGAAAGAGCCATTACCGAAGCGAAAGCAAAACCTGCTGTTGCATGTCCCGAAGGGAAGGATGTTTTATCCCACGATGACTCAAAAAAATGAAAGTTGGAGTTGTCATCAGTTATGGTTGGTCGCTCTCTGCCAAAAGTCATTTTAAGAATTTGTGTAAAGAGAGTTGAGTAGATCAAGGCTGACCCAAGATTTATTCCGAGGTCGGTGTTCTTTTGATTGTTATAAATTTTCCCGTGCAGATATAAACCTCCCGCAGTGGCAAAAACGACATATACGGAATATTTATTAAATTCAGAAAGGCTGTTAAGGAATGGAGTTTTGTTTCTTTTGAAAAAGTTGTTAACAGTTTCATCTGCTTGATAAGCAAGAAAGGTTGAACCGAGGGTTAAACCGTAGTTTACAAGGTCTTTTGACTCAAACCTTTTTGCGGTTTTTAAAATACTCTCCCCGTGATTTCCAAATTTCTCAAGGTCTGAGCGTTGAGAAAAAACCGGAAAACTTAATAAAACAAATAGTGTAAGGTTTAGTATTATCTTTTTTTTAATCAACTAATTCAATGGCTTTTCTTACAAAGCCCTCTGCGAGTTCCAATCTTCTTTTTGCTTCTGTTGCATCAACATTTGCTTTGATCATCACCAAAGCAGTTTTTACATGTCCACCGGCATCTTCAAGATAGACGGTCGCTTCATCGTAACTTAAACCTGTTATAGTCATCACTACTCTTTTTGCTCTCTCCACAAGTTTTTTATTAGTCATCTGGAGATCGATCATCATGTTTTCATAAACCTTCCCCATTCTTATTAACGAGGTGGTTGTGAGCATATTGAGAACAAGTTTTTGGGCAGTTCCACTTTTCATTCTGGTTGAACCCATTACCACTTCAGGCCCTACATAGGGACATATAGGAATATCAACCGCTTCAATGTTAAAGCTATCTCTTGGAGTGCAGGTTACATAAATCGTGGCAGCACCTATTTCTTTGGCCTTTTTCACTGCGCCTATTACATAGGGTGTTCTGCGACTGGCTGCAATTCCACACACAACATCTTTATCCGTCACTTTAGCCAAAATTACATCATTAGCACCATTAATTTCATGATCTTCAGCACCTTCCTGTGCCGTGAACATAGCTTCTTTACCTCCGGCTATATAACCTTCGATCATCCCAAAAGGTGTACCAAAAGTTGGCGGGCATTCAGAAGCATCCACTACCCCAAGTCTTCCGGAAGTTCCGGCACCGAAATAAAGAAGTCTGCCACCCTTTTTAAAGGCTGATACAATAACTTCAACTGCCTGTGCGATAAAAGGAAGTTCCCGTTCCACTGCCAGAGGAACAAGTTTATCTTCTTCGTTTATGATTCTAAGTATTTCAGAGACCGAAGCAGCATCAATTTCCATCGAACGGGGATTGCGTTGTTCGGTTGCGAGGTTGGCAATTTCTTTAAAAAGCGATTGGTCTGTTCCGTTAAGGATCATCTATATAACTCCAGGTAAACTAATTTTTTACCTTTTTCGTTTTTGGTGTTTGTTGGATTATATCTGAGTTCATAGACGGTTGATCTTTTGAACATATAACCATATTTTGCTTTTGCAGTTTCAAATTCGTCGGTGATGTCGCCCCCTTTTATCAGCAGCATTGCAGCTTTATCTTTTATCAGGGGAATTGAATATTGCACAAGAGTAAGCAAATCAACTGTTGCGCGGCTGATGATCAAGTCAAACTTTCTCGAGTAGGTTTTAACAAAATCCACCGATTCAACTCTGCTGTTTTCAACAACGACATTGCTCAACATCAATTTTTCTTTAAATTCGTTAACCGCGTTTATCTTTTTGGTGATTGAGTCAACAAGAACGCCATTGAGATCGGGGCGCATAATAGCAAACGGGATTCCCGGAAGGCCGCCGCCGGTGCCGATATCAAGAAATGAAGTTGCTCGCTCCGGTATAAATTTTGTTATTAATGCGGAGATAAAAACATGATTTTCAACGATGTTTTCAATATCTTTTCGCGAAACAAGATTTATAACTTCGTTTCTTTTTGACAGCAGTGCTGTAAAATAAGCCAGCCTGCTAAGAGTACCTTCATCGGGGTTTTGATTATTCTCCCAAAAGAGATGGGTCAGCTGCCTTTGATAAGTTTCAATTGATATCAACAAGATCTCCGAAATATCACAAATTACTTATGCAAATATACCATTAAGATAGAAATATCTGATGGAGTAACTCCGGAAATCCGTGATGCCTGACCAATATTTCTCGGTTTTACTTTTGAAAGTTTCTCTCTTCCTTCAGCGGAAAGTGAAGATATTTTTGCGTAATCGAGAGTTACAGGAATTACCAGTTCTTCATACTTTTCAAGCCTGCCTACTGTTTCATATTGCCTTTGGATATATCCTTCATACTTCACAGCAAGCTCTATCTGCAAGGCAAGTTCCGGATCGTCAAGTATTTCTTTTAATTCCGGTGAATTTTCAGAAGTAAGCAGTTTTCCAAGGTCTGCGGTTGTCACTTCCGGTCTTTTTATAATCTTCTCAAAAAACTCGGTAAATTTTATTTCAGATGAACCAATGGATGAGAGATAGGAGTTGATCTTTTCCGGTTTAAGTTTTAATTCTTTGGAAAGTTGAATACCTTTATTTATTTTACCTTCTTTAATTTTTACCCGTTTAAGTTCATCATCGGAGACAAGCCCGATTTGGTTTCCAAGACCTGAGAGACGGATATCGGCATTATCCTGCCTTAGTAACAATCTGTGTTCTGCCCTCGAAGTGAACATACGGTAGGGCTCAGTGGTGGATTTCCCCACGAGATCGTCAATTAAAACAGCAATATAAGCTTCACTTCTTTTCAGAACCAGTTCGCCCTCTTTTTTAATTTTCAGTGCAGCATTAATTCCTGCCATCAAACCCTGAGCAGCGGCTTCTTCATACCCCGAGGTACCGTTTATTTGTCCTGCAAAATAGAGACCTTTTACAAGTTTGGTCTCCATTGTTAAATCAATTTGATGGGGTGGGAAGTAGTCGTATTCAACAGCATAACCGGGTCTTATCATATCTGCATTTTCAAGACCTTTCATCGACCTCAGAGCTTCAAGTTGAATCTCAGCAGGAAGTGATGTGGAAAAGCCATTAACATAGATTAACTCCGAGTCAAGACCTTCGGGTTCAAGAAACAACTGGTGTCTTGGTTTGTCGGAAAAACGAACTATTTTATCCTCAATGGAAGGACAGTATCTTGGGCCTGTTCCGTGTATTAAACCTGTAAACATAGGTGAACGGGAGAATCCTTTTTCGAGGATTTTATGAACAACACTGTCTGTGTAAGTTAAGTGACAGGAAATCTGGGGTAACATTGGGAACTGTGATCTGTCGGTTTTATTTGAAAATGGTTGAGGGTTTTCATCACCAGGTTGCTCTTCGAGAATACTCCAGTCAATTGAGTCTTTATGCAGTCGTGGAGGTGTTCCTGTTTTTAGTCTTCCTGTTTCAAATCCAACCTTAAGCAGAGATTCTGTAATCCCTGTTGCCGGTTGTTCTCCAAATCTTCCACCGGGAGTTGAGTTTAATCCTGTGTGCATTAAACCATTAAGGAAAGTGCCTGAACAGATGACTACCGCCTGTGCTCCAATTTCATCACCATTTGCAGTTTTTACACCCTGAATAGCTCCATTTTCAATAACAATTTCAGTTATTGACTCAGCTATTATTTCAAGATTGGGAGTTCTTTCAACCACCTCGAGAGCGACTGAGCTGTAGAGGGTTCTGTCGTTTTGGCTTCTTGGTGACCACACCGCAGGACCTTTACTCCGGTTGAGCATTCTAAATTGTATTCCTGAACGATCGGCAATTTCTCCCATAACACCACCAAGGGCATCAACCTCTCTTACAAGGTGCCCTTTTGCAGTACCACCAATTGCGGGGTTGCAAGAAAGTCTTCCTGTGGCAAACTTATCCATCGTGACGAGCGCAGTTTTACATCCCATCCTTGCGGCAGCTACCGAAGCTTCAATTCCGGCATGTCCGCCACCTATAACTATAACATCAAATTTTCTCATATACCTGTGTCGAATGTTTCATGTGAAACAAGTTAAAATAGTTGTTTGTTCAACGGTTAAAAAAATAGTCTATCAATTAAATTGTTTCATGTGAAACAAATTACACCCCAAAGCAGAGTTTCGGTGGGAGTTGCGTTATTGCGGAGCTCTTTTCTCATGTAATTTAGGTACTCCTGGTTGTAAATCGTACTCATTTTCCGATGCAGAAGTGCATAAAGATGTTGTTAAGAATGTCGTCGGTGGTGATTTCACCGGTAATCTCAGCGAGCGAATTTTCAGCATTTCTAAGGTCAACGGCTATAAATTCGCCACTTAAGTTGTTGTGGCACGAGTCAAGCGCAGCCTCGAGGTTGTTTTTTGCCCGTTTCAGGCAGTTGTAATGCCTAATATTGGAAACCACAGCCCCTTTTTCTGAATAAGATTCTGAACCCAGGGCTTTTTCTTTTAGCAAATCGAAAAGGGTATTTATCCCTTCTCCCGTTTTTGCTGATATCGCTACATCAGCTTTAAGCAGGGAAGAGTGTTTAATGTCAACTTTGTTCAGTACAACAATAATCTTTTTTTCATCGGTCAGTTTACTGATCTCTTCATAGAGATCTACAGAGATATTTTGCACCACATCGTTTATAAACAGAACAAGATCAGCGTTTTGTACAGCTTCCCGACTTCTTCTTACACCTTCAATTTCAATTTCATCATTTGTCTCTCTTATACCGGCAGTATCAAAGAGTCGATAGAGAACGCCATCTATCACAACTTCTTCTCTAATGATGTCTCTCGTTGTTCCGGGGATGGAACTCACAATTGCCCGGTACTCTTTTAGCAGATAGTTGAGAAGGGAGGATTTACCAACATTAGGTTGGCCAACAAGTGCAACATTCACTCCATCCCTGACTACTCTCCCAAACGCATAAGTGGAAAGCAGATTATCGAGTTCGTGGATTATATTGGTAATTCGTTTTGTCAGTTCGGAATGATCAACAAACTCAATATCCTCTTCGGCAAAGTCGAGTTCCAGTTCAACCAGCGACGAAGTATTCACAAGCATATACCGGAGGGAATTAACTTTTGATGAAATCAAACCATCCAGTTGATTCCTCGCTCCTTTTAATGAAGCATCCGATCTCGCAGAGATCAACTCCATTACAGCTTCTGCCTGCGAGAGGTCTAATCTTCCATTCAGAAAAGCCCTTTTGGTAAACTCACCGGGTTCGGCATTTCTTATACCAAGATCATAGAGAAGTTCTGTGATTCTTCTTGTTATGTTCGGATTGCCATGGCATGATATCTCAACGGAGTCTTCACCGGTGTATGATTTGGGTGACCTAAAAATGGAAACAACCACATCATCGATGATTTCTCCACCCGGGGTTACAATTTTTCCATATTTGAGAGTATGTGAAAGGGCTTTGGAAAGAGGTGAACTGCCGGAGAATATCCGATCAACAGCAGGAATGGAATCCTGACCACTAACCCGGATCACCGATATTGCACCAACTCCCGGAGGAGTAACTATAGCTGTTATTGTATCTTCTTTGAAATTCATAAGATACAAAAATAACCAATTTTAATGGCTACAAAAAATGATTCAATAACAGCTAATAGTTATAAATAATTTTATATTAAATAGCAAAGACTCTGTGGTAAATGAAATCGAAAGAGAATGATTTTGTATCCACTTTTCTGTCGATATACTCAGCCACTTGTTTAAGCCTTTTTGGGATGGCAAGCAGTTTTTCTTGTGCTTTTCTACCGGTTTCGTTTAGTCCTGTCATTGTTTCAATTTCCCAGAAATCAAGGACATCTTCGACGATCTTTTTATAGTCCCATGGACCATAAATACCTGATCTTCTTACCACATCAGCCATATCTTTGAAGTTTGGCATACTTAATCCGGGCATTTCGATCGAAGGTAAAATTGCTAAAGCAGACTCGAGCGCGCGATTGGGATCGATAGCAAGAATCATTTTCATAACTTTACGATAAAATGCATAGTGGCGGGCTTCATCAGATGCGATGCTCGAAAGAATTCCCTGTAAAGTGGGGTCATATTTTCCGGCAGCCTTGCCTGTGTTTCCATGAGTCACCTGCGTTGCCCTCTCCTGAAGTGAAGTGTAGGCAAAAACACGGTATGGGTCTTTATCCCACTCGGGATTAAAACCTGATTCTTGATAGGCATATTGCATAATTTCAACACATCTGAAATTAAAAAGCCGGGAATCGCGAGCGTAATCTCTTAAAATTCCTCCATGACGGTCTTCCTCGGCAGTCCAAAGTGAATTCCATTTTCTCCAAACGCTTTCGTAACCCAAATAAGTGGCAATAAGGCGGTGGAAATGGGGGAGACCCTCTTCTGTCAACAGTCCAAGAGTTACTGATACTCTGACTGCATCATCCATGCCTTTGGCTCTTTCCTGTAGCAGTGAACGGTTTTTAAGTTGATCATCACTCATTATTTCATCTGACGGCAGAAAATCACTTGGAAACCAAAGTTTTCTTTTCGCCAGATGGTCATCCATCATCTCAGTTACTTCGTTCTCAAAAGAGGAGAGAACCTCGGCTTTACTCCGGTTCTCACTATCTTGAGAAACTGTGCCTTTGATAATAACTTCCATTTAACTTACCTTTCGGGAGATATGGGATTTCGTAATTATTCACTAAAAGTATATATAACGGGAATTTTTTAGGATAGAACCTTAATATAAGGATATGTGCGAATAAATAATAGTTACAAAACTTTCAATAATGTGGAAATAAAGGATTTTACAACATCTTTTGTTAAATTTGAGTTCTTATTTTAAGGAAAATTGATGAACCCTGTAGAAATAATTATCAAAAAACGCGACGGTCATGAACTGTCTGACAAAGATATTGAATTTTTTATTGGAGCCTATACTGCGGGTGAGGTTCCTGACTATCAAGCCTCGGCTCTGCTAATGGCAATCTTTTTAAAGGGATTAACACAGAGGGAGATTCTTTCCCTCACCAAAACAATGCTTTACAGTGGAACAATTGTTGATCTGTCAGATATCCCGGAACAAAAAATCGGTAAACACTCAACAGGTGGTGTCGGCGATAAAACAACCCTGATTCTTACTCCAATTGTTGCCGCCGCCGGTCTGAAAGTACCCCAAATATCAGGCAGAGGATTAGGACACACGGGAGGTACTCTCGATAAAATGGAGGCAATACCCGGCTTCAACACCCGACTTAGTATTAAAGATTACAGGAACATGATTCGAGAACCCGGAGCACTGATTATTGGACAGACTGCAGATATAGCACCGGCTGATAAACTTATTTATGCTCTTCGGGATGTTACAGGCACTGTACCGTCAATGCCATTGATAACTGCCAGCATCATGAGCAAAAAACTTGCCGAAGGAACCGACGGACTTGTTCTTGATGTGAAAACGGGTTCGGGTGCATTTATGAAAAGTTTCGAAGATTCGGTGAAACTTGCTGAAACATTGCTTGGAATAGCAAAAGGATTTGGAAAAAAAGGAATTGCCCTGATCACAGAGATGAGCCAGCCCCTTGGCTTTATGTCGGGCAACTGGAATGAAGTTCACGAATCGATTGATGTATTAAGAGGGGAACATATCGAAGATCTTTGTGAGATCACCTATGCGATTTCTGGTGCCATGTTAAAAATTGGCGGCAAAGTTGAAACCATTGAAGAGGGGGCGGATATGGCAAAAAAACTGGTCGTTTCCGGTAAAGCGTTTGATAAATTCCTTGAGATGGTATCGGCTCAGGGCGGTGACATTTCTGTTGTGGTTAA
Organism: uncultured Ignavibacteriaceae bacterium; assembly: GCA_964531325.1. Classification (GTDB taxonomy): domain Bacteria; phylum Bacteroidota; class Ignavibacteria; order Ignavibacteriales; family Ignavibacteriaceae; genus UTCHB3. Next base: position 117,775 of record CAZHCW010000008.1, on the reverse strand, counting down.
CCCTGAAAAATACCCAAAATCGAAATACAAAGAACTGATTGCCGCACCGGCAACGGGATATGTCCATTCAATCGATGGATATGAAATCGGTATGTCACTCATAGAACTTGGGGCAGGTAGAATGAGAAAAGAAGATGATATCGATTTTAAAGCGGGACTCTGCCTTAAAGCTAAAGTTGGTGATTTTTATTACAAAGGACAATCAATTGGTTACATCGAGGGTGAAAATGAGGATAAAATTCTTTCAGTTAAAGCCAGGATTTTAAGAGCAATTAACTTCAATCCTGAAAAGTGCGAAAAGTTGAAGCTAATCAAACAAATAATCTACTAAGAAAAGGGAAAAATTTAGTAATTTTCAACTTGTATTTATCTATATTAGCGGAAGTGGGCTCTTCCGCATATTGCACATTGAAAAGTTGAAAATTTGGAGTTTAAAGATGATCTTACGGCTACAGGAGATACACGCAGGTTGCCAGCTTGGCAGATCTGTTCGCAATTTTCATGTCTCTAAAGATGCCAGAGTAAAATATGAATTTGAGGAAGAACTTTTTTCTCAAACCGGTATTTTAATTGTTGCTAACTTTGCGGCATCAAGGCAGCTTGCAGCCAGGATCAACAAAAAAAGGACTGAAGAGAATCTCACCGATAAACTTGTAACACCGGGTCAGATTAATGCACTTGGGCTGCTTCACGAATTAATACATATTGTACTGAGAAATTATGAAGAGATTCAGAATCCGGGGGTTTTCTCCCGAACTGTGAATCACCTTTCAGAAATGCTCGGTGGTGACGATTTCACAAAAGTACTCGAAAAATATGTTGAACTGTTCCCCCCACTCCCGGTTTACAAAAAACAGTTAACTGTAAAAGAATACCTTGCCGGATATTCTGAAGATAAAGCCAACAAAGAGATTGTTATTGAAGAGTTGATAATTCTTCATCTCGAAAATCTGAATCCGGCTTTTGAATCTCTTAAAGAGATGTTTGACAGTGCCCCGCTTGAAGAAGAAACAGCCTACAAAACATTAATAAAAGAGACAAAAACATTTTTCCAAAAAGAAGAACCTGCCGCTTTTTTTGGAATTTCACTGCTCGATGCACTTGAATCGGTAATCCTCTCAAATCCATACCAAATAGTTGAACAACTGAAAAGTTTTAAAGCTTTTTGGCCCCTCGATATCGACTTCCCACTCGAAGATCTTGTACTTCTCGGGACGGATTTATTAAAAGAAGATGCAAGATTGTTTCAGGGTGGTGGAGGAAAGGGAACACCTCCGGTTCCAAAATATGATTTCAACAAAGAGTACGCCGATCGCCTGAAATCAGCATTAAAAAAAGGGCAAAAACCTCCCGTTGATCTCGATGATGTTGAACTCAGTTTTATGGTTGAAGAAGAGAGATTCACTGAAGACATCGATTGGATGCCAAATGTGGTGATGATCGCAAAAAATACACTTGTCTGGCTCGATCAACTCTCAAAAAAATACAGCAGAAAAATTGATACACTCGATAAAATACCGGATGAAGAGCTTGATCAACTACAGCAGTGGAATTTTAATGCCCTATGGCTGATTGGAGTTTGGGAACGATCAAATGCCTCAGCAAAAATTAAACAGTTCTGCGGAAACCCTGAAGCTGCGTCTTCAGCCTATTCACTTTTCGATTATAACATTGCACATGAACTTGGTGGCGACAGAGCCTACGAAAACCTCAGAGACAGATGCGGTGCCCGTGGAATAAGACTTGCAAGCGATATGGTGCCAAACCATACAGGTATCTACTCAAGATGGATTGTTGATCATCCAGAATATTTTATTCAGGCACAGGAACCGCCTTATCCCAATTATTCCTTTACAGGTCCAAATCTCTCAGATAATCCTGATATTGAATTAAGGATAGAAGACAGGTATTATACCCGTCAGGATGCTGCTGTTGTGTTCCAACACATTGACAAAAGAAACGGAAAGATTAGATACATCTACCATGGCAATGACGGTACAAACATGCCATGGAACGATACCGCTCAACTTAATCTTCTCGATCCGGTGGTTCGCGAAGAGTTGATAAAAACAATTCAAAAAGTCGCCAAAAAATTCCCGATCATCCGGTTTGATGCGGCGATGATCCTTAGTAAAAAACACTATCAAAGATTGTGGTTTCCACAGCCCGGTGCAGGCGGGGCAATCCCTTCCCGTTCCGACTATGCAATCTCGAAGCAAACATTTCACAGAATGATGCCAAAGGAATTTTGGCGTGAGGTAGTCGATCGTTTTAACGAAGAAATGCCCAATACACTCCTTCTTGCTGAAGCCTTTTGGCTGATGGAAGGATATTTCGTAAGAAGTCTCGGCATGCACAGGGTTTATAACTCGGCTTTCATGCACATGTTTATGAAAGAAGAAAACGATAAATATCGTTCCTTAATCAAAAACACAATCGAGTTTGATCCAGAAATTCTGAAACGGTATGTAAACTTCATGAGTAATCCTGATGAGGAAACAGCCGTCAACCAGTTTGGCAAGGGAGACAAATACTTCGGCATCTGCGTTATGATGGCCACTCTTCCCGGTCTTCCGATGTTTGCTCACGGGCAAATGGAAGGATTTACTGAAAAGTATGGTATGGAATACCGAAAAGCTTATTATAACGAACATGTTGATTCACATCTCGTGGAACGACACAAAAAGGAAATCTTTCCTCTACTCAAAAAACGGTATCTCTTTTCTACAGTTAAAAACTTTGAACTGTTCGATTTTTATGATGATTACAGACATGTAAATGAAAATGTGATCGCCTTTACCAATAAAATTGGAGAGGAGAGAGCTCTTGTTTTCTTCAATAATTCCTTCTTTAGAACAGCAGGAAAGATCAAATATTCTGCCGGCAAAAGAATAAAAATACAGTATATCGGCGGAAAACAGAATGAAGATAATTGGGAAGCATCAAATGTTGAAGATCAAAAAGTTTCACCTAACGAACTTGAATATAAACCACTATCAAAAGCCCTTCAACTTAAACGGTTAGACGGTTATTTTTACACTTTTAAGGACATGATCACCGGCATGGAGTACATCCGACCCGGTCGTGATTTTGATGATGAAGGTTACAACATAACTCTTAATGGTTATGGATACCATGTTTTTGTTGGCTTTAAGGAAATTTTTGATGTTGATGGAAGTTACAGTCGCTTAAACAGTTTCCTTCATGGGCAGGGGACACAATCACTATCCATAACTCTTCTCGAACTTAACCTTATCAATGTCCATCATGCAGTAATGGAATTTCTAAGTAAAGATATTCTGCTTGAATTAAAAAAATACGCCGGACTTGAAGCCGACCCCCAACCCGATAGTGAGTTTAGTACCACTTTTGCAATGCGTTTTGGAAATATATTAAACCATATTTCTGATTACAAAAAAGTGAACATCAACAATAACACTGTTATGTCGGCTCTGAAAAAAGATTTGATGATTCTTCAAAGTTACACAAACTTCATAACGCAGCTCGAAACAGGGGCAAAGGGACCATCAAGACTCGACAGTTATTGGCTCCTTTCTCAAAAAGAGACTCGACAGGTATATTCCGATATCCTCGTTCTTTATACAACTGTGAAAAGAATTCTACTTTCCATTGAAGAGCAAACCGGTGAAAAACCAATCGATCTTTATGATTCCTTGCTCCTCGAAAAAGCCATGTGGCAATCATTAATCAGACTTGGCGATAAATATCACGAAGCAAAATATGAATTTGATTTGCTGAGAATTTTGGAATCTACAGAAAATGTTTACACTCGAAAAGGGGTGTTTAATCCCGAGGGAAAAAACGAAACTCTCGACGATCCACTTCCGACCATAACACTTCTTGAAAGAAAAGAGGTACAAAAATTTATTGGTGTTAACGATTATCATGGAATAAAATATTTCAGTAAAGAACAATTTGTCCAGTTGATGACCTGGGTGTACACACTAAATGGACTGAGGTATGCAGAACGGACAGTGAGGAAAAATCCGGATAAAGCAAAAGATGCTGTAAGCACTTTTAAACTATTTAAAACCAAGGAATTTAACACTGTAATAAAAACGATGGCGATTTATGTGGATGAGTTGATCGATTCAGCTCTTCATTCAGGATTCAGGTTGGTTCCATTTGTGCAGTCAATCACCGGGATTCATGAAAAACTGATTGTTGAAAAAACAGAGACTTCTAAAACTGTAAAATTGGTTAAAAAAGTTAAGCAGTCAACAAAGGCAAAACCTGCCTCAAAAAAAACTGTAAAACCCGCAGTTAAAAAAGTGAAAGTGAAATATTCGACACCAAAAGTTGAAAAACTCGATCCGCCTGAAATCAAAAAATCGACTGCCACAAAGAAGAAAAGTTAGAAGTGAAAACCTTTACGGTAATCCTTCTGGTTTTTGTTACTGTGGCAATATTTTCTCTGGTTTTTATTATCCGAAAAGTCAGAAATGACTCGGAGGATGAGGATAAATAGTATTTAACTGACAGTATATTAGTAGAATAAAAAAAGCCCGATTATAAGTCGGGCTTTTTTAGTTTAATTTGGGATAACCATTATTTCATCAAAAGCATTTTTCTTACGGAAGAGAAATTACCGGAACGAAGTTCGTAGAGATAAAGTCCACTCGGGAGTTCGGATGCATTAAATGAGATTTCATGGTAACCTGCCGCCATCTCTTTGTTTAAAAGAGAAGCAACTTTTTCACCAAGGGTGTTGTAAATATTTAACGATACTCCGCCTGCAACGGGAAGGGCAAATCGTATTATTGTGGTTGGATTAAATGGATTTGGGAAGTTCTGATCGAGTGTAAACTCTGTTGGAATTCCCATATCAACTTCCACTTCCTGTGAATAAGCGATTGTACCGTCGAGATCAATTTGTTTTAATCTGTAAATATACTTACCTGCAACTAATTTGTTTTCGCTGAATGAGTAAGCCGATTGAGAAGTTTTTGTTCCTGCTCCGGCTACAAAGCCCGCTTTTTCCCAGGCTCCATTTCCTGATTTTCTTTCCACTTCAAAGCCAGAGTTGTTGGTTTCAGTGGCAGTAATCCAGTTAAGTTTCACAGTCCCGTTTACAAACTCACCTGTAAATGAAACCAATTCAACCGGTATTTCACTCGAGTTGATCATACTGACTTTAACTGTATCGACAGGCTTTAGCGGATCGTTTGATCTGATCACAAGGTCCATTGAATAATTTCCGAGTGGAATTTCAACAGTTGAAAGATTCAGCTTAACAGCAGATGAATTTCCGTTATAGAGCATCCCGGAAAGACTTGTGGCAGTTATCCAATCAGGTTCAGCTTGAAATTGAACAGCCTGATTGTTGGCAATGTAAGTGGCATTATGCGCTACTGTTAGCCCAACAGTTCCTGTCTGATTTTCAATTCCCACAGTTGCAGAATTGAGGGTACCGGTCATGGTTTGATACTGATAAAGAATCTTTCCTGATGAATAGAGTATAATCTGAAAGTTAAGATTCGAGGTTGAAGCGGAATACTTTTGCCAGTTTTTATACTGAATTATGGTTTTTCCGGGGTAGTTTTTATAATAGACCTTACCACCGTTTGTCCCATCAAGATCATCCCACATGGCTGCCATGATACCGTTTGGATTTGGAGAACCCGGCATGGTGGCGTTTGTGAAAGTGCTTCCCGTAAAAGGTGCCACCGAGATAAATCCGTTTGAACCGGCATAAAGTGTGGTGTACTGTTGACCGTAATATTTGAATGAAAATCCGGGACTAAACTGAGCATAACCTTCATCTTTTGCTCCAAATGTGCTTGCAGCAACCCAGCTGGTGAGCTCAGTACCTGTAGTGGAAATATCTTCCCATTCAAAAACAGGTCCGTTTGGTTCATAACTGTCGATCCATTTATATCCTGCTGAATCCGGTCCACCCATTCCGTCGATTGAATAACCAAAACGGGGTGTTGGGTTCTCTTTATCAGCAAATTTGATCAACTGAAGAACATCTTCTGTCTCAACAGGAACGAGTGACATGAACAAACTACCCTGTGGGAATGTGTTGTTTGCCAACTCAACTGTATATGAAAGAGTTGATGAATATGCGGTTGTGTTACTGATCATGATCGAATCGGAAACAGTGGAACCTGGTGTAAGAGTTCTTACAAGATTTCTTGTGGAGAGCCCCAATGCAGGTGCCTGAAGTGTTGTTCCTGAAGGGGAATTGGAGACAACAGAGATGTTTCCCCATGTATCTTGCGATCTGATTGCGAAATAGAGAGTTGAAGAGGGATTAAGCCCGCTTACAACAAAACTTTCTGTTCCACCGGAGGGTTGTGGTGTTCCACTCCATGCAACAGGGGTGGCGTTGTTAAAATCAGTTAATGTAAGAATCGGGGAGTTTGATTTTCTCACAATATATGAAACAACACCATTTCTTGAGGTATCAAGAGGTGCCGTCCAGGTCAGTTTTAGACTTCCGGAGGTTGGTTCAACAACTGCAAGATTGTTAATAGCAGTCGGAGCAACTGTATCAGGGGGAGTTCCCACTGCCAGAAGTGCATTAAAAACATTTAACCTTCCACCGGTTACTGTCTGTCCTTGAAGTGAAGAAACAGGATCGGTGGCATCAAGAAGGTACTGCTTAAAGATAAGTGCAGTTGGGCCGGGATTTGTTTTGTATGCCTGAATGAGATCGGCATTCGCTCCCGAGATCATGAGGGCAATGGCACCGGCCACCGTGGGAGTAGCCATCGAGGTACCGGTTTTGCTTGTATAGGTATTTGTCTGATCTGTCGAAAGGATTGAAGTTCCCGGGGCACCAAGATCGATTGTTGTTAATCCGTATGCAGCTCCTGAATTTCTTGCATCAGTGCTTGTTGTATTCGTTACACTTACAAGCCAGTTGCTCGGGCAGGCGGTTGGAATATCACCTTGAACATCAACATTAATTCCCTGATTTGCAGTGGCGGCACAACTTAAAATTCCATATTTGCCGAGCGAATCATACATTGCACACCAGATCGGGTAGTTTGACGGTTGACCATAATCAACTCCAAAACTTGAGTTGGTTGCCACAACAAATGCTCCTTTAGCACCGTTGGTTTCGTTATATGTTGCTCTGTGTTCAAGGGCAAAAGCATAAGCTGCAACCACTGTGGCTTCAGAAGATGAAGAGCCGGAGATTATCATCACCTTGGTGTTCCAGTTTACGCCTGATACACCTGCGGCGTTATTTCCGCGGGCAGCCACAATTCCTGAGACATGGGTTCCATGACTGTCACCATCGGGTGTACCGTTGTTGTTATAGGCATTCCAGCCAAGATAATCGTCAACATAACCATTTAGATCGTCGTCAATTGAATTGTTTGGAATCTCAAATCTGTTTACCCAAAAATTAAGGTCGGGATGAGAAATTTGGGCACCACCATCGATAACAGCAACTACAATTGTGTCGCCCAGTGCGGTAAGTCCACCTTTTGAAAAATCCCATGCTTCAGGAGCATCAATATCTGCATCGGGTGTTCCACCACTTTGGCCGGTGTTGTTAAGAGCCCATTGTTCATTAAATCGTGGGTCGTTGGGGGTTGTTCCACGGGAGTCGAAAGTCAGATTTTCAACAGCTTCGGGATTCCTTTCTTTGTAATTTTTATCATCTCTGAGATCCATAACATGGTTGTATTGCACAATACTTACAAGAGGATGGCTTCTGAGGGCAAAAAGCAAATCGTCACCATTTGCTTTTTTTGTATCGTAGCTTATCAGCCAGATGTTCATTCTTTTTGAAAGAAGGCGTTCTGATTTAAGTCCTGCTGAACTAAACTCAGATAAAATATCCGAGGTTTCTGCAGCCGGTCTCATTTGAATAATTATTTCCCCGGGGACAATATCACCTGCTCTTTGTGCAACCAAATTGGTGGCAGATAGCAGAAGAATGAGAGAAATAAAACTAATAATGGATTTTGTCACAACTTCACCTAAATAAATGATAATACTTTACGAAATTAAGGAAATTCCTCGGAATACTCGTTAATTCAGTCATTTTAAAGTGATGGTTGGAAGAAGCTTAAAATTTACATTCTCATCAATGTGATCATATCAGGTTTTCGTTATGGCCCTACGAATTATTTGTTATGGCTAAATAATCGAATTTACATTACTCGTTTTGATATTTCAGCAAAATTTGCATAAGAGTGTAGAAGGTTGTGCATGACTCAGACGCAGAGGGTGGAATGCCACCCTTGTTATCGTGATTTCGTCTGGCTCTACTAATAGCCAAGGTGAGCCTTGGATTCCCACTTGTCGGGTCAGTAGTGGATAATTCCCTAAAGAATTCATCAGTTATATGTTTTTTGCCATCATTGTTATATTGTGCTTTTTCGTTGGTAATGTATTTATTGATTTTATCTTTGTAAGAATCCCGGTGAATTGATCCACCCTGATGATCTTCAAAGTGTAGAACAAACCAATATTAAAACGACTGATTTGACCATGCGACTTTAAATTCGTTATTTTCTGCTTTTTTGATCGCATTATCAAAACTGTTTGCGGGGAAATCGTCTTTATCGAAAACACACCACTTTTGGTCTAATGTTTTGTCAAACTTTTCTATTCTAATCCGTTTGATGGCTTCCTCAACAATGTTCAGAGTATTCTGCCCTAATCCAAGAGGTTTAATTTTGATAGTGTTCATCTTAAAAGCGTTCAAATATTGTGGTTCAGTATTTTTCTCCTCACAATAAATATAGAACACAGGCATTTGAAGTTTAAAAGTTTTTTTTTCTTTTGTTAAATACAGGTTTTCCCATCTACTCTATTTTATTTGTTTATCAATTTTATGAGCCTGTGTGAACTTATCAGGCTATTTTGCCAAATTTCCCAAGAAAAGGAATTGCACCAAATCTTCCATCAAGATATCTTTCTTCCAGATTTTCCTCTTTCCTTGGACCATTTTTATAGTCAGAAAGTGGTTCAAGTACTGCAACGCCAAAAATGTCTTTTTTTGTGAACCAAACCTGATCTCGCCTCAGTTTTCCAAGGGTGGATGTATTATGGGAGTTAAATATTAATTGAGCGTTTTTTGGGTTTCTCTCTTTAGAGTTAAATTCTTCTACGATTTTTTGCACAAGAAGTGGATGGAGTTGAGTATCCAATTCATCAACCAATAGAATTCCTCCATTAGTTAATATATCCAATATTGGACCTGCAAGCGCAATGAATTTCACTGTCCCGGCAGATTCTTCCGAACGGGAAAATTCTACAAATTCAAAAGAACCATCATCTTTATATCGTTTGTGTCGGGTCTTCAACTCAATTATGGATTTTTCAGGCATCAACTCTTGCATTTTCTGAATTAATTGAGAGACCTCCAACATCCAGACGGGTTGGTCTTCATTTGGTTCGGAGAGTATAAAAGCACCTTTTGACTCCTTAACAATTACATCCTCCATCGAAAAATCTGCATTTCGAATAAACTCGATGTGTTTATCTCTGGCTGTAGGATTATCAAGATTCTCGATCGTAAATACTTCATATCCCGATGAATCAATTCCGGATATGGAACGAAGTCTGTAAAACCAGTCTCTGACTTCAAGGATTAGCTCGTTTCCCGGTTGTTCATACTCAAATGCTTTTGTCAGGTAGAGATTCCAGTCCTTAACCTGATTGGCTTTTTGTATAATCTTGCCAACTTTAAAATAAGTTGTATTTGATTTTACAACGGAGCCATTTCGATGGAATACAGTTGTTTTGCGGTTTGTTATCCAGACAATCAACCATTCTTCAATTACATTATCACTGCTTAAGACAAAACCATATTCAAAAATTTTATCATTATGGAGAAAAACAACTATAAATGAAGAGGGACTCTTTTCAGAATAGTCATCCAAACGAAAACGGAGAATTTCCACTTGTTCAGTTTTTCCTTTCCCCCCCTTTACAACAAAATATCTCATAAATGAAAGGGCATTAAATAATTGAGTTTTGCCCGAAGCATTACTTCCAAAAACTGCAGCGGACTTTAACAGTCGTAAATCAAACTTCTCAAATTTTGCAACATTATCTTCTTCAAGAGTTGTCTTGTCATAATTTGAGGCGACCATGGAAAAAAGATTTTCGTCTCTAAATGGTCCAAAATTCTTAACTTTAAACTCAATTAACATGTTTTCACCAAAGTTTTTGCAAATAATTTACAAATATTGCATTTAAAATTTAAAAAACAAAATTTTAATTGATGTACATACTCTCATTACCTGACAACTGTAACCTTTTGTGAAATAATTGATTGTTCTCCCGACGAGGAATTTATAACTGCTGTTAGAATGTAAATACCTGTTGGCAGATCATGATAGATCGTGTAGTCGGTTATCCCGTTTCCCAGAGGAATGTCTCCCGACTTATAAACCACTTCTCCGAGAGTGTTAAACAACTTAACCGATGAGTTTCCCCCTGATTTGGAATTTATAGACAAATTTAATCTGTTTTTGGATGGATTTGGATAAACCGATATTGATACCTTTTGATCCATTGTTTCTTCAGACAGTTCCTCTTCAACACCCACAAGAATCCCTGTTGTGAATCGTCTGACTTGTGACCAATCCCCTTTTCCTGCGAAATTTGTCCCTGATACTCTCCAGAAGTATTTAGTATTGCTTTGAAGTTGGCTGGATTGAAGATTATACTCAGACAGGACAAGAGTTGAATCATTTATTATAATGTTTGAGAAAAGTGAGTCAGTTGAAATTTGGAGAGTGTAACGAGCAGTCGTAAGAGCAGTATCCCAGTCAAGTTTAATGTCAGATACAAGACCCGTTGTATCATCAGTTGGTGAAATCAATTTGGCTGTTTGTGGCGGCTCTACAGGATAGATGGTTTCGTAAACACGCTTGTAACGAGCACCATTTGCGAACAAATATCCAGCAGGGTTTGTTTTTAAGCTATTTACTTCTTCGTCTGCTGCCATGCCGTTTATAAATGGTTGCCAGGATAATCCGGTATCGGTAGAGTAATATACTCCCCGACCCGAAGTACCGGCATAAATATATCCGTTTTTAGCGACATAGAGGGAGTAAACCCATGCATGTATAGTTGTATCTGGTAGAACATTTACAAAGTATGTTGGTGAAACATTGTCCAATCTAAAAAGCCCATCGTCGGTACCGGTAAGTACATGACCATCAGGATGTTCAACAACACAGTATCTGACACCACCGGGATAACCTAATCTGATTGACGAACCAGGAAAGTGCCTACTAATACCATATGTGGATGCAGACAAGAAAACAATATCGTCCCTGATTGAGACATCGTTGTAAAGAAATATATTGTCAAAACTTTGCCACGAGACTCCCAAGTCAAAAGACCTGTAAAGTCCACCTGTCCAATATATGAATGGATCATATTTATAAACCACTGCATAAATAATTCCGGTTTTTGGAAATACTTCTAAATCCCTTACTTCATATGTAGAAAGTGCTATTTTGGACCAAGTACTTCCACCATCCATTGATCTATACAAACCGTCTTGTGTTCCCAGATAGTTTATTCCATTCAAAGAATCTGATGCAATGCTCAGAATTTTTGGGAATCCACTTGCAAGTGTTGACCAGGCACTCATGTTGCCGTATCGTACTCTCACTTTGCCATCAGATGTACCGGCAAACATTACAGCCGGCGAATGAACCAAAGAATTGCTGTCTTTTCCTGACGCAGGAACCCCAACTGTTGTAATACTTATCCCAAGATTGGCACTGTGCCAGGAATTTTGAGAATACCCGTCAAAGTAAATAACCCAAAGCAATAAAAGAATTATCGATGTGGTCTTCATTTTTCCTCCTAAAGAAACTCCATACCCCGGAATTCTTTATTTATGTCTTATGGTAGCAATCATTCTACTGAAACAATCAAAATAATATTGATCATTTTAAAGCTAAACAGGACTTTAGTAACAAATTCACTTAACTAAAATACCGGTTAAAGAAATTTAAGAAAATTCTTTGACATCTTCAATATTATATAGGTCAGGGATTTTGTGTTTAATAGCAAAGGGCGCACAGGACGCAAAGGATTTATTAAAACCACAGAGCACTCGGAGAACACAGCGAAAGAATTGAAAAATCCCTCTGTGAAAATCCGCGGAAATCTGTGTAATCTGTGTAACTATAAAATTCGCGTTAATCCGCTTAATCTGCGTGTATCTGCATACTCTCAACCTCATTTCCCCCTTTTTTCGTAAATTTAAAGCGTGATTATTACAAAAAAACCAATTATGGATCAGTTATGACTTCAAGACACAAAATTTTATCAGTATTAGTGGTGTTATTTATCATGTCGCAATCAGTGGTTAAGGCTCAGAAACAGGATGAATTCCTGAATGCTTATTCAGACAAAAAACTGGGCTCATTTGTTGAGAGTGGAAATACTTTCTTTAGAGTGTTTGCACCAAGAGCAACCGAAGTGGCTCTCAGGACATTCAAAAAAGTTGAAGACACCGACTACATTGAACATAAAATGACCAAAGATAAAGATGGTGTCTGGGAAGCCCAACTGAGCGGCGAACAGTATGGTCTCTTTTACGGCTACATTGTGATTAATCCGGAAGATGATCCCGTCAAAAAAGGTCAGATTCTAATCCTCGATCCTTATGCAAAATCAGTTGCTACCTACAATACTTACATGAACCCGAGGAAAGGAATTGTTGTAAAAGACGGCGGTTTTGATTGGGGAAAAACCAAATGGATACAGCGTGACTGGCGTGATCTTATCACCTACGAAATGCACCTCCGCGATCAGACGGCTCATCCAACTTCTGGTGTAAAAAATCCGGGCACCTATAAAGGACTTACCGAAAAAGGGAAAAAGGGAGGACTCGATTATATTAAATCACTCAATGTGAATACCGTTGAACTCCTCCCTGCACAGGAATTTGGAAATGTTGAGATACCATTCCGTGATTCAGCAGCCAACAGGTTTAATACATGGAACCCCTATGAGAGAAATCACTGGGGATATATGACCGCTGCGTTTTTTGCCCCCGAAGCATATTATGCAGAAAACTGGTCAAAACTAAGGTGGAACCAATGGATGGGACAAAGTGATAAAGCCCGCAACGATTTTAAACAGATGGTGAAAGCTTTCCATCAAGAAAAAATTGCTGTTTTAATGGATGTTGTCTATAACCACATCTCTGAATATGAATTGGGAAGTTTTAAAGAAATTGACAAACAATATTATTTCCGACTTAACAACGACGGCAGTTTTAAAGCCGAAAGTGGTTGTGGAAACGATTTCAGAACCGAAGCTCCGATGGCAAGAAGACTGATAATCGAAAGTCTAAAATACTGGATGACCGAATATCATATTGATGGCTTCAGATTTGATCTTGGCAAACTTATCGATTGGGTAACCATCGAGGAGATCATAAAAGAACTCAGAAAAGTTAATCCACAAGTTGTTATAGTCTGTGAACCATGGGGTGGCGGCTACGATCCAAAAGGATTCTCGGAAAGAGAGTGGGGTTCATGGAACGATCAGATCAGAAATGGTGTAAAAGGTGAAAATCCCCGCGAAAACCAGGGTTGGATATTTGGAAAATGGTTTGGTGATAATACACCTAAAAGATTACAAAGTTATGTAAATGGAACCTTGCTCAGAGATGATAAAGGGTTATTCCGCAAAAAAGAACATTCTGTTAACTATCTCGAATCACACGATGGTTATACTTTGGGTGATTTTATTAGAATAGGACTTGGCGATCTCAAAGAAGGCACTACTGTAATTGATGTTGATAAAAATGCAAAACTTACAACAACTCAACTAAAATTGAACAAACTCGGTGCACTTTTCCTCTACACCTCGCAGGGGATGACAATGATCCACGCCGGTCAGGAATATGGCAGATCCAAAGTGGTTCCTGCTGATGTGGATGTTAACGATCCCTACAGAGGAAAGGTCGACCATAACACCTATGACAAGGATAATGAAGTAAACTACATCAATTATAACCATGTAGATATGAACAAAAGTCTTGTTGATTATTATGCCGGACTCGCTAAACTTCGTTCAACTTATAGTGCTTTTCGTCGTGCTGAATATGAAGAGGTAAAATTCATGGAACTTAAAGATGAATTTTCGTTGGGTTATGAATTGAACCATGGCAAAGATCATTTTGTTGTTCTATTTAATGCCAACAGAGATAAAAAAATTGAGTTTACTCTTCCTAAAGGGAATTTTGAAGTACTGGTTAACGCTGAAAAAGCCGGCGTTAAGTCGCTTGGGAAAAGTAAGGGTAAAGTTACTCTTCCACCTTCCACAGGGATGGTGTTGAAAAAAAGGTAAATACCTGAGTGACTCAGTTATTGTGCTTTATCTATATATAAGTGTATATTTGTAGCAAAACATAAATTTTGGAGTTCAAATGCCTTCACCAAGGGCAACAAAAAATAAAACAATAACTCTTGATGAAGAGCAAATTGAGAAGTATTCTAAAAAACTTATCGATATCGAAGCACCGGTTTCCGTTGATGAGATACTCGATAAAACTATAAACAGAAACCTTTTTGATATTATAAAGTTTCTGCCTGATGAGTTTGTTGATCTGTTAATTCTTGATCCACCCTACAATCTCGACAGAGAATTTGGTTCATCCAAGTTTAGAAAACTTCCCGTTGAAGAGTATTCATCCTATTTAAGAAGTTGGCTGCCTCAGATGTTGCGTCTTCTTAAACCGGAAGCTACAATCTATATCTGTGGCGATTTTATAAGCTCCATCTCCATTTTTGCTGTGGCAAATGAATATTTTAAACTCCGCAACAGGATTACCTGGCAGAGGGACAAAGGCCGTGGAGCCAGCAAAAACTGGAAAAACTCGATGGAAGATATCTGGTTTTTTACCATGGGAAACGACTACACTTTTAACCTCGACGCTGTTAAAGAGAAAAAAAGTGTTATTGCTCCTTACAAAGAAGATGGTGTTGCAAAAGACTGGCAGGAGACTGAAGAGGGCAGATTCAGGATGACCCATCCATCAAATATCTGGACTGATATTACCATACCTTATTGGTCGATGGCCGAAAACACCAATCACCCGACCCAGAAACCGGAAAAACTGTTGGCAAAACTGATCCTCGCATCTTCAAACGAAGGTGATGTTGTTTTTGATCCATTTCTGGGGTCAGGCACCTCCTCTGTTGTAGCAAAAAAACTAAACAGACACTATGTGGGAATCGAAATTGAAAATGTTTTTGCAGCCACTGCAGAATATCGCCTTGAACTTGCAGAAACAGAAAATGGAATTCAAGGATATGTGGATGGTGTTTTTTGGGAAAGAAATTCTCTGAAATATCAGAAAAAATCGAAGAAAAAACAGGACGAAGTTGAAGATGAAGAAGAAGGCGGCTTCTTTAACTTTATGTAACTGACCCCTTAATAGATAAATGAATCGTGAATATCTTTTGTTATCGTGTTAAAAAAGGACCTTGGTTGTAAAATGATAGTTGGTATATTCATTCGAAAAACCAACTGTTGTTGCCAGAATCAAGGCTCTGTCTAAGAAGGAAAGATATGCACCCCCGCCGCTGCTTAGGTGCCATATATCTGAATTTTCGCCATTTTTGAAAACTCTGCCGGTTTCAGTAAATGCAAAAACGCCAATCTTCGAGTAGATTATGGTTTTAATCGTACCCAATTCAACTCTTATTTCAGCAGTTCCATAGAGGGATGCATCGCCGGAGAATCTTTCATTTCTATAAGCACGAAGATTTTTTGACCCGCCAAGGAAAGCCGCAGCGAAAAAAGGATATTCACCCCCAACTTTTTCACCACCGACTCTAAGTGCCAGTGCCGAATTCTTTAAAAATGAGATTGGAATGTACCCCCGAAGATCAAACGATGCATTATAAAATGAACCTTTGGTATTAAAAAATTTTGGATTGTAATTCCCTCCAAATTGAAGGTACCATCCTTCAAGAGGCAGATCAACATTATCTCTTTTATCAAAAATAAATCCGGTTCCAAGTGTTAAAACCGACAAGTAACCATTGCCGTAATTTCCGTTTGGCAAACCATTAAAGAGTGATGCCTCGGGAACACTCACCTCGTAAAACGAGAGTCTTGTCTTATAATAATTTCTGATTCCACTTCCAATGTGCAGGTCAACTCCCATTTCGCCACTTGTGACCCGCCTTTTGATCCTGTAAAATTCACTTTCGAATAGTTCATTATTGTAACCGGTTTGGTTTCCGTATCCGTAATAATTGTTAAAATCAATATTAATTCTATATGCCTTAAAACTTACCGTGGCATCATCCAAGATCGAATTGTAATAACTCTCAAAAACAAAATCAAAATCTCTTGCCCGGGTAGCATATGCTGCTGTCAGGGTTAACCACGAATCCCATGGTTTTTTACGGAAGTCATAATTGATTATTATTGGTCCCCCGCCAAATTGCAATCCCGTTGTTGAAGAAAGATCAAACACCGGATTGATGCCATAACCCCTTCCATGTTGCAGCCATGTGGGTTCTATATATTCCTGTGGATCAGTGGGAGCAATATATTCCTCAACTCTAAATTTTGTCCCTTTGCCGTAAGTTACTGAGGTTGAGGCATCATTGTCGAAAAATCTGTTTTTGTTTTCTGCCCTTCTAATCGGAAGGAAGTTCAAGAACCACCCCTTTACGAGTGATGAATCCACAAATTGATCTTTTCCCTCTCCCCCGTCAATTCTTAAAAGAGGACCCGATTCAACGGTGCCGGTGATTTTCACCCGATCGTCACCGCCCGAAAGATGTATCCTTATATCTTCTGCTATTTCACTGTCAAATTCTTTTTTGTATAATACTTCCCTTAAATCACTCCCCTTCTTTTTCTTTCCGGTGATGATAATAATTGTTGAAGTGTCGGTTCTTTGGATATCAACATGGTCGTCCTTGTCGGAAGCGTAGATATCCACCACTTTGTTGATGTAATGGTAATATTCATCTGAGAAAGCAAGAAGTTTCCCCCGTCTTAAGATCAGTTTCTCTCTTATCTCAGGGGCAGAGATTAGTTTGTGTTCTTCGGGTAATAGAGCAAGCGATGAATCGATCAGTTCATTTGTCAGTTTCGATATCACAAAATTTGTTACCGAATCCCATTGACTTCTTGTAAGTTCAGTAAGAAATCTTTTATCGAGGTATCTACCACTCCAGGTGGCAAACTCAACAGGTGGATAATTATAGTCAAAATCTTTCCATTGAGGAATTATCAGAGTAGAAACCCAAGGAGCAAGTCCATCAAATTTTGAGAAAGCACGGTCTCTATCCTTCGGGATCGGTTTCCAAAGCTCTTTCCCGTTGATGGTGTATTTAGCCCATTTCCACTGTCCCATGTGGCGATCCCAGTCATTCACAAAAACATCAAAAAGCCGGGCAGTTAAAAATGCTGCCCCGTCAACTTTTTCATCCCTTTTATCGAGGAATCTGAACACAAGCTTTTCGGTTGAGATAATTTTTTCAGCATTAGCAAAGGGAGTTCCGGCGTCCTCATTTTCGTCGGGATTCACCTCAATCATTCCTGCAAGATTTTTAAATTCTTCGCGGAATTCCCCAAGAATTGGATCATCAGGGAGGAACCATATTGTAGGTGGTGCATTCAAAATACCGAGGGAGTCCATAAACGGGGTAAGGGCTACGGCAGCTGTCGGATGTGATGTGCTAATCTGATCCTGGATAAAATCAGCGACGAGTGTGTTTTTAATGTCGTCGGGGAGAGTTGACTTTGGGAATTTATTTAATGATCTAAACTTCCAGGTTTGTCCGTCAGCGCCTTTAAAATGAAGAGTTTTGGTTTGCATTCCTCCCCCCTTTTTTTCAGGAACAAGTCCACCGGCAAAAGTTTTGAGATTAAGAACAGGGATTTTAACAGGAATTGCCCAGACATCTCTCCACAAGTCGCCAAACATGGTCCTTCGGAACCCGCCTGCCTGGTATTCACTACCGGCTATAATTGTTGTATCATGGCGTTGCGGGTAAGCGATAAAAGCAAAAGTAAAAGCTATTAGAACGGCAAATGTTTTGTTCAAAGTTTATTCAAATATTTATAAAATGGATTTCAAATATACAACTCCTTTCCTGGTTATTCCTTTTTGAAAATGATTTTACCTCTTTCATCAACATCAGTTATGATTGCATCACCATCGGAGAAGGCTCCTGCAATCAGTTCCTGTGCAAGAGGGTTGATAATATGCTTTTGAATCGTTCGTTTCAGGGGTCGGGCACCATAGGTAAGGTCATAACCCAATTCGGATAACCAATCGGCTGCCCCATCAGTAATTGTAAATGAAATATCTTTTTTCGCTAACATCGCTGTTACGGAGTCAAGTTGTATTTTCACAATTTTTCTGATCTCAGCTTGCCTCAAAGGTTTAAACAAAATAACATCATCAATTCTGTTAAGGAACTCGGGTCTTATCGTTTTTCTCAACAGATCACCAAGTTGCATCCGCAATATTCCCATTATATTGTCAATATCTTCATCTTTGCTGTTCATCAGACTTTCCTGGATCAACTGGGAACCAAGATTAGAAGTCATTATGATTATAGTGTTCTTAAAATCGACGGTTCTTCCCTGGTTGTCAGTGAGTCTTCCATCATCAAGAACCTGAAGAAGGATATTAAATACATCAGGATGTGCTTTTTCGATCTCATCAAGAAGAATCACTGAATATGGTTTCCTCCTTACTGCCTCAGTAAGTTGTCCACCCTCTTCATAGCCCACATATCCCGGAGGTGCACCTATAAGTCGGGAGACCGAAAACTTCTCCATATACTCCGACATATCAATTCTGATCATAGCTCGTTCATCGTCGAAAAGAGCAACTGCGAGTGCTTTTGCCAGCTCGGTTTTACCCACACCTGTGGTTCCAAGAAAAATAAAGGAGCCTGTGGGTTTGTTGGCATCCTGCAGCCCTGCACGGGATCTTCTGACAGCATTGGAAACAGCCACCACCGCCTCATCCTGTCCGATAACCCTTTTATGAAGTTCTTCCTCAAGATGGATCAACTTTGCTCTTTCACTTTCAAGCATTTTGGTGACGGGGATACCTGTCCAGCGGGAGACAATTTCAGCCACATCCTCTGCATCAACTTCCTCTTTTAAGAGTCGCTTTTCTTTCTGAACTTCGTTTAGTTGCACAGTGTCTTCAACAAGTTCTCTTTCCAGTTCAGGTAGGGTACCATATCTAATCTCAGCAACTTTTGAGAGATTTCCTTCTCTCTCATACATTTCAGAGTCTGCACGAAGCTTCTCTATCTGAGATTTTATTTCGCGAATTTGACCAATTTTCTCCTTTTCCTGTTCCCAATGGGCTCTTATGCCACTTCTCTCCTCAATCAATTCCGAAAGTTCCTCATTCAGGTCTTCCAATCTTCTCTGAGAAGCATCATCTTTTTCACGAGTAAGTGCCACTTTCTCAATCTCGAGCTGTTTAATTTTTCTTTCGAGTATATCAAGTTCTTCGGGCATCGAGTCGATCTCAATCCTGAGCCGGGAAGCCGATTCATCAATAAGATCGATAGCTTTATCGGGGAGGAAACGGTCGCTGATATACCTGTTCGAAAGTTGAACAGCCGCAACAATTGCAGCATCGGTTATTCTTACTCCATGATGTACTTCATATCTCTCCTTCAATCCTCTTAAAATCGAAATTGAATCTTCCTCATTCGGTTCTGCAATTATTACAGGTTGAAATCTTCTTTCGAGTGCGGCGTCTTTTTCGATATATTTTTGGTATTCGTCAAGAGTTGTAGCACCGATACAATGGAGTTCACCTCTTGCCAATGCCGGTTTGAGGATGTTAGCGGCATCCATCGCTCCCTCGGTTTTCCCTGCTCCAACAAGGGTGTGCATCTCGTCAATAAAAAGGACAATCTCACCGTTCGAATTTTGTACTTCTTTGATAACTGCCTTTAGTCTCTCTTCAAACTGACCGCGGTATTGGGTTCCTGCAATAAGTGATCCAACATCAAGAGCAATAATCTGTCTTGTTTTTATCGTTTCCGGAGCGTCACCCGAAACTATCCTTTGAGCGATTCCTTCAGCAATAGCGGTTTTTCCAACTCCCGGTTCACCTATAAGAACAGGATTATTTTTTGTCCTGCGTGAAAGCACCTGCATTACTCGTCTGATTTCATCATTTCTGCCAATCACAGGATCGAGTTTACCTGCCCTTGCAAGATCATTCAGGTTTCTACCATATTTCTCAAGTGAGGCGTAGGAGTCTTCTGCGTTTTGTGAGGTTACTCTGCTACCACCCCGGATATGTTCAACAGCTTTTGAAAGATCATCTTTAGTTACACCGGTATCTTTAAGCAATCTTCCGGCATCAGTTGTGTCTTCAGCCAGTGCAAGCAGTATATGTTCGGTTGAAACAAATTCGTCTTTATAATCATTTGCAAGTTTGGCAGCTCTATCGAATAGTACCGAAGAATTTGTGGAGAGTTTTAGGTCACTTGCTGCTGTTCCGCTTACTTTTGGAAGTTTATCCATCTCGGCAGAGACTTTAATTCTAATTCGGTCGCTGTTGGCACCTGTTTTTTGTAAAAGAGAATCGGCTAATCCATTCCTCTCTTCAACAAGTGCAGCCAAAATATGTAGTGGTTCAATTATTTGATTTTGATAACCGCCGGCAATTTCGATCGCCTTTTGTACGGTTTCCTGAGCTTTTACTGTAAATTTATTTAAATTAAATGCCATGTTAATTTTTCCTCCAACTGTTATTCCTGTTTTGCACCACCGTTTATAGGGAGTTTGATTCGAAATGTGGTTCCAACCCCCGATTCACTTTCAACTTCAATGAAACCATTATGTTTTTCAACAAATTCCTTACAAAGCCCAATGCCAAGGCCCGTCCCCTTTTCACCCTTGGTCCCTTTTTGTGAGCGGACAGCATTAATATTAAAAACATTAGTTTTGGTCTCTTCATCCATCCCGATCCCGTTATCCTTGATCGAAAAACAGACAAATCCGTCGGAATCGTATGAGTCAACTAATATATCCCCCTCTTCGTAAGTATATTTTATCGCATTACTCATAAGGTTTCTAAATACAATTTCAAGCATGTTCTCATCTGCATAAACAATTTTACGGACACAAATGTTCGATTTGAGAGAGATATTTTTTCCTGCTGCCTGTTCAGACAAAAGAGCAATGGTTTTATTTACAATCGCAGAGGCATCGGTTTCAACAGGATCAAAAACCAATTTTCCCATCCTTGAAGCAGAAAGATTAAGGAGATTTTCAAGAAGATCAAATGTTTTCCTGCTGGTTTCTTCTAATCCACTTATGAGATGAAGTTTTTCATCATTCGTCAATTCATAAAAATCTTCCTTAAGAATGCTTGTTATTCCAAGCAGACCCTGAAAGGGACTACGAAGATCGTGACTTATGATGGAAAACAATTTGTCTTTTGCATCGTTTGATTCAACAAGCTGTCGGTTTATGATTCCAAGCTCCTTCGACTGCCCCTCAATCAATTCATTTTGTTCGTTTAGCAATCGATTTGTGTTTTTTATCCTTTTATTCACACGGTAAAGTAGCAGAAGAATGAAAATAACCAGAATAAGCATAATAGCAGTAGCTATTATCGTAATTCTTTGCGTCCTGTTCTCATACATCTGTTTCTGTAAATCGAGTTCAAATTTTTCAAACTGGAATTTATTTTTAAGTCCGATCAGTCTTCTGCTCATCTCCTCACCCTGAATTTCCTCAGCATATTTTTGGTGCACCCTTAATGCAATTAGTGCACTGTCTTTATCCCCAAGTTTTTCGTAAACTTCACTCATCAACCCGCTAACATCTCTCAACAACACCTTGTTCCCAAGCCTTCCACCAATCAATTGACTTTCTTCCAGATCTGATTTGGCGCGGTTTACATTGTTTTGAGCAAGATGAACTTCACCAAGCCCTTTTAATGCCTCGGCTTCGCGTAATTGAATCTTTTCTCTGACGGCAAGCCGGTACATCTCCGCAAAATTTCTTCCGGAAACCTCATAATCTTTGAGCTTAAAATAGAAGTCACCTATCCCCCTTAATGCGAGAATGATTCCCGGAGGATATGAAGCACTTTCATATTTTGCCATTGATAATTTAAAATAATAAATGGATGAATCAACATCTATATCCTCAAATGCATAGCCGAGCCCCTGATAAACATACCCGACCACATTAGTATCTTTTGAATCAATTGCATGAGGAAGGCTCTCCTTATAATATTGGATTGCTTCTTCATGTTGTCGTGTTTCGTTATAAACCAGTCCTATATTTGTAAGGCTAATCGCAATTCCATAGTCATTTTTAATCTCCCTTTGAAGAGAAAGTGATTTCATGTAATATTCAAGAGCCTTGTCATAGATTGCCCAATTGAAATATATTGTCCCAAGATTGTTAAGAGTTGTTGCATGATGATCCAGGTTGGTTAGTTTACTCCTGATCTCAAGTGCTTTGTTGAAATAGATAATTGCACTGTCGAACTCCGTTTCCATCCAAAAAACAAAACCTGCGTTGTTAAGCGACGACCCCAATCCAACAGAATCTCCCGCCTCTTCCCTGATGATGGCAGACCTTTTAAAGGCTTCAACTGCATTACTGTGGTCTTTAAGACGGTAGTAACTTTTACCGATGTTTTCCAGATCTTTCCCCAGATGTAAACTTAAACCAAGTTCTTCGGCAAGTGAAATCGATTTTTTAAAGACAACAATAGCTTCCTTAAGTTTATCCTGAGAGTTTAGATATTCACCTTTGAGTGAAAGAACATCAACTTTTAATTCGGGGTCATTGTTGAGATTTGCCAGTTTTTCAAGGGAATCAAGAAGAGAGGGATATTCAGGAGAATCCATGGATGTACTTCTGGTCTTCTCAAAAAGTTTAACAAACTGTGTCGATTCGGGTAGTTCTTTTTTGTTGGTACACGATGAAAATGCCAATACAAAAATGATAAACAAAAAAGTTATCGGGAATGTGGCTTTGTTTGTTTTCATTAATTGCCGGGATATGGAATTGTCTAAAAATAAATAAATCTATCCTTGGAAATTACGCAAATTTTATCTCAATCTCCATTCAAAATTTTGGGAGCATTGAGAAGTGTAGAAAATGTGTAAAACAGCTAAATCGGCTGTAGATTTATTACACACCACTAACTTGTTGTAAATAAAGGGGTTATGTCGATTTGGCATTTTGGGTGTTGAAATATTCAACGATTTGCTAAATATCAAAAATCCGGGGAATGTGGTTAACTCTTTTAATAACAAGGGGTTAGGGTTGGTGCAAATAATGTGGCACACTATTTGCATATATAAATGCAGATAAATGTTGAACAAGTTCTCGGGAAGGAGACACAAAATGGTAGTTATATTAGTAGTATTGACATTCGCGGTTATTATCGCACTTGATGGCCTCAGACACCAAAAGAAAGCGGCTGAACACAACATCATTATGGATCATGGCGGTCTTGGACTTACCATGGCTGACGGAAAGCCTGAAGAGAAGAAGAAATAAAAAGTTTATAAAATAAACCTGCCTGATTAATTAATCGCATTGGAGCAGGGCGGTGGTCTCCGTCCTGCTTCTTTTTTCTTGTTATCTTCTTCTATTTTGCCAGGATCATCTTTTTGGTCTGTGAAAAAGCCGATACTCCGTTTAAACCTTGCACGGAAAGTCTGTAAAAATATACACCTGCCGGAAGTTCCGTTGCTTCAAACCTTATTTTATGTATCCCCTTGTTCATAAACCCGTTCACAGGTTCTCCCACCTTTTCGCCAATTGAGTTATAAACCACAAGATTCACCATTCCATCCTCTTTTAAATCAAAAAAGATGTTGGTTGAGGGGTTAAAGGGGTTTGGATAGTTTTGATAAAGATTATATTCAAATATCCCAACGGATACATCAACTGCTGTGGAAAGAGTTGAAGTACCATCAAAATCCACCTGTTTTAATCTGTATGAAACAACACCCGTACCCGGGTTTTTGTCGATAAATGAATACTCAGATCGTGATAAGATGGTCCCTTTTCCGGGAATGGAACCTGTTACCATCCACACTTCACTTCCTTCAATTTTCTTTTCAACAACAAACTCCCGGTTGTTAAGTTCTGTTGCAGTTACCCATTTCAGAATCACTTCCCCGTTTTGTGAATAACCATCAAAAGAGATAAGTTCAACGGGCAATGGTTCGTCGGATGTAAAAATATAGTGATTTGCGGGAGCAGTGACCGGTTTGGTAATGGTTCTTGCTGCTGTTGTTGCCTGAAAATAGTAATAAACTCTTGTTCCAACGGAAAATTCAGGGATATTACAAAACATTGTGTCACCATTCATAGATGAAAGTGGAACACTTTGCCAACCGCCACCAATATTAGTGGAATAAAAAAGATTTACCGAGGTAAGAGGGTGTTTACTTTTTACAAAAGCTTTAATTGTATAACCCGTTCCCGGGTTTGCTCTTCTGAATTGAACAGGATCGTGAGCTATAAAAACAGGATCAGTAACACCAATCTCTTTTGTGATACAATGGATGGCACCGCTGGCAGGGATGATTGCATTACTGTTGATTCCAACAACGGTATAACCCGGCAGGGATTCTCTGTAAATTCTTAATGCGGTGGAATCATATCTCAGGTCATAAGTAGGTACGATAACCGTTTTATTTACAAAAACCGAGTTGGTAAAAGTTCTGTAGTCACCCCCCTGTGATGGATATTGGTTGTTTCCATCGGGTGGCATCGGTATCCTCACCACTTTATAGGGTCTTCCATAAGGAGTCAAAAAGTTATTGAGGATATATTGTAAATTGAGCTCAATTTGTGGTCCATCAGAGACTCCCGCAGGGTATTGTCCCACCAAAAGGGTTTCTTCATCCAGGAGTTTCATGTGCATATCGATGTGGTGAATTCCGTCGTAGGGGAGCACCGCCATTTTAATGTATCTATTAAGACCCATATAATCTGACATGATCTGATTTATTTGAGCTTCTGTTTTATTAGTGTTTTCGTTGGTTACAAGGTGTGAAGAAAATCCTGTTCCCAACCCGTCAACCATAAAATTTCCCCCGGTGGCAACAAGTCGTGTTGGTTCATTAATTGTCTGATAAAGGGGATAATTCATCGTATTTGCAAAAGCCTGAGAAAGAGCATCATCGCTGGGGCGTGGACGGTTGTAAACCCAGTCAACCAAAACCATGCTGTCAACATCATTACCATATACAGTCCATGGACCGTAATCCCTGACCCAAATCGAATTAAACGGGGCGATAATGAACTTAAGATTATTGTGCGGAACACCCCCTTGAGTGAGGTAGGTTTTTACACTGTTGGAATCACTACAGACTATATAAACAAGACATTCTTCCTGCGCAAAATCAACAATCTGTCTTAAAATCGACTGATAACTTGTCCAGGTAATGATTATTCCACTCAACTGTTCCCACTCAGCCATTGTTCTTACAGGGAATGGTGGCGGGGTGGTAAATGCCTCCGGAGATGCCGAGGGGGAGACATAAGATTTCATCAGTTCAACTTCGGCTTTGGTTAATCCCTTTGGCAGGTCCTGTGAATGTATTGAACCAAGGAAAAAGAAAACTATGGTTACAATGGATAAAAAAGTTTTTGTCATGCTTCAAAGTTTAATTTAAGAATTGAAAAATCATCTGGCAGATTGTCATCTTTATTCAGGTCTTGCAGATAGAGATGCAATTTTTCCAGTTCATCATTATTATCGGTCATTTCAGATTTAAGCAGGTCTCTCATTTCTTCGAGTGTCCACATCTTTCCATGCTCTACTTCCACTTCATAAACTCCATCGGAAAAAACATAAAATTTTGATCCAACGGGCACTTCAATTTGTGCCGATTTGTAGGGGAACTTTGGAAGATGACCCACAATCAGATTTTTAGTGATTAATTCATGAATCTCACCTTCGGGGGTAAACAGAAGTGCCGGTGGGTGACCCGCACTTCCATAGTTTAAGACTCTTGTATTTTTGTTAAAAACACCGTACCAGATCGTAAAATAGAGGTTGTTTTGTTTCTCCATCACAAATGTTTCGTTTAATGTATTCAACACGGATGCAGGGTCACGGAAGTCGGTGTGTGGAAGTGTCTGGCTCCTGAGAACATTTAATGCGGATACAGAGAGAAGTGCCGGACCCACCCCATGATCACAAACATCGAGCAGGTAAACAGCAAAATGTTCGCTGTCGATCCAGTGATAACCAAACGAATCTCCTCCAAGGTCAGCCGAAGGTACAAACATCCATTCAGAGAGCACAATTCCTTTTTTTAGAGGCGCAGGAAGAAGTGAAATTACATACTCGGCAGCTCTGTTCAGCTCATGTGCAAGTGCTTCTTTACTTTCGAGCAGTGCCTGATACATCTCATTTCTTTCAAGCAGGGCGATATATCCTTTTGAGTGATATCGGATTCTTGCAATCAATTCAATTTTATCGGGAAGTTTTACAAGATAATCATTGGCTCCAACCTCAAAAGCATCCGCTTTGGTAATAGCTTCCTCTTTTGATGAGAGAACAATCAAGGGGACATCTTTAAGTTTTGGATGTCCTCTAAAAAACTTAACAAGAGTTAAACCATCAATGTCAGGCATTACAAGATCCTGCAGAATCACAGTGGGTTGAATCTCGGAAGCCATTGAAAGAGCCATTGCGGGTTGTTGGCAAAAATGGAACTCGATGTCTTGTTCATTTGCAAGCATCATGCCCACGGCACTTCCCACAATCTGTTGGTCATCAATTAACAAAACTTTAATTTTATACTTAGAGAGTATCTTTTCTTTCTGCTGCATCATTCAAATTCCTTTTTTTGCATATAGATTTATCAATTCTCCGGCAATCCTTTCAGGGTCGAGCACCTTAACAGCAGCATTAAGTTCAATTGCTGCTTTTGGCATTCCGAATACTATTGATGATTTCTCATCCTGGGCGATTGTCATCCAACCACTCTCTTTCAGGCGTGAAAGTCCGTCAGCTCCATCCTTTCCCATTCCGGTAAGGAGAACTGCGGCATCTTTTGCACCCCAATTATCAAGAAGAGAATAAAAAAATGTATCAACCGAGGGGCGATATGGATATTCTTTTGGTTCAGCCACATAAGCAAACCTTCCATATCTGTCGATTATTAGGTGATCATTAGTTCCGGCAAGATAAACATTGGAAGCCGCAGGCGACTGCCCTTGCACTGCAATGGAAACAGTAAGAGGAGTTTGTTTATTAAGCCAGGTTGCAAGTTCTTCGGCAAATCGTTGATCAACATGCTGAATTATCACTAATGCTGCATTAAAATTTTCGGGCAAAAGGGAGAGAATTGTTCCAAGAGCTTTTGGTCCTCCGGTTGAAGATCCAATTGCAACAAGAGGGAAAGCCGTTCTCGCTGCCCGTTTGGCTATTACAGGTTTAAAATAACTTTTCCCTTGAATCAGGCGTTTAAGGGAATTGATTTTAGCGATCAGTTCACCGGCACCCGTAGCATTCCCTGAAAAATCGAAAACGGGAGTGGCCACTGCATCAAGGGCACCATGCCCCATCGCTTCAAAAACTTTGGATGAATTTCCCCCAACAGATGCCGTTACAACAAGAATTGCACAAGGCGATTTTTTCATAATTTCGGCTGTTGCCTGAACTCCATCCATAACAGGCATAATAAGATCCATCAGGATAAGATCGGGTCTGTCCTTAAGCGCCAAATCAACAGCCTGTTTCCCGTCATAGGCAACCCAGGCTATTTCAAGGTCCTCAACCATGAGAATGACGCGACGCAAGGCTTCAACAGCAAGTGAAAGATCGTTTACAATTCCAATTCTCATGTAGCCTCTCCTATGAGATCAATAACAGCATTAATTAGACTCTCGTCGTGGAAAGAACTTTTGGTAAGATAATAGTTGGCACCGGCATTCAGCCCAAGCAAACGATCCTCTTCTCTGTCTTTATAGGATACTATCATAACAGGAATATCTTTGTAGTTTGGATCAGATTTAATTTT
Organism: uncultured Ignavibacteriaceae bacterium; assembly: GCA_964531325.1. Classification (GTDB taxonomy): domain Bacteria; phylum Bacteroidota; class Ignavibacteria; order Ignavibacteriales; family Ignavibacteriaceae; genus UTCHB3. The sequence goes on along the minus strand of CAZHCW010000008.1, from coordinate 89,771 downwards.
TTCAACAAATTGAATTCCATTCATTCTTGGCATATCAACATCCGTGATAACAAGATCAAACACCTCTTTTTGAAGGGTATTAAATCCATCGATTCCATCAACCGCAGTAACCACAGTGTAACCACTGTTCTCAAGCAATTTTCTTTCAACTTCACGAACCGTAAGAGAATCGTCAACAACCAGGATAATTTTTGTCTTGCCGGCTTTTACTATATTAGAAGTCACTTTATCGGGCCGGGCTCCTTTGATGTGATTTTCGATCGAGTGGATCAAATCATCGGGATCAATAATTAATGCAATTGAACCCTCTTCAAGGATAGCCGCCGCAGAAATATTGGGAATTTTACCAAGTTTTCCGTCAATAACTGAAACAACAATATCCCTCTCTCCCAGAAAAGCATCCACTGCCACTGCATATTTTCCGGTTCTGTCACCAACAACGGCAAGGTTTATGAATTCACCTTTACTCCCCTCATCCGGAAGTCCCATCAATCGGGCGCAATTTACTATCCCAAGATTTTCCCCCGCCCATTTATAATATTGGCGGTCTTCAATTGTGTATATTTCATCCTCTCTGATGCTCAAAAGTGTTTCAACCCGGGCAAGAGGAAGGGCATAAAGTTCAGAATTTACTTTAAGCAAAAGGGCTCTTAAGATGGAAAGCGTAACTGGAAGTTGAAGTGTAAATTTACTTCCTTTACCCGGCTCCGAGTCAATTTTCGATTTTCCGCCAACCTGGTGGATCAGGTTCATTACGATATCGAGACCCACGCCTCTTCCCGAAACTTTTGAAACTCCGGCTTTTGTTGAAAAGCCGGGGAGGAAAAGAAAATCAAGAATTTCAGCTTTACTGAGGTTCTCCGACATTTCTGCCGACACATAACCTTTTTCAATTATTTTTGATTTGATCACAGCTTCATCAATTCCTCTGCCATCATCTTCAACAGTGATGGTCAGGAACCCTGCTCTATGCCCGGCTTCGAGGACTATCCGGCCCGTTTCCGGTTTTCCTGCGGCGAGTCGTTCTTCAGGAGTTTCGATACCATGATCAACTGCATTGGCAATAAGGTGCGATAATGGTGCTTCAATCTTATCGAGAATATCGCGATCGATCATTGTATCGTCGCCGAAAATTTCAAAATTGATCTTTTTACCCGAGTCGCGCGCAAGGTCTCTTACCATTCTCGGTATTCCGTGAAGTCCATCGGAAACCGGTCGCATTTTGGAAGCAATAACCTGATTTCCGAGCGATTCCGACAATCTTTCGATGTTCCTCGAAAATATCTCAAATCTGTCGATAATGGTATTCAGATTCCATTCAAGTCTTTCGAGAGCTTCCTGCGATCCGTCTAATCTGTCAGCTAATTTTTCAGTGAGTCCCATCTCTTCAATTCTTGAAGTGAGGCTCTCGTGCAGTCTGGAAGCTTCTCTTAAAGTCTGTTTTGAAGCAAGAAGGTTGTTTTGGAAAGGTTTTGTAAACTTTGCCTGAATTTTTATTTCACCGGCGAGCCCCAACAGTCTGTTGAGATTATCAGCGAGCACTCTTACAAAAAGTGCATCCTCTTTTTTCTCTTTGTGCGGGGTTGCTGCTTTTTGAGGAGCCTGGGTTACTTTTTCCTCAGTTTTAGTCTGCTTGGGAGTCTCTTCACCTGAAACCACCCCGGAAAGGGAGGCCGAGATTGAGTTGATTCGGTCGATATTTCCATCAATTTCAGATTCAATTTCTGACGCAGAAAGCCGTGAAATGAATTTAAATATATCATTCCCTTGAAGCAGAAGATCGATATGTTTGTCGGAGAGTCTTATCTCACTTTTTATGGCGAGGCTAAGCACATCTTCCATTGAGTGAGCGAGCCCGACAGCTTGATTGATCCCCACAATTCTGGCAGCCCCTTTTATCGAGTGGGCTGCTCTCATCAGTGGTTCAAGTTTCTCTTTTGAAGTTTCTCCTTCGGCATCCACAAGCCCTCTTTCGAGCACTTTGGTGTTTGATTCGAGTTCTATTTTAAACAAATCAACCATGGAAAGGTCAAGTTTTGACTCAACTTTTTCCTTCTGTGGTTTAGGAGGCTCCGGTTTTGGTGCTTTAGGTTGAAAGGGTGTTGCTTTCGATCCATCCAAAAGAGAAGTTAATTTACTGATGAGTGTGATATCAGAAGCTTTTGCCGGGATTTCATCATCAGGGGTATCAACCAAAGAGTGGAAAAAGGATGCCACCTCTTTATACTTTTCTATCAACTCTTCAGAAATGGCGGCTTCGCCTGAAATCAGAGTGTTAAAATAATCCTCCATTTTGCTGGCGAGTCCGGCTCCCGGATTAAAACCTGTGATTCTGAACGCACCTTTGATTGAATGAGCAGCTCTCATCATTCCGCTCAGGTCATCTTTGGTTGCGGAAGTTCCCTTTTCTAAAACATCAAACATCACTTTCGAGTGAGTTGCCATCTCTGATTTAAACAAGCCAATGAGAACGGGATCAACTGTCGATTTGGTTTTACTTACCACAGGTTGAGGTGCCTCGGGTTGCGAAGTTTGCAGCCGGGGTTTGGTAAAATATGTTGTTAGATCTGCTATCAGAAGGTCGCCTGCATCAGTTTTTTTTGGGATTTCTGCCGGCTCAACATGGGTAAGTTCCTTCATCAGCTCACCGGCGGTGAGGAAAAAATTCCTGTTTAACTCACTTATCGGTTCATTCAGTTCAAGACTTCTCGTAAGAAACAGTTCCATTGATACACACAATTCAACGAGCAGATCAAGAGATACAAGCTTTGCAGATGACCGGATAGTCTGAATCACAGAGATTAACGACTTTATTGCGTCAATCGACCCCGAAGCCACAAATTTCTCATACTTTGGAAGATTTTCCAGAAGTACACCACGAAATATTTCAAGTAAAACAATGTTCTGCATAATCACTGATATTTAAGAGAAGACCTGAACGACTCACTAATTTTGGTTTCGTTCAGCAGACCTGCTGTTAACTCTTCTGTTTCAAAAATTCCGTTGGAAAAAATTTCCGTCGCCTTCTGGGCAGTAGCCGGTAAAGGTTTAATGGCTGATGATGAAATGCGAGTGACGCCAATAATTTCATCCACTTCAAAAACAATTCGTTCACCACCGGTTTTGATGGCTATCATCCTTTTGTAAACTGCTTTTTCGGTTACATTGTTATAGTCACTTCTCGAGATATTTAATAATGTCTCCAGGTTAAAACAAAGCAGCAGTTCACCATCGATATTAACCAGGCCTCTGAACGATTTATTGGTTCGGAAAGGGACAAAATGCACCGGCTTCACTTCCACCGCCACGAGAAAACAGTTTGTATCAATTGCAAGATATTCAGTTCCGAGTCTGAAAACGGTTACTGACATATCACCCCGTTCCTTTTTCTCTTTTTGTTTTGAGAGGGTAATTGTCCAGGAATCGAGAAACTCGGAAGGGATCTCACGGTCGAAAAATTCCTTTGCCGAATCGGAGTAAACGGGGCAATGTTTACAATGAAGGTATTCGGTGAGACTTTCACACGATTTATCTCCGAAAACACCAATAACCTGCCAACATTTCTCTCTAACTTTGGGTTTCATCTCGACCTCTCATTCACTCTTTTCAGCCGTTCTTTATAGAGTATCGATTTGGTTTGATCCCCCTTCTGCTCATACAACAGGCTTATATGAACCAAAGCCAGCGTATGGTTTGGTTCAAGATATAAAACTCTAAGAAAATTGTTCTCGGCTTCATCCACCTTGCCACTCGCAAGGCTTATTTCACCCATAAGACATATCAACTCTTTGTTTGCCGGGTCTTTTTGGAGTAATTCCTCACATTTTCGCCTCGCCGTTGTTAACTCACCTCTATTAGCGAGTTCCTGAATATATTCGTACTCAAATTCTGGTGAGGCTGCCGGTGGAGTTTCGATTGTTCTTCTTTTACCTTCAACTTTTGAGGTCGAAAATTGTCTTCTTACAACGGGGGGTAGCGGAACAGTCCGCTCAATTGATCCCCGGGAAACCGGTTTTCTTACGGGTTCCGGCTTTGAAGATTCAACATACATCGCAAACGACTTTGGATGTGCAACAGAACAAAAACCGTTTGATGAATAAAACATCACTTCAGTATGTCCCGAAAAAAGATAACCATCGGGTCTAAGTAACCTTTTAATATGATTGATAGCTGTTTCCCGGGCTTTCCCATCGAGATAAATTATGAGATTCCTGCAAAAAATCATGTCATAAGGGAGTTTATACTGCATAAAGAAGGGATTTGCAAGATTTTCATTGTGGAATGTTACAGGTTTTTTAATCTCATCTGATAAAATAAATTGTTCACCTTCCACTGTAAAATATTTTTTTATAATCGATTCTTCAACTCCCCTGAAAGAAGATTTCCCGTAAACTCCTCTCATCGCCTTGTCGGTTGCCACCGAACTTATATCCACCGCATCAACTGCAAGAAACTGCAGGGGGTAGTTTATCTCTTTCAACGCCATCACTATTGAATATGGCTCTTCACCGGTGGAAGATGGGATCGATAAAATTCTTAACGGCTGAGTGACAGTACGCATAAATTTTGATTTAACCTCTTCCTGTAGAAAGGTAAAAGGTTCTTGATCCCTAAAAAACCATGTTTCGGGCACAACAATCATCTCCACAAATTGTTGCAATTCTGATTTGTCTCTTTCAAGAGAATTTACATATTCGAGTGCGTTTTCAGAATTTACTTGTGAAAGCCTCCTTTTGAGAGTAAGTTCAAGGCTTTTGATTCCTATTGTAGAGTGATCAAGGCCAATTGTACGAGCGAGAAGTGGTAACAGAGCAGCAAGCCCTGCATCAAAATTACGCATCATCAAGCTCCACAAAAAGATTTTTTCTCACAAATGCGGGCAAGAGGTCATGAATCGTTACAAGTTGCACAATGCCGGTTCGCAGATTAATCAGTTTACCGAGGTAACTGGTTTCCTCGGTAACATACCCCGGGGTTTGCAAGTCTTCTTCTTTAATTCTGATAATATCCATCACTCTTTCACACAAAAGCCCAAGCAGATGTATCCTGTCGTCAACATAATAGTTTACAATAATAATTCGTGTACTGAGGAGTATTTTGGATGGAAAACCCATCATAAGCGATCTTAAATCTATTACCGGGACGATGATTCCCCTGTAGTTAAATCTTCCGGAGAAATAATCGGGGGCTTTTGCCATGGCAGTCAGGTTCACCGGAGGAACCACTTCCACAACCTCCTGTGCCTCAACGGCATATTTATTTTCGCTTATTTCAAATGTAAGGCAGAGCATTTGTTAACCGCCGAACCTGAATTTTGAAACAACATCACGAAGTGATTTTACAGCTCCTTCAAGTCTGCCGGTAATCTCACTAAATTCAGAAATTGATTCTCTTGTGTGGACGGCACCGGCATTCAATTCATTCATTGCTTCACTAATTTGCTCGGCTCCGTCGGTTTGCATCTGCATTTGTGAACTTACTGCTTCAAAACTCGGGAGTACATCTTTGGTATAAAGAATAATTTCATTAATGCTTTCTGCAATTCCCGAAATTCTTCCCGCGCTGCTTCTTGTGGTGCCGGCATAAGTTTCAACCCCAATTACCCCCTCTTTCACTGCCTGCTGCATTTCATGAATCATTTCTTCGATTTCAAGTGCAGCAAGAGCTGTCTCTTCTGCAAGTCTTTTGATCTCTGCGGCAACTACGGAAAACCCCGTTCCATATTCTCCCGCTTTTTCGGCTTCGATTGAGGCGTTAAGTGAAAGAAGATTTGTCTGGGTGGCAATCTTTGTAATTGTTGTAATTACATTTGTGATATTTCCGGTTTTGTGGTAAAGCAGTTTTAGTTTTTCAGAAATATCTTTTGAGCCCGATTCAAGTGACGACATTGAAGTGGTAATTTCAGCAAGTCCTGCGGCACCTTTGTCTGCAAGAACAAGAGTTTTCCCCGATTTATCTGATACTTCCTCCACTGTCCTTGATAGATGGATGGAACTGCTGTAGATCTCCTTACCCGTTGCGTTCACCTCGGCAGTGGATGCGGCCTGTTCATTAATCGCAGCGTTAAGCGACTGCACCGATGAAGTTATCTGGGTAACAGATGATGTTACTGCAATTCCTGCTTTACTTACTTCACCCAAAAGTGTTTCAAGATCGTAGATGGTTGCTCTAACAGCTCTGAAGAGATTCCATATCTCATCCCGGTCTTTTGAGGTTCTGCCTGACGGGATAACAAACTTCTCTTGAATGATGGCTATCTCCTCTTTGGCACTTTTGATATCTCCTGCTGAAAGGTTATTGGCAATGGCAGCAACTCCCCTTACAGGATTCATTATACCTTTTGCTGTTAGGTAGATGAAAACAAAAGCAAAAATAAATGCGGCAATTGCTATAAAAAGAGTTGCAAAAATGTTGGCATAAAAATAGGTAATCCTTGTATCAATCAATGACTCGAGTTCAGTAAGCGTGGCGTTCCAAAAAAGAAGGCTTTCATTCAACTGCTCCTCGGTTTTGTTGGTTAGTTCTTCGATTCCGGCAGTTTTGTTGTTTCTGATAATGTTTTCATAAACCTCAATCAGCGAGCCAATTCCGGTGCGATATCTTTCGACAAGTGGAATAAGTGTTTTTGCCAGTGACTCCGATTTGTCATGAAACTTGGGGTCCTGCTCAATCGCACTGTTTATTGAGCCGGGAATATCTTCAAGCACTGCCTCTCTTAGTGTACGGTTTATATAAATTATCTCAGCCGTTCGGTCATAATTGAACATGGAATCTTGTTCATCCTCAACCGCAAGTGTGAATGCAGAGGTAAGCAATTCCTGAACTTTTGGCATGCGCAACAAGGCAACATCCATTAGGTAATAAGAATCTCCCTCGGGATCAAGTATCAAGTTCGATTTGATACCAACAAGTTTGGTCAGTTTGCTTATATCAGCAATTATTTTGTTGTAGTCCTGTTCCGAAAGTGAACTGTGTTGACCTTTCTGTACAGTAATAAGTTTCTCCCATTTTGTAAGGAGAGTCTTTGGTGAAAGGTCATATTCCTCCATCTGCGATAAAGTTTTTTCATCAAGCTGGATGTGCTCACCCTCCTTTTCCGAGAGAGCTATGAGGATATCAAATTCATCCTTAATCTGTGCATTAAGTTCTGTAATTCTCTTCTGGAAGTCAGTTTTTGCAGCACTTGCGGCATAAGTGAACGATTTGTGTTTGAGTATCTGAACTTTTAACACACTTAGAGGGCGGATATACTTAATTCCGCTTTGTTCCTTTTCTGCGAAATCAACCCCCTCCATCAGGTTATTAAGACTGACAACCATAAGGATGGTAAGAGGAACTCCAAGAACAAGCCCGATGAATGAGAGCTTGTTCATTACCGTAAGACGCCGCAGAAGGAGATTAATCTTCAATTTAAGTTTTTCCATGGTCAACTTACTTTAAATCTGTGAAGTTCTTCATTTAGTGTAGTAACGGCAGTGTTTAACTGCCCGGTTGCCGACTTAAACTCCTGAAGAGATTCTTTGGTCTGCTCGGCAGCCACAGAAAGCTGTTGCATTGCTTCGCTTATCTGTTCGGCTCCTTCAGTCTGGCTTTTCATCCCTGAATTTACACTCTCGAAGTGGGGCGCAAGAGCATTGACATTATCGATAACTTCACTTAATCGTTCAGAAATGGAGGAAACCGTTACGCTGTCCTGCCTTACTTCTTCAGAAAACTTGTCCATTTCCATAACACCGGAAGAGACAGACGACTGCATTTCCCTTACCATGTGTTCGATGTCGTGGGTGGCAACGGCAGTCTGGTCGGCAAGTCTGCTTATCTCCCGGGCAACAACAGAAAAACCTTTCCCAAACTCTCCGGCTTTTTCAGCTTCTATTGCAGCATTAAGCGAGAGCAGGTTGGTTTGGTCAGAAATTTTATTGATTGTTGTAACCACGGTTGATATTTTATTTGCCTTGGCATTAATCACAGCAAGTTTTGCCGAGATCGATCCCGTGGCTTTTATCAACTGGTGCATTGCATCCTCAAGTGTGTTGAGGTTGTTTCTTCCTTCTTCAGCAGTTTCAGCCGCAACGGTTACACTGTTTCCGATGTTGTCGTCGAGCGTCTTCATCAATGTATTTGAAGTCTGTAATATCTCTTTGGCTGTGGCTGTCACTTCTTTTATCGAAGCAGCCTGTTCTGCAACAGTTGCTTCAAGTTCTCTTGCAGAAGCTGAGATTTGGGATACAGATGAACTGACCTGAACACCAGAATGACCAACCTGACTGAGGAGAGAGAAGAGGTTTGCGGCCATCTTCTTTACCGACATTACAAGAATGTGGGATTCGTCCCTGTCGTCAAGATTTAACCTTCGGCTAAAACTCAAAACTCCCTTATGTTTCATCTCGTAAGCCACAAGTTCATCATTGCCACCTTTAAGATCACCCAAAGCAATCTTTTCAACACTTCCGATCAGTTTTGTGATTGGTGCGGTAATTCTGTTGCTAAAATAATAAGCGATAATTAAAGTGAGGATTAGTATTCCGCCCGTCCATAAAAGCATTCTTCTTGTAAACCACTCGGTAACAGCCTCAACACCTGTTTTTGCGCTGTAATATTCCTCTTCAAAAGTTGATGCCGTTATTACCCAATCCCATCCCGGGAAATAGACTGAAACGGAAACTCTGGTTTTGGGCGGTTTACCCGAACCGGGCTCAGAATACTGGTATGAATGAAAAACCGCGTCGTTTGAGTTTACTGCGTCATTAATAATTTTCTGAACATAATAATTTCCTTCGGAATCTTTAACAAACCAGGCATTTTCACCCTCCTTTTTTCCATCGCTCGTTATTAAATACTTCCCTTTTTGGTCGCCTGATCCTCCGTAAATCGTAACTTTTCCGGTCTCTCCAACATTCACATTCTGGATATTACGACGGAGTGAGGGAACAGATTCAAGTTTTTCACCAACATAGAGGATACCAATTATGTTATTATTATCATCAAACACGGGTTCATAAGATGAGACATACCAGCCATTAACCACCCATGCAACCCCTTTGTAGGGTTGACCTTTTAACACGGTTTCAATAACAACATCCTTTGTGCCGTCGGGTCTTATAGCCGGGATGTAGGTGCCAATTGCTCTCTGTTGGTTTCCCGTGGCAACATTGGTGGCAACTCTTATCATGTCGCCTGCATCATTCATTCGCTGGAAGATGGTGGTTGCAACTCCAAGAAGTTCCTTCACTTCATCAACCACAGCCATCGGGGTGTTGAAGCTTGGGGATTGCCCTTGCCACTTCCCGCTTATTAACATTTTGGGAAGGGTGACACGGGTATTTTTTTTGGAATATTGATCTATGGCATTCCATTCAACTTTCTCGGCAGCAAATTTAATTCCACCAGTTTCTTTTAAAACCGACCAGGCAACTTTTTGCGCCCTGTCAACTTTATCCTGAATGAGATCGTTGGAGGTGATACAGAGTGAGTACATATCATATACTATCTGTTTTAATGCCTCTCTGCCAAGAGTGTCGAGTTCAGATTGGGTTCTCTCCGACAATGCTCCTTTAAATTGGAACACGGCAAATTGTGTTACAAGAAGTGGCACAAGAGCGGCAAACAGTACCAAGGCGATAACCTTGCGTCTAAGAGTAAGCTTCACGGCTTCTCTCCTGTAAATTTTGATTGATGATGATGGGTCTCAAATGAAATATTTCTATTAGACAGACATTTAATTTCTTGAAAAAATGGATCATATACAAATGTTAAAACAAACTAAATGATTATTTTTTGCAGTTATCTTTAAAAATTTCCCCGGTCACACCATTATTTCACAATTTTAAATGTAATTTAAGCAAAAACAAAGAATTATAACAATTATGTCGCAAACACCTTTAATGGCTCAATATTCAAAGATCAAACTTGCTCATCCGGATACAGTGCTGCTTTTCAGGATGGGTGACTTTTATGAGACCTTTGAAGAGGATGCAAAAATTGCCTCCAGGGTGTTGGGGATTACTCTTACTAAACGGGCAAACGGTGCCGCAGGAGATGTTCCACTTGCAGGATTTCCTCACCATGCGGTTGAAAGTTACCTTCCAAAACTTGTAAGAGCCGGTTACAGAGTTGCGATATGTGAACAAATTGAAGACCCCAAACTTGCCAAAGGTATCGTAAAAAGGGAAGTGATCGAGATCGTTACCCCGGGTGTGGTTTTTTCAGATAAGGTGCTTGACCATAAAAAAAACAACTACCTCATGGCGGTTAATTATGGCGACGGTGTTGCCGGTGTTGCGTTTTGTGACATCTCAACGGGTGATTTTTTTCTTTTTGAAACAGAGTCGGCTAAGTTAATCGACCAAACAGGTATAATCGCACCTTCAGAAGTGCTTTCCCCAAAACGGTTCCGTGAGGAAGTGGCTGCCACTCTTAAATCTGCCGGCAGTGAAGCAAGAATTACTAAAATTGACGACTGGGTTTTCAACAAAGAGTATGCAAAAGAGACACTCCTGAAACACTTTGGAACCATCAACCTTAAAGGTTTTGGGGCAAGCGAACTTGAAATTGCATTCCCTGCCGCCGGGGCAATCCTCCATTATTTACAGGAAACCCAAAAGGCAAACCTCTCCCATCTAAAAAAACTCTCCCTCTATAATCCTTCAGAATATATGGTTCTCGACTGGGCAACCAAACGAAACCTCGAAATTACCTATTCTATGGCAGACGGGGGGAAAGATGGAACTCTTTTTGCAGTTCTCGACAAAACTGAAACCCCGATGGGGGGAAGACTCCTTAAAAAATGGATCACCTCTCCCCTTACTCAGCTTGCGCCGATAATTCAACGGCAGGAATCGGTTGAAGCTCTTTATAACAGCAAAAAAACAAGAGAAAAACTTAAAAAAAGCCTTGCAAACATCGGTGATATCGAAAGGTTGATCTCAAGAATCTGCACCGGCAGAGCGGCTCCAAGAGAAATAGTTGCACTTAAATATTCTCTGCTCGAAATTCCTGAAATAATTAAAATTCTTCACGAAGTTGATAATTCAACCATAAGCAAACTAAAAGAATCACTTGTAACTCTTGAGGCCGTAACTTCAAAAATTGATCTCGCCATCTCCGATAATCCTCCAATCTCTCTTTCCGAAGGGGGAGTAATAAAAAGAGGTTACAGCATCGAACTCGATGAAATGAGGGAAATTCTTTATTCAGGAAAAGACTGGATCACCGACCTTCAAAAAACCGAAAGGGAACGCTCGGGTATCCCCTCTCTTAAAATAAGTTACAACAGGGTTTTTGGTTATTACATCGAGATCAGTAATGTTCATAAAGATAAAGTTCCACCCGAGTATATCAGAAAACAAACTCTTGTAAGTGCCGAAAGATATATAACCCCAGACCTTAAAATTTATGAAGACAAAGTTCTTAACGCTGAAGAAAATGTAAGATCGTTGGAGACAGAACTCTTTAATGATGTGAGAATCTACACCGCCTCTTTTACCGAAATTATACAAAAAGATGCAAAACTGATTGCGATGCTCGACTGCCTTCTTTCTTTTGCAGAAGCTGCAGTGGAATATAATTATGTAAAACCTGTAGTAAACGAATCCTCAAAAATCGAAATTTACGATTCGCGCCATCCCGTTGTTGAACGAATTTTACCCCCGGGTGAAAAATTTACTTCTAACGATTATGTCCTCGATTCGGCGGGTGACCAGATTATTATTCTCACCGGTCCAAACATGGCAGGAAAGTCGGTTTATCTCCGGCAGCTTGGTCTGTTGGTGCTGCTCGCCCAGATAGGTTCTTTTGTCCCTGCCTCAAAAGCGGAAATTGGGATAGTTGACAGAATTTTTACCCGTGTGGGCGCAAGCGACAATATCACCGCCGGCGAAAGTACATTCCTGGTGGAGATGCAGGAGGCTGCAAACATTTTAAACAATGCTACAAGTAAAAGTCTGATTCTGCTCGATGAAATCGGGAGGGGAACAAGCACATTTGATGGACTTTCGATAGCCTGGTCGATGACCGAATATCTTCACGAAAATCCAAATTGTGCTGCAAAAACCCTTTTTGCAACTCATTATCACGAGTTAAACGAACTTGCTGAAATTTTCACCCGTATCGTAAACTACCGTGTTCAGGTAAAAGAATATGACGATAAAGTGATCTTCCTCCACAAGGTTTCACCCGGCAGTGCCGATCATTCTTACGGAATTCAAGTAGCTATGATGGCAGGGCTGCCATGGGAAGTTACATCAAGAGCAAAAGAAATACTTGCAAATCTTGAAGGAAAAGAGCTCACTCCATACGAAGTGAAAAAAGCAAAAAAGATTAAAAAAGCAGCCGAGGATCAAGGATTTTATCAGATGAGCCTCTTCGAATTCACCGATGATGCCCTCCGCAAAGAAATTTCCGACATCAAAGTTGACGAACTCACCCCCGTTCAAGCACTAAACAAACTGGACGAACTTAAGAAGAAGTTGAAGGAATAAAAAAACTACCCGACCTTTTTTACTATTCTGAAGCCGAAGGTTGCCGATCTTGAATAAGGGGATGTGAAAAAACGATTTGAATTACGGGCGGTTTTTGCTTCATATAGCCATGATCCGCCTCTGAGTACTCTGCCTGTTCCTTTTTCGGGCCCCTTGGGATCGAGCACTTCTTCATCAGAGTAGGGGGCATACCAGTCCCAACACCATTCCCATAAATTCCCCGACATATCAAAAATACCAAGCTCGTTGGGAGATTTTTGTTTTGGGGGTCTCATCTTTCCGTTCGAATTTTCTTTATACCAACCCACCACAAATGGGTCGTTACTTCCACTGAAAAGATATAAATTCCCCTCTTTTCCGCCTCTCGCTGCATATTCCCACTCAGCTTCAGTGGGAAGACGATAGCCGTTTGCATTAAAATTACATGTAACCCTGTCGCCTCTTATCGAATAACATGGGTTCAATTTCTGTTTAATACTCAAATTATTGCAAAATTTAATTGCATCAAACCAACTGATATTGTTAACAGGAAGTGTCGGCTCTTTTATGGTTGAAACATTATATTCCATCACATCATCCCACAAACCCTGCTGAATTTCCGTGGTCGAAATATAAAAACCATAAACAGTTACATCCCGAAGATTCGCTTCATCGTCATCACTCTCTATCGATGGATCAAAACTCCCCATCACAAAGCTTCCCCCCTCCACAAAAATCAGGTCAACAGGTTGAGCCACACTCCGTTCGGGGGTGAACGATAAAGAAATTGCACTCAAAAAAAGAGCGGATAATAAAAATTTCATTCCATTTAATCCGGTCATTTATCTGTTCGTTCTCGCAAGTCGAAGTCCTGTTGTCGATTTCCGTGCGCCCTTTCCATTCGATTCTCTCGCAGATATCCTTGCTTTCTCATCAATCGAGTTCCAGCTTCCACCACGAATACTTATCTTTTTGCCGGTTTCCGGTCCTTTTGGATTTAAAAGATCGGCAGGGTTATATTTTTCGAAATAATCGTTACAAAGTTCAGCCACATTCCCCGTCATATCGTAAAGACCATTTTTATTTGGGGATTTTTGTGCCACAGGATGAGTCTTTTTATCCGAATTTGATTTAATCCAGGCAACTTCCTCAACATTTTCACTCCCCGAAAATCTGAATTGTGCTGATGTGTCGTCACCTCTTGCAGCATACTCCCACTCGGCTTCAGTAGGAAGACGGTAACCATTTGCCTCAAAGTTACATGATACTGTTGCTTCATCTATTTTGTAGCAAGGGGTTAAGCCCTCTTTTTCACTAAGTTTATTGCAGAATTTTACCGCTTCAAGCCACGAGATGTTTTCAACGGGGAGGGAACTATTAATTTGGTCTGTCTTGAATTGTGAAGGATTTTCACCCATCACTTCGTTCCATAAACTCTGTGTAACTTCAGTGGTTCCAATGTAAAACATATTCACTGCCACAGTCCTCACAGGCAATTCCATTCTGGTTCCGCTTCCTTGTTCTCGTGTGGCACCCATCGAAAAATACCCGCCATCTATCCGTTTCAGAAGAGCCGGTGATGCAGTAGTCTCGGTTCTCAGTATCTCATCAACTCCCTGCTCCAATTTTAGATCAAGGGAGTAGTTCTTCCCCTCTAAAATCACAATTTCACTTCTTACACTTTTATAGCCGGGCGACTCAACCAACAAAACATACTTCCCGATCGGAAGTTCTTCAATAATGCCGGTTCCATTAAATTCAAATTTGGTCTCCCCCTTTTGAAGAAGTCTTACCCTTGTGTTATAAGGTATAGAGTTGAAAAGGAACACCCCTTTCCTTCTTTTTACATCCACTTTCAAATTTGTGGTTTTGTTTTTTGTAATGGTAATGTTTTCTGCAAACGGATGATATGAAGAATCAACCTCTGCTTGCAGATGGTAACTGCCCGAGCGAAGTTCAATTTTGTCTGTTGTTCCATAATCCCTGCCATCAATCAGAATTTTAGCAGTTTCAGGTTTCCTTGTCATCGATAACATGCCGGCGTTTTTTACCAACTGCACATTTAATCTTTGGGTTTTCCCTTTTTGTACAATAAGATCAATGGTTTTTGTATCATATAAGTCGGATGATAAAAACATCTTATAATTGCCGGGTTCCAGTTCAAATTTCCTGGCATTTTCATAATTTGCCACACCTATAACAACCGATGCATCGGATGGAGTAACATAAAGAATAACTTCACCGGTCAGTTTTTCAAGATTTGCCTTTATTGAAGTCGTTTTTCCTCTTGAAATGGCTACTTGAGTTGTGTATTCCGAACAGTTTGCAGCTGTTACCCTCACAGAATGATTACCCGACACAAGTTCATATTGCGTCTCCTGTTTTGTAACTTCCCCGTCAATTTCAACTATAAGGTCTTTCATATTTGAATTAATCTTCAGAAAGCCCGTGTTTTTTTGCAGTTTCAGGTTAAGTGTATAAAGTTTTGCGGGTTGGGTACCATCAATTTCCTGTTCCACAGGAAGGTATTTTTCTAATTCAACCTTCACTTTGTATTTTTTAACAGGCAAAAGAAATCCCGCATCACTTGTCCCTTTAAATTCACCATCGATATACACCGAGGCACCTGAAGGGTCGGTTTTTACTAAAAGACCCGTAATTTTCTCCGGTTCCATAATAAAAAGGAAATGGCGGTTATCCTTTGAGACTGTAAACTTGTTGGTGTAAGATTTATATCCGTTTTTAGTTAAAACAACTGTGTAATCTCCTGCCGGTAGTTTGTCAACTTCATTGGGCACAACAACCGAACCATTGATCTTACACTCGGCATCAAAAGGGGATATCTGAATTGAAACATTGTGAATCGTATCTCCATACCGTTGCACCCCCTCCCCGGCAAACAGCGGAAAACTTAAAAGAACAAAAGACACTAAAATCAGTTTTATCGAAATAGAATAGAGTTTCATGGTAACCGGATTGATCTTGATTGTAAAGATTAATTAACAATCACAAAATTTAACCATTAATAGGATATTAGACAAATTGAGAACTTGAGAACTTGAGAACTTTAGAACTTTAGAACTTAAGAACTTGAGTGACTTTACGACGCAAGAGAGAGGAGAGGTAATCGTCCCGATTGCAGTCTGCAGATGAAATTGGCTTTGAACACGATATTCACGATAAAAAATGATGTTCACGATGTGGCAACCCGCAGTGGCGGGTGACATGTTCGTAGAAGAAATAAATTTATAAAATTGTCATTCGATGACATAAAATTATCGTGAAAAATTCTTAACTTAACCAACATTAAAAAATCAGTTTTGAACTACATAACATGATATTATTTGAATGGAAAAAATATGAACGATAAAGCAGTCGTGGCTTTAGGTAAAATCTATAAAAACGAGCTTCAGGTTTCAGAAGAATGGGAGCTTTATGCCGAAAATATGTTCCCCGGTTCACCCCACACAATCATCTCCCCTGTATTTAAACAAAATCTAGATAACAACCAACTCTCCGTTACTTTCTCACATATTGATGTTTCACCTTACGATGAAAGATCATACAAAAAATATGCTTACAGAAAGGGGGCAAGCAATGGAGGTGATATTACTGTAACAACAAAATTTGGTGCTTTTGATGATGCTATAAATTACAGAAACAAAAAAGTCGATACAATTCTCAACAATGTTTTTACAAAGTCCATTTCACTTGGTGAATTAATTAAAAGTCCTGAAAAGGAAATATTAATCCTTCTTAAAAATGAATGGATGGAGAATGTTTCGGAGATAAACAAAAAACTCTATGATACATACGAATCTTTGGATAAGGAAACGAAGAAAAAGTGTGGTTTAAGCCTCATCGTTCAAAAGGGGTCTGATAATTTTTTTGTTGCAGATTTTGAGATATTTCGGACTGCTTTGGTCAAGGATGCCACCCAGGGCTTGAGTGAATTTGGTGGTGTGCTCTCGGAAGGTTTTGACAGCATCTGTTCAATCTGTTTAACCAAAAAGGAGCATCTTCACGGATTTGCTTCACCCTTTAAATATTATACTGTGGACAAAAAGGGTTACATCTCGAACTACTTTAGTATAAAGCTCGCCTGGAAAAATTATCCTGTTTGTGATGAGTGTGCAGAGGGGCTCTACTTGGGAGCTCGTATGATTGATGAAGAATTAAACTTTTACTTTTATGGTAAACCTTACATGGCAATACCCAGGCTCTTAATTGATGATGAAGTCAGGTATCAGGAGGTATTTGAGGCGTTCAGACAATTTAGAAAAAGTGAAAGAAACGCTCAATCAGCTTATGAAGATGAATTGATGACTTTTGTAGCCGAGCAAAAAAACTATTTTAATCTTGATTTGATATTCTTCACAAAAAATCTTACTACTGGTGCCATACGACTAAAAAGTCACATAGAAGAAGTTTTCCCATCCCGTTTTAAAAAAATCTTTGTTGAAGCAAGAGAGGCAGTGGATGATCACCCAACCTTCACCAAACACCTGACTTACGAGGAGACAAAATACGAAAAAGAGACAGGCACCAAAAAAGAAAAAAAGGAAATCTTCTTCCAAAAGTTCAGATTTGGAAAACTTTTACAATTTTTTGATAAGGAGGACTACTCCATTATACAGTCGGTTTTTGATGGGAGTACGATTGATAAAGCGACTTTATATAACAACTTCATCGAATATTATAGAGAAAATTACCGTAAAAAACTTGAAGGAAGTGGATATCAATCATTAAGAAAAACAATCATAGATGCAATTTCAGTAATCAATTATTTAGCTTATCTCAAATTGATAAGTATAGAACCACTAAATTATGAGGTAATCATGGATTCAGATAATGAGTCAGTAAAAAAAGAAGGTAAATTTGATTTGGAAAAACTTCAGTCGTTCGTGCATGATAATCCCGAGTTTTTTGATCAAAAATATAAGGTCGGTATTTTTTGTTTGGGTGTTCTTGTTCAAATGGTGATGAACATACAAAAGGCAAATCTAAATAACACCCCTTTCGAGAAAAAATTAAAAGGCTTTCATTTATCTGCCAAAGATGTAGAAACCGTATATGTTGAGGCTCTGGCTAAATTACAACAATATCAAGGAAACTATGCTTACGGTACCCTTCGGAAATTTATGACAGAATATTTCAATTTAGAGATGCCGGCAATAAAAAAGGCTTCAACAGCTGAGATTTCCTTCTATTTCGTGACAGGAATGGAATCACAATTTGTTTTTAAAACTTTAACTCAAACAGGAGAAGATCATGAGTAGCACAATCAATAAAAAAACAGAAATCCTCTTTTTATACGATATTGAAAATGCCAATCCAAACGGCGATCCAATGAATGAAAACAGGCCAAGATTTGACGCAGAAACAGGCACAGCTTTAGTTTCGGATGTCAGACTTAAAAGAACTGTTCGTGATTATTGGTTTGATTATGAGGGATTTAATGGTAAAGAAGGGAAAGACATATTTGTTCGGGAGTTGATGTATAACGACGACAAAGACCCACAGAAGAAATATGTTCAAGACGGTAAAAGAAGAGCAGATAACTTCAAATCGGATGAAGAAACAATATTGGATACTTGTATTGATATAAGAGTGTTTGGAGGAGTTATACCTCTAAAAAATGACTCTATCACCCTTACCGGTCCCGTTCAGTTTCAAATGGGGAGATCACTAAATAAAGTTGAGATTGTTACCGAACAAGGTACCGGGGCTTTTGCCGCAGCCGATAAGAAAAGTCAAGCTACCTTCCGTACAGAATATAAACTTCCTTATGCAATAATAGGGTTTAACGGTATCGTAAATGATAAAGCCGCGGAAAAATCCAAAATGACGGAAGAGGATTTACAACTTCTGCTTAAAGGCATCTGGGAAGGTACAAAAAATCTTATTTCAAGATCCAAATTTGGACAACGCCCGCTTCTACTTCTTGCAGTCACATTTAGTGATTCATTCTATTTGGGAGGGATGAGACAAAAATTAAAATTAATCTCTGAAATGAATGAAGAAGCAATCAGATCTGTGAACGACTATTCAGTTGATGTAACGGGATTGTTTGACTCATTAAAAAAAGTATCAAGTAATATCGAGTCATTATATGTTGTGGTTGCTGATGAGCTCAAACTTGTTAATAATGGTAATCCTGTAAAATTTGCTTCTGGTGTTTTATCGTCGGTAGATAGTTTGTTAGCTTAACGGTTATCGGAGCTAAAATGAAAACTCTTATTTTTGATGTAACCGGTGAGTTTGCTCATTTCCGGAAATTCAACACCACAAGTTCTCCCCTTACATATCTGATCCCAACGAGAACAGCGGTTGCCGGATTACTGGGGGCAATTGTCGGATTAGGAAGAGAGGAATTTTATAATTTTTTTCTCCGGGAGAAAGCCGGAATAGCGATCCAGGCAAAAAACAAACTTACAAAACAGGGTTACGCCTTTAATCTGATCAATACCAAAGAAGGGATGAACAGAATAAAAAACCGTACCCAGGTTAAGTTTGAGTTTGTTGCTCAACCCGGTTATCGGGTGTTTTTCACACATGAGGACCAATCGATATATAACGACATTAAGTCAAGGATTCAGGAAAAACGGTTTTTCTTTCAGCCCTACCTGGGACTGGCACAGTTGACTGCTGATCTTGTTTATGTAGATGAAGTGGAGAGTGAAGAGAAAAAATCGAGTGGATTTGTTGAAATTATTTCTGCTGTAAATCTAAAAAAATGCACAGGAGCCAAAATTGAAATAGATCCTGACCTCAAATACTCTTCAGCGATAATGCCCATTGAGATGTCACTCGATCTGCTTGATCCCCTCAATGCCAAAATGGGAAAAACAGGATTACCAAAAAACCGAAAAACCGATGAATATGCAGAAGTGGTTTTTGAAGTATCCGGTAAACCTGTAAAAGTTGAAACAGAATCATACCATAAATTTGAAAACTATGGCAATATCCTCTTTTTATGACACAGAAAGTTTCTCACATCCAGACGAGAGATTAGGTAATCACCTTAAAAGAGTTGCATACAATGCAATGGGTGCCGTCGAAAGGATTGATGCCGGTTTTTCAATAATCGAATCTGATCTTCTTAGAAGGGCAGTGGCGCTTGCCGCTGCCCTTCATGATCTTGGCAAGGCAACAACATTTTTCCAAAATTACCTCCTGACGGATGAACCGTTTGATAACGATTTAAAAGCACATGCAAAACTCTCTGCAATTGTAACAAGAAATGTGTTGTCAGAAGTGATAAAAAACAATGTTCAAGACCCGCTGTTGAGGTTTTATCTCCCTTTGATCACTTTCCTGGCTGTTAAACGCCATCACGGAAATCTTGATAACCTGATTGATGAAAATTATGTTCTAAAACAACAGAGGGAGATAGATGTCTTTTTAAAGCAATTACAGTCGCTAAACCAAAATGATCTAAAACTGATTTCTCAGTTGGTGTTTGAAACAACGGGATGGGAGGTTTCTCTTCCAACTTTGACAGCAGAATTTGACATAAAGAAGTTTACCACCGCTATAGGAATGCTGTTTCAAGAACCAAAATTCAAAAAACTTGAGTCGAATAAAAAACTTGAATACTATTTCCTGGTTTTAACAATTTATTCCACTCTTTTATACTCTGATAAAAAAGATGTAATTATTGGGGGAAAAGAATTTTTACAAGCTACATTTCCTGACAATGTAGTTGAGAATTATCGGTTTAAGATGGGTTTTGTTGACACCGGTCACGGCATAAATTCATACAAAGAAAAAGCCTATTTTGGTGTTCTCGATCAACTTGATAAAACATTTGAAATCAATAAAAGAATTTATTCGATAACCCTGCCAACAGGATTGGGCAAAACTCTCACCTCCCTTAAGGCAGCACTTACGATAAAAGAAAAGTTGGGTGATCACTATAAACTCGTTTTTACGATTCCATTTACATCCATAATCGATCAGACATATTCCATTTACAGCGATATTTTTGGAACAACCAAATCTGATATAATCCTGAAACATCATCATCTTTCAGAACCTGTTTATAAATCAGGAGATGATACTTTGGATGTAAATCAGAGTGAGTTTATGATCGAAACATGGGATTCCAATGTTGTTGTAACAACTTTTGTCCAGTTGTTTGAATCTTTGATCACCAATTCAAAAGCAAGGCTTTTGAAACTTCCAAATCTTGCCCACTCAATAATTATTCTTGATGAAGTCCAAAATATTCCTTATAAATATTGGCGGTTGATTAACAACACACTAAAAGTTTTTTCGAGTGTTTACGATGTCTATTTTATTCTTCTAACTGCAACTCAACCTTTGATTTTTACCCCCGGTGAAGAGATAGATGAACTTGTACCGGGATACGACGATTACTTTAAAGTCTTCAACAGAACAAAACTGTTTCAGCATCTTGATCAGCCCCTCGATACGATTGATGAATTGTTGGAGGAAATTGTTTTATTTGATCAAAATAATCCCAGGAAAAATATCCTGGTTATTCTGAATACCAGACCCAACAGTATGGAGCTGTTTAAGTTAATTACAACAACTTTCCCGGATGATGAACTTTATTATCTTTCATCATCAATATCGCCGTTCGAGAGAAAAATTATTATCGAACAAAAAATCAAGAATAATAAAAGTAAAAAAAGAAAAATTCTTGTGAGCACTCAATTGATAGAAGCCGGGGTGGATATTTCATTTGATGTGGTTTTTAGAGAAATTGCTCCAATCGACTCCATTCTTCAATCTGCCGGTCGGGCTAATAGATATGGTAAAGAAAGTTTACCTTCTCCGGTAATTATTTTTCAATTCTCAAAAAATCTTGATAAAAGTTCACTGATTTATGGTACTGAATTAATTAATGTCTCCAAAAATATTATCGGTGCCCTTGTTCCGGAAGACGGACTTGCAGAGCATCATTTTCTTAATCTTATTGGAGAATATTTTAAAAGTCTGAAGGGATTTGCGGATAATTTAGATTGTCCCGTGCTTGATGCTGTTGAAAAGCTCAATTTTAAAGATATTGGTGAATTTAGTCTCATAAGTGAAAACAAAGATATGGTTTCAGTCTTTTTGTTCCTTAATAAAGCTGCTCGAAAAATTTGGCAAACTTATAAAACAATCAGTTGTAAAGATATTCCATCATTTGAAAAAAAGAAAGAATTTGGCTTAATCAAAGCAGCGTTTTACGAATTTGTAATAAATGTACCGGTAAAGGAAAAAGAGAGAATTAATATCTTCAATAAAGAGCCGGAATTTGGATTCTATCTTTGGGACCCGGAGTTGGAAGATGAATTTTACCAATATTCTCCAACAGATTTTAAAATTAATACAGGTTTTCAAAAAAAGGCTTCAGCCGTATTATGAAGAAAATAGATTATTGTGTGTTTCATTGTCCCGGCATCCACTTAAAAGTTAGAGATGCTGTCAAACTTCGAGGATACTTTGGTAATCTTTTTATAGAAAGGTCTCCACTGTTACACAATCATTTTGAAGATGGCACACTCAGATATAAATACCCGCTTGTACAATATAAAGTAATTGATGGTGAACCCTTTATAGTTGCCATCGATGAAGGAGCAACGCTTCTTCGCAAGCTTTTTTTTGAAATCCGGGAAATAGTTATTGAAGGTGAAATTTTTCCGATAACTGAAAAATTCATTGGCTCCGATTGCAAATACATTGGTGTTGATGATGAACTTCACACTTATTTCTTCACAACCAATTGGATGGCTCTTAACGAGGAGAACTTCGCCAAATACAAAGATATGAGTCATAATCTTGAGCGAAATGACTTTCTTAAAAAGATTCTTATCGGGAATATATTAAGTCTGTTTAAATCACTTGGACATCATGAAGAACAAAAAATTATGGCTATTGTTGATGTTAGAGGCGATCACTCAAACTTCAAAGAAAACAGGATGCTTGTATTTAAAGGTGAGTTTACCACGAATGTTCTTCTTCCTTCTTTAATTGGAATCGGGAAAGCTGTTTCCAGAGGTTTTGGTACAATCAAAGAAAAAGGAATTGAAAATGTTCTTGACAATTGATTCTTATGGAGCTTTTATTCATGTGAAAGATGCCATGTTCGAAATTGTGATAAGGAGTGGTGAAAAAGAGATAAAAAGACTCTTTTCACCTAAAAAAATTACAACTCTTTCGCTAAATCAAGGGGCATCGTTATCAGGCTCTGCTGTGGAACTGGCACTAAAAAACAATATTGATATCATTTTCCTTGACAGGTTTAACGACCCTGTTGGCAGAGTCTGGTTTTCAGGATTGGGCTCGACCACAAAAATAAGGAAGGCTCAATTATATGCTTCCGTCACAGAAAGAGGTTTATACTTTGTAAAATCCTGGTTGACACTTAAGATACAGAACAGAATCGACTTTGTTACAAAACTGAAAAAACACCGTCCTGAAAGTAAAAAACTCATTGATGCATGCCTTAACCAAATGGAATTTCATGCGGAAAAGTTCTCAATGATCAGTGCTGAAAAAACTGCGGATGTTGCTGATGATTTAAGAGGAATCGAAGGAACACAAGGGAGGTTATATTTCCAACTTCTTTCAGAGCTTATCCCGGCTGAATTCAAATTTGACGGGAGGAGTTTTCGTCCGGCTAAAGATTATTTTAATGCTTTTCTGAATTATAGTTATGGTGTTCTTTACGGTAAAATTGAAAAAGCACTGATTATTGCAGGAATTGATCCCTATTTGGGCTTTTTGCACAGAGATGATTATAACATGTTAAGTATGGTGTATGACTTTGTTGAACCATACAGAGCATTCTGTGAGGAAACAGTTTTTAAGTTGTTTTCTCAAAAAAAAGTTGCAAAAAAACATGCTGATCCTGTCTTAAACGGAATTCAGCTTAATAAAGAGGGTAAAGCTCTACTCATTGAGGAGCTAACGAAAACATTCTCGGAAACCAAATTTAAGCATAAAAACAAAAATCAAACGATAGACAATATTATCAGACTTGAGGCTCATGCATTCGCTGCAAGATTGTTAGGCGAAAAGTTTGACAGTGCAGAATTTAAACATCTTTTCTCATCTGAATTTTCGGAGGAAACATGATCTGTTGGGTACTCTATGATATCGAAAGTAATAAGGCCAGAACAAAATCTGCTAAAGCTTGTCTTAGAGCGGGGTTAAATCGTGTTCAGTATTCCTGTTTTGTCGGAGATATCGAAGAAAGTGAAAAAGACGCTTTAAGAGTTGTTCTTGAAGATTTAATTGATGAAGAGAAGGACAAGGTCTATATCTTCCCAATGAACAGAAATGAATTTAGCCAGACAATCCTCTTGGGGCAGGCATTCGACAAGAAGTATGTCTCGGGCGGGGTAAAAAATATACTGCTTTAGCCATGTTTAGTATTACCCCTTCAGTTATAATTGAATACCTCTACTGCCCGCGGTACACCTATTTTGAGCATGTATTAAAAATTCCGCAGTTTGAAGAAAAGTTTTCCAAAGTGCTAAAAGGAAGAAACATTCATGACGAAAAACTTGAGCGAAACAAAGATTACTTACGAAAGAAAATTGGAGTTACTGAAAAATTCCTTGATGTATTTCTTGCCGGTCCGTTGGTTAGAGGGATAGTTGATGAAGTTCTCTTTTTAGAAGATGGCACAGCAGCGGCTTTGGATTATAAATTTGCAGAATTTAACGGAGATATTTACGACACCTATCTTACACAGATCTACTGTTATTCGCTTTTAATAAAAGAAAATACAGGAAGAGAAGTTAATAGAGGTTATCTTGTTTATACCCGATCGAAGAACAAGCTTGTTGAAATACCTGTTACTTCAGGTGATCTGGAGAAGGTGGCAAAAACTGCATCTGAGATTCTGAATTTGGTTGAAACAGGAACTCTGCCTGATACAAAAGCGAACATTAAAAAATGTAATCTTTGTACCTATTCAAATATTTGTGTTAAATAATATTTGTCTCTTTTAACATTTTCCGCGTACAAAATTATTGAATTATTGGAGCCACTCTCCGTTAACATCATATTGTTAAATGAGTTAAGGGAATTTTTGTTTACGGAAACTTACAAAAAACATCTAAATTTGAGCCTGTAGAACGATATTCTTGTCGGTTTTTGATAGTGTATATTTCTGCTAAATTCATTAGATTTAAGAGGTTAAAAAATCGATTCTTTTCGAGCTATATCCACAATAACAAGGATTGAAACGGGTGTTTGAAGTAATGGCAAGAATAATCTCTGCACTTTTCGAGCTATATCCACAATAACAAGGATTGAAACTAAACATACCTCGAGGCTCCAGCCTCTTGGTAAAAGACTTTTCGAGCTATATCCACAATAACAAGGATTGAAACTACTATCTCCACACATTACCCGATGTTTTCCGTCAACTTTTCGAGCTATATCCACAATAACAAGGATTGAAACTAGTGGTCTCTGTTTCTTGTTTTCATCTGTTACTCCACTTTTCGAGCTATATCCACAATAACAAGGATTGAAACGGGGTATTGCATGATTCTGTAACCAATCGGAAACAGCTTTTCGAGCTATATCCACAATAACAAGGATTGAAACTAAATCAATTCAAGGGATTAGAAGACTTCAAAGAGTACTTTTCGAGCTATATCCACAATAACAAGGATTGAAACCAGTATAAACAGACTGAATAATATAGATAATATAGACTTTTCGAGCTATATCCACAATAACAAGGATTGAAACAGTCTGTAGGAAACTGCGTACTCAATTTTTTTTGCCCTTTTCGAGCTATATCCACAATAACAAGGATTGAAACGTCTGTTATCTCGTAAACTTCGCCTTTCATTTTTAACTTTTCGAGCTATATCCACAATAACAAGGATTGAAACCAGATTCATCGAGGGTCGTTCTAAGTCTTTCGTTTTTCTTTTCGAGCTATATCCACAATAACAAGGATTGAAACTTGCTTCTAATTCCTTCTCGGTTGCAGGGAAAAAACTTTTCGAGCTATATCCACAATAACAAGGATTGAAACCATAACGGTGGTGAACAAAACGGAATAGCAACTCAACTTTTCGAGTTATATCCACAATAACAAGGATTGAAACATTTTCCGGGCATTATCTGATTACCCATTGCCCCCTTTTCGAGCTATATCCACAATAACAAGGATTGAAACAACCATGTCATACATTCCGGTGTCCCGAAGGATGCCTTTTCGAGCTATATCCACAATAACAAGGATTGAAACAATTTCATTTGTATTGGTAGCTGCCCACCTTTTTGCCTTTTCGAGCTATATCCACAATAACAAGGATTGAAACTCTCTTCTCGTGTCATTTCACCACCTCCGAACTATTCTTTTCGAGCTATATCCACAATAACAAGGATTGAAACTACATATTGGAAAGCCACATCAAACTCCTCACAAACTTTTCGAGCTATATCCACAATAACAAGGATTGAAACTACCGAGACCGAAATCAAGTTTAAGACCCATCTCAGACTTTTCGAGCTATATCCACAATAACAAGGATTGAAACTTATGTGAATGTTAAAACGAGTGGTGCGTAAGTAGCCTTTTCGAGCTATATCCACAATAACAAGGATTGAAACCATTTGAAACAGAGCTTTACCCGGCTGCCTCAGCAACTTTTCGAGCTATATCCACAATAACAAGGATTGAAACTTATTTGTTAGATCGATCCAACCGTTGCCCGCACACCTTTTCGAGCTATATCCACAATAACAAGGATTGAAACTCTTTGGTGAGGTACACCCGGTTTGGCGTTCCCATTCTTTTCGAGCTATATCCACAATAACAAGGATTGAAACCAAGGTCCGAGGCATCGAGCCAAAGAGCCAAGCCGCTTTTCGAGCTATATCCACAATAACAAGGATTGAAACAATCGTTTCTCCATGTAGTTCCTGATTGTCCACCACTTTTCGAGCTATATCCACAATAACAAGGATTGAAACTCCTTGTCGCTTGTTTTTGGGTCGCAATAAGTTCACTTTTCGAGCTATATCCACAATAACAAGGATTGAAACAGTATAATATCACTGCCGGGTTGAAATGGATAGTTGCTTTTCGAGCTATATCCACAATAACAAGGATTGAAACAGTATCTCCCTGGCTCCGAATTTTATATCGAATTACTTTTCGAGCTATATCCACAATAACAAGGATTGAAACAATCTTCCCAAACATTAAACGGCTGGACAAAGTTATCTTTTCGAGCTATATCCACAATAACAAGGATTGAAACCAACTCAGAAAAACAGCGTTATTTCTCCGTGTGGGGCTTTTCGAGCTATATCCACAATAACAAGGATTGAAACTCGGTGGTTCGGCAGATACCCATAAATATAACCTAACTTTTCGAGCTATATCCACAATAACAAGGATTGAAACTTTCTAAATTTTCAAGTGCAATAAAAAAAATCAATTCTTTTCGAGCTATATCCACAATAACAAGGATTGAAACACAGCACACAAGCAAGATCACCACTGGTTACCTGCTCTTTTCGAGCTATATCCACAATAACAAGGATTGAAACCCATAACTTCGATTCCAAGCCAGTTAGTATAAGCTTCTTTTCGAGCTATATCCACAATAACAAGGATTGAAACTGGCTTCTGCTATTGCGACAGGTATAGGGAACCTTACTTTTCGAGCTATATCCACAATAACAAGGATTGAAACTATCTACATTCACTCCACTTACCGTGTGTCCTTTCGCTTTTCAAGCTATATCCACAATAACAAGGATTGAAACTGCCTACAACGGGAATAACAAAGTGATTGGTTTTGGCTTTTCGAGCTATATCCACAATAACAAGGATTGAAACTTACCTGTTTCAGGCGATGGCAGTCACCGTTGGCGCTTTTCGAGCTATATCCACAATAACAAGGATTGAAACTAACAAAACGAAAGTACAACAATGAATGCAATTCACTTTTCGAGCTATATCCACAATAACAAGGATTGAAACTTGGTTCTGCCAACTGCTCCCGGAGTTGTTTCTGCTTTTCGAGCTATATCCACAATAACAAGGATTGAAACTAAATTTGGTAGTGATCTTCATTAAAGGAGCCGTAACTTTTCGAGCTATATCCACAATAACAAGGATTGAAACGTTGCAAGATTCATAAATCTCAAATACTCAATTAGCTTTTCGAGCTATATCCACAATAACAAGGATTGAAACGATGTATGTACTGAAACTGAAATCGAGTTGAAACACTTTTCGAGCTATATCCACAATAACAAGGATTGAAACAATGTTGGAATAAGAACGGCAAATTCTGAACCATCCCTTTTCGAGCTATATCCACAATAACAAGGATTGAAACTCGAGTGAAAAAGCTACTCGATCATTCAGATGTCACTTTTCGAGCTATATCCACAATAACAAGGATTGAAACTCCGGTAGTTTGATATCACCCCATAAATCAAACTCTTTTCGAGCTATATCCACAATAACAAGGATTGAAACTATCATTGTAGCTTCGCGCAGTGGCAGAAACCGATGCTTTTCGAGCTATATCCACAATAACAAGGATAAATTTTTATTTTTTGTAAAAGGTAAGTTTAGAGCTCGTCCGTGCTTGATACAGCGGAAGCGAGGTAACTCTTAAGCTTACCTTTTTTCTTTTTGAGGCGTGCCTTCAATGATGTGGATTGGTTCCTTCAAGAATATGGGGAGATATCAGCCCCGTTACAAATATTTAACCCGGCTCGCCGGGTAAAAGGGGCTGGGGAGAAGATCAAGAGCTACGAATATTCAATCCCCTCCGGGGATAATTTGGGGTAGAAGGTACATAATTTTTCTACGAACATATCATCCGCCAGAGCGGATTTTGGGAATGAAGATGGATTATTTCTTCTACGAACATATCATCCGCCAGAGCGGGTTGAAGATATCCATCGTGAACATCTTTTGTTATCGTGAATATCGTGTTCAAAAACCATCCGCGTTAATCCGCCTCATCCGTATCATCCGCGTTCTATACCCCCCTCTGCGCAAATCCGTTAAATCTGCGTGTATCCGCGTCCTCCTTCTCCCTTTCATTTTGCAGATGGCAATCGGGACGATTACCCCTCCTCACACTTGCGGCAAAAATCGTGAATATCTTTTGTCATCGTGAACATCGTGTTCCAAATACAATCTTTTTTGAGAGAGCTTTTTTGAGTAATTTAGGGGGTTAATTGGTCAGTTTTCGACCGGTGGATTTCAATATTTGAAAGGATTTTTCCGATGGCAGCAAAAAAAATATTAATGTTGGTTGGTGATTTTGTTGAGGATTATGAAGTTATGGTTCCGTTTCAGTCACTTTTGATGGTGGGACACACGGTTGATGCGGTGTGCCCCGGAAAAAAAGCAGGTGATTTTGTAAGAACTGCAATTCATGATTTTGAAGGTGACCAAACTTACAGCGAAATACCGGGACATAATTTTATGTTAAATGCTTCGTTCGACGATGTGAAGGTTGAAGATTATGATGCACTTTGTATCCCCGGTGGCAGAGCACCTGAATATCTAAGATTAAATGAAAAAGTGTTGGATATAGCACGCTATTTTGGGAAAAACAATCTTCCGATAGCGGCAGTTTGTCATGGTCCACAGATTTTGGCAGCAGCCGGAGTTCTTCAGGGAAAAGTATGTTCGGCATATCCGGCAGTGGGACCTGAAGTTAGCGGTTGTGGCGGTTCGTTTTTGAATATACCTGTGGATAAAGCCCATGTGGATGGAAATCTTGTTACAGCTCCTGCATGGCCCGCACATCCCGATTGGATTGCGAAGTTTCTTCAGGTTCTCGGGACAAAAATAGAGTTGTAGTTGTTGGTTTGTTTTGATTCATTAAAGGCGTTGGAATGTTTTTTCGACGCCTTTTTTGTTTAGGGGAGATTGTATTTCCGCGAATATATAACCCGGCAAGCCGGGTATGGAGGCTTGGGATAAGACCAGGTGCTACGAATATTCAATCCCGCTCTGCGGGATAATTTGGGATTGGAGATGAATTATATTTCTACGAACATTTCATCCGCCAGAGCGGATTGGGTTGCCCCTTTCGTGAATATCTTTTGTCATCGTGAATATCGTGTTCAAAAAACCTTTTCCTCTGCGTAAATCCGTTTAATCTGCGTGTATCTGTTCGCCGAGGCGAATCCGCGTCCCCCTTCCCCCTTTCATTTTGCAGACGGCAATCGAGACGATTACCCCTCCTCACTCTTGCGTCGTAAAGTCTCTCAAGTTCTAAGGTTCTCAAGTTCTCAAGTTCTCAAGTTCTCAAGTTCTCAAGTTCTCAAGTTCTAAGGTTCTCAAGTTCTCAAGTTCTCAAGTTCTCAAGTTCTGAGGTTCTGAGGTTCTCAAGTCTCTCCTAATCCGGGGATTCTGTATATTTAAAATTAGAGTTTTTAAATTTCTATTTATCAGGAGATTTCGTTGGATATCCAAAAATTATCAATTAATACTATTCGCACCCTTGCGATGGATGCAGTTCAAAAAGCCAACTCGGGTCATCCGGGTGCACCGATGGGGTTGGCTCCTCTCGGTTATTTCCTTTTTAATGAAGTAATGAATTTTAATCCCAAAGATCCAAACTGGATAAACAGAGATCGTTTTGTTCTTTCCGGTGGTCATGGTAGCATGCTTCTTTATTCGCTGCTTCATCTTTCAGGTTTTGGATTGAGTATTGATGATATTAAAAATTTCAGGCAGTGGGAGAGTCTTACTCCGGGTCACCCTGAGAGGGGACACACCGCGGGGGTTGAAGCCACAACGGGACCTTTGGGTCAGGGTGTTGCAAATGCCGTGGGGATGGCATTGGCTTATGAGTTTATGGCAAAAAAATTCAACAAACCCGATTTTGAGATTTTTGACCATTTTATTTATGCTATCTGTGGTGATGGTGATCTGATGGAAGGCATCTCACATGAAGCAGCTTCATTTGCAGGTAATCAGAAATTAAAAAGGCTTGTCCTCTTTTATGACGACAATGGAATTTCGATTGATGGCAAAACCACCCTTGCATTTACTGATGAAACTGAAAAGAGATTCCTGAGTTATGGATGGAATGTATATAATATATATGATGTAAACGATCTTGACAGATTAAGGATGACACTGCATGAAACACAGAGCAGCGATCGCCCTTGTCTCATAGTAACAAAAACCAACATCGGATATGGAAGTCCGAATAAACAGGATACAGCAAAAGCTCACGGTTCACCCCTTGGTGAAAAAGAGATAGAGATTACAAAACAAAATCTTGGCTGGGAATACACAGAACCATTTACCGTACCCGATGAGGTAAAAACTCATTTTGCCTCTGCCATTGAAGAAAAATTAAAAGTTTATCTTTCATGGAATGGTCTTTTTGAACGATATAAATTGAGCTATCCCGAAGAGGCATCACTTCTGACCAAAATAATGAATGGTGAGGCACCCGGTGAATTCCCGATAGATGAGTCGTTTTTCCCTGATCTAGCCGAAAAACTTGCTTCAAGGGCATCTTCACAAAAAGTGATAAATACTCTTGATAAAAATTATCCAACACTTATAGGTGGTTCGGCTGATTTAACCGAGTCGAATCTTACTGATTTTAAGAGTCTTGCTTCTTTTTCGCAGTATGACAGATCGGGCAGGAACATCCATTATGGTGTTCGTGAACATGGAATGGGTGCAATAATGAACGGAATGGCATCGTATGGCGGGATTATCCCGTTTGGGGGGACATTCTTAGTGTTTTCAGATTATATGCGTCCCGCTATTCGTCTTGCTGCAATGCAAAAGCTTCATGTGATTTATGTGTTTACCCACGACAGTATTGGTCTTGGTGAAGATGGACCCACTCATCAGCCGGTTGAACACATCCAAAGTTTGAGGATGATACCGGGGCTTAATGTGATAAGACCTGCCGACAGCCATGAAACAGTTTATGCCTGGAAATCGGCACTTGAAAATACCTCGGGACCCACTGCACTTATTCTTTCCCGTCAGGGTCTTCCGGTGGTTAAGGATAAGACAGTTCCTGCATCCAATCTTAATAAAGGTGCATATATTGTTCGCGATTGTAAGGGTACCCCGGATGTAATTCTTATGGGAACGGGTTCCGAGCTTGATCTTGCAGTTAAAGCAGGTGAAAAACTTACTGAATCGGGTAAAAAAGTAAGAGTGGTAAGTTTTCCATCGTGGGAACTGTTTGAGAAGCAGAATGATGAATATAAAAAGAGTATTTTCCCTCCTGAAGTTAAAAAGAGGATATCCGTTGAAGCGGGTGTTTCATTTGGATGGAGCAAATATACAGGCGATGAAGGTTCCCAAATTGCTCTCGATCATTTTGGAGCTTCAGCCCCTGCAAATATTTTGTATGAAAAATTTGGAATAACTGTGGATAAAATAGTTGAGGCGGCTCGTTGAAGAGGATAAACATCCCTTCGGGATCGGAATATGAAGAACTTGTTGGTTATTCCCGCGCTGTAAGAGTAGGAAATGTTATTGAGGTGGCGGGAACCACATCGATGAAAGACGGACAAGTGAGGGGATTGGGTGAACCCTATTATCAGGTTAAGATCATTTTAAAAAAGATAGAACAGGCAATTATCGATGCAGGCGGTTCGATGAGTGATGTGGTTAGAACCCGGATATATGTGGTTGACATGGCGATTTGGGAAGATGTAGCCCGGGCACACGGTGAGGTTTTTGGCACAATTCGTCCCGCAAGTACACTTGTTGAGGTCAGTTCCCTCGTTGACCCCGACATGCTTGTTGAGATAGAAGCCACGGCAATTCTGGGGGGATAAAGCAGCGTAGAGACACCAAAATATTATAGATCTCACCTGATTACATTCAATTATTCTTATAAAATTTGGAACAATTGAAAAAAAAGTTAGGATTTACTAAAATATTATGTTACTTTTATTTTGTATCATATAAGTTCTTTTGATTTCACACTACTTAAGATG
The DNA here is from genome assembly GCA_964531325.1 of uncultured Ignavibacteriaceae bacterium. Classification (GTDB taxonomy): domain Bacteria; phylum Bacteroidota; class Ignavibacteria; order Ignavibacteriales; family Ignavibacteriaceae; genus UTCHB3. The sequence continues at coordinate 57,360 of CAZHCW010000008.1, read as the reverse complement.
CAAATTAAACAACCGGAGATTTATATATTAAGCAACAGTTAGACATGAACATGGAAGAAATGTCGATAGAAATGAATATGGACGAAATTTCAATTCTGGTTATCGAAGATAACCGACTCCTGAGGGAGGGAATTGAAACTCTTCTAAAAACACAGTCTGACATGAGAGTTGTATCTTCTCTGGGCAATGGTGAAAACATTATTGCTGCAGTTCTCAAAAGTGCACCAAAAATAGTTCTGCTCGATCTTGGTCTTAGAGACCACAGCAGTTTGCATATCGTAAAGATGATTTTTAAAAAGGCTCCTGCCACCAAGGTAATCGTGATGGATCTGGTTGCAATGGAAAAAGACATCTATGAATTCATCAAGGCCGGCGTAAGCGGGTTTTTGTTGAAGGATGCAAACATTGAAGATTTTTATGATGCGATCCGAAAGGTTTATGCCGGGGAACAGGTTCTACCTCCAAATATGATGAAAACCCTCTTTGCCTCCATAGTTGAAAATGCAATTCATTCCACAACTCCGGCAGTTATTGTTGAGTCGGTAAGAATGACCAAAAGAGAACAGCAGGTAATCCAGTTGATCGCCGAAGGATACACAAATAAAGAGATTGCGCAAAAGCTTAATTTATCCGCCTTTACGGTAAAAAGTCATGTCCACAATATTCTCGAAAAATTATCTTTGCAAACCCGTGTGCAGGTTGCAAATTATGCCCACATCTACAAATCATATAAAGATGCGGATCCTGATATATCTTTAATCGAGGAATAGCTCCCCGCCAAATTTTCCATTCTTTACTGATCAGTTTTTATAGTCCACTTTTCAATCCTTTGGTTGATTGTGGATAAAGTAAAAAGAGACTACTTTAGATCAGAAGTAAAAAAAACTTCTGCGTCATTAACTTTCATAAAAGAGATCAGATCATGAAAAAAATAAAAGTATTACTTATCGAAGACAATCGTTTGCTGCGAGAGGGGATACTTCAGATATTAAAACAGCATACCGATATTGAAGTGCTTGAGTCTTCCAGTGAGACCAAGACCACCTTCTCTATGGTTCATGAGATGAGCCCTGATGTAATATTGATGGATCTTGGACTTCGTAATCAGAACAGCTTAAGGGTTGTCGAAATACTTCATGAAGAATTCCCCAAAGCCAAAATTGTTGTTATGGATCTCGCTCCTGTTCAAGCTGATATATTATTATATATCAAAGCCGGTGCTAATGGTTTTATCTTAAAAGATGCCTCCCTCGAGGATTTTATTGTAACTATAAGAACCGTTGCCGATGGCGAAAATGTATTACCGGCACTCTCCTCGGAAACAGTTTTTGCCAAGATAATTGACCTTGCTGTAAGTGAAGGAAAAATTAAGTTAAACGAAGTTGTCAGGATGACAAAACGGGAAAAACAGGTGATGACATTGTTGAGTGAAGGTTTGAGCAACAAAGAAATAGGTCAGAAACTTCATGTCTCAAGTCATACCGTTAAAAGTCATATTCATAATATAATGGACAAACTTGCCCTGCATACAAGGCTCGAAATTGCAAATTATTCCTACACTGAAGAATCGTTACAAGCGATAACACAAAGCATAAGCACAATTAATAATTAAAATAACTTTCCATCAGCTTGCCTCCTTTGGTTAGAAGTCTGCTCCTATAGGATTAGTCCCTTTTTCATCCTTTTGGTTTATTGTTCCCCGCCGGGTTTCTCCATATCTTTCATTCGTAACTATTTTTACAATTCGGCTCACACATCAAAGTGAGCCGTAACAAAAAGGAAAAAAGTAATGAGCAAGAGCCAGGACACCAAAAAAGGTTCAAAAAAGGAACCGGCAAAAAGTATGAAAGAAAAGAAGCAGGATAAACGGGACAAAAAAAACGGATTGGATAAATCCACAATAATTATCCCAAAATAACATGAATAAGTTTTTCCTTGAAGTGACTTCTATAACTTCATTCACTCTCCAGTTCTTTAAAGAAGTTTTTAAGCCTCCTTACGAGTTTAATGAACTTGCAAAACAGGCATTTATAATTGGATACAAGTCATTTGGGCTTGTGGCAATAACAGGCTTTATCATTGGCCTTGTGCTTACCATACAATCGCGGCCAACCCTCGCCAAGTTTGGTGCTGAATCACTCCTGGCGGCTATGGTCGCGGTTTCGATCGTGAGGGAAATTGGGCCTGTAATAACGGCTTTAATTTTTGCCGGCAAGGTGGGCTCGGGTATCGGTGCAGAGCTTGCATCGATGAAAGTGACTGAACAAATTGATGCCATGCAGGTTTCGTGGACAAATCCATTTAAATATCTTGTGGTTACAAGAGTTGTTGCAGCAACTTTAATGCTTCCGATGCTGGTGCTTTTTTCCGATGCAGTTGGCTTGTTGGGTGCATTTGTAGGGGTAAACCTGAAAGGGGATGTAAGCTCCACCCTCTTTTTCTCATATATATTCAACAGTCTTGAATTTAAAGACCTGTTACCGGCTATTATTAAAACCTTTTTCTTTGGGTTTGCAATTGGTCTGATAGGATGTTATAAGGGGTATTATTCAGACAAGGGAACCGAAGGGGTGGGAAAAGCAGCAAATTCCGCCGTTGTGTTCGCCTCTTTAACTGTATTTATCATCGACATGATAGCAGTACAAATTACAAGTTTGCTTAACTATTAGAATGGCTGCGCAAATGAAAATAATGGTTGAGGACAATATACCGGTTACAACTGAAACAAAAGATACAACGGAAAAATCCATTGTTGTAGAGATGAAAAATCTCAAAAAATCGTTTGGTGAAAAAAAGGTGCTGGTTGATATCAGCCTGAAAATTTACAGAGGGGAAAATCTTGTGATCCTGGGGAAATCGGGAACAGGAAAGTCGGTATTAATAAAGTGTATTGTTGGTCTGCTCGAGTGGGATGAAGGGGAACTTGTTTTGTTTGGACAAGATGTTTCGAATTTAAAGAGAAACGAACTGTCTGAAATCAGAAAAAAAATAGGATTCCTCTTCCAGAGCGGTGCGCTATACGACTCGATGAGCGTGAGGGAAAATCTTGAATTTCCTTTAAGACGGCAAAAAGTAAAAATTGTAAACGAGGAGATAGACCTCCGCGTTAAAGAAGCTCTTGAAAATGTGGGTCTTTCCGAAGCGATAAACCAGATGACCTCCGAACTTTCGGGGGGGATGCGTAAAAGGCTTGGGCTTGCAAGAACCCTGATTCTAAAACCTGAAATTATGCTCTATGATGAACCAACAACGGGGCTCGACCCCATTACATCACGGGAGATAAGCGAACTTATATTACAGGTGCAGAAGAGTTATGACACCACTTCAATTATCATTACACATGATATTGAGTGTGCAAAACTTACCGGTAACAGAGTAATCGTACTGAAAGAGGGTGTTTGTTATGCGGAAGGTTCGTTTGAAGAGATGCAAAATTCAACAGATAAATGGGTCCGGTCATTCTTTGAATATTGACCAATGGATTAAAGTGAGATTATAAAATGAAAAATGATTCAAAAAACAAAGTCAGACTGGGTATCTTTATCACCATCGGAATCGTGGTATTTATACTGGCGATCTATTTTATTGGTGAAAAACAACAATTGTTCCGCAGCACTTTTAACATCTCAGGTGTTTTTAAAGATGTTGGCGGGCTACAGGTTGGTGGAAATGTACGCTTCGCAGGGATCAATGTTGGTGTGGTGCAAAGTATCTCAATTATAACCGATACATCGGTACAGGTTGAAATGATAATTGACGAGAGTGTTCGCAAGTTCATCAACAAAAATGCTGTTGCCAATATCGGTACAGAAGGATTAATGGGGAACAAAATACTTTTTATTTCGCCGGGTAAAGGTAAAGCTGTAACGATTGAAGACAGAGATCAGATTCATACAGCTCCTCCGATAAACCTTGATGAAATCTTCGCCTCGTTGAAAGGGACAATTGATAATACATCCGAGATCACAGCGGATCTCGCCAAAATTACAACATATATAAAGGACGGAAAAGGAATTGTTGGAAGATTATTGATGGATGATGATTTGTCTCAAAATTTTGACTCGGCAATTGCATTGCTGAAATCCGGCTCATCAGGTTTCAATACTCTGATTAAGTCAACTCTAAACAATACAGAGAACATGACTGCCGATTTAATGACAATAGTTAAAAATGTAAAAGATGGAAACGGAAGTGTTGGAAGACTGCTGATGGACCCTTCACTCGCCCAGAACCTGGATTCAGTAATGACCAATCTTAAAGATGGCTCAGTTGGCCTGAAGGAATTGTCTCTGAATGTAAACAGGAACCTGGGTAAAAATATCGATTCTGTTATGGTGAACTTAAAAGATGGAACATTTAACTTAAAAATGTTATTGGAAAAAGCACAAAGCAGTTGGTTGCTCTGGGGGTTCTAATCCTTATAATCCCTTAAACCTGCGAGAAATCATCCGGTAACAGACTGTTTTGTAATAGTTTCCAACCCTTCTAATCCCGAAAACTCACCCTGTAGTCCCCCACTTGATGTAGTCCAATTTTCATCCTTTTATGCGATTTTACCTCGTTTTTATTATGTATAACTTTGCACAGATCAAAAAATTAACAAGGAGTTAACATAATGAACCTATTAAACATTTTTTTAAAGAAGTGGTTTTTCCCACTCGCAGTGCTGGTTATAATAGCAGGCTGCGACGAAAGAGTCGGGATTGTGAATCCACCTCTTTACACCATTCCGAGCGTAAGCTCAACCGTTCCGGCAAATGCTGACACGGGAGTGGCGTTGAATCAAAAAGTAGTTGCAATTTTTAGTGAAGAGATGGATTCACTTTCGATTACAACTGCATCGTTCACTCTGATGGAAGGTAATTCGTTTACATCAGGAACAGTTACCTACACAGGTACGACGGCAACATTTACGCCTTCGAAAAACCTTATGCCCTACACTACTTACATCGCCACCATTACAACCGGTGCTAAAAACAAAAAGAGTGTAGCGATTCAAAACAATTATGTATGGAGTTTCACAACGGGAGCAACAGCAACCGTGACGCCACCAATTGTTACATTTACAGACCCTGCAAATTCTGAGACGGGTGTGCCGTTGAATCAAAAAGTTGCGGCTACTTTCAGCAAACCGATGGATGCCGGTACGATTACCACAGCAACATTTACTTTGATGCAAGGAACCAATTTTGTCTCCGGTACTGTAAGTTATGTCGGTTTAACCGCCACTTACATTCCAACGAGCAATCTTCAAGCGAATACCACATATACAGCTACAATTACCACCGGAGCAAAAGACCTTACGGGTAACACTCTCGTCGAAAATTATGTCTGGGTATTCACCACCGGTGTTGCAGCCGTTATAACCCCGCCTGCCGTCACTTTTACTGATCCTCAAAATGGCGAAACAGGAGTTGCTTTCAACCAGAAAATTGCTGCTACTTTCAGCAAAACAATGGATGCTTCAACAATTACAACTGCCACATTTACATTAAGCCAGGGCTCTGACTTTATTGCCGGAACCGTAACCTATGTGGGCAGAACAGCCGTTTATTCACCAACACTTAATCTGTTGCCAAACAAAGTTTACACCGCAACGATTACAACAGGTGCCAAGGATTTAACGGGTAATGCACTCGAGCAAAACTATGTCTGGAGTTTCACAACAGGAGCCGGAGTAATTGTTACACCGCCTGTAGTGAGCGCAACAGACCCGTTTAATGCACAAACCGGTGTGCCCCTTAATCAGAAAGTAATTGCCACCTTCAGCAAAACAATGGATGCTTCCACCATCACCGGTGCAACATTCACGCTGAAACATGGTTCAGCCGCTGTTTCCGGATTTGTTTCTTATTATGGAACAACCGCTACATTTGGACCGGCAACAAATCTTCTGCCTAATACAACTTACACAGCAACAATTACCACGGGAGCGAAAGATCTTTCAGGTAATGCATTGGTAAACGATTATGTTTGGAGCTTCACCACAGGTTTGGCGGTAGTTATTGTACCACCAACTGTTACTTCAACCGATCCGATGAATAATGCAACCAATGTAGCATTAAACACAAAGATCGCCGCCACCTTCAGCAAAGCGATGGACCCCGCAACCCTTACAACCGCAACTTTTACCCTTTCTGAGGGAACATCATTTGTTGCCGGAACTGTAAGTTATGTCGGGATGACGGCAACATTTGTTCCTTTTGCCAATCTGGTTACCGGAACAACCTACACCGCCACTATCACAACAGGTGCAAAAGATCTTACAGGTAATTCACTTGTAACCAACTATGTGTGGAGATTTACAACGGGTGCAGCTCCGGTTGTCACTCCTCCAACTGTCACTTCAACAGTGCCCGCTAACCTCGCAACAGGAGTAGCTCTTAACCAAAAAGTTGCAGCTACTTTTAGCAAGACAATGGATGCTACCACAATTACGGGAGCTACATTTACATTGCGCCAGGGAACTACTTCTGTTTCAGGTTTTGTATCCTATTTTGGGATGACAGCCACCTTTGCACCTGCAAGTAACCTTGCGGCGAACACTGTCTATACAGCTACCATCACAACGGGTGCAAAAGATCTTACAGGAAATGCTCTTGTAACCGCCTATACCTGGACCTTCACAACCGGAACAGGTGCGGTTATAACTCCACCAACAGTAATATCAACAGACCCGGTGAACAATGAAACCGGTGTTCCATCGAATCAGAAAATCGCCGCTACTTTTAGTAAGGTAATGGATGCTTCAACTTTAACCACCGCAACATTTACATTGAAACACGGTACGGTAGTCGTTGATGGTTTTGTCTCCTACACAGGAACCACCGCCACCTTCTCACCTTCCACCGTTCTTCTGCCAAGTACTGTTTACACGGCAACCATCACCAAAGGTGCTAAAGACCTTACCGGTAATGCGCTTGTGAACGATTATGTCTGGAGCTTTACCACAGGTGCAGGACCGATAGTTACTCCTCCTGTAGTTGTTTCTACAGTACCACAAAATCTTGCTACCGGAGTGCCGGTTAACCAAAAGATTTCAGCTTCTTTCAGCAAAACGATGGATCCTGTCACTATAAGCACTGCAACCTTTATTGTTAAGGCCGGCTTAACCACTATCTCGGGATTTGTATCCTATAGTGGCTTAACTGCAACCTTTACCCCAGCAGCCAATCTTTCGGCAAGTACTGTTTATACGGCTACTATCACAACCGGCGCAAAAGACCTTACAGGAAACTCTCTGGTTACAGACTATGTATGGACATTCACCACGGGTGCACTTGTTGTTATAACACCACCTACGGTCGTTGCCACCGATCCTCTTAATCTGGCAACCAATGTTCCTTTGAATAAAAAGATCACTGCCACATTTAGCAAATCGATGGATCCTACCACGATTAGTACGGCAACCTTTATTGTTAAGGCTGGTCTCCTTACTATATCCGGGTTAGTCTCCTATAGTGGCGTGGTTGCCACCTTTACTCCCGCTGCCAATCTTTCGCCGGGTACATTGTACACTGCAACGATAACAACAGGTGCAAAAGACCTTACAGGAAACGCTCTTGTAACCGATTATGTATGGACATTTACTTCCGGAGCAGCAGTTACGCCTCCTCAAGTAATTACCACTGATCCAGCCAATCTTGCAACAAATGTACCTTTGAATAAAAAGGTTACGGCTACATTCAACAGGGTTATGGACCCTGCTACAATTACCACTGCAACATTTACCTTGAAGCAAGGGGCTTCATTTGTGGCTGGTACGGTTAGTTATTCAGGTGTTATGGCAACATACTCACCTTCCTCAAACCTGCTTCCTAATACCGAATACACAGCAACCATTAATACAGGTGCCAAGGATATCTCCGGAGTTCCGATGGCAGCCAACTATATATGGAAATTCACGACTGCGGCGAGTGTAGTCCCCGGTGGACAGCTCCCTGTTAATCTCGGATCTGCCGCAAGGTTTGCCATACTCTCTAATTCTGCTATAACCAACATCCCAACCTCTTCAATTACCGGAGATGTAGGCATCAGCCCGGGAACAAGATCAGCGATAACAGGATTAACAAATCCCGAAGTAATCGGAATAATCTATGCAGCTGATGATCCTGTACCGGTTCCTGTAATGCTTACTCAAGCAAAAATGGATGCAGAAGCGGCTTATTTGGATGCAGTTTCAGCAGTTCGTGGAACACCAATTCCACTCTCTGGAAATATCAATGGTTTGACACTTGTTCCGGGACTTTATCAGTCAGGTTCGTCGATCGAGATTTCCCCCGGTGGAAGTGTAACACTTGACGCAGGTGGAGATGTTAACGCAGTCTTCATTATTCGTAGTGCCACTTCGATTACTACAGGTCCTACAAGTCAGGTGATCCTGGCGGGTGGAGCTCAAGCAAAAAACATTTTCTGGTCTGCCGGATCAGCAATAACGCTTGGAACCAATTCGCATATGTTTGGAACCTTAATTGCAAGCACATCAATCTCACTCCTTACCGGTGCGAGACTTGATGGAAGAGCCCTCATTCAGGGTGCAGCAGCAGGACAGGTTTCACTCGATCAGAATATAATTGTAAGACCTCCATTGATAATGAGGAGAAGATAATTTAATTCGGGTGGGGAGCTTTTTAACTCCCCGCCCGTTATTTTCAAACCCCTGAAAATGGAAATTGATTTGAGAATGGAAGGATTAAATTAAGATGTGTTGTATCAGAATAGTAATTGAAATAAAACAGAAAGTAACATAAAATGAAAAATTTACTAAAAACGCTAACACTTTTGCTGATCTTTGGCATGGGTGTTTCACAAGCACAGACAGCCGTAAACAGTTGGGCCCTGGGTTTTGGTTTAACCTACCCCAGATTGTATTCGGCAAACATAACAACCCTTAACACCAACTGGGGAGCTTATCTTTCATTGCAAAGAAACTTCTCAGAGCATGTTGGTTTAAGATTAAAGGGTGGTTATGCAAATTTGAATGGTGAGTGGGCAGATGCAGTAGGTACAAAAGTAAAATCGACTACCGACCTCATCACCGCTGATCTTGACCTTGTATTCTTTGTAGTGCCTTGTGCCCCCGTTTCACCATACCTCTTTGCAGGAGTGGGCGGAAACTATAAAAGCACAAGCAACCCGCAAACAGCTTACCCCGATGATAACAAATTTGGATCACAGTTGAATGTTGGTCTTGGAGCCGAATTTAAGTTCAGTCCAAACTGGGCAGTAGTAGCAGAGTTCGGTTATCATGTAACCAACAATTCAGAACTTGAAGGAACAATTGTACCAATCGAGATTAACGGACATGATTCATACATGGCATTAAGCCTCGGATTCAACTACTTATTCACTAAAGGTGAGCCTTCAGAACAATGTGAAGAATGCAATCCATGTGAGGGTTTAAGTAGTGAACCGGTCGATTACAATAAAATTGAGGACATGATCAAAAAACATATACCTGTTGAAATTGTAAAAGAAGTAGTTAAAGAAGTTTATATCGACAAATATATCATCACAGCAGCAGAAGATAAACTTGTTCTCGTCGGAGTCAATTTTGCATTTGATAAATCAGACCTTCTTGCAGAATCATACCCGGTTCTTGATAGAGGAGTAAAACTCTTAAACAGCAGACCTGATGTAAAAGTTGAAATTCAAGGTTATACCGATTATACAGGAACTGATGAATACAACCAGGAGCTTTCTGTCAGAAGAGCTGAAACAGTTAGAGAATACCTCATTCTTAAAGGTATTGCCGCTAACAGGCTTAGCGTTGTTGGTTTCGGTAAGGGAAATCCCATTGCAGATAATACAACCGACGAAGGCAGAGCACTCAATAGAAGAATCGTCTTCAGAATTTACAAATAATTACCCTTCGTAATTATTTTTTGATCGTCCCTGCAACTTAAAATTGCAGGGGCTCTATTTTGAAGAAAACAATTTACCTGAAAAAAGGTAGAACATTTAGGAAGGAAGCCAAGATGGTTTCAACGCGCATTAGATTATTCATCCTGTTTTTTATAGCTGTTGGTCTGTTTGCCGGATGTAAAGACAGCTCAACCGGAGTGGTTCCGGGTGAAAATATATCGGTTTCAATGGCAGCCGACAAAGGGCTAAACAAAAACGCAGTGGATGTTATCATACTGGATACAGTTAAGATATTATTAAGAGACATCAAATTCTCGAAGAGCGTAAGTGACTCTGCAAATATCAAAGTTGGTCCAATGGTTATCAAACTGAATCTTGACGGAACACCCACAGAATTTGCTGCTGGGATCATTCCGGCAGGAAACTATTCCAAAATCAAATTCAGAATACATAAACTTGAAGACGGTGAAGTGCCCCCCGATCCTGAATTCCTCGAAGGTTATGCACAGACTTTAAGATATTCAGTAGTTGTAAAGGGAAGATACAACGGTGTAGCTTTCATTTATAAATCAACCAAATCTGCGCATCAGGAAGTCGATTTCAAAAAACTCGTTGACCTTTCAGTGGATTTCAGATCCAATGTAACTCTCTCAGTAGATGTTAACAGTTGGTTCTTTAAGGGTGATATTGTTCTGAATCCAAATATTGCTGATAATTTTAATGATATTGATAACAACATTAAAGATTCATTTAAGAAAGCATTTAAGGATAACAACAGAGACGGGATCGCCGATTAAGTAATACTTTTTGTATAAATGGACTAATCCGGTTTTCAATCCTTTGTGCGATTGTATCCCCCGATTTCAAGGGCTAAATTGGATAGTATAAGGGGAATTTTATTTACTGAATTTTTATCAACATGAATGTAAACAATTATCTAAAAGGAGTTGTAACATGAAAAATAAATTACTTGCTGTATTGGCATTGGGGCTGTTTGTTCTGCTTGCCAGGCCTGCCTCAGCACAGGATCACGGGTTTGGTCTCGGGTTTATACTCGGAGAGCCTACCGGGTTAAGTGCAAAATTGTGGACTTCCAAAACCAACGCTTTCGATTTTGGTCTTGGATTTTCGGTCGGTGGTGATCGAATCTCTAAAAACGACTACATATATGATGGCAAAGGCAGACTCCATTTCCATATGGATTATTTATGGCATTCATTCACCGCAATCAGCTCAACACAAAGGTTCCCTCTATATTATGGAATCGGCGGCAGATACAACAGCGGCGGCGGTTATGATGGTTCTGTTGGTGTCAGAGGTGTACTCGGCATCGCGTGGTTACCTGCGAATACACCTATTGATGTCTTTGTAGAAGTAGTACCCGTATTTCAAATTACCCCGAGTACCGGATTTGGTATCGATGCGGGTATTGGCGCAAGGTTCTTCTTTAATTAGGAAGAAGACCAATTTTTTTTATCAAACTTGGAGTTTTAAATGAAACTATTTACTTTTTTTGGGATGATGGTAATCCTTTTATCCCAATTAGCCACGGCGCAGAACAAAGTGCAGCCGACAAACAACAACGCAATGTCCGGTATTTTTGGCATCACCGTTGAAGGTGGCGTTACACTGGGCCTTACAGATTACAAAACCAATACAATGAATTACGACGGAAAGCTTTCATTCGAGTATTACTTCCCTTCAACAGGGCAAGGGAATCTTGGTGTAAGAGTTTTTGGTCAAAAAGGTAAAATAACCGGTAAAGACGCTCCCAGTAGCTCCGGCAATCTTACAAATGAATTCTCCACTGATTTTGATATTCTTGGAGGTGGTTTAATTTACACCCTGTCTATTGGTGATGCGGTTTATCCATGGGTGAGTGTTGGTGCTTCAAATGTATGGTTTTCACCACAGGATATTAATTCAGTGGTATTACCAAATGGGGTTGCAGGAAAATATACAAAATCGATGCTCGCTTATAACGGTGATGCTGGTGTAAAAATCTTCGTCTCAAAAGCCATAAGCTTTAACCTTATGGGCGGAATTGTTATCGGAACAGCAGATTGGATGGATGATATAAATGGTGGATCAGGAAATGATCTCTTTATTACAGCCAATGCAGGTCTTTCATACTATTTTGGAAGAGAGACTGATACTGATGGCGATGGCGTTTCCAATGCTGACGATGCTTGCCCCGGTACCCAGGCCGGTGTAAAAGTTGACGAATTTGGATGCCCGTTGGATGCAGATAAAGATGGCGTTCCCGATTATCTCGACAAATGTGCAAACACACCAAAAGAAGCAAAAGTTGACAAAAACGGTTGCCCGCTCGATTCCGATGGTGATCTTGTTCCCGATTATCTTGACAAATGTCAAAACACACCAAGTGCAGCAAAAGTTGACGCTAACGGTTGCCCGCTTGATACTGATGGCGACGGAGTTCCCGATTATCTTGACAAATGTACAAGTACCCCTAAAGGTGCAAAAGTTGATGCTAACGGATGTCCGATGGATTCCGATGGTGACGGCGTAGCTGATTACCTCGACAAATGCCCGAATACTCCGGCTAAAGTTGAAGTTGATGCAGCAGGTTGCCCTATTGAAAAAGAAGTTGAAGTAATTGTAATTGAGCAGGAAGTAAAAACTGTTGTGTTAAGTGGAGATGCAAATTTCGAATTTGGCAAAGCAAATCTTTTACCATCAGCTTATTCAGACCTTAACGCACTTGCCACTACAATGATAGCAAACCCTAACTACAAATGGGAAGTTGCCGGACATACAGATGGCATCGGATCAGCAAGCTTTAACAAAGAACTTTCAAGACAAAGAGCACAATCAGTTGTTACTTATCTTGTAAACAAAGGTGTAAACGCTTCAGGTCTGAAAATAGTTGGTTATGGCAAAGACAGTCCAATCGCTTCAAACGATACTGTTGAAGGCAGAGCAATGAACAGAAGAGTGGAAGTAAAATTACTTTCTAAAAACTAAAAGTCTTTCTTATAGTTGTTGTTGATTGTTTTCAGAAGCGGCAGGACTCCTGCCGCTTCTGTCGTATTAAGTGTTCCATACAAAAATTTTTGGTTGAATAAAGAAATGATAGCTGAAATAACCCTGTTCTTAAAAGGACTTATTATTGGTTTTGCGATGGCTCTGCCAATTGGCCCAATCGGAATAATTTGTGTTCGTAAGACCCTGACTGAGGGGAAGATGCATGGCTTTGTTATTGGACTTGGAGCAGCTACCGCAGATATGTTATACGCTTGCATAGCAGCTTTTGGACTTACAATGATCTCGGATCTCATCCTGGAACAACAGTTTTGGATACAACTTATTGGTGGATCAATCCTTCTCTACATTGGCATAAAGACTTACCTTACTCTGCCAAAAGACCCGTCAATTCCCGCTGACAAAGACAGCCTCGCAGGGTCGTTTATTTACACAGTCTTTTTAACTCTCACCAATCCGCTTACTATATTTTCATTCCTCGCAGTTTTTGCTGCTTTTGGATTTGGGGATGGTATGAGTCTGCTTTCAGCTACTACTCTTGTTGCAGGTGTACTTGTGGGTTCTGCTTTGTGGTTCGTGGTTCTTACCATGGGTGTTACCCTGTTCAGAAAAAAGTTTGACATGACAGGTCTTAAATGGGTAAACAGAATAGCCGGACTTTTAATCATACTCACAGGGGTGGTTGCACTTGTTACACTGGTTAATTTTATATAACTAACCCTTAATCCATAAGATGTAATCCCTTTTTCATCCTTCTGATTTATTGTTTCCGACCGGTTTTAATCCCAATTTGTATCGAAGAATTTTATCAAAATCTTATTTAAAAGAGAGTACAACATGTTTTACACAATAGCAGTTTTGCTAATCGTTTTATGGTTACTCGGTTTTGTCACCTCATACACAATGGGTGGCTTTATTCATATTCTGCTTGTAATAGCAATAGTTATGTTCCTCGTAAGAGTTATCACGGGGCGTAGACTCGGCTGACAGATCTAAATATGGACCCGGGTAATGACAGCTCCAAAATAGGACCAACCAGGTTTCTGGTGGTTGCAGCTTCGCTCGTAATTATAATAGTCGGGCTCAGCCTTGCACAGTCGGTGGTGGTGCTCTTTCTTATCTCAATTTTTATTGCACTATTGGGAGCACCTCCTTTATTATGGTTAAAAGAGAAGAAAGTACCCTCACTCCTCGCGGTATTAATCGTTGTATCTGCAATGGTCGTTGTTATTTTGTTGATAACCGCTCAAATCGGGACCTCAATAAATGGATTTGTGACAGAATTGCCTCAACTTCAAAAAGATCTTGGAAACAGACTTGTTGATATGACCAAATATCTGGCAACCAAGGGAATTATTGTTGAGGATGGATATGTCATGGACTATTTTAATCCTGACAAGATAATGGGGCTTACCGCTGATCTTTTAACCGGCATGAGCACAGTATTATCCGATCTCATCTTAATCTTGCTTACCGTAACATTTATCCTTCTTGAAGTTTCAAGTTTCCCAATTAAACTCCGGGCAATACTTGGTGATCCTAAACAGGCATTCCCCCAGTTTACAAAGTTTGTTGTTGACATGAAACGATTTATGGTGTTAAAAACCATGATCAATCTTGCCGCAGGTATTCTGGTTGGTGTGTGGATGTACATTCTGGATGTGCAATTTCCTGTGTTATGGGGCTTTTTGGCTTTCCTTTTACATTATATTCCAAATGTTGGAGCCTTTTTATCTGCGATTCCGGCTGCTCTTCTCGCACTTATTCAACTTGGACCGTGGGCTGCCACGCTTGTTATCCTCGGTAATATCGTAATCGGGTTTATCATTGGTAATATGATCGAACCCCGGCTGATGGGCAAAAATTTAAATCTTTCCACCCTTGTGGTTTTTTTATCGTTGATTTTTTGGGGCAGTTTACTCGGTTTAGCCGGAGCTATACTTTGCATCCCTCTTACTATAACCATGAAGTTTGCTTTTGAAAGCAGTGAAAAAACAAGGTGGATTGCAATCCTGCTGGGATCAGAGGATACCAAAGAGTTCAGAATCCCGGTTGAAATATTTAAGCGACCTCGCAAGAAAGCAACTCCTCATGACCAGCGTTGAAACTCAGTTGAAAATCAGGTCAACCAATTATGCGATATGTTTTTAAACCAATTGCCAATGGAATCAATTCACTCCCCCGGCTGATAATCTCCCTCTGGTTTCTGTTTACAATTACAGTTTTTGCACAGCAGGAATATCCTACCCTTATAAGATCCTATTATGAAGATGAAATTGTAATATTAACGGTTGATAAACCTGTTTACTACCCGGGTGAGACCGTTAAAATTTTGCTTAGAGGTAAATTAAAAGCGCCACTTATGGAAGTTGTGCCGGTGATCGTAATGGACGGGATTTCAATCATTGCGTTGAGTGATACTTCGTTTATTGCAATAATCCCCATGTTATCCAGACCGGGACCCTACAGAATCCGATTAAGAGCGAGGGACAACCAGGGCAGAATGTTCTATTTCGAAAGTGATTGTATCCTGAATGTGGAAGAACATCATAAAATCGAAAAACTTGAACGATTTGTCAGTATAAGTCCCGATGACGGCGGGAAGGATATCGGCTCTGCCGTTACCCTTCGAAGAGATCAGATTAGAGACCTTAAAGTCGTTTTTAATAGAGACAGTATCCCACATGGAGTGGGTCCCCAGTTTATTACCATAAGAACAACAGTTACACTAAGAGATGGAACAGCGCAGAATACCATCGAAAGAAGAGTTCTTACATTCAGAAATGACGAAGATCCCAACCGTGATTTGGCGATGTTAAGACAATACCGGAATGCTTACGGCGAGTATGCTGCCATCAACCCCGATGAGTTTGAAGAAGTTCATTTGAATATCGATTCACTTCCTGACTGGTCTGTTGTTAGAGTAACCATTGAGCCTGATTATTCCATAAAAATTGGCGGTTACGACCGCTTTAATGTTTATACCAGGTTTTTTCACGTGCGTGGTCCCTCAATAGAGGTTGGATTTGCACTGGGAATACCAAAAGTTCTCTACGACACTCAAGCGGATGACCCTTTAGAGTACGGGAATACAAGTGCAATGATCCGTTTTTATCTTGTAAGTCAAAAAACCGGGAAAAGATTCCCTTTAAATTTGGGAATAGGTACATTTGGCGTAAACTCACCTTTGGATGTGGATATCGGTCGGGGAGGTTTTGCTCTTTCCCTCTTCCTTAACCTCGCAGAAATGACTGAATCTCTTGGAATCGACTTCATGAAAAGTATAAGTGCAGGATTGGAAGTGACCCCATTTTTTCCGATCCAAAAAAGATGGCGTTTCCTCCTTAATGTTCAGTTGGGGATTAATTTGTAAATCATAATTTTCAATTTGAATTTTTTGTATCCATGTAAAATGAAATCGAAATCGAATTTTCACTCACATACTTTTAATTTCCCCTCTGTGTCCTCTGTGTGCTCTGTGGTTTAACTCCCCAACCCGATAATTTATTCCCCAACTTTATGTATTTTATAACATCAGCGTCTAAACTTTTTGGAGTAAAAAATGTTATCAAGATTACTGTTTTTTGTAACTGTCTCCTGTTTTTTTCTCATCGCTCAAGAACAGGTAAAATACACTGATATCAGCCCCGATGGGAAAAGTATGGTTTCCCGATTAGATAGTGAATTTAAGCCTTTTGTAATCACAACCACCACCGCTCCCTTCGGAACAACACCAGATTGGACGGCGGGACTTGAACGACAGATTGGTGGACTTGCTTTTGGTGACTATGACATGGATGGCGATCTTGATCTTGCAGCGGGGTGTTACTTCAGTCAATCTTTCCCTCCAATCCCCGAATATAATAACATGATCTTCAGAAACGACAACGGAGTTTTAACGGTGAACCCGGCATGGTTCTCAGATGATTCCCGCTCTACCACCGACATTAAATGGGCCGATATCAACAATGACGGTAAACCCGACCTCTTTTCAGGGAATGGCGATGGGGGGTATGCCCCTTCAACAATTTATCTAAATACCGGCACCGGCGTTCCTACTTCTCCTTCTTTCACCTTCATCGGGCAGGCATGGACGGTGGGCACGGCTTTCAACGACATCAATGGTGATGGGTTGCTTGATCTTGCAGTGGGGAATCAAGGGAACACTTCCGATCCATATAAACCAATATTTTACTATGTAAACCAGGGAACCGGTTTCACTTCCACCCCTACTTACACTTCAAGTGACATGATGATCACAAATTCGGTAGCTTTTACCGATTTGGACAACAGCGACCTTACTCGGGTTCAGGAAACTTTTACTATTTCGGAATCGGGGAAGGGTGCTTTTCACCTCTCAAAAACTCCAACATATAAAATTCATTCAGTTACTGTTGGCGGGGTTCCGGTTCTAAATTATTGTTCCGATCCAGTTGGAGCTTTTGTTTCCATTGGTGGAATACTTCCACAGGGGGCATCTGTGATTGTGGATTATTCTTATATTAAAAAGGGAGATGTGGGAGCAGCCAAGTGGGTGAACTTTGCTTCGGGGGTTTATCTAAATTTTGAAGGAGGAATTTCAGGAAATCCATTCTGGAATGTTGGAAACACAATCTCACAAAAAGGTTGTGCATGGGCAGACTATGATCTTGATGGTTATATGGACTTTGCAATTGGTGGAAATGGTAATCCGGATGTTTTATACAAAAACACCGCCGGTACACTCGGCACTTCACCAATCTGGACCTCAACCCACACCCCTACACCCGGTGTTCAGGAACTGATATTTAACGATGTAAACAATGACGGCTACCCCGACTTATCGACGGTTAGTTTCAGTCCGCCAAGAGTGGAATTGTTTATCAATAATGGCGGAAGCCTTCCGACAACACCAACATGGACTTATATCGGTGCTTCATCACTGAATTCAATCACCTATGGCGATGTTGACGGAAATGGTATGCTGGATCTCGCAGTTGGCACAGCCCGAACCCCGATAGTTGTATTTCTTAATCAATTAGAACCGGTACCTGTAGAACTGATTTCATTTTCTGCTGAGGTTGCCGGTCGTGTCGTTTTGCTTAACTGGTCAACTTCATCAGAGACCAATAGTAAGGAGTTCCGGGTTGAAAGGCGACCACTCACAGGTGAAACATGGAAAGAGATTGGTTCAGTTGTTGGATCAGGTACCACGACCTCAACAAAAACTTACCAATTCACCGACAATTCACCGTTAAATTTATCAGGTCCCGTTCAATATCGATTGAATCAGATCGATTTTGATGGTACAAACCACTACTCAAAACCTGTTGAAGTTGAGTTGAACACCCTTTCATTTGAATTGTTTGGGAATTACCCAAATCCATTTAATCCTGAGACCGTTATACGATATAACATGCCTGTTTCGGGTACTGTTTCACTAAAAGTTTATGATTCCTGCGGGGAGCTTATAACGACCTTGATACCCGGTATCACAGAACGAGGCACCCATGAAATCCACCTGAATATGTCGGGCAAAGCTTCCGGAATCTATTTCTATACGATCGAAAATGTTTCGGTGGATGGGAATCTCAGTCGTTTAACGGGAAAATTTGTAATGACTAAATGATGGGGGGGTACCTGTTATCGCAAACGACCATATTTTTGTAATCAACAGTTTCCTCTGGCTTGCCTCGATCTCTGCTATCTTTCTGAGGAATCAAATGTTCAATATGATTATTCTTCTCGGATAATCTCAGTCCGGTATAGCAACAGATATAAAACTGTTCAATCAACAATTGGGTCCTTAATATTTCTTTGACCCCTTATACCTATGATCAGATTAATTCCGGGGAGAAAATCAAAACTGCTTTATTTAAAGCCGCGAAAGTTTTTCAAATATCGTTTTCACAACATAATTTGGAATTACATATTCCATAATGCTTCCCTCCGCACCATTAATGGTTAGAAGTCCATTATAAAAAAGTAGAGAAATAAGATCAGTTCTCGAGAATTTGTTTTCAAGATTATATTGGAGAGTAATCCTGTCGGTAATCTTTTCATTTTCAATTATCTCTGAAATAACTTCATTCGCTTCTTTAGGTTTCAGGATACTTAACTGATTTTTAATTTTTAGATAGTCAGAGGCGACAGATGGATCGTACATTTCGGCGGGATATTTACCAAAAGCATAAAAGTAATCGAGGAAGTTAATGAGTATTTGAGGGTTATACAATTTCTGAACAGTCTCAACCGAGAATTTACTGCCATTATACCACTCACGAATATCATTCACCAGGTTTTCAATCTCCAGGAGAACCGTTTCGCCACCCGTTGCGGTTATCAGATTTTGAACTTCAGTCTCTGTAAATCCTGCCATATTGTGAAATCTGGCATCAAGAGTTAAGTTTTTTGAGACATTAAATCCGCTGGTCATACTATCGAGAGTAACGGGAGTAACACCTGTAGCAAAAAAACGGTCAATTACTCCTTCGCCCATAAATTGTTTAATAACTTCAAAAAACTTACGCATCCAGCCATTCTGAGACACTATTTCGCTAAAATGTTCTCTGTTAAATGCAAGCAGCTCATTTGTGAAATGATCATATTCATCTATAAAAAGATATACTTTAATCCCGGGTTGCAGACCCTGAAGTTTAAAAAACAAACTTCTCAAGATTGAGTTGGCATCGTTGTGGGAGAAGATGTCGGCAGTCTCGACCTCTGTAAACAGGTTGTATTTTGTGATAAAAAGTTTTACAGCTCCACTAATCTCATTCGTAAAGTGTAAAAAAACTTCATCAACCTTGTCAGTCTTTATCCCGCTAAAGTTAAAATTTAGAATGTGGTAGCTGTTTCGAAGGGGTGTTTGATTGTTTGGTGCTCCAATAAAATACCCGCCGAACAGGTCATCAAATCTTTCAGCATGTTGTATCCCATAATAATGACCAAGCATCGAGAGAAGCAAAGATTTCCCAAATCGGCGAGGACGGAGAAAAAACAGGTAACGATCACTTATCGATTCCAATTTTTTAATGAAGACGGTTTTGTCAACATAGAAAGAATTTTCATCTATCAGAGTAGCGAAGTTTGATGTTTTTGATGGAAGGCGTTTTTTCATTCTCTTTTGGGAAATTTAATTCATGCTTATCTAAATATAGGAAAAATGATTGAAAGATAATTAAACAGACTTATTTACACCTGAGATGATACAAAATAGTGATACCTCTGTGTTGCTTATTCCCCCTTTTCGCCGCTGTTTTAAGGACTGTCTCAAAATATTTTTGTAATTTCATAAAATCAAAATTTAATTTTATGAAAGTAAAATAAAATGAAAAAAGCCTTCTTTTTTTTCAGTTTAATCCTTACTTTTTGTCAGGTATCGGCACA
This sequence comes from uncultured Ignavibacteriaceae bacterium, assembly GCA_964531325.1. Classification (GTDB taxonomy): domain Bacteria; phylum Bacteroidota; class Ignavibacteria; order Ignavibacteriales; family Ignavibacteriaceae; genus UTCHB3. Next base: position 37,122 of record CAZHCW010000008.1, on the reverse strand, counting down.
AGTTAAAGACAACTACCTACCCGATGAAAAAGATACCATCAAGTATCAGCTTGATGATGTGGTAATCACAGCCACAAGAGTGGGAGAAAAAATTATTGATATCCCATACCCTGTTTTCAGAATTGACAACAGCTCATACAAATTTGACAAAAAAACTGCGATTAATGATATTCTCTCCGGTGTTCCGGGGCTTTTTATGCAATCCCGTTATGGAAACCACGATGTAAGAATTTCGATAAGAGGATTTGGAAGTCGCTCAAACTCGGGCATCAGGGGAGTTCGTATTCTGCTTGATGGAATTCCTGAATCGGAACCCGACGGGCAAACCAGAATAGAAGCGATCGACTTTAATTCCGTTGGTTCAATCGAGATCGTAAAGGGAAGTGCCTCTTCTCTCTATACCAATGCTCCGGGTGGAGTTGTAAACTTTATTAATGAAATCAATTTCCCTTCCTCTTTTATCACACAATTTAATGAGTTTGGCGAGTTTGGTCTTCGTCGTAACGGTTTAAAACTCGGTATTAAAGAGGGTGACACTAAATTTATGGTATCCTACAATTATCATAACTCTGCCGGATATCGCGCCCATTCCGAAGATTTTTGGAACATCTTAAACACAGTTCTCGAAACAAAACTAACAGATAATTCCAAATTGTCGCTCATCGGCTACTCTGCAACGGGCGTAATAAAACTTCCCGGATCGTTAAAAAAAGCTGAGTTTGATGCCGATCCGTTTCAAGCTGCCAAAACCGAAAGAGACTTCGACTATTATCGCCTTTCAAACAAAGGACGGTTTGGAATCAAGTATGAATTAAATCCCGGTGGAAACAAGGCTCATGAGCTTGAAGTAACGGGCTATTTCACTCTTAAATATTTTGAACGGGCACAAAAGACAATCAGAATTTTTAATCGATATGGACTGGGTGCCTCGGGTCGTTATACCAACCGCACAAAAATTGCCGGCTTCAATAATATGTTTTCAGTAGGTGGTGATCTGCTATATCAAACAGGACCAATCGAAGAATACAACAATATAAACGGGATGAAAGGTGATGTATTAGTTAGTCTTAATGACGAAACAATTCAAAATGCAGGATTTTTTATTCAGGAAAGATTTGAATTTATCCCCGATAAGTTTGCGCTGCTTTTTACGGGTAGATACGACAATGTTGTATTTGCAGCAAAAAACAGGATACTTGGTTCGCAGGATGACAGAAAAGCTTACACCGCTTTTACACCTAAAGTTGCTCTGAATTACAAATTTACCCCGTATCTCTCAATCTACACTTCCTACGGTTTGGGATTTGATTCCCCCGCCGGAAACGAACTTGACAACTACCCTACCAGCTCAAACCAGGGTAAATTCTACAACCCCGATCTTGAGGCTCAAAAAACGAAAAATTTTGATCTGGGTGTAAAAGGTAACTTGATCTTCACAAGCGGGTTGTTTAATTACCTCTTTTTTGAGGGGACTTTCTTTAATATCATGATCGATAACGAGATTGTGCCGTTTGAAGTGCTTGGAAGTGTATTCTACCGTAACTCTGCCAAAACCAACCGTACAGGATTTGAATTGGGAGCTGAAACTGCAATTCTAAAAGCATTTACACTTAAGGTGGCTTATACCTACAGCAACTTTAGTTACGATTCGTATGCGGCTCGGGTAATTAAATTGGACAACTCGGGTAACTTTATAACCGAGGAGAAGGATTTTACGGGTAAGGTTGTTCCGTCGGTTCCAAAACATAATATCTATGTTTCAGGATCATATCAAAACAATATTACCGAAGACCTTACCGGTTTTCTGAAACTTTCGGTGTCACATATTTCTGATATGTATGTTGATGATGCCAACACAGAAAACAATCCATCATATACTATTCTCAACTCTGTTGTTGGGCTCGACCTAAAACTGAACCATTTTAATGTCTTGCTTTCGGGCGGTGTAAACAATATCTTGGATAAGAGATATGCAGCATTTCTGAATATCAACTCCACCTCCGGAAGATTTTACGAATTGGGTGAGCCGAGAAATGCCTTTGCATCTTTAACCTTGGGCTACAGGTTTTAATGGAAAGATTTGTGATAGTTACACGGATTCCACGGATTTAACACAGATTTTCGCGGATGGGATTGGTAATTTCCCCTCAGTGTCCTCGGTGTGCTCTGTGGTTTATATCTCACTACACATATGCAGAATGTTTTTTTTACATTTACGACGCTTGTTACAGGACCGTTGTAATACATGGATTAATAGATGTTATCAAGTTACTACAAAGAATTATATTTTGTTCTTTTAAAGGGAACCCGGTTCAGGGTTCCCGTTTTTCTGATGTTTTGTTTAGTAACGATAACTTCTGCCCAAAATTATACACGATTGGGGCTGCCCAATCATCCTGTTTTTCCATCCGCAGTCACTCAAACCGAAGTGGTCGCCGTTGTGCATCCAAATGATCCAAACTCAATTTTTGCTTCCGCAAATGCGATCAGTTTTTCGCCGCAGTTTTTTGTGAGTGAGGGAATATATGTCTCTTCCAATGGTGGAACTTCGTTTTGGGGTACAGATACCTGCTCAGGTGGTCCATCCATCGCTTTTCATGGAGGTGATCCCGGGATCACAATCGATAAAAACGGTACTTTTATTCTCACAAGAAATGGTAAAATTCCTCTTTACGGTCTGTATTCCCACAGGTCAACCGATCAGGGGAGAACATGGTCGAATGCAAAAGCCATTACAAATGTTGAGCTCGAAAGGGCATGGCTTGCAGCGGATAATTCACCGACAAGCCCTTATTATGGAAGAGTTTACGCCGCCTGGGTAAGATACAGTCCACCCTATCCATTGGTATTTGTATATTCAGATGACGGGGGGCAAAACTGGTCGGCTATTCAACAGGTAAACACTCCCACCGATAGAAATTATGGTGGTGGACTTGTGGTTGATAAACAAGGAGTGGTTTACGCAGTTTGGGCTGCTGTTACTTCATCTTCACCATTTACAGAAAAATACACCGGATTTGCGAAGTCAACAAACGGTGGAACTTCATGGACCGTAACCGAAAACGCCTTTGTAACAAATGGAATCCAGGGAATATTGCCCACCAAACAGAATATCCGTGTTAACAGCAATCCACAGTTGGCAATTGATTTGTCGGGTGGAGCAACCAATGGCTGGTTATATGTAGTGACCACTCAGAAAAACACATCTGTTGCGGGAGCCGACCCTGATATCATATTTAACCGTTCAACTGATGGTGGAGCCACATGGTCAGGGGGAATCAGAGTTAATCAGGATCAGTTAAACAATGGCAAAATTCAATTTTTCCCGGCAATGACAGTGGATGAATATGGCGGAATTAATGTAATATTTTATGATGACAGGGCAACTACTGCCGATTCAGCCGGTGTTTTCCTTGCCAGATCCCTCGACAATGGAAACACCTGGATCGAATATGAAATTTCAGATAAAAACTTTAAACCCACGCCAATTGGTGGTTTGGGCCAGGGTTATCAGGGGGACAACATCTCAATTGTTTACAGCGAAAATACTCTTCATCCATTCTGGATGGATAATCGTTCGGGCATCTACCAGATTCAATCTGTAAAAATACCCCTTTCGCTGGTTGGAATTGAAGACAATACCGAAGAGGTTCCTGCTGGCTTTAGAATGGGAAACGCTTCGCCTAATCCATTTAATCCACAAACAACCTTTACACTCGATCTCCCCAATTCCGGTAATGTGCAAATATCCCTTTTTGACATCAGCGGCGCCTTTGTTCAAACCGTTTTTAATGGGATGAAAGAAGCAGCCACACACCGTTTCACAATTGAGAGAACCGGACTCTCCTCAGGTGTATATTTTGTTCAGGCAGTTTTTGGAAATCAACGCGCAGTTCAGAAAATAATGTTGTTGAAATAGAATTGATTATATACTTTTTCACTCAAACTTTATCTTAAAAAGCATTATTTCAGCATCACTTCCAAGCCGAACGGGAGGACCCCATGTTCCGGCACCTGATGAAACATAATATTGAGTTTTGCCTTTTTTCAGGTAGCCCCAAGCCATTTCGTAAATCCTTTTAACAACAAGATTTGCCGGAAACAACTGCCCGTTGTGGGTGTGTCCCGAAAGTTGAAGATCAACACCGTTTTGTTCAGCTTGTTCAAGGTTAAATGGCTGATGATCGAGCATAATAACGGGGAGATTTAAGGCATTTGCGGGAGCCATAAGCTCGGCAAGCTCTTTCCTTTGTTTGTTGGCAAAACGATTAATCGAGAGGTCTTCCCTTCCAACAATTACCAGATTGTCATCGATTACCAACATCTCATCTGCGAGAAGTTTAATCCCTGTTCTTTTAATAAAATCCATACTTTCAGCGTAACCATTTATAAATTCATGGTTGCCGTTAATAGTAATTACCCCAAGAGGAGCTTTTAATTCTTTTAATTTTTTGTCGATTTCATGTCGGATGAGATGGTGAGCTTTATCATCAATTATATCCCCACCCATCAAAATCAGGTCGGGTTTGATACCATCGAGCAACTGGTGTATCTGCTCAGCTTTGTCATATCCTGTGATAGGCGAAAAGTGAGTATCTGACAAAAATGCTATGCTAAGTTCGGTTAAATTGCTCCCTTTTTTCGGGAGGGTGAGGTTCATCGTTTTAATCTTAATATTGTTAGCGTTATACATTCCATAACCAACAACAATCAACAGATAAACAAAGACCAAACCAAAAACCGCCAATTTAAAGTATTGAACTGTTGGGAAGATTTTATATGGCACAAAGGGGAAAAACTTGTCGACCAATCTCACAATATCTATCAGAAAAACCGCCATAAAAGCATATAACAAGATAGCAAACCAAAGTGCACCCCAGAAGTGAAGAATGTCATAAATCCGGTTTTCCCAATCAAGAACCCGCGCAAGAACATACCCCGATGCCCCCACAATGAAAATCGTTGAATAAATGATTTTTACAAATAGGGGAGTTGCCTCAAGTGCTTGAAAACCTCTCAGGAAAACATAAAAATTGGCAGAGCCATAGACTAAAAAGAAGATTATAAAAAAAAGAGCCATTTTATTTCATAGATTAAGTTTTAAATGCACGATTCATAATTCATTGTTACAACAACAATATCTTCATTTTTGTTCAAAAGTCACTTCTTTATTCGCCTGCTATCTTATTTAAAACAATTAACTTTAAACATTGAAATAAAATAAATAATGGAAATCATGCTTAAAAAAGACTTTATGGTTGAATCGCTTAAAGAGAGCGCAATAACCAAAACCGATATGATAAACGCTTGTGGGGACGACATTCTTGCCTCGATCACCCTTTTTGTTGATGCCTTTAAAAACGGAAAAAAACTCCTGCTTTGTGGAAATGGCGGAAGTGCTGCCGACTGTCAACATCTCGCAACGGAATTTATGATCCGTCTTAATCACGAATTGAACCGCCCCGCAATTCCGGCGATTGCATTAACCACCGACACTTCAAACCTCACTGCCGGAGGAAACGACATCGGTTTTGAGAATGTGTTTGCAAGAAATGTTGAAGGACTTGGAGCCGAAGGGGATGTCCTCATGGCAGTTTCAACCTCCGGCAATTCAGGAAATGTGATCAAAGCTGTTGAAATGGCTAAAAGAAAAGGGATGAAGGTTGTTGGTTTCCTCGGTGGAACCGGTGGAAAACTAAAATCATTGGTTGATGTTGCCATTGTAATCCCTTCCGCTAATGTCCAGAGAATTCAGGAAGGTCACATCACAGCCGGACATATAATTTTTGAACTCACCGAATTGGAACTTTACTCCAATAAAATTGAAGGTTAATGATTTGAAAACGGAACTGTTGATTATTGGAGGCGGAGCCTCGGGAATTTGTGCCGGTATCCAGGCTGCAAGGATGGGGATAAAAACCCTTATAGTAGAAGAATCTTCGATGGCAGGCGGCATGTTTTTGGCTGCGGGAGTTACAGCCTTCGACGGTAACAAACACGCAGTTGGTGGTGGAATATTTGGTGAATTCCGCAAAAAAATTGAAGACCATTATGGGGGTCCCGAAAAAACCTTCACCGGCTGGATAAGCCTCACCTGTTTTGAACCCCACATCGGTAAAAAAGCCCTCGACGAACTGATCGAATCCGCAGGTGAAAACCTCACCATCTGGTATAACACAAAACTTGTCTCCATTATTAAGGAAGCAAATCATGTTAAAGGAGCAGTGGTTAGAGTACCTGAGAATCAGAGTAGCGGAGTAGCGGAGAATCAGAGTAGCGGAGTAGCGGAGTATCGAAGTAGCGAAGAATCAGAGTACTCAGATTCTCAAGTTCTCAAGTTCTCAAGTTCTCAAGTTCCTATCTATGCTGACATCACAGTTGAAGCGACTGAATACGGAGATGTTCTATACAAAGCGGGGTTACCGTTCAGGTTTGGAAGGGAATCAACTTTTGAATCGGGTGAACCTTCGGCTCCTCACGATCCCGATGAAATAATTCAGGACCTTACTTATTGCGCAATTCTTAAAAAAGAGCCGGGAAACACAAAAATTGTTCCTGCCTCAGAAAATTATGATCCTGAAAGATTTGTAAATTCAACGGCAGTCCACGCAAATTCAAAAAATGAAGAGTATTTAAACCATAAACTGCACAACTGGGACAGTTTTATCTCCTACGCGGCACTTCCCGGCGATAAATATCTTTTAAACTGGCCTTTCAGAGCAAATGATTACCCCACAACCCGGGAACTCTACGACGATTTTGAAAAACGGGAATGGCATCTCGAAAAAGCAAAAGAGTTAACCCGCGACTATGTCCACTATATTCAAACAAAACTTGGACATCCCGAGTGGGTGATCGATGAATCCATTTATGACACCCCCGATCATTTCCCTCCAATGCCCTATGTAAGGGAGAGCAGAAGAGGAATCGGTAACCATTATATGAGAGAGTGGGATGTGGTACCCGATGAATATACTCTTCGTCCCCCTTTGGTGAGTGATTCCATTGCTGTTGGCGACTATTTCCTCGATCATCACCACAGTCATTTTTTCCTTGAGCCCGAGGAACGATTGATAGAACCCCTCCCCGAGAATGCACCGTTCCAGATACCGATGGATTGTCTTATCCCCGCGGGAGTAAATGGACTTCTTCTCGCCGAGAAATCGATCTCCGTTTCACATATTGTTAACGGTTGCACACGCCTTCAGCCATGTGTAATGTTGGTTGGTCAGGCAGTTGGTGCGCTTGCAGCACTTGCAATCAAAAAAGAGAGAAGACCCGTCGATATCGCCGTGGAAGAAGTGCAGGATGTGCTTCTGAACGCAGGGTGTCAACTTTTCCCCTATAAAGACCTTTGGAACACCCATCCCCAATTTGCCAAAATTCAGGAACTTGCCCTGGCAGGTTTTTATGTGGTGAAAGATGACTACTCGTTTCAGGGTGAAGAACCCGTGAGAAAAGAAGAAATAGAAGCTTACCTCGAAGCTTTTGAAATGGACAGTGACGAGTATAACGAGATCATCGATCTCCACGAGGGTAAACCCCGTTACGAACTTTTTGACACATTATACAATCTATATAAAGCCGGATACTAATGCTAAAGCAATTTTTTGCACTGTTTGTATTATCCGTCTCGTTGTTCGCTCAAGGTATTGATGACCAATACTTTAAAACGAATGGTGAAGTCTATTTCCAATTCCCTCTTTTTAATAAAATGGAATTACAGGAAATAACCAAAATCATCTCCATCGATAAATTTGATGGCAAGATGGTTACAGCTTATGCTAACAAAGATCAGTTCAGAAAATTCCAGAAAATTGGTTACAAAGTTGAAGTATTGCCACCTCCGGGGGATGTTCCCGTTGAGATGGGAAATCCAAGGGCACTTGGGCTTTGGGATGTTTACCCCAGCTACGAAACATATGTTCAGATGTTAAACGACCTTGCGGCAGATTATCCAAATCTGTGCCGGGTTGTAGATGCTGGAACCACAACCCAGGGGAGAAAAATCCTCTTTCTGGTTATCTCCGATAATGTGAATGTAGCCGAACCTGAACCCCGTTTTATGCACTCCTCATCCATGCACGGTGACGAAACTGCAGCTTTTGTGAATATGATCCGACTTGCCGACCATCTTCTCGCCAACTATAATGTTGATCCATTGGTAACAAAACTTGTAAATGGACTCGAAATTTGGATTAATCCGGCTGCAAACCCCGACGGCACTTACCGCTCCGGCAATGCTACCGTTACCGGCGCCAGAAGAGGCAATGCCAACAATATCGATATCAACAGAAACTTCCCCGATCCCGTTCAGGGGCAACATCCCGATGGATCAGCATGGCAACCAGAAACCATCGCCATGATGAATCTCAGTAATTCCACTTATTTTAACATGTCGGCAAACTACCATGGTGGTGCCGAAGTTGTAAATTATCCTTGGGACAGTAGAGTTGCAAGACACGCCGACGATAACTGGTGGCAGCAAATCTCAAGAAGATATGCCGACACTGTCCACTTCTACTGCAATAACAACGGTTACCTCTCCGAATTTAACAACGGAATCACAAACGGATGGGACTGGTATTCAGTTTATGGAGGCAGACAGGATTGGTTTACCTACTTTAAATATGGACGAGAACTCACAATTGAACTCTCAAACACAAAACTTGTTGCAGCATCATACATGCCAACCATCTGGAACTACAACAGGGCTGCCTGGTTAAATCTGATGAACGAACTCCTTTCGGGAGTTGGTGGAGTGGTAAAATCACCCGAGGGTGTCCCTGTGAAAGTAAAAGTTACTGTTTTATCACACGATCATACCAATGCAGAAGTTTTTTCCGACTCCATTTCAGGTTCCTGGACCCGAATGATTTTCCCCGGGACTTATAACCTCTCGTTCTCTGCAACAGGCTATGACCCCGTAACAGTTAATGGTGTTGTGGTTTCTTCAGGCGTTAAAACTCCCCTTGATGTTACCATTTATCCCGTTGGATGGGTGCCTGTTGAACTTGTTTCCTTCACATCTGAAGCGGTTTCAGGGGGAGTAAAACTCCTCTGGAGCACAGCAACTGAGACCAATAATTACGGTTTTGAAGTGGAAATGTCCCTTAACGGTGGTGAATTCACCAAAGTTTCAGAGACTCCCGGTAACGGAACTTCCACTAAATCAAAATTTTATGAAGTGATCATTCCCCTATCACAAAACGGGGTATATGACTTCAGATTAAAACAGATCGATCTTGATGGTTCATTTAATTATAGTACCGTCATCAATTTCGAAAATGGAGTGGTCAGGAATTTTAGTCTTGGACAAAATTACCCCAATCCGTTTAATTCATCAACAGTGCTCAATTTTGATCTCCCCGTTCCTTCTGAAGTTTCGGTTACCATCTTCTCAATTGATGGAAGAGAGATCGATAAACGGGAACTTGGTCTGCTCGGGACGGGTAACCACTCATTCCGTTATGAAGCAGAAAATCTTGTTAGCGGGAACTATATCCTCAGGCTTAACGCCGGGGGTTTCACCGCTTCAAAGAAATTTACTTATTTGAAATAATCATTTTTGGAGTCAAATTATGATGTTTAAGCAGCTTTTCTTCCTTGTTATTGTCGCCACTTCTGCCTATGCCCAGTATGCAGGGTTTAATCCCGATACAGTAAAAGCCGGAAAATGGGACATGGGTAAAATGTGGACATTTGAAAAACCACCTGTCGATTATTTTGCACAGACCTATAACTTCCACCCATCGGAAGAATGGTTCACAAAAGTAAGAAAAGCTGCTCTCCGTTTTGGCGGAGGATGCACTGCCTCTTTTATCTCTGAAGATGGTCTTATAATGACCAATCACCATTGCGCCCGGAATATCGTTTTTAAGGGACAAAAGGATGGTGAAGATTTTCTGAAAGACGGTTTTTATGCCGGTGATGAAGCAAACGAAAGAAGAATCCCCGATCTTTTTATCGAGCAACTTATTTATATAGAAGATGTTACGGAAAAAATCAACGAAGCCCTTCTAACGGCAAAAACTGATGAAGAAAAGGTTGAGATAAGAAAAGCCAAAAGTGAAGAACTTGTAAATGAAGCAGAATCTAATAATCCCGGTCTCGATTTCCAGGTGGTTCCCCTCTACAACGGCGGAAGACACTCACTCTATGGTTACAAAAAATATGATGATGTCCGTCTCGTTTTTGCTCCCGACCTAAGAACTGCAAAAATGGGAGGTGACTACGATAATTTCACCTATCCCCGTTATGGACTCGATTGTATGTTCTTCCGCGCTTATGAAAACGGAAAACCGATTACTACAGAAGATTATTTTGGTTGGAGTGAAAAAGGTGCCGATGAAGGTGAAGCTGTTTTTGTGATAGGAAATCCCGGCAGCACTTCCCGCATCAACACAATTGCACAAATGGAATTTGAACGCGATTTTCAAAATCTCCCGATTGTTGAATGGTTAGGTGACCTCTACAAAATAATCGAAGAGCAGGTTCTCGACGGTAACACCGAAAATTATAAGATGATTGCCGAACTTTATTCGATCGGAAATGGTCTAAAAGTTTATGATGGAATTTACAAAGGGTTAAATGATCCTTATCTTATAGCCCGCAAAAATGACTTTGAAAAGAATTTTAAACACGCTGTTATGTCCAATCCAAAATTAAAAGCCAAATATGGACATATCTGGGGTGAAGTGGCAGAAGGTCGTGAGAAACTTAAACCGATAGCCCGTGAGCTTTTTGGATATAACTTTAACCGCAGATACATGCCCGAACTTTTTAGAGTTGCATCCACACTTGTAACCATTGCCGAAACAAAAAAGGGTGATCCAAACAAATATTCTGAATCAAAACTCGATTCATTGGCAGGAACATTTTTCCCGTCAACCATGAATCTTGAATCCCAGCGTCGTTATCTTCAGGTGCAGGTTAATCTGATTTTCAGAAACCTCGGAAATAACAAAGAACTGATCAACATGCTCTTCGCCGATAAAACGGGGAGTGATGCAAGGGATCACCTTCTTTCCACCACCAAATTGATGGATAAAAATTATCGTGACGGGCTGTTAAAAGGTTCTCCCGATGATGTCCTGAATTCTGATGATCCTGTTATAAAGTTTATCCTGACCGCAAAGAAAAAATTTATGGAATACGGAAAAATCAACAAGGAAATTCTGCAGAGGGATGCCATCAACAACAGCCTTTTGGGTGAAGCACTTTTTGAAGTTTATGGTGAATCGATCCCGCCCGATGCCACATTTACACTCAGAATCAACGATGGTGTGGTTAAAGGTTATGACTATAACGGAACCACGGCACCAGTAAAAACCACATTTTACGGTGTTCTCGACAGATATCACTCATTTGGTAAAAAATTCCCATTTAATCTTCCAAAAATATGGGAAAATCTGCCTAAGGAATTTGATCTTTCAACTCCGCTCAATTTTATCACCACCAACGATATCATCGGCGGCAACTCAGGCAGTCCAATGATCAACAAAGATGGTAAAATTGTAGGACTCGTCTTCGACGGCAACATCGAAAGTCTCACTGCCGACTTCATCTACACCGACGAAGCCAACCGCGCAATAGCCGTCCACTCCCAGGGAATGGTTGAAGCCATCTCCGACCTCTACGGTGCAAAAAAACTTGCAACCGAGATATTAAAAGGGAAGAGGGAATAGAAAATTGAAAATAAAATCATTTATGCCCTTCGAGCAGGTAAATCTTGTTCCCCTCATTGCCGGGATAAAGGCTTAAGGAGGGCATAAATGATTAAAAAATTCAAAACCTTTGAAGAAGCGGAGCACGACCTTTGGTGTTTTAACCCCGACGAGGCCTACTACAAAAGAGTAAAAGAATTTTATGAACTCGCCTCCCATCTGGTAAAATTTAAAGTCCACAAAGGCGTCCTAAAATTCAAAACCTTCGAAGAAGCTCAGGCACACAAGGAGAGTATGAGGATTAAGTAGGAGAGTAGCGAAGAAACGGAGTAGCAGAGTAGCGGGAAGTTCAAATGTGAGATTGTTGTTAGATAATTGTGACTATTGTTTATTTAGTATTGGTGTCATATTTTAGAACAACATAAACATAAAAAACATTTAAAATCATTGAGCAGATTTTTAGCAGAAACCGGAGTTAAATATGGATTACAAAGGTTATGAAGCTGTCGTCAGTTACGACGAAGAGGCAAAGATATTTTCGGGCGAAGTAGTCAACACAAAAGATATCATAACTTTTCAGGGTGAATCAGTCTCCGAACTCGAAAAGGCATTTCACGATTCTGTTGATGATTATCTGGAATTTTGTGAATCGAGGAATGAACTACCGGATAAACAGGTATAGAAAAATTAATACTACGAAGGGCTTTATAATCATTTATAAAAATGATTTATCACGCTTTTGGTATCCTCTCATAAGATTCCTTAATTAACTCCAGAAACTCTTCAAAAAATTTCAAAGGTGTATCTCTTTTGACTACCATTTTTTCATGCCTCTCAAACGATACCAATCTATAATCAAGATCAAGCTTTTTTGCAAGAGTTATAAGCTGTTCACCAAACAATAATGAGGACCTATCTTGAGTTCCACCAGCAATATGCCAGTGATATTGTTTGATAAATTCCAATTGATAAGGTGGATGAAATTTTATGTATACAAAATAGGCATCCTTGTAGTATAGATGAGCATTCTTTTGGGTACTTAACCAAAACCCATCCATCTTATCTGCTGCAATAGCACTTAAAAAGGTGAAAGCTGATGGAAATGTTTTTTGAAAGGCGTTTATCGCAACTCCTGCATCATATGTAATTTCGCTTCTGTAATACATTTGATTTGTCCTAAAAATTATAGTTTGATGTGTATGCAGATTGAAAGATTATAAATTCTAATTATTTGAATTTAAATATAGTGGTCAAATGATATTTATTTGAAAATTTTTTTGTAATTTCACGACAGATATTCTTGTATAATTTAACACGATTGAACCGGAGAAAAATGAGTCTAAATATAAAAAATTTAGAAAGTGAAATCCTCGACCAGTATTATGAACATAATAAGAGACCATGGATTATCGGCTTTTCGGGCGGAAAAGATTCGACCATGTTGTTACAAGTTGTTTGGAATTCCCTCCGAAGCATGCCCAACGCACCCAAAGAAAGAGATATCTATATCGTATGCAACAACACTCTCGTAGAAAACCCACTCATAATTGAATATACTGAAAAAGTTTTAAACCTAATCCAAGAAGCAGCTTCCTTTCAAAATTTACCATTTAAAGTAATTCGCACTACTCCAAAACTCGAGGATTCATTCTGGACCAATTTAATTGGTAAAGGATATCCTGCTCCGAATAACACTTTTCGTTGGTGTACTGAGAGGTTAAAGATTAACCCGACCACCAGATTCATCAAAGAGAAAGTCGACGAAACAGGAGAAGTAATTATCCTACTCGGCACCCGTTCTGATGAGAGTAGTACCAGGGCGCGGAGTATCCAAAAACACGAAGTTACCGGTCAAAGACTAAGGAAACATGTTCTTCCCAATGCTTATGTATATGCTCCAATAAAGGATGTAAAAACTGATGAGGTTTGGCAATATTTAATGCAAGTGAAATCGCCTTGGGGCGCAAACAACAAAGAGTTAATAAGCATTTATAAAAATGCCAATAGTGGCGATTGTCCTTTGGTAATCGATACTACTACCCCGAGTTGTGGAAATAGCAGATTCGGATGCTGGATTTGTACTGTGGTGACTAAAGACCGCTCCATGGAAGCCTTGATCAATAATGGTGAAGAGTGGATGGAACCACTTATGGAACTGCGTGATTTTCTCATGGATACTCGAAATGAAAGAAAATACAGAGAAACAAAAAGACGCAACGGTCAAGAGGGTGATGATGTCTGGGGTCCTTATACTGCAGAATTCAGAGCAGAATTTTTAAGACGACTATTGATAGCACAGAAAGAAATTCAAGAGTCTCAACCTGATATGGTTTTAATTAATTATCAGGAACTAGTAGCGATTCAAGTGCTTTGGTATAGAGATAATATTTTTAATTCTACAGTTGCGGATATATATTCTTCGATTTATGGGTACAATCTGAAGCTCTCCGAAGTAAACGAAGCAATTAAAAGAGAAAAACAACTTCTGAAAGTTGTTTGTAGTGACGAGCCCAAGGATTTTGATCTTTTGAACGACTTACTTGCGATTCAAAAAACTAAAACCATTCTTATGAATACCCGAGGGCTTCAAAATGATTTTGAGAATAAGCTCGAAATGTATTTAAATCAAACCGCTAGAAACATGTAATGTTTATTAATGCCATTCGTCTCAAGAACTTTCGAATTTATTACGGGAGTAATGAACTTACATTTACCAAGTCAGACGAAAAGAATATTTTTATAATCGCTGGGAACAATGGGTATGGTAAAACTACCCTCTTAACCTCGCTTGTATGGTGCTTATATGGAAAAGCAATGACTGATGTGGATGATGTTTATAAGACACAAGTTAACGAATCCGGTGGATACAAAAAATATGCAATCACAAATTTAAATAAATTGGCTGCTTCATCCAGTGATAATGAATACTCTGTAGAAATTATTCTGTCAGATATTTCAATTCCCACCTTCCCATGTAACAATATCTCGATTAAACGAACTTTTAATAGTGAGTCAGCCCACGAATCGCTCAATATTTTAATTGATGGCAACCCAAATGAACTCACAAAAGAGGTTGGACCTGAGATATTTATCAATGACTTTATTCTGCCTAAAGAGTTGGCCAAATTTTTCTTTTTTGATGCAGAAAAAATTGTAAATCTTGCCGAAATTAAGACCATTGAAGATAAGAGGAGATTGAGTAAAGCATATTCGGAGATTATTGGGATAAAGAAATATGAAGATTTAAAATCAAATCTTGAGGGTCTAAGAATTCGATTAAAGCGAAACTCTGCATCAGACTCTGAAATTGAGAAATTCAAAGCGTATTCCGAAAGAGGGATCAAAATTGAGCATCATATTGATTTTACCTCCACCAAAATACAACAACTTATAGAAGAACAGCTACTCAAAAAAAAACTTGCCAATGATTATCAGGAAAGATTAATCCGTGAAGGAAATGTATTAAGCCAACATGAGTATCAAGCGTTACTACAAGAGTATAAAGAACTTGAATCATCAGAGGATATATATAAACAACAGGTAAAAGAGTTGCTCGAACTGGCACCCTTTGCAATTTCATCAAATCTTCTTGTGGAAATGAAAACCCAAGCATTTGATGAGGCAAGACTGAGAGCGTCAGGTAATAATTCAGAGTTTCTAAATCAACAACTAACCGAATTCAAAAAAGAATTGCCGAATATCTTGCGGCAGAATCAAATTTCAGGAGAAAATTCGGAGAAAATAATCGAAGTAATCTTTAATAGCCTTAAAAATAAACTCCTTTTTGAGACGGATGCTGAACAATCTGAAATCAAGATACTCCATAACTTTACCGATTCTCAATTGCTCGAACTAAACTCGATGTGCAACAATATAAGAAATTCTTACTCGCAATATTTCAAACACTTGCTTAAGGAATACAAGCTGAATAAGCAAAAACTCTTAACTGTCAAAAAGAAATTGACTGAGGCCGAATCAAATGATAAAGATTTATTAGTTCAAAAAATCAAAAATGAGAAAAAAGTGCTTGACGACAGAGTTTTGGAGCTGGAAAGAGAAATTACTTCATTAAAACTTGAAAAAGACAATTTAGAAATTGAGAAACAAAGTATTGCGAGATTGACTTCGGAACTTGCAAAAAAAATTAATGTCGGAAAACAGGATGTAGAAAAAGACCTGACCGCAGCAAGATTGATTGAGACATTGGAGAAATTCCTATTTGAGCTAAAGAAAGAAAAAAAAGGCTCGTTAGAGACGGGGATTTTGAGAGAGCTTTCGATTTTGATGCACAAGGATAATTTTGTTAACAAAGTCAAAGTATTGCTGACAGATGAACTAATTGAAATTGAGCTTTATGATAGCAATAATCAAAAAATCCAATTGGAGTCATTATCAAAAGGTGAGCAACAGTTATACGCTACAGCTTTATTGAAAGCATTAGTGGATGAGTCTAATGTAAAATTTCCTGTTTTTATTGATAGTCCATTACAAAAGTTTGATCAGTTGCATTCACGAAATATAATTTGTGAGTTTTATCCCAATATTTCAGAACAAGTGGTTATTTTTCCACTGTTAAAAAAAGAGTTGGCAGAAGAGGAGTATAAAATCTTACTTCCAAAAGTGAACAGTTGCTACTTTATTTCGAATTACGGAGAAAACAGATCCAGATTTGATACAGTTGAAAACGACAAATTGTTTGTCGAACATGAAAGGAGGAGCCATGGTATTCTCTGGAATTAGGACTTCAGCGAAGAACAAGCTTCTTGTTACAGAATTGACCCGGAAAATGGGACTCGGTACAGAAAATGTGGTAGCTAGAATTGCCTACACACTCTCACTTTCAAAAAGAAGAACTTATTCAATCCGAGATATTAAGGATTCACGCGGTAAAGAATATTCTGCACATGTACTTTTTGGTTCTAATATTGATTTTTATATCGGTTTATTATGTCAAAACTATGGCATTTATAAGACAGATAAAGATATTCCTAAACTGATCAAGATTCATATTGATGAGGGTTTGGAAGAACTCTATGATGAATTTTGTAAACTTAAGAATATTAGCGGTTTCGATTTTACATTGGAACTCATAGAAAAGGGATTAAATAATTTTCAAACCACCAACTAAAAGATGCTCAACGAAGTTGAATTTGAAGTAGTTTATACTTCCGGTGAAAAAGAACCATCAGAGTTTTTTATAGATGCCCTAACTAACAGCAGCCGATTCGATTTCGGTCTGGGATTCTTTAATTCAAGCGGTTTCAGAGCTCTTGCAATTGGTTTCGCCTACTTCATATCATGTGGAGGTAAAATGCGAATGATAATCAATGATGAACTAACATCGCAAGATAAAGAAGCTATCCAAAAGGGAATTTATTCTTCACCAGAAGAAGTAATTGAAAAAAGACTGGTCGAAAATTTTAATGCCCTCCGGGAGTCGTTATCCAGTTATGATCAACATTTTTATAACTGTTTATCTTGGATGGTGGCATCTAAAACTTTAGAAATTATTGCCATTTCTCCTAATTCCGAGAAAGGTGGGCTGGCACATCAAAAATTTGGGATATTCTATGATAGTGCAAACAACAAAATAGCTTTTAATGGATCTGCAAATTTTTCGAAAAGCGCTCTTCAACATAATCTTGAAACTATAAGTTGTTTTACTTCTTGGAATCAAGACTCATCTGATTATAAGAGGATCGAATATTTCCGATCCTTGTTTAATGCTTATTGGGAAGGGACTTCTCCTGCGATAAGAAAAATTCCAATAGAGAGCGTAAGAGAAAAGTTAAAGGGACACAGTAATGTAAAAAATGTTGATGAATTGTTATATGCCGAAAGGAAACTGCTTGAAATTACCGCCCACAATTCTGGCTACCGTGATAAATTAGCTGGACTTACCAAAGGAGAAAGTACAGGCGAAAGTGATTTTGAATATCCGATTCAGCAACCCAAACTCCCCGCTAGCATAACAAAACTCTTTGACTATCAGATTCAGGCTTTAGAGAATTGGAAAGCATCTGGTTATCAAGGATTATTTGAGATGGCAACCGGTACTGGCAAGACAATCACGGCCTTAAACTGTGCGTTAGAAATGTACAGGGAAGAAAATAAGGTGGGTGTTATTGTACTTGTCCCAACAATTGATTTGGCCGAACAGTGGAAAGGGGAAGTTGTATCCTTCGGATTTACAAATGTAGTGCTCGCAAACAGTCAATATACTAATTGGTATTCCGAAGCTATTCAATTGCTTAACCGCTTTTATTTCGCAGGGGGTCATTTTATTATTATCAGCACCTACGACACATTCAGTCTCGACAAATTCCAGAACCTTCTTTCAAAGGTTAAGAAAGACATTTTACTAATAGCTGACGAGGTGCACAATTTTGGCACGAAGAAATTGATTGAGAACTATCCGTATCATATTGAGCGCAGAATTGGACTTTCAGCTACTCCGGCGAGATACTTTGATGAGGATGGAACAATTGAAATTCAGAAATTTTTTAACGCTATCAATGGCCCAACTATTAGTCTCGATCTTAAGGAAGCAATAGATAGAAAATTCCTCACCCAATATTATTACTACCCCAGGATTGTCAAGCTTACAGAACCGGAAATGACAGATTATCGTGAGATCACAGAAAAACTGATGAAATTTTTTAATCCGGCTACCCGTTCCTTCTCTGACCATCCTGTTGTATCAATACTATTAAATAAACGCAAGGCTATTCTCCACAAGGCCGAAAACAAGACGCAATGTCTCAGAGAAATCATCAAAGAGATTGTCTCGCAAAATCCTGATCCTAAATACATTCTTGTATATGTTCCGGAAGGAAGAGAGGGTACGGTTGATGAAGAGGACAAACGCCTGATAAACACTTACTCAGAAATTATTTCTTCTGAATTCAATCTTAAACAGCATCAATTCATTGGTGAAACTAAAAACCGAAAGCAGATACTTGAAAGATTTTCTCAGGGAAGATTACAAGTATTAACGGCGATGAAGTGCCTGGATGAGGGTATCGATGTAAGACAGACAGAGACGGCGATATTTGCTTCAAGCACAGGAAATTACAGACAGTTTGTTCAACGAAGAGGTAGAATACTACGATTGTGTAAAGGAAAGAATTTTGCAACCATTTATGATATGGTTGTAATACCATCACTTTCTGGAGAAGAAAATAAAGAGGAACTTAGTCTTGGCAAAAAAATAATTGAAGGAGAGCTAAAGCGCGTGAGGGAGTTTGCTAATGGGGCAATTAATAAATATACTGCTCTTGGCAGTTTAGAAAATGTTTTAAGCGATTTTCACATCGAAATATTTGAATCACTTTAGTGAGCAGAGAAATGGATTCTAAAAACACACAAGTTTGGGAACAAATCAAAACAATTCTGGGAGATCTTAAACAAAGCGATCCTGCACAGCATCAAATTATTATGGATACCCTTGATTTTATTTACAAAGAATACAATTCGGGGAAAGACTTAAAATGTGAACAAAAACTTTATGATGCTATAGATGCGGAAATCAAGTTTAGACTTAAACAGGGGGTGAAAAAATGATTATAAAGCGACTTGAGATAGAAAATTTCCTGTCTTATTACGGCTCTAATCTTTTAGAATTCGATGAAGGTGCAACTATCATTCTTGGTCAAAACAATACCGGCAAATCGAAGCTTTTTGATGCGTTTAATTGGGTGCTCTATGATCGCGCATACAGTACCGAGAACGAAGAATGGTTCGATACAAAGACCTGGGGTGAGGCTTTAGTAAATAGACGGGCAAAATTGGAATGTAAGGTAGGGGGGTTTGTAAGCACTTCTGTTGCAATCACGATTTTGGATGACAAAGGTATAAAGTACCTCTTGGCAAGGGAGTATGAAGTTAAAAGAGAGAAAACTAACTCACTGTCTGCCCCATTAAAATCTTCTTTGTATTTAAGTATCACTTCATCAGATGAAAAAAACACTGAGCATTACGATGATAGAGAAGCTTTTGAAAAAATTTGTATACTTTTTCCATTAAATTTATCGCGCTACTTCCTGTTCCAAGGTGAATCCATAAGTCAGATCATGAGTCTGGGAAAGAGATCCAGCTTCCGGAAAGCATTGAACGATCTTTCACAAATCGAAGTTTTTGAGCGGTTGAAGAAAGTTACAGATAAAGTTTTTAAGCAAATAGTGACCGAATTTGACGCGCAAGAAGAGGAGGACAAGGTCCTTCAGGTAAAGAAAAATGATCTTGGGAATAGAATAAACAAATATAAAGCTGATCTTGCCAATTTGGAGAAGCAAGAGCAAGATTTCGAATCAGAACTTGATAAAATAAAGAGCGTCTTGTCGAAAAAAGAAGCCCAACTAAAGGAACACGAAGAATCCGCAAAAATCCTAAATGAAATTGAAAACTTAAAAAAGTTATTAGCCACCTATAATGACAATAGACAGCAGTTAATTGACACACAGCGTAATTCTCTGATAGAAACATGGCAGTATCTAGGAATCAAAAATATTCTTCTGAACTTCATGAGCATCTATTCTCTCAATAAAAAGGAAAAGCGGATACCGGAGCCAATTCGCCAAGAGTTTATTAAAGAGATGCTTGCCGAATCAACTTGCAAAATTTGTGGTACTGCTGCCCCGATTGGATCAAATCAGCATGAAAGAATCAAGAGTTTTCTTAATGATAAATCTCTTGACAAAGAGATAGCAACTATCAATATCCTTTCAGGAACTGCGGACAGGTATATTAGAAAGATTAACGAAATCCCCAATGATTTGGAGACATTCTATACGCGGCTTAATCGTACAGACAGTAATATTAGTAAAGTCCGACTGGAATTATCCTTGAAGGAACAAGAGCTTGCAAACCTTGTTCCGGAGGGCATCAAGAATGATGAATTACAAAAATTGAACTACGATCAAATGAGGGTTGACAGAAATAAAGCCAAGTCAGACCTCGATTCAATTAAATCCAGATTAGATAGAATAAAGGGTCAAAAAGAGAATACGGAGAAGGATTTAAATGACGCCACAATAGAATTCAATAAGATTGTAGCCCAATCCAGTAATCCTGAATTTAGTGAGAAATTACTTCTTGCTGGGAAGATAAAAGATACAGCAGAGAGTTTTTATTCCCGTTTCTTTGAAAAACTTATCAATGATATCGAAAATAAAGCAAATGAGTACTTTGGAGAGATGACCAAAGAAAATCGCGGATATTCGGGGAAAATTAAAGTAGACAGTATTGCGAGTGAAGTTTATATTACCGATGATTCAGGAAATCGAGTTGAGAACATAAATCAAGCTAACAAAGTGTCATTGCAAATTTCATTCATAGCAGCTATTCTAGATGTTTCCAACCATTTTTGGTCTCGTTACTTTCCTTTCATTGCGGATGCCCCGATTTCTGCTTTGGGAGGCGATAATAAGCCAATGGCCATTAAAACTATGATCAGAATATTCAAACAGGCAATTATTATGCTTAAAGATGATGCAATTTCGTATGATCGGGATCATGTAAGAAATGATCTCGTAAGGAAATTGATTGAATCCGATAATAATATTAAAAATGCATATGAATTGGTCATGGAGGGAGAAAATCTGAATGACCAAGTTACAATTATTAAGAGAATTAAGTGAGTGACAAATGATCGAGGGAACAACTTTTCTTAACATTGACGATTTCCATTACGAAAACACATACAAAAAGCTTTGTCCCTCAAAAGGAGGAAAACAGAGCAAAGATGTAGTTTTCAAGGATATGTGGGAGTTATTTGTCTGGAGCAGCGTATTGGGTTATACCCACAAGGAGAGCAAGCCGATAGAAAAAAGATATGGCTCTCCACCCTTCAGGTGGCAAGTCATAAAACAGCCGCATCAGGATTTGCTTTACATAATGGCAGTTGAATCATCCGGCAGTTTCGATATCCTCAAAGACCCAGAGGCCCTCAAGAAAAATATTGAAGAGCATTCCAATGCAGGGCTTGATATCATGTATCGCCAACTTGCGGAAGATAAATATGCTTATTCTGGAATAGAGAATATGATCTTGTCAATAAATAAAAGAAAGACGGAAAATGAGTGAATTTAAAGTTTATCCTACTAAAGGATTTTTCATACACATGCTGACTCGTGACATTCCCCTCGAGAAGGCAATACTAGATTTGATTGACAATTCTATAGATAGTGCACTCAAACTCAGAGCTTCATCACTCGATCGAAAGTTCAAGATAGAGTTAACAGTTAATAGGGATGAATTTATCATTAGCGATAATTGTGGTGGGATCTCATTAGAAAACGCAAATAAATATGCATTTAAATTTGGGAAACCTGAGGGGAGTGATCTTCAAAATGGATCGGTAGGAAGATTCGGCATTGGGATGAAAAGAGCATTATTTAAGTTGGGAAAGAAGTTTACAATAGAATCTAAATGTAAGTCGGACCATTTTATGGTACTGGTTGATGTTGAGGAATGGATGAGTGATGAGAAAAGTTGGAATTTTGAATATTTCGCATGTGGTTCGAATCCGGAGATTGAGTTTGACCTTAAAGATGACGATGGTGTAATTATCAAAGTTAAAGAATTACACAAAGATATTTCATATTTTTTCACCGATAACTCATTTCATTCATTACTCGAATTTGAGATTAGCAGATCAGTTAGCTACAGGCTATTCAATAGGATAGAAATTTTATTTAATGATAAAGCAATAAAAGCATCACCATTGTCTCTATGTGCTGGCGGTGGGATTACTCCATTTTATGTAAAGCAGACTGAAGAGATTTCTGATGGTGATAAAATTAGTTTTGAAATATTTGCAAGCATTGGCAGACCAAATCCAACAGATGCAGGTTGGTATATTTTTTGCAATGAAAGATTGGTATTAGCCGCTGACAAATCAAAAATAACAGGATGGAAAGAATCAAAAGATGATGATGATGAGGTCATCAAATTTCATAACCAATATGCCATGTTCAGAGGTATTGTATTTTTTACAGCAGATAATCCTGAAAGATTACCAATGACAACAACCAAAATGGGATTAGATGTCAACCATTTGATTTACCTTAAATCACTTAGATTTATGAAGGAAGGACTTACACAGGTGGTCAATTTTCTAAAGCTCATAAAGAATAAAGAGACTAAAACTTCTATTTTAGATCTTACTGAAATCAAGGAGATTTCTGAATTAAGGTCAAGTGAAAAGGGCAATATTTCATTTAAAGGTCCTGAAATTTCAGATGTACTTTCTAATAGGTTAGTTTCTATTTCATATTCAAAAAAAAGGGAACTAGTAGAAAGGGTTAAAGATTACATGGGAGTCTCGACAAATATTGAAGTTGGCGAAGGTACTTTCGAATTTTACTTAGAAATGAATGGATTGAAAGATGGCAGATAGTCCAAATTATGAAAAATTTAATTATACACTAAGGCCAGCAAAATCAATAGAAAGAAAGATAATAGTCGATTCAATTTTAGCTCAATTAACAAAAGATGAAATTGATAAGTGCACCTTTGTTAGCCTTGGTTCCGTGTTTTTTTCTGATTTTATAATTTTTAGAAAAAAACTAAAATTGAATAACATGATAAGTATTGAAGCTAACGAGGACGATAGAGTTAGGTTTATGTTCAACAAACCATTCGGTAACATCGATTTAAGAATGGGGCATACAAACAAAGTTTTGCCCGAATTAGAGTGGGACTCTCCTTATATTATCTGGTTAGACTATGAGGATTGTCTTAAGCCATATATGTTTGACGATTTGGAAACAATTTTTAATAGAATCAAACCTAATAGTTATTTTATCTTTACTTGTAATTCTCAATTTCATCAGTATGAAAGTACGGATAAAAAAAAGTTTGATCGCTTCTGTGAGCTCTTTTCTGGTAAGGTGCCTCACAAAACCACACAAATTAATCTACAGAATGCGAATGCGCCGATATTAATTGAAAAAATGGTTCTAAATTTTATTGATTCAAAAATTAAAGTTCGGAATTTAGCATTTTTACCAAAATCGGAAGAACTTTATTTCCTCAAAGATGCAACTATTACATATAAAGATGGTGCAAGAATGTTCAGTATCTTTGGTGCCATAAAAAACGGTACCTATGCCGCCGATCCCAATTGTCATTTTATATCTTCATCGTCTAATAAGATCCTTGATATTCAAAATCCAATATTAACACAAAAAGAAATACACCTTCTAAATCGCTATATTCATTTAAGTAAAGAAAAATTTGAAGCATGTAAATGGATTAGATGGATCCCCAAAGACCACAAAATGGCATACTATCAGTTCTTTCAGTATTATGCTAATTATGTTGAAAGTTCAAATCATTAAGAAATTAACTTATTGAGGTGGCTAATATTTTCTCTGATATTGTGAATCAGAAATGGCATATCTTGAAAATTCGAGAATTTTCCAAATGTAATACGTATATTGGAGAAGATATATAAATCGATTATTCCGATTGCCTTTAATACATGCGACGGCTCAACTTTATTCGATGAACAGGCCGATCCTGTCGAGATTATAACATTTTTTAAACCAGTTATCAAAGCATCAGCATCTATTCCAGGGATGCAGAGATTGGATGTGTTATAGATACGGTGCTTTGTGTTTCCATTAATCTTGCAGTTCAATGAATGAACAAGTTCCTCTTCCAACTGGTCTCGTAATGCCTTAATGCGAATGGCATCAAATTCCATTTCTGTCATAGCGATTTCACAAGCCTTTCCAAGGCCGATAATGCCAGGCACATTAAGTGTTCCGCTTCTTAAACCAGATTCATGGCCTCCGCCATGTTGAATAGTTTCTAACTTTACTTTGTTAGGCCTTCTGCCCCTAAAAAATAATCCTCCAATACCCTTTGGCCCATAAAATTTATGACCTGAGAAGGTTAACATGTCAATTCCCATTTTATTCACATCTACAGGGATTTTTCCGACTGCTTGTGTGGCATCAGTCATGAAAATAGCTGCATGCTCATGGGTTATCTTTGAGATTTCCTCAATTGGCTGGATAACGCCGGTTTCATTGTTAACATACATAACAGATACCAAAATAGTATCGGGCCGAAAAGCACTCGTTAAATCATCAAGATTGATTAAGCCTCCACCATCCACAGGCAAATATGTAGTCTCAAAACCTTCTGTTTCAAGCAACGCGCAAACATCTAATACAGCTTTATGCTCGGTTTGAACAGTTATGATATGCTTGCCCTTGTCCTTGTTCTTCCGTGCAAAACCTTTTATTGCAAGATTAATGGCTTCAGTTGCTCCTGAGGTAAAAACTAACTCACCAGTGGAACAATTTAACAATTCAGCAACTTGTTCCCTTGCCACCCTGACAGCCTGATTTACCCTAACCCCAAACAAATGATTGCTTGCAGGATTAGCATATTCCTCAGTAAAATAGGGTAACATTGCCTCCAGAACCCTGGGGTCAACCCGGGTTGTAGCATTGTTGTCTAAATATATTATTTGTTCATCAGAGGTTTGCATAAATTTCTTTGTTGCTGAGAGTAATTAAATCAATCCTTTTATCGCATCTATAAACTTATCAAAATTCCCTCGAAATTTCCCCAAAGGAATGCTTATCCTTTTATTGTAATCAATTCTGGATATTGGTGCTTTCAGGTCTATTTCAAGGAAATTGATCCATTTATCGACTTTTTCAGGGGCAAGATGATCTAAATAACTTCTGTACTTCTCAGCAGATTGTACGATAAATTCGTCTCGTCCGTTTGTTATTGCGACGATCGATAATGACTTGTTTGTGGCTCTTGGGGTGTAAACTCTAAATGAAAAACCATCTTTACTGACAGTATCCGTATAGTACATTCCCGGGACAGGCCTGCTTGCATATTCATAAGGTTCGAACTCTTTCAATGCTTCGAGCATGTCCTTTATAAGTCCATGATTTAACATGTGGTCTGAAACGCTTGTTCTTCCGTTTCCCATATAATTCTCCATAAAATTTAGTTACGACTTTAAATAATAGTTAATAAATGTAAAAAGATAAAGACCAATTTACACAATTACAATAAATCCTAACCCCCCTACCACGGTTTTTGGTGGTAGATATCTCGGATTAATTGGAGCAGGTCGTCGAAGAAGGCGGCGGGGGTGCCTCGTCGGGTGAACATTTTGTCGAAGATTTTTTCGCCACCCTGGAAGGTGACAATTCTGCTGTTGATCAGGTCATGTTTTCGTGCAAGTTCTTTGAGTGGTTCACGGAAAAGATATTTGGCTCTGTCCTCGGTGCCATCGTAGATTCGCATGTTAAGTTTTTGTGCAAACTCCAATTCATGGGGGTAAAACTTGATGTAAGCAAAATATGCATCCATATAATAAAGGTGTGCATTTTGCGCTGTTCCCATCCAAAAACCTTCAACCTGATCTTTCCCAATTGATCCCAAAAATTGATATGCCTCGGGGAAGGTAATGCTGTAGTCGCCGATTTTTAGTCCGGCTTCATAAGATATTCTGCTTCTGAATTGCATGGGGTAACTCCGGTTTTTCATAAAAAGAAAATTCCACACCTCAAATTTGCACATCCCCGGACATTTCATTTCCATAAAAATGAAGTAATAAAACAGTTTTTATCGACTACCGAAATTTTATTTTCATTTCAGTGAATCTCACTTTAAGATAATTGAAATGAAAAGACTAACACACGGACTGACTTCCCCCCTCCCCCTAAAATCCCTGCTCCAAATAATTAATTGAATACCCTTATATTTAAGGTTACCTTTTAAATAATTATTGAGTATCCCACATTGAAAAAACTGCTTTTCATTTCATTTTTGTCGCTGGTTAGTGTTATTGATACATTTGGCCAGTTAAGTTCAGTAACACAGGAACTTACATTCCCTCTTACGGTGCTTAAAAACAGTGTTAATGGTTCATTTTACATAGTTAATCATTTTGATTCACCAAAAACTGTGAAGGTGGTTTCGCTGCTTTCGGTTTTCACTCCCGTGGATACTCTTGTTACAATTCCTGCAAACGACAGTGCTATGATTACAGTGGGTTACAGACCAACTCAGAATGTTACCAATAAATCATTCCTCGCTTTTTATACCACCGACAGCTCAGCATCTTATGCTGTTGTGTTAAACGGTTCTGGCTCTACAGGGGATACTTATCAGACAGCAACTTTTGATAAATATGACGCCGAGCTAAAAACCGCTTTAAATGGTCTGGTGATCAACCACATCTCACTTGGCTATAACTCAGCTCGCGACAGAATGTTTGAGACGATTGATGATCTTGGCTCCGACACAATCGAATGTGTATATACCGGCATTAAAATAAAAGCAGCCAACAGAACCACAGCCCAAAATCTTGGATTTGACACCGAACACACCTGGCCCCAGGGTACTTTTAGCCAGGCAGAACCGATGAGATCAGACCTTTTTCATCTTTACCCGACAAACAGTTCAGCAAACAACACCCGAAGCAATTATAACTTTGGAGTGGTAACCAGTGGTGTTACATGGACAGTTGGAGGTAGTAAACTTGGAAATGGCACGGGAGGAACAGTTTTTGAGCCGCGTGACAGTCACAAGGGAAATGTTGCCCGCTCGATGCTCTATTTTATTTTAAGATATCCAACCAACTATCAATCATATTTGAATGTATCCCAGGAATCGGTTTTTAGAATTTGGAATGTTAGTGATCCCGTTGATGCCAGAGAATTGGCTCGTAATAACGGCGTTGCAACTTATCAGATGAGGAGAAATCCGTTAATCGATCACCCCGAGTTTATTGATCGGGTTTACAGTTTTATCAACAACAATTCGGCTTCGCCATCGTCAAAACTCAACATTTTTCCTAAAGGAGTTGTGTTCGACACAGTATATGTGAACGATTCTGCGTATGTTTCGATGTGGCTGATTAACAGCGGAAACAAGATTTTAACCATTGCCAACAGCAGCATCAGCAACCCCGTGTTCAAATTTGTAAACATGCCGATTCAGGTTGCCGCCAATTCAGCGGTGGAAGTGTTGATCTCATTTAAACCTGTTGCTGTTGGAAATGTTGCCGGACTGATCGACATCAACAGCGACGGCGGTTCCTTCTCCGGTATGGTTAAGGGAGTAAGTGATATCGGAACGGGAATTGGCGATGAAAACAAAACAACATTGACCATCAACTCTTTTACATTAAAACAGAACTACCCAAATCCTTTTAATCCACAAACCAAAATTGGATTCACCGTTCCAAACATCACGGGTAACCTCTCATTTGTTAAGTTGGCGGTTTATGATGTTGTAGGAAATGAAGTGGCATTACTTGTAAATGAGGAGAAAGCTCCCGGGGACCATCAGGTAACTTTTGATGCAACTAACCTCCCCGGCGGCGTCTATTTTTACAGAATGGAAACAGCAGGATTTGCGGAAACGAAGAAACTGGTACTGCTAAAATAGTAGCGAAGAATCAAAGTAGCAGAGTAGCAAGATGGGACGCAGATACACGCAGATTAGACAGATTCTCGCGGAGAGGATTTTAAATGGTTCCACGGATGATACGGATTTAACACGGATGTCACGGATATTTTTTAGTAGTATGTGATTTAAACCTCCCCTCTACTTTTAGGAGAGGGGTTGGGGGTGAGGTACTGAGGAGTTTCAGCTTTTAAAAAACGGCAAGATTCATGAAAGATATGCAAAAATTTATTGTTGTAGGCGACAAGGTTCTGATAAAACCTGTTGATGATGAAGGCAGAACTCATGGTGGACTTTATCTTCCACCGGGGGTTACAGAACGCGAAAAGGTTCAGAGCGGGTATGTCCTTAAAACGGGACCCGGTTATCCGATTGCCATGCCGGGTGATGATGAACCCTGGAAAGAATCAAAAGATTCAACAAGATATATCGGACTTCAAGCTCGTGAAGGTGATATGGCTATTTTCCTGAAAAAGGATGCAATTGAGATAGAATATGACCGTGAAAAGTTGATGATTGTACCTCAAACTGCCATTTTACTGTTGATTAGAGATGATTTTTCGGTGTAACATCGTTCAGGTGTTTTACTGATTATTTCATCAGATTGTTATTTTGTGAGAAGGATTAAGTCCTCTCTTTTATTTGAAAGTTATTAATGTTACACAAATTTTTCCTTTATTCAAACAGGTTGATGGTTGTTCTAACTATAGCAACTTCTATTTCAACCCTCTCTTTTTCCCAGGATACCCCTCCGGTTGATTATTATCAGGGAGCCTACAAATTATACGGAACCGCCCTTAGAACGGCACTTCACAATATTATCGATGGCCACACTGTAATTAGTTATGATGGACTTTATACAGCATTTCCATCAACTGATACAAAACCGAACGGAAAAATTTGGGATATTTATTCCGATATCCCCGGAGGCACACCCTCTTATGAATATACACACGGCGTAAAAAAATGTGGTAACTATTCGGGTGAGGGCGACTGTTACAATCGTGAACATTCCTGGCCCGACAGTTGGTTGGGGAACACAAATCCAGCCAGATCAGACCTTTTCCACATGTATCCCACAGATGGATATGTAAACAACAGAAGAAGCAATTATCCTTTTGGAGTTGTTGGCTCGGCAACCTGGACTTCAACAAACGGCAGCAAGGTGGGAACCAACACATATCCCGGATATTCTTCAACAGTTTTTGAACCGATTGATGCCTACAAAGGTGACCTCGCAAGATCGATGATGTATATGTCTGTCAGATATTACACTGAAGACAGCGGATTTGGTTCAAGTGGAGCCACAAGCAAGTCAAATCTCCTCACCTGGTATGCCAACCTGATGTATGGCTGGCACTTGAAGGACACGGTGAGCACCAAAGAGATCAACAGAAACAATGCAATTTTTACTTTTCAGCGCAACCGCAATCCGTTTATAGATCATCCGGAATTTGCTGCTGAAATCTGGCAGACAGATCTTAAACCACAGGTTGTAAAGTTGATCCCCGGCGAGAATTCACTTTTTATCGATTTCACAAGATATCTCGATTCAGTTGCTGCCATAACAGTGGAAAACTTCGCTTGTGACAACGGCGGTGGAAATCCTGTTTCAGTTCAGTGGGGTGTTGAAAATGATGTCTCCAAATTGGTATTAAGTTTCTCCACTCTAAGTGGTGGAACTCTCTACACTATGCAACTTAGAAATCTAAAAAGCATCAATGGTGTGTTGATGACCGACACAGTAATAACCTTTACCGCAAAGGGACCTGCAACAGGAATTGATGATTTTTCAGAAAATATAAAGAGTTATAACCTTTCGCAAAATTATCCCAATCCGTTTAATCCTTCAACCGTGATAAAATATCACATCGCTGAGAGTAATCTCGTAACTCTTAAAATTTATGATGTGATGGGAAATGAAATAGCAACTTTGGTTGATGAGGAGATGCCGGCGGGGGCACATTCAATTGAGTTTAATGCGGAACATCTCTCTTCGGGAGTCTATTTTTATCAGTTGCGGTCAGGTGAGTTTGTTGATATGAAAAAACTCTCATTGATCAAATAACTAATTTTTTTGTCCATTTTCCCGGGGATTTACCTCGGGAAGAGGGCAATAATTCACTTTTATTGAGGGGTAAACTCCCATAAAATTGAATTAATATCGATAAGTAACCTTAAAAAAACCGCCATGAAAACAATTACTTCTTTCACACTTCTTCTCCTCCTTTTAACAACCACACACTTTTCTCAAGCTGCAAAAACTGAAGTCAAATTTGAATTTCGCTCCACCACCGCAAAAGAGGTTTTGGTTACCGGAAGTTTTATCGGGTGGAGTCCTCAGGGGGAGAAGTTGCAAAAAGGAGAGGGAGATATATGGTCGGTTGTCCTAAAAATAGAGCCGGGGTATTATCAATATAAATTTATTGTTGATGGAAACTGGATACCCGATCCACAAAATGATTGGAAAATCAACGATGGAGGCGACAATTTTAACTCGCTCATCAAAGTTGGTGAACCCCCAACTCCCAAAAGAAAACGGAGTAGTATGCCGTTTCCAAAAGACAAGCTCCCTGAACCCGTAATCGAGGATGCCAATCTGATAGACCTCTACTATTTTTCCTGGAACAGGGCATGGGATAAAATCACCCATGGAACGAAGGCAAACGGATTTGTTGAAAGTTACATCGACGAGGGGTTTAATGAGTGGATATATCAGTGGGATTCAAATTTTATGGTGGCATTTGCCATGTATGCCAACGACCTTTTCCCGACCATGTTGACTCTCGATAATTTTTATTTAAAACAACGCCCCGATGGGTATATTCAAAGAGTTTATTCTGAAGCGACTGGTGAAATTGCAGTTGAGCCCACGGCCGATGAACCCGTGCTTAATCCACCACTTTTTGCCTGGATGGAGTTGCGATATTATGAGTTGACGGGTGATGCCTCCCGAATCGAGAGAGTTCTTCCCGTTTTGGTGAAATATCATAACTGGATCGAAAAAAATGCCGCCTCGGTTATCAGTCCCTGGCTTTATTATCAAACCCCGTTGGGAAGTGGTATGGATAATGTTCCACGAAGGGGCGTTGAAAAAGGGGGTTGGGTCGATTTTTCCGGTCAGATGGCACTCGCCGCAAATTCGATCTCAAAATTAGCCGGGATTATTAAAAATGGAGAGTGGAATTCGCTGTTCAAACAAAAACATGAAAATATAAAAGAAGCGATCAACAAATATTGTCTGCATAAAAATGGTAATTTCCTCTTTGATGTAAGGCCTGACGGATCACATTCAACCACCACACATGCAGGTGCATTTTGGGCTCTTCTTTCAGAAGTTTTGGATGAAAACACAGCCAAAGGATTGGTTGTTCACCTGAACGATACCAATGCTTTTAACCGTCCTCATCGGATTCCAACACTTGCAAAGTATGATCCCGATTACAATCCGAGGGGGCACTACTGGCTTGGTGGGGTTTGGGCTCCCGTTGTCTTTTCAACAGTGAAGGGTCTTGAAAAATATGGATTTTTTGAGACAGCCTATGAAATTGCTGAAAATCACTTGATGAACATCGCCAATATCTACAAAAATTTTACTCCGTCTGAGGACAATATCGCTTTCGAGGAGAGATATAATGACGGCTATAAAACAATCTGGGAGTGTTATTCACCCGAATATCCCGAACCGGGTACAAGATGGGATAACACATTTTATGGCAGACAGGATTTTGCAGGCTGGACTGCCACCGGACCAATTGCCCTGTTAATCGAAAATATCATCGGAATTGATATTAAAGCCTCACAAAACAAAATCAACTGGCGCATCCATCGGAATGATAAACATGGAATGAAAAATCTCCCCTTTGGAAAAGAGAAGGTTTCCCTCATCGTTTCCGCCGGAAAAGAGAACCGTGAAATTTGGGTGGATTCCAAATCCTCGTTTAATCTTGAAGTGTTTTATGGCGGAGAAATATATCAATTTGAAGTAAAACCCGGCGAGAACCGGTTTAAGTTGAGATAATTTTTAGCTGTGGTTTTTGGTTTGAGGTGATTTAGTATTGATTCGCTTGTATATAGATAATTTTGTATTTTCGGTTGTTAAAAGTGTTAAAATTGCAAAAAGGAATGCTGTATGAGTAAAAAAGATATTTTAGACAGAATAGAGATAAACCCCAGAGTATGTCACGGTAAACCGGTAATTCGAAATACTCGAATCCCTGTCTCGTTAATTCTCGGATTTCTTGCGGCACCTCAATCCTTCGAAGAAATTCTCGATGAATACCCCGGTTTAACAAGAGAAGAAATTATTGCTGCGATAGGTTTTGGCAGTTATCTTGCCGGTTTCGAATCACTGACTTATAAACACCTTGCCCAATAATTTCTCCCTCGCCGATCTTAAAAACAAGGTCATTCTCCTTCGAGACAATACATATACTGTGATATAATCAAAGGTATTTGAACAGAAAAGAAGTTCACATCCCGAGAACCGGTTTAAGTTGCGATGGGGTGAAAACAAATAATCGTGAATATCTTTTTTCATCGTGAAAATCGTGTTCAAGACCGACTATCATAAACTGCCGGTATTATTTGTAAAAATTAATTTAAATTTGTTGATTCAAAACCGAATATTTCGAAAGTCCGGAGATTAATGCTCAAACACTATAATCATATAATATGGGACTGGAACGGAACTCTCTTTAACGATGTCCATATTTGCCTCGATATAATTAATAAAATCCTCGAAAAAAACAACTACGAACGGCTTACATTTGAAAAATACCGGGAGATTTTTACTTTCCCTGTGAAAGATTATTATGCCGCCGCCGGAGTGGATTTCCTTCAACACCCTTTTGAAATCATTGGCAAGGAATGGGCTGATACCTACGAAATCCGCAGACATGAGATGGACCTTTTTGAGCAGGTCGAGACCGTTCTTTCAAAAGTAAAAAAACTTGGAATTAAACAATATATACTCTCGGCTTATGTAAAAAAAGAGCTGATTGATGTTATCGAAAAACATGGTCTGACGGGATATTTTGAAGAAATCAACGGTCTCGAAAATGTTTATGCACACAGTAAACTGGAGCTGGGGCTTAATCTGGTAAACAGGATCGGTGACGGGAAGGGCTCCGCCGTTCTTGTTGGAGATACTCTTCATGACTATGAGGTTGCAATGGAAATGGGCGTCGATTGCATCCTGACCGCTTCGGGTCACCAAACAAAAGAAAGACTTTTGGAGGCAGGGGTACCTGTTTTCGACAGCATAAATGATTTTGTGGAACACCTTAATTAATCGATATAACTAAAACCACACACTAATCGGAACCTGAGTGAAAAGATCAGCGACACTAATCTTTTTGGCACTTCTATGTTTTACTGTGCCTGCACAAGTAAATAAAAGTGACAACTTGATCAACTATTTTAATACTCTCATTTCAATCATTCCACCTGACAGTCCATTTAATGTTTATACTGAACCTTCAGTGGAGCAGATGAACATCTGGGAGCGGACTCTTAATGCCATGTTTGCCGGCAACTATGCAACAGCACATGGTATCGCTGACTCAATTGGATATGAGGTGATTTCTTTCTTGGATACAGAGCCAAATCCCGATAAACAATACTATTTTCTTGAAAAGAAGGATACCGGCACCAATTATTGGGGAACCGTTGTTTTAAATCCCAATCCCCTCAGGCAGAAACTTTTTATACAGTCTCCACATCCAATCTTCGATTATAACACCGGAAAACAGGGGATTCATGTCTTTAAACAGTCCGGGGCGAGAGGTTTTTATATTTCGGGGGCTCACAGATGCAACTCAACAATCGCTTCGGAATGTGCCGGAACCACTACTGTTTGTGGAGGAGGGGATGTCGCTTTCAGAAAATCGGATCAGCCCCACAACATCCTCTCTGCACTGCAAAGATCAACAGAAGTGTTTGATGAACAGATAACCGGTATGATTGTCATTCAACTACATGGATTTACAAAAGCTGAATCAGACCCATATCTGATTATGAGCAACGGAACAAGGGATGTACCCGATACCGACTGGTTAACAGAGTTAATGAATAATCTCGAATTGCAGGATACCTCCCTTTCATACAAATTAATGCATGTTGATGTAGCGTGGGACAAACTCGCCGGGCAAACAAATGTGCAGGGGAGGTATCTCAACAACAGCAGTAATCCTTGTTCCTCTTCCGCCTCAGTTGCTTCGGGAAGATTTCTCCATCTTGAACAGGAAAAGGATAAACTTCGCGCCAACAGCACAGGTTGGGATAAAATGGCAAATGCAATCATCAATACATTTGGAGAAGACCCTTTGCCTGTTGAGCTTAACTATTTCCAGTTGAGAGAGGAAGGGGGAGATGTAAAATTATTGTGGAATACTGCAACTGAGGTTAACTCTTACATTTTTTTGGTTGAGAGGAGGAAGCCCGGTCGCGAATGGTTTCAGATTGGATCGGTTGAAGCTGCAGGAATGAGTAACTCAGTAAAATATTATTCATTTATTGATACCAAGCCACAACCTTCGAGGTATGAATACAGACTTAAAATGATGGACAACGATGGCACTTTTGAATATTCGGGCATCCTTAGGGTGGATATCCTGATTCCTGACGGATTTACAGTCCATCAAAATTATCCAAATCCATTTTATGGGGGAGCGACATCGGGCGAAGCAAATACAGTAATTGAAGTAGTGGTTCCGATGGAGTGTGATTTGGCAGTTGATCTTTTTTCTCCGACGGGGGAGTTTATCACCACAATTTACTCGGGTAATAATGAAAAAGGCGTTAAGAAGATTAATTTCTCTTCCAACGCCTTAAATTCCGGGGTTTACTTTTATCGGGTAACCGCAAAAATTAACGGGGGTTCCACTTTTTTTACGCAGACAAGGTCGATGACTCTGTTAAGATAACCTATCCAAGAAGTGCCGCATATTTTTTCACCATAAATGATCCATTGGCTCCAAGTCGGGCATAAAGCCATGCTTTTTGTCTCAGGATACTATCGGATACCTTGCTGTCGCTACCGAGTTGGTTCAGAACAACAATTGCATCAGAATAACATTTATAATCTTTTAAGATCAATCCTGCCAAAAAAATCTGACTTTGTTCTTCAATGTTCTTGTGGGATTTTAATTCTGCAATAACTGAATTAACTTCCTGAGTAAATTTTTTGTCAGCCACTATCATAACACCGGCGAGGTCATAATTTGCTCCAAGTTTGGGCTCTTTGCCAAGTGGATACACATCCCATTTAAATCTCTGTTTTGAATCGGTCTGTTTAAAGACAAGATCAGGAATCGTGAATTTTACAAGAGTATTTGTCATCCCTTTAACCGTTCCGCGAAAAATTTCATTGTTTTTTGAATCCATTACCAGAAGTACATACTCTTTTTCAACGGGTGTTGCCTCTGTATAAGAAGAATCAAACCATGTAAATTCGGGTTTCTCCGAAATAATTAAACCGGCAGGAGCAATGGGAATAACCCCTTCAGCTCTGAAGCTTGCGGGGGAAGAGAGTTCTTTATCAATATCGTTTTTTGCAGTAAGGTTTACATTTTTACGGGAGATATTGTTAAGTCCGGCTTGCAAAGCAAAAGATTGTCCAGAACCATCCTCAAGTCTGGAAGCAGAAGATTCTTTCCCAACTATGAGTTTCTGTTTTGGCATCAGGTTTACGATCTCACCGTCCATAAAATAGATTGTTGCTTTGGAATCCTCATTCAATGAAACAATATCTCCCTCTGAGAGCATGGAACCTTGTTCAAGGGCTGTTTCTTCCTGCGTTGCCGGATTGATGATCATCGGTGATCCTTCAATTCCGGTTACTAAAGCAACAGGCACGCCGGTTGCGTCAGAGGCGAATGAGATTGCAAAAAGGATCAGGACGGGTAAAAAGTAAAGGATTTTTTTCATTGTTTCTTCCAAAGTGATTTAATTATATCTGTTTAACAATCAATGATGGATTTTTGTTTCCACAATTTATCTCTAAATTTACGAACTAACAATTGAATAATAAAGGAATGACATGGGCAAAACAGTCCTGATATCGGGCTCCTCCTCCGGGATCGGGCTTGAAACAGCACGCCGGTTTGCAAAAGCAGGTTGGTCGGTGGTTGCCGGAATGAGAAATCCCACAGGAAGGCACACCTTACTCCACGATGAGAGAACGGTAAATATTGTGGAATTGGATGTTACAGACAATGATTCCATCAAAAAAGCGGTTGAATATACCGTTGAAAATTTTGGGAGTATTGATGTATTGGTGAACAATGCCGGTTATGCTCTTACCGGTGTATTTGAATATTTTGAAGAAGAAAAAGTTAAAAAACAGATGGATACCAACTTTTTTGGGATTCTCAGGCTCACAAGGGAAGTATTGCCTCACATGAAAAATCAAAAAGGTGGAACGATTATAAATGTTGCTTCCGTTGGCGGCAGGGTTACTTTCCCGTTTTACAGTTTTTATCATGCAACGAAGTGGGCTGTTGAAGGATTTTCAGAATCGCTTCAGCACGAACTTGTGCAATTTAATATCAGGATAAAAATTATTGAGCCGGGTCCCGTAAAAACTGACTTTTATGACCGCTCCATGGAGAAGATAATTCCAAAACCGGGAGATGATTATGAAAAGAACTTTAATATCGCCTTCAAAAACATGGATGCTGCCGGCCAAACCGGAATTTCAGCAGCCAAAACCGCTAAAAAGATATTTAATGCTGCAACCTCAACCAATTGGAAACTCCGTTATCCCATTGGCACAAAAGGAATGTTAATCTTGAGGAAACTCCTCCCCGATGTTCTGTTTAACGGAATCATAAGAGTCGTGCTTTTTACAAAACGGTAGAGGGATAGGGAATAGTTACGCGGATTACACGGATTATCACAGA
Source organism: uncultured Ignavibacteriaceae bacterium (assembly GCA_964531325.1). Taxonomy (GTDB): domain Bacteria; phylum Bacteroidota; class Ignavibacteria; order Ignavibacteriales; family Ignavibacteriaceae; genus UTCHB3. Next base: position 101 of record CAZHCW010000008.1, on the reverse strand, counting down.
TTCCACGGAGAGGGATTTTGATTTAACGCAGATGAGATTTATTTTTAGTTCTCAAGTTCTCAAGTTCTCAAGTTCTCAAGTTCTCAAGTTCTCAAGTTCTC
>CAZHCW010000007.1:0-160180 GCA_964531325.1 uncultured Ignavibacteriaceae bacterium | reverse complement strand
ACTCTCAGGCCAGTAGATTCCGTGTGTTTTAAATATCAATGAATCAAAATATTGGGCTTTAACCTCTGTTGAAATTGTGACAACCAAAAGCAAGAAAAAGCCAATTTGAAGAGGGATATGTTTTAATTTAAACATAGAATTTCCTCACAATAATTTTGTGTTGATGGAAATGGATACAGATTTTGATTGAGAAGAGTTACGAGAAAGTACAAAAAAGTTGGGAATCCCAAATTTTTGTTATTTGGAACATGAGATGATGACAAGAAAAAGACCCCACATGAAATTGAGGATTTTTTCCTGATTAAATATAAAAATACTTCCATCATATTAATGTAGTGATGATGTACAAAAATATGGAACAATTGGCCCATGATATAGTTTACTCCCAAAGAAATGTCAAACTATTGAATCAAAATTAAAATTCAAAGCTTTGACTTCAACCTAAAACCAATATTTGGATTAATTTGGGTAAAAATAAATGAACTATGTTGGGACTAAAAACTTATCAAGACGAAATGAATCAAAATAACGGAAACCCATATTTAGGCACACTCCTCGGCAGTTACCGCCAAGAGGTTGACTAAATATCAAATTAAATTCCACCTCAATATACAAATATCAAATCAAATACTCTCTTTTTCATCTACTCCGTCACTTGAGAACGAAAATCCGATAAATCAAAAATTACTGCATTATTGGATTATTGCATTTGTGAAAGGGTTATATTTATACTCGTGAATTTATAAATTTCCCCTTTTGGAGCAGACATGAGGCAAATAGTTGCTTTTCTCTTTTTAATCGCTTTGGCCTCCACTTCTTTATTGCCACAAACCACAGTTCGTGTTAAAGTGAACGAGGTGATGGCATCAAATACAAATACAATAGCCGACCCCGATTTTAATGAATATGGCGACTGGGTTGAACTTTTTAATCCTGATACTGTGGCAGTTGATATTTCAGGATATTATCTGACAGATATATTCAGTCAACCTCAAAAATGGCGCTTTCCTCTCTCCGGTGTGATAATCCCCGCAAACGGCTATCTGATAGTCTGGTGTGATGATCATAATACCGGTTTACACGCCAATTTTAAACTTACCACCAATGGTGAGATGGTTGGTTTGTATTCCGCAACAGGTGCACTGGTTGATACAATATCATTTGGACAACAATCGAGTGATATCTCTTACGGTAGATTTCCCGATGGGGAAAACAACTGGTACACTTTTTTCCCTGCAACTCCGGGTACCCAAAATTTTGAATCCAATATCTCCGGCAGATGCCCGATACCCGACTTTAGTATTCAAGGAGGGTTTTTTACGGGTAGTGTAACTGTTTCGTTATCTTCAACAATGTCCGGAAGTGAAATAAGATATACTCTTGATGGTAAAGACCCCGGTCCTAACACCCCGCTTTATACTTCACCGATCCAAATTGATTCAACAACAGTTTTAAGAGCTGCTACATTTAAATTGCAAAATCTTCCATCAAAACCTGTTTCAAATACCTATTTTATAAATGTTACTACAGAACTACCTGTTATTTCACTTTCCACCGATCCGGCAAACTTCTTTAGTGATACAAGTGGAATCTATGTGATCGGCACAAATGGTATTACAGCTTTTTGCTCCTCTGCTCCAAGAAACTGGAATCAGGATTGGGAAAGACCAATTACCGCAGAATTTTATGAAGAGGATAAAACAAGAGCTTTTAATGTAAATGCCGGAGTGAAAATCTTTGGTGGATGTACCCGACTCTATGCCGAAAAATCACTTGCGCTTTATATGCGCGACAAATATGGCGACTCAAAAATATTTTATAAAATATTTAAAGACTCCTATCTCTACGAATTTAACAATCTTGTACTCAGAAACGCGGGACAAGACTGGTATCGAACGATGATAAGAGAGGGTGTAATAGTTGGACTCGTAAAACCTCACATGAATGTTGACTTACAGGACTACAGGCCGGCTGTTGTTTTTCTCAATGGAAAATATTGGGGTATCCATAACCTGAGGGAAAAACTTAATGAACATTATGTTGAATATCATTATAATGTTGCCGAGGAAGACCTTGACCTGATCGAATATTCGAAGAGCCCGGATGTTAGCACGGGAGATTCTGTTGCATATTATGAAATGTATAACTTCCTTAAGAATCATGATCTTTCTCAGGAAGCCAACTATGAACATGCAAAAAGCATCATCGACATCGATTCATTTATTGACTACCATATCGCGGAAATTTTTGCTGCAAATGGTGATTGGCCTGCCAATAATGTAAAAATGTGGAGAGAGCGGAAACCCGGTGCAAAATGGAGATGGATGCTCTATGACCTCGATTTTGGTTATGGTGGAAACTCACAGGGTCTTTACACTACAAATACATTAAAACATGCTCTCGATTCGGTAAACACCATTTCAACCAATCCCCCTTGGGCAACAATGATCTTCAGAAGAATGATGAACAATCTTGAGTTCAGGAATGAGTTTATCCAAAGAATGGCTGCACACATAAGCACAACTTTTGAAGTTAACCATTCACTCAGAATTATCGACAGTGTAAAAGCATTGGTTGCAAACGAAATCCCCAAACATAAAACCCGTTGGCCCAATTCAATCTCTTTTGGTGCTACATGGGACGCACAAGTGGAACTGATAAGAGAATTTGCTCAAATGCGTCCATCAAATATGAGGTCGTTTTTTTATTCTATGTTCAATATACCGGGTTCATATTCCGTACACCTTACGACAAATGATTCAACGGCGGGGAAAATTATTGCGCATACAAAAACTTTCCCATGGAACACCAAACCGGTATTCTTCAAAAACATTCCTCTGAAAATTAGAGCACTTCCTGATCCCGGTTACAGGTTTGTCAGGTGGGAAGGTTTCGTTAACGGTGGTGGTGAGAAACTTGAATTGATGCCTTCTGCGAATATCTCTTTAAAAGCCATTTTTGAGCCTTATACCCCGGCAAATGTTAACCTGGTTATCAATGAAATTAACTACAAGAGTAACTCGATCTATGACACAGGCGACTGGATAGAAATCTATAATCCTTCAAACGATACCCTCAATTTGACAGGTTACAGGTTTTATGACGCAGGTGAAGGAAACCTGTTTACCCTTCCCGAAGGAACGAATATAAATCCTCTCGGCTACCTGGCGATCTGCGATGATACTTCAAAATTTAAGTTCTTCCATCCTGAAGCCAAATTTTACGCAGGTAATTTTGATTTTGGCCTCTCAAGCAGCGGTGAAACGGTATATATTGCAGACCCCGCAGGAACAGTTCTTGATAGCGTCTATTTTAACTCTACCACTCCATGGAGCCCCCAACCCAATGGAAATGGTTATACACTCTCATTAATCAACCCCGACATCGATAATTCAAGAGTTGAGTCGTGGGCTGTTGGCAAACGGCTTGGAACCCCCTCTGCAATAAATGATGTTTACACAGGCATCAAACAAATCTCTGACCTTCCGTCTGATTTCAGTCTTAGTCAAAACTTTCCAAATCCATTTAATCCTGTTACTAAAATCCTTGTAACTCTACCGGAGAGAAGTGAAATAAAATTAAAAGTGTTTGATATTCTTGGAAATGAAATACGGATTTTGGCAAATGGCGAGTTTGAAGCAGGAGGTTATGAGTTTCTTTTTAATGCAGCAGACCTGCCGAGTGGAGTGTATATCTATTCACTCTCAGCCGGCAGGTATAATTCTATCAAAAAAATGGTGCTGCTGAAGTAATATTGTTATTTACCGGAGGTAACCCTTTCACATACATTGAGAAGTGTACCTCTGGTGAATGGTTTTGAAACATAATCAGTACACCCGGCTTTCAGAAAGACAGCCTTGTCGCCAGCCATCGCGTATGCGGTAACTGCAACCACGGGCACAGATGCATAATCAGGTCGCTTTTTAAGCTCATCCAATATCTGAAATCCTGTTACACCTTTCCCTAAATTTATATCCAAGAGTATGATCGAATAACGATTTTTATCGATCATATCCATTGCATCTGAAACATTTTTGGCTGTGTGAACGGTGTAGTGATTCCTTAAAAATGCCACGGTGACATCAAGGCTGATTTCATCATCATCCACTACAAGTATTGTTGAAGAGTTTGTTTCCATCTCTCTACCCATTCTTTCTGCTGATTCAGTTATTTCCATAATTTCTGCCTCCGATCCCAATTCAAGTGTATCTTCGTTGTATGGGAGCTTCACAATAAAAGTGGAGCCCTCACCCAATTTGCTCTCGACATTAATCTCACCACCCATTTTGTTAATGAACCGTTTGGTTAACGAAAGACCCAACCCGGTCCCTTCATATCCTCTTCCCCAACCTTCACTGGCCTGCCTGAACTCATCCCAGATAATCGATTGATCCTGCTCCGAGATACCTATCCCCGTGTCTTTTACTTTAAGAATAAGCCACTTTTTAGCTTTTGCAACTTCCAAATCCAGTGATATTTCAACTCCACCTTCATGAGTGAATTTTAATGCATTGTCGATCAAATTAGTAACAATATGACCAAGCAATCTTGTATCTGAAACCACAAACAACTCATCCAGCGATCTCTTGAACTCGAGAGTAAGCCCTTTCTTTGTGGCACACGAAACAAATTTCGAAGTAATCTCCTTTACCAACAATATAACATCAAGACGGATTAAGTTAAGTTCTGTAACCCCCGATTCAATTTTCGAAAGGTCAAGTATCAAATTTAATGTTTGCATCAATCTTTGTGCAGACCCAAAAATTTTCTCTCCCGTTCGTCTGATTTCAGGACTCTCTTCCGTCTCCATAATCATCTCTGAGTAGCCCATTATGCCAATCATGGGGGTTCGTAGCTCATGACTCATATTGGCGAGGAAATTTGATTTTAATTTGTTTGCCGACTCTGCTCTCTCCTTGGCTTCCTTTAACTCCCATTCATGTTTTAGTCTTTCACTAACATCGATTGCCAATACGAGCACAGCCTTTTTATCGTTTAAATTTGCCGGATAAAACTTTACAATAGATGGGAATACTTCACTGTTTTTTCTTTTACACCACATCTCAAAAGATTGTGGTGTCCCATCAAATGCGCTTTGCGAATATTGATTCACTTGAGCAATATCATTTTTACCGGGAGCTGCAAAAAATTCCGCTCCCTTGTTTAAAAGTTCGACACTTTCATAACCAAACATTCTTTCAGCACCTTTGTTTGAATCCAACACTCTGCCTTCACGATCCAATAAAAATATTGCTTCATCAACTGTATTAAATAAACTCCGGAATTTAATCTCACTTTCTACAAGTGCACTCCGGGTTTTCAACGACTCCTCCCCATTTAACAGCATCCATCCTAACAGCAATTCTGCTACCGGATAAATGACAAGAACCGGAAGACTAATTGATTTAAATATAAATTCGCGGGTGGAATCCGGTAGAAAGAGAGTACAAAACATCATCCCCAAATGGACCACTATACCAAATAAATAGAGTTCGGGAAGCGAAATTTTTTGAACTTTCCCTTCTCTTACTTTTCGCCAGATTATACCAATAGAACCACACACAACCACTGTGGCAATCCCCATTTCAGTTCCGCTCCCACCTGAACTCAGCCTGAACAGTGACATCATTACCATACCAATGATGGTGGGAATTGAACCAAAAAACATCCCCGAAATTGAAATCAACACAGAACGGGTATCAAAGACCACTCCCTCCATCAATACCCAGGGAGTTCCCATAATGGCAATCCCAATTGCACCTGTTGATAAGCCAATCAGAATGTCTTTTACATACCTGTTGGTTATCCGGGTAAGACCACGAATGAGGTTGTAGATTAAACCTAAGGCTATCAAAAGTGCCGTATTTAGCACTAAACCAAGAAATATCGATTTTCCCATTAGTCCTGTTCGGGTTCCGCCTCAGGCTTCTGCCAGATGCGGGGTTTAAGGGGTGAAATCTTGCCTAAAAATTAAGCGTTAATGTGTGCAATATAATCAATAAACTAAAAGATTCAACTTGGAAAATGTGAGTTTTCTCACGGTTTCGACGCCATAATATCGAGAACAATCGGTTTTAATCCTGAGAAGAAAAACTCAACAGCAATTACCATTACAATTAATCCCATCAATCTCATTAATACATTGTTCCCCGTCTCACCAAGAAGTTTGATAATCTTTGAAGAGCTTAGCAGAATTATATAGGTGAGAAGAAGTACCAACACGATCACCAGAACCAAAACGACTTTCATCTCCACGGTTACCGCCTGTTCCATTAAAACGATGGATGTGGTTATCGCCCCAGGACCGGTTATCATCGGAATGGCAAGTGGAGTAATTGAGATGTCGTTTACATAACTCCTGATTTCCGATTCCTTTATCTTCACTGTAACCAATCGCGCCTGAAGCATATCCATCCCCATCATAAAAAAGATAACTCCACCAACAATTCTGAAACTGTTAACAGAAATTCCAAAAAATTTGAACAACAGTTGTCCTGAAAATGCAAAGAGAAGGAGGGTGATCAGTGCGGCAATTGAAGCTTTTTTTGCTGTGCGTGCCCTGTTTTTATTATCAAGGGATGCCGTCATCGTCATAAAAACAGGCATCGTGGCAACAGGATTAATTAATGTAAAAAATGCTACAAAACTTAATACTGCAAATGTCAGGAGTTCGTTCATGAAGGGTAAATTTTAATTTATTGAAGTGCAAAATATAATCATTTTTGCATGAACAGGTGTTAAATCACACCTGACAGGTCAACAAATATTGCACAAAAGTTTATTCTGAACCAAATGAAAAAATTCTCAGTATTTTTGTAATTTAAAGTGTTATTTAATAGAAACTCTCATCACTTATCGAAACTAAAAGTATGACCACCTTTTGGCGAATTTCGTTCGTCGTTTTGTTGCTGTTTATTGCCGGTTGTGATTTCCCTTTCCCTAAACAGGATAAGCCACAACTCCCGAAGGGACTTGATGCTCATACGGAGAAGAAGGGCTCAGCTTTTCATAAACCCGGTTATGATGACCCGTTTTCTGCCACTTCCGGATGCAGTAGCGGGCTTTGCCACCAATCGAACCTGAAAGGTGGACCTGCATTTATTGAAGGGAAAGACAGAATTGCGCCTTCCTGTTACCAATGCCACGGAGAAAACTGGAATGAAGACTAAAAGATTATTACTTTATCTCCTTATTTTATTCGCTGCCACTATAACGGGATGTGCTACTGTACAACCCTGGGAAAAGGGACTTCTCGGCGATCCTATCATGTTAATTGATTCAAATCCCCTCGAAAAGGGATTAATTGAACATCACATCGACTATCGTGAAGGATCAGTCGGTGGTACAGGTGCTCAAAGTGGAGGTTGTGGCTGTGGGTAAATTCATCCTCTGCTTATTCATTTTGGCACTGTCACTTTCGGCACAAACACTCCCCGATGATGAATTACAGGTTAATTTGAACACTTATTTTGATAATTTCGGTGTGGTGATTGCCTATCCTGCAATTTCAGTAACAAAACAGATAGCCCCCAACACTTCCGTTAATGGAAGATATCTTGTCGATATGATCTCTGCTGCCTCGATGAGAAGCCTGTTCAGAGTAGATGGGGTTACTTCCGCGTCAAAAAGAACAGAGGGTGGTGGAGCTTTCCCTGACGAAATAAGACACGAATTCACCGGGGGTATAACCCAGGCGATTGGAGATGTGCGGGCTTCAGTGAATGCTATTTACTCAACTGAACACGATTATTATTCTCGCACGCTGGCGGCTGATGTTTCAATTCCTTTTGCTCTAAAAAATACGATTTTAAGCCTTGGAGTCGTCAAGAGTTGGGATATTGTAGCCCCCGATAACCGCTCATGGGAAAAAGAAAAAAGTGTGCTTAGCCTGAATGCGGGGTTAACTCAGAATATTACCAAAAGCTGGCTCATCCAGCTAAATCTCTGGTATTCCAACAATACAGGCTTCCTGAGTGATGCATATCAGGTAATCGGAATAAATAACCTTGGAAGAGTAAAGTTTTATTCACCTGCATATCCCGACAACAGGAACAGAAGAGCCGCGGGAATCAGAACAGTTTTTGCACTTGATGATATCTCTTCCATTCAGTTGGGTTACAGATACTATTGGGATACCTGGGATATCAAATCGAACACAGCTAACATCCTCTACCAGAGATATCTGAGTGAAAACATAAGGGGTGCATTCGGTTGGAGAATTTATAACCAGACAAAAGCATATTTCTTCCTGCCGGAATATACCGCTCCGCTTGAGTTGATGGCGGTCGATTCAAAATTGAATGAATCGGTTACAAATGAATTTGAAGTCAGTCTGAAATTCAACAGCGAAATCTTCAAATCCATCCCGATCTTAAAATCTATCATGATGGAAACAACTGAACTCTCGGTTGGGCTAAATTTTTACATGAGAAATACTGTAACTCCCGACTGGCACAGCCGATATAGAATGTTATACGCATATATCGCCACTGTTGGTTACAGATACAAATTTTAAAATGGAGAATAATTAATTATGAAAAGAAGAGAATTCTTAAGAAACGGACTGTTAATTGCAGGAGCTGTTTCCATCCCCGGTCTTGCGAAACCGTTACTGTCAAAAAATCTTGTAACCGGAACCAGCCTGACTATTATTACCGATGATGTCGATAAAGCTGCGGCACTTGGTCAATCATTTTTCTCAAAAATGAATATTAAAAGTCGCCTCAAATATGAAGATTACGATCTCACCGGAAACCACACTGGTGATCTGGTTTTTATAAACAATGGAGTGTTGTTCGACTTTAAAAATACTGACGATTCAAATGCCCGGTTACTGAAAGAGATTGCAGCGAAACTGCACCTTCCATCAAATTTTAAAAATCCAAAACTTGTGAAATTCATTTCTGTTGGTGACGCAGAAAATTCAGAGAAAACCATCAAAATTTTTAGCAATAATTCGCTTGTAAAAGAGATTAAACTAAAAAAAGAATTAGTGAATTTTTCAGTGGAAGGTGTTCAAGGAACTTCTGAATTTCAGATTTCACAAACCGGAATTAAAGCCATTTCTGCTCCATGTGGTCACAAAACCTGCCTGAAATTGGGTACAGCTTCAATTGTTGGCGATAGTCTTGTGTGCATCCCAAACAAACTTAGAGCAGTAATCTATGGCAATGGTGGTGGACTTTTGGATGCTGTTTCGTTTTAGTTTTCTCTGGCTGGCCCTTTTATTCACTTCCTACAGCCAGGACTCCTCTGAAACCTATGAGGTTTATGTCTCAAAAAACCTCATAGGCACTCTGATCGAAGCAAAAATTGTAACAAAAGATATCAATGCATCCAAAAAGATACTCTATTATGCTTTTAAGGAGATAGAGAGAATTGATTCATTACTCGCATGGCAAATTCCAACTTCAGAGATCTCAAAAATCAACTCTTCCGCAGGAAAATATCCTGTTAAAGTTTCGTATGAAACATATTCAATTCTTGAACGATCTCTCTCTTATTCGAAAAGTTCCGATGGGATATTTGATGTCACTGTGGGTCCGCTCACACAACTCTGGGGCTTTAATGGAGATGAAGAACCAACAACTGCCCAGGAGAAAAGAGCAATCGACTCCTGCCTTCAGCTCGTGGGATATAAAGACCTGATCCTTAATCCCAACGATACTACAGCTTTCCTGAAGAGAGCAGGAATGTCTATCGATCTTGGGGGAATTGGAAAGGGTTACGCAATCGACAGAGCAGCGGATATCCTAAAAAAGAATGGATTAACATCTTTCCTTTTTAATGCCGGGGGAGATGTTCTTGTTTCAGGATATAAATCGGAAGCTCAAAACTGGACTGTCGGAATAAAAGATCCACGCCTCGATGATAAATTAATTGGAAGCGTTGAACTTTTCGACAAATCAATAGCCACAAGTGGTGATTACGAAAGATATTTTGAAATTGATGGTAAAAGATACCATCATATTCTTGATCCTTTTACAGGATATCCGGCGTCCAATTCGATGAGTGTCTCAGTCATCGCCGAATCTGCCGAAAGAGCCGATGCTCTTGCAACAACAGTTTTTATTACTCAAGGGAAAACGGGCTGGCAAGGAAACAACGATGAAGAATTTATGGTTATAACTAAAGACCATGCTAAAATCTTTTCACCCGGCTTCAAAACGAAATACCGTTTCAAATCGATCAAATAGTTAACTTTAATAATTCGAAAGAACCGAACTTATGGAAGAAACCTACCTTAAAAGTTGTATCAAACAGCTTGAATATTACAAATCCATCGGCGAAAAAGCGATGTTACAAATCGAAGATGAACACCTGTTTGTTTGTTACAATGAAGAGTGTAACAGCATCGCCACGATTGTTAAACATCTCTACGGAAATATGCTTTCCCGATGGACAGATTTCCTCACCACTGATGGTGAAAAAGAGTGGAGAGAAAGAGACGCCGAGTTTACAAATGAATTACATTCCCGTGAAGAACTGATGAAATTCTGGGATACCGGATGGGGTGTTGTATTTGAGGCACTAAATAACCTAAAATCAGATGATTTAATGAAGATTGTGTATATCAGGGCGGAAAAACATACTGTGATTGATGCAATAAACAGACAACTCGCACACTATCCCTATCATATCGGACAGATCATTTTTATTTCAAAAATGTTCTCGACAAAATGGAAAGCTCTAACCATACCAAGAGGTGGATCAAAAAAGTTTAACGAAGAGATGCCTGGCTTTATAACAAAAAAGCCCTGAATTATCATTCAGAGCTCTTTCTTGCTGCCCCGCCAGGGGTCGAACCTGGGCTCTCCTGATCCAGAGTCAGGCGTGTTGCCAATTACACCACAGGGCAATAATTTCATAATTAGACTACAAATATAAGTATATCACTTCAAATTAGCAAAATCAAAAAAAAAGGCTGCCCCTCTCGGAACAGCCTTAAATTTTGCTGAATATTAATTAAACTAATCAAATCTCCATCTGGCACCCAGAGAAACTGATACTCTTTTAGCTTTTGATGGGGTGAAAAGATACTGAAAATCGTAGGTTGCACCATCAAAATAAATTTTCCATATTTTAAATCCACCACCAAACGACCAACTGGTAATCGCTCCTCCACCTACCGAGAATCCGGTTCGGAACCATGGTAACCAGCTCGCCTTTGGGTTCCATTCCATACCCATCGACCAACGGGGGCTTGTGCTGTTTCCGGGCTCATTATTGAAACCAAAGTTTAGATCAGTTGCAAATAACCAGCCACCGCTTGATCCTGAAGTCTGAAAGGCTGCCCCAAATCGCAGTGCCCCGGGCAACGAGGTTGAGAACTCGGAGATAGATTTGGCTTTACCTTTTAGTACATTCACAAGTGAATCCCTTTGTTCCTGATTTAACAGGTCATCAAGGAATATTGCACCTTCAGCTTTAAATTCCGCGGCTTTTTGTGTCCATGTCATCGATCCAAGATCGGTTAAAGACAGCCCTATCGACCATTTATCATTGATTTGTGCTGCAAAACCAAGGTCAACTCCAAAACCTGTTCCGGCAGGTGTAGGAAACGGAAAAGCCGCACTTCCCTTTTGAATATCAGTGGTATCAAAATCATACTTTACTCCAAAGTCGGGAGAGAAAGAAGAAATTGCACGATAGTCACCTGTTCCATGCAGTTGACTGTTTGCATCAAAGGAAAAACTGGTACGAATATAGTCGATCGCTGCATAACCAAATCCCTGCATGATGTTTAATGAAATACCGGCAGAAACCTGTTTCCAGTTAAACAGTTTGAAGTCTCTGGCATATGTTATAGCGTATTTCCTCGTCCAGCTTGCTCCAAATTTGGTGCCTCCAAAGTCATATATCTCATCAACAAGATTTCCTTCCAATGCAAGTTTTGCAAAAGTTTCAGGAATTACAGCTCTGGAATAAGCCATATCTGTGATATTGAACCCAAAAGTTCCAACATTTGCCCCCGCATTATAAACAGCAGAAAACAAGTTGAAAGATGCGCTCGCAATAAATCTGCTTTCACCGGAAAACAATTCTCTAAATCGTTGTTTGTCATCCGCTGTTAAATATCTGCCGGTCGTTTTCCCGGTTACGGGGTCTTTTGTACCACCAAAAAAGTAGTTGTAGTCGTCAAGTGTCATGAAATCGAATCCGGCTCTAACATTAAGAGGACCGATTACTGAAAACTCAAACGACTTTGGGTTGCTCCAAGTAATTAGAGCAGGGTTTGCACCAAGGGCGTAAACTCCTCGGGAAGTAACAGTGTATGTTTTGCCCATCGCCGTGGCAACAGGGTCTGCACTACCGGAAATTCCACCACCATTTTGTGTAAAAACCGAAATTGAGAAGAATACAAATGTTAATACTGTATAATTGAACTTTTTCATTGTAGTACCTCTAATTTCCCGGGTCAACTTTATATGAGAATTTACCAAACGCTCGCATCTTAAGTTTATCCAATGGATAAAACTTCACAGGTGCAGTGTTTGGCTTTGAGGTATTTACTTTCATTTCAAATATCAGATATTTAACCCTGGTAAAGTTTTTAAAATCATTTTTCACCAATTTGATTAGAATATCTTTATTTGTTGGTGTTAAGACCTTGTTATCAGGTCCAACAGCTGCACCGGCTATAACAACCAAAGAATCGTTTCCGGTATTTTTGGGGATCATATTCATGATATAGTTATAGTTACCATCCACAAACTTACCACCAAGAGTTACTCCTGCAGCCATTCCGTTTTCGATTTTCATTGTGATGTCGGCAGTGTTTGAATTGGCAATTTTTGATGAATCATCCGATGAGAATTCAACAGCCACAGTGTCGATAAATGATCCGTTGGTAATTCCCACATGGAGCGGAAAATCCAAATTCGCAAATCCATAAACTGAATCTACAGAGGTGGCAGTCCCCTCTTTAAAATTTGGGTTCAGAGTTGTGACACCAACCACTGTCATTGTATTTGGAAGATCGTTTTGGAATGAGGCTATAAAAGTCTCCACTTTTTTGGGATCAAGTTTCATTGTCGTGAGCCCGGTGCCCATAATAGTTACGGGAAGGTCCAACTCAGCCGTTTGTACTCCGTTTGTACCTCTCAGTTTCCCGGTAAAACGAACCTCAAAACTTGTGGCTTTTTGAACTAAAAGTTTAATATCTGAATCAGCAAGATCAATTTTGCCAAACTTAAATTTACCTTGTAAGTCTTTCAGATTAATTCCGATGTTTGACTCAACAACGCGAAGTTGTACAGGTTTAACTTTCCCTGTTATTGAGGAAATTACCAGATTGTTCATTGAAATGGTTGAGACAATACTGTCACTACTGAGTACTGTGCTTGTTACTCCGGTCTGTACAGTGTTAACTGCACTCGCCTGATAAGTAACAGTGTTTTTAAGCACTCCACCGGAATTCAATAAATAATTTTTCATGTCCGGTATGGCGACTGTCCCCGTTCCTTTTGCGGGTACATTTACTACCTGTGAAAAATTAGTGCCATCCGGTTTTTTCAACTCATTTACTGTGATAGTAACTTGAAGCGGCATATCAACGGAATTTTTGACGCTGATATCCAACTTGCCGGTTTCAAATTTCATCTGTGTATATTGAGTTGAATCATCAATTTTTATCACATCACTCTTAACTATCGGGTTCTGCTGTGGAATAACAGCTTTTACACCACTGATGCCAAGATTTGCGAAGTCTGCGGTAATTTTTGTAACAGGATTGGCAGGAACCAAAACTGTGTTTCCACCACTTCCCGGCGAGGACAAGAGAACTTCAACTCTGAGTGAATCAACAAGTTTCTGGCCCGTCAGAGCAAAAACAAGTGTTCTCTCCTGATTTTGATTAAGAGTAAAGGTTGTGTTATCTGTAAGAAGTCTTGTGTTTTCGGCTATTGTTGCTCCTCGATAGGTATAATTTTTAGCCGATCGTATAATCACACGACTTATCGTCATTGAGATAGGGCCGTTTTCATTCCTGATCTTTAATGACATCGTTCCCGCATTAAACTCGGCAACCTCAAATGAAGTTATTTTCTTCATATCTTGAACAACAAGAGTATTACTAACAGAAGGAACCACCTGTTGTTGTCCGGGTGTAACATTCAACCATTGAGTCATTTTTATCTCATCGTTGATTGATGCCACAGTGTTTACTTTTATCGCTCCAACTGTTGTTTTTATGTTTTTTGTCTCAGCATCCAAAGTCATTCTGTTTTCAATTTGCACAGAATTTAACTCTTGCGTCTGCTCATAGACGATTATCGCTGTGTCACTCCGTAATTTAAGGCTTGATGTATCCCTCTCAACAATTTCCTTCATTGAGTAAGTGCGATTCACGAACGGAAGATTCAACTCAACATCCCACACCGGGGCTATCGGTTCCTTTACCTCACATCCGGTAAACAGTAATAGAAGCAGCCCGGAGAAGACCCCCGTCTTACTTGCCAAGCTCTTGTAGAAATTCTTCATTGAGGTCTCTTTTTTGTAAATATTTTTCGATTATGAGTTAAATTACCTATATTTTCACTCGTTTGCAAATTATTTGTAAAGATTTTTACACCCTACACTTAAAAAGGAAGTGCAACAAGGGAAACAGGCTTATTTTCTTCTTAAGTCTTTCTCTTATCACACTCCCTCTTAAGAAAAGTGATGACCGTGCCGTCGATTATTTTACAAGAAGCATCTTCTTGTTGATCACAACAGAACCGGCTCTCAATTTGTAAAGGTACATGCCCGATGGTAGTCCGGAAGCATCAAAACCGGTTTCATAATTACCGGCTTCCTTCACTTCATTAACCAGACTTGCAACTTCCACGCCCATAATGTCATACACTGTAAGCGAAACTTCAGACCTTTCAGGTACTGAATAACGAATCCTCGTTGACGGGTTAAAGGGGTTTGGATAGTTCTGTTCCAATGCAAAATTCTCTGGAATGCCGGAAAGAACTTCGTTAACTCCCACTAATCCTTGCTGTGTACTCCCGACAACATCGGAAAAATGCGAAATCCTCACTCTTATGGAATCACTAAAATTTTCTGTGGTGATTCCGGTCAGATCAAAAGTTCCTGTTCCCTGCAAATATGCAAATGCCAGAAGTGCCGCAGGATTTAGCCCTGATTGCTGCACAAATGCATTAAACAAACCAGATTTTTTGATAACGAGTTTGAATTTGTTTGGTGAATTGAAAGTGAACGGACTTGGTAATGGATCTATTCCATCGAAAGTAAAAACTTCAACTCTCCAGCTAAAAAACAGACTCAGTGCATTTGCCGGAACAAACAAACCATTACTGCAATTTACATTCGAAAAAGTGATTCTCACCTGGATATTGGTGTCGATACACCCGTTTTCAAACATGAAATATGACCCAACCATTGAATTATAAAGAGATTGGGCTACATTGTACGGCGAAGGAAGATTTGTCGCTCGCATCGAGTACATTTCTCCTTCACGGATTGTGTCGTTCCAAATAGAAAACTGTGGCGCGTTGGTGCATTTTATTGAGACGAGCACATTAATTTTGTTCTGCCCGGGTTGTGCGTGAAGCATACCTGTTAGCATCACAAATGCGGTGAAAAGTAAGATTCTTCTCATAGAGAATACTCCTAAGTTTGATGATGATGTTTCTGATAAAGACTATTAGATTCAATAGACAATGCTCACGATCGACCGTTTGCAATGTTCCTGAGATTAATAACGGAATTTAATAAGAAAAAAAACAATTGCAATCTATTGTGCAACTTATTTTATCTAATTTCCGGAATTCGTGATGTAGATCAAAAAAAAAGGCTGCCGGAGAAGGCAGCCTTTCAGAAAAAGGAGTGTTAGTTAAACTTTTCCGTTCTGGGAGGCGGAAAACCAAAAGTTTGCTCCTGCGGGAAATCGACATTTATTTCACCAAAACGGGCTTCATATTTGTCGATATTATCTGCAAGTGCCCGAAGAAGCATCTTGGCGTGTTGAGGAGTTGTTATAATCCTCGACATTACCTTGGCTTTCTGCAAACCCGGTAAGATCCGGGTGAAATCTATCACAAATTCTGCAGGAGAATGTGTGATAAACGCCAGATTCGAATAAATGCCTTCTGCTTCCTTTTCGCCCAGTTCAACATTTAACTGTTGTTGCTGAGGCTGGATTGGATCTTTTGGATTCTGACTCATTCTATTACTTCATTTCTGATAATTTTTTCTGAACTTCTTCAGCTTCTTTGGTCATGCTTAATCTTGAATATGCCTTGAAAAGCAGATCGTAACCTTTTTTCTCGTTTGGCATTTTTTCAACATACAATTTTGCATTCGTAATACACGATTCAAATCTTGGTTTTGCTTCAGCTCTGCCGTCTTCTTTCAACTGTTCAGCTTTTTTCAGTATGGTAAGACCCCAGTTGTAATAAGCAAAAGCTTCGAAATAATAAGCTTCAAAGTAATTTGGATCAAGTTTAATTACTTCAGCAAATTCCTGAACTGCAGCTGTGTAGTTCAAAATGTTTGTAAGGAAAATACCGTAATAAAGTCTGCTGAGTTTATTGTTTGGATTTTTCTTCACTTCAGCCTCAAAAAGTGCGGCACCTTCTTCTGCTTTATTCAGATATCCATATACACTGGCGAGTGTCTGAAGAAGTAATTCATTACCCGGGTGTTTGTTAAGTCCTTCTTTTGCAATATTTAATGCTGTGTTAAAGCTCTGCATATATGCAACACTGTCAGCACTGTTTTTGCTCGATTTATACATGGTTTGTTTGGTTTCGCCTTTTTTCACATGTATCTCAGCGAGCTGAGCATATGCAAAATCTGAACCCTGTTTGTCAATTATCTTCTGTAAAACAGGTATTGCATTGTCGTACTCACCTTTATTCAGGTAGATCATCGATACAATTTTGTAAGCTTCGATTGAATCAGGCTCAAGAAAAATGGCAGAATTAAATTTCTCTAAAGATTTATCAAGAAAGATTGCGGTAGTATCTTTTGACTTCGATTGAGCTGCTTTATTGTAGTTGTTTACACCGGCATTAAATGATTCAGCCCACGCAGACTGTTTGATTAATTCAATTTCTTTCTGAAATTTTGCACTGATCCCAAGCGATTTGTTAAAATTCTCAACCATTCCCTGTATATCGTCTTTTTCTTTGCTCACAAGACCCAACAGATAGTAACCTTCGTCACTTTTGGGGTTCTTGGCAACTTCTTTATTTAATGACTCAACAGCTTTGTCCCAATTCTTCTGCTGAATATAAAGTTTTGCGCTGGATAATTCAGCTGAAGAACACTGATATCCGGAAAACATCAAGCTTAAAAGAATTAAACCTGACAAAAGGATGTTTATTTGTTTCATTTTTTCTCCAAAGTTTCAAAAATTATGGTGTACTAAATTACTCATTATTGATTGTTTAACCAAGATTTATAAACTACTTTCTAATATTTCAGTCAGTTTATGGGAAACTTAATTGATTTTCTTGTAGATTAATGATAAATTTAATGTTTAAAAAGAGGTTTTTCTTGACAATCGAAGAAATTATTAAAACTGTCCCCAAAGTGCTTCTGCACGAACATCTCGACGGAACTCTCCGTCCTGAAACAATTATTGAACTTGCACGGGAAATCAATTATGATAAACTCCCGACTGAGAACCCGGTCGAGTTAAAAAACTGGTTTCATCGTGGCGCCAACAAAGGAAATCTTGTTGAATATCTCCAGGGATTTGAACATACCTGTGCTGTTATGCAAACAAAAGAAGCTCTCAAAAGAGTTGCTTTTGAGATGATGGAAGACATGTACAACGATGGTGTCTGCTACATCGAAATCAGATTTGCACCAATCTTCCATACCTTAAAAGGGCTTTATATGGACGATGTGGTCTCTGCCGTGCTTGAAGGGCTTGAAGAGGGTAAACAAAAATATAAAGTTGAATATGGATTACTCCTCTGCGGAATGAGAAACATGCAAGACACTCTTGAAATTGCAGAACTTGCAGTCAATTACCGAAAAAAAGGTGTGGTCGGTTTTGATCTTGCAGGTGAAGAAGGTGGTTACCCTCCCAAAAAACATATCGACGCTTTTGAATATATCCAGAGAGAAAATTTTAACATTACGATCCATGCCGGCGAAGCGTTTGGTAAAGAATCAATCTGGCAGGCTATTCAATGGTGTGGTGCTCACAGAATCGGACATGGAACCCGGCTCATCGAAGATATGACCATAGGCGACGACGGCGAAACAGTTACCGGCCTTGGCGATCTCGCTCAGTATGTCCTCGACAAAAGAATTCCGATTGAGTGTTGCCTCCTGAGTAATGTTCACACCGGAGCGGTTGAATCACTTGAAAAACATCCTTTTAAGATTCTTTATAAGAATAAATTCAGGGTAACCATCAATACTGATAATTGCCTGATGAGTGATACTTCCATGACCAAAGAATTTGTCACCGCTGTTCAGACTTTTGATCTGAACCTCGACGATGTGGAAAAAATAACGATTAACGCTATGAAATCTGCTTTTATACACCATACTGAAAGAATTAAACTCATTTATGATGTGATTAAGCCCGGTTTCCTCAATATGAGAAATAAACTGACATCCCTACAATTATAGGATTTTATGAAGATCAGCATTAGAAATTATACTCTCGAATTCGAAAAAAATGACAAAAAAATAGTTAATCAGTTCCTGAAGAAAGCCGCTCAACAAACAGAAGGCAGCCAGGATGTAAATATGGTTAAACAAAACCGGCTCTTTAATTCGATTCTTGATAAACTGAATGAATCAGACGCACCAAAATTTACAAAGGATGAATATTTTTCGCTAAAAAATCTCCTTTCATTGCAACTTACAACAATGAAAAAACAGATTGCAACAGCAGGTTTTATTAAAAAATATCTGCTGTCTTCCCTCGAAAAACAATACACGAAAATATTGAACCAATATTTTACGGAAAAATAGTATGGTAGATGAAGTTAAAACTATAAGAGCTCCGCATGGAACTGAACTCTCCTGTAAAGGATGGGTGCAGGAAGCTGCCATGAGGATGTTGATGAACAATCTCGATCCCGATGTAGCAGAAAACCCTGCCGAACTTATTGTTTACGGCGGAAGCGGAAAAGCTGCCCGTAATTGGGATTCTTATGATGCAATCATCGATTCACTCAAATCTCTCGAAAATGATGAGACTCTTTTGGTGCAGTCGGGTAAACCGGTTGCAATCTTTAAAAGTCATGAAAATGCTCCAAGAGTATTGATATCAAACTCGATGCTCGTTCCCCGATGGGGAACTTGGGACGAGTTCAGAAGACTTGAAGCACTTGGCTTAACTATGTATGGACAAATGACTGCCGGAAGCTGGATATACATCGGATCGCAAGGCATCCTCCAGGGTACTTACGAAACCTTCGCCGAGTGTGCACGCCAGAAATTCGGCGGGTCTCTTAAAGGAAAGCTTTTACTTACCGCAGGACTGGGCGGAATGGGTGGGGCTCAACCACTCGCTGCAACTATGAACGGTGCAACTTTTCTTGGAATTGATGTTGATAAATCCCGAATCTTAAAAAGAATCGAAACCGGATATATCGATATTATAAGCGAAAATCTCGATGAAGCATTAAAAATTGTGCTCGATGCCAAAGCCAAAGGCGAAAACATCTCTGTAGGTTTGGTGGGAAATGCCGCTGATGTACTCCCTGAACTATTGAGGCGAAATATTATGCCCGACATAGTTACAGATCAAACTTCGGCACACGATACACTTAATGGCTATGTTCCGATGGGAATTTCTTTTGAAGAAGCTCTTAAACTCCGTAAATCCAATCCGGATAAATATATTGCCCTTTCAAAAGAGACAATCACTGTCCACCTTAAAGCAATGCTCGAATTCCTCAAAAGAGGTGCTGTAACATTCGATTATGGAAACAACATCAGAGGTGAAGCAAAAGCCAATGGTGTGGACAATGCTTTTGACATCCCCGGATTTGTGCCGGAATATATAAGACCACTATTTTGTGATGGAAACGGACCTTTCAGATGGGCAGCCCTCTCCGGAGATCCGGAAGATATTTATGTGACCGACGAAGCTGTGAAAGCTGCCTTCCCCGAAAACAAATCCCTGATCAACTGGCTCAACCTTGCACGAAAAAAAGTCCATTTTCAGGGACTTCCGGCAAGAATCTGTTGGCTTGGTTATGGTGACAGAGCCAAAATGGGTTTGATTTTTAATCAGCTTGTGGCAGATAAAAAGGTGAAAGCCCCCATTGTAATTGGTAGAGACCACCTCGATTGTGGCTCTGTTGCTTCCCCATACAGGGAAACTGAAGCGATGAAAGACGGCAGTGATGCAATTGCAGACTGGCCAATTTTGAATGCACTGATTAATTCGGTAAATGGTGCTTCATGGGTCTCCGTTCATCACGGTGGTGGTGTTGGAATCGGTAATTCAATTCATGCCGGGATGGTAATTGTTGCTGACGGAACTCCCGAAGCTGCCAAAAGAATTGAGAGAGTATTAACCTCTGACCCCGGTATGGGTATTGCACGCCATGCCGACGCAGGATACGAACGCGCTATAAACAACGCAAAGACGAAGTCGGTTAAAATCCCCTTCGTGAAATAACAAATATGGAGTAGATCATGACACTTAAAGTATTAATCGCTGACCAATTCCCGGAGAAATACATCAATATCTTAAAATCAAAAGACCTTGATGTAATATACCAACCAAAACTTGGCGAAAACGAGATGCCGGAAGTAGCCAAAGATGTGGATATTATTGTGGTTCGTTCAACAAAAGTGAATGAAGCCACAATTAATGCCTCTCAAAAACTTAACCTGATAGTTCGTGCCGGTGCAGGTGTTAATAATATCAACATCGCCGCTGCCAATAAAAAAGGTATCTATGTAACCAATTGCCCCGGTAAAAACTCGATAGCAGTAGCAGAGCTCGCAATCGGTTTGATGGTTGCCATCGATAGAAAAATACCTGATAATGTTATCGATTTCAGAAATGGAGTTTGGAACAAAGGCCTCTTCTCGAAAGCCCAGGGTATCTACGGTAAAAATCTTGGAATTATCGGATTTGGCAATATCGGTAAAGAAGTTGCAGCCCGTGCTGTTGCATTTGGGATGAATGTTTACGCCAAAGACATTACAAGAGTTGAAGGTTATGGAGTTAAAGAATTCTCGGAAATGGATAAAATTCTTCCGATTCTTGATATCATTACTATTCACCTTCCCCTGACTGACGGCACCAGAAAACTCTTTAATCGCGATATGTTTAAATTGATGAAACCAAATACAATTCTGATCAATACTTCCCGTGCCGATGTTATAGATGAAGATGATCTGCTCGAAGCAATTGAAGAGAAAAATATCTTCTGTGGATTTGATGTGTTTGTTGGTGAA
Source organism: uncultured Ignavibacteriaceae bacterium (assembly GCA_964531325.1). Lineage (GTDB taxonomy): Bacteria > Bacteroidota > Ignavibacteria > Ignavibacteriales > Ignavibacteriaceae > UTCHB3. The sequence continues at coordinate 138,784 of CAZHCW010000007.1, read as the reverse complement.
CCTGAAGGAAAAACCGGCGAAGTTTCATCCAAATTGATGAATAACAAAAATATCTACATCACGCACCACATCGGTGCCTCCACTGAACAGGCGCAGGATGCAGTTGCAGAAGAAACCGTTAATATCATCAGAGGTTATATCAATAGTGGTGTTATTGCTCATTGGGTTAATAAAGCCCGTTGGGAAGAATCACACTATCAGCTTGTTGTTAAACACTACGACAAACCGGGTGTAATTGCCAATATTCTTAATGTTATGAAAAAAGACGATGTGAATATTGAGGAAGTTGAAAATGAAATCTTTGCAGGCGGTATGGTTGCCAAATGTACGATTAAATTAAAACAACCTCTTACGGATGGTGTCCTCGAAGAAATTCGTAACATCCCCGAGATTATTAACCTCGCTCATGTTGAGCTTTAGCAGTTAATAATTAGCAAAATAGAATATATTTTTCGGGCCGATGGTTGAAATTTATTTCAATTTTCGGCCCTTTTTGTTTTAATTAATCAACCCACTCCGTGGGTAGATGCTATCTTTTTTCAACTCTTGCTACGAATATCAAACCCACTTCGAAGATACCGGCTCTATTTCTCAAATGCAAAAGTTCTCGAGTCTCTCAAGTTTCTCAAGTCTCTCAAGTTCTAAAGTTCTGAGGTTCTGAAGTTCTGAGGTTCTCAAAAATACTACCTAAACGAGTGTGTATTCCGGAATATCTTCGGCGAGTGTATAATAATAAGGAAGGGCCATCATCGATTTAAGTGTATCGAGAAGTTCATCAGTAAGTTCAAACGAAATATTTCTCAGGCCGGCTTGAAGTACAATTAATGTCTCCTCTGGAAGCCCGGCAAGTGCCAGATAATCTTCTCCAAATTCATAAAGGTCTTCATTCATCTGTTTAATTTTTGAATGAACCAATTCAAGAATCTCTTCCTGCGAAGAAACAAGAATATAGGAAATGAATGGAGATTGCAGACATTCCACCGCTTCTTCTATGATGTTCATACCGGTATCATATCTGCCTGTTAAATAATTTTCATCGCCGGCGATATACAAATTGGTAATCTTTGTTAATTCACCATCGTAAGCAACCAATTCAGGGTTTGTATTGTAGAGCTCTTTAAAGATAATTTTAAGCAGGGTTATGTCATGATATGAAATGTCACCTTTCATCGTGATATCTTTCACTTCAGCCTCACCCGGCTTAAAGTAGAGGAAACTGTTGGAAAAAAGTGAATCAGCAACAATTCCGTAAACCGAGGAAACCACAAGATCACCTGCGGTATGCAAATCGAGAGGGGGCATAAGGGCAAGATCAATATCTCTGTTCTTTACTGCATCCGGCAATTTCGAGACAGGATAAAACACAACTTCACAACCAAGTTTGCTTTTCAAAATTGTTGCAAACATGCTGGTCATCAAATTTGGGGATATTCCTATTTTCATAAAATAAAAAAAGAGGCTGTCGCAAAACCTTTTGTTACAGCCTCAAATCTCCTTGGGGAATAAAAACTAACGATAGTTTTTGTCTTTGATCTTGGCAGCTTTGCCGGAAAGCTCTCTGAGATAATAAAGTTTCGCTCTGCGAATTTTACCTTCTCTGATCAGATCAATTTTTGCAATTTTTGGGGAAATGAAAGGAAATATTCTCTCAACTCCTACACCGCTCGAAATTTTACGAACTGTGAATGATCTGTTTTCCAGACTTCCTTTAATGCTGATTACATCACCTTCAAAAGGCTGTATTCTCTCTTTATCTCCCTCAATAACCCTTACATGAACGCGGATCCTGTCACCAATGTTAAATTTGGCGAACTCTGATCTCTCTTCTGCAGGGATAAAATCATAGAGGCTTGTCATACCTGTGCTCCAATCTTATTTATCTTTTTCCAATAGTCTGTTAAAATCTTTGACTGTTCTTCCCGCCACTTTTTTACCTTGCTGTGGTCGCCTTGAAGCAACACTTCCGGAACTTTCATTCCTTCATATTCAGCCGGTCTCGTAAAGCATGGTGCACCTATAACATCACCATCCATAAACGAATCATCAAGAGCCGATTCACTGTCATTTAATACTCCGGGTATAAGACGCACAACCGAGTCGACCACCACGGTGGCAAGCAATTCGCCCCCTGTCAATACAAAATTACCAATAGAAACAATCTCTGTGGCAAATGCTTCGCGTACTCTGTCGTCTATCCCTTTATAATGTCCACATATAATCATTATGTTCTTCATCAAAGAATACCTGTTAGCATCCTGTTGATCATATATCTTACCGTGTGGGGCGGTAAATATAATCGCATCATAATCTCGTTCAGCTAAAAGTTTTTTTATACAATCAAAAAATGGCTCCACTTTAAGAACCATCCCTGCCCCTCCTCCAAACTGTTTGTCATCAATCATCCGATGTTTGTCGTATGCATGCTCACGCAGATTGTGGATGTATATCTCAACTTTTCCCTTATTTTGACCCCTCTGGATGATACTTGAGGTTAGTGGTCCTTCAAAAAAATCAGGTACCGCAGAAATTATATCAATCCTCATCATCATCGTAACCCGGATAACTTTCGCTCAGTATTAAAATCTTTTTGTCGGCATCAAATGACTCAATGAACTCCATTAGCGCAGGTATAAGTGTCTCTTTCCCCTCATTTTCCACCACATACACATCATTGGCGGGAAGGAGCATTACATCCTTGATTACTCCCAGAAACCTTTCTTCAAGAAACACGCTGCTACCAATCAGATCATGCACAAAATAAGTGTTGTCGGGGAGTTTCACCGCATCTTTTTCTTCGATGTAAATCTCCTTCCCAACAAGCATTTCCAGTTCCTTTTCACCTTCAAATTTTTCGAACTTGAGGATGATGGTATCACCATCCGACTTCACTTTTTCAACCTTTAATTGCTTAAAAGAGCCGTAGAATTCCACAAAGACCGTTTTAAGTTTAAAAAAACGGTCAGGAAAGTCAGAAAACGACTGTAGCCTGAGAAAGCCAGCTTTACCGTAAATCGCCTGAATCCTGGCAATAAGGATGTAGCCATTCACGATGATAGCTTCACCTAATCAACTATTTCCAGTATGGCGCGTTTGCCTTCTTTTGCAGCTACTGCAGTAAGTAGTGTCCTCATTGCTTGTGCGGTCTTGCCTTGTTTTCCTATCACTTTTCCAATATCATTGGCATCAACCTTCAACGCGAATACTGCTCTCTTATCCTCCTCTGATTTGATTTCCACCACCACTTTATCGGGGTAATCGACAAGATGTTTGGCTATGAATTCAACAAATTCCTGCATCTATGGAGTCCTCCATTAAGCAAGGGGCTTAAGATAGTACTATGTACAGATAAGAACTAAGCGTTCTCTTCAGAAGAAGCACCCTTTACTTCTGCTGTACTTTCAGAACTCTGAATATCCTCAACCACGGGTACCGAAACAATTTCATCAACTACAGGAGCTGCAACCACAGGTTCCTCAACAACAGGAGCCGGAGCTGCTACTACAGGAGCTTCAACAACAGGAGCAGGTGCTGCTACAGGGGTTTTAATCTTAACCGGCTCTGCTATTTTGCGCCCTTCTCTCCATTTTGCCATATTGGTTTCAATAGCTTCAACGGCAAAGTTTTTCTTGATCATCTGTCTCTTGTAGAGTATGCCTGTCTGACGAAGAAGACTCTTAACAGTATCGGTTGGCTGTGCGCCAAATCCCAACCATTTTAAAGCTTTTTCTTCATCTATTACCACAGTATGCGGATTAGTCATTGGATCGTATTGACCAACTGCTTCCAGGTATTTACCGTCTCTTGGTGCTCTCGCATCTACGGCAACAATTTTATAAACGGGCTGTCTCTTCTTGCCCATTCTTTTGAGTCTTAATTTGACCAAATTTTGTTTCCTCCGGGATTCAAATTATTATTTCTGTTTTCTAAAAAAATTGGATTTGTTCAGTCTTCCTATCATTGTTTGCATCTCTGTAAACTGTTTGATTAGACGATTGACATCCTGAATGGTTGTGCCACTTCCTTTAGCTATTCTACGGCGACGGCTACCATTAAGTAATTTTGGGTTCCCTCTTTCTTTTTTCGTCATTGAGCTGATAATTGCTTCAACTTTAACTAACGCATTGTCATCAACCTGTGCATTTTTCATCTGAGCGGGTATCCCCGGTATCATCGATATCAGTGAAGACAAAGAACCCATTTTTTTGATCATTTTGATCTGCTTTAAAAAATCATCGAAGTCGAAACGGTTTTTTCTCAGTTTCTCTTCAAGATCCTCAGCGTCCTTCTCGTTGTAAGCTTCCTGGGCTTTCTCAACAAGACTTATAACATCCCCCTTGCCCAAAATTCTTGAGGCAAGGCGGTCGGGATAAAAATTGTCGATTGCGTCGAGTTTTTCACCGGTACTGATAAATTTGATCGGCTTACCAACCACTTCTCTTATAGATAGTGCGCAACCGCCACGGGAGTCACCATCAAGCTTTGTAAGCACGATCCCGTCAAAATCTACCCTTTCGTTGAAGGCTTTTGCAGAATTTACTGCGTCCTGCCCGGTCATCGAATCAACAACAAAAAGAACCTCTGTCGGTTTTACCAACTCTTTAATGTCGGCAACTTCCGTCATAAGTTCTTCATCAACATGCAAACGACCTGCCGTATCGATGATTATAACATCATTACGATTTTCATCTGCATATTTCAACGAATCACCGGCTATCTTACGGGCATCCTTCACATCAAGACTAAAGACCGGAACATCAATTTGCCCCCCAAGTGTCTTGAGTTGGTCAATTGCCGCCGGTCTGTAGATATCACAAGCAACCAATAAAGGTCGTTTGCCCATACTTTTCAACCGCCGGGCAAGTTTACCGGCAAATGTTGTTTTACCCGATCCCTGTAAGCCCACGATAAGAAGAATGGTCTTCCCTGATGGATTTAAACTCAGTTCCTGAGAAGAGCCACCTAAAAGATCAACCAGTTCATCATAAATTATTTTAGTGATAAGCTGCCCCGGGGTAATGGAAGTTATTACTTCCTGCCCCATTGCTTTAACTCTTATCCGCTCAATAAAATCTTTTGCAACTTTATAGTTGACATCTGCATCAAGCAGAATCCTTCTTATCTCTCTTACGGTATCGCTAACATTCGATTCTGTAAGTTTTCCCTGACCCCTGATTTTTTTTAGGGCTAACTCTAATTTACCGCTAAGATCTTCAAACATCCGGTGAACTAACCTCTAAGTGCATTTGCACCGGAAACCACTTCAAGCAGTTCTTTAGTGATTGCAGCTTGTCTCGCCTTGTTATATGTTAACTTAAGCGAAGAAATTAACTCTGATGCATTTGTCGTTGCATTCTCCATCGCCGTCATTCTGGCACCATGTTCAGCAGCATTTGAATCCAGAAGAGATTTCCACAACTGTGTCTCAAGATACTGGGGCAATAATGCGTTCAGAATTTCTTTTTGCGAGACCTCAAATATAAACAATTCAGCCGAGGAACCCTCTTCAACTTCGAGCGGTACCGGCAAAAATGTGGAATTTACAATCTTCTGCGAAACAACTGACTTAAATTCATTGTAAATAAAAGTGACTTTATCGAACTTTCCCTCAAGGTATCCTTGAATGGCATACGGCAGAATCTGCCCGACATAAGAAAAATTTAGCGAATTGAAGAGTCCAACAACATTTCCAACCACTTCGTAGTTGCGTTTTCTGAAATGATCATAACCCTTTTTCCCTACACAAAAGAGAAGAGAATCGATACCCTGCTTTTTCAAGGAATCAACATAGTGCGTTGTTTCTTTTATCACATTGGTATTAAAAGCTCCACACAATCCTCTGTCAGCAGTGATAACAACAATAAGCTCTTTCCTTACATCCCTCTCCGTAACGAAAGGGTTGGATATTTTATCATCCTCAGTAAAGAGATTACTTACCAAACCATTCAACTTTGCAGTATATGGCCTGGCACTTACGATAGCCTCTGTGGCGCGACGCAACTTTGCGGCTGCCACCATTTTCATCGCTTTTGTTATCTGCTGGGTGCTTTTTACACCTTTGATTCTGTTTCTTAGATCTCTAAGAGTTGCCATGCTCTAATTGCGCCTATTTAGGAAATGTTGCAGTAAATTCAGCAACCGATTTCTTTATCAATTCTTCAACATCAGGTTTAATTTCTTTTGCCGAACTAATACCTTTTAAAATCGCAGGATATTGTCTGTCGATATATGAAAGATATTCTCTTTCAAAATCCTTTACCTTATGAACAGAAATCGAATCAAGATATCCTTTTGTTCCAAGATAAACACTAACCACCTGTCTTTCGATAGGAATTGGGTGATAAATACCCTGTTTAAGGAGTTCGACCAACCTCGAGCCTCTTGTGAGGGTTCTTTGAGTTGATACATCAAGATCACTACCAAATTTGGCAAAAGCTTCAAGCTCTCTATACTGTGCCAAATCAAGTTTCAAACTTCCCGATACTTTTTTCATCGCTTTGATCTGAGCGTTTCCACCCACACGCGATACTGAAATACCCACATTGATTGCGGGACGAACACCTGCGTTGAACAGGTTCGGTTCAAGGTAAATCTGACCATCGGTGATAGAAATAACATTCGTAGGAATGTATGCCGACACATCACCCTGCTGTGTTTCAATTATTGGCAATGCTGTAAGACTACCGCCACCCAACTCATCGCTAAGCTTGGAAGCTCTCTCGAGAAGCCTTGAATGGAGATAAAATACATCACCGGGATAGGCCTCACGACCCGGAGGTCTTCTCAAAAGAAGCGAAAGTTCCCTGTAGGCTGCTGCCTGCTTCGAAAGATCATCATAAATTACAAGCGCGTGTCTTCCACTGTCTCTAAAAAATTCGCCGAGACATGCTCCCGAATAAGGTGCAATAAACTGCATTGGGGCAGGATCAGAAGCCGAAGCCGAGATAACTGTGGTGTAAGCCATTGCTCCGGTTTCATGAAGTTTTGCCACTACCTGCGCAACAGTTGATCTTTTTTGACCAATCGACACATATATACAATAAACAGGTTTAACACCATTCTCTGCAGCTTCAGGTGTGTGTGTAAATTTCTGATTGATTATTGCATCAACAGCAATTGCTGTTTTTCCTGTCTGTCTGTCACCAATTATAAGCTCTCTTTGCCCTCTTCCTATTGGAATCATCGCATCAATTGCTGTGATACCTGTCTGAAGTGGTTCTTTTACAGGCTGCCTCTGCATTACGCCGAGAGCCTTTCTCTCGATCTCCAAATACTTGTCGCATGCAATGGTGCCTTTACCGTCGATCGGAATACCAAGGGGCGTAATAACGCGTCCAAGCATCGCCTCACCAACAGGCATGGAAGCTACTCTTCCGGTTCTCTTTACCTGGTCACCTTCTTTTACCAAAGATGATTCACCAAATAGAGCACAACCTACAGAGTCTTCCTCAAGATTAAGTACCATACCGAATACATCGTTAGGGAACTCAACCAATTCACTCGCCATTACTTTCGAAAGACCGTAAACTCTCGCAATTCCATCACCCACCGAAAGCACAGTACCCACTTCATAGATATCTGCTTCCGAGCTCTGTCCGGATAACTGCTCTCGCAATATGGAGGTGATCTCATCCGGTCTGATTTTTATCATATCTGAAGTTCCATTCTTAAAATTAATTTAGTGATACGCCGGCACGGCTGAATGTTTTTCTCAGTTTTTCCAACTGATTCTTTACAGATGCATCTACTATTATTTCATCCGTTTTGGCAATAAAACCGCCGAGTAACAAGGGATCTGTTGAAGAAGTAACTTTAAGTTTACAATTCCACAACTCCTCAAGCTCTTTTCGGATTCTATCGGTCTCTGCGGGTTCAAGATCAAAAGCAGATGATATTTCCACTTTCTTAAATCCTGTTCCTCTGTCAGCTACATCAATAAAACAATGCAAAGTGTCGTATGTATAAACAATCCTCTCTTTTTGAGCGAGGAATTCAAAGAAATTAATCAATGAATCGTCCACTTTACCGGAAAATATCTTCTTTATTATGGCAAGTTTGTCTGCATCACTGAAGACCGGATTGCCAATTACCCTTTTGAGGTTCTCATTCTGATCGAAAACGGCAATCATGCCCTCTACATCAGAATAAACACTCTGCAGGTTTTTTTTATCCGCAAGTTCGGCAAAAAGGGTAGAAGCATATTTAACGGCTACTTTGTTGAGAGCCATTGTCAGTTATTCCTTATTTCTTCAATAAATTTATTAACCAACACTTTGTTCTTGTCACGATCGAGACTGGCTTTAACCACCTTTTCGGCAGCAGCTATTGTTACATCAGCCACTTCCTTTATTACACGGTCAACCATCTCTCTCTCACGGTTATCAAGTTCTGCTTCAAAGTCTTTTCTTTTCTTGTCAAACTCCTCTTTGAGGTCGTGCGACATCTTTAACTTCTGCTCCTCGATAAACTTGCGACTCTCTTCAATCTGTTTTCTTGCCGCTTCTTCGTTTTCCTGACGCGCCTTCTCTGTTTGCGCTATCAGTTGATCAGCTTCCTCTTTTGCCTTTTTTGCAGCTTCAAGTGCGTCTTTTATCCCTTGCTCCCTCGAATCGAGGGCACCGATAATCGGCTTCCAGGCAAATTTTGCAAGAACGATAAGCAACACTATAAATGTAACCGCGGTCCAGAATGCCAAACCACCATTAACATCAAGTAAACTTGCTTTTTCACCTGCTTCTGAAGCTCTCAGAAAGACAAATGTACTAAAGATCATTTTATTACCTTTAAGTTAATAGCCTTATTTTCCGGCCAGGATGAAGCAGATTACCAGAGCGAAGAGTGAGATACCTTCGATAAGAGCTGCTGCAATGATCATAGTGGTTCTGATGCCACCTGCTGCTTCAGGCTGACGGCCTGTTGCTTCCATAGCTGCGGCTGCCAGTTTTCCGATACCATATCCACCGCCGATAATAATTAAAGCTGCACCGATTCCGGCTGCAAAATGTGCATAATCCATTTCATTCCTCCGTAATAGAATTTTTTGGTTTTTTTTAGTGATCTTGATGAACTGCCATCCCTATAAAGACGGCTGACAACATTGTAAAGATATAAGCCTGGAGCATAGCCACCAGGATTTCGAGCATATAAATTGCGAGCGCCATGCCAACCGATACGGGTGCCACGGCAATTGTATTCATTGTAAATATCAAACCAATAAGTGCATAGATCACGATGTGACCGGCTGTCATATTAGCAAAAAGCCTCATCGCAAGAGCGAATGGCTTGGTAAATAACCCCAATATCTCAACCACAATCATGATAGGAAGCAAAAAAACAGGAATTCCGTGGGGTATTAATCCTTTAAAATATCCAAATACACCATTTTTTCGCATTCCTCCCCATTGAGTTACAGAAAATGTGGCTATCGCGAGAGTTGCAGTAACTGATATGTTACTCGTAACTGTTGCTGAAAATGGAACGAGTCCAAGAAAATTGGCAAAAAGTATGAAGAAAAATGCGGTAAGAAGGTATGGAACAAATTTCTCATAACCCCCTCCGATGCTCGGTTTGGCAATTTCGTCTTTAACAAAGTAAATTAATACTTCTATCGCACCGGTAAACCGGTTTGGAACATTCGTTTTTTTGTACCTGCGAGCAGTTTTAATCAATATAAATGCAAGCAATATCGCAGCCAGCCACAAAAAAACCACATGACGGGTAATCGATATATTGAAGCCCATCACTTCTATTTCAGGTAAATATATCTTGCCAATCGGCGAGAAGTCAAGATAATTCCCATCCATAATATGATGTAATATCCAATCACTTCCCTGGCTCGCACCTTGTGCGTGAGGCGTGGTTAGTGAATCTGCTATTGCTTTAGTGCTGTCAGTGTACATTATTCGGGTGTGTCTTCTTCTCTGTTTTTACTAAATAGATCAGTTGAAATATCAGGTACAAAAAATAAAAAATAAAGACTGTAATTATATAATAATTTTGGTTCAAATTCAAGAAGTAGAGCAAAAATATTATAAATACTGACAAAATAACCATGGAAAGGGTCATTGAACCAAGCACAACCAACATAAAATGGTCAGGATTTTTTTTTCTGCCATGGTTGATTGCCCAAACTCCAACACCAAAATTTACTATTCCGGGGATTTGTCCCCAAAAGAATTCCCTTACCGGGAATAATTCAGCGGGAGCTATTATCAGGCCGGTTAACCCCGTCAACACAAATATTGTTATCAGCATCACTGCCGTGTATAATATTTTCTTTTCAGATCCCATCTTTTTTCTTTTGTTTCTTTTCCAAATCCAGTACCGTTTTAATAAAATTGTAGAGCCCTGCTCCCATACCAACGATCGAAAATATCCATACCCAGTGTTGTGTATCGTATTCTTTATCGAGCCAGTTCCCCAGCAATACCATGCCGGTAATTGTAACAGCAAGTTGAATCCCCAACCCCATATACGGGGCTACACCCCTAAGGCTTTCAGCAACACTGTCTTCTTTTTTAAGCATCTGTATTTATCGAACCTTCGGAACCGGCAGAAGGTTCCTCTATCTTCTTTGCTGATGTGCCATCCTCAACCGTACCTTTATAGATTCCCCCTTCTTCAATCACTAAACTTTTGCTTTTTATATCTCCCGTCAGCGTTCCTGTAGGGTTAATTTCAACCTTCCCCGTAGCATAAGCATTTCCCTTTACTTTTCCGGCGATCGAAATACTGTCAGCAACAAGATTACCCTCTATCTCAGCACCTTTCCCGATAAGCAGCAAACCATCTATCCTGATGTCTCCTTTAAGTTTTCCATCAAATCTCATATCACACGCACCCTCTATCTCACCTCTGATAATCACATCTGAGGAGATTACTGAGATTGGCATATACATCTTCTTTTTATTGTTAAACTTCATTTTTGAGTACCACTCTGTATGTTATTTTTTTTTACGGGAACTTTCACTTTTGGAGTTTTTACCGGCGTTTTTTTCTCTTCCACTTTTGGTTTAAGGGTGTCTAATACTATGGTCGTATCCTGAAAGGTTAAAATATATTTAAGCCTCTCGTTATCATTTTTAAGCTTTTGAAGTTCCGTCGCAAGAACTACAACCTTCCCGTTCAGTTTGGTTATCATGGCCTTGTCTTCATCCGAAAGTTGCGAATTAACATTAACCAGCACATTGAGTGGTGTAAAGCGGAAAAGAACAAATGCCAATAACAGCATAAACAGAAAAACTGCGCTGCCATAGATCACAGCAAGCCTGAAACCGACAACTCTTACCGGGATATCCGAATGATTATCGGCAGGTAGCATAAGAAGCCTGAACTTAACTTTGGCAAGTTTTTGTTTCAGCTTATCCATTACACTTTTCGCTGCATTTTCCCATAACATCCTTAAAAGAGATCATGCCTTCCCTTATCAACACAGGAGAACTTCCCGTAAGATCGATAACAGTTGATGCGATGTTTAGAGGAGGTTTCTCACTGTAAAAAATTGCATCTATCTCGTGATTAAATTCCTGAGAAATCTGCGTAAAATCGTTCATCGCAGGTTCATCACTTCTGTTTACACTCGTGGAGACGAGAGGCATGTTGATGTCAGTTAATAACTTCCTGCAAAAATAATGGTTCGGAATTCTGAATGCCATCGTTTCAGATTCCATTATGTCTCTGAAATAACCGTTTAGCTTCAAGACTACTGAGATGGGATTGGGCCAAAGCGAAATCAGAAAATCAGCGTGTGACTCATTATAGAGCTCCACATGTTTTAACACCATTTCAATGTCTGCTGCCAAAAGAATAAACTTCTTGTCGATAGTTCGCCTTTTTACAAATGTAATTTTGGATAAAGCATCCTTATTAAATGGATTTGCTCCAAAACCATAGATTGTATCGGTAGGATAAACAAATACTCCTCCCTCAAAATAGATGTGGGTGGCAGCGTGAATTGCTTCGTTAAAATTCTCTTCAATATTGGAAATCAGGGTCTGTTTTTCAGCCGACATACAATATTTCCTCTACTTTCTTTAAAACTTCATAAGGATAGATTGAGGTTCCGCACTCAAAACTTCCATTTGGACACTTTTTAAGTCCATGGATTCCACAAGGTTTGCAGGTAACCATTTTCGATATATAATAACTTCCGGGGGAATATCCATAAAAACCAAACTCGGGAACCGTGGAACAATAGATTGTTAATACAGGAGCATCGGCGGCCATAGCAAAGTGGGTTGGTGCGCTGTCGTTGGTTATCACAAGCTTTGCACCTCTTATAAGCTCCACTGTCTCTACAATTGAAAATCGTCCACAACTGTTTATTACATCATTCCCCGCAATTCCCACAATTTCCTCCCCAAGTTCCTTTTCATTCTCACTCCCTGTGATAACAACTCTTATTTTTTTTGAAATAAGAGACGCCGCTATCTCAGCAAAATATTTTACGGGATATCTCTTTGTGCTCCATACACTACCGGGTGCAATAATTACATATTGCCCGCCAAGATCATTTTCTTCTTTAAATCGCAAAACATTGGTTTTTTCCTCTTCATTTGCTTCAATCACCGGAAATATTTTCCACTCTTCACCGCGGTATTCACCCAAAAACTTGAGCGACCTTTTCACTTCATGCGAATTATATTCGTATTCCACCAGTTTATCGTAAACAAATTTAAGTGAAGAGTTAGAGTAACCAATCGAAAAATCGGCGTTTATCAGATTAACAAGAAGAGCTGTTCTAAAGGAACGATGCAATGAATAGACGATTGAATAGTTTTCACGCCTGAGAAGTGACGCAAACTTCAATATCCCTTTTATTCCCTTATGCTCTCCCCGTTTTTGAAAAGGAATAACTTTGGAAATCGATGGTGAAGCTCTAAATATGGATGCCGATGCCGGAGTGGAAACTACATCAATCTCCATGGTTTGATTAAGTTTTTTCAGCTCCTGAATAAACGGAAGAGTAAGGATCGAATCCCCCGGAAATGCTGTTTGAATTACCAATATTTTATTTGAAATACTCAATATTTCCACCGGTTGTGCATCCAAAACCACATTTCAGGATAGTTTCTGATATACTCCTCGAGTATCGCTGTGTGACGCCTGCTAATCTCGGCAATTTTCCCCTCTTTCGATTCAGGCAGCCCATCAAACGAAATCTCACGGGTTTCCATTTTATAAGAATTGTCGGGCTGACGAATCAAAATACAAAAAATTATTGGGGCTCCTGTTTTTAAGGCAAGAGCAGCAGTTCCCTCATTTACAGCAGACATAACACCAAAAAACGGGACTCTCAAGCCGTCTTCAGCTCCCCTTTGGTCGGCAACTACGGCTATTATCTCGCCATTTTTGAGTGCTTTATAGAGAGTCATGGCTGCATGGCCTGTCTTGTAAACTTTATTTCCCCATTTGGTTCGCTCTCGCTCCATCCATCGGGTTACAAAATGGTTACGCTGAGGCTGCGCTATTGTAGAGAAAGGAATCCCTAATTTTCGCGAAAAACCAAGAGCCGCCACTTCCCAATTCCCAAAATGTGCTGTCATCAACACTACTCCATTCCCTTTATTGTAGGCATTTGTCACCATATCGAGACAACTCTGTCCAAAATAGTGCTCTATCTCCTCGTATTTCATGGAAGGCAACGCCATAATCTCTATAAAAGTTTTTGCGCTGCTTAAGTAACAGTCTTTGGCAAGATTTTCCCTTGCTTCGTTGCCAAGTTCGGGGAATGCGATGGAAAGATTTTTTAGAACAACTTTTCTACGAAGTTTCAACAAATCATAGAATATATATGCAAGAAAGGGCGCAAAGATATGCGCCCTCTTGAAACCAAACAAACAAAACAAATGGCTAAAAAATGAGAATAAAATATATTCGAGAATATTTTTCAAGAAACAAAAACCTGTAATTTCCGATACTAAATATAACGAATATTAGAGAGTCTGTACCCGGTTTTTCCATGCATCATCTCTCAATTCACCTCTCTTTGTTGAATGAAGCAATTTATAATCTCCAAATCCAGAAATGTCGCCAAATACAAACTCAACCCCTCCTTCGATATCATCATAACGCCAAATTTCATACGGTTTTGAATCAAGTTGTGAAGGATATCTGTCAACTTCACTCGGACGCCCATATACTATGTGAACTCTGCCTCTGTCAGTTTTCCATCCTTTACGCTGAAAAGATGAATAAGCCTGGTTTGCATATTCAATTCTTTTGTAGTATTCCCTCTTAAACTCGTTAACCGGGGTGTTGGGGTCTGCATCTCTGTTTCGCCAGAAATTGAAAAGGAAATTTCGTTTACTCTCAATGTCTTTTAATTGATCCCACTGTTTCTCTTCACCTTTTGATATAATATATTTCGCCTGCTCAAAAGCCTCTTCAATCTCTTCTTCGCTCATTGTTGCAAACTCTGATGAAAGAAATTCATTATCGGAATATTTTGAGGCTACTGAATCTACAACTGATGAATTGAAAACAAATATTTTCTTTGTCGACATTGATATTTCATTCGAAAGGGAATCGAATAAAGCGACAGTAATATTATAGGTTCCGGTGGGTAATTTGGAAATATTTATCGTGTTTGCTTCAACAATCGACGAGTTTTTCCTCGGAACATATCTTCTTTTTCTGCTAATTTCTTCATTCTTGTCGTTGGTAAGCACTCGTTCAAGAATCAACAACTCCGGATCATCTTCCTTGTTCAAGTTATATAATTCAACATAGTAGAATACGACCGGAAGATTTTCACCAAACACCGTGGCAACATTAGGCACCACCTCAAATGTGTTCTTAAAGAATGTAGAAGAATCATTATCCGATTTTTCAATTTTTGTAGCAACTTCAATATCGCTAATATGAAATTTACCTTTCGCCGGCTCCTTGAGTTGAATACTGAATTTTGCAGTGTCATTCCTGTCATCATTAACCATGTCTTTTACTGAAAAAGCAAATTTATAGTCGCCAAACTTTAACCGGAATCTTAAAACACCCGTTAAATTGTTTTTTATAGAGTCAACAAGAGGCGCATTAAAATTGTATTCCCTCTTAAATTGAATTGTGCCATCAGTTAAATTTTCTATATAAATGCCTATCGCACCAATAATAATTTTGGTACCCTCTTTTTCAACAGGGCTGAAAGCATTTTGATAGAAACTATAATAGATTTCCACTATTCCTGAGGTATCATCTCCAGCAAAACGAGCATAGTCAAGGTCGAACAACGGGTTTTTCTGGGCTACTGCAAATACACTAAATAAAAAGACAACAACAGCTATTCTTCTCACCGGTAACACTCCATTATGTAACAACAAAAAAAAGGCGTCCGCAAAAACGGACGCCTAATGAAAAAGTAAATCGATTACTTAAACGAAAGCTTAACCGTAACTATATGGTTCGGGTTTGGGAACTCTTTAACCTGACGGAAAGCATAATCAACAACAACACCAATCTCATCAGTAAGATGATAGTTGATGCCGGCTCCCAAATTAACACCAAAGATGTTATCTTGATTGTTTGCACTCTGTAAAGCGTATCCGCCTCTTACAAAGAACATATTCTGGAATCCATACTCAACACCAAATTTGAACTGATCTTCAAAAGCGTTGTTATTTGTGAATGTACCACCCAAGAGCAGTTTATTCTGTTTGTCGAAATCAAACTTGTAAGCAAGACTTAACTCAAAATAGCTCGGAATCTGGAATGGTTCTGTAACTGCCTGGTAATTACCGGTAGTTGAACCAGGAACTGCACCCGGAACATTTGTTTTGAATTGAAGATCTTGCCCTGAATACTGCATGTTAGTACCAATGTTCTTAACTGCAGCACCAATGGTCAAGTTTTGATCAAACCTGTACTGAACACCAAAGTCGAGAGCGAACCCTGTAGCATTGGTATTCATGATGGTTTCAGAGATTACTTTGGCGTTGAAACCAATGGAAACTCTGTCTGTAATTATCTTCGAATAGGTAAGCCCTGCTACCAAAAATCCGGGCGAATAGGTTGTACCATCTCCATCAGGATTTGTAACGGTAGTGATAGGAATATCACCAAAGTTCATCGATTTGAATGACAAAGCGACAGACCCGAAATCTCCAAGGCTGGTTCCCGCAGCAAAGTATGAGATGTGAATATCAGCTATATACGACATAAAGCTGAACATCGCTTCGGTTTTTCTGTCAACATCCAACCCCGCAGGATTGTAGAATATTGATTCCATACCGGTAACATTCGAAACAAACGCACCTCCGGTAGCTATGCCGCGCGCACCCACAGGGATTAACAACTGGTCTGCACCCGTTGTACCCTTACGGGAGATATCACCTGCATAACTTGGCAGTACGAAGGCGAGTATTAGCAGCAATGATAAGTATCTTTTCATATAAAGTAACTCCTAATTTCTGATTCCAAGTCCGGCGGCGGCTCTCACCACCGCCGGCTTTGTTTTAGAACCTTTGTATCTGCTTTTGCGGCATAATTATTGCGAATTTCAGTATTTTCTCACCAAATTCGGGTGATTTTACGATGGCAAGGTACATACCTGATGCAACTCTGAGTCCTTCCTCGTTTTCCAAATCCCATCTTAAGAACGGGGAAGTTGGCGAGGATTTGTCTTCGATGCCCAGCGTACGAACCAGCATACCTGATAATGAGAATATCTTCACCGTTACATCGTTTGGAAGATTGGTGAAGGTAACATACGGATTGTCAGGTGTGTTACCACTGTAGCTTGACTGTGGGTTGTATGCAAACAACGGGTTTGGATAAACATTCACTTTGTCAAAGAGTGCTCTCTTCTGATCTGTTGTAAGATCTCCACCCTTTTGGGTTTTGAAAGTGAATATGTCGTTAACATACGGATATGTAGCCAATGGCATCTTCAAAGTGTCGCCAGCTGCATAAAATACAGCGGGATCCATCTTCTGAAGACCAACAACATACATACCTGCCAGCCATGGTGAACTTGCAATGCTCTTAAATGCTGCGTCATAGATGTTTGGATCTGCTGCTGCAGGAACTGTGAAGCCCTTTACAACATCAGCCCATACATTCGTTCCGGTACCAAAATCACCACCGGTTAGCTGTTTTTGGCTTCCGGTCGGGTCATATGGCATGTCAAATACAACAATGTATTCGCCACTCATTCTGATTGAATCTCCCGGATCCCATTGACCATCAGGATTTCCTCTCAAGAATGTACCTGATGCATCACCAGCTATTTTGGTCGACATTTCGATAAATCCTACGGCAAGTTGTCTTGACTCACCATATTTTTCATCAACTACCCATGCAGTGAATGGTACATCTACAAAGCCTTCTCCAAGTTTGCCAACAGGTCCTCTACCTACGGTATCGGTTACGCCTGCAGCATAAGTGAAATTGGAGTTTCTTTGGAATGCTGATCCCGTAAAGCCTTGCAGATATCTGTAAGCTTTTCCGGAATTTGGAGCAAACCTCAACTGAACATTACGCATTTTGTCAGAACTCATGAAGGTCGAATACGGCCTCCCAACATTCTTAGGCAATGTTACCTGTTCAGCAGTTGGAATATCACCACCAGTGTACCAGACACCTGTGAATGAAGTAGTCTTGGCAAATGGACGGTACCATCTTGTTCCCGAATAGGTTGGTGTTCCAAGTGAAGCCACTGTAGGCGAAACTTTTAACAAGAAACCATCGGTTACTTTGCCGGCTATTGTTGACAATGTTGTGTCAAACTTGGTCATTGAATCGGCTAACACTACATTCGTGGTTTTGTTCGTCAATCTGTAAAATACTGAATAAGGATTTTTTACAGCTGTATTTTTGAAGAACTCAACATTGTAGGTGTCTCCGGTCAATTTTTTATTATCTGCAACAACATATTGAACTTTACCCGTTGAAGGACCCTGAGCTGCCTGCGCAGTTGAGCCTTCAGAGGCAGGGACATACATATTCTCACCATAAAGTACCGGTAAGAGAGCAGTCTCATATTCTTCAAGTGAACCAACACGGGCAATATAATCACCACCTGGGCCATAAACGATAGACTTATTCATATCGTATGGACCTTTAAGGAATATTGCTGCATGGTTCAATGCATATGTCGTAACTGTAAAATAATATGTTTGACCTTTTACTAAAGGATCCTGGTTAAATGGATTTGCAGAAATCTTTACACGGAGTCTTCCCGTTGAAGGATCAGCATAAAGTGCAGAATCTATACGGAATTCGCCAAGCGGATCTGCAATTGCGAGTTCCTGATTTCCATTACCAAAAAGTGTAAAAATATTATATATCGAATCACTTAATGTGTAATTTGCAATTACTTTCGAATTTTCAACACCTGCAATGACCGCCTCTTTCGAGTTGGTTCTATAAGCAGTGATATAGAAGCCTTTTACTCTTCTGTCAATGTTAAGAACCGTATCAACTGCACGATATTTGAACTGTTCATAAGTATCGAAATTGATATCAATATATCCCGTTCCCGATGAGGAAGTACCAGTCTGTAAAACAGGTCTTACAGGTGGTGGTGGTGGTGGTGAAGGGAAATTTGAATCAAAAAGTAACTGCGCAATCTCTGAATACTGTCTTGCAACAGTAATTGAGTTTTTCGCATCAGTTCCTTTTCCAAGTACATAAGCAGCAACGATATCCACAGGAACATTTTTCATAAGTTTAAATGGACCTGTATTCGACATCTGTCTCTGATCTACAGCGGTGTTATTGATCCATCCAACATTGGTAACCGGGTTACCCGAGTATGAGAATCTTGGATCAACTGTTGCACAATCAACACCGCCACGGACTTCACCAAATGCCCATGAGCAAGGATCAAGAGGATCTCCAAGCCGGTTTTTACCGAGCATGTAGTTTCTTGCTTCCTGTCTGGTATTTGGATCACCGTGAGTTGGATGACTCTGCATGTAATGTACAAATGACGACAATCCTAAATTTGTTGCTCCGGGAAAAGATTCGATTCCACGAACCTGACCACCCACATAGTGGGCAGTGTCGATTGCGATATCAATTCCATCGTCCCATACTCCATTAGCATTAACATCGGTAAATGTTACACCAGGAATATAAGATTTTGGTCCCTGGAAAAAGTCGATAAGGAATGTCGGAGGTGCTGCGCCATATTGTGGATCATCACCATCATTATAAACATATCCTGCATTTAAAGTGGTATCACAACCTACAAGATCATCATTGGGATCACCAAGATCAGGATCTGCCCATACACCAAAGTAAACTGAATCGATAACATCTGCTACTGTTCCGGTATTCAATAAAGAATAACGGAGGAACATCATGTTACCAACAAAGCTCTTGGTATTAAAAGCAAAAACTGTTTGTCTGATCTCGATTCCTTGAGGAGAAACATCATTGAATCTTCTCAAAGCAGGATCGGTACCATCATTGTAAACACACCATGCGGTTTCGTCACCGATAAGGTCAGGTCTGTCTTCTGTATTATCCCATTTGCCGTTTCCATTTTTGTCAACGGGATCGTAAACACCATCACCGTCGCCATCATAGAAATAAGCACCGAGTTTTACAGCATCTCTCCACTCATCCCATGATGCAGCGAAATCACCTTCCGATGCTCTCAATACATAAAGCTGAGCTTTTGAGTCGTTTCTGCCACCTGCAACTGTACCGGGTACATAATCCTGAATACGGGAGGCTGAAGCCACCGCATTCGACCAAAGTGTACCATTGGTAACGCCGCTAAGGAAAAATCCACCTGAAAAGAGGAAAACAACATTGGCAAATTTACCACCTGATGTAACGCCTCCGGTCTCAGGATCAAAAACCCCAACATCACCCATTACACCGGTACGGTTCATGGGGATGTTAAGATTATTGATAAACATTCTGTAGGAGTCGCCGGCTTTCAGTTGGACAGAATTGTTATTCCCGCCCTTTCCTCCGCCTTTGCCTCCGTTGTCATTCCCTCTAAATCCAAATGAGAGCAATCCCACTGAAAGGACAAAAAGGATGACTAATTCTTTAAAGTATATTTTTTTATTCATATTCCAAGTTCCCAATCTATTTACCGGATTGACTTGTGAAGTTAACTTTGAAACCAAGTTTTATTAGTCTTGGAATTCCAAAATTATCAGGATTTCTTTCAAATGCACGGTAATCTGATTTGTAGATTTCCGGGTTTGGTGTCGATGCAGCAGTTCTCTGTCCTTCAAGTGTTGTGATCCATCCGGTTGTGTACGGATCGCCAGATGACTGATAAACTGTTACAGGATTGTCTGAATCCAGCAAATTCTCTACCCAAAGGTATGGAGTAAGGATGAAATTGCTGATCCTGAATGCTTTTTCAAGTCTGAGATCTACTCTGAAATTTCCAGGTCCGTAAGCTGAGTTTACATAACCTTTCGTATTTCCATAGTTAGAAGTACCAACTAAAAGGTTCTGTGATTCGAGTGGAGTATAAGGTCTGCCACTGTTGAATCTGAGAAGCAGGTTAGCCGAGAGATTCTCGAGGAAACCAAGCTGACCTTGTGGTACAAAGAAATCGACATTGATAACACCGGTATGTCTCTGATCGAAATCGAGCGGAGCAATAACCTTGGGAATTTCGCCATTAACATTTCTGAATGCAGCTGTAAACGATGAACCTGTTGAAGATCCTGTTCCTTCAGCAATTGAGTATGTATAGTTCATTGAAAATGAGAAATAGCTGATTCTCGATATATCCAACGATAATGCAAGACCTTTGATAGTTCCAAAGTCTGTATTTGTCGGGGTAATATATCTTAAAAGCTCGCCACCTTCAGATCTTCTGAAAAATACTGTAGCCGAGTTTACAAGTCCTTCAGTGTTTTTGTAGAATGCAGTAAGATTTACTGCAGCCATATCGCTAACTACATGACGGAAACCAATTTCATACTGGGTTGTAATTTCACTTTCAACATGACCATTGTTTACACCAAGATTGTTGTCAGTTACAAGAGAACTAAGATCAATCATTGTTGTGTAAATTTGATCGAGTGAAGGCTGCTGGATAAATCTTCCATACTGAGCATGGAAAACTGTATTGGCAGTTACAGGGAAACCTAAACCAATTCTTGGTGAAATGTAGATTTCAGCTTCTTTCTTAACAAAGTCAGGAGCATCAAAAGCATTTGGATCACCAAAAATATAAGGATACAGAGGATCCCTCAGGATGTCTGCTTTGGTATCAAAGTAGTCAAACCTTACACCAATATTCAGCACCATGTCTGAAAGCTCAAATCTATCCTGAATGTAAGCATATGCTAACATAGGAAGTTTTGGCTCATTAACATCGCCTTTGCTGGTTTTTGTTTTGCCTGTATAATCATAACCGATTGCTGTTGGCTGAAGTCTCTTATATCTTTCCTCAATTGGAAGACCTTTTAAGTTATCAGATGCCAAACCTACAGGTGCGATTGAATACAGACGAATAGTGGAATAGTTAAATCCACCACCAGCTTCGAGAAGGTGATTTCCCATCTGTGCGGTAAAATCGAAATCAGCGGTTAACGCAGTAGTATTATTCAAGAAATAACCGTTGCTTGTTCTACCGAAACCGGCGAAAATACCATACTGATCAAAGTTAACTCTTCCACCATTATATGGAAGTGTAACTCCGATTGCAGCATTTGCGATACTGTCGCCGTAAGCTTCAACATTATCGAACCAGACGCCATCGCCTTGTTCATTATTGTAAAGCTTGTAGCCAACATTCAGGTTCCAGAAAGCATTTTTGCTTACATTCTGCGATAAACGGGCTGAAAGAGAGTAGTTTTCTCTCTTAACAAGCGGGTTATGTGCAGCATTCTGTTTTATATAAGAATGTGTATAAGCATTAAACTCTCTGAAGTTGATGTTTGCACCAACACGGAATACCCAGCTCTCACCCAGTCTGTGTGTAGTTCTACCGGTAAATCTCCAAACATTTGCCGCCGAATTTGGACGGGTATCTGAATCTAAACCTACTGATGGAACTTCAAGAGTGATTGCGCTTGGGTCCTGGTCTTGGAACCAGCCCCTCTCAGCAGAGAAGAAAAATGTGTGGTCACCATTACCCGGGAGGTAAGGCCCACCAAGGGTGGCAGTGTACAGGTTATATCCGTATTTATCAGTGAATGATGATGTAAGAACATCAGCAAAAAATGTATAAAATGGATTACCTGACTTGGTTGTAACATTCACGATACCGGACTGTGCCTGTCCATATTTGGCTTCATAGCCGCCTATCTGGAAGGATATCTGTTCGATAGCCGCGTTACTTACTTGTGAATAGTTTGCACCCGAGTAAAGATCGTTTTGAGGAACACCGTCAACGATATAGAGAACTTCGCCGCCTCTACCACCTCTGACATTAAGTGAAGCATTACCTGAAGCTCCGCCGGAGCCTTCGGTCATTACAACACCGGCATTTAAGCCGGCTATGTTCTCAACACCCTTTACAGGGAGCTTCTGAATTTCTTCTGCATCGTAAACTTTGGTTGTATTTGTTGATTTTTCTTCAAAGAATTTTTTATCAACAATAACAACTTCATCAAGTGTAACACCCGATGAAAGTTCGATGTTAAGTTCTTCAGTTATACCGGCTACAATTCTTATTCCTTGGAATGTTTTTGTGCCGTATCCTACATAAGATACTTCTACATCGTATGTGCCGGGGCTAATGTTAAGTACAAAATACATACCGTTAGCGTCTGAGGCAGCACCGAGTTTGGTACCAATAATTTTAACGTTTGCTCCGATTATGGCTTCTCTTGATTTCGAATCTACAACCTTACCGGTGAGTTTACCGACACCGGACTGTGCCGAGCCGGAAACCGTTAAGATTGTTACGAATAGAAGTCCGGTTAAGAGCTCTCTCAAAATCTTCATCCCTACTCCTCCAAAGATGTTGGATGATGTGATTTGCAAAAAATTGTGCAGCTTTGTTGTTTATTTAAACGGCGAACCCCACTTCTCAGCAGGGTTCACCTAATGTTTCATTTCGTGAATGACCTCGGTCAGTAATTACTTGAGGAGAACCATTTTCTTGGTTTCAACAAAATTACCGGCAGTAAGTTTGTAAACATAGGTTCCCGAAGCAAGTTTTGCAGCGTCAAAGTTCACATTGTATGAACCCTGATCTTTTACTTCGTTAACCAATGATGCAACTTCTCTTCCGAGCATGTCATACACTTTAAGTGTTACATTTGATCTCTGAGCAACTGTGAAGTTGATTGAGGTTGTTGGGTTGAAAGGATTTGGGTAGTTCTGTGAAAGAGCAAATCCTGTCGGAGCAACTTCATCTTCAACACCGGTTGGAGTGAATGTATGACCAGCAGCGTATATAACATTTGGCTGTGTATCAAGTCCTTCGCCGTTAGGGAAGTAACCTGTGTACCCTGCAGGGTATGTATAAAATACATAAGCAGTGTATGAACCGTCAAGGTTTGTACGAACATAAGGAGCCATATGGTGTGAATTTTCATTCATACCTTCAGTATCTGTAAGATTTACAGGAGCTGACCATTCGCCACCGGATATGCTTCTGTATGATGCATAGATATCAACAAGGCTATCGGTAAGTGAACGAGGCATGTTCCATGTTGCAACCATGATGCTTTTGTCTTTGTCGAATGCCAAATAGGTATTTGGACCCATCTGACCTAAAGCAGGACCATCAAGTTTTGTATAGGAGCTGTCGCCAATTCCTTCATAAACAACTTTTCCGTCCCAGCCATTAGCTGTTTCAAAGATTTCAACTACAGCATTAACGCCACTGTTGTTGTCAACAGTTGTGTCAGTTACTTGAACGAGGAAGTGTACATATCCTTGAGCGTCAACATTCATGTCACCCTGATATGAAACAAATCCATCAAGCTTTATATAATCATAAAGTCTGTCGTATTTGCTTAAAGCAGGAATGCTTCTGAAATCTGCTGCCTTAAATGTTGACCATGTAGCACCGTTATCAGTTGATTTTGAGTAACCTGGTGTCCAACCTGACTGGATTGGGGTCTGGAGTGGGAATGTTCCCAAAACACCATAATAGAGGATACCATTATTAGCAGCACCGCCCATTGTAATGCTTCCACCATCTTCAAACGCTGAACTTTCCCATTGTGGTGGGGTTAAGCTGTCAATTGCTTGAAAATCTGTGGTTTTCCAAAGTTTCAGTGAAGCATCTCCAGTGTTGTCAGATGCCCACAATATCAAATTGGTATTGTCGCTTGCAAATACTGGTACCTGGGAAGAATAAAGACGAGGTGCAACACCTGCATCAATAACTGCGACTGTGGAACCGGCACCGATTGATTCGTCAGCACCTGCACCAACTCCACCAAATGCACCGCCAACGAGTTCTGGCCATGCAAATCCAAGCAAACTTTCAGTAAGAGCACTGCCTTTGGTTGGGTTGTTGAATGTCATCGAAGGATAACGACCAAACTGTGCAACACTCGCATTTACAGGATTTGATACTCTTGTCCATGTTGCACCATTATCGGTTGAGTAGTTATAAAATAACTGACCGGCTGATGGAGCATAAGTTAAGCCTGCTCTATGGAATAACATGATAGCATTTGTCCATGGATCAAACGCCATTGGATTTAACGCGCCAATGGCAGGACCATAACAGTTAGCCATTGTGTCTGCAGCTACCCATGTGAGTGCAGATGGACCGTATGTAGGTACGCCACCGGTTAATGGAAGTGCAACTGTTGTTTCAGTTACAGGTTCGATTTTAACCGGAGCTTTTTTACCTAATTCTCTCTTATCTTGGGCTTGAAGAGACATTACCAAGGTAACGCTGGCAAGCAAAAAGAGTGTTCTTTTAAGCATAGGATACTCCTATTTATTGATTGGTTTTGGATTGTTATTTAGAAAATTTAGCGAAAAACATAAAATATTAACTCTATATTACTCACTTTTTACCACAATGTCAAGAAAATTTGATGAAAAGCACTTTTTTTTTGCACAAATCATCACTGTTTTCCACCAATTATGGTCATTTTTCAATAACCTGTGTATTTATCCTTGTTGGTTCCATTCTAAATCAGCAAAAAACTAATTTTAGAGACATGGAAATTATTTAATAATTCTTTTTCAAACAACAACAAAATTCAAAAATTTAACAAAAATTTAACATTTTTTTGTTTTTTGCCTTGTTCAACTGCGAAATACGAATATTTTACTGTTATTGAAAGGTAATTAGATGTACGGGGTTATTTTTTGTACTATCACTTGTTTCTGAACTGCACCGATAATTGTATCAACTACCTGACCGTTTTTGAAAAGGAGCAATGTTGGAATACTTCTTACTCCAAATTTCACTGCTGTCTCAGGATTTTCATCAACATCAAGTTTTCCAACTTTTAGTTTTCCATCATATTCGCCTGCAAGCTGCTCAACAATGGGAGCAATCGCACGACAGGGGCCACACCATACTGCCCAAAAATCGATCAGCACGGGTAAATTTGAATTAGTTACTTCTTCTGTAAAATTTTGATCTGTTATAGTTACAGGTTTCATTTTATTCCTTTTGGTTTAAATAGTTTCGCTGTTTTGTCCTACATAACTTGCAATATCTTCTCCACCATCCACATTTATTACACCACCACTCACCCATCCGGCTTCTTCTTTACAAAGAAGTGCAATTACTTTTGCAACATCATCCGGAACTGTGAGTCTGAATCCAGGGTTTTTCCTTCTTGCTACTTCGAGCATAGGAACACTTCCCGGTATCTTGCGCAATGCGGGTGTATCCGTCACGCCTGCCATGATGGCATTGGCTGTTATCCCAAATTTCCCAAGTTCACTTGCAAGTTGACGAATGTGTGATTCCAAAGCAGCCTTCGCGGCTGAAACGGCTCCATAAGATGGAATTATTGAATGACCTCCGGAACTTGTCATTCCAAAAATTCTGCCTCCCTTTGCCAATAATCCCGATCGAAATAAATCCTGAACCCAATAGACTATTGAATGAGCCATTACATCAAGAGTCATCTCCATCTGGGCTTTACTCATGCATTTATCATCATCGATTGGAATAAATGGAAGCAGTGTTCCAAATGCAAGGGAATGCATAACAACTTTAATTTTTGGTTGAGATTCTTCACCAAGCAGACTATCTATGATCTCTTTCCGTTTTTTTTCGTCTGCAGCGTTCATATTAAAGAATTTGGCTTCTACACCAAAGCTCTGAATTTTCTCAATTATTTCGTTAACCAGAGGCATATTGACCGCCCTGTCAAGATGAACTCCGATTATATTATATCCGTCTTCAGCAAGTCTAATCGCTGTAGCTGCACCAAATCCTGATGAAGCTCCAAGTATCAGCGCATAATACTTTGCTTTGGAACCATTACTCATAGATGTAACCTTTATTGTAGATTTTGTTAAAAGTAGAGTTGCAATAATACAAAATTTGTTTTATATCTTAAAGCTATTAATGGATGTCCATATATCACATTATCTGTCGATCACAATATTATCAACACCCACAATTTCACCGATTTTGCCCAATAACTCTCTGTTTATTTTCATTTTAATCATTGTGCTTCTGAATATCCTGGGTTTAATCCCCGCTTCCGTATTCTGCAAATATTCAAAAAATATCTCCACATTCCCCGGATTTTTATCAGAAAGTTCATAAATTTTTACCAGATCATCGAGTGTCATTTTTTGGGGATCAAGTGTTATTTTGATCCTTTTAGTAAATTTTTCGGCGATTTGATCAATCGGCATGGCAGATTCAACAAGTATCTTTACAGAATCACCATTAAGTTCGGCTTTCCCTGTCAAATACAACACTGCCCCGTCAACAATCATGTTCATGTGCCGCTCATAAGCTTTTGCCCACATCGTACATTCAAACATTCCGTTAAATCCATTTACTGTGAATGTCGCAAACACATGACCATTTCCACCAATCTTTGTTTCCAGCTCATTAATTACTCCACAAACACCAACTAATTTATTGTCGATGGTCTCATAATTATCTACAGAGGAGGTAAACGAAAATGCTCTCTCCTCAAGCTCATATGCCTCCATTGGGTGATTGGAAATATAAAATCCTGTGACTATCAATTCATTCCTGAATCTTTCATCATCATCCCAATCATCAATGTTTGGAAGTGGCGGCTCAATTATAGTCTCCTGAAGTACTTCTGCACCAAACAGACTTGCAGAGTCGTCATCATTCAATTCTCTTACATTTTGTCCAAATGAAATTATATCAGGAATCGTCTCAAAAATCGCTCTCCGGTTCGAGTTGATCGAATCGAACGCCCCCGCCATCACAAGCCCCTCCATCGCCCGTTTATTCACCAGACGCAAATCCACAAGAGAAGCAAATTCAAAAACACTCTTAAAATCTCTTCCGAGTTTTTTTCTCGCTTCAATAATACTGTCAACTGCCGTTTCACCCACATTTTTTATCGCAGTCAGACCAAATCTGATCTTTTTGGCTTTCACAGTAAAAAATTTACCCGGCATGTTAACATCAGGTGATAATACTTCAATACCGAGCTTTCTGCAATTTTCAAGGAATAGAGTTACTTTTTCCTGCCTGCCAAACTCATGCGTCATGTTTGCAGCAAGAAACTCTTCAGTGAAATGAGCTTTTAAATATGCAGTCTGATATGCAAGGTATGAGTAGGCAACCGCATGGCTTTTATTAAAACCATAGTTGGCGAATTTGTCGATAAGATCAAAAATTTCCCCACCGGTCTTCTCCGGGATATCGTGATCCATCGCTGCTTTCACAAATATCTCGCGTTGCTTTTTCATCCCCTCAACATCCTTTTTCCCCATCGCTCTACGCAACAAATCAGCATCAGCAAGTGATAAACCCGCCAACTGATTGGCTATCCGGATTACCTGCTCCTGATAAACAATGATTCCGTATGTCTCATTTAATATCGGCTCAAGTTTGGGATGCAGATATGTTACCTGCTGGCGTCCATATTTTCGGTCGATAAAGTCATCGATGAATTCCATCGGACCCGGACGGTAAAGAGCATTCATCGCTGCAAGATCTTTTACAGAATGTGGCTTCAACCGTTTCAGGTGCTTACGCATAGGCACCGACTCAAACTGAAATATCCCCGTTGTGTTACCATCTGAGAATATGTCATAAGTTAATGGATCGTCAAAGGGAATGGCGTCAATATCTTCCACCCACTCTTCTTTGGGCCTCGTGGTTTTAACCATCGCCAATGTGTCTTCAATAATTGAAAGGGTCCTCAATCCAAGGAAGTCCATTTTTAAAAGACCTGCCGCCTCAAGCTCTTTCATATTATACTGTGAAACAACCTCCATTGTCGAGGTGTCAACCACGGCAAGAGGGACATAATTACTCACATCCCCCGGTGCAATTACAACTCCGGCAGCATGTTTCGACGAATTACGGTTCATCCCCTCAAGAGTTTTTGCATATTTGAACATCTCAGCAACCCTTGGGTCTGAAGGCTTCTGATACTCACGCAATTCAGGCACTTCTTCAAGTGCTTTTTCAATACTGTAAACTTTCCCAAAAATCGACGGGATGAACTTGGTGATCTTGTTTACTTCCTGCAGAGGAACCCCAACAACCCTGCCCACATCCTTGATCGCAGCTTTTGAAGCAAGCGTTGAAAATGTGATAATCTGCGAAACAGATTCCGACCCGTATTTCCGCTTCACATAATCGATTACCGCACCTCTTTTTTCGTCGGCAAAATCAACATCAATATCGGGCATCGACTTTCTGGCGGGATTTAGAAATCGTTCAAACAGAAGATCGTAGTCGAGTGGGTTTATTTTGGTAATCCCAAGTACAAACGCAATCAGAGACCCTGCCGCTGAACCTCTTCCCGGCCCGACAGCAACCCCCATCTGTTTTGCTGCACTAATAAAATCCTGAACTATAAGAAAATATCCCGCAAAACCCATCGATTTAATCGTCTTAAGTTCGTATTCAAATCGCTCCCTTAGTTCAACTGTTTTTTCACCCGGGAATATCTCATCAAATTTTTGTCTCGATAAATATTCAAAATAACCATCTAATGTTTGGTCGGGTGATTCTTCAGGTATGGGGAATTTAGGAAAAAAGTATTCCTTACTGTCGAGCGAAACATTACATTTATCTGCAATTTCAATTGTATTTGCTATTGAATCGGGATGATCTTTAAATAACTCAATCATCTCCTCTTGCGATTTAAAATAGATTTGATCGGTGCCATATCTTAAATTTTTATAGTCACCATCTCCCCCTTTTTCTGAGAGTTTTAACAATACATTATGGGCAATGGCGTCTTCTTGTTTGATGTAGTGACAATCGTTTGTGGCAACTAATTTGATACCGAGCTCTTTTGACAGTTTTGGCATTCCCTCAAGTATAAACCTGTCATCTGCCATTTTATGGTCCTGAATTTCAAGATAAAAATCCTCTCCAAAAATCTCGTGATACTGCATCGCCACTTCTTTTGCTTTTGCATAATTCCTTTGCCTGAGATACACAGATACCACTCCACCAATACATGCCGATGTACAAATTAAACCTTCCGAATACTCCCGCAACAACTCCAAATCAATTCGGGGTTTATAATAATATCCCTCAAGAAATCCCTTTGAAGAAAGTTTTATCAGATTTTTGAAACCTTTGTTGTCTTTGGCAAGAAGGATAAGATGGTGATAAACTTTTTTACGGTTATTCGTCAGAGGATCAATCTCTGCGACTTTATCGAACCGGCTTTTGTTTTCAATTGTGATGTATGCTTCCATCCCAAGGATCGGTTTTAACCCGGCACCTTTGGCAGTTTTATAAAACTCGGGAATACCATAAAGAACCCCATGATCAGTGAGTGCCACGGCGTGCATATTCTGGTCAACAGCAGCTTTCACCAATGTTTTTACCGTGCAGGCTGCATCCTGCAAACTATAATGTGTGTGATTGTGCAAATGTACAAATTTACCCAACTTCTAAACCTTTCCTGTTGAACCGAAACCACCGGTTCCTCTGGTGGTGTCTGAGAGGGAATCTGACTCTTCAATTTTGGCTCTGTAAACCTTACCAAGGATTAACTGAGCAATCCGGTCACCTCTTTTGATCACAAAATCTTCATTACCAAAGTTGAAGAGGATTACCTTAATTTCGCCTCTGTAATCTTCATCTATTGTTCCCGGGGCATTTAATATCCCGATTCCGTTTTTAAAAGCCAGTCCACTTCGCGGTCGAACCTGAATCTCAAATCCCGTTGGAATCTCTACTTGAAGGTTTGTCGGAACAGTACCAAACCCTCCCTTAGGCAGAATAAAATCTCCACTCAACGCAGCTCTAATATCCATCCCCGCAGCACCATCGGTCTGATATGACGGCAATGGAATATCTGACATCGTTTCATCAATTCTTTTAAATTTTAACAAACAACTATTTTCCAACTATTTTCTCCTGAACCTTCCGGTAAATCCGGTAATCATATCTTGCATTACTTTTATTTCTCTTAAACTTAATACTCCCGTAAGAATAATTGACAAAACAAATCCCAGAGAAATAAGAAATTTGATAAAAAATGAAACATCCTGCCCCGAGATAAATGAATAATAAATTATAAATACTACTGTAATCAAGCCCAAAATTGAAAATATTTTTCTGAACTCATAATCTATTTCAAATAACTTTCGCCCGTACCAGAAGAAAAATCCCGAAATTACCACATAACTGCCAAGCGTGGAAAGAGCTGCCCCCATGATACCCATCAAAGGTATCAGAAGAAAATTTAATCCAACATTTACTAAAGCCCCGGCACCGAGAAGCAGAGGAATTGGAATACTTTTCTCTTTGATATAAAATGAGGCGTTAAAATTTACATAAAAGCCGTAAAACAGATACCCCAACAGAATCACCGGAATGATATTCCTCCCACCCCAGTAAGCCTCTCCCAGGAAATGAACCCCTCCAAATCCTATTGCGGTTATATCCTCAATGAAGAGGGATAAAAACACAACAATTATACTACCCGCAATCGTAAAATATGTAAATACCCTGGCAAACAGTTGCCTGGCATTATCATCCGATGCGTGTTTCAGGAAAAAGGGTTGCCATGCAAATTGGAACATGCTCACAAAAAGCATCATGAATATCCCAAGTTTGTAGTTGGCGTTATAGATCCCAAGAGTATCAAGATTTGTTAATCTCTCCACTATCGGTTTGTCAATCACTTGCATTAACATCGCTGCCATCCCCGCCGGAAGAAACGGGAGCCCAAACTTTAATATTCTTTTTAAAAGCGAAAAATCATAATCGGTGGAGAGGTTTCCATAAACATATGGCATCAAAGCCAAAAAAGAATATCCCGAGGCTATCAGATTTGAAATAAATACTGCCTCAACCCCCATCTTAAAACCAAGCACCAAAACAAAGTTCATCCCGATGTTGATCAAAATATTGATGACCCTTATCTTCGAAAAGGTCATTGCCTTGTTCTGAAGCCTAAGGTAAATGAAGGGAAGAACTGTAAGAGCATCCAAAGCGAGTATATTTATAGAGTATGAAATCAGGTGTTCATATTTTGCAACTACTGCAGGATCTGCACTAACTGATATTCCCAACCATGGTTTGCTAACAAAAAGCAAAATCGAAAAGAGTGCAGTTGAAAGAAGGATTGTCATATACGATGTGGTGAATACCCTCGTGGAACCCTTGCTCTCTTTTAAAGAACCCATTTTTAGATAGGCTGAATCCATCCCATAAATAAAAACAATATTGAATATAGCCATGTAGGCATAGAGATTCGCCATCACCCCCATATCGGCAGGATTAAATATATTGCTGTAAAAGGGGACCAATACAAAGTTGAGGAAACGGCCTACAACGGTTGAGATACCGTAAACAACCGTCTCCTTGGAAAGTTGTTTGAGTTTGTCGATCATTCTTGGGTTTTTAACTTCAGATCGAGCGAAATATCCAATGCAGTAACCGTATGAGTAAGGGCTCCAATGGAAATGTAGTCAACCCCTGTTTCAGCCACTTCCCTCACATTCTCTATGGTAATTCCACCGGAAGCTTCAAGTAAACAATTGTTGTTCGTTATCTCAACAGCTTTTTTCATTTCATCCACTTCAAAATTGTCGAGCATTATTACATCAACACTACTCTCAAGCGCTTCATACAGTTCATCAATATTTTTCACTTCCACTTCAATTTTGTAAGAAGTCTCGTTCTCTTGTTGATGTTCCTTTACCAATTTCACTGCTTTCGAAATAGAACCGGCGGCTTCAATATGGTTGTCTTTTATCAAATACATGTCGTAAAGCCCGGTTCTGTGATTAAAACAACCTCCGGTTTTTACTGCTAATTTATCGGTTACCCGCAACCCGGGTGCCGTTTTTCTCGTATCAAGTATCTTGGCGTTAGTGCCCGCTACTGCTTTTGCATATTCAGATGCCGTTGTGGCAATTCCGGACATCCTTTGAAGAAAATTTAAAGCTGTTCTTTCTGCAACAAGAATTGAAGAGGCTTTTCCCTCCACCTCAGCTATTATATCCCCTTTTTTGATCGACGAACCTTCTTCATAAAAAAGATTGAAGACAATCTCTTCATCCACAAGTTCAAAAACCTGCTGTGCAACTGCAACACCCGACAAAATTCCGTCAGCTTTTGCGCGGAATATGCCTGTAGCGGGTCGGTTATCACCAATAATGGCTTCAGTGGTGATGTCTCCACTTTTGATGTCTTCTTCTAAAGCCGACTCAATAATTCTGTCAATCTGTTTCAGATCTTATTCCTTAAAATGTTCATCAAACAGTTTGTTAAATAATTCAGGTGCCCTTACGGGTCTTCCTGTTTTTGTACTGACGAAGGCATGCTGGGTATATCCCGACGCTATCAACCTGTCGCCAACACGGATAGTATATTCAATTTTTAATTTTGCCATCGGCTTTGTGGCAAGAATACTCTCTATCTCGAGCACCTCATCATAAAACGCCGGTGAATGATATCGAATATAAGCATCATAAACCGGCAATAAAAACCCGGACTCTTCAAATTGTTTGTAAGACATCCCAAGTTCTCTTATCAGTTCTGTTCTGCCAACTTCAAAAAACTCAAGATACTTACCGTTGTAAACGAACCGCATCTGATCTGTGTCGGCATATCGAATCCTTACCGTTGTAGTATTTTTTACCACTTGTTAATCCTGGTATGCACCTATTGATGCAAACTTTTCAATCCGGTTTTCTACTAATCTGTCAGGTTTGATCTTAACAAGATTGGCAAGTTCTTCAAGCAGCACCGACTTTAAAGTGTTCGACATCTCCTGATGATCCTTGTGAGCACCTCCCATTGGTTCGGGAATGATTCTATCGATCACTTTTAATGGTAACAGGTCCTGAGCTGTCAACTTAAGAGCCTCTGCTGCCTGTTCCTTATATTCCCAACTTCTCCATAGAATGCTTGAACAGGATTCGGGACTGATCACAGAATACCAGGCATTTTCAAGCATTAAGATCCTGTCACCCACGCCCATACCAAGAGCCCCTCCACTAGCGCCTTCACCAATTATAACACATATAATCGGTACTTTCAATCGCGCCATTTCAAGAAGATTTCGTGCAATCGCCTCTGCCTGCCCCCTCTCTTCAGCTTCAAGACCGGGAAATGCCCCCTGAGTATCAAGCAGAGTAATAACCGGGAGATTAAATTTTTCCGCAAGTTTCATCAAGCGAAGTGCTTTTCGATAACCTTCGGGTCTGGGCATTCCAAAATTTCTGTAAACATTACTTTTGGTGTCCCTCCCCTTTTGTTGCCCGATTACCATCACTTTAAAATTACCAATCTTTGCAAAACCACCAACAACCGCTTTATCATCGCCAAAAACACGGTCGCCATGAAGTTCAACAAAATTTTCAGTCATGTTATAAATGTAGTCGAGAGTGTAAGGTCTGTCAGGATGTCTGGCAAGCTGCACTCTCTGCCAGCGGGTTAAACTGCGATAGATGTTTTCTTTAAGGTGTTTCACCTTCTCTTCAATCTTCGCTATCTCACCATCAATTTGTAAACCATCAGAAGCTTTTTTCATCTCGTCGAGACGCTCTTCAAGCTCTATTATCGGTTTTTCAAAATCCAAAATTGTCTTTGCCATATCACTGTTCGTTTATTAGTTTGTTAAAAGTTTTGCCAATTATTTCCAGATCAAGCCAAATATTCTGGTTTTTTGCGTAAAAAATGTCTGATTTGGTAGAATCTTCATCTTCATCAATATCGGTAAACCAAAATCCGGTTAAACCTTTTTTCCCAAGCCAGGGTTCACCGGGTGAGGCTTCTCGCCGTGGTCCTACAAAACTGTATCCCCCTTTAAGCACCAAGGGCACACTTTTTATAAAACTGTAAAATTTGTTCTCCCTTCGCCTTATCAACCGTCCGATGAAAAGAATTGGAAAAAGAAATAATAAGATAAACAGGGAAAAGAGAATATCAAAGGATTTCTTTATTATCTTGTGAAGAGGTAAAACAATGTTATAATTTACTTCAAAAAGTTGAATTTCGTTCAGGATTGAAACTTCCGATTTACTTACCATAAAATCACTTTCACCACCGGTGATTTGGAATTCCACATTTTCCCTCCTGCACGAAGCCACTATTCCAATAATGGAGTTATAACTCAGTTCGCTGGTTGTGAAAATGACCTCCTGAATCCCCCTTTCTCTAATCACTCTTACTATAGTCTCAAGGCTGCCAATCACTTCAAATCCCTCAAGTTTTTCGCCAACCTGAACTCTTTTTGATCCTATTAATCCCACAATCTGTGAGTAGCCGCCTTTTTTCTTTCGCAACTTTTTGGCAAGTCTAAGTGCTTCCTCTCCCGTTCCAACTATTATTGCCCTTTTCCTGAACGACATATCACCGGATACACCGGCCTTAAACCAAAGTTTGGAAAAGATACGCCATCCCCCCAATGTGAAAGGAAGTGTGAAATAAAGAATTAATACCACTCCCCGGGAAAAAGCGTAATCCTTAAAAAAGAAAGTTAATGATGTTATTACAAAAAATCCGGCAACAACCGCACCCAAAGTTCTTAGTACCGATAACCTGTCTCTTTTGTAAACACTCAGTACAGCAGAAGTTAATATATGTACCATCACGGGGATAGTGTAGATCACGGGAATTCCATAATCGGGAATACCTGTTTCCCAATCGGTATAGCCGGAATAAATTTTTACTGCAAGAAAAATGGTGAGGTTATAAAATATGATATCCGCCAACACCGATAGTATAACAAGCTTCCCTTTGCCAAAAAACGCAAACATCTCACGAATGGAGATGGCAAGACGAAGAAACAGCAACAGGAAAAATGATCCTGAATAATATTTTTTTACAAAGATGTGCATCGCCTCATAAAACACCTTCACTTCATTGAGGTTGCTCCGTTTTGTACTTTCCCCCTTATAGTGGATTATCTCGGTTGAGTGAACATAATATACCTTGTACCCCGCCTGGTTAACTCTGTAACAAAGATCAAGGTCTTCTCCATACATAAAAAATGTCTCATCAAGTCCCCCGATTTTTTCGTAAACCTCCCTCCTGATCATCATAAATGCACCCGAAATTGCATCAACTTCATAGGTCTTGTTTTCATCGAGATATGTAAGATTATATCGGGCGAA
Organism: uncultured Ignavibacteriaceae bacterium; assembly: GCA_964531325.1. Taxonomy (GTDB): domain Bacteria; phylum Bacteroidota; class Ignavibacteria; order Ignavibacteriales; family Ignavibacteriaceae; genus UTCHB3. Next base: position 103,168 of record CAZHCW010000007.1, on the reverse strand, counting down.
GAGAGGACTTTTGGGGAATAGCGTTGACAATCCGGTCACTTTTGTGAATGATGCCCAAGGACCCGGGAATCCACGACGGCAAGCCAACTGAAGTGTACCATCTGTGTTAAGCAATTTACATCCCGCCATTCCTGCTTCGGGAGTGGATTCAAAAAAGGAGATCATTTTCTCAAATGTGTCTTCTTTTACAAGTGTATCAGGATTTAACAGCAGAAGATATTTCCCCTTTGCCACTTTTAATCCCAGATTATTTGCTTTGCTGAATCCTTCGTTTCTGTGGTTTTCTATAAGATGAACATAAGGATACTTCTGTTTTATTAACTCAATACTACCGTCGTCGGAAGCATTATCAACAACTATTATTTCTGTTTTAAGATTTAACGAAGCACTTTTTATCGATTCCAAAAGGTTCTGGATAAACTCTTTTACATTGTAATTGACAATTATTATCGATAAATCCACCACCGTGAAGCCCTACAATGAGCCAAAAATACTTTTGAATCTGAGCTTCCAAACCATGAATACTGCCTCTTTTACAATCTTTTTCGACATCTTCGACGACCCCTGAAAACGATCATAAAATATGATAGGAATCTCAACCACTCTAAATCCTTTTTTCCAGGTCTTAAAGTTCATCTCAATTTGGAACGCATATCCATTGGATTGTATCCTGGTGAGGTCAATAGCTTTTAGCACTTCAATCCTGAAACATTTGTAACCACCGGTAGCATCTTTTACAGGTAAACCGGTAATTACTCTCGTGTAGAAACTGGCAAAATAGCTCAGTAGCAACCTTTTCATGGGCCAATTTATTACATTTACTCCGGTTAAGTACCTGCTTCCTATAACAAGATCGGCTTCTTTTATTTTCTCAAGAAATTTTGGCACAACTTTTGGGTCATGCGAAAAATCAGCATCCATCTCAAACACAAAATCGTAACCATTATCGATTGCATACTTAAATCCGGCACAATATGCAGTTCCCAGACCCATCTTCCCGGGCCTCTTAAGAATGTGAAGGCGATCGTTCAACTTCGTTTGCTCTTCAACATAATTCCCTGTGCCATCAGGTGAATTGTCATCAACAACAAGAACATGCAATCCTTCTATTCCTAATTCGAAAAGGACAGGTAACAGATTAGTTATGTTCTCCATCTCATTATATGTTGGCACTATAATTAATGTCTTTTTTTCCATACCACTTTCCGGTGTTTCGAGTTTAATCGTAATGTCCTTTTCCAAACAAAACGACGAAAACAGTTCTGAATAAAATTTTAATATCAGTTTTTAACGACATGTTTTCAATGTAAAAAAGGTCAAATTGTAGTTTGGTCTTAACATCTTCCACACTTTCATCATACTTGTGCTTCACCTGTGCCCAACCTGTGATTCCCGGGCGAACACGAAGCCTTCTTTTATAATAGGGTATCTCTTTAGCAAGCTGCTCAACAAAAAACGGTCGCTCGGGTCTGGGACCAACCAGACTCATCTCCCCCTTAAATACATTCCAAATCTGTGGTAGTTCATCAATTCTGACTCTTCTGATAAATCTCCCCACCTTGGTAATACGGGGGTCATCTTTTTGCGACCATACGGGCCCCGTTCTTTTCTCAGCATCCTGATACATCGATCTGAACTTGTAAACTTTGAATACCTTCCCGTTTAATCCACTTCTCTCCTGTTTGTAAATCACAGGGCCATCACTGTCGAGCTTAATTGCTATTGCAGTGGCTAAAATTAAAGGTGCCGAAAACAAAAGCATTAAAAAAGAGACGACTATGTCGATAATTCTTTTTGCCGCTCTTTCCCAATCGGTCATCAGTTGTGGATTGATATCGATCAACGGGAAGCCGTAAAGTTGAACCGTTCGTGCCTGTCCACTGAGAATTTCATAAAGATCGGGAATTATTTTTAACCTCACATCCTTGGTTTCACATCTCGAAATTATCTCGATGAGCAGGTCATCATTCTGCCGGCTTACTGATAGAATAACCTCCTTAATCTCAAGGCGGTCGATTATTTCCTCAATCTCACTTACCTTCCCAACCACTTCAATATCGTTGTATTGTTTCCCCAGATTTTCATCCTTTATAGCAACATAACCAACAACATCAAGACCAAGTGCCGGATGCGAAATAATCTGGTCATGTATTTCCCTGGCTCTATCGTTATAACCTACGATTAATGCTTTTTTTCGCCCGATTCCACTTATTATCAATTTCCGTTGAATTGACCTGAGCAAAAGTCTGCCAACAACAGTGAAGGAAACCATCAATCCCCAGTAAATGAAGATCAGGAATCTGTTTCCTTTACTCTCCCCCGTGCCGGAATCATCAATAAATATCGCAAAAAAGAGGATAAATGTCCCCCAGAATGTCGTTTTTACGAGAGTAAATATTTCATCAAATCGCGAAAGCGCAAACCAGGTCCTGTACATCCCAAAAAAGATAAAGAATAAAAACCAGTAAAAAAAGATAACCAACATCGGGATTATGAAAACAGGTTCCGTAAACTGCGCAAACATCCCCGACTCATTACGGATATAAAAATATATCACCCATGCGAAATTTATCGTAATGAAGTCAGTTGCAATTAAAAGGAATTTTTCCTGTTTTCTATTCAATGTTGTTCTAAATGTCTTCTTTTATTATCGGTTTATCTGATTCAATTTTAGTGAGTCCGGTAATGTAGCCAAGCCCCGTAAAATAGCCTCCCCAAATCGCTTTGAGTGTATTGATTTTATCGGAAGCCCCTTTGATTATTGCAAACGATTTCAGTTTTGTTATCGCTCCTGAATACAAGATTACATAAATTTTCTGAAGAACTGAATGATTTCTGAAAATTATGAAACGGTTTCTCGTAAAATAGTAATGATACAATTTCGAATATTGCTCAAACGATTTTCCGGCACCCGACTGATGATACACCACAGCTTTTGGAGTATATTTTATCCTGAAGTGCTCTCCAACTCTCAGGGAATAATCAAGATCTTCAAAATACATAAAATAAAATTCACTCATGAATCCACACTTCTCAAAAACCTCTCGTTTTATCAACAGACAGGCTCCCTCAGCATGTGAAATATATATTTCCTCATTACAGTTTTCAGACGCCGATTTCCCCTTACCCAAAGAAACATTCCCACATCGCCAGAAATTATAACTGCTCCCCGCACAATAAATCTTTTCCCTCTCATCCAGATATAACACCTTTGGAGATACTATCCCTGTTTTCTGATCCTTTTCTGCTGTCAGAACCATTTGTGTGATTGTATTTCCGCCAAATTCAGCATCATTATTTACATATACAACATAATCGGCACCTAGTGCAAGAGCATATCGCGCCCCTGTGTTCATACCACCGGCATATCCCCAGTTAAAATCATTCAAAATCACCATCACATCAGGAAAGGTTTCAACAAGTCTTTTCCCACTTCCATCCGGGGAATGGTTATCTACAATAACCGGGATAAATGCCCCATAATCTTCTTTCATTAGACTCTCGAGACAATTTTTAGTCTCTTCAAATCCATTATAATTCAAAATAACCACAAAAACGCTTTTCAAATCATCAGTTCCCGATTACTTCATTTAATCTTGTGCCCCTGCCAACTCCAAGATTATGACTAAAATAATCACTTAATGCAGCGCGGGCAACTTTGGCAAAAGTTCTGTTGATAACTGTCCAAACAATAATCTTTAAACTGATGACACTTATAAAATAGAAAGCTGAAACAAACCTGATAATACCTTTATTCATTTTGTTATTCAGAAGAAATCTGTTCCTTACCGAATAATACAATTTGAGGGGGCTCTCTTTTTCCCCCAAAACCTTGTGATAAATAATGGAAGCAGGCTGGTATAACAGTTTGAAGCCGTACCTTCTTATTCTTGCCGATAATTCGATATCATCAAGATACATGAAAAAGTCTTCATCTTCGAAACCTGTCTTTATTAAATGACTTGTTCTGAACAATATCATACAGCCGGTAAGGAAATCGGTTTGCGTTACTTCCCTTTGGCTCCTCTCCTCAAAAGGTTTTCCTTTGTCGATGTGAACTGCCAATCCACGCCAGTTAATCATTTTGCCGTTTCCAAACCAGATTGTCTTACGGTCATGTTCAGCGAGAATTAACCCACCGGCAGCTGCTGCTTCCGGATCAGATTCCATAACATCCACCAAAGCTGACAGAAATCCCGGCTCAACAATGGTGTCATTGTTTAACACAAGCATATATTTTGGATTATGCTTTGATGCTTCCCTGAATCCTCTGTTTATACCCCCCGTATAACCAAGATTTTTTTCGGTAACAATCAATTCGAGCTCCGGAAACCTCTTACGAAACACATCAACAGAATTATCCTGCGAAGCATTATCAATGATCAGAATCTTAAAATTGTCGTAATCTGTCTTCTCAAGTGACTCAAGACATTCTACCGTGTCTTTTGCTCCGTTATAATTGAGCATTATTATCACGGTAAACGGTTTTGGCATATAACTCTGCGAAATTCTTAATAAATAAACTTTAAATATACTGAATTCCTCGAAGTGAGTGTAATCGTGAGTTTGTGGTTTGAGACTTCTTTCTTTCGTAAATTGGTACTTTAATTTTACAATTTTTGAATTTGAAATATTTATATACATCCCTTTTATTCCTCCTGTTTTTTATGCCTGTCCAGATTTATGCCCAGGGATTTGTTGTAGTACTGGGTTCTGACTACAACAAATCTGCCCTGCAAGAACTGCTCACTCAGGCACAAAATGATAAATTGAATCCCCAGATTCTTGATATAAAGCTGAAAAAAGGGATTGTTTACAGGCTCTGCACGGGTTTTTTTGATGATATTAATTCTGCCGTTAATCTCTGGGATGAGCTTAGACAAAAAGAGAAATATAAAGATGTGTGGGTTTTACCCGTTCCTGCCACCCTGATGACTACTATGCCTGAAATTGATCGAGAAGAATTTACCAGGGTTTATAACGACATCGCACTTATGATCAACAGTCAGGATTATCAAGGTTTAAACCGATATATAAATCCCGCGTCAGGGTTTTATGTCATGACTAATCCCGGTTCTTCGTTCCTTCCTGTTTATCTCGATTCAATTCCGGTAAATCTTGAAGATATATTTGCAACAGGAATTTTCATTTATTTCGACGATCAAACTAAATTTGAAGCCGGTAATCTGAATTTTGGTGAGCTCCCGGATTATAACTGCGAAACAGGTGAATGGTCGAAAGAAGGATGTTTTGTGCAGGGTGTCCGTTCCTTCAGCAGGATTAGCAGATGGGAATATTCATTGATGGAATATGACGACTGGGATGATAATTCTGTCCAAAAATTAAGAGAAGCTGAAAGTAAAATTATAATTAGAACAATTAACACTCAAGGTTTTGAGATCGATTTCGCTTTTGAAAACGGAAAGTGGTACATAGCCGCTTTTGATCTTGCAACCGACTGTAATCAATAACTTAACCGGATTTCGTTTATGATCTTTAATTCTAACCTTAACCTCCTGAAAGCAATTGGGAACACCCCCTGCGTAAAACTTGAAAATCTTTCCAAACTCACAAATCATGAAATTTGGGCAAAACTTGAGTTTATGAATCCGGGCGGAAGTATCAAAGATCGCATTGCAATGTATATGATTGAAAAAGCCGAAAAAGAAGGGAAACTTAAACCCGGAGATACAATTATTGAAAATTCTTCGGGCAATACTGCAATGGGTCTTGCTATTGTATGCCGACAAAAAGGTTACAAATTGAAGATTGTTATCAGAAACACCACTTCAAAAGAAAAAATAAAGATGCTTGAAATTATGGGTGTGGATGTAATCAAAGTGGATGCTTCACTTCCGCCCGACCACCCCGATTCCTACAATAATTTTGCTTCAAAACTTGCCTCCGACGACCCAAATGTTTTTTACATCGACCAACACAACAATCTCGATAACAATGAAGCTCATTATATGTCAACCGGGCCGGAAATATGGCAACAAATGAATGGACGAATTGACTACTTTGTAGCAGGTGTTGGAACGGGCGGAACTTGTACGGGTGCCGGTAGATATTTGAAAGAGAAAAATTCTGATATTAAAGTAATTGGAGTTGATCCCGTAGGCTCAATTTTTTACGATTATTTTAAGTCAGGCAAAATAGTGGAATCATCAAGATATTTGATCGAGGGTTTGGGAGATGAATTTCTTATTAAAACCGCACAACTTCAAATTCTCGACGATATGATTCAGGTAACCGATAAACAAGCTATTGAAAACACATTTCTTCTTGTCTCCCAGGAAGGTATCCTTTCCGGCGGCTCCTCAGGCGCAAATATTTACGGAGTTCTAAACCTCGCCAGACAACTAAAAGAACCATCTGTAATCTGCACTGTTATATGCGATTCCGGATATAAATATCTCAGCACCGTCTATAACGACGATTGGCTTACAGCAAATGGAATGATTTAATTCGAAGATTTTTGCTTTAAAGCAAAATTTTTCGCTACTTTTTTTGCTTTAAAGCAAAAAAGTTCGTATTTTTCATACAAATCATTTAGAGAGTATGCAAAATGGAACTTAATCGTTACCTGTCAAATCCTATCACTGAAGACCTGAAAAAAAAGATGGTGTTTATCGGCGGGGCTCGTCAGGTTGGAAAGACTACCCTTGCCAGGAAACTTATTGTAAATAGCTTCCAAAGCTGGCACTACTATAACTGGGATAATTCCGAACATCGCAAAGCTCTAAAAGACTTCATCCTTCCCGGAGAGGATTCGCTTCTCATCCTTGATGAAATCCATAAATATCGTATCTGGAAGAGTTTTGTTAAGGGTATATTTGATTCTTATAAGGAGAAGTATAGCATATTAGTGACCGGAAGTGCCCGATTAAATATTTACCGTAAGGGGGGCGATTCCCTCCAGGGAAGGTACCATTATTATACACTCCACCCATTCTCACTATCAGAAGTTGAAAATCTTTCCTTCCACGGAAAACCAGGCGAAGAATTACAATTCAATAATACGAGCTTTGCCCCTGCCTTGGAGTCTCTATTCCATTTTGGAGGATTCCCGGAACCATTTGTAATGCAGGATGATAGAACCCACCGACGCTGGCTAAATGAACGACTTGATAGACTTTTTAGAGAGGATATCAGAGATATTGAAGATATCCGTGATATTACAAGTATGAAGCTCCTTGGTGATATTCTTCCATCAAAAGCCTCGAGTCCCCTCTCAATAAATTCCATATCCGAGGATCTTGAAATAAGCCACAGAGCAGTTTCAAGTTGGGTGAACATTCTTGAACAGTTTTATTATCACTTCAGAATTTACCCTTTTCACTCGCTTAAAACCAGATCATTAAAAAAAGAACCGAAAGTTTATATGTATGATTGGTCGCAGGTGGAAGAACCGGGCCCACGATTTGAGAACTTGATTGCATCACATCTTTTAAAATTTGTACATTTTCTGATCGAAAATCAAGGTTACAAAGTGGATTTGTATTATCTGAGGAATGTGGACAAAAAGGAAGTCGATTTTTTGGTCACTTATAACAGCAAACCATGGTTTAGTGTCGAGGTAAAGCTAAGTGATACAACTCCATCTAAAAACATCAGTTTTTTCCGTGATCGATTAAAAATACCATTCAATTTTCAGGTAGTGATGAAAGAAGATATTGACATAATAAAGGATGATATCAGAGTGATCTCCGCTTCAAAATTCCTGACTGCACTAATTTAAAATAAAAATTACCAGTTCCAGGAAAGTGGTGCATGATCTTGCAAAATAACTAAAAGAGACTTCTGTGATCTGCAAGAAATCAACTTATTAGTTTTTCCAATCCTTTAATAAACTGATTAAAACTCTTGTTTCTATTTGATTCAAGATTCATATGTAATGATATCCTTTGCGATACCTCCCCCTTACTGAATCCAGGAATTATCTTTTTTAATTCTTGAACAGCATGGGCTTCATCAGGATCTCTAAAAGTTGACTTATTCTTATATTTAGTTGCCTTGGTGGATGGATAAGCTTTCTCTACCGCAACTAAATCGCCAACAAACCAGCCCTCAAGTTCGCGACTGACAATTCTGATTACTATATTACAAACAACATCCGTGGGTATCGAAGACACAATTTTTTTATTTCAATACTCTACAATCCTCTGAGTCTTTATCTACCAGGATTAGAACTTTGTATTCATCAGGGATTTTAGAATAAGCTTTTAATTTTCGCTGAATTGATTTTAAAAGATCAGTTTTTCCACTGTGAACCCTGACAAAACAATTTTCGTCTAATTTATAATCATTCGTTAATAAAGATGGTAGTAGATAATAAAGGACATTTTTTATACTTGGTTCCTCTACCAGAATTTCAATGATTTTCAACAGGATTGCTCCCCTTAAGATAACCCTGCTTCCACAATTGCCCTAAAGGCTCACCCTCCTGAACCATCTTTTCAACTATCTCAGTTTCCGATGCCTTATTTATTTTGGAGAACCCGAATTCCTTTGTAAGCCAATATACTTCCTCTATATTTAAGGCATTCACAAATTCCGGTGAATCCGTGGATATAAAAACTTGACCACCATTGTTGGCATATTCCCGAAACTCTTCCGCTAACTGATACATTAATGCAGGATGAAGAAAATTCTCCGGCTCTTCAATACAAAGCAATGGATACGGTACAGGATCATGGAGCAATATCAGGTACGCAAACATTTTTAGTGTACCGTCGGAGACATATCTTGCGATGAATGGGTCCTTAAATGAACCATCCTTAAACTTAAGTACAATTCTACCATCTATAGTGTCATTTGCCGCAACTTCTTCAATTCCCGGTACCCTTTTTCTCATTTTCTCGAGTATTTTTTTGAAAACCTCAGGATGATTTGAGTAAATAAATTGTGTCACAGCAGCAAGATTCTCCCCCTCACTTGATAAATGTTCACTGATTGTCAGCTCTTGAACGGTTCTCGAAGCTTGAATGTGGAAATTAGAGACATACCAATTTTCCAATAGTCTGCGGAACGATGCTACTGCCTTAAACTTTTGAAATTGACCGAGTCCCTTTAATGCAAGAATATCTGGAGAATCAAGAAACTGCTCCTCCCTCTTTTCCTGAGCACCTTCTCTACCATATTCATCTTCATTTATTATCGCCTGTCCCTTACCCTTTGAGAAATCAAGAAATCTCCAAGGCCTTCCATGACCTCCGCCGCCCCTTCGATAACTCAAGATTTCTTTTAATACTATAGGTGAATTGTCTTCTTCCCCAATCTGCAAGAAATAAGTAATTAAAGGAGGTTTTTTTTTAGTGTCCTCTTTAAAATTTCGAAATTTGATTTCAAACTCTATAGGAGGTTTTTGATCCCTCGAAATCACCTCATTCATACAACCGCGTTTTGTTAAAGCATATTTTACATTGTGCTTAAGGGAATCACTTAAGAATCCAATTGCATCAAACAGCGTGGATTTTCCTGATCCATTTGCACCCAAGAATACCGACAGATTTTTAATATCTCTGATCTCAACATCTTTTAGTGCTTTGTAATTTCTGATTCTTATCTGTTCTATCTTCATTTGGATTCCATTGCATCATTTCAAGTGAACTGTCTTGTTTCAGCTCAACATTATGAAAAATAGTGTGATTATACTACAATTTTTTGAAAATTTTTGAATTACTGCATTCTCCCCTATTCCTCAAAAATTGAAACATCCCCCGCACCTCTTCTTACAATTATCGGTTCATCGGTGCTGAGGTCAATTACACTTGAAGGTTTGTTGGCGACATATCCTGCTGAGAGCATCACATCCACTGCAAACCCGAGAACTGCTTCGATCTCTTCAGGTTTTGAGAGAATTTCACCTTTTCTGTTAGTTGTGGAAGTACTCACAATCGGATGCCCCAATTCCCTGGCAAGCTCAATTGCAATTGCGTGGTCAGGCACTCTGATACCTACTGTTTTTCTTTTCGACCAAAGTCTCTTTGGAACTTCACGCGCTGCAGGAAGGATAAATGTGTAGGGACCCGGCAGTAGTTTCTTCATATTCTTGTAAGCATAATCGGAAACCCGGGCATAAGTGGATATCTCTTTCAAGTCAGGTACAATAAAACTGAACAGCTTATCTCTCGACTCATTTTTCACCATCCAAAGTTTTTCCAATGCTCCCTTGGCATAGATACTGCACCCGATACCGTAGTATGTATCGGTGGGAAAGATAACTAATTCACCGGCTTCCAATGCCTCTGCAGCCTTGGTGATGAACCGCTTTTGTGGTGTAATCGGATGAAGTTCGTAAAGATCCATCAATGTCAATTCAGAAAATCAAAAAATAACACACCAAAATACAATAATTCATCAATTCCATATATAATTCAACAATTATCCTTTCCCACGAAACAACCCCAAAATAAAAAAGGCTGCCCTAAAAAGAACAGCCTTATAAATCACTTAAGCATCAAATTGTTAACCGGTAAAACTCCGATTTTAAAGTTAATACCTAATAATTAATACTTAATACCTAAAAAAGATCAGGTTCCTGCAGAATAATCATCCATGTATTCAACCTGTTCAGGGGTCAATGTATCGATTGCATAACCCTGTGTTGCAAGTTTAATACCGGCAATGTGTTGATCCTGTGATTCAGGGATGTCAAACACTTTGTTTTCAAGTTTATTGCCTGCTTTGTGTTCGTTTGCAAGGCGTACCTGCGACATGAACTGATTGGCAAACGACATATCCATTACTTCAGAAGGATGACCTTCAGCTGCAGCAAGATTTACAAGTCTGCCCTGAGCGAGCAAATATATCTTTCTACCATCTGCAAGGGTATATTCTTCATTGTTTGGACGGACTGTCCTTTTTGAAACTGCAAGTGCTTCCAGATCTTCAATGTTAATTTCGCAATCATAATGACCGGTGTTGCAAATGATTGCGCCGTCTTTCATTACTTCAAAGTGTCTTTTAACAATGATGTCTTTGATACCTGTAGCGGTAATGAATACATCACCGATAGCGGCAGCATCATCCATTTTCATTACTCTCATACCTTCGAGGGTAGCTTTAAGAGCTGCTGTTGCCTTAACTTCAGTTGCAATTACATTACATCCCATGCCCTGAGCTCTTCTTGCAACGCCACTTCCGCAGTGACCGTAACCGGCTACAACGAAATTTTTACCTGCAAGCAGAATTGAAGTTGCTCTGAGAATACCGTCGAGTGACGACTGTCCTGTTCCGTAAACATTATCAAAATCCCATTTAGTTTCAGCATCGTTTACAGCGATAACAGGATATTTAAGTGCACCAGCATCTGCCATTGCTCTTAGTCTGTGAACACCGGTGGTTGTTTCTTCAGTACCGCCGATAATGGTTGGGATAAGTTCGGGGAATTTGTTGTGTACAGTGAAGATAAGATCAGCACCATCATCAAGAGTAAGGTTTGGTTTCATGTCGAGTGTTCTCTCGATACACCAGTAGAACTCTTCAACATTCATTCCGTGCCATGCATAAATTTCCTGACCGGCTGCTGCAAGAGCTGCTGCGATGTCATCCTGAGTTGAAAGTGGATTACAACCGCTCCATGAAACCTGAGCACCAGCGGCAGAAAGGGTCTCGATCAGTACTGCGGTTTCTTTTGTTACATGAAGGCAACCTGCGATTTTATAGCCTGCAAGTGGTTTTGTAACTGATACTTCTTTTCTGATTTGCATCATAACAGGCATTCTTGACTCTGCCCATTCGATCTTCATTCTTCCCTGTTCAGCAAGAGATATGTCTCTTACTTTGTAATGTCCTTGTTTGTGGTCCATTAAATATAACTCCTGAATTCTAAAATTCTTGTTAACTATTAATTATTGTATTTTTTAAATGTATCAACGAGATCAAGTTTCTCCCATGTGAAACCATCTCCACTTCTTCCGAAATGACCATAAGCAGCGGTCGCTCTGTAAACAGGTCTTCTCAACTGAAGTCTTTCTATGATTCCTGCCGGTGTAAGATCAACTTCTTTAGCAATCATATCAGCAATGGCTTTGTCAGCAATTTTTCCTGTACCGAAGGTATCAACAAAAATTGAAACAGGCTCTGCTACACCAATTGCATACGCAACCTGAATCAGGCACTCTTTTGCAAGACCGGCAGCCACAACATTTTTGGCTATGTGACGGGCTGCATAAGTTGCACTTCTGTCCACTTTCGACGGATCTTTTCCTGAGAATGCACCACCACCGTGAGGAGCCCATCCTCCATAGGTGTCAACGATAATCTTTCTTCCTGTAAGTCCGGTGTCACCATGAGGTCCACCAATTTCAAATCTACCTGTTGGGTTGATGTGATATTTCGTATTTTCATCGAGAAGATTTGCAGGGATTACCTTTTTAATCACATTCTCCATTACTTCGTTTTTTATCGTTTCCTGGCTGACATCACTGTCATGCTGTGTTGAGATTACAACAGCATCAACACGAAGAGGTTTTTTGTCATCAGAATATTCTACAGTTACCTGTGATTTTGAATCAGGTCTCAACCAGTGCATCAAACCGTTGTTGGCTTTCCTTATCTCGGCAAGTTTTGCAACAAGTTTATGAGAAAGAACAATCGGCAGTGGCATTAATTCTTCGGTCTGATCACACGCAAATCCGAACATGATACCCTGATCGCCTGCTCCACCGGTATCAACACCCATAGCGATATCGCGTGATTGTTCGTGCATAACATTTACAATTCCAACACTTTCCGCTGCAAATTTGTATTCAGATTTGGTATATCCAATCTCCTCAATCGTTTGTCTTACAACTTTATTGAGATCGATATATGCGTTTGTGGTTATCTCACCACCAACAACTACCAACCCTGTGGTAGCATAAGTTTCGCAGGCTACTCTTGAGTTTGGATCCTGAGCGTAAATCGCGTCAAGAACCGCATCAGAAATAGCATCACACAATTTATCGGGGTGCCCTTCGGACACAGATTCAGATGTGAAATAAAATGACATCTATGGTTTCCTTGTTATTCTAATTAATTAAAATCAATTTCGGAAGAATCACCGGTGTTTACCCTGGTAAATTTTCCGCGTAAAAATGAATTGGCGCCAATAAGTGAATCCTCAAATATGCAGCGCACCACCTCTGCATGTGGGCCTATTATCGAATTTTTTACCACTGAATCAGTGATTTTTACCCCCTCAGAAACAGTTACAAATGGACCAACAACCGAATTTTCTATCAATGCACTTGAATGGATGTAACATGGAGGATTGATCACAACCTTTCCACTTCCATTTGAATCATGGTGCTTCGATAATAAGAACCTGTTTGTTTCCAATAAAGTTTCCGGTTTACCACAATCATACCAGCCATCCACTGTAAAGGGTACCATCTCTTCTCCCTGATCAAGCATCATTTGCAGAGCATCAGTCAGTTGAAATTCACCGCGGGTACGCCTGTTGTTCTCAATGTTAGACCGCAGGCATTCAGCCAGCTTTTGTGAATTTCTTATGTAATAAAGGCCTACAATTGCCATATTGGAAGGGGGAACTTCTGGTTTTTCAACAAGTTGTGTAATTTTGCCATTTTCAATAATGGCAACACCAAATCTCTTGGGGTCATCAACATGTTTTAACCCGAGAGCATTGGCACCGAGCGCGATTACTGCATCCAAATCGACATCAAAAATTGTGTCACCCAGAATTATGAATATCTCATCGTTGCCAAAAGTATGGGCAGCCTGATAAATAGCGTGACCCAATCCCTCTTGTTTCTTTTGCTCAACAAAGATAGAATCCATCTCAGGGAAGTTCTTTTCAACATATTGTTTTATCATACTTCCCAAGTGCCCGGTAACAAAAGTTGCTTCTTTGATCCCTGAATCAAGAAGTTTTTGCAAAATGTGCCCAAGTATCGGTTTATCACCAACAGTAAGAAGAACTTTAGGAATGGTATTTGTATGTGGTTTTAATCGACTGCCAATTCCGGCGACCGGTATTATTGCTCTCATCAGGAATTTTTTTTAAGTGAACAACAAAGATATTTAATTTTCTGCTCGTAAACAATTTGAAACAAACAGCTTATATTATTTGTGATCTGTGAACATGGCAAATTTCCATTAAAACTGATGTTAAAAGTACAGTTGAATGAACTTGGATTAAGTTCTGTCCTGTTAATTCAGTGATTCTTTCTTTTGTCTCCATTTTTTGCTAAGGTAGTTTATACCATACGCCGATAATACAATATAAAATGGGGCTATCGGAAGCTTAAACCGGGCACTGCTCCCCAGCGTCCCAACTACCAGGGTAAAATATATTATCATCCCAAAGAGCATTAACATTTCTTTGCTCCTGCCATCTTTATACAACCTCCAAATACCGGCAATTGTCAATAAATATGATATCATAATGAAAGCCATTACCGAACCACTGGCAATTAATGTCCCAATTTTCCTTTCCTGCAAAAAGTAACTTATTTGTGAAAATTGTGACACACCATAAAAGTTTTTACCCAGCACATAAGTCCCCTCCAACCCCAGTATTGAGGATATCTGGTAAGATGACAAAGAAGTGTAGATGTTTAAACAACCTGACAGATAATTTTTAATGAAGTTTACAGGCTCTTTCTGAATCAACTCAAATGCAACACTTTTCTCAGTTTTATCCAGTATAAAAGGATTATTAATCTCTGAACCCCCTGCTTCCTCTACTTTATCTTGCAACATCTTGTGTGTTGAGTCGGGGTGCATTTGATATTGATTGTTATAGATTGATCCGACAAATATGTAGAGCAAATTATACCCCCCATTGGTTGATAAACCAAAATGGTCGTGTAACTTATTATTTCTTATCAACCAGGGCGACAATGTGATTAACAGAAAAAACAAAAACAGAAGGACACTCTTTGTCTTTTCCATCCAGGTTTCTTTCAAATAGAGAAAGATAGAAATGACAACAGGGATAAAAAGGAAATTTGCTGCAGGTCTGAAGTACATCGAAAGACCAAGAAATACGGCAGCCACAGCTAATAAAAGCCGTTTATGTTCAGTTAAATACTTAATTAAAAAAAGAAAAAAGAGAAGTATTAGGGGGACAAATAAATTTTCACTAAATAATGTCTGGGTGTAAACGATCTGATGAGGCTCTATTGCCAATAGAAGTGCCGCAACTAAAGCAATTTTTTGAGTGAACAGTCTATTCCCGATTAAATAAAGAAGAAAAACTGAGAATGTTGAAATGAAGCAGTTAAAAAAAAGTACCACCCATGGTTTCACCCCAAAGATTGAATATACGAAAGCTAAAAATGCAGGAAAACCGGGTGCCCAAAATGTCTCTCCATTATCAAATCCTTCCATCATGCCTAATGCCATATTTTGATATGATGCGCCATCGGAGAGCAGAAGTTTATTATTGACAATATTTTCATCCCAGGGTGCAAACGAGAAAAAAGCTCCCATCCTTAGAAAAAGAGCCATAATTAATATCAAATAGATATAATTATCCCTTTTTGTCATGAATTTGGGTTTATTAAGGGATGAAGTGAAAGAGTTTAGGCCGATGATATCCTCGTTCTTGAGAATTAATATTATTTTACTTGATAAATTTCGTAAAATTCCTCGAAAAAAAATGACAATTCAATCAAATATCTCAAAACTATTTAACATTCAATACCCAATCATCTCGGGTGGGATGGTTTGGGTCTCCGGATGGCGACTTGCTTCTGCGGTTTCTGAAAATGGAGGATTGGGCCTCATCGGAGCCGGATCGATGAAGCCTGATTTGTTGAGAGAACATATAAAAAAATGCAAAACCGCCACTTCAAAACCGTTTGGTGTTAATCTGCCTCAATTAAGAGAGGATATCTCTTCTTTGATTGATGTTGTGATTGATGAAAAAATTGAAATAGTTTTTACCTCTGCCGGACACCCCGGAAAACATATTGAGCGACTAAAATCCGGTGGTGCAACTGTTGTACATGTGGTCTCCAATATTAAACAGGGACTAAAATCTCAGGAGGTTGGTTGTGACGCAGTGGTCGGTGAAGGTGTGGAAGCCGGTGGACACAACGGTGCCGATGAAATTACGACCTTATGCCTCATCCCTCAATTGGTGGATTCGCTTAAAATTCCGGTAATTGCTGCAGGTGGAATCGCCGATGGACGACAAATAATTGCCTGTATGGCTTTGGGTGCCTCAGGAGTCCAATTAGGTACCCGTTTTGCAGCCTCGATAGAATCTTCAGCTCATGAACTTTATAAAAAACTGGTGGTTGATTCAACCGACAATGGTACCATCCTCGGACTTCGAAATGCCGGACTTGCAAGAATGATAAAAAATCCTTTTTCAATTAAAGTAATGGATCTCGAAAAAAGAGGCGCAACCAAAGAAGAAATCATCGAGATTCTCGGAAGAAAAAGAGAAATGATGGGCATCTTCGAAGGAAATTATGAAGAGGGCCAGTTTGAAGCCGGGCAGAGTTCCGGCCTTATTAAGGAGATTCTGCCCGTTCACGAAATTTTTCAGAAATTATTACAAGAAATCATCACCGCAAAAAACTCTATGGATTACAGCTTTGTTCCTGACTCAAAGATATAATCGGGGAGGCCTGGTTCTAATCCAACCCTCTTGACCTGAGCAGCGCATCAACTTTTGGTTCTCTACCACGGAACTTTTTGTAGTTTTCCATGAGATCAACACTTCCGAGAGGTTCAAGGATATATTTTCTGTAGTCCGATGCGGTTTTTTGATCAAATATCCCCTTCTCTTCAAAAGCTTCAAAACCGTCGGCGTCAAGAACTGCAGCCCAAAGGTAACTGTAATAGCCTGCTTCATAACCCCAGGTCGCTATGTGAAGAAAATTTGTACTCATATATCTCGGCAAAAACTCTGGGAGGATTCCCATTTTTTTCAACGATGCATTCTCAAATTCAGTGACATCTCTCTCTTTTGCATCTGTTAAGGTATGCCAGTCAAGATCAAGAATTGAAGCTGAAATATATTCACCAGTCTCAAAACCCTGATTAAATTTACCGGCATTATTAATTTTGGTAATTAGCTCATCAGGCATCACCTCTCCGGTAACATAATGTTTTGCATACATTTTTAATACCTCCGGTTGAAGTGCCCACTTCTCCATTATTTGTGATGGCATTTCAACAAAATCAGCAGGAACTGATGAAGACCCGGGATAAGTTACTTTTGCAAGAAGAAAATGGATCGCATGTCCAAACTCATGGAAAAGAGTTCTTACCTCGTCAAGACTTATCAAAGCAGGTTTCTCCGCTGTTGGTTTTGAGAAGTTGCCAACATTATAAACCACAGGGGCAATAAAATTGCCATTTATATTTGACTGCAACCGGAAATTTTCGCACCATGCACCATTTGTTTTGCTTTCCCTCGGATAATAGTCGGTATATAATATTCCGATATGTTTGCCATCTGCCTCCCGAACTTCAAAAACACGAACATCAGGATGATAGACCTCTATGTCCGGTCTCGGCACAAACTGAACACCAAATAATTTTGTCGAAACAGCAAAAACTCCACTCAAAACATTTTCCAATTTGAAGTAGGGTCTCAGCATCTCTTCATCCATGTCATATTTGGCTTTTTTAACCTTTTCAGCGTAAAACCACCAATCCCAGGGTTCAAGTTTAAATTTTCCGCCCTCCAAATCGATGATCTTTTGCATCTCATCAACTTCACTCTGCGCTCTTTTTAGTGTGGGTTTCCATACATCAAATAAAAATTTATAAGCATTTTCGGGGGTTTTCGCCATCTTCTTTTCAAGTATAAAATCGGCGTAAGTTTTGTAACCAAGTAAATTCGCTTTCTGAACTCTTAGGGAAACCATTCTTGACAATACTTTTTTATTATCAAGTTCATCATTGTTGTTCCCGCGATTTACATACGCCTTATACATCTTTTCACGCAGTTCCCTTTTTTCTGCAAATTGTAAAAATGGGAGAAGTGTCGGTTTGTCGATTGTAAATATCCATTTCCCTGAGAGTCCTTTTTCTGATGCTTTTGCCGCCGCAGAAGAGATCATATCTTCCGAAAGTCCTGCGAGATCGGCTTTGTTTTCAACAATCAAATTAAATTTTGCATTTTCTTTTCTGACATTGTCACCAAAAAGGACATTTAATTTTGAGAGTTCCTCATTAATTGCTCTTAGTTTCATTTTTTGGTCATCATTAAGATTTGCACCTCCACGGACAAAATCCAGATAATAACCCTTCAACAGCAGACTTTGTTCTTCATTCAGGTTTTCATTCTCACGGGCATCATAAACTGCTTTTATTCTCTTAAAGAGTTTTTCGTTCAGATATATGTCATCACGATGTTTTGCAGTCATTAGCGCAAATTTCTCTGCAAGAACCTGCATTTCATTATTTGTTATCACTGAAACGAGATTCTGAAAAGTCCTGTCAACTTTAAATAAAAGCGCACCCGAGAGTTCTAATGCTTCAATCGTATTTTTGAAGTTGGGCACTTCCCTGTTCGATATTATTTTTTCAATTTCAATATCATGCTGTTTTATCCCCTCTTCATAGCCGGGAAGGTAGTGTTCAAGTTTGATTTCTGTAAAAGGAGGGGTGCCAAATGGAGTTTTCCACTCCTTAAAAAAAGGATTATTTGAATTGTTCATGGTGTTTTTTTGTCCATAATTTGATAAAAACATCATTGCCACTATTAAAAGGCTAAATATCGCTGTTTTCATATTGCTGCTGTTATGTTGTTTCTCAAAATGTCTGCAAATCGGCAAACTCAACTTCAAATATATCAAATTTCACTCTTCCAAGTTATCCCCTCTGTGTGCTCTGCGGGCTCTGTGGTTTATTCCCTCGCTTTTCGTTAATTTTAGAGTTGATATTTTCTAAATTCCTACTTAAAACAGGCACAGTCACTATGAAGACTTTTGATATTTTCGACAAGTTTGAAAAAAGACACATCGGACCGAACGAAAACGAAATTAAATTAATGATAGATGCAATCGGAGTTGATTCAGTTGATCAACTTATCGATGAAACAGTTCCCCCGCATATCCGCTTAAAAGAACCCCTTCCACAATTTGATGCTCTCTCCGAAAATGGTTTCATTGAGTATCTAAGAAATGCAGGTAAAAAAAATACTATTTCAAAATCTTACATCGGTATGGGCTATTACCCGACAGTTATCCCCGCGGTGATTTTACGAAATGTTATCGAGAATCCGGGTTGGTACACACAATATACCCCGTATCAGGCAGAAATTGCTCAAGGAAGACTTGAAGCTTTGATGAATTTTCAAACTATGGTCTCAGACCTCACAGCTCTTCCAATAGCAAATGCTTCCCTGCTCGATGAAGGAACAGCAGCTGCCGAGGCGATGTTGATGTTTTTTGCAAACAAAACCAACAAATCGGCAATGAAATTTTTTGTGGATGAAGATATCTTCCCACAAACTCTTGAAGTGTTAAACACCAGAGCCACCCCCAAGAAAATTGAACTTGTTACAGGTGACTACACAAAAACAACAATTGATGATACTTATTTTGGTCTCATCCTCCAATACCCTTCAGGCAAGGGAGAGGTTAAAGATTATAAAGACTTTATTGAAAATGCCAAAGCTGTTAATGTCCCCACAATAGTGGCAACCGACTTAATGGCACTTGCCCTCTTAACACCCCCGGGTGAATTTGGCGCCGAAGTGGCTGTGGGCTCTTCACAAAGATTTGGCGTCCCGATGGGATATGGCGGACCACATGCAGCCTTTTTTGCCTGCACCGACAAATATAAAAGAGTTATTCCGGGCAGGATCATCGGTGCATCTACCGATTCCGCAGGAAACATCGCTTTCAGAATGGCTCTCCAGACCCGTGAACAACACATCAGAAGAGAAAAAGCCACAAGTAACATCTGTACTGCCCAGGTTCTCCTCGCAATCACTGCTTCAATGTATGCTGTTTATCATGGTGCTGAAGGGATTTATCAGATTGCTTCAAGAATCCACAGTTTCACATCTTTATTAAATCTTGCACTTCAGGACCTTGGCTTTAAACAAACAAATAAAGAGTTTTTTGACACCTTAAATATTCAACTCACTCCCAATCAGGCAGCTCAGGTGAGATACGAAGCAGAAAGTCTGAATATCAATTTCCGCTATTTTGAAAATGGAAATGTTGGAATCTCCCTGCACCAGACCACCAAAATAATGGACCTGATCGAGATTATCTCGATATTCACAACTGCTTTCGAAATGAATGATTTTAGTGTAAATCTTTCAGAATTAAAGGAAAATGTTCACGCTGAATTCCCGGCTCCTTTTTTCAGAAGTTCAAGTTATCTCACACATCCCGTATTCAAAAAGTATCACTCAGAAACCGAATTCCTTCGTTATGTGAAAAAACTTGAGAACAAAGATCTCTCTTTGGCGCATTCGATGATTCCACTCGGTTCCTGCACAATGAAATTGAATGCAACCTCCGAAATGATTGGTATAACGATGCCTCAATTTACTACAATCCATCCTTTTGCACCGGCAAATCAGGTGGAAGGTTATAAAGTGATTATCGATGACCTTTCGAGGCATCTCGCAGAAATTACCGGCTTCCCCGGAGTTTCACTGCAACCAAATTCGGGAGCCCAGGGTGAATATGCCGGATTGATGGTTATCAGAGAATATCTCATTAGTCGTGGTGAAACCCAACGCGATATCGTCCTAATCCCATCATCAGCACACGGAACAAACCCTGCAAGTGCTGTTATGGCAGGGATGACCGTTGTTGTGGTTGCATGTGATGAAAATGGTAACATCGATGTTGACGATCTCAAGAAGAAGGCTGAAGAGCACAAGGACAACCTTGCTGCTTTGATGGTAACTTATCCCTCAACTCATGGCGTTTTTGAAGAATCCATCATCGAAATTTGTGAAGTGATTCATAAATTTGGTGGTCAGGTTTATATGGACGGTGCCAATATGAATGCTCAGGTCGGGCTCACTTCCCCGGCTACAATCGGAGCGGATGTTTGTCACTTGAATCTCCATAAAACTTTTGCAATTCCTCATGGAGGTGGTGGTCCGGGCGTTGGTCCTATCTGTTGCGCAGAACATCTAAAACCTTTCCTTCCATCACATTCGGTTGTAAAAACCGGTGGTGAAAAAGGAGTTACTGCAATTTCTGCATCACCTTTTGGCAGTGCACTTGTTCTGATAATTTCTCTTGGATATATCAAAATGCTCGGTTCTGAAGGATTAACCAATGCCACTAAAATTGCAATCCTGAATGCAAACTACATCAAAACGAAACTAAGCAACTACTACAAAACGCTTTATTCCGGTAAAAATGGAAGAGTTGCCCACGAAATGATTCTTGATATGAGAGAATTTAAACATACGGCGCATGTTGAAGTGGAAGATATGGCCAAACGGTTGATGGACTATAGTTTCCACGCTCCAACAGTTTCTTTCCCGGTTGCCGGTACACTTATGGTTGAACCAACCGAAAGTGAATCACTCTATGAACTCGATCGATTCATTGATGCAATGATAGCTATCAGAGCAGAAATCTCAGAAATAGAAAATGGCAGTGCCGACAGTTCGGATAATGTCTTAAAAAATTCTCCTCATACAATGCAAGAACTAATTGCAGATGAGTGGAATCACACCTATAATAGAGAGAAAGCGGGCTACCCGCTTGAATCTCTAAGGTCGGGTAAATTCTGGCCCACAGTAAAAAGAGTTAACTCTGCTATCGGTGACAGAAACCTTATCTGCACCTGCCCGCCAATCGAAGATTATATGTAAAATCTTCTTTTTTTATTAGTCAGAGGCTGCCCTAATCCGGCAGCCTCTTTGATATCTCCCCTCTGCTACTCCGCTACTTAGCTACTCACTACTTTCTCTCACCTTTCCTCCTCTGTGTACTCTGTGCGCTCTGTGGTTTTTCTCCCCTCTGCTACTTCGCTACTCCGCTACTTCGCTACTCACTACTTTCTCCCTCCCCTGTTAACTCGAATAACACACTTTTAATTCTGCTTAATTATTATATTTGGATTTTAATTTTGGAGTAAAGCCATGGAAATTTGTGAACTTCTTAAATCAGCAAAACATATCTGTGTTGTTGGCATTTCCGATAAACCGGGTAGAGATAGTGGTAGAATTGCCCTGATGCTTAAAAAGGAAGGGTATCATGTCACCGGTATCCACCCGACTCTCACTGAAATTGGTGGGATTAAGGTATATCCCTCCCTTATGGATGTTCCAGGAGATATCGATATCGTTGATGTTTTTATGAACTCTACCAGAATTCCACAAATAATTGATGATGTAATTGCAGTTAATCCCAAAACTCTTTGGCTCCAGTTCGGAATCAGGAATGATGAAGCTGTAGCACCCGTGGTCAACTCAGGAATTAATGTAATCCAGGACAGATGCATCGCAATTGAATACAGGTTTTGCGCTTCTTCCAATAAATCTGAAGAGAATTCCGGAACAACTGCTTGACAAATAAGTCCCGATTTCTGATCGTTCTCTTTTTTATTTCCGTCCCTCTATTTGGTCAATCTTATCTCCCCTCTACGGAACTCGTGATAGATTCAATCAGTATCAGAGGAAATTCTATCACCGATAATGATATAATTCTGGCGGAACTGACATTCGAACGAGGTGATCTTGTCGATTCTCTCGTGCTTGAGTTCAACAGAAAAAGAATATACAGTCTCCAGCTTTTTACTTCCGTGGAAATGTTAATTTTTCAAAAAGACTCACTGAATCATCTCGTGATTGATGTCAAGGAAAGCTGGTATATCTACCCGATCCCCTTCATCGACAGAAATGATAAAGACTGGACCAAACTCTCCTACGGTCTCGATCTAAAAATATTTAATTTTCGCGGAAGAAATGAACTCCTCTCAGGCAAAGTAAAACTTGGCTACGACCCGGGTTATTCTCTCTTCTACAATATTCCATACCTCTTTAGAGACGAAAAAATTTCGCTACAGACTGATTTCAGTTATTCAACTCGAAAAAACAAAAGCGATGTTGCTGATATTCTTTATGGTGAATCTTTTAAACAGGAAGTTTTTAGAGCAGTTGTCTCGGTTGGTAAAAGAATTTCTCTTTTCCACCGAATATCTCTTTTTGGCGGATTTAATTACATCGAAACTCCCAAATATGTTAGAGGTGTTAACGCCACAACCTCCAATATCGACAGGTATGGTTTCGCCGGGGTAAGATATAATTACGATACAAGAAATCTTAACATCGCACCAACCGACGGAATATATTTCTCGACCGAATATACCCATAAAGGTTTTGGGAACAGTGAAGTTGATTATGGTATCTATAATTTCGATTTCAGGGAGTATAGAAAAATCTCCGGAATCGTCCATGCCAAATGGAGAATCGCACTAAGAGAAGCATTTGGGAAAAATATCCCCTACTATGATATTTCAATTCTTGGTGTTGACGACAGAGTAAGGGGCCACTACGACACAAAACGGGAAGGGAACGGGATGATAACTTCATCTCTCGAAACTTATTTTAACATTATTGACGAATTCCCGATAGAGTTTAAACTTCCGGTTGTTCCACGAAGCCTCACCCGTTATAAAATCAATTTTGGCTTTCAGTTTTTTATGGATGCGGGAGTTTCCCGTCAGTCCGGCGGTAGTTACGATTTTAATGCAATGCAAAGAGGTTATGGATTTGGTATTACCCTTGCAGTTCTCCCATACAACATTGCCAGAGCCGAAATAGCTTTTAATGAAGATGGTAAGTCACAAATAATTCTTGATATTGGACTCTCTTTTTAATTTGGAAAACCCCTATAAAGACATTCTCCTCTCCAAGTGTGTTGAGATTGGTCAACTTTTGGCATCTGAAATCCACAAACTTGATGTCCCCTTCACAGTAAGTTCGGCAATTAACGAAAAAAACATATATCACGCAATACTTTCAGTGGAAACAGCAGGCAAAAAAATTGGAGCTGTTAATGTCTGGTTCAGTCCAAAGAAAAACAGTTTTAAAATTACAACTGATAAAACAAAAGATGAAATCCTCTCTAAAATTTATTCATCTCTTGAAGTAACCTCCCCCGTTGCAGTTGCACAGACAACCGACCTCTCCGGTTTCCACATCTTCACCGACGGTTCTTTCAACGGGGAGAAGGCGGCCTGGGCTTATGTCATCCTAAAAGATGGTAAAAAACTTTCCAATGCCTCCGGTATAATTGAAGATCCCCAACATCGTTCGTCATATCAAATCATTGGTGAATTCACTGCAATTATCGAAGCACTAAAAAAATGTGACGACATGAATATTGCAACTGTTACTCTTCACTATGATCTTGATCTTGCCGGTAAAATCGCCTCAGGAAGATATAACGCAAAAGCACCCGTTTCGCAATATTACCTCAATGCACTAAAACAGATTAAAGTTAACATCACCTGGAACAAGGTAAAAGCCCATTCGGGGGTGAAATGGAACGAATATGTGGATAAACTTGCAACCCGGGCTCTGTTACCTAAAACCAACCTCTCCCTCGACGAACTCTTTCAGCAAGAATTTCACCCTGATTCTTGACCCTGTTTAAGGGCTGTTAATTTCCTTGATTTTTTATGGAACTTTTTCCCTTTTAGTTTTGTCTAATACATTAAGCGGGCTAAAGTTTGTGACAGAGGTAACATTTGTGTGTTATAACCTCTTTTTTTTCACTTTCATTTTGGTATTATCAAAAAAAGCCGTAAGTTTTAAAGAAAAAAATGGAGTCTTTTATATTTCTTAGCTACACAATTGATTAATAACGACGGGACAGCCATAGTTGCACCAAATGTTACATTTTGCGTTTATTAATATTTATTCACTAATTCGTTGGAGTAGCGATGAAAAGCGTAGTTGCAAAAATCGAAAACCCATTATCTGATCTTATATCAGACGAAATCTATGAACTTCTTTCGAGTCACCAATTAATTGATGAGAAAGCTGTTCGTGATTATCAGATCAGGAAAAAATTTAAACAATTGAGAGCCGGTAAAGTTTCCGCCGGAGATGCTATCGACACTATTCGTGAGGAGTATCCTTACCTGCAGTTTGATACAATCCGCAAGATTGTTTACCAGATAAGCAAGTAAAACTCAATTTAACATTTGTTTTTTATCACTGTCTTGTATATATTGCCCAAGTGATTGAAATTTATTTGTTATAGTTTTGTTCATCAGTTCTTCCCCTGACTGGTGAACCACTTAAGTTGCCCGGTAATTCCCATTGCCGGGCTTTTTATAATTATCAGGAATTAGAGCATGGCAAAAAAAGTACAAGGAAGAACAGCATCAAAGCAACTTCCCTTGTGGAAGAGCCCTTCCCCATTTAAAATCTATTTTAACTCAACCAACTATATTCTCCTCGCTGTCGGCATGTTTGCCCTCATTATCGGTTTTGTGCTCCTTTCACAAAAACCATGGGATTCACCCTCGGCACTCGTAACCGCTCCTTTAGTGTTGATCGCAGCTTACATTATAATTTTACCCGCTGCAATTCTCTTTAGATCGAAAAGTAAAAATCCCGCAGAAACTAAAGAGCAACAGTGATATGTTCCTTGCCAGAGTGCATGGGAATGTAGTTTCCTCCGTAAAAAACAAGGAATTAAACGGACAGAAACTCCTGCTCGTCAGGAAGATCGACCTCGATGGCTCATATATGGATGAAAAAGACATTATTGCCATCGATTTTTCGTCAGCAGGTCCCGGCGACATTGTAATGGTGACACAAGAAGGCGATGCCGTTCAACAAATAATACAAAACAAAAAATCCCCCGTCCACACCATTATTGTTGGTGTTGTTGACAAAATATCCGTGACCTCATAACAATTATATGCAATCAGTTCCCCTCGAAGAATATATTGCTCTCCGTCGATTATTAAACTGCAAACATATTGGAATTGTGCGTCTTCGCTCAATGATTGATGCCATCGGTTCAGGGACTCAACTGATCGACTCACCACCAAAAAACCTGCTTCATATCGAAAAAATGACCGACCTTGTAATTAAAGGTTTTATTGAAGGTGCCAAAAATGGTGACAATGATGCCGATTACAAAAAAGAATATGAATTTGTAACCTCCATTTCAGGTTCAATTCTTGCCTACGGACAATCAGGTTATCCCTCTTCCCTTTCAAATATCTACGATCCACCCATTCTGCTTTTCGTGGTTGGTGAATTGACCGAACAGGATAAAAAGTCCCTCGCAATTGTCGGCTCAAGAACTCCTTCACCGTATGGCTTAAAAACCGCAGCCGATTTTAGTCGCGATCTTGTAAAAGAAGGTTTTACCGTTATTAGTGGTCTTGCCAGAGGAATCGATACAACAGCCCATAAAGCAGCAATATCTGCCGGTGGAAGAACAATTGCCGTTCTCGGAAGTGGATTTAAAAACATTTATCCATCCGAAAACAAAAAACTTGCCAAAGATATAAGCACTTCAGGAGCTGTGGTTACTGAGTTTGCCCCTGATGTAAAACCTGATGCAATAAATTTTCCTGCAAGGAACAGAATTATCAGCGGGCTTTCGCTCGGTTCACTTATAGTGGAAACTGCTGAAAAAGGAGGTGCACTACATACTGCTGCCTTTGCAATCGACCAGGGAAGAGAAGTTTTTGCAATCCCCGGAAATATAAACTCCCTAAAATCCGGCGGAACAAACAGGTTGATCCAGGATGGCAATGCCAAACTTGTTATGAGCGTTGCAGATATTTTGATTGAGTTTAAGATCGTCCCAAAATCAACCCCTGAACCGGCACCCGTTATTCAACTCTCCGAACTATCCATATTTGAAGAGAAGATTTATACAACAATTGGCTTTGAACCGTTGCATATCGACCAGATATCAGGTCTTACAGGACTGAATATCTCCGAATGTCTTATTAATCTTTTGCAACTCGAGTTTAAGGGTCTTGTCCGGCAGCAACCCGGCAAAAACTTTGTGAGAATATAGAACCACACGATGATAGAAGTAAAAGATCTTTATAAAAGTTTTGGTGACAACAAGGTACTTCGTGGTTTAAGCCTCGATATCAATCAGGGTGAAACTCTCGCTGTGATTGGAAGATCAGGTTGTGGTAAATCAGTCCTTCTGAAACATATAATTGGTCTTCTAAGACCCGACAGCGGTACAGTAATGGTTGAAGGGTATGATATCAATCTGATTAAGGAAAAAGACCTTTACGAACTCCGTAAGAAGTTTGGGTTTTTGTTTCAGGGAGCTGCTCTCTTCGATTCAATGACCGTGGGTGACAATATCTCTCTCCCCTTGATCGAAAGCAACACCAAATTCACTTCAACCGAAATCGACAAACGGGTTGCAGAAAAATTGGAATTAGTTGGACTCCCCGGAATCGAAGCATTAAAACCCGCAGAACTTTCCGGCGGTATGCGTAAAAGAGTGGGACTTGCCAGAGCTCTGATCACCAATCCCGAATATATCCTTTACGATGAACCAACAACCGGACTTGATCCGATAATGAGCGAATCGATCGACAATCTTGTTAAAGACCTAAGCGAAAAACTTAAAGTAACCTCAATAGTTGTTACACACGATATGATAAGTGTAAACATTGTTGCCACGAGAGTTGCCCTCGCCCACGAAGGTAAAATTTATTTCACCGGCACCCCACAAGAACTCGCCTCCTCAGATGATGACATCATAAAAGATTTTATCGCCCGAACTTTATAGTAAACGATTAATTCATTTTTTGTTTATTTCGATTTGTTACCGTATATTACGAGACTGTTTTCCAATTTTTATGAGCAAGAGCCAGGAGTTTATTTTTATGTCAAGAACATGCCAAGTTACCGGAGTAAAACCAAAATACGGCAGCAGCATTTCCCACGCTCACAACCATACCAAAAGAAGATTCCTCCCCAATCTCCAGAAAAAGAGAATCTGGGTTCAGGAACTTAATAGATTTGTGACCGTGAAACTTACCGCCAATGCAATAAAGACTATTGCTAAAAACGGTACTGCAGTTATCGCACAGTTGGTAAGAGAGAAAAAAATTGCCGTAAGGTAGTTATTCTCCATTTAGATTTTGAAAAGGCTGTTTCGGAAGAGGCAGCCTTTTTTTTTGATTTTTAGTGATCGCTGAAACTCACAGAATTAATGGAATATGGAAATATCCCAACATATCACAATAATTTCGTAAAATTAAGTATTTTATGGCTCAGTTTTAACAAATTAGGAATCAATAGTGGTCACCAAAAAATCTATAGAAAGAGCTATTTCGATATGTAGAGAATATGGAGTAACTGAAATAATCCTTTTTGGAAGTGCAGCCGTCAACTTGCGCAATGCTCACGATATTGATCTTGCAATAGATGGTCAAACCAAAGGAGACATTCTTGATTTGACTGTGCATCTTGAAGAAGGACTTTCTATTCAAGTTGATATTGTGAAACTTTTGAAAAATGACAGATTTTCAAACCACATCAGGAAAACCGGAAAAGTTATCTATGCCTGATGAAATGTTTTTAGAGCCGATCCTAACAAAAAAAAGCTGCCCCATTTCTGAAGCAGCTTAATAACTAATACCTGATACCTAATAATTAATATTTAGGTTAGTCTTCTTTTTGTTCCTTCACTACAAACACTTTTATCTTGGCGATAACAGATGAGTGGAGTTTAACGGGTACATCGTAGATACCGAGAGCCCTTATTGGATCTGGAAGATCGATTGATCTTTTGTCGAGATCAAATCCTTTTTCCTTTAATCCATCAGCGATCATTTGTGAAGTGACGGAACCAAAAAGTTTGTCCTCTTCACCGGCCTGAACAAAAAGTTCAATCTTTACATTCTCTATTGCAGTTGCAAGCTGGGTAGCCGCAGCCACTTCTTTATCTCTTTTCTTGTTGATCAGTCTCTTCTCATCCTCAATAGCTCTCATGTTGCCTTTGAGGGCTGCATAAGCATATTTCTTGGGGATAAGGTAGTTTTGAGCATAACCTTCGCTTACATCGACGATTTCGCCCACCTGGCCAAGAGAATCGATATTTTGTCTTAATATTACTTTCATTATCCAATCTCCATTAAATTATTTAACCGAATCAGCTACATATGGAAGAATAGCCATGTGTCTCGCTCTTTTAATAGCTGTAGTCAACTGGCGGTGATATTTTGCACTGGTACCGGTAATTCTTTTAGGGATTATCTTACCTTGTTCGGTAATAAATTTCTGCAAGAGCTTGGCATCTTTGTAATCGATGTATTTAATGCCCATCTGCGTAAATCTGCAAACTTTATTTGGCTTTAACATACGCATCTTGTTTCTGTTATTGCTAAAGTTGTTGTTGTTATTAGTGTAAATCATAATTACTCTTTAATAAGTTTAGATTCTTCTTCAGTTAAGAACTTATCGAATGAATCGGATGTGTAACCGGCAGAGTCATCTTCATAATCAGTGATGGCTTCCTCATATAACTCTTCTCCGGTCGGTTTAAATCGTTTATTTAGAAATTGAATCCGTCTGGCTTTTATTTCCACGATACTGCGGCTGCTCCCGTCGTCACTTCTCCAGTTCCGACTCTGCAACTCGCCATCAACCAAAACAGCTGAACCCTTCCTGACACGCTCGCGACAGCTGTCTGCCAACTTGTTCCACGCTACTACTCCAACAAAACAGACATCCTCTTGCCACTGGCTGCCGGAGTCTCTGAATTTTCTGTTGGATGCTATGGTAAAATTGACCACCGGCGTCCCGTTTGTTGTGTGCCTGTAAACAGGGTCTTTTGTTAAATTTCCGGCTATTACTACAAAGTTAATTTCCGGCATTTTCAACTCAGCCATATTTGATTTCCTCTTTCATTGTCAGGCCGACTTCTCGTCAGTATCTTCTTTCTTTTCAGCTACGACTTCTTCTGTAGGTGCCTCAACCGAAATCTCTGCTTCGACCTCAGGACTCGCCTCGGCTACAGGTGCTTCTTCTGTAACTTCTGCTACGAGTTCAACCACAGATTCTTCTGCAGCAACCTCTGCCACAGGTTCACTTGCGGGAACTTCAGCTAAAGGAGCTTCAGCAGGTACTTCTGCTTTTTCTTCTTCAACATCAATTTCCTCAACTTCTTCCTCAGCAACTTCGGATTCAGGTTCAAGTGTTTCTGCTTCAAATTTCCGTGTTGCAAAATATTCAAGAGCCTCTTTTTCGAGCCTGATTGTCAAAAATCTGACAACTGCCTCGTCAATTTTCATAAGTCTCTCAAGTTCTGCGATCAAGTCAACCGGAGCTTCATACCTGTAAATTACATAGTATCCAATTCTGTTTTTGTTGATAGTGTAAGCAAGTCTTTTCCTGCCCCACTTTTCAGTTTCCGATATCTCGCCACCGCCATCGGTGATGATACCGGTGATCTTTGCCACAACGGCTTCGATCTGTTCGTCATCCAGAGCCGCATTAATAATAACGGCTGTTTCATAGTGATTTCTTCTCAAGAATCCTCCCTATGGACTAGGACCCGGCACATGTTGTTCCGGGTAGGGTTAATAAATAAATGAACAATAATTTTTACTTTATAAGTGGTGCTATTACTAACGCCACAACTGACATCAACTTAATTAAGATATTGAGTGATGGACCTGAAGTATCCTTAAATGGATCGCCAACTGTATCACCAACTACCGCAGCTTTATGGGGCTCGGAGCCTTTGTAATACATCTGTCCGTTATACTCAACACCTTCTTCAAACATTTTTTTAGCATTGTCCCATGCTCCACCTGCATTCGACTGGAAAATTGCCATCAAAACACCTGTAACAGTTACACCTGCAAGCAGACCGCCAAGCATTTCAGCTCCTCCAAGGAAACCTGTCAGAACAGGTACCACCACCGCCAGAAGACTCGGAAGCACCATCTGTTTAATGGCTGAGGTTGTTGAAATTTCAACACATTTGCCATATTCAGCTTTCCCCTCGGCAGCATCAAATGTGCCCTGATCTTCTTTGCTCCAGTCTTCCCTCTCCTTGCCATCATTTTTACGCATAATGTTTAATGCGGCTTTGAGTTCGGGGATTGAGGTAAACTGTCTTCTAACTTCTTCAATCATCGACATGGCTGCTTTACCTACCGCCATCATTGCCATGGCTGAGAAAAGGAAAGGAACGGCTCCTCCAAGGAAGAGACCGGCGATAACTTTCGCTTTAGAAATATCAATAACTTTAAGATCCGCTGCAGTCATAAAAGCTCCAAACAGTGCAAGAGCCGTAAGTGCTGCTGAACCAATTGCAAAACCTTTTCCGATTGCTGCTGTTGTGTTACCAACTGCATCAAGTTTGTCAGTCCTCTCTCTCACTTCTTTTGGAAGATCTGCCATTTGGGCAATTCCACCGGCGTTATCAGATATTGGTCCGTATGCATCTACTGCAAGCTGAATCCCAAGATTTGACAACATCCCTACTGCCGCGATGGCTATACCATACAACCCGGCAAGTTCAAACGATACGACTATCGAAAATGCGATGATTATTATCGGGATGGCAGTTGACATCATACCGGTACTTAAACCTGCTATAATGTTTGTTGCACTTCCCGTCATCGATTGACGAACAATATTCAGCACAGGACCTTTACCGGTGCCTGTGTAATATTCGGTTACAAGCCCTATAAGCAGACCTGCCACCAAACCAATTACTGTTGCTATAAAAACACCAATAGAGGTATATTCCCTGGTTTCACCATATAAAGGATCATTATAACTCCAGCTTCCCGGAAGCATATATTGAATCAGAAACCACAATCCTGCAATTGTAAACAATGAGGATAAAAATTCACCGGTGTTAAGTGCGCGCTGTGGGTCGCCACCATCCTTAACTTTAACAAAGAATGTTCCCGCTATCGACATTACAATTCCAAGGGCTGCAATGGATAATGGAAGCAATACTGCACCCAGGCCATCAAAATGTTCCGCAAACCCGTGAACAGGGATAAATGCTGCACCCAGAACCATTGTTCCAACTATCGCTCCGACATAACTTTCGAAGAGATCGGCTCCCATACCTGCCACATCACCAACATTATCACCAACATTATCTGCGATGGTTGCAGGATTTAAAGGATGATCTTCAGGAATTCCCGCTTCTACCTTGCCTACAAGATCAGCACCAACATCGGCTGCTTTTGTGTAGATTCCACCGCCAACTCTCGCAAAGAGTGCTATTGACGAAGCACCAAATGAAAAACCTGTAATTACTGTGATCACTCTGCTGGTTGCAGTAGCCAACAATGTTTTATCACTGAACACATCGGGTGTTAACCACATTTGGGAATAGATTGCCAGTAACAATCCCAACCCCAAAACTCCGAGACCAACAACCCCGAGCCCCATTACCGTACCACCTGTAAAGGCAATATTTAACGCGGCTCCAAGACTTTTTCTCGCAGCGTTTGTAGTTCGAACATTCGCCTTCGTTGCGGCTTTCATACCAATAAAACCCGCCAGTGCCGACGAAAATGCTCCCAAAATGAATGATACAGCCACCAAAGGATGTGAATCCTCTTTCATATTGGCTGTTACTGCAAGCAATATTGCAACAAGAGTAACAAATATTGCAAGAACCTTGTATTCTGCTCTCAGAAATGCCATTGCGCCCTCGGCAATGTACCCTGAAATACGCACCATCTTTTCTGTGCCGGGATCCTGTTTGGATATCCAGCTTGATTTCACATATGTGAACAGAAGACTTAATATCCCGAACAACGGCAAAATATAGATGATATAATGTTCCATTTAATCTCCCGGATTAATCGATTATTGTTTGGTCTTTAATTATCAGTTTACTGTTGGCGTCAAGTATCCCTTTAACACCCGTTCTGATAAATTCATTTGCTAACAATGAACAAGTTTCAAACACTTTTGTTGTGCGTTCGAACTCATCTTTTTCAAATGGACTCAACACATAATCTGCCATGGCGCCGGGAGAAAAATTATTCCCGATGCCTATACGCAATCGTGTGAAATTTTCACTTCCGATCGAGTAGATGATTGAGCTGATCCCGTTGTGTCCTCCGTCGCTCCCCTTTAATTTAACTTTGTATTTTCCCGGTTCAAGATTAATTTCATCATATACAACAAGCATATCTTCCGGCGAACCGTCATGTTCACTCAAAAGATCATAAACAGCGTTTCCACTAAGATTTACATATGTAACAGGTTTTATAAGCAAGAAAGGATTCCCATCAAGAGAACCCTCTGCCTGATAATATTCGTATTTTGAAGGTGTAAACTTCAGAGAATGGAGAGCAGCAAAACGATCGAGAAACATAAAACCTGCATTATGACGGGTTTTTTCATATTTTCTTCCCGGATTGCCAATCCCTACTATAAATCTCAAGCTTTATTCTTCGTCTTTGTCCTTGCCTCTGGCTATAACCTCTGGCTCTGCAGATGCTTCTTCTGTTTCAACAGGAATCTCAACACCACGAGGTATTGTGATTGCACAAAGAACTGTCTCTACAGGATGAAGTATTGTAAGATTTGGATAGTCCAGTTTCCCGACATTAAAACTCTGTCCAAGTTTAAGAGGTGTTATATCCACTGTCAACGAGTTTGGCAGATCTTTTGGTAAACACTGAATTGTGAGTTTGTGAAGATTGATAGAAAGCTGACCACCGGCAATAACACCAACCGAGTTACCTTCATATTTAACAGGGACATCAATAGTAACTTTTTCACCCTTGGTAAGTCCGTACATATCAAAATGGACTATCTTCTCGGTAACAGGATCCAACTGAATATCTTTGAGTACACACTGCTGTGGTTCGTGACCTTCAATCTGAAGATTAATCAAATAGCTCTTCGAGGTGAAGTGCAACTGTTTGATGGAGTTTTCAAGCGCTTCTATTGCAATAGGCTCTGTTTTATTTGCGTAAAAGATGCCCGGTACCTTAGCTTGGCTCTTTAAAATGTTCCTTCCTGCTTTACCAAAAAGTGTCCTTACGGACGCATTTACAATTTTTGTTTCCATTTGTTTCTCCGTGAGGGAATTATCCTTTGTCCTTATCGAACAAAGAGCTAATCGACTCGTTTTTGTTGATTCTTAATATAGCCTCAGCAAAAATCGCTGAAGCGCTAAGTACCTGAATTTTATTTCCTAATTTCGCCAATTTGTCATCATCTACCGGTATGGTGTCGAGGACAAATAATTTCTCTATATCAGAGTCCATAATTCTTTCAACTGCGGGCCCCGAAAGGACGGGATGAGTAACCGAAGCATAAATACGCTTGGCACCCCGTTTTTTTAGCGACTCTACAGTGCTTTTAAATGTTCCCGCTGTGTCGATAAGATCATCAACCAGCAAAACATCTTTCCCTTCAACCTCACCAATGATATGTGCAATCTCTGCAACATTGGCTGCCGGTCTTCGCTTGTCGCTGACAACAAGGCTTGCATTTAACTTATTGGCATAAGCACGAGCCATTTTAATTCCACCAACATCGGGTGAAATTACGGCAAGATTATTGCTCAGGTGCTTAAGTTCGTTGTAAAAGACTATTGAACCGTAAAGGTGATCGAACGGGATGTCAAAAAATCCCTGGATCTGAGGTGTATGCAAATCCATTGTGATCACACGGTCGGCACCTGCAGATGTAATCAGATTTGCGACTAACTTTGCAGTTATTGCCACTCTTGGCTGATCTTTTCTGTCTTGCCGGGCATATCCAAAATATGGAATAATAGCCGTGATCCGTTTAGCTGAAGCCCTTTTCGCTGCATCAAGCATTATGAGCAGCTCCATCAAGTTCTCTGCCGGTGGGTTGGTCGACTGGACAAGGTAAACATCGCTTCCGCGAACATTTTCTCCATATTTTACCCAGATCTCACCATCACTAAACTTTTTTATCTCTAATGCCCCAAGACGTTTTTCAACATCTAATCGCCTGCCCATATAGCCAACTATTTTTTCAGCAAGCTGCCGGTTTGATCTACCGGAAAAGATTTTGATTTCGGAATCCATGGTGTTCCAGAAATTTAGATAAATATAGCTTACAAATATAAGGAATGAAGACTAGTAAATCAAGAAAAATAAATATCGAGGTATTTTTTAGCTGCGGAATCAACAGAAAGTGAAGAGATGGCATACTCGGAACATTTTTTATGAATGCCGTCTGATCCCGAAAGTGCAACAATTTCCTTTAGCGCAGCTTCCATATCTCTGAATGATGGGTCGATAACAACACCAAATTGCCCCTTTCTACACATCATTTCGGTATCTCCGATTCCACGAGTTAATAATACCGGCAGACCCGCTCCCAAATATTCAGCAAATTTTATCGGAGCCGCAACGGTGTTTAATAATAACGGCTTTCTAAACAGTGTTCCAAAATCGCCAAGAATAAGATATTCGCCCAGTTGATTATTGGTGATATTAAATATTCTAAAATCTTCTGACGGAATATTCCGGGAAAGCAATATTTTTTCGACTTGTGCTGAATCGGGCGAAAGGATAAGAAAAAGTGCCTTCGATTCGATTTTTTTTAACAGAAGAAAAGCTTCACAAATCTCTTCAAACATCTGCCACTTGCTTAGTGTTCCCGAGTAGGTCATTACAAGTCGATCCTCCAAACCTTCTTCCTTCCTTCGATTTGCACGAAGTGAATCAGAATACTGAATTCTATCCGGAGAAAAACCATTTTCGATCACTTTTATTTTCACAAACAACTTCTGCTCATGATATCTTTTAATCAGATAATCTTTAAAAGGATTGGATACCACAACAACAGAGTCGGAGTGTTTAAGTAAACTGCTTTCAACTGCGTTATACACCGATGACTGAGGATCAAATTTTCGACTCTTCATCTCCTCACCGGGAATACCCCGGTTGTCGTAGATAACTTTGCAGCTTGTAAAAAATTTGGTCACCACCCCTATAATTGTCGGAAAACTGCTTCGGCAGTGAAGGACTTCAATTCTCTCCTTATTCACAATACCTGTTGTTTCGATTATCCCAACAATGATCATTAAAAAAAATCTTAACCCCCTCAGAATGGGATTATTCATGATCATTCTCGACTCACCAAAAGGAACAGGAATTTCGACATGTGTGATTACCCCGCCAAGCATCTTCTTTGCCTGTTCAAATCGATCCCTCTGTTTTGCATCATCTCTTAACACCAGCGGATTTTCAAATGTCATCAAGTACGACTTGATCCCATTTGCAGAATTTACAAGGAGGTGAGGAATTCCCTGTGACTGTAAAATCGGATTGCTTAAAGAACCATCTGCAATAAAAAGGACTTTCATATTCCGGGGTTGCTCCCCTTGAGAATATCATTGTATAACATTTCAAGCCTTTTGATCTGGATATGAATATTATACTCTTTTTCTACCCTTTCCCTGCCCTGTGCTCCAAATTCAACCATTTTTTCGCTGTTATCCATAAACCATGCAAGGTGAGCTGCAAGTGTGGTTATATCCTTTTCGGGAGCCAGCCTGCCTGTCACTCCATCTATCACTACTTCCGGAATATCAGCATGAAGTGTTGCCACAACAGGGATTCCCATTGCACATGCCTCGGTTATTCCAACAGGTGAACCACCCTCGGTATCACCATCGGGGGCAACCACACTTGGATGGAAAAAGATGTCTGCTGTTGCAAGTTCCTCTCTGTATTTAGAATGGGGCAGAGCTCCAAGCAGTTTAACATGTTCAGAGAGTTCAAGTTCACTCACCCAGGTTAACATCTCTTCAACCTCTTCTTTTGTTCCTGAACCAATTATTCTGAATTCAAAATTTTTATGAGTCTTCAGCAGTTCTTTTATTGTTAAGAGTGCCGAGTGATACCCCTTTTTGGGTTTATACGAAGCAGCTTGAAGAATTTTAAACTTACGGTACTCGTTTACTTCCTTCTTAACTGGTATATAATTTAAAGGATCAACCCCCAGATGTTGCACAACTACCTTCTCAGGCGGGCACCCCAGCTTGATAAGTTCGTTCCTTAAATTATTACCTTCAGCCAGGAATAAAGAACCGTATTTGAACAGTTCTGTGTACTTTTCCCGCCAGAATGGTATTCTTCCAAGTTTTGATACATCCTGTCCGTAAAATGTTGTTACAAGTGGCGTCCCCGTCGATTTAACAAAATCCATCCAACGCACACCTTCAAAACCCATATGAGCTTGATATATTTGTGGTCTTATTCTATTGTGAACGGGTCTGAAGAAATATCCCTGTTTGTTAAGGTAACGCAACATGAACCGCGATATAAATTTTTTTGGCTCAGGAAATTCCCATGCAGCCACAATGTTTTTGTGTGGAAATTGTTCCAGATTTTGTGTAAAAGTGGTAAAAATATGACTCTCGAACCCGTTTAGATTCTGTATCTGGGAGTAAATCCAACTTCCCGTGTTAAAAAGATATGGTGATACAAGATGCACAATCTTATTCATTCAGTTTCTTCTCCTCAGCAAGCACAAAAGCATAAATTACAGCAAATATCAGGTTGAGTTTACTGTATTTTACCATTTGTGGCGCAAAAAGTCCGTAAAACATCATTGCGGTAAATCCCCCAATAAATGCCAGCATATACATCTTAACAAGTTTATCATCACTCGTCCGGTATATTTTAATTGCCGTTTTAAAAAATCTGACATACAACCAGACAGCAATTATAAAAAAGAGAAGGCCCCCCTTCCAGAGATAATAGAACCATACACTGTCAGGGTAATTTAATTCAGAATCTCCAAAAATTTTATAACCAACAAAACTACCCAATCCTTCGCCAATTACGGGAGATGCCATAAATTTTTCGTAAAGATAATATGCGATCTCTACTCTCATCATAAATGAGGCATCAGAAGTTTGTGATGAAAGTGACTCTATTCGGTCGCTCCCTTTTGCTGCATAGTCCAAACCCTCTTTTTGTGCACTTTCAATCGATGCAACTGCATAAGAATATAAAAAGAATATCGAAACAACGGCGGCTCCCATCATCACAAAATTGGTATATCTCTTGAGCCGTGAGGCATATTTATCGTAGAAATAAAATCCCACGGTAGCAAAAATTGACAGAAACATTGAAATCCAGACAGACCTTGTCAGTGTTCCAAATGCACCGGCAGAAAAGATAAATATCAGAGCAACTATACCAATCCTTTTTATCGATTCCCCTTTTAGAAAAATGAATTTGGAGACAAGTAACGCCAGCAATACCGGAAAAAGGCTGGCATGAAACGAAGTAAACCTGGTATCAGAAGCGAAGATTATCCCGTTGAGGATATACTGACTGCTTATAAACACCCCCGCAGCGAGGATGATGTTAAAAATTATACTATATTTTTTAGGGTCTGTTATCGTAATCGCAATTGGAAAAGCAAGAAAGAGATACGAAAAATTAACAAACTCATAGATCGCAAAATATGACTGGTTGCCTCTTGCCATGCCCAGAATCATCAGTGAAAATGCGGAAAGGAACATAAGTAAGAGAGGTTTCCCAAAATAACCTATGGAAATTTCGAGTGAGGTTGATCTCGAAAAATATACAAGCACGGCAAGAAATGCAATTAACAGAACCGGGAGATCCTGAATTACCATATAATTTAGATAATAGTTAAATTCAGAGTCGATATATCCGTAAGTGATCACAGAAAGAAAAAGCAGAAACAGGAAAAAGTCTTTGATAAAAGTGGTTAGAAGAAAAATTCCCGAGAGCAGAATAAAAAATACAAAAGGTATGAGGATATTTGAAGTAAGTTCCAGTAAAAACACTTGAAGAAACAACAAAACCAGGACAGATATTGAAGCTGCCAGATAAAATTTAATTCCGGGTTTTGTAATGTCGATCATTTAAATTTATTTGTTTCTTAAGAGATTAATCAAAATCGGTATCTCTTTTTTGTAGAAAATGTATCCCAATGTAAGTGTCAAAATCCCCCCAATTAATATTTCAGCACCCATTTTAGCCGCCAACGATTTCATCTCTACCGAGAAAGAGAAAAATAGAACAGCGAGAGCCATTACCATAAAAATTACGATCGGCTTCATAATAATATAAAAATATTCACCAAAAAACTTTCCGGTGAAAGGTGATACCAGAAATTTATAATTGGGGAAAAACAATATTATCTGCAACAATAAAAGAGCCAGTGCGATGTAAAGTGTATCGCCCATTTTCGAAGCGGCATATAACAGTGGAACTGATATTATAAAAAGTGAGAGGTTCCACTTGAAGCCCAGGTCGGCCCTCCCCATTGCAAGCATTAAACTGCCTGCCGGGTTCGCTGCAGTTCGAAGAATTGACACAAACACAAGTATTTGAATATATACTACACTGTCGAGCCACTTGGGGTCGAATACTACCGGAACAATCTCGCGTGCCGCTGCTCCCAACCCAAGAAGCAAAGGAGTGTTAATTATCATCAAAACCCACAATATCCTCAGGTAGGCTTTTTTTAGCTCCGGCTTGTTGTCCTGAAGTTTTGCAAAATAGGGAAACCCCACTTTCATTAGAATCGGGTTTATCAGTGTAACAGGCTGGCTAATCAGATTGTATGCAAAATTGTAGAGCCCAAGTGCCCCGGAACCAAGAACAGACCCAATTACGAGCTGGTCGATCCGCTCACTAAGAAAATTTATCCCGCGTTCACCCATTTGATAAACACCAAAATTGATATATTTTCTTACATCCCGGAGGTTAAAATAGAGGCTAACCTGGTACTTTCCAAAGGAGTGGACAACCAAAAAAAGAGTTTTGAGGCTTATGTTGAGCAATTGACCCACAACCAAAGACCATACACCATAACCAAGATATGCCATAACAACCGTTGTAAGGGTTGCCACACTTGTTGCTGCGATCTCTTGTTTTGCGAGAATGTTAAACGACATCTCTTTTTGCAAAAGTGTCTGGAACAACGAGCCTATGGGTGCGATTACAAGACTGATAGCCACCACATTTAATAATTCAGGCAATCCCGGTTCGGGATAAAAGATATATATGACAGGATTTGCAAGTAAAAGAAGGAGGTAAAGAACAACACCCGTCGCAAGATTCAACCAGTATAGAGTGGAAATCTGTTCAGTTGTAGTCGTCTGAAAATGGATAACTGCGGCAGTTACTCCAAGGTCGGCAAATGAGCGTATTAAACTTATAATAATTGTAACAATCGCCATTAGCCCAAATTCTACTACAGTAAGAAGTCGAGCGAGCACAAGAAGTTGCCCAAGTTGGAGAACAGTTATTATAAATGTTGAAAGCGAAGTCCATTTTACGCCGGAAACAGCTCTCCCTTTTAGATCCAACTAACGCCTCGAATAATATTTGATATATCCGGGGATAAAACTTCCCTTCTTCCCATCTGCGGATTGCATTTTGCTGATTTCTTCGAAGAGAGACAAATTACCATTAAAAAAGTATTCATACCACAGAATAAAACTTATCATCCTCCAGTTACCAATTATTTGATCGTTTGGCAGATGGGCTATATATGGATTATCCCTTCTCTCAACTATTTTTTTGAATATCTCGTGGTTGTTTTTAAAGAAAGTCTCAAACGGGAAAGGGAAACCCATCTTCTTTTTCCTCCAAACTACATCGGCAGGTAAAATCTTCTCAACTGCTTTTCTTAAAATCCACTTGTGCCAACCGTCTTTAATAAGATAACTTGCAGGAAGTGTTGAGGCATACTCAACTAACCTGTAGTCAAGAAACGGGGCTCTCACTTCAAGCGGAAGCCCCATATACCCCTTGTCGCCTGATGCAAGCCAATAAGGTATTTTGGTATTTGTCAATTCGGAATGCAACATCTTTTCGGCGGTAAGAAATTCATACTTCTTCCCCGATGCTTTCTTTTTAAGCTCCAAACCCAGAGATTTGTTTGCCGCCCTGTGCTTCAACAGAGTAACTCCCGTTTTCTGTTCAAACAGATAAATCAACGGGTGTAATAATGATTTTAGAGAACTGTTATATTCTGTCCACTTTAAATTCGAAACAAATTCGGAAAAATGTCCGTTTTTCAAATTTTCCAACTGAACATTATAAAAATAGTTACCGTATCCCGCAAACAATTCGTCGCCTGCGGCACCATTTAATGATACTTTTATTCCTTGTCCCCTCATTTCCCCCCAAACGGCCTGGTTTGAGTTTAGATTTGGAGAGTGATAAGGCTCTTCTTCGAGATAGGTAAATGGTGCTATATTGCTCCAGAAATGAAGAACGGGGTTTTCGATTATATTGTAGTTAACATTGTAGAGTGTGGCCACTTTTTTTGCAAATGGTTCTTCATTCCACTCCTTTTCGGGAAATCTTACCGTAAAGGTGCTGATCTTTTTATCACTTGCCAACGAGGCAAAAGCAACAAGTGCGGAAGAGTCCATCCCGCCACTGAGTTCAACACACAATGGCACATCAGCCCTCAACCGGATTTTAACCGAATCGAGAAGCAAATCATAAATTCTGTTTTTTGCTTCATCAACTGATATGTCCTTAGAAGTTTTCCTTCTATCGGGGACAGCCCAGTAGCGATGAAATTCTCCCGAAAATTTTGATTCGATTACTGTAAAAGATGAGGCAGGAAATGACTTGATCCCTTCAAAAAATGTTTGATTATCAATATCCCTTAATCCTGCTGTAACCCAGAAATATAACAGATTCTCATTAACGCTCAGTTTTTGTTTAACCTCGTCTATTTCGAGAAGTGACTTTATTTCAGACGCAAAATAGAAGGCATTTTCAGAAGAAAAATAATAAAGCGGTTTTTTCCCCATCCTGTCGCGACTTACAACAACTCTACTTTTTACTGAATCAGAGATAGCAACCGACCAAAATCCGTTTAATTTTTTAAAACACTCAGTACCCCACTCGATGTAAGCCTTCAGGAATACTTCAGTGTCGCTTTCAGTAATAAATTTATACCCAAGTGCTGAAAGCTCTTCTTTCACTTCTATATAGTTGTAAATCTCACCATTAAAAGTAATTGAATAACTGCCTGTTTCGTCTATAAATGGTTGGTGTCCACCTGCACTCAGGTCGATAATTGAAAATCTTCTGTGGGTTATTCCTGCTGAAAATGATCGGTTTTCAATCGATTTGATGTGAGGCAACTTCGTTTTGAGTTCCGCGATTGTGTCATCCCCGGAAAACGGAGACGGTAAAAATTGAGCATCGAGAAACACAAAACCCTGATCATCATCTCCCCTGTGTTTTATCGCCCGTCCCAGTAAATCTATTGTTGACGGGTTTACGGGTTTACCGTCGAACCGTATTACCCCAGCAATACCACACATTACTTAACCTCCGGTTTTTTCGCCACAATGAGGTAACACCAGGTCCACTGCTCGGTTTTATCTATTTTTTCAAGAAGGTAAACAATTCCAAATACTATCAGAGCAATCAGATCCATGATGTGGAGAATTCGGATGATCCTCCTGTTGAATCTGTAAAGATTATACATTAACAACTGACCAAAAGTAACCCAGAAACCCGAAAGTGCATCAATTTCTACTATTTCAAAGCCCGATTTTTTGAACAAATATTCGAGCCCGTATTTGGAATATCTGAAGAAATCTCTTGGTGCTTCATGGACATGCCAAATAAATGGAACTGAGAAAATTGTGTAACCACCTGGTTTTAACACCCTGAAACATTCATCAATCGCAATCTGAGGCTCTTCCAAATGTTCAAGTACACATGTTGATAAGGCAGAGTCGAATGTGTTCTCTTTATAGGGAAGCCCATAGGCTACTGCAAACGAGTCGATCTCCGTTTTACCGTGCATTGAACCGGGATGATCAATCCCCATATGTTTTGTAATATATGGTGCGCACATGCTTTTATACGGTTTTAATCCACAGCCAATATCGATTAGATTCCCTTTAAAATATTTGGCAACTTTTTTAGCGAGTGCTCCATCGTGAATCTTATAAATTAAAAGATTTAAAATATCTTTTGCCATTCTTTATAAACTCTTTTGTTTGATTGCAGGGGTTCCCGAGTATAACGCAAAAGGTTCAACATCTTTAGTGACAAGTGAGTTGGCAGCAACTACCGAGTTTTCACCGACTGTTACACCTGCAAGAATTGTTGCTCCAAATCCAATCCAACTCCCCTTTTTGATAATAACGGGGGCTGTTTTTCTGGGAAACTTTTCATTTAAATATTCTGAACGGTTACAATCCGAGTGAGTAACTACAGATACCTTGCCTGCAAGAATAGCGTTATTTTCTATGGTAATTTTATCTGCCAGATCTAAATAGACCATATCACCTATGTAACAGTTTTCACCAATTACAAGATTGGAAAAATCACCTTTTGAATTGAGATCCTCAAATGAATTGTCAATAAAAAGACTTCTCTTTATTGTGGTTCCTTTTCCGGCTTTCCCACCGAAGAGACGGATTACTTTAACCGAAATCCAGGGGTTTGGATTTCTAAGGAACCTTATGGCAGGGTTTATTCCGGTGAGGCTGCAGCTTATTCGTAAAAATACCAGCCGGATCCGTGAATTTATTCTGTAGAATAGATTTGCATTACGATTCAAATCTATTCCCG
Source organism: uncultured Ignavibacteriaceae bacterium (assembly GCA_964531325.1). GTDB lineage: Bacteria > Bacteroidota > Ignavibacteria > Ignavibacteriales > Ignavibacteriaceae > UTCHB3. Next base: position 59,680 of record CAZHCW010000007.1, on the reverse strand, counting down.
TATTCTTACCCGGAATAGATTATTTTTCACAAAAATCATTTTTTCTGACGACATAAGAGCTTTGTTTTCAGCCATTACTAAAAATATCAGCACTAAAAGTGTGGAAGAAAGTGCTATCACAGCAGCAAAAAGAGTACGCGGTGGCCACGCCTTTTTCTCGGGTGGAACTGCTCTGTCTATTATCTGAAGTACCGGCATCTCTTTTTGTTCTTCAAACTTCGATTGTTCATACATCGGGAGAACAAATTCAAGAAGTTTTTGATTTATCTCAACATTCCTGAAATGAGTCAAATAACCGGAGATGTTCTCGGGCATCTGTTTTACCGAGAGGGTAATTCCACTCCCATCCTGACCTGCCTGAATTTTCTTCAGTCTGGCTTTAATTTTATCTACTGCTGTTTTTAGTGGTTCTGTTTGCGGTGTTGATACACCAATTTGTCCCTCAAGAACTGCAAGTTCAATCTCTTTCTGAGCGAGCTCCGTCTCAAGATCTATAAGAGTTTTTACCGTGGCACCAATTTGTGATTCCGGATCAATTACTCCACTCTTTTTCTGATAAATGACGAGGGAATCTTGGGCGTTTTGAAGCTTTACGACAACTTCTTCATACCGCTTTTCAATAAACTCACGGTTCTCTTTCGACTTTCTGATATTCAGATCAACAACAGTTTTGTTCAGATGAGAAACTATGTAGTTGGTTATGTTCGCAGCCAGTTCAGGGGAGTTCTCACGAACCTTGATGTCAAACGAAATGTCATCATTGTTTGTGGTCACAATGTTCTCTTTAAGACCGAGGATCGCTTTTTCACGACTTTCATACTGATGAAGTTTCATCAATTTAAATGTGTCAAGAATGTTTTCAAGTGAAGAGCGTGAATAGATGATCGTATTGTAAAGTTCAATCTGATTTTTAGCTCCAAAATTTCCGAAGCCCATTGCGGCACCCGAAAGTCCCTTCATCATCGAAGAAAGACCCCCTGCAGACGAAGTCTCCGAAGGAATTATTGTTGCTGATGCCTCAAACTTCTCTTCAACAAATAAATAGATGGCTCCGTAAGAAATACCCAGTGTAATCAGAAGGGTAAAAAGAATAAATATCTTCCTTTTTACAAGTATGACGACAAGATCCATCAGATCGAATTTGTTTTCTTCTGCCATTTAGCTTTATCGATCTCTGCTTATTTAAAAATATCTGTCAATGCTTCCACAACATCATTAACATCTTCTTGCGTCAGCTTCGCTGAAAACGGGATGGAAAGTGTTCGCCCGGAGATGAAATCTGAATTGGGGAAATCACCAATTTTATAACCAAATTCCTGCTGGTAAAATGGATGCCAGTTGAGTCCAAGATAGTGAACACCTGTTCCTATCTTTCTTTTGTGCAATTCAGTAATCAATTGATCTCTGGTGATCCTGGTTTTGGTATCATCCACTAATATTATGTAAAGATGAAGCCCATGACGGGAATTTGAATCCACAGGGGCTGGTAGAATCAGTGGAAGATCTTTTAGTCTTCTGTTATATTCATCCCAAACCTGCTGCCTTCTCTCATGGAATCTTTCAACTTTTCTTAGTTGATGTATCCCAAGAGAAGCCTGGATGTCGGTCATGTTATATTTGAATCCGGGGAAAACTACCTGATAATGTTTGTAACCATCATCCGAAAACCGTTTCCATGCATCCTTGCTCATTCCGTGGAGAGCATAAATTTTTAATCTGTTGGCGATCGCTTCATTGTTTGTAACAATCATACCCCCTTCAGAAGTGGTTAAATTTTTTGTTACATAAAAACTGTAGCTGGTGATGTCGTTAAAGGTACCAATCTTCTTCCCTTTGAACTCTGTCTCAATTGCATGTGCCGCATCATTAATGATATGTATGCCATATTCATTTGCAATCTCATTTAATTTATCCATGTCAACGGCTCTGCCTGCAAAATGTACAGGAATAATCGCCTTTGTTCGCGATGTTATTTTTCTCCGGACATCATCAAAATCAAGAGTCATCGTTTCCCGGTCAACATCAACAAAAACAGGTTTTGCACCGGAATGAATTACTGCATTGGCTGTGGCGGCAAAAGTTAGCGCGGGAACAATTACTTCATCCCCATCTTTAATCCCCAATGCTACTACGCTCAGATGTAATCCTGCAGTGCAGCTTGCTACTGCTATCGCATATTTTGCACCTACATAATTTTTGAAGTCCTCTTCAAACTGTGCAACTTTTGGCCCTGTACCAATCCAACCCGATTTTAAAGTACTTACTACTTCATCAATCTCTTCCTGTTCAATAACGGGACTGCCAAAGACAAGATAATTATCTCTCATTTTCAAATACTTTTGCTTTATTCTGATAAACTAAACTTTTAAAATAACAAAATTTTTAGATTGAATCAGTAAACTTAAAACCGGACAGATACTTTTTTGGTACTTTAATTTATATACAAATAACAATTCCCACTTAAAAAAATGTAATTTGTCAATGTTGAACGGACTTATCTAATCCCCCTGTGAAGCTCTTATCACTATTATTTTGCAAATTTTTTTTATTATCAAAAAAATTGTATTTTTCAGTCGATCTGTATTATGATTTTCAACGATCTTCCCTCAAATACAGGCCCAAAAGAGGATTTTCAGGTTCCTCAATAAAAACTTTGGACAAGCTGGAAAGCTATTATTATGAACAAATGGTATATTGTATTCATTATTATATCGTTGATCTCCGTCCCCTCATTTTCTCAGGAGATTACCCCGGCCTCAATTGAAAGCTACTCCACAAACAACTTCAGTTTTGACTCTTCTCTTTCTTCAGGAAACTTTCAATTCGCAGGCAGATTTGGAACCCACTGGAAAAGTAACACCAATGGCAAATTCCATTTAACAAATGATGGCGGGCGAACATGGACTACCATGTTTTTTACCTCCTCCTATTCATTCGTAATTCCTTCGGGAGGTGAAAGATGGTACTGTTTTGCCGGTGGAAGACTGTATAAAAGTGATACTGGTGGAATTCAGTGGGGTGGTTATGATCTTCCCGACTCTGACGTAAAGGAGATGCAATTTGTAACCACCTTCTCAGGGGTCTATATTACAAATAGTGGTGTTCTTTATCAAACTGACAATCCTTCCGAGGGATGGGTTATGAAATTGAATCAACTCTCAACATCTGCAAAGCTGTTTGCAAACGCTAATGTTGTGTATGTCACTGATTCAACAAACAATATCTATTTCTCGAAGGATATGGGGAAAAACTTCAAAAAGCTGCCTCGCCTTTTTAACAATCCGATAAACAATGCCAGGTTCATAAACGGTTTAAGTTATGTGGGTTCAGGTAACTCATTCTATATTATGGATACTTCCGGAATTATTTTGGACTCGGGAAGTGTCAACACCTCAGCAAAGGTTTCCCGGTTTCATTTTTTAAGCAATGGTATGATCTATGCTTTCAGAGATTCGTCTGACCTGCTCATGGAAAGGATGCCAAATGGTTCCTGGGAGAAAACCAATTTTGCAATTTCGCTCAATTTTTCCAAATCTTTCCAAAACAGCGACAGCCTCCTCTTTTTATTCAGTAACTCAAACCCAATCGGAACTTCAACCTTTTCCAAATGGGGTGTCGCAAAAATATCGGTGGTTAACAAAATATTTCCTGAACCACGAATGATAACTGCGATGAACTTCATTAACGGTTCAACGGGATATCTTGGTACTGCCGAAGGATTTATATTAAAAACTACAAATCTCGGTGAAACCTGGGTTGAATTAAACAAAACCAATCCACTACCTCCAATCAAATTTATCTCAGCCAGAGATCAGGATCGTCTTTTTGTGTGCGGTTCAAACGGTTTTTTGGCAATTTCAACAGATGGCGGTTTTTCATGGCAAACAAAGCCCAGGTTCACTTCAGATGACCTTATTGGAGTTTCTTATCTAAATCCAGCCATTCTTTTTGCAGCTACAGCGACCAACATTTATCGTTCAACTGATTTTGGCAATAGCTGGGCAATCGAACCGCTCGGTGATATCAGAATCGCCAAGTTCAGGGAAGCTGTCTCCCCAAAGGTTTATACCGTAATGCCAAATTACCAGGCGAGGCATTTTAGAGAGTATTGGGGGCAGATTAATCTTAGTTACCATGCAGATGTCTCTTTCTCAAAAATATATCCTCAATATATTTCCGCTTACGATTGGGTTGCCGGCAGAGAGATGACCGGAGGTTTTAAAACTGACTTCCCGCTCACCAAAATTGAAATGAATAATCTAAATGGATTTGCTGCTGCCGGTCCCGAAGGCAACATGGTTCTAAATCTGAATGGAAAGTTTGAATTCTTTAAGATACCTAATACTCTTTTGAATTTTGAATTTGCTCTGATGGGGAAATCCAGGATATTGCTCGTTAACTCAACAAATGGTTATACAGAGATTTCATTCCAAAACTATTCACCTGTCCCCGGTGTAGTTAAGATAACTTCCCCGGCTCCAAATGTGGCTGTGGGGACAAGTTCATGCAATATTAAATGGGAGGAACCTTACTCTCTCTCCGCGATAGAAAAATACCATTTGGTTGTTGAATACAACGACACTTCAAACATTGTGGTTAACGACTCCGGGCTCATTTCCACAGGCTACATATTATCAGGATATCCGACAAATACCAAAGTGTTTGTAAAAATTCGAGCAAAAAATTCCGTCGGTTGGGGTGATTTCTCAGAACCTTTCAGTTTTTCAATAAACCAATCGGCGTTTGATATCTCACCAAGGAAATTTACGAATGATCAGTTGCACTCTATTTTTAAAGACCCCCAAAGTGTTATTTGGAGCGGAACAAACAACGGTAAACTCTATTTTTCATCAGATAGCGGCAATTTGTGGGATTCTGTTATAACCGGGTTTAACATCCCACTAAACAATATCTTTTTTAGTCCCGGAAACCTGGGATTGATTCTTTCTGAAAATGGTCAATATTTAAGGAGCACTGATCATGGAGTTTCATGGCAACTCCTGAAAGTGGCGTCAACCGGAAGTTCTCTGAAAACAGTTTTATATTTTGATGCCACAAACATCCAAGTGGTTGATGATGCAGGAAAAGTCTATTTATCACAAGATGGGGGACAGTCTTTTAACCTGCATTTCTCAAATCCATTTCCAAACAAGGTTAATTATTCTTTCCACAACGGAACAGGTGATGCAATTTTTTGTGGTGATAATGGATTGATAGCCACTTCCTCTGATTATGGCACAAACTGGCAAGTGTTCAATATCTATTCTAATGAAAAATTTGTCTATTGCAAAGTTAACTCACCCGGAAATTTTCAGGTTATCTCTTCTTCAGGAATTGTTTTTACTTCAAGTGATAACGGGCTTGGTTGGATGGCTTCCGATCTTAAATTAAAAATGCCTCTCTCAAACATTGTTGTTCTTGATGACGGCAGATTGCTTAGTGCGGGTATTGATGGAAATATTACTGTTATCGAACCTGATCTAAATACAAGTTCTTCAATAAATTTCATCTTTCAAAACGGTTTTAGAGCAGTTGGTAATTCAGGCGGCAATTCTGCAATAGCAGTGGGATATTCAGGATTGTGTGTCTTGATAAAAGCCAAAAGCTCAAACGCAAATGATGGATGGCACCTGTATGAAAACATTTCCGGAAATTTATCTTTTAATGATGTTTATTTGTTCCCAAACAAAAAGGCAATCGCTGTCGGAAACAATGGTGTAATCCTGTTAAAACCATCGGGATCAAATTCCTGGAGCACTGTAAATTCCGGCGTGGATAACCACCTGCAGGCTGTAAAATTTCTGGATGATAATCTCGGCCTGATTGTGGGAGATGCAGGAATAATCCTGAAAACAACTGATGGAGGATTGAATTGGATCGAACTTCCCCTCGGATTTCTCACCATTGACTTGAAGTGTGTTGAATTCATTAACCACGAAAAATACATTGCCGGTGGTACCAAAAAATCTCTTCTACGAAGCTCTAACAGTGGACTTTCATGGGAGAAGTTTTCATTTACTGCAACAAAACCGATCGAGATTTTAAACAACATTGTACTGGCGAATGATGGCACCATAATGTTAAATCTCTACTCCGAAGACTTGTCGTCACCTCCCGTCACTTCTAACAGTGCCTGGTATTCGACCAATTTTGGAGAGTCAATCACTGCATATACATACTTCAACACTGACTCCAAATGTAAACCGGTTATGTTGAAAGACAAATCAGCTTTTATCCACAAAATTAAATATGGATTATGGTTCTACCCTCAATTGGGGCAATTCACTTATACAAAACCTGCTGCACCGTTTTTCCAACCGGATGAGATGTATTTCATTGATACTTTAAGGTTTATTTTCGCTCTAAATGATGGCACTTTAATCATCACCGAAAACGGTTGGAACTCCTGGAAGAGTGTCAATCTGTCCAATACAAAAATTAACCGGTTCAGCTTTACAGACCCCGATTATGGAATAGTAGCAGGCGACGGGTTCATTGGTTATTTTGATAGAACAACAGTTGACATCAAAAATGAAACAACCACCAATCCCGATGGTTTTATAGTCAATCAGAACTTCCCAAACCCGTTTAATGGCGAGACGGTTATTTCCTTGAATCTGCCCGAACCGGCAGTATTGAAGATTACACTCTACGACATCACAGGGGCGGTAGTAAAGAAACTTGAGAGTGGTTATGTGAATGCTGGCTATTACCAAAAACGGTTTACATTTAATGACCTCTCAAGTGGTGTTTATTTCTACAGAGTTGAAGCAGGAAAATTCGTTTCAACAAAAAAAATGATACTTTTAAGGTGAGGTAAATGAAATGAAAAAGTTAACGATATTTCTCTTTTTACTCAGCGGTATTGCATTTTCTCAAATCACTCAGATTGCCACTTTCCCAAATGTATATGAACTTCGCGATATACAGTTTCTGGATGAAAATGTCTGGATCACTTGTGGAAGTGGAGGATTACTCGCACGAAGTAGAGATGCCGGATCCAATTGGCAAATAGTCCCAACAGGAATAGAAGCACAATTAGAGGATATTTACGCAACTTCCAACCTGAACATTTATGTTTGCGGCAGGGATGCCTCTCTGTTTCGTTCATCGGATAATGGACTTAACTGGGTTAAGATCATTCTGCCTATACCTTCAGATACCAAACTTCTTAAAATAGTGGCATTTTCTGACGACAGCCTGGTAATTGCCGGTGACAATGGAATAATAGTTTCCTCTGCTGATGGGGGAAACAACTGGTCGGCTCAAACTGTTACAAGTCGAAATATTTATGACCTGAAATTCTTCAGCGGAGGTATGGCTTATGCCGTCGGTGAGGCGGGATTAATAATGAAGTCCACTGACAATGGCAAATCCTGGTTTAGTTTTAATCGTATTTACGAAACGAGTGATTTTGTCAAAATAATACACCTCACAAGTCAAAATTTCCTCTTTATAAGTAAAAATGGAAGGATATACAAAACAATTGATGGGGGTTTAAAATGGACTATGCACAATCCCACCTATTTTGTCGATATTTTGGATGCACATCTTCTTTTTGACAACAAACTGTTATTAATACTAAGAAGCGGTGTTGCAATCAAGACACCGGTTGACAATCCTTTCTCCCAAACTGAAACGATCAATCCCGAGGATTCACCAAGGCTCCTTATCAATGTTTACCCTAAATCTGAAACCGAATATATCGCTACTCAAACGGGTGCCTCTATCCTCAGGTCAACCAACAACGGTAGATCGTGGAGCACTTTACTGAGATCTCTAAAATTTGAGAATATCATAAGAATCCATTTCCTCGATAAAATGACCGGAGCACTGATTACCAGATATGGGATACACGGGGGAGTTTATGTGACAACAAATGGTGGATTCACATGGGAATTAAGGCGGTATGAATATAATGATTCCCCGACAAGAATTGAATTTTCGAGTGATGGTTTGCTCTATTTTGCTTCATTACACTCTATCTACCGATCAAGTAATTTGGGTATTAGTTGGTCAAGACTCGGCGGATCAGGCGATGCGATGCGTGATATGTCAACCCTTCCTGGTGGAAGAGCTTTTGCATTTGCTTACAAACCCGGGTTTACATCATTTCCAGTCCCCATCGCATTTTTTTATACAAGTTTTAATGGAGCGCTTCTGAATTATTCCCAGTTGGTGGATAAACGGCCCAACCAGGTTAAATTTTTTGATCCCTCAAATGGTTGGATGATAGCAGACAGTTCAACTTTCTATTTTACTATTAACGGTGGGAAAAACTGGGTTAAATTTCGCAAAATGTTTACTCCCGCTGTTTCATATTGCAATTTTGTTAATAACAATCTCTTTTTTGTTACCACAGCAAGGGGAAGGATCTACAAATCCTCTGATGCTGGGAAGAGCTGGGTAATCAGACATTACAATCCAAAAATCAAATTCAATTTTGCACATTTTATTGATGAAAATAGAGGGATGGTCGCCGGGAATAACGGAACTCTGATGGCTACCACGGATGGTTCAGCTTCCTGGAAACATATAACAACTTTTGGAAAGTACAATTTTACTTCTGTGCAACTTTTCGACGATGGCAGTTTTATCGCAGGAACAGACAACGGCGAATTATTTAAAGGGAATATTATTACCGGACAAGGAAGAATTGAAGATGCCATAAATGTTGTCGAAACAACAGAAGAAGAGGAGAGCGTAACCAACTCTCTCAGCGAAGATGAAAGAAGTTTTAATGTAACCTCTTACCCAAATCCGTTTAGTATCGAGACTACTGTCAGTTTTTCTCTACCGGAAGCCGGATTAACCAATCTCGAAATTTTTGATGTTACAGGCAGGAGTGTTAAAACTGTTATAGACGATGTTTTTTATTCAAAAGGCGACCACAGAATTAAAATTCAGTCAGCCGAACTCCCCTCAGGTATCTATTTCTACCGGTTTGTTTCAGGAAAGTATTCCGCAAACAGGAAGATAATAGTCCTGAAGTAATTTTTATCAGAAGTTTTTTATTTATTCGGATTACAAATCAAGTTTTACAAATATCCTTTCGGGAATAAACTTGACCACAGACATAATTATCCGCCAATAACCCGGAGTGTAGATTACATGTTTTTTTGATTTATATCCGTTGTAAATAAGTTTTGCTACCTGCTTCGGTTCTGCGGTAAGCGGTTTTGGGGTTTCAATTCCCTGAAGCATTTTGGTGTTGATGAATCCGGGTTGAACCGATAAAACATCCACTCCCTTTTTTGAGAGTCGTTGCCTGAGACCCGAAAGATATGCGGTAAACCCCGCTTTGGCTGCTCCGTAAATGTAATTTTTCATCCTGCCACGGTCACCGGCAACACTTGAAATGCCGATTATCGACCCACTTCCCTTCTCCTCAAACCAGTTCGCAAATTCATTTAACAAACTTACAATTCCGGTAAAATTTGTGTTTATCACTGTAAGGGTTGCCGATTGATCCTTCTCTGTAACCTTTTGGTCACCCAATAGCCCCGCAGCAGCCACTACCACTTCAGGTTTTGGATTCAGATTTCCAAAAAAATCTTTATGTGTTTCGAATTTTAACACATCCAGATATAAAGTTTCCACTTTTATTCCATACCGAATTTGTAAATCAGCGGCAGTTTTCTTTATATCTTCAATATTTCTTCCGGCAAGTTGAAGGTTAAATCCCCCTTTTGCAAACTCTTTTGCGAGAGCCTTTGAAACATCACTCCCGGCTCCGATAATTAAACAATATTTCATGTCAGCTCCAGCCTTTTTGATTGCCGTGACGAAAAAACTCCTTCAGGATCATATTTTTTCTTAATTTTGAGGAATTCCGTAAGTCTCGGATATCCCTTTTTAAAGGTCTCAGGATCAAGCCTTGAATCCTTCGTAAAATAGAATCTACCACCATGTTTAAGAACAATTTCATCGAGTTTTTTAAGAAATTTTAACAATCCGGGCATTATCGGGAAATCAAGTGCAAGTGTATAACCCTCTTGCGGAAAAGAAATCAACGATTCCTGTTTGCCAAACAATTTTAAGACTGCGAGAAATGAACCTCTTCCCTCAACAGCTATCGCCTGCAAAACTTCCTTCATTCCATCCCTGCTGGTTTCCAATGGAAGAACAAACTGGTATTGAAGGAATCCCTTTTTCCCATAAATTCTGTTCCAGTTTGCGATTGCATCAAGTGGATAAAAGAATGGATCAAGATGAGTAATTCCGCTCCCTCTCATCTTGTTCATCATGTAATAAAAACCGTTAAACAATTTGATAGTGAGGGAATTTAGTGATCCCGAAGGGAAATTAAACGGGACACCAAGCATCCCCTTATTGTGATAAAAAAGTGGAGTGTTTGCAAATGGTGTGTTTTTGATATCGTCTAAATTAGCGTGTTCTCCCCTGAAAAGTATCGATTTACCAAGGTTTTTCCCCTTGGCAAGGCAGTCGATCCATGCAACAGAATAGGTAAATTCCTTCGATTCATCAAATAATCTCATCACAGTATCAAGATTCTCCGCCGGAAGAGCCTCCTGCTTTATAAAGGCTGTCTCGATTTTCTTCAAGGTAAATTCAGCTTCAAGTATTATCCCGGTAAGCCCCATTCCACCAATGGTGGCATAAAACAGGTCACTTTTTTCAGTTGGTGAACACAGAACAGTCTCACCCGAAGCAAGAAGAATTTTCATCTCCCTCACCCAGTTGCCAAAACAGACCTCTTTATGATGATTTTTGCCGTGGACATCAGAGGCGATTGCACCCCCAACCGTAATAAACTTTGTTCCGGGTGTAACAGGAAGGAACCACCCCTTAGGGACAAAAAACTCAAGAATTGTTGCAAATGAAACCCCGGCTTCACAACTGAGTACGCCTGTTTCCTGATCAAAAGCCAAAAACCTGTCCATCCCCGTAACATCAACAATTGTCTCAGCAAGTGAACTGTCACCGTATGATCTGCCAAGCCCCCGGGCAATGATATCCCCACTCCATCCCGCGAATTTCCCGGGATCATTCATCTTAATAACTTCTGACTCCACAACAGGGTAGCCACCCCAGTTGCTTATTTTTTGTTTACTCATCTCTCTGTTAAAATCCTAACTCTGAAAGTCAATTTGAACAATAGCAAATATAACTATTTTTTAGCAGTCACTTTCAGAATTAGGGAGGCGTGGTTTGGTACGAGGAAAAATATTGTGTCATAAAATAAACCAATAACACTTGACAAACGCTCATAAATTGCGTAATTTACGCAACGCTTTTTACGCAATGCTTCGGGTTCTATTAAGTTTGGACTCAATTACGAGACAACCGTCCATTCAACTTGATACTAAATATCCACGGGATCCGACTTCGACTATCAGGTCTATGATGTTTTCCTCAGCCGGTGGTTAGAGAGAGGAAAGTGAAAAAAACATAAATCGATTATATTTTTCTTAACCTCGGATGTATTTTAACAATCAATAAAATTTAATAACCCGATCGGAACCGCCGTGAAAATGAAAACTTACTTCACATCAATTGATCACTACATTTCAGAAGCCGATGATAAAGTAAGGGAAACCCTTCAATAAATCAGAACAGTGATTCAAGAAACGGCACCAAACGCAACCGAATGTATAAGTTATGGAATGCCAGCGTTTCGTATGAGACAGATTGTTGAATTCAGGTTAAATTATGAAGACGAAAATAACCGGTAACATCTCTAATAATTAAAATGTTACCGGTTAAAAAAGTGGTTATTTGTAGTTGAGAGTGAGTGGCATTCCACAGTGATAGACTTCGGGCTCTGCTGATACCTCACCTGAAGTGGTTATTCTGCCATAGAAAGGTTTTGAAGCGTTGGTTTTAAAACAACTTCCCGGTTTCATCAGTATTATTGGTTTTTTGAAAGGATTGTTCCCGGAACTGAGGTTTTCTCCAAGTTTCCCATATTTTACCATGAAATCAAAATATCCCGGCTGTGAATTATCACTTCTCGAAGGCAGATAGTTGCCTAATGAAAGAAATCCACTCCCTTCTTCAGGTTCTTTTAACAGATTATAGTCGGAAAACCCAAGGACAGAAAAAGCACCATAACCCGAACTCTTCTTTTTACCATATCCAGTTTCGAATATTCCCAACAAAATGTTTTCAACTTCATAATCCAGGTAAGCCTGCTTATCTATCACTTTCACAAGAAGAGCAAAACCCGTCTCCTCAGCCAAATACTGAGGTTTTATCTGAAACAATGTTTTGTCTTCACCGCTGAAACTTTCTCTGTTAATTCTCACATGAAATCTGAGTTCTTCATAAATTGAAGAAGATATCTGTTCATTTTCAAGAGAAAACCGTTGTTCATACTCTTCCATTTTGCCGTCAAGAAACAGTTGCAAATGCTCTGCTGATATAAATTTTCTTGCAAGAATTTCTCTGCGGAGGAGGAAATTATTAATTGTTTCAAGTTTCTCTAAACTATAGGCTGAGTCAGTTGGCAGTTCTAAAGGTCTCGGGAAAACCACCTCACCATCCACTTCAAAAAGTCCATCAGACAGTGTAAAAACCGGTTTCGTTTCTTGATACAATCCGAGGAATTTTCTCAAAACTTCCTCACCTTTTACCTCCACCATCCTCCAGCAAAAATGGCCAAAAATTGTGTCAGACTGAAGTGGTGTAAGAAGCCCTGACTTTGGTTTTAAAGAAAGCTTTTTAATCATTTTCAAAATTAAATTTCAATTTTTTCGAACTTTATTTCATCAAACTCAACCTGTCCATATCCGCGGGTTCCTGAACCCCCAAGATATTCCAGTTCAACAATTTTCATCGCCTCTTTTAATCTTTCTTTAAAAAGTTCTTCATCATCGTTTTCGAAAATCCTTATCATCACCTCGAAATCGAATTGTGCACCGGCAGAAATTCTTTCCTGTATTCTGTTTCCACCGGTGAACCCTGCCATTTTGGCTCGATCCATCTTAACTTCAATTTTTTCTTCACCCTGGGCATATTCTTCAAATCCCTCTGAAAGATTGCTGTCTCTGAAGATAATCCTGGTGGGTTCCTCGGTTGTTTTCGCTGAACCACTGCCAAATAACCTTACCACCTGGCTTTGATTTCTAATGTTTATTGAGGGCCCAACACCCCTTGGTTCAGAGTTTGTATCGCCATACTTAACCTCGAGTGCCATTCTGAAACGCCCTTTTAAACTGCTTCCCGGTATGTACGGTAGATTCGTTATAGGATTTCGTATCACGGGATTGTCTATTCCTCCAATTTTTATGGCATCTTTCGATCCCCCAATATGCATTCCTGTTATCAATTTAATTTTTGATGTTGCTTTTATATAATGAGTTAATCGTGTCATTTTGCATATCCTTTAAAATTTATAATAGGCAATTAGTGATTGTAAATGAGGCATAAATCCATTTAAAAAATTTGTTTCGCTCTTCTTCGCCAATTCAATATTCTTCTCCATAAATTCCAAATATTCTTCGCTTACATGCCCCTTCGATTTTGAAGAATTAAGAAGCGGGATTATTTTGCTCAATTCGATTCTAACATATTGAAATTGTTTTTTAATCCTGTATCTCCCCTCAATGATTTGAATCTGATCAAAATATTTCCTCAGCTGAGTGGGTTTGTTAAGATTGGTGTCACTTTGGAACCTTCTTGCCAGTTTTTGAGGAAATTTAAGGATAAAATCCTCCAACAGAAAGCCATTTTCATCGAAATAACCTTTCTCAAGTAAGGAGTAATAATCTGCCATTACCTCATCGAGAATCACCATAACTTGAACATTCTCTGCCTGTTTCTTTCCATTCATTGCAACAATTGGTTCATACTCAACCACCATATCCAACGCCGGGATGAAATTAACCTTGTTGAAGTGACAAAAATAATCCCGATCTATAAAAAAGAAGTTTTTTTCGGTAACAACACTTGTTATTTTGCCTTGTTTCATGCTTTCTCCGCTAATTTTTAAATCTTAAAATCACAGAATTCATCAAGGGATGAAGGATATTTTTCAGGTCAAATTCATCATCTTTTTCTATGCTTAATATCTGCGAAATGAACTTTTTGTAATACTCTCCTTCATACACATCTTCAAAATTGTAATTTGGATTCAGGTTTTTCCTGATGTAGTATGAAAGCCGGGGGTGCCAGATTAAAGCTGCAGAATTCTTCTTTACATAATATTCATCCATAAGTTTCGATATTTTTAAAATGTATTTTATCGCATCGATGGTAAAGAGCGGTTTTGGAGAAAGATTTATCCACCTCATTATTCTTTCCTCCCACTCCATAAATTCTCCAATTCTGTCGCTTTTTATAGGTGTGCCAAATATCATCGCTACTGATTTATCTTTGGATATCTGAAAAGAATCATCTTGTATCGATTTCGAAAGTCCCGGGTTCTTGAAATTCCTTTTTATTTTTCTTAAATTATCTTCTGCATATCCGGCAATAAACATTATGGGCGTTGAATGTTTAAAGTGTGTTACGCAAAATGAAAGATGAATCTCCGGATTGCTGCACACAAACTGTGAAAACTTGTCGTTTATGCTGTTTAGCAAAGTCAGAAAGGAACTTTGCGGGGTTATGAGCATTAATTCATCCCCATATGCAGAAACAATCAGGGCTCTTTTGTCGCCTGATTCACATTTTTCAGTTAAAAAGGAATTTAATCCTGTCGAGAAAAAATATTTGAGTTGGTGGTTCATGGTTGTGGTTTGTGAAGCAGAATTTCTACTGTTAAGCCCGGTTGCCAGAATCAAATCCAAATTGTCAACATCACCATTTATGAAGGTTAAAAGTTTTGCCCCCTTGTTCGATTCCACCATCTCCTCAAAACTCATTACACCACCTGTCGAGTTGCTCTTTTTACCTGTCGATGCAAAATTAGCTATCCCGATATAAGAAGTATTCTTAAAAAGTCTGAAAATTTGATCGGAGCTTTTTTGTTGTAACTGAGCGATTAGTTGTTTTATTGAAGCATTAATTATAACATTGTATGTTACATCATCTTCAATAAAGTCTTCAAGTGGATTCACTTTCACTTTATCAAAATTACTGCCCGTTAATTTAATCGAACAGACTAACGGTTTTTGGGGGTCTGAGCCTCCAATGTGATACTCACCCAGTACCTGTTGATCAGTGTAAAATGAATCGTATTCATCCTGTATCTGCCTGTCTCTCCCCTTTTTAATTGGTTTGTTGGTCACCTCACATTTTATACTATCCGTCCCTGTAGTTCCCTCAATCGGTGAGATAAAATCGACATCGAGAACAAATTTCTGCTCATTAAAATCGTCAAAGAAAGTTGATTCAAACATCCTGTTCCTGCCTCTTTCCAGTTCGAAAGATGCATCTTGAATTATCTTTCCAAATCCAAACTCACCACGGGCTAAACGATGATAATCAAATTTTGTATATCCGGAGGCTAATTTCAGATCAAAATCAAAATTGGCTGAAAGAAGACTATCGATTTCGATAATTGTTTTTTTATAGATTACTTCAAAATCTGCTGTTCCCGGAACAAGAATATAAAACTTTCCACCGTCGTTCATTATAATGGAGGAATCAGTCAAGTTAAAATTTCTGATGAAAATTTGTGTAAAAATACTATTCATCGCTTGAAGGAAAATTGATCTGCCCCTCAAAATATTTACCGGTTTTTTACTCTGCATATTTACAATATATTTTTGCATATCCGACAAGTCGCAAACTATCAAAACAAGTTGTCTGTTTTCCCCATTACCTTCTTCTGTCCGGTAAATTACATGTGCAAATCCTGCTGTATCTCTCAGGTGATTATAGAGTGAAATGTCGCTATGAGATGCGTTGGTATAATCCGGTACACACCAAAGCCAGTTTTCGAGAAGTTTCAATATGAGGGAAAAAACAGAAGCAAAATCGCGGATAGAGCCATAACAAGATAATATTTGACGAAGTTCAGAACTAAATTCTTTAAGTGAATCTTCATTGTATCTGCCAAGGTTTGTTGAGTCGCTACTGATAGAGGTAATTTTTTGTGTCTTATCCGAATCCAATCGACACTGATTGTAAAAATGAGGGGGAATTTCTTTTTTTGAGCTTAATCTTACTGAAGAAAACACCGATGTCAAGAAAGGGAAGTTATCGGCAAAAGATTTTTCGGTTTCCAACTCCTTCTCCGTTCCAACATTCGCAGAAATTTTATCGGCTAAATGGATCACACTTTGAGGAGTGTGATGATCCATCACAATGTCGCAAAGTTTCTTAAAATATATTTCGTTTCCATCAAGAAGAGGGAGAAGTTGCAACTTCAGATTTACAAGAAGCTCAGCCCCCGCATCAGGATGGCTCTTTTTCATTGAAACTGAACAACACTGAGAAAACTTTCCGATATCATGAAATAAAGCACCCAATAAAATTGTTTTTTCTTCCGGATTCATAAAAAGTTTTCTAAGTTGGATAAATCTTTACAATTACAAATTGAATTCTTCGTATTTTTCTAAAAGTAGTGGTAATCTTTTAGTGGAAATTAATTTAAATTTCGGAATCCACCAAAAGAATACAATTAAATTGAGAGTTTTTTTTGATTGAAAATATTTATTTAAAGAAATTCGCCTTTATTCTGAAAGCTGAAGAAGATATCTCACTTCCCGGGTATAAGGGTTCGGTGTTCCGTGGTGCTTTTGGCTGGGCTTTCAGACATACAGTATGTGTCACCAAGGAACCTGATTGCTCTGACTGCCTCCTGAAAGATCATTGTCTCTATTTTAAATATTTTGAAACTGAAATAAAAGAACATTCTATACCTTTCCTAAAAGGTGTGGCGAAGATACCCCACCCGTTTGTAATTCATCCTCCATTGGATACCGACAACGAATATAAGGCAGGCTCCCATTTTGAAGTTCAACTTTCCCTCTTTGGCACAGCTTCAGAATATCTGCCCTATTTTATCCACACTTTTATTAAACTCGGGGATGGGGGATTGGGCGTAAACCGACAAAAAGTATCGCTTCAAAGAGTGGAGTCCGTTTCAATCACAAACCAAAGGGGATTGGTCTTCTCTTCCTCGGTTGGGAAAATAGAATCAACCGGAAATAGGATTACATCTGATGATATGTTTACAATTCCATCCACTTCCAACACTTCATATTTAAGATTGGATTTCCTTACTCCGGTAAGGTTACAAACTGATGGAAAAGTTGTAATGAATAAAATGAATATCACACCCGCACTTTTGATAAAAAACATCATCAGAAGATGCCGAATGATTTCTTACTTCTACTGTGGTGGCTCAAACGAGTTACAAAGTGTTGAGGGGTATGATAAAATTGAGGTCGTTGAAAATAATCTGAGATTTTACGATTGGAACAGATATTCCAACAGACAAAAAACAAAAATGAAAATGGGAGGTTTTGTTGGAAATATAAATATCTCTAATGTCCCTGATTCGCTGCTACAATATATCCATACAGGTTCACTGTTGGGAATCGGAAAACATACCGTCTTTGGAATGGGGAGATACACAGTAAGCGATGGCAGGGTAGAAGAAGAAAACAAAAATGATTAATTTTAACTATTTTTTGTTATCTCAGATTGAATGTTTAACTTTTGAATATGAATTTGGTTCTTTGATACCTTGATTGTGAGGAATGTTATCATTCCTCAACTACAAAAGGATTGAGACAACCCAATGGGCGTAATTATTACAAATAGCAATAAAAACAAAGCTAACGACCTTGAATCCCCCGAAGAAATACATTCGGCAAAAAGGATTGATACCATTTTGTAATTGTCGATTCATTCAAAATTGTGTAATACCACAACATCCGACCTTGCAAACCTCCGGTTAAAGGATTGAGATGTTTTAAGGCTTTATAAGCAATACTATTACTAACTATTTCAAATTAACACTACCGACCTTGCAAAGCTCTTTGGACTTACCACCAGGGAACAAAAAGGATTGAGATTAAAAGTTTTATTTTGATCATAGTTTCCTGACAAATGTTTGATGAAAGACCTTGCTTAACACGAAGAAATTCCTTCGGAAAAGGATTGAGAATCTTCCCCTAATCCCAAAAGAAATGGTTCATCGTAGTAGAATCTTATATGAACGACCTTGTAACCCGAGGAAACCCTTCGGTAAAAGGATTGAATTGTCGTAAACACCAATCCCGGGGTTAAAACCGCCCTCTTGTTGGTTTCTGTGGCTGGCGATGCTACGAATATCAATCCATCTTCGATGGAAATGGTTTACTCCGCGTAACTCCGTCTCATCTGCGTGTATCTGCGTCCTCACTAAATTTTCTCAAGTCACCGAAGTTCTAAGGTTCTAAAGTTCTAAAGTTCTCCCCCCGATTTAAATTTGTAATAAACCCACCTGATTTGTATATTTGTAGTTCGATTTTTTGGACTATTTGAATTGAAAATTAAGATTTCGGGTTTGGAATTAGGAACCAATGAACTTGAGTTCACGGGTAAGGTCGAAGAATTGGGTCTGGAAGCCCCTTTTTACGGTAATTTCAAACTAAATGTCACTCTTGAGAAGTCGCATCATCAGCTGCTTGTAAGTGTAAATTTGCAGGTAAACGCTCTGTTTGAGTGCGACAGGTGTATCACTGAATTCAATTCTCAACGGGATATCAACTTTACATTGCTCTATCTCTTTGATGAAGAGAGCAGAGAAACTGATGATCCCGATGTCAATTACCTCTCCCGTGAGGCAGATAAAATTGACATTTCAACAGAAATTTACGATTATGCTTATCTGGATATCCCATTTAAGATATTGTGTAAGGAAGAATGTAAAGGGCTTTGCCCAAAATGTGGTGCCGACCTCAACGAGGTTAGCTGTGGATGCTCCAACGATGATTTTAATCCGCTCTGGGGTGATCTTAAAAAACTGCGTGATGAACTTGAAAATGACGAATAATTATTAACCATATTTGATGGAACTTAGAGATGCCAAATCCTAAAAGAAAGATGTCGAGAACCAGAAGAGACAAAAGAAGAACACACTATAAAGCTGTTGCTCCTTCAGTTGGTTCGTGCCCAAATTGTGGCGAAGTTAAATTAAACCACAATGCTTGCCCTTCTTGCGGTTATTATGCCGGAAGATCGATGTTTCTGCCCAAGAAATAATGTAACCGGTCCATTTAATGCAGAGCTCCGGAAACAGCTCCGGCAAGTGTAGAGTTTTGCTCGATGCAATGGGTGGGGATTTTGCGCCCTTAAACGAAATTAAAGGCGCTATTTCGGCTGAATCTGACGATAAAAATCTTGAAGTGTGGCTCGCGGGCGACAAGGCAAAGATTATATCGGTGATGAAAGAGAACAACCTTTCATTCGACATAAGCCGTATAGTTGATGCTTCACAGGTTGTTACCATGAGCGATCCTCCAGTTCAGGCATACAAAGAAAAACAGGATTCATCACTCGCCGTAGGTTTACGATTTGTAAAAAATGGAAATGCCGATGCTTTTGTAAGCGCAGGTAACACCGGTGCTGTTATGACCTTCTCTGTATTAATATTTCGAAAAATCAAAGGGGTTGACAGACCTACCATTGGAACTCTCATGCCGTGTGTCGGTGGCTATTGTACCATCTTCGATGCAGGGGCAAGTGTTGATTCAAAAGCCCATCATCTCGCTGAATATGCGGTGCTTGGTTCTATTTATGCCGAAGAAATGCTGAATATTAAAAATCCCAGAGTGGGCGTTTTAAGCGTCGGTGAAGAAGAATCGAAGGGAAATGAAGTCTCGAAAAAAGCCCGCGAAATGATAAAACCTCTGGGTCTAAATTTCCTCGGTAATGTTGAAGGGAAAGATATCCTGAAAGGGAATGTGGATGTTACAGTTTGTGATGGTTTCACGGGTAACATCGTTCTAAAATTTGCTGAAGGTGTAAATTATCTGCTTAAACACCTGATAAAGGAATATGCTGATGAAAGTATCTTCAAGAAAATCAAGGTTGGGTTGTTCAAAAGCTCGTTAAAAGCGATCTTTTCAAAACTTAACTATGAAAATTACGGCGGTGTTCCGCTTCTCGGTGTTGATGGAATTACTATTATTGGACACGGATCAAGCTCACCCCTCGCTATTAAGAACATGGTACTTAAAGCCGCAGAAGCACACCGGAAAGAGTTGTTAACCAAACTTGCCGGGGCAATTGCCAGCCGTAATATTGACCACAACGAAGGAAATCCCGAATGATCAACAACTCCAAATACAACGCCGTTATTACCGGCGTGGGAATGTATGTCCCCGATGATATTCTCGATAATGACTACTTTTCAAGTTATCTCGATACTAATGATGAATGGATTGTTTCAAGAACAGGAATCAAAGAGAGAAGAATTTTAAAAAATGGTGCTACAAGCGATTTGGCTTATGGTGCCTTAAAAGATCTTATCGACACTACCGGACTTGATCCAAACGATATTGATGTTATTATTATAGCAACCGTTACCCCTGATATGCTCTTTCCCGCCACTGCCTGCCTTGTTCAGGAGAGAATTGGCGCTTCAAATGCCTGGGGATTCGACCTCTCCGCTGCCTGCTCAGGCTTCCTTTTTGCAGTTCAAACAGGCGCAAGTTTTATTTCTTCAGGCGCATTCAAAAAAGTTGTTGTCATCGGTGCTGATAAAATGAGTTCGATTGTTGACTATTCAGACAGGAACAACTGTATCCTCTTTGGTGATGCCGCCGGTGCTATATTATTGGAAGCTACCGAAGACAAAACATTAGGCATAAAAGATTCCATTCTACATATTGATGGAACCGGTGCAGAGGTTTTGAATATGAAAGGAGGTGGAAGTCTAAACCCTCCCACGCATGAGACTATCGATAAGAAAATGCACTACCTCTATCAGGAGGGTAAAGCCGTTTACAAAAGAGCTGTGCTTGGGATGGCTGAAGTTTCTGCTGAAGTTGTTGAAAAAAACAATCTTAAGCCGGATGATATCGCCTGGCTTGTACCTCATCAGGCAAATCTGCGCATTATCGACTCCACCGCAAAACGAATGGGGATCGGCATGGATAAGGTTATGATCAATATCCATAAATATGGAAATACCACCTCGGGAACGATTCCCACCTGTCTCGCTGAATATTACAGAGAGGGAAAAGTGAAAAAAGGTGACAACCTTATTCTTTCCGCTTTTGGTGCAGGATTTACATGGGGTGCCATCTATTTAACATGGGGTATCGACTAATATGGCAAAAAGAGCGCTTCTTTTCCCCGGACAGGGCTCGCAGTATGTAGGGATGGCAAGCGATCTCTACGAAAATTCAGTTGAAGCAAAGGAAATGATCAAAACAGCCGACGCTGCTCTTGGCGTTCCCCTCTCTCATATTATGTTTAACGGTCCCGAAGAAGAACTTAAACAAACTGAATATACCCAACCTGCCATTTTTGTTCATAGCGTGGTGCTGGCATCTCTTCTTAGAAGACTCGATTTTGAAGGAGCAGCGGGACATTCACTCGGTGAATATTCAGCTCTCGTAGCCTGTGGCGCAATTCAGTATTACGATGCGGTTCAGCTTGTCAGATATAGAGGACAGGCAATGCAACAGGCAGGAACCGATTTCCCCGGAACAATGGCTGCTGTGATTGGACTCGACAGAGAAACTCTTGAAAACATTTGTGCCGAAGCATCTGCAGAAGGAATTGTGCAGTGCGCAAATTTTAATTCTCCGGGTCAGATCGTTATCTCTGGTAGTGTTGCCGGTGTGCTTAGGGGAATGGAACTTGCAAAAGCCGCAAAGGCTCGCCTCGTTTCACAACTTGTTGTCTCAGGAGCATTCCACTCCCCATTGATGCAGTCGGCAAAAGACCAACTCAAATTAAAACTCGATTCAGTCAATTTTTATGATGCTAAATTCCCCGTTTATGCAAATGTGACAGGGAAACCTGAAAAAGAGAAAGAAGAAATTAAACAAAATCTCTTTTTACAAGTGACCGCCCCCGTGATGTGGGAAGACACCATCAGGAATATGATTGCAGATGGATTTGACGAATTTGTGGAGGTGGGCCCCGGTCGTGTTCTGCAAGGATTGGTAAAACGAATAAATCCTGCGGTTGTTACCTCAGGGATCGATAAATTTGCAGATATTGAAAAATATTTGTAGCCTTATATTCATTATTAACTAATATTTGATATATTTTCAGATTGAATATGACAGATTTAAAAGATAAGAGAGCTATTGTAACGGGAGGCTCCCGCGGCATAGGAAAATCGATAGTTGAAGAACTGGCAGCCTTGGGCTGTTCTGTTGTTTTTACTTACCAGTCTTCTGACGAAGCTGCAAAAGTTATTGAAACTGAGCAAGCTGCCCTTGGCAGAAAAGTGCTCGGTTTTAAAGCGGATGCCGCAAGTTTTGATGATGCTCAAAAAGCCGTCGATTTTACACTTCAAAACCTCGGCGGGTGCGACTTCCTCGTCAACAACGCCGGGATCACTCGCGATAAATTTCTCATGATGATGAAAGAAATCGATTTTACCGATGTGCTCGACGCAAATCTTAAAAGTGTTTTTAATTATACTAAAGCTGTAATAAAACCGATGATGTCACAAAGATTTGGAAGAATCGTGAACATCTCTTCGGTTGTGGGTATCACCGGAAACGCAGGGCAGGCAAACTATGCCGCCAGCAAAGCCGGGATGATAGGTTTTACAAAATCGATAGCCAAAGAAGTTGCGTCAAGGAATATAACCTGCAACGCTGTGGCTCCCGGTTTTATCCAAACTGACATGACTGCTAAGCTCAAAGACGAGATAAAACAGGAATTATTAAATCACATACCGCTAAAAGCTCTTGGTGAATCTTCTCATGTGGCAAAAACTGTCGCTTTTCTCCTTTCACCTGCCGCTGACTATATAACCGGTCAGGTTATTGCCGTCGATGGCGGAATGACGATGTAAATTTTTTATTATTAACTTAACAAATAGGAGTAAATAATGGACATTGAATCAAAATTCAATCAAATTGTTCAAGATAAACTTGGTGTAGAAGAATCACAGATTACCCCTGAAGCAAGCTTCAGAAACGATCTTCAGGCAGATTCACTCGATCTTATGGAACTTTTCATGGCTTTCGAGACAGAATTTGGTATCTCAGCACCGGAAGATCAGGTTGAAAAACTTGATACTGTTGGCGCAGCTCTTGCCTTCATCAAAGAAGAAACAAGCAAAAAGTAATTTTATTTGCCGGGTGAAGGTCGTTATCAATAACTCCCAACCCGGCTTTACCTTTTCCCCAGGTTCTAACCCATGAATAACAGACGGGTAGTTGTTACCGGGCTTGGTGCGGTAACCCCCATCGGAAACAATCTTCAAGAATATTGGAGTGGACTCCTCACGGGAAAAAACGGTGTCGAGCTCATTACAAAATTTGACACTACTAATTTCGACACTAAATTTGCTGCCGAAGTTAAGGACTTTAAACCTGAACTCTATGTCGATTTTAAAAACCTAAAAAGGATCGACAATTTCTCAGTTTATGCTCTGGCATCAGCAACTCAAGCTATGGAAGATGCAGGTTTTGCCACAGGTTCTTACGACCCCGACAGATTCGGCGTTATTTTTGGGAGTGGCATCGGCGGGCTCAAATCTCTCGAGAACCAGTTTCTAATCTATTATAACGATAATTCCCCAAAGAAAATTTCCCCCTTCTTCGTAACGATGATGATAGCAGATATCGCCGGGGGACATATCTCCATTAAGTTTGGACTCAAAGGTCCCAATTACTCAACCACTTCCGCCTGCGCAACTTCTTCACATGCCATCGCAGATGCTTTTATGTTGATTCAACGCGGCACTGCCGATGCGATGATCTGTGGAGGTGCTGAAGCAGCAGCTACTGAGCTGGGAATTGGTGGTTTTGGTGCCATGCGTGCAATCTCAACATGGAACGACAGATTTAAGGAAGCAAGCCGCCCGTTTGATAAAGACAGAAACGGATTTGTACTTGGTGAAGGTTCCGGTGCCCTTATTCTCGAAGAATATGAACACGCTGTAAAACGGGGTGCAAAAATCTACGCAGAGATTTGTGGTATTGGTCTCACCGGCGATGCGTTCCACATGACTGCCCCAGACCCTGATGGAGACGGTGCCGTTAGAGCTATGAAAGAATGTATTCGTGATGCAGGAATTGACCTGAACCAAATTGATTACATCAATGCTCATGGAACTTCAACTCCATTAAACGACAAAACTGAAACCAAGGCAATTAAAACAGTTTTTGGTAAACATGCATACGAACTTGCCATCTCTTCAGTTAAATCGATGACCGGTCATCTTCTTGGTGCTGCCGGTGCAATTGAAGCTGTGGCTACTATTCTTGCAGTAAAAAATGACATTATCCCCCCTACCATCAATCTTGATACACCCGATCCCGAGTGTGATCTCTTTTATACGCCAAAAGTCGCAATTAAGCGTAAAGTTGATTATGCCATCAGCAACACCTTCGGGTTTGGCGGGCATAACGCTTCTCTCCTCTTTAAGAAAATAGAGGTGTAGTTTTGTTTGGCTTTGTTCGCGATTATTTTAGAAGACTTGAGCAGAAAAAACTGCTCAAAAGAAAAGACTTTAAAAAACTTGAAGAACTTATCGGGAAAAAGATTACTAATCCCGACAGATTCATCGAAGCCCTTACCCACCGCTCTGCTCTCGACCAGGGTAAATTTAAAGTCTCAAACGAGAGACTCGAATTTCTTGGTGATGCAGTACTCGGAATGATTACAGCCGAAACTCTCTTCGAAATGTTTCCAAAAACCAACGAAGGAGTCCTCACCAAAATGAGATCGAACCTTGTGAACAAAAACAATCTTTTTGAAGTGGCACAGGGAATAAATCTTTATCAATTTCTATTTATTCAGGAAGATCTTGTAAGCGGTAAATCGGTAGGAATAAAATCGATTCTTGCTGATGCTCTTGAGGCTTTAATTGGTGTGGTTTACACCGAATATGGATTTGCCGTAACCAAGGATTTTATTCATAAATATATCCTCGAACCGGGTCTCACCAAAGGTGTACATGTCACCGATGAAAACTACAAAAGCCAGCTTCTTGAACTGATCCAGAAGAAAAAAGTGGAACTGCCCCGGTATTATGTAGTGGACGAAACAGGCCCCGAACACGAAAGAATTTTCACCGTAAGAGTGTCAGCCGGTTTGCATGTCCTTGGAGAAGGCACAGGCAGAAACAAAAAATCAGCCGAGCAGGTCGCTGCCAAAATGGCTCTCGACAACTTCCAATCAGGAGAATTCTTTTCGGAATAGGGCTTAGAAGTTTAATATTTATTATTTTTATGGTTAGTGATTAAAATAAAACTTTGCACACCGGTTGTTTTCCATGAAACTGTTATGCGATTTGATTACTTGCTCTAAAATCCTGATTCGCTAAAGTGTTACAGCAAAGCTCGGGAAATAAATCTTGTAATATCAACCTTTTGAATCCATCAACGGAACAATCTTTCCAAATAAAATATATAAGTATTGACATTTAATAGAATATTTGAGGCAACGCAATGAAGTTTCGTCATCTAAACTTAATCGTTTTTATCTTACTAATTTATAATACCGCCCTAATACCACAATCTCAGTCAAATAAACGCTGCCTGATAATTGCTATCGGCAAATACGAACACTTGAGACCGATATCTTCCGAAAATGATATCCAATTGATTAAATCCGCACTTGAAACCCAGGGTTTCACAGATTTCAGAATACTTAAAAACGAACAAGCCACCCGGCTCAAAATCCTCGATGAATTGAAAAAATTAAAAAATGACTCAAAACCAGGGGATATTATAGTAATTCATTTCGCTTCGCATGGTCAGGGAATTCCTGATGATAACGGCGACGAGCCTGACGGTATCGATGAGAGTATTTGTTGTTATGGGGCCGAAGCCTACCTCTCTGACACATATAAGGGTGAAGAGCATCTCAGGGATGACGAACTGGGAAAGTATCTTGACGGGGTCAGGCTTAAAGCAGGGAAATCAGGTCAGGTGCTTGTCCTGCTGGATGCCTGCTACTCAGGATCAGGAACACGCGGGGATCAAAGACCTTCAAGGGGTATCTCAAATGTGCTTACCAACGAGGGAGAATTTCCCGTTGTTACCGGGAAAGATGATATTACTTTTAAAGAATCTCTGATTTCCCAAGGATCAGAGAATTTTGCTCCAATGATTGTTTTCTCCGGGTCAAGAGCCGATGAGAAAAATTTTGAATATAATGGAATGGGATCACTCTCCTATGCATTTAGCAAAGTTCTCTCAAATATATCCTCGAAAGAAACTACATACCGCTCTCTTTTTGCAGAGATTAATTCAATAATGCGCGCTATAGCACGATTTCAATTCCCTGTTGCTGAAGGTGACGGTCTCGATCTGGTGGTCTTCAATTCGGAACTGGTACCGGCTCCTGAGTACTACACGATAAGTGAATATGACCTGATAAAAAAAGAGGTCAAAATATCAGGAGGAACAATCGCCGGTATCACAGTAAACTCAGAGGTGGCTTTCTACCCGGCTGGAACTCATAATAACTCTTTAGTAAAACCCATATTCTACGGAGTAATATCCTCTTCTACACCTCTTTCAGCTATCGCCGTTTGCGGTAACATGGCGGAGGACTTCCTACCCGAGAGCTATTGGTGTTTTGTCGCTTCCACCGCGATTGCCCTTACTGATATTTCTGTTTCGATCAACGACGACATTACGGACTCTTTACGCACTCGCCTTACTGAAGAAATTGCAAGATTCAAATCAATAAAAGTTACGAACAATCATGGGGATAGTGATCTTCGAATAATAAAAGTTACCAATGAAGGTCATGTCAGGGTGATCGATAATGATAATGGGGCCATAATCTGTGATTCAGAGAAAGATTTCAAAAAACTTAAAAGAGGTATCATAGAATTCACTCGAGCCAGGATGTTTGAAAACCTCGACATTAGAAATGAAGATATCCGGTTGATATTGGAGCTGATCCCTGTGAAATTTGACAAGAAAACAAAAAAAATAACTGACACTCTTAAGCTCGAAGATATCTTCCAAAACGGGGTATTAACTGTAAAAAAAGACGACTATTTTCTGTTTAGAATAAAAAATGAGGGAATCTACAAAGCTTATTTCAACATTATTCATATTAATGATAATGCTACCCTTGACCTTTTTGTCCCATTTATGAAGCTAAATGAAGACCCCGCAAACTATTTTATTGATGCCGGTGATGAGTTTATAATCCCCAACTTCATTTATAGATTTCCCAATCTGACGGATATTCCCATTTCTTCTTCAACGATTAAGGTGATCGCCTCGAGTACCCCGATTGATCTAAGGTACGCTTTCATGAAGGAGCGAGGCAGTGATCCAGGTACAAAAAAAGGGAAACCCTCTATCCTCGAAGACATAATTAAAATGGATGATAATATTCTTGACAGGTCGGGCATTACTGCTCCCGCTGATGAGATGATTTCTACTTTTACAGTTTTGATTAGAAAAAAGAAATAATTATTAGCTTACAAAATGATAAAAGATTGAAATTCAGAGAAATAAATGAAAGAGAGCAAAATGAAACTGAAATTTGCATTTCTACTCATAATATTTTTCACAACTACCATCAGTTCTCAGTCGGCTGATGATTACATCGATTTGGCTTTTGAAGCTTTTCACTCAGGAGATATTAATAGTCAAATCTTGTACGCAGAAAAGGCTATCATAGAATATGAGAAGTATGGTAAATTTGAAACATATTATATTTATGCTAATGTTATTGCAGCCAAAGGATATGTTTCCCAGAACAAATATTCTGAAGCTTTGAACTGTCTTGAAAATGCCAAAATCAAATATAGAGGGGGTCAATCTGAACCCTTTTCATTGTTATGCAGTGATCTGGGAAATTTGTATCTGGATTTAGGAAATTATTCATTGTCCGAGAAGATGTATGAAGAGTCCCTTAATGTTTTAAAAAATATTAAGGGGGTTGAAAATGCTGACTATATTACAACCCTTGGAAATCTTGCACTTTTATATGTCACTATGGGAAATTATTCCAGAGCAGAGGCAAATTATGTTGAGGCATTAAATCTTTGGAAAAAAGTGCACGGTATCTACAACGCTAATTATTCTTCAATCCTTAATGGACTTGCTCAGGTGTACAGAGCCATGGGAGATTATCCAAAAGCAGAGGCACTCTATAAGGAAGCACTTGTTGTTTCTGTAGTTATATGGGGTCAGGATAATACAAATTATTCGGCAATCCTAAATGGACTCGCCATATTGTACCAATCTATGGGGGACTTCTCTCAAGCAGAGCCAATTTTCTTGGAAGCACTAAAGGTTAACAAAAAAGCAGTTGGGGCGAATCATCCCGATTACGCGTTAAGTCTAAATAATCTCGCAGGATTGTACCGGTTTATGGGCGACTATGAAAAAGCTGAGAGAATGTACTCTGAATCGATGGAAATTTTTGGAAAAGTATTCGGTACGGATCATCCTAAATACGCGACCAGCATTGAAAATCTCGCAGGTCTATATCGTTTGATGGGAAATAGTTCAAATGCTGAGCAGATGTATCAGACATCTCTCGCGATCTACAAAAAGTCACTTGGCACTTATCATTCGGACTATGCAAAAAGTCTAAATAATCTTGCTGTGTTGTATGAATCACTTGGTTATTATTCAAAAGCTGAGCCGATATTGACAGAATCCATGGCGATTACAAAAAAAATACACGGTGGCGATCAACCCGAGTATGCTTTGAGTCTTAATAATCTTGCGACACTTTATGCCTCCATGGGGATCTACTTAAAAGCCGAGCAAATGTATCAAGAATCCTTGGATATCTTTAGAAAAGTGCCGGGGAGTAAAAATCTTTATCTCGCGGAAACTTTAAATAATCTTGCATCACTTTACATCTCCACAAATAAATACAAAGAGGCGTACTTTCCATTGCAAGAAGCACTTGCCGTAATCAAAAATAATCTTAAAACCACATTTACAGTTCTTAGCGAATCTGACAGGGCAATGTTCTCAAAAAGATTTGACCATAATTATGAAATACTCCTGTCAACATTATCATTTATTCCCGAACACGAAAAAATAACCATTCTAAACACCCTTATGTTCAGAAAAGGTTTATTATTAAATTCTTCGGTCAATACCAGAACTTTTATACTGTCGTCAAATGATGAAATACTGAAGACAGGTTATGATCAATGGCTTTCCACCAGACAGGTGATCAACAACCTTTATTCAAAATCGATCGAGCAGAGGAAGAACTCCGGATTTGATCTGGACTCCCTTGAAGAACTTGCGAATTCACTGGAAAAGGAACTCTCCCGCATGTCATCCACCTTCGAGGATTTTGTAATGATCCCTGACTTCAAATGGGAGGATGTCCGAAAGAACCTGAAACCAGGCGAGGCGGTTGTTGATCTGGTAAAGTACAGACTTTATGACAAAAGGTGGACAGACACAACCAGGTACGGGGTTTTCATCACCAGGAGTGATTCGGAGGAACCTTTATATTTCGAGTTAAAGGACGGGAACAGGATCGACACGCTCATCATTCCCAAACTGAACGAGCTGAACAGAAACAAGTTTGCGGTTGCTTCAAATGATGAACAGGAGGACGATAATGTTATCATACTCGGAGACAGGGAGGAATTGGATTTTTATACTGAACTCTTTGCCCCAATGGCATCTCATCTTAAGGGAATCAAGAGGGTCTACTTCAGCCTCGATGGTGAATTCTACAAGGTAAACTTCAATACTCTGCGCAATCCGGCAACGGGGAAATACCTGATCGAAGAGTATGATATTGTCTATGTCTCCAGTGCCAATGAGATCGCTCGCGGTAAAAAGGGAACAACCCCTAACAAGACGGCGGTACTTGCCGGTTTCCCCAACTATGACCTCTCGCTTGACAGTCTAACCGCAATTATGGGGATAGAGGAAGGAACCGAGACGAGCCGTGATGTCTATGTAAACACTTCAAAGATAAAACAGTACAATATCGTCCTTCTCCCCGGCACAAAGGATGAAGTGACCGTAACAAGCGATCTCCTGAAAAAGAAGGGATGGGAAGTGAGCTCCTGGCTGTTCAATGATGCAACGGAATCCAAGATAAAAAGCGTTTCAGCTCCGGGACTGCTCTCGATCTCGACACACGGATTCTTCGCACCTTCACCGAAGACCGACTTTACAGAAAATTACTTCATGGGAACGGAGACTAAGAAAGCTGTCGAGAACCCTCTCTTGAGGAGCGGACTCTTCCTGACAGGAGCAGAGACATTCCTGAACTCAGATGAAACACAGAAAGATAACTTCAAGGAGAACGGAATATTAACGGCATATGAAGCATCACAGTTGAACCTCCTTGGCACCGATCTTGTGATCCTCTCGGCTTGTGAGACAGGATTAGGTGAAGTTGACAATGGAGAAGGAGTATTTGGGCTTCAGAGAGGATTTTTTGGCGCAGGGGCGAAATCGGTGCTGATGAGCCTCTGGAAAGTGGATGACACCGCAACCCGTGACCTGATGATAGAATTTATAAAGAATTACTCACCTACAATGAACAAGCACCAGTCTCTGAGAGATGCCCAACTTACAATAATGAAGAAATACCCACAACCCTACTATTGGGGTGCTTTTGTGATGGTGGGGATGTAGATGATTATTCAATCAATAGATAACCACAATTAAATATTTTTCAGGTTCCAATGGTGTTTCGGAAGTAGAACTCAAGAACCTCAGAAACTCTGAATCTCTGAGGTTCCGAAGTTCTGTATCTCCTATTTCAAAAGTATCATCTTCGAATATTCCCTCTTTCCGCCAAATTCCAAAATATATAAATAGACGCCACTATTCAGATTACCGGAATTAAAACAGTATCTGTTATTCCCGTGGTTGGCGTTTATAACATCGTATAATACCTGCCTCCCTGTAATATCATAAACAGTTAATATCACATCCTTTCGTTCAGACGAAAAGAATTCTATAACAGTGCTATTATTAAAGGGATTGGGGAAATTCCCGATAATCTGATTTTCGGGAAGTACCTGATTAGCCTGACCCCCGGCTTGGAACCATGGGTCATTAAGGAAACCTTTGTAAATCCCGCCTTTTGTAGAGGTTACAATAAATTCGTTTGAATCGATCATTTTCACATGACTAAAATTAACTTCCATTCTGGTGTTCAACAAAGTCCAGGATGATCCTCCATTTGCCGAAGTGTAGATTACTCCGGAATCGCCAACCACTATAAGGCGGTTTGAGTCAATGGCATCAACAAAATTAAACCTGAGTGTTGTATCTTTAAACAGCAAACTCCATGTCTCGGTATTGTCCATGGTTTTCATGATCCGTCCGGAGCGGGTGGTAAGTAGCCCTGAACTGTTTCCAAACCTCAAGCAGGAAGAAATGAGGGGTGTAACAACCGGAGTAAATCGCCAATTTGCACCACCATTTGTTGTGATATTAAATTGCATACTGTCACGAAGTACCCAACCATTTAAGGTGTTAATAAAATTAAGGTGAGTCAACCTTGTTCCATTCAGCTTTTGGAGAATCGATTTTGTGATACCGGTTCGCTTGTAAATAGTGCTGTAAGATTTATTTCGCGGTTTTGTAAGGGTATCAGTCACAATAAAATAACCGAGTTCGTCATTAAATGATTGTGAACTTATCATGACACCTTCATAATTTGTGACCAGACGGATCCATGATACTCCCGAATTAGCAGTATAATCCTCGGTTTTATCAGTTACTCTGAAGCCTTTCCCTTTTGAGATGTAATATTCTCCGTTGACCCAGCCTCCATCGAAGGTATATTTCCACACTTTGCCACCATTAGTGGATCTGGCAATATAACCGTTAGAATTTCCATTTATAACAGGAGAGTTGGCAGCAGCAATATAATCGTTTTTAGAAATGACTTGCAGGGAGTTAAATTGCATGCCTCCAAAAGAAGCAGTTGAAGCTGAAAAAGTTTCGCCCATGTTATTTGAAAGAAAAACATTTGGGCCGTCAGTCGCTGTATAGAGATATCTTTCCTTTGTCCAAAAACCAAAGTATCTCTTTTTAGGCTTTTGGGCAGTGTTAATTGACGATCCATAGATTCCATTAGCTTCGAGAATATAAGTTCTCATATAACCTGATGTGTCCATTGTCAGCAGGACATTTTGTTCAATTTGTTTTGCTTCAACTAAATCAGGTGGTATCCATGTTGTGTAAGGAATACTCCATGTCATTCCCCAATCAGTTGAAGTTGTTAACAGCCCCCCGTCACCTACAACCATCAGCAAGTTACCATATTCCATGATTCCTTTCACATCTTTCCCCTGTGTTTCCACATGAAATGGTGACCATGTGATTCCTCCATCCGTTGTTCTGGCAACAACACCTTCGTCCATCAAAGCCCATCCTCTTAGGTAATCAGTAAATACCACATTATTAATATTTTCTTTACCAAGTTGAGAGACTCTCCAATGGGCTCCGTTATCATCACTCCGTGCCAAGTGCCCCTTCTTACCGGCAACAACAAGGCTGTTGCTCGAGACTCTCTTCACAAATGTAAATTCTGCATCCGGTATTTCTGTAACTGAAACATCCAACCATGTTACACCCCCATCCACAGTCCTTTTTACCATACCATCGTTTCCGGAAATAAATACCATACCGTCCGAACCACATGTAACAGCCTTTACTCCTTTGTTGCCGGGGATAACAATCTCTTCCCATGATTGTCCCAGCGTCGTTGTTCTGTAAACCACACCCGTATTGGCTACAACAAATCCATGAAATTCATTAATAAAATCGATATCAATAAAAGCTTCAATCTCACTAAATTGAAGTTGTGAAACCAATTGAGGTCTGCTGATTGAAATAAAAACTGATATAAAAAATATTAGATATTTCATTTTATCCCCCTACTTTAGATGAATCATCTTTTTTGTGAAGGTCGCGCCGTGTCCACTTAACCGGTAGAAATACAAACCACTGGCAAGTGCTTTTGCTTCATAATTAACCGAATATTGTCCCGGCTCAAGAGAACCATTATAAAGAGTTTCAACTCTCTCTCCGGTACTGCTATATATTTCAAGCAGGTAATAGTCGGTGGCAGAGATTTGAAATGATATCATCGTTGAAGAATTAAAGGGATTTGGATAATTCTGATATAATAAATACTCCTTCGGCAGCACCACAGGGATATCCGGTGGAAGCACTTCATACTCAGATGACCCGTAATAAATATTTCCTGCATCCGAGACAATAATTCCCCTTCCCTCAGGTGAGAAGAGGATCGATCTTATCCCGCCGAGAGAAAATCCCGGGTAGTTTATTAAAACTTTACCTGTTTCATCCACTCTGATTAGATCACCTTCTTCGGTACCAACCCAGAATGTTTTTCCGTTAGATGTAAAAAAACCGGTAATATTGAGGGAATCAATGGTAAACTCAGCAAGGGTGTCCATAAGAGTTCCTCGCCCGGTCACAAATTTGTTTCCTTGTTGGAGAAGAGTGAAGAACTTCCCCGGTACAATTATCATTGGTCTCAATGAGGTCGATTCACTCGAATAAACAGTCCTGAAATTTGAAAGACTTACATCATACTCTCTAAGTTCAGATCTAATCGCTCCCGGATTCTCCAAGGTCGATTCAAGATAGATGTAAAGTTTGTTGTTCCCTGCTTTCAGGTTTTTAATTTTTAAACTTCCGTTGGAGGAGACGGTTTCGGTTTGTTCGTTCCAGCTCCTTCCTGCGTCGAAAGTTCTATAGAGAGAACCATCGGAACAGGAGATAAAACCGGTATATTTATCAATGAAGGAGATCGATACCGCCTTCTTTTCAATGGAAATTCCTGAACCCTTTTCAATTAATAATTCATCTTTAAAAATGAGTACTATCCCTGAATCACCCGCAATCACAATTTCCCCATCCTGTTTTTCGACCACGGCATATAAATTGTTCAAGATTGTGGAAGGAAGAGTGCGCCATATCTTTCCTTCCTCGTCTGACACAATTACCCTGCCGGATTCTCCCACCCCCATAAAAGATTTATTTTGGGTAAAAATGTATTGGTTCAATCCTGCAGCGTTTGAATTGGCGACATAATGCCAGGGTGAGTTGGAACTTGCAGAAGTTAATCCGGCAATCAACAGTTTACCCCCCAATGTTGGTATCATTACCTCACTATCAGTTAATTCGAGTCCTTTCCCAATGATCTTACCCGGTAATTGCTGATAAAAATATTCGCCCGAATTAAATGGTTTAGTAAAAATTCCACCCAGCGTGTCAATCATTACCGAATTATTCCCAAGATCTGCAAAATGGCTAAAAACACCTCTAAATGGGAGATTTTCATAATACCAGGTGTTACCGATATCCGAGGAAATACGCTTTTCACCATTACTGTTCCTGATTATAATTCGCAAGCCCTCGTCAATCTCAAGCCGGTTAAATGTTTCAGAAAATCCAAGAGATTTTTGAGTGAAGGTTTTTCCTCCATCAGTGGAGATCGTAAAACTCCCCTTCCTTCCAACTGCGATAATTATTGTTGAATCAATCGTTTTGATATCATAGTTGTCACCCGTGTCAGGTGAATACAATATATTCTCCCATGTATTCCCTCCATCCACTGTTTTAAATATGGTCCCTTGATTTCCCGCGGCATATCCTGTGAGTGCATTTGTAAAAGCGAGTGAATAGATCATTTTCCCTTTTAGCGGATCTGATTTTGTAGTCCATGTTCTTCCGCTATTTGTTGAGAATAGATACTCATAATAAGAAGTCAGAGCATAGATTACAGAGGAATATTTATTATAGAAAAACCTCTGTATCTTGTATGGTGTGTTCTCGATTGCTGAAGTCCATGTTCCCGATGGATTATCAGCAAAACTGATTCTGCCTTCGTATCCACCAACAATAATTCTTCCATCGGGGATTCTGGTTGCTGCGGTAAGCTCGATATTTAAATTGGTCTGGTATGAGTTGAATGACAACACTTCTTTGGTCGTGCTGAACCGGAACCATGAATTAAAATCACCCCACCCCTCAATATTCCGGGCTCTTACCCTCCAAAAATAGGTTGATGTATCTTCAGTCGAACTGAGAGTGTATTTTAGAGAGGTGATCGAGGCATCGTCAACAACAATATTATTGGTATCACCCAAAGCAACTTGAATTTGATAGTTGATTATGGGAGTATGGGAGTAAGGTTCAGTCCATTTAAGATCAACGGTTTTTGAGACAAATGTTGTTCCATCCAGAGGCAATTGTCTAATTACAAATGAAGGAATTGCAGGCTGATTTGAAGGAGAGAATTTGAATATCCTGCCATCTGTGGATGCAAGAAAAATTGCTCTGTAATTTGCCGCAAAAACATCCTGGATTTTTACCTTCTCACCGGGGCGGGCAAAAAACCAGTTGTGTTTATCTCCAAAAGTTATCAATACAGCACCACTGTCATTATACCCGACAGCCACCCCGCTTTTGTTTTGGTGTGCCCCTGTAATATTTCCTTTTAAAGACATTATGCAACTTTGAGTGTTGTTGTTAAACCATGAAAAACCGGTGCTATAACGCCAATAAATCCCAAAAGTTGATTGATCATATGTGTATAAACGGTAGTTATAGCCGGTTCTCCACCATGATTCCCCTCCATTTGTGGTTTTAATCAAGTTACTTGCAAAATATTCATTCATATAGTTTGCAGAACCATTCAAACTATCAAAGAACTGGACATTTGTATAATTTCCTTCGGGGAGTAGCATCGGTATTTTCCTGATTTGTTGCCACTCATAATCAGTTGAATAGAGCGTATCGGAAGTGCAGAAAAAAATATTTTTTGATTTACCATAGGAGATAGAAACAATATCACGCTGAAATCCCGTTTCTTTGAGCGTCCAATTTTCACCAGCATCGGTTGACACAAGCACTGTACCACCATAACCCGCGGCAATAAATTCATTCTCATTCAACGCAGCAAAACTTGTTATTTGAGGGTACATAGCCGGAGTAGTAACTTTTCTCCAGTTCAGCCCACCATCTGTTGTTTTTAGGATAGCACTTGAGGCAGTTGCAACAAATCCAAATGCGTCGTTTATAAAAAACAGTTTTTTTGCTTGATAAGAACCGGGGAGTTTCAGATAATCAACCCTGATACGCTTGTCATTAAATTTGTGAAAAGTGAGAATACCGTCTGTTGCATTCGATAAAGTAGTCCCAAGAACAAGCTTGTCGAAAGTAGTGGATACCAACTTATTCATCAGATCAGAAGATATATCCAACCGGTAACTGATTTTAACAGTATCCTTGAACGACATCCGTGTAAGGTATCGCCAACCATCATAACTCGCCCAGCCCTTGTTATCCAGGCTCCAAATCTCATCGTCACTAACATAACAGTAGTCCACATTATGCCTCTCGTAAGGACTGATACCCGAGGCAAGAATTTCACCTGTTTCAGAAATTTTGTAAAATTTTTGATCACCATCAATAACGAAATAACCACCGTCAATTCTTTCAAAGCGAACAACACTTGCAAGATTTACTTTAATTTTTGACCATGTTAAACCATTGTCCTTCGAGAACACCATACCGGTTCCCCCCGGTGAAGTCTGCCCATAAACGAAGAGGTAACCACGAGACCAGGTTGCGTTTTTTTTGACCGGATCAAAGTTCCATGGCAGGTCGGTCCAGTTAAGTCCTAGATCACTGCTTACCCTTATTCCACCTTCAGCAGGAAAAATGACACCATATTTTTTGTTAAAAAAGAGACAGTTTGAGAAGTGTTCACTGCTTCCCATTTCATATTTTAATTGCCAGCTGAACCCGCTGTCATAACTGTGAAAAATGTATTGACTGTCTCTGACAGCTACAAGGGTGTCTTTGGAAATGATAAAAATGGAATTGAATGTGGGGAGTATGTCCGTTTTTTCTCGCTCTGCCCAAGTGGCACCACCATCGGTAGTTATGGTGAAATTGCCGGTTTGTCTGTTTGAGCTGATGCCTGTAAGTGAATCTACAAATTGAATATTCCCGGCACCCAATCCTGCGTAATAACTCGTAGTCCAAGGAACGACTGCTTCTGTTCCCGTCGGGGAAAATTTCTGCGCAACCGTAATTGTGGTGCATAATATTAATAAAACTTCAATAA
This sequence comes from uncultured Ignavibacteriaceae bacterium, assembly GCA_964531325.1. Classification (GTDB taxonomy): domain Bacteria; phylum Bacteroidota; class Ignavibacteria; order Ignavibacteriales; family Ignavibacteriaceae; genus UTCHB3. The sequence continues at coordinate 22,552 of CAZHCW010000007.1, read as the reverse complement.
AACTAATTGATTTCATATATAATCTGCAGAGTGATTGTTACAGAATGAAAGTTCCTTCCCACCCAAACCTGTTAGAAACAAGAACGGGAACATTCATAATCACATCCGTAAAATAGTCAAATATTCTTAATATGCAAGAATTTCAATTTTATTCGGTTTTCATACAGCATTATCACAGCAGAGGTAAACAAAACCACGGCAACAAGTGCTACATAGGAATCTCTTAATCCTACACTTCGATAGACAGCCGAACCAATATTCCCGATAATTACCCATTGAACTACATAAGCTACGGTTACATTTCTACCGATCATTGCAAAGTAGTTGAAGAATTCATTCTCCTTTGAATAATGGACTAATTGATCGATCAGAAGTGCAAAACCTCCCGTAAATCCTGCCGCCCATAACCCGTATTCCAACCCGTGATGGTAATAACTTTTTAATGTTGCAGCAGTGGTTATTCCAAACTCAATTGTGTAAACGACCCCAACACCCCACACCACCAAAAGAGGAAATATGATCTGTTTTTTCTCAAAAATCCCGGCCATTTCTGACTTCATGAATAGAGATACACCATACCCCAAAAGTGGATATGCCGCCCATGGGAACAAAGGGAAATATGACCAGCTTGCGTCACCCCCAAACACTGAAATAAAATATCTTATACTTCCTGATGTGTCATTAATTGTTGAGTTGATTATTGGTGTCAGATAAAAAATCACCAAAGCCAAAATCATCGGGATAACAAAAGTGACATCAAGAAGTTTTTTTAACAGTGCAATTACAATTGTTGTTGCGCCTGCAAGTACAAGGATATCTATCCCAAATATAAAATCCAGGGGATTTACACTTGATTGCCCCGTGGCGATTTTATAAAGCAAATTGGAGTTTAGGGCTATATTTAGGGCAATTCCTCCCAGCAAAAGTTTTACACCGCGCAACAGCATTGTTTTAAACTCTTTATTTGATCTTGCGAGAAAATAGCCCATCACCGTCATAAAAACGGGAGCTGCCGGTGGTCCACCCAAAAAGAGAGATATCTTCCCAATCATGCTGCTATAAATAGAAGGATCGGCAAACACCTCCATAATATGCACCTGAATCATAAATAAAACTGCAAGCCCCTTTAGAACATCAGCTGTTATCGATCTTTCTTTCATGCTCTTTCCTGCGTAAAATTCTTTGACCTTTTTTGACAGTCCAAGAGTGCTTTCAGGTTTAAAAAAAAGGCTGCCGAAAATTAATCCGGCAGCCTCGAGAAAAAATAACGGTCTGTTTTAGACTTGAGCTTCTCTTAATCTTCTGAATGTAGAGATCACAAATCCAAAAACTGCTACAAGTACACCGGCCCAAACCAGATTGATCATCGGTTTAATTGAAGCATGTATTGTTAATACTTCTTTTGGAGCTGATTTGGATGTATTACCATCTTTGTCAGCTACTATTACTGTAGCAACTTTGTCACCGGGGTTCACCGTTTTTAATGTAAGGGTAACTCCAAAATCATCAAGTATTACGGGATCAGCCTGCATCTTGCCACCAATTCTGGAATAGAGAAGGTCTTTTTCAACCGACTTGCCATCCTTGGTGATGATCGCTCTAACACCCATGCTGAAATCTGCATCTGTAGTCATCGCTGACATATCAGGTTTAATGAATTCTTTGTATTTTATCTGGACACCGGATGCGGAAATCTCTTTTCCTTCCGAAATGGTCATTGCGTCACCATCAGGGTTTTGCATTCCATCATCGAATCCAACAGGAGCTACATAAAAATCTGAGAGCAGACCGTAGTTCATGTCGGGCTCCCTCATCAATGAGTTATTGAAATCAGCAACATACATTATCGGTTTAACGATGGAACTGCTTGAGCCCATCTTCACATCAAGTTTACAATGGTATTTTGTATGTCCATTCTCCTGGAAAGGTTCAAGTCCCACAAAAGTTACATCGTATCCGAGAACTTTTGCGGTTTTACCTTTTTCAAGATCAATTTCCTGTTCAGAGCTGAAAGCAGAAGAACCGATAACTCCAAGAATAAATAATGCCATACCGATATGAGAGATGTAAGCTCCAAGTTTGTTTTGCCCGCCTCTCATAATCCTGATCATCACTTCGCCGTTTACAACAAGTGCAAAAACGGAAGAGACCAGAAGTAGTATCATCATAACCTTGTCAACTCCACCGATAAAGATGGCGGCGGCACTAATCACTGCAGTGATTGCACCTGTGCGAAGCAGGTCAGCTTTCATTTTCTTTGAATCAGTGGTCTTCCACTTTAAGATGATACTTAAACCGTTGATCGCCATCAAAATAATTCCGAGTGGCACATGCATGGTGTTGTAGAAATCCACTTCCACTTTTATGCCGAAAATCGGTGCAGAGGTACCGGCAAAAACAATGAGTGCCGACATTCCGAGTGTAAATGATGCCATAAAAAGCGCAAGTTCTCTCGAAAGGGTTGATTCTTCTCCGGTTTTGGATATCTGTAACAACGATTTAAGTCTGTAGAGCACCATACCAAATCCGAGACCGGTAAATGTAACCACAAAAATTACGAGGAAGATATATACTGTTCTTCCCGGCTCAGCAAACGAATGAACAGAAGAATCACCGAGAATACCACTTCTGGTAAGGAAGGTGCTGTAAACCACCAATACATAAGTTAAAACCGAAAGAATGATATTGGTTATCAGATATCGTCCTTTGTTTGGATCCTTTTTTTGAGTTCTTATCTGAACCAGCATCGTGTGAATTGCAGCCACACTCACTATCCAGGGGACGAGACTTGAATTCTCTACAGGATCCCATGCCCAATATCCACCCCAGCCAAGAACACCATAAGCCCAATATCCACCGAGCATGATACCCAATCCAAGTATTCCGGCACATCCAAGCACCCATGGAATTGACTGACGAACCCAGTCTTGATAATCATTTTTGATTAATGCTGAAATTGCAAAAGCGAATGGAACTGTGGCAGCAGAAAATCCCGAAAAAAGAATTGGAGGGTGAATCTGCATCCAGAAATTCTGAAGAAGTGGATTAAGACCCTTGCCCAATACCAGAATATCAGATAATTGATACTGTGTGGCAGCAAGATTTCCCATGAATTCACGGTCAATCTTCAGATGTGTAGGATTTCCCCCTTCATTTCCAAAAAGAAAATTGGGAATAAAAGCGAGAGATTGAAGAAGTTGTTGATTAAAATATTTTACCTCGATAAATGGACTTTCACCCTGCCAGATATAAGCAAAAGGGTTTTTCATCAACGGTGAAACCATGATGAGGAGGAAAGTTGTTGCGAGGGTGTAAACCATCATTACTCTTGGTTCAAGGTCTCCTCTTTTTTCAGTGTATGACTGAAGACCTATTCCTATGAGTGTGGTCATGAGAATCCAAAGCATGAAGCTGCCTTCCTGCCCTGCCCAAAATGTTGACAACAGCAATCCCAGCGGTAAATCGCTGTTGCTGTAGTTGAACACATAGTTATATTGATACTGATGTGTAAGAATTATATAAAGAAGCAATGTGGAGGCAACAATTACCATCATCGCCATTGCATGATAGCCCAAACGGGCAAATTTTAAATACTTTTGTGCTTGCTCGTCTCTACGGTAACCAAAATAAAACATGGTCATCGAGAAAAGAGAAAATACAAGGGCTAAAGTTAATACTATACTTCCTGCCATATGGATCTCCTTTTTAGAGGGTTCTTCTAAGTTCTTTTAATTACGACGCTTTGCGTTTTACCCCGTCCGGGTGTCCGCCGCCGTCAGGAGTTTGATTCTCCTGATACTTTGAAGGGCATTTTGTGAGGATGTCTTTGGCTTTAAAAACATCACCCTCGTATTTACCTGTAACAACCACACTGGTTGCCGATTCAAAATTGTTTGGGATCGGCCCGTTAAACAGTACCTTCATCTGGTTCCCGTTTTTGTCTTCCATATAGAAAGTAAAAACCTTGTCTTTGTATTCATATTTCTTTTCTTTCACCCACGAACCTGTAGCCCGGATCATTTTTCCCGACTCTTTCACTTTCGCAAGGCTCTCTTCATAACCGATACTGCTTTGGGTAAAGAAATATCCCATGAATGCAAGAAATACAACTATAATTCCACCGCCGATTACAAACCGACCATTTTTTTGCATGAATGTTTGTTCAGACATACTTATTTCTCCTCAACTTCTTTCTTCAATTCTTTTAATCTTTTGTCTAATGTGAACAGGTAGGTAAAAATACCGGACCATGTAAGCATCACTATTATTAGAACAATATATATCGCATTTTTTTCTAAAAATTCCATCGACTCACAATCCTCAATAAAGTTTTTGTTTTTTAATCTTGTCGAGCAAGATCATCGATTTTGAACCCACTCCCCACATCCATGCATAAAGCATACTGAATGCGGTTAATGAAATATAAAACACCATCTGCATATTCTGATTCATCTTAAAATTAACAACAGGTCCTGCGTTATCATCATCGGCACTTCCCGGATGAAGCCCTGCCATAATTCTCGGCATAATGAATATAAAAAATGGAACGGTTACAAACACAATCATATTATAAACAGCAGAAAGAGTCGCCTTTTTCTCTTCGTTGTCTATCGCTGAACGAAGAGCAAAAAGTGCTCCGTATATCAGCAAAAGTGCGAAGATTGAAGTCTCTCTTGGATCCCAGTGCCAGAACGAACCCCAGGCAAATTTTGCCCAGACAGAACCGGTAACCGTAGCAAGAATTACAAAAACCATTCCTATCTGAATCGAAGTCCAGGCTTTCATATCATCTTCAAGATTCTTCTTCCGTAAATACTTTACACTATAAATAGTTGCCATAAGGAAAGCAACCACTGAAAGCCATGAACTGGGCACATGAAAGAAAATAATCTTGGCATTTTCTCCAAGACCCATTATCAATGGAAATTCGTACCAGGTCGAGGGTTTTGCCACTATAGGAAAGGTTATTCCTGCAACAATCACATAACTCATCAACAAAAACAACACAATCTGGTACCAACGGGAATGTACAATGTTCTTCATTTTTTCTCAAGAAAATAAAATAAACCAGTTTGGAAAGGTAACTTTTAATTTACTATTGGTCAAGTTAAATTTTAGCGGTGTAAACTACTTTATAGTGAAAAAGAAAATACTATTTTAAGGTATTAAGTATTAAGTATCAGGTATTAACTATCAGGATTACTGCATTACTGCATTATTGCGTTAAAACCCTTTCCCTCCAATATACCTGTTCAGCCCGCCGGCACCTACCCACTTGGTTTCGTTACGGTCAATGGCAATTGAGAGGGCAACATTATCCTTAATTCCGGAATTTGCTGTGTTGTATTTTATCCAATCGCCGGAGGTATAGTGAAAAATTCCTGCATCTGCGGTGGAAACCCACACATTACCCGTTGTGGAAACTGCAATACCCGTGATAATTGTACCTGTGAAAGCGGAATTAAATGCACTAAAATGGGTGAAAAACTTCCTGTTGAAAGATGAAACCCCTGAAATTCCACTTGAAGGAAGATAACCCACCCAGATATCGTTTTTTTGATCGATTACAATTTTGCTTACAAATTCGTTTGGAATATTTGAAGTTACAGAGTTGTGAATGATCCATCCATCCGTTGAAGGAGTGTAAACTGCTATACCACCACCGTGAGTACCGATTAAAACAGAACCGTTTTGATCAGTTTTTATACAGTTAACACGATTTACAGGCAGCCCGCTGTTACCTGTGTTATAAACCTTAAAAGTTACTCCGTCAAACTTAACCACTCCCGAAGAATAAGTGGATAGCCAAACATTACCAAGCAGATCAATATCTATTGATGTTATATAGTTATCGGGAAGATTACTGTTGTTTCTGTTGTAAACCGTCCACACTCCATTCTCGAACCTGCCAAATCCCTCTGTCGTTGCCACCCAGATACGGTTGTTTTTTTCTATAAAAACATCAAGGATGTAATTATCCGGAATACCTGAGTTTGACCTGTCGAAAGTCGTCCAGGTTGTTCCGTCAAATTTTACGAGGCCTTTCCCGTTTGTGCCAAGCCACTTGTTATCAAAAGCATCAAGAGCTATATCATTTATTACATTCAGTGGAAGAGGTGAGTTGGAAGAGTTCCAGTTTAACCACCAGTCAGATGGATTTTCCATCATCACAAGCTTCATTGTGTCCTGTTGGTTACGCGCAACCAGGGTATAGAAGGTGGTATCTATATATTTATCGAGTTTCAGATCAATTTTGTAGAACCCCGGTTCCAGATTTTCGATAACAGTTGGAGTTACTTTTCCTGTACTCTTGTTGTTAAAAAACACAACCGCCCCTGGTGGGTTGGAGACCACAGTAATGCTGCTGAACTTCAAACCGGGAAGTACAGGGGGCTCCTCTTCACATCCTGTGAAAAAGAAAATTGCAACTATTAACAAGAGCAGAAGTTTAGGCATATATCAGGGTATAAAATTATTACTATTTGTTGAACTTAAAGATAATACTTTTTGAGAAGATTTACACCCCTGTATATGACTTCTGAAAAACTACAATATCAAAGTAGTGTGAAAAAGCAACAATGTGCTCCATCAATTGAGCTTGAAGATCTTCATACTTTGCAAATGTTGTCTCTGATGTAAAAGCGTATATTTCCAAAGGAAAACCGGATTCAACAGGTTGAAGCAACCTTGCGGATATATTCAGATCTGATCTGATTTTCTCCTGCCTGCTCAAAAACCATCGAATATAGTGCCTGAACAACATTAAATTAGTTACATCCACTTCAATCGAACTTTTACAATCATCACTTTCCATAAACTCTTCAATGAAGTCCCTGAGTATCGGTTTGGCTTTTAATTTCTCGAGTAACTGCTCATCAACGGTTCTGATCGAAGAAGAATCGATGACCACCGATCTTTTTATTCTTCGTGCATTTAATTCCTGAATTCGTCGCCAGTTTTTATATCCCACTTCCATCAATTTATAGGTTGGTATTATGGAAATGGTATTGTCTCCATTCTGAACTTTGATTGTGTGGAGTGAAATGTCGGTTACGGTTCCGTCTGCTGTAAAAGCCGGCACTTCAATCCAGTCGCCTCTCTCAACAAGATCATAAGAATTTATTTGAATATTTACAATAAATGAAAGAATTGTGTCTCTGAAAACCAGCATCAAAATGGCAGTCAGTGCACTTAGTCCGGTTATAATCGACCATGGACTCTGATCAGTAAAAATCCCCGCAATCACCACAAGTGCCCAAAATCCAAGAACAATCTTGATAATCTGGAGATATCCCTTAAGAGATTTCCTGTTTAACCCTTCATGTCTTTCATACAATTCGATAAATGCATCTATTGCAGAGAATACGATCAAAATCGACAGAAGTGTGTACCAGACATACAAAAACATTTTCACATCTGCTGAGTTTTCACCCAAAAACCAGACATATCTATTGATTATCATTGTTGGAATTAACAGAATCACCCGCCTTACAAACTTTTTGTTAAACAAAATATCATCAAACTTTGTGATGGTTCGTTTAACCACTTTTACAACAATTTTTAGAGCAACAGCCTGGAGAATCCAATAGAGAACTATCGATCCTGCCACTATCCCAAGGAAGATAAACAAATTTTTGTCGGCAGAAGTAAATTCAAACAACTCTTTCAAGTCATCTCCTTTTTGTATTTTTGTGAGTTCGTTACAAATTAAATAAAACAGGAATTGTAAAGATAATGAAGTCACTCTTTTTTCTGCGAGATGATGTAATATTTCTAAACCATGGCTCTTTTGGTGCGTGCCCCGTACCGGTGATGAAAGAGTATCAAAAACACCAACATGAACTTGAAATGCAACCGGTGGAGTTTCTCGGACGAAGAAGTGGTGAGTTGCTTTCTGCTGCCCGTGCACAATTGGCTAACTACCTCGGATGCTTCAGGGACGATCTTGTATTTGTTCCGAATACCACAACTGGAGTAAATGCGATCGCCCGTTCAATTCGGTTGAAACAGGGTGATCAAGTGGTGATTAGTGACCAGGAATATGGCGCTCTTGAAAGAATGTGGCGGATTATTTGTGAAGAAACAGGCGCAGAACTTGTAATAACAAAAATCCCCTACCCTGTTGAAAACAGCGACCAAATTAAAAATGCTCTATTGAATGGCATTACCCCAAAAACAAAAGCCGTCTTTTTTAGTCACATCACTTCTGCATCTGCCCTTACATTCCCCGTGAAAGAGATTATAAACGAACTCCGCGGAAAAAATATTTATACAATTGTTGATGCTGCACATGCTCCGGGACAAATTCCTGTAAACATATCAGATATAGACCCCGATTTTTATACCGGAAATTGCCATAAGTGGATGATGGCTCCCAAGGGTTCCGCCTTTTTATATGTAAAAAATGAATTGCAATATATGATGAAACCCCCCGTAATAAGCTGGGGACTAACAAATGATATTGAGGGTCCTTCACATTTGATCAATGAATTTGAGTATCAGGGAACCCACGACATTTCCAACTACCTGTCAGTTCCTGCGGCAATTCAATTTATGGAAGACTACCACTGGACCGGGATATCTGAAAAATGCCACCTGCTCACCCTCGAAACAAAGCGTTTGATGGAACAAATGAAAGGCATGGAAGTGATATGCGCCACCGACCCCTCTCTCTTTAAACAAATGGCTGCAGTAAAACTTCCGGAGTTAGCCCCCAAAGACCTTAAAGAACAACTTTACAACAAGTTTAAAATCGAAATTCCGGTGTTTCCACATAATGGTGCAAGACATATAAGGGTTTCTGTACAGGGATATAACACCAAAAACGATTTGGAAAAACTGATCGAAGCTCTGCATTATTTTCTGGATTAGGAAACCTAATCCCCATTTATTTTGTCTAATATATTACAGATTCTGAGAACCACAGGTATTTTTTTGAGATTATTCTTTTCCCTCTTTTTGTTTTTGACCTCGCTTATTGCCCAACCGGGTGATGTTGGTAATAAACTTATGCTCGCCGGGCAGTTTGAGCAGTTGAACCAATTCGAAAAAGCAAAAACCATCTATCTCGATCTTCATAAAAGTAATCCGATGGACTATATGTTCCTCGAATCACTTGTGCGTGTCTGCAACAGACTTAAACAATATGAAGAGTCTGTTCTATTTCTTGACGAATGGAACAGGAAAATGCCGGGTGATATAAACGGTGTGAATCTTCTTGGGAAAACATATTTTCTTCAAGGAAAAGAGAAAGAAGCACTGAGCCTGTGGGACGATTTCCTGAAACTGTATAACTACGAAATTAATTACACTAAAATTCTCGCCTACTCAGCAATTGAAGTAAAGGGATTTGAAACAGCCATCAACCTGCTCGAAAAGGGGAAAGATGCGTCGGGACAACCGATCTATTTCCTGCTCGATCTTGGTTATCTTTATGGCTATATGATGCAATATGACAAAGCTGCCGAAGCTTATGTTGAACTTTTGAAACTTGAACCCGGACAGGCAGGACAAATTGAAGGCAGGATTAGAACCACTTCAAACAACCCTGACGCTGCAAATGAATACATTAAAGCCTTTGAAAAAATCGATATTCCAAACGAAGCAACTCTCCGTGTGATGCTTGCCCTCTACATCGATCAAAGAATGTTTCCAAAATCGATTGAAACTGCCCTGAAACTTGAAGACTTTGGGAAAGACAACGGCGTTTCCCTTTATCGGGTTGGTGAAGAATCTTTTTACGCCGGAGATTATACTTCTGCTGTTACTGCTTATTCCACGCTTTTGGAGAAATATCCGTCAAGACCCGACAAACCGATCATAAATCTCAACCTTGTAAAAGCACTCGAAGAAATTCTTAATCAAAAATACCGTGTGCTTAACCCTGAGTGGAAACCTTACGATCTTGGCACTCTGCCCGAAAAAGAGGAATTTGAAAAAGTAATATCAAAGTATGAGGAAATAATTTCTTCTTTCAAAAATTCCGAAACTGCAAGTGAGGCAATTTACAGAACCGGACATCTCTATTACAAATTGAACGACCTTGATGAGGCTGAATCCCGATTCAACGACCTTGTGGAAAACCGTCCCAACTCTCAGTTTGCAGCAAACGCATGGCTTGGGAAGGGACTTATCGCTCTGAAAAAAGATAACATCGATTTGGCAATCCACGCTTTCTCCTCAGCAATAACAGCTTTTAGCACCGATCCGGATGTAAAAAATCGTGCCCGGTTCAATCTGATGATGTCGTGGTTTTTCAAAAATGATATCGACAAAACTCTTGAACTCTTGACAGAGATTGTTGGTGTACCAACCGATAATCTGGCTAACGATGCTCTTGAACTTGCACCCTTGTTAAATAAAAAGATGACTGACTCCCTCTCCCTTCTTAAACTTGCTGCTGCCGAAAGGGCTATTATTCAGGGTGAACTGTTGGATGCGTTTAAACTGTTTTCAGAATTAATAAATTCACCATCCACAATTTTGGCTGCCCTTGCCCGTTTTCGAGCCGTTGAGCTTGCCGCTTCTCTAAACAATTATGATGAGGCAATTTCCATCATCGAATCTGCTAAGGGTGATCAATTCAATATATATGCCGATAAATCGTTATTTTTGCTGGGACAAATTTATCAATTTGGAAAAAAGGAAATTCAAAAGGCTATTTCATCCTACGAACAGATCTTGATCCAATTCCCCAAATCCATTTTAAACGATAAAGCCCGTGAAACTATATTGTCACTTAAAAACAACTGAGAAAGTATGTCCAAAAGACTAACAAACAAAAATACCCGCTGTTCATTCTGCGGTAGAGATGCCGGAGAAGTATCCCTTATCGCCGGACCCGATGTTTATATCTGTGAAATCTGTGTTGAAAGCAGCGTTGAAATCTTAAGATCAAATCTTAGCGCAGTAAAAGCAAAACCCAAAAAAGCTATGGATGTTACTCCAAGATTTATTTATGATACTCTTGGCGAACATGTTATTGGACAGGAAAGAGCCAAGAAAACCCTTGCTGTGGCAGTTTATAATCACTATAAACGAGTGAACCACGACGATTCCCTCTTCAGCCTTGGTGATGTGGAAATTGAAAAAAGTAATATCATGCTGATTGGACCCACAGGAACAGGGAAAACCCTGCTCGCCAAAACTCTCTCAAAAGTTCTGGATGTCCCTTTTGCAATTGCTGATGCCACAACTATCACCGAAGCCGGATATGTAGGCGACGATGTTGAAACTGTATTGGTTCATCTGCTACAGGCTTCCGACTATAACCTCGAAAAAGCCCAGCGTGGAATTGTTTATATCGATGAGATTGACAAAATCGCACGCAAAAGTGAAGGTTCATCAATCACCAGAGATGTCTCCGGTGAAGGTGTTCAGCAGGCACTCCTGAAAATTCTTGAGGGTACTGTCGCCGGTGTTCCCCCAAAAGGTGGAAGAAAACATCCGGAACAAAGTCTTATTTATGTAAACACCAAAAATATCCTCTTTATTGTCGGCGGGGCATTTGAAGGAATTGAAAAAATTATTTCAAACCGTATTAATAAAAGTAAAATGGGATTTGGTGCAGATGCAATCGACACCAACCACCTTTCCGACGACGAACTTATTGGCATGGTAAAACCGGAAGACCTGCTTCGTTTTGGTCTGATTCCCGAACTGATTGGCAGAATACCTGTTTTAGCTCCCCTTCACTCTCTGAGTAAAGAAGCTTTATCGATCATTTTGAATGAACCCAAAAATGCGATTCTTAAACAGTATAAAAAGATGTTTGCCATGGAAGACATTCAACTGGAATTTGATCCATTTGCAATTGATGCCATTGTTGAAAAAGCAATTGAACGAAAAACCGGTGCCCGTGCATTAAGATCTATTGTTGAAGAATTTATGGTTGATATCATGTTTGATCTCCCTGAAAGAAGAGAAATTGGACAATGTATAATCACCCGTGATGTTGTTAACGGGGTTGGCGAGCCCATTTACCTCGAAAGAGAAAAAAAGTCAGCCTGACAAAGATGATTAAGTTCAGGTCCGTCCTCCTGCTCCTGTTTTTGCTTCTGCTGACGGATATAGTTCTGCCGCAGAATAAAATTTTGATTCCGATGGACCTGAACCAAACCGACCACTTGAAGGCATACGGTGTAACCTACCGTGCCCTCTCAAAAGGATATACTGCCGACTGGTTGTTAAACTACCGCGGCGGTTCCTTCGCTATTGATTATTCCGATGATGTACTTCTCGACTGCCGACTCCAAGGTGTTTATTTTGAACAACTTGATCCCGGTGCTGCTGTGGATATCTATTCCTTTGTGCAGCAGGAAGATCAAAATATGGATGTGGTCAGGATGGAAAAAGCTCCGAAAGTGGCTGTGTATGTCCCTCCCGGATTTCATCCCTGGGATGATGCTGTTACCCTCGCACTTGAATACTCGGGAATTCCCTACGATAAATTTTGGAATGAAGAGATTATCCGCGGTGATCTGAGTAAATATGACTGGCTCCATCTCCACCATGAAGATTTTACCGGACAATATGGTAAATTTTACGCAAGTTATGCAAACGCTCAATGGTATGTTGAAAATCAACGCAGGTACGAAGCGGACGCAAAAAGGCTTGGATACGCAAAGGTTTCAAATATGATGCTTGATGTGGCGAAAGGGATAAAAAGTTTTGTTGGATCAGGTGGTTTTTTGTTTGCGATGTGCTCAGCTACCGATTCTTATGATATAGCTCTTTCCGCTGAAGGTTCCGACATTGTCGCTAATATGTTTGATGGTGATGCTGCTGATCCCCAGGCTCAGTCTAAACTTGATTATGGAAGCACTCTCGCATTCACAGATTTTATTCTCGAACAAAATCCCTATGTTTATGAATATAGCGATATTGATATCCAACCTACTGAAATACTCGATTTTGGGAATGATTATTTTACTCTTTTTGAATTTTCTGCCAAATATGACCCCGTTCCAACGATGTTAACCCAATGCCACACAAATGTGGTTAAGGGATTCATGGGACAGACAACCATGTTCCGCAGAAATCGTGTAAAAAAATCGGTGATTGTTCTCGGCGAAAGAAAAGATACTGATCAGCTAAAATACCTTCATGGCACTTTTGGTAGAGGTTTTTTTACATTCTATGGTGGACATGATCCCGAAGACTATCAACATGCAGTTTCAGACCCCCCAACCGACCTCAACCTCTACAAAAATTCCCCGGGCTACAGATTAATCCTGAATAATATCCTCTTCCCCGCAGCCAAAAAGAAAAAACAAAAAACTTAAAGCGTTTTTAGAAGATTCAGATTCCTCAAATTTTCATTGATACCCCTGATATTTCACAAAATTATTAAAAAGTTGGACAAATTTGCAATCAGATTGCAAAATTGTCCGGGTTTTTTACTCCTTGGGAATGAGTACCGTAAAGGTGCTCCCCTCTCCCTCTATACTTTTAATTTCGATCGACCCACCCATTTTTTCGATGAATTCTTTACAAAGAAGGAGGCCCAATCCGGTAGTGGGTTCCCCCTCTGTCCCCTTTCTTCCAGTTTTTACCGACATTTTGAAAAGCATAGCCATCATGTCTTCCGACATTCCGATACCTGTATCGATAAACGATAGAGAGACAAACCCTTCCTCAGTTTCGTGGGCTCCAATTGTGACAGCACCTCCTTTTGGGGTAAATTTCACAGCGTTCCCCAGCAGGTTTGATACTATCGATGAGAGCATCTTTCTGTCGGCTTTCACAAAAATGTTTGGTGAAATGCTTGTTGAAAGTGAAATATTCTTTTCTGTCATGTTCCTTTTAAGGGAGGTGACTCTTTCAGCAACAACATCTCCGAGAAGAAGCGATTCAGGTTCGTAGTCCATAAGTCCACGCCTGAAAACCGCCCAGTCAAGCAGTTCGCTGAGGAGTGAATAAGTCCGTTTTGCGCTTTCCAACAAAGCGGACTGCATTTCTTTTAATTCTTCGGCAGGTAATTCATCAAACTCTTCGACCATTATCTCCGTCAGGTTAATAAAACCGAAAAATGGACTTCTAAGATCGTGAGCGATGATCGAAAAAAACTTTTCCAATTCACGGTTGGCGTCGAGCAATTTGTTTTTCAATTCAATGGTCTCGGTTACATCCCGGGTAATGCTTAATACAGAGGTTACATCTCCATCCTGATTAAATTCAGGTTCAAGGATCCAGTCAACATGCATACTACCATCAAAAATTGGCACTACTTCTTTGTGTTGTTTTTTCGTCTCAAAAACTTTAAGAATTCTGCTGTCCCAGAATTCATAGTCTTCCTTTTTGAACCCCAATTCCTCATGATTCTTCCCATTAAATTGCTCTGCTGTGAAACCAAAAACGCGCGATGCAGCAGGGTTTGCATAGAGATGGCGACACTCTCTGTCGAATCTCATTATCACATCACTGGAATTCTCTGCAACCATCCTGAATTTTTCCATTTTATCTGAAAAAGTTGCCAGGCTCCTGAATCTTGCTGTAATATCCCTCGCCGAAGAATAATGTCGATTCCCCTCGATCACAACCCTCCACTCCAAATAGACAGCTTCACCCGATCTGGTTCTGTAACGATTTATAAAACCAATATCGCTTTTTGTTTCCAACACCATTTCAAACTTCAAGTCGGAGAGAGGAATATCATCAGGATGCACAAAATCGGTGTAAACTTTTCCTTCCATTTCGGAGGGTTTATAACCCAGAACGGACTCCCATTCAGAATTGACCTTCAGAATAATGCCTTTGTTATCTGTGATCATAAAAAGATCTGGCGAGAGATTGAAAAATTTCTCAAAGTCGATCATGCGAACACTATCTTTTTGTACCATAATTTACTCTTTGGTCATCGTTGGAGACGAGAATTAAATTTGATCGAATAAACCCGGGCGATCATTCAATCAGATTTTGGCAAATTGGGAATTAATTAAAATTAAAATAAATAAATTCCATCTTTCAAACAAGAGGTTTTGGCACTTAAGTCGGGTATTAGAACTGTACTGCTTCTTCAATTGATGAGACTGCTTTAATTTTTATTCCGGTTTTCCCTTTCGTTTCAGGGAAGTTGGCTTTTGGTATGATGGCAGAAATAAATCCAAGTTTTTCAGCTTCTTTAAGACGGGCAATTATTTGTGGGACACCTCGAATCTCACCCCCAAGACCCACTTCACCAATAACGATTGTCCCCGGTGGAAGGGTTTTTTCTCTTGTCGATGAAATGATACTCAAACAGATGGGAAGATCGGAGGCCGGCTCATCAATTCGCATCCCTCCGGATACATTTATAAATACATTTTTGTTCGAAAGGTTAATCTTTGCTCTTTTCTCGAGCACTGCGAGAAGGATTGAAAGTTTTCTTTGATCAAATCCACTTGTAATTCTTGATGGATTTCCAAAATAGGAAGGAACAACAAGTGCCTGAACTTCGGTTAATATTGCTCGTGTACCTTCAAAAACTGCAGTGATACAACTCCCTGAATTAACAGTCTTGTCTTCATTCAGAAAAACACCGGATGGATTGGGAACCTCTTTTAATCCACTTCCCTGCATTTCAAACACACCTATTTCGTTTGAACTCCCAAACCGGTTTTTAACTGCACGAATTATTCTAAAAAGATTATTGCCATCCCCCTCAAACTGAAGAACAGTATCCACCATGTGTTCAAGTATTTTTGGACCCGCAAGCGACCCCTCTTTTGTTACATGTCCTATAATCACAACAGCTCTGCCTGTGGTTTTTGCATTTTCCATCAATGCGTAAGCTGATTCCCTTATCTGTGAAACAGTGCCGGGTGAGCTCATTAATTCAGGATTGTGTACGGTTTGGATCGAATCGATAACAAAAAGTGTGGGTTCTGTATCATTTATTGCGGCAAGAATCTTGTTAAGATCGGTTTCAGCGAGTATTGTAATCAAATCTGAAGTGATTCCAAGCCTTTCAGCCCTCATCTTAATTTGCTGTAGAGATTCTTCACCTGTAACATATAAGGAAGGTTTTTTCAGCAGGGCAAGAGATTGCAGAAGAATAGTGGATTTTCCAATTCCCGGTTCACCTCCCAACAGAATCACCGAACCGGGTACAAATCCCCCGCCAAGTGTCCTGTCAAGTTCTTGTATCCCAGATGAAAACCGTGAGACAGATGACGACTCTATTTTGTGAAGTTTACTGATGTTCAGAGGACCACTGTAACCCTGCTTCCCTTTTACCTCTTGTTTAACCACAACCTCTTCACTAAAAGTATTCCAGGATTCACACTCGGGACACCTCCCAAGCCACCTGATACTTTCATATCCACAAGAAGCACAAACAAACTTCGTTTTTTCTTTTTTCAATATTCCTTCAGCCGTTTGATCTCGTCAAATATCGCAGGGAGCACCTCACCCGAACGCCCTTTTATGAAGAGCCTTCTTCCATGTTGGTGGTCAGAATCATCGATATTAATATCAACTACCATCGCACCCGATGAGAGAGCAGCAGATGGTAAAAGTGCCGCGGGATAAACCACACCCGAGGTGCCTACAACAAGCATTACATCGCAAGATTCACATTGTTCCTCGGCGAGTTCATAAACCCCCTCGGGGAGGTTTTCACCAAACCAGACAACATCGGGCCTGACAAGTGCCCCACATTCGCAGTGGGGCGGTTTGTTGTCAGTAAGTTCTATTTCACCGTCGTATCTTTTACCACAGACGGTGCATTTGTTGCGGGTAATATTTCCATGAAGCTCGTAAACTCTCGAACTCCCGGCCCTCTGATGAAGATTATCAACATTTTGAGTAACTATGGTAACATCAAGATATTTCTCCAGGTCAACCAGAGCACGGTGCCCTGCGTTTGGCTGAGAATCGTTAATGATTCGCCTTCTATACTGATACCACTCCCAAACAAGGTCTGGATTCTTCATGAAAGAGTCAAAATTTGCAAGTTCGTGTGCACTGAATTTTTTCCACAGACCATCATCCCCCCTGAATGTGGGGATTCCGCTTTCGGCGCTCACTCCCGAACCTGTGAAAACTACAATCTTCCTTGAATCAGCTAACTTGTTGATTAACTCCTTTTGAATTCTTATATCATAAGACATTAAAGTTTTGTTCTCCCGTAAAACTCAATATTTGTCTTCAAAAGATAAAGGTTTTACAAATCTTTTTTGTGACTTGCATCCCTGTTTTGATCTAATTTGAGGGAATAATTTATAAACCCTCCGCCGGACATTTAACTATTTTTCGTTCTTAATTTCATTTAGAAGTTTTTTAGCTTCTGCAAGAACTGATGCATCATCCTCATCAAGGAAGGGGATGGTTGCAACTTTGTTTAAATGTGTGCGTGCTTTTGCATATTCATCATTCTCTATATACGCTTTTCCAAGCTCAAGATGGAACATTCTGAAGTTGGGGCGAAGTTTTATGGCTGTATTAAGCTCCTTAATCGCAACATCGATATCCCCCCAGCCGAGGCCAAGTGGAACTCTTACCAAATATGCTTTTTCACACAGTTTGTTGTGGGTTCTGCCCAATACATAATGTGCTGTTGCCTGAACTTCACTACCTCCATTACCAAGCTTAATCGCTTTTTCTACATCAGCTCTTGCATCGTTTACATACCCGGGGGCACTAAACACACTTTTGAAGAGAGCTATTCTGCCATTGGCAATTGCGCGTCTGAGGTAGTTGATCGATTTGTCGGGAGCGAGCTTAATTGCTTTGTCCGCATAGGTCTTTGCCTTTTCAAAATTTGCAAGCTGCGAGTTACCGGAAGAGTGCTCTCCAATATCCACATATGACCTGCTGAGTCTCCACTGAATTTCCCAGTTATTGGGTGAAAGCTTGTCGGCAGCTTCAAATTTTTTCAGTGCATCGGCGTTTTTGAACTGTTTTACTGCAAGTTTATCTCCCTCTTCAACTAATTGCTTCCAGTCTTGAGAATAGATATTTCCTGCGGAAAACAGGAAAAGTAAAGCGAGCAAAAAATTAAAAGTTTTGGTCTGATTCATGCCTGATAACCTCGTTTGTTTTGAGATAATTAATTGATTATTGATTTTACTGCCTCTATAAGTTTTTGTTTGTCTATCGGCATCTGCACAAGTGCCCTTACCCCCCGTTCTCTAAACAGCTCTTTGTCCTCTTCATCTTCCTCCGACAATAATATAATTGGCGTCTTAAAATGACTGTCGAGTGGATTAACCGATTTAATGAACTGCTCACAAGACATTAGTGGCATGTTCCTTCCGGCAATTATTAGAGCGGGTGCACT
This sequence comes from uncultured Ignavibacteriaceae bacterium, assembly GCA_964531325.1. Classification (GTDB taxonomy): domain Bacteria; phylum Bacteroidota; class Ignavibacteria; order Ignavibacteriales; family Ignavibacteriaceae; genus UTCHB3. Next base: position 4,293 of record CAZHCW010000007.1, on the reverse strand, counting down.
TACCTCGAGCATGTCAACAGCTTCGTATCCGTTATCCACACTCATTAGTTCATACTCCTTAAATTCTGTTGTCAGCACCCTCCTTAGCTCATTCTCTTCGTCAGGTTCAGAGTCAACTATAAGTATTGTATTAGCCGGAACGGGCAGAGTGAAATGAAACTCACTTCCATTCTCCTCTTCTGAATAGAACCAGATTTCGCCACCATGTTTTTCAACAATCTCTTTCACCAGGGTAAGCCCAAATCCACTCCCTTTTTCTCCCTTTGTGCCTTCCTTTGATACAAATTTATCCAGGGTAAAAAGGCGGGTTTTTTGGTCGGCTGATATCCCCATACCGTAATCTTTTACAATGAACTCCACCTGTCGGGTATTAAACAATCCGGCAGAAATCTCAATTTTACTGTTTTCGTAAGAGAATTTTATTGCATTGTTGAGAAGATTTACAATCACCTGGGTTGTTAACCTCTCGTCGGCATGGATATACAAATCGAGCGGAACATCGATAATTATTTCAATGTTTTTCCTGATGGCATTTCCGGTTAGTGTCGAAACACAATTGTGAACAAGCGCATGAACCGGCAACCGCTGAGTTTCAGGTTTTAGCTTCCCCGTTCGCAGCCGTGACCAGTCGAGTAGATAATTGATAAATTGTAATTGACTTACCGAAGCCTCATAGATATAGGTAAGATATTCAATTTTTTCGTGTTCAGCAATGTCGGGTTCATTTAAAAGAATTTCTGCAAAGCCAAGGATGCTGGTGTATGGCCCACGAAGATCATGAGAAAGAATATTTATAAAGCGATCTTTGGAATCGTTCAGTTTTATAAGATTTGTCTCTGATTGTTCCAGATCAAACTGGCGAAGTTTTAGTTTTGTAGTATCAGTAACAATTCCCGAAATACTTACAGGATTACCTTTAACATTTCTTGTGATATTAAGTTGTTCATGCACCCAGATAACCTCCTCACCTTTTGCAACAATTCGATACTCGAGGCTTACTTTCTGTTGGGCATGATTGTTTTTTGCTTCATTTAACACACGAAGAACATTTGTTACATCAGCTCTGTGCACGATTGAATAGAGTCTTCCCTGCAGTTCATTGAGTTCCGCCGCAGTGTAACCGGTTATTCGTTCAACCTGGTCACTAAAACTTACCGGGGCGTTGGGGTTTTGTGGATCGTTCACTCTCCAAAGGAAAAACTCCAGGTCGTTGTGAACAGTTAAAATATCCTTTACTTCCACCGCTGTGAGGCGATTGCCCGATGATGTGAGGAAAAAACCGTAACCGGTAACACCTTCCTCCTTCGGCACAAGATTTATAAACATTCCGTTATTTCGAAGCTCGTCAGAGAGAAACAACCCGGAGTATCCCGTTTTCAGGATCGATTCAAGGTTAATTTCTTTGCTGCCTGAAGGAGTCCTGAATATCTCCCTGAAATTCCTTCCCTTCAGCAACTCCGTGGATATACGCTTGTCGTTCCCCTTTTCGTCAATATTTTTTATGCGAAAACGGTCATCCAGATCAAGAATAAAATCGCTCTTGTGATGCATTTTTTACAATCTTGAATTAATTAAAAATCATATTCAAAATAATTCAATTTTAGATCACTACAAAACATTGAATATATACACTTTATTGAGTTTGTTCGGAGAGCGGGAAGGAAGGAGTATATAGTTTTTTATACGGCTTTTTATCCGGCGTTTATATGGCTTTCATCTGGCATTTATCCGGCGTTTATCCGGCGTTTATCCGGCATTTATTCAGCGTTTATCCGGCGTTTTATGGCTTTCATATGGCGTTTATATGGTATTTATATGGCTTTCATCTGGCTCAGTTTAATAGAACCAAATAAACTAACGAACAACAGATAAGGATGATTTCGTTATCTTGCCTTTAAAACTAAAAACCCGGCAGCTTGATTATTCAAAAACTGCCGGGAATTTAATCGTGAAATAGAAACCAACTATTTTAATTTGTTTAGTGAGATCGAACCACCACTGGTTTTGAGGGTGAGAGGCATTCCACCACCGTTTACTGTTCCGGTGAATGAACTGTGAGTCGTTTTTACATTGGATGCTGGGAGTTCACATTCAACTTCTCCTGCCGAGGTTTTAAGAATTACATCAGCTTTAAATGTTTCAGGAACATAGGCAACTATATCACCACCCGATGTTCCACATTCAATACCCTGATTTTCACCATTGTATTTCAGTTTGATGTTACCACCCGATGTTTTTGCGACGATGGTACCTTTTTGGCTGTCGATGTCGATGTCACCGCCTGATGTTCCAACATCAACCGAACCTTCCACATCTTTAACAACAATGTTGCCACCACTGGTTTTTAACGCAGCAGATCCGTTAAACTTCATCAATTTAATGTTGCCACCACTGGTTTTACCATTTACCGAGCCTGATGAGTTTTCAAGTCCGATATTTCCACCGGAAGTTACCATAGCAAAACTTCCTCTCATATCCTTAACTTTGATATCGCCACCACTTGTCTTCAAATCAGTGTTAAAACTTTCGGGAGCCATTACTTCAACTCTTAAACCAAGATTGCTCAGGCTTTTCAAAAAACTCTTTTTCTCAATTTCTATCATAACACCTGAGGAGATCTTTTCAACAGAAATGTCAACTTTTTCGAGTGCACCTTCATTTCCGTAAATTCTAACTGCAACTTCATTTTTTGACCAGGTTGAAACCCAAATATCGGCGGCAACCGCTTCAACTCCAAGTTTTTCACCGGCATTTACCTGAAAAGATTTTTCCAAAAGGAGTTTTTCAGGTCCATCGCTGGCTATGTAATCTCCATAATGAGAAGAGCAAGCTCCGGAGAAAAGAGATACAGCCAGAAGAGGGAATAACAGAAGCGACTTTTTGATCAATTTGATGGTTTGTTTCATTGTACGGATTCCTTGTTGTTAATACTGATCTTTTGACCCTCAAAAATCTGAAAAGGTTGCATCAAATTCTACTAATTTTCCACCATCCATAACTTTATATTACCGTTCAATTCCTTTTATTAAATTCCGCTTCAGATTGAAAGAATTTTGCACTCACTTTTAACAAAGTTTACTCTCAAAAAATGAAACAACTACAAAAAAACTATTTTATCATCGGACTGGCTTCGATCACATTCCTTATCCATTTATATGGAATTCTCTATGGAGGATTTTCATATTTCCGGGATGAACTCTATTATCTTGAATCAACAAGACATCTCGATTTTGGGTATGTTGATCATCCACCTCTTTCCATCTGGCTCTTGTGGTTGATCACTTCAATCTTTGGAGATTCAGTTGCCGTAATCAGAATGGTGCCGGCGCTGCTATCATCTGTAGTTGTGTTATTCTCATGCAAAACCGCTGAAAAAATGGGTGGTGGAAGTTTTGCTGTTTTCCTTACTGCTCTTTCTGTTACTTTCATGCCGATCTTCATGGGGATGAACACCATTTATTCGATGAACTTTATCGATTATTTCTTCTGGGCAATTCTTACTTATCTGGCGATTGACCTGATAGAAGACCCGCAAAAGAAGAAATTTATAATATGGGGGATAATCGCCGGTTTTGGGATGCTCAATAAAATCAGTATCAGTTGGCTCATAATTGGATTTTTTGTAACTCTTCTCCTTAGTGAGAAAAGAGACTGGCTTAAGACCCCCTACCCCTGGATAGCTGGTGTGATTGCTACCATTATCTTTTCACCATATATCGTATGGAATATTTTTAACGATTTTGCACATCTGGAATTCATGCGAAATGCGGTGGAAGGGAAATACTCGGAGATCACCAGAGTTCAGTTTCTCACGGATCAATTAATGCTTGTCAGTCCGTTAATTTTGGCAGTTGCACTTTCAGGACTTTGGGCCGCGGCATTTACACATTTAAGAAAACAAAGTCTCGCTCCTGTAGCCATCTGGGCAACAGTTCTGGTGATTCTGCTCATCAATCCCCACTCAAAAGCCGAATATATGGGGGCTGCCTACCCAGCGCTCCTCGCTGTTGGAGCCGTGTTTCTCGAAAACAGGATGATCTTAAACCAATGGGTCTTATATCCCGTGAAATTTGTACTCCCATCACTGATTTTTATCGTTGGATTGGTTGCAATGCCTGCAGTAATTCCTGTCCTTAAAGTGGACGAAACAATTCAATATCTCCAGGACAGTGGGTTAAATCCTCCATCTAATGAGGGGCACAGACTCTCGCAACTCCATCAGTTTTACGCCGATATGCACGGCTGGGAAGAACTTGTGGAATCAGTGAAAAAGGTGATCGACGACATTCCGGG
>CAZHCW010000006.1:100330-173379 GCA_964531325.1 uncultured Ignavibacteriaceae bacterium | reverse complement strand
TTCTTTTGTTATAATCTCCATAAATGTTGTTTACATATAGGTCAGTGCCGGTTTCGACCAGGGTCCAAACTGTTCCATTGTAGTGATATATTTTTCCACTGTAGCCTCCTGCATAAATATTATTGCTATCACTTCCCCATATTGTTGTGGTCCAATATGGTCCACTTTCTGTTTTTAACTGATTCCTACCATCATAAATTGTTGTACCCCATTCACACATCATAAACAAATTGTCATGGGAAAATGCAAGTATCCCCGTTATGGCTGGTACAGACTGATAATTCCCGGGAGCCTCGAACCAAAGTTTTTTATACTCCCATCCCGTTCCATCCCAATGTACTGCATTGTAGTTTGAATAACCTGCAAGATTGGTATCAGGAAGAACAAACAGACCAACAACCCAGATATCATTCTCACTAATTATTGCAATATCATTTACATAGCTATAGTTGATATTAGTACTCCCCAGGTAATGTTTAGTCCAACTAAAGGAATTGCCGGTTGGTGAAAGAGTTGTAAGATTGACTACATTGGAAAATATTGTGGAATTGTCGGGAGGAGTTATCGATGCTTGAAAGAGATATACTTTTGTATGAGAAAGCGAGGCGATATACAACAGAGTATCTGCTGAAACCACCGTAATGGACATAACTGTTTGGTTATCCTGCAGGAGCAAGACCTGTGCTGGTAGCATACCCGGAGGAATTGACAGATTAAGCCAACCCTCAGTACATGACATATCGTCAACTGTGAGTACAGGTTTTTCTACCTGATTGGTTGGGGATTCTGAACAACCTGTCAACAATCCAAAACCCAAAAGAAACAAAGTATAAAACATTTTCATGCTAAACCACCAAAGAAAATAAATTTGATGTTGTGATTAAAAACTTGTCAAGATGAAATTCTTTAAAACGAAAAAAACGGAAACCCACACTTAGACACACCGTGGCAGTTACTGCCAGGGGTTGACTAAAAGTCGGTTTCCGTTTTAATTTCAAAACCAGATCACATGTTAAAGCTGAAATCTACAATTGTCATCCCTCAAAGGATCAACTGCTATTGGTTTTTTTTGTTTTTTGTTTTTCCAGAACTCCTGAATAAATCTTACCTAAATATAATCGATCCAATAATCAAAGTCAAATTATATTTTAACAAATTTTTAGGTGAGCCGTAGTAACCCCCAAACCTGTTAAACAATTCCTTCATAAATGATAAATTGAATTGTCGTAAAATCGTATTATTGTACTTCAAATTATTGGATTATTGGATTATTGGATTACTGCATTAACAGGATTATTGGATTACTGCATTATTGCATTAACTGGATTAGACATGGATAACAATTTACTTTTTAAAGCTGAAGCTTTTGTAAGAAATTTATTAACAAATCAACTTGATCCCATCTACAGGTATCACGATCTCGCACATACATTAAGTGTTACTGCAAATTGCAGAATGCTTTGTGAAAATTGTGGAGTTATTGGTGAGGACGCAGAAAATGCGATACTCGCAACACTTTTCCATGATACGGGATATACCAAAACCATTTTGGGTCATGAAGAGGAGAGCTGTAAAATTGCCTCTGAGTTTTTTACAAATGAAGGTATTGATGCCGATCGGGTCAGACGGATTCTTTCTTTAATTCTTGTTACTAAAAAGGGGGCAACCCCGGCAAATCAACTCGAAGCCATCGTGGCTGATGCCGATCTGCTTCAGTTGGGGCAAAAAGGATTTAATTCAAGGTCCACTCTTTTGAGGGAGGAACTGGAAATTGTCCACAACAAAAAAATCTCTGATGCCGAGTGGGCTAAAGGAAATATTGAATTCCTTACAAATCACAATTTTTATACTCAATATGCCAGAGAAAAATTTGGTCCCAGAAAAGCCCAAAATCTGCAAAAACAGATTCAAAAGCTGAAAGGATTAAATGAATCCACAGTGATCGAAAAGCTAACTGAAGCCGCAGAGGCAATTCAAAATTTGCCCGAAGAGAAGGGAATTGCAGGAGTGGCTGATAAAATTCTTTCAAGTTTTGGACAAAATGAACGGGAAGCCGCTAAAAAACAGCTCAAACTGACCGGAAAAAGTACCAATCGCGGTGTTGAAACCCTCTTCAGAAATCTTACAAGAGTTCATATCGATTTGAGTGCAAATGCTGACAGAAAAGCGAATATGATGATCTCGGTTAATTCAATTCTTATTTCAATTCTTATCAGTACTTTGGTTGGAAGGCTGGCTGCTTTCCCCCATTTGACCGCACCCACAATAATTATCCTGTCGGTTTGTATGATCTCTCTTGGATTTGCCATAATGAGCAGTCGTCCCAATGTCTCAAAAGGAGTAGTATCAAGAGAAGACATCGAAAACAGAAGGGGGAACCTCCTCTTTTTTGGTAATTTTTACAATATGAGCCTTGATGACTACACTTTTGGAATGGAAAGGCTGATGATGGATGCTGAATATCTCTACGGAAGTATGATCAGGGATGTCTATTATCTCGGAGTAGTACTTGAGAGGAAATATAAGTTCCTCCGTTATTCTTACGATGTTTTTGGGATTGGACTTTTAATATCCGTTCTCTCCTTTATAGCTGCTGTTATTTTAGCTTAAAAAAAACAGGTTTTATGAAAACTATTTACCTTCTTCGTCACGCAAAATCTGATTGGGCTGATACCTCCATTCGGGATTTTGACAGACCCCTCAATAAAAGGGGACTAAGTAACGCTCCTGCCATGGGGAAACTCCTTAAATCAAAAGGAATGATCCCCGCTCTGGTTATTACCAGCACCGCCATGAGAGCAAAAACCACTGCTGAACTCGTAACGACGGAAATTGGGATTAAACCTCAAAAACTGATTTATGAAAAAGAACTTTATCTGGCATCAGCTCAGGAGATTTTTTTACTCATCAAAGAAACACCGTCTGAATGTGACAGTGTGATGATTGTGGCCCACAACCCCGGACTTACCGAACTTCTTAACCGCTTGACAGGTGGGAACAACTATGTTGCCAATATCCCCACATGTGGAGTTGCGGAACTTCGATTTGAGGGTGAATGGAATAAACTTGCCAGTGGGAAATGTTTACTTGAAAAATTTCTGGTTCCAAAAGAAGTGCTTTAATGTCGAGATTCACTTTTTTTAATCGGGAACTCAGTTGGCTTTCATTTAATTACCGGGTTTTGCAGGAAGCGAAAGACCTCTCTGTTCCACTTTACGATCGCATAAAATTCCTTGCAATCTTTTCCTCAAATCTTGATGAATTTTTCCGGGTTCGGGTTGGATCACTTCGTGCAGTTATGCGGGAAGACCCGGGGAAAAAGAAACAGGGGATGGATACTTCTGAACTCCTCTTAAAAATCAAAAGGAGAGTGAACAGATATCAGGAAGAATTTGGTGAAATTTACCGAAAACAGATAATCCCCTCTCTAAACCGTAACAATATTTTTATTCTTGATGAGAATAATCTCTCCCCTGCCCAAATTGACTACATTCTTACGGAGTTAAGCGGTGAGATTTTGCCTGAGATTACCCCAAGCATATTTGAGCCCGGGAAAGTTAATCTTTTCCTGAAAAACAAAGCCCTCTACCATTTTGTGGAGCTTGTCTCGAGGGATGAAAGACAAACCCTTTCCTATTCCATATTTGAAATACCAGTTGAAAAGTTTGGAAGATTCATCAACATTTCAGTTGCCGCTGGAAAACATTGTTACATTTTTCTTGATGATTTAATAAGGGTTTTACTTCCTCTTGTGTTTGAGGGATTTGTAATTCGAGGTGTCTATTCAGTTAAACTCACACGGGATGCCGAACTTGATATAGGTGACGAATTTTCGGGAAGCCTTTTGGAAAAGATCAAAAAAGGGTTAAAAAAGAGGAAAAGTGGAGTAACCTCAAGATTCCTTTTTGATAAAAGATTATCAAAAAACTCTTTAAAAATTCTTAAAAAAGGTATTGGGCTGGCAAAAGAAGATATGATCCCCGGAGGAAGGTATCATAATTTCAGCGACTTTTTTGGTTTCCCCAATCCCCTCGCTCCCCTTCTTGAATTACCTGCGATGTCACAGATAAAATCGGGTATAACCGACTACTTTAAAGTGATGAAAAGTGAAAACAGACTTTTTTATTACCCGTATCACGACTATTCAGTAGTTACAGATTTCCTGAATCAGGCGGCGAGTGACCCCGCTGTCAGGTTTATTAAAATCACTTTTTACCGGGTGGCATCCAATTCGAAGATTGTTGAAGCCCTTTGTAATGCCTCAAAAACCGGGAAGGAAGTAACTGTTTTTGTTGAACTAAAAGCCCGGTTTGATGAAGAATCAAATATCGATGTGTCGGGTGAACTAAAAGAAGCGGGGGTTGTAGTTCACTACAGCATTCCGGGAATTAAAGTGCATTCAAAAATTTGTCTCGTTGAGAGGGTGGTCGATGGCAAGGTTGAACACTATGGTTATCTGGCAACGGGAAATTTTAATGAAAAAACAGCAAAAATCTACACCGATTTTGGATATTTTACCTCCGATCCTGCTATCACATCCGACATGGTGAAGGTTTTTAATTACCTCTTAAATTTTGTACCAATTAAAAAATTAAATAAACTGATTGTCCCTTCGGTTAACTTCCTCGAATGGTTTTACGGCAACATCGACCGTGAAATAAAAGCTGCCAATGAGGGCAAAAAAGGGATTATAATCATCAAGGTCAACAATCTTGAAGAAAAACGAGTGATTGAGAAGCTTTATGAGGCATCAAATGCCGGGGTGAAGATATACCTGATTGTCAGGGCGATTTGTTGTCTCATCCCGGGAGTAAAAAATCAAAGTGAAAACATAAGAGTTTTTAGTATCGTAGGAAGATTCCTCGAACATCCGAGGGTGTTTTATTTTCATAATGGTGGCGATGCAGGGATCTGGCTCGGCTCTGCTGATTTAATGGGCAGAAACATCTACCGTAGAATGGAAGTGGTTTTTCCTGTTGAAGATGCAACTTCCCGGGCAACCATTATGCAAATCCTGAAATCCCAGTTGAGGGACAATTTAAAATCCCGCGTCATCAACAAATCCCAAAACAACCCCTACCGTAAATCAAAATCGACCAAACCCCACAACTCACAGGAAGAGATTTACCGTTTAATTCACCATTCTACTGTATTTTAACATCGACAAAATTAATTTTTTCCCCGACATTCATTTCACCCGGAGGAATCGTGAAAATAATAAAAAATATGACATTGGCACTTGCTTTTGTGGTTATTTTAAGTGGTTATGGTTTTACTCAAAAGATCACTGATATTATCCATCCTGTTAGACTTGTTTCAGGTCAAACGGCTGATTTTAAGATATCTGATCTCTATTATGCCACAGACTATAAAATTAAATTTTTACCAAACAAAAATCTCGATGTTTCATTTGGCTACCGGGACAGTTTGCTTAGACTTACCTCAAAAGATGATTTTGAAGGGATTACTCTGCTTGCTTTTGAGTACGGAAAAACAACTTATCAGATTCCTGTTGTCGTCGGGAAAGTAAGGTACCACACATTTACATTCAAACCGTTAAAACAATATAAATATCTTACTGTTATTGGTCAGTTTAATGGCTGGAGCAGGCAATATACTCCGATGACCGATAAAAATGGCGATGGTACTTACGAGATTGATGTGCCAATTGAACCGGGAAGATATGAATATAAATTTTATGGTGACGGCGAAGAGATTGTTGATTATGCAAACAAAGATTCTGTCCCAAATGGGATGGGAGCTTACAATTCCGTTATTATCATAGAAAAACCGTTCAAAAACAAAGTTTTCCTCCATAATATAGGTGTGAAGGAAACCAAATCATACATGATATACCACTTCTATTATGAAAACACAGGGCAGGCACCTCTAATCCTTGAGGAGAATGTTACTGCACTTCTGGACAATCAGGAATTAGCAAAAAATCAAATAAAAGTGGAAGACAATAAAATTACCCTTACCCTCGAAAGATGGGGAATGAAGGGGAATAAACTTTTAAGAGTTGCCGTTACCCAAAACGGACAAAAGTCAAACTGGCAGTATATCTTCATCCAGGATGGAAAACCCGCAGGAAGTGGAAAATTCAACTGGTACGATGGAATTATTTATTCGATTATGATCGACAGATTTAAAGATGGCGACAAATCGATTAATAAACCCGTTGTACAGGATTCAGTTTTTCCCCCTGCTAATTATAATGGTGGCGATTTCCAGGGAATTATCGACAAGATAAACGATGGTTATTTTGATAAACTTGGAATTAACACGATCTGGATTTCACCGATTAATGACAATCCAAACACTGCCTACAGAGAATTCCCCACACCAAACCGCTGGTACACTGGTTACCATGGCTACTGGCCAATAAGCGATACAAAAGTGGAAGAGCAGTTTGGCACAATGAAAAAGATGAAAGAATTGGTTAATACCGCCCATAAAAAAGGGATTAAGATACTTCTCGATTTTGTATCACACCATGTTCATCAGGAACATCCCTGGTGGAAGAAACATCCCGAATGGTTCGGAACACTGGACCTTCCCGATGGCAGAAAAAACCTGAGATTATGGGACGAATACCGTCTTACTACATGGTTTGAACCATACATTCCTTCATTCGATTTTACAAAATCGAAAGCTGCTCTGAAAGCGATGACTGAAAATGCAATCTGGTGGCTTGAGCAAACGGGTGCCGACGGGTTCAGACATGATGCCGTAAAACATGTACCAAACGAGTTCTGGCGTGTTCTTACTGCAAAAATCAAAAAACACTTCACCGGGAAACGCGATATTGAAGTGTATCAGATCGGCGAGACCTTTGGCGACTATGCAATGATCAGCTCATATGTAAACAATGGCCAGCTAAACGCACAGTTCAATTTTAACCTTTTTGATGTGGCAATTGTTGCATTTATCGATAAAAATGCCTCTTTAGAACTGATTGCAACCGAAATGGAAAAAACCGCTGAAGTTTATGGGCCACTCCATGTTATGGGCAATATCATGGACAGTCACGACAAAATTCGGTATATGGCGTATGCTGATGGCGACCTTGCGATAAATGACGGGAAAGCATCTGAAATCGCCTGGGAAAATCCTCCAACAGTTGACAAACTTTCAAGTTTCGACAAACTGAAACTTTATTATGCTTATATGCTTACCATTCCGGGGCTCCCCGTTATTTATTACGGTTCCGAGTTTGGAATGACCGGTGCCTCAGACCCTGACAACAGAAGAATGATGTATTTTGGGGATAAATTAACCCGAAACGAACAGAAAACCCTTGATGATGTTACAAAACTGATTAACCTTCGCAAAAAACATTCTGCTCTCAGATATGGCGATGTGCTTACAGTGTTGGCAAGCCACAATCAGCTTGGTTATATCAGGTCTGATGCAAATGAGAGAATTCTTGTGTTGCTCAACAAATCGGAAAAAGAGGAAGTGGTTACCGTGGATATCCCAGAGTATTACGAAGTGGGATACGCCGAAAATCCTCTGACAAAAGAGAGAATTATATTGGAGAAAAACCAGATGAAAGTAAAAATCGCTCCCTCGGGATACGAGATTTTTATACTGGATAAATAGGATGTCATTTAAAGTATATCCGGGCAATTCATATCAATTGGGGGCTCATGTAGCCCCCGATGGATCAGGTGTGAATTTCTGTGTTTATTCCAGAAATGCCACAGCTGTTGAACTTCTGCTTTTTAAGGGGAGTGAAGACCCGCAACCTTTGCAGGTGATAAGGCTTGATATACTTAATCATAGAACCTATTTTTATTGGCATGCCTTTGTTGAAGGAGTGAAACCGGGACAGATCTACGCCTACAGAGTTTATGGTCCATATAAACCCAATGAAGGGCTAAAATATGATCCTGAGAAGGTGCTGATTGATCCTTATTCACTACTGATAAGTGATTCTGTTTACAACCGTGAGGCTGCCCGTAAACCGGGAAGTAATGTCAGTTGCTCGATGCGGAGTATCGTTGTTGACCCAACCGATTACGATTGGGAAGGCGACAAACCGTTAAACATAGATACAAAAAGAACCTACATCTACGAATTGCATGTTAAAGGATTCACGGCAAATAAAAACTCCGGTGTGGATGAATTTTACAGGGGTACATATCGTGGGTTGATAGAGAAAATTCCTTATCTTTTGGATCTTGGAATTACCGCAGTTGAACTGCTTCCCGTTCAACAGTTTGACGCTCACGATGTAAAACCACCATTAGTGAATTACTGGGGTTACAACCCCATTGCCTTCTTTGCCCCTCACAGGGCATACAGTTCTGATCAGTCGCTCCTTGGCCCCGTGAATGAGTTTCGTGACATGGTAAAAGCCCTTCACAAAGCAGGAATTGAAGTAATTCTTGATGTTGTGTTTAATCATACCGCAGAAGGAAATGAAACAGGTCCCTTCCTCTCGTTTCGTGGCTTTGAAAATGCTGAATATTACATACTTGATGAAAATAATCCCTATGGATATGCAAACTACACAGGTTGTGGAAACACACTAAATGCAAACAATTCGGTAGTAAAACGAATGATTATCGATTCCCTTCGCTACTGGGTATCTGAAATGCATGTGGATGGATTCAGATTTGATCTGGCATCGGTTCTTGCCCGTGATCATGATGGAAAACCTTTGCAGAATCCACCTGTATTGTGGCAAATAGAGTCGGAACCCGTTCTTGCAGGCACAAAGCTTATAGCTGAAGCATGGGATGCCGGGGGTTTATATCAAGTTGGTTCATTTATTGGATATAAATGGGCAGAGTGGAACGGGAAATTCAGAGATGATGTAAGAAGATTTATCAGGGGTGAGGAGAAAATTGTTTCAACGATGGCATCGAGGCTCTCTGCAAGTCCCGATGTCTATATCGATCCTCTAAGAAATCCATCAAGAGGTATAAACTTTGTGACCTGTCACGACGGATTTACTCTTAACGATCTGGTTTCCTACAATGTTAAACATAATGAGTCGAACAGGGAAGGAAATCGTGATGGAGCCAACGACAATTATTCCTGGAACTGTGGGATTGAAGGTCCAACTTCTGATCCACTCATTGAAAAAACCAGAGTAAAACTGATCAAAAATCTCATTGTGTCGCTGTATATTGCACAAGGTACACCTCTTTTGCTGATGGGTGACGAGGTTAGAAGAACACAGAACGGGAATAATAATGCCTACTGTCACGACAGTGAAATGAACTGGTTCGACTGGTCATTGGTAAAGACCAACAACGACATCTATCTTTTCACAAAAAAAATGATCCATTTTACAAAATTGAACCCCATTTTCACCCTTCCCACACCGTGGATTTTGGGTGGAAACTTTGGAGCTTCCATTATCGATTTCCATGGAACCGAGCCTTTTAGTGCCGATTTTAGCGACAAATCGCGGACTGTTTCATTTACATTAAAAGATTTTTGGTTCAACAAATATTATCATTTTATAATGAACAGTTTGTGGGATCCACTCGAATTTAAATTACCACACTACAATAATGCCACAGAGTGGGAGAGAGTAATCGATACTTCGTTTGAGTCGCCCGATGATTTTTATGAACAGGGTTCAGGGGTATTGGTCAATGGTGGAAGGTATCGGCTGGCATCAAGAACTTTTGTGATGCTTCTTGCACAAATGAAGTAAAAATGAGTTTAAAATAGAAAGACCGCACAACCCGTAAACCTGAAGTTGGTTTACGAACTCTGCGGTCTGATCAAAATTTTAATTAAAAGATCATTGCACTAAAACTGATATTAACGCCGATTTGGGCTGTTAAAATATCGGTTTTTGATCTTCTGGTATTGTATTTAACTGTACCCCGTTGGGTGTCGATTATAACATCACCTTCCGACAGGTATTCAGCTTGAGTGCCAAACAAATATCTCGCTTTTAAGTCGATCATCACATTGGTACCCATCTGATTGTAAACAGAGAACATGAGACCTGCTCCGGCTCCATAACTAAAAGCCCAATCACTAAAATTCTCATCAGTAATTTTTTCTTTTCCCGAGAATCTTTCAGTCAGGGTAGTCTGTGTATAGATATATGAACCACCTGCGAGAAGGTCAAGATACGGTTTAAACAGGGGGCTGGGAGGTGAGATTCTGATCATTGCATGACCCATAACTATATTGTTGGTACGATTAACATCAACAGTAAGGTCAGGTATTGTATAGCTTAAAGGAGCTCTTCTTGTTTCATCGCCGTAGTTAATGAATGCGAGATCAAATCCCCATTCTACCGGCACCATTGGTGCAGTCGGGAAGAGAATTTCGCCACCAATACCGAGCCCTGTGCGTGAAACATTTTCTTTGAATTCACCCTGGGGGAATCCAAGTGTAAAATTAATTCCGAAATTCTGTGCAAAAGCAGCAGAGGAGGAAATTATCATAGTTGTAATGAACAATAGAGATGATTTATTAAGCATTGTTGTCCTTTTATGATTTATTAAAAATACCTTAACGAATATACAATTCACAATTATATTTATTGCTAAATTGAGTTTGATTTTTTTTAGAGAAACAGTGATTTACACATGGGAAAGTTAGTAATTGAGTCGCTTCTGCGGCTACTTGTTGTATTAGTGGCGGTTTATTTTATAAGAACGGTGCTGCCCGATGATAAATTCTGGTTGATTCTTACCATTACTGCCATAGTAGCAGGAGTTATTTTACCGGCTTACACAGGTTATAAAAAATTTTACGCCCAAAACCGTGAAATCATCGAAAATTCCATTTGCTCAAAGTGTCGTCATTTTGATGAGTCCGCAGTATTATGTACCAAATATGAATCGCACCCGAAGCCGGGATATATCCCTTGTGGTGGAAAGGAATTTGAAACTTCATAACTGATTAAAAGGTTTTAATTATATTAGAGTATTATTTTAATTAATTATAATTTTGTAATGAGCCCATTTATGAAAAGATCCCTCCTTGTTGTTTTTGGTGTGGCAATGGTTTTTGCCATAGTTTTTATGGTTACGCCGGTTCAATCTCAGGCATTGATAAAAAACGCATTTCCAAACATAACAATTCCGAGTCCTGTTGATTTACAATCACCATTTGATGAAACCAACCGGATATTTGTAGTTTCTCAACCGGGGAAAATTTATGTATTCCCAAACAAGAGCACCGCATCAAATCCCAAAGTCTTTCTTGATATAACCGACAGAGTTCTCTCCGGAGGTGAACAGGGGCTTTTGGGTTTGGCTTTCCACCCCAACTTCATAAAAAACGGCTATTTTTATGTGAATTACACAGCAAATAACCCCAGAAGAACAATTATTTCCCGTTTTCAGGTGTCGAACAGCAATGGGGATTCGGCGGTAAAAGCGAGTGAATTTATCTTAATGACCTACAATCAACCTTACTCAAATCACAATGGTGGACAGGTTAGTTTTGGCCCCGATGGTTATCTGTATATTGCAGCAGGGGATGGCGGCTCATCGGGTGATCCTTCCGGTAATGCTCAAAACAAGGCAGCACTTCTTGGAAAAATCCTCAGGATTGATGTAAACGGCACCTCCCCCGGGAAAAATTATGCCATTCCACCTGATAATCCATTTGCCGGCAACACCCAGGGATGGGCTGAGGAGGTTTACGCTTATGGAATGAGAAATCCATGGCGATTCAGTTTTGATCTTGCAACAAACAAACTTTGGGTAGCTGATGTAGGGCAAAATATGTGGGAAGAGATTAATATTGTTGAAAAGGGAGGAAACTACGGCTGGAAGATTATGGAATCTTTCCATTGTTACAGTCCCTCAACCGGTTGTGATACAACAGGACTAAAACTTCCAATTTGGGAATATGCCCATAATTCCGCCGGTGGGTATTCGATTACTGGTGGCTTTGTATATCGCGGAAACAAAAACCCCAAACTTTATGGGAAATATATCTATGCCGATTATGTTTCAAAAAGAATTTGGACATTAAAATATACACCCGGTCAGCCGGTTCAAAATGAAGTTTTGATAAACAGCACCGGTTTTTCAATTGTGTCTTTTGGGGAAGACAATTTCAAAAATCTTTACATTCTCGATTACACCGGGAAAATCTGGACATTTGAGCCCGATGTTGACGCAATTGATGTAATTCCACAATTTACGGGTGGCAATTTTGCAGCTCTCAAACAGAATTATCCAAATCCTTTTAATCCTTCAACTTCGATTACCTTTGCACTTGCAAAAGAGAGTAACATCAAGATTGAAGTATATGATATTTTTGGTTCTTTGGTTGAGGAGATCAAAAAAGGTGCCTACAATGCCGGTGAGTTTGTTTTTGGCTGGGAACCAAAAGGGCTCTCTTCCGGTACATATCTTGTTCGCATGACCGCCACCGCGATTGATGGCGGACAGGTTCAAACAGAAACCATAAAAGCACTCTTTATGAAATAGATTACTTCAACAGATCCGCAAAGGCTTCATCAAGTTCGGGAAAGTGATAAAGGAATCCCGACTTTTCTGTATATGCAGGTATCACCTTTTGGCTGTCGAGTATTGTTGAAGCCATTTCACCAAACATAATTCTTAAAACGAAGCCCGGGACTCTCATAAGTGATGGTTTTTTTAATGCTTTTCCGAGAAGAAAAACAAAAACATCCATGGTAACGGGAGTTGGTGCCACACCATTAAACACACCGGTTTGTGGATTGTCGATCAAGTGTAAATAAAGTCTCACAATATCATCGATGTGAATCCATGACATCCACTGGGTGCCGGCTCCCAATGTTCCCCCAACCATATATTTGTATGGAGGTATCATCTTTTTGAGTGCACCGCCATTGGGTGAGAGCACCACACCCGTTCTCACAATCGAAACAGGAACACCATGTGCCTCGGCTTGCAGAGCAGTTTTCTCCCATGCATCACACACATCGGCGAGGAATCCTTCTCCTTTTGCGCCCGTTTCATCAAACTCTTCATCCCCTGTGTTCCCATAAAAGCCGGTTGCCGAGGACGAAATCAACACCTTTGGTTTTTCTTCGAGCAGAGAAATTGCATGAATCAGGGCATTTGTGGTTTGCACTCTGCTGTTAAGTATAACCAATTTGTAAAGTTCACTCCACCGTTCAGCCACAGAAGCTCCGGCGAGATTTACAAAAGCTGACGCTCCTTCAAGTTTTTTAAGGATTGGTTTGGGGTCTTTGTAGTCCCATTTAACAAACTCTTTAATAAAAGTCATTCCTCTGGCTTGAACGGGGTCACGGGTGATAACCACGGGGGTATCTCCGCGTTCAATTAATTTTTTACAAAGTGCTTTCCCAATCAGGCCGGTGGCACCGGTTAACACTATTCTTTTCGACATTCCACAAATTCCTTTATTTCACTTACCAATATTAACAAAAATTGAAGTGAATTAATTTCAGTATTTTTGTATTATTAAAATTTACTTTCATAACAGAAACATCAGATGCCCCTAAAACACTTCCCGGTGACAATTTTGTTGTTAATCATTTTTTCAGGTTACTCACAAACTTTTTCACAATACAGTCCCGGTTCACCTTATTTAAATGATCCCGATCGATTAATAGCCTTCGTTGACAGTTGTGCCCGATTCTGGTTTAATTCTTACGATGTTACTTATGGTGGATTTTATACAAATGTTGACCGTCAGGGAAATGTGATAACATCATGGGGTACAAATAAAAAACCTCTGACCCAAACCCGACATGCTTATGGCTTTTCAAAAGCTTTTATGCTCACAGGGGATGAAGTGTTCCTGCAAAAATCGCGGGATGCCCTCTCATTTTTATATGCGAAGGGGTGGGACAACACCAACGGCGGCTGGTATAACGATCTCAACCGACAGGGAACTCCCGTTTCGACCACAGGATCAAAAACCGCTTTTGATGCCCATTACGCACTACTTGGAATAGCATCTCTTTATGAAGCAACAAGGGATGGACTGGCAGAATCGTGGTTTAACAAGGGATATGACATCCTTGAAAATAAATATTGGGACAAATCGTCGGCATTTGGCTACTACGATCAGACCTCATATAATTTCTCCTCAAAAAGCGGTAAAAGTTTTAACGCAACAGTAGATGCACTAACAACTCACCTCCTTTTAATGAGTCGTTTAACAGGAGAGTTAAAATATAAAACCAAAGCCGATTCCATAGTTCTTAACATTCTTAATCGGATAACACCAACAATGGATAATCAGCAGATCGGTTTTGCAGAGGAGTATAACACCGACTGGAGTATAAATCAGTCGGAAACGATGACGATTATGGGGCATGTGCTTAAGACCGCATGGGTTTTGGGCAGATCATACCATTCGAATCCACAAGCGGCAAACATCCTTGCAGCCAAAAAACTTTTTGCTAATGTTTTGTTGAAGGGATATGATTATGGGTATGGGGCTCCTTACAAAGATTTTAACAGACAGACGGGTCAGATGCTCCTTTGGGGGATTCAGGATTCTGCAAAAGCCTGGTGGCAGGTTGAGCAGGCTATAACCGGGGGACTTGAACTTTGGGGTTTAACAGGCGATGATGAATATCTTAAAACTGCCGACGAGAGCCTCAGTTTTTTCATGAATTATTTTGTTGATCACACCTATGGTGAAGTTTATGAAAACACCATGCGCCGGGGTGGAAGAGTTTGGGGAGAACACAAAGGTAACGGATTTAAGGCGGGTTATCATTCAGTTGAATTGGGCTACCTTACATATCTCTATTCCAAAATATATGTTAAAAAAGAGCCGTTTTCTCTCTATTACAAATTTGAACCGTCACTTACAACAAGAACTCTCTCTGTTAATCCTTTGCTTACAGCCGCAGGGAAATTAAAAATTACAGGGGTTACGCTGGATGGAATGCCTTATCAGGATTTTAATGCCTTTTCACTTCAGTTAAATCTTGCTGCCAACACGGGTGGAAAATTTAAAGTGACATTTACACCACAAGACCTCACTTCGATTGCCGGAGAATCGGGTGCTGTTCCGGAAGAATTTGTTTTACATCAAAATTATCCAAATCCGTTTTCAACAGGTTCACAATCGGGAAACCCAATCACAACAATTTCATTTGAGCTGAGTAAAGCAGGGGAAGCCTCGGTGAAAATTTATGACATAATGGGGAATGAAATTGCAAATCCTGTTGCAGGTTATTATCCTGCCGGCAGACACCAGTTTAAGTTTGATGGTTCAAAGCTTAACTCAGGTGTCTATTTCTATACATTGAAAACCGTTTCAGGCACTTCAAGTCGTAAAATGACTTTACTTAAATAGGAGAACAGTTTATGAAAAAATATGATCTGGTTGTTTTTGACATGGATGGTACACTTTTCGACTCGGCAGATACAATTTACAAGTCTGCCGTTAAAACTTTTGAAGTGTTGGGGCTTAAAGATGTAGTTTTTCCGAGAGAAAAATTTAACAACTATATAGGAGCCCATTTTCAGGATATTTTCAACGATTTTAGAATAAATGTGGGCGATATTGAAAATTTTATCGATGTTTATCGTGATATTTATTTCGATTGTATTGATGATACCAAATTCTACACCGGGGTTCCGGAACTGCTCGAAGAATTAAAGAATTCAGGGACTAAACTTTCTCTTCTGACTACCAAAAATCAACTTCAAACTGAGCGGATAGCCGATTATTTTGATCTTCATAAGTTTTTCCCGTTCCTGATGGGGAGAAAACCGGGTGTTAAAATTAAACCCGACCCTGAACCTTTAGAGATAATAATTAATCATTATGGTTCAACCAAAGAGAAAACGGTGATGATTGGTGATTCGGAATTTGATATCGGTTGTGGCAGAAATGCCGGAGTTGATACCATCGCAGTGGGTTATGGTTATCGCTCAAAAGAATTCCTCATGAATGAAAATCCAACCTTTTATGCTGCTACGGTTGAGGAGTTGAAACTTCTGTTAGTAAAGTAAGTTAGGGGACGCAGATACACGCAGATTAAACGGATTTTCGCGGATGGGGATTTAGAATAGAACGCGGATAAAACGGATGAGGCGGATTTTCGCGGATTGGTTTTATATTGCTTTCTCCTTTTGTGCTGTTCGCAGTTTCTCTTACCCTCTCCTCAGTGTGCTCTGTGAGCTCTGTGGTTTTAAATTATCCTTTGCGTTCTTTGCGGTTTAACTTTCAACCCCAATTTAAATCGTCAGTAACGCAACATTCTCAATATGATATGTATTTGGGAACATATCAACAGCTCTCATTTTAATGAGTTTATAACCTTCCGCCAAGAGTTCTTTAATATCTCTTGCCTGGGTTGCCGGGTTACAACTGATATAAACTATCTTTGGGGGTTTAATGGTAATAATATCACTTAGAGTAACAGGGTGCATACCACTTCTTGGTGGATCGAGCACTATAACATCAGGTTTTGGAATGTTGTTTGTCGCGATTACAGGGAGGAAACTTTTGTAAAGATCAGCCATATAAAAATGGAGGTGACTTGCATCGTTTAATTCTTTGTTTATTTCGGCATCCATTATTGCATCGGGGACTGCCTCAAATCCATATAAATCTTTACAATGTTTTGAAAGATAAGTTGTTATAGTTCCGGCACCACAATAAAGGTCATAAACTACTTCATCCCCCTTCAAATCAGCATATTCAAGTGCGACAGCATAAAGTTTTTCAGCCTGAAGAGTGTTTGTTTGGAAAAATGAATTGGCACTGATTCCAAATTTATAGTCGCCGATTTTATCGTATATCTTCCCTTCACCATAAAGAAGAACTTCAAATTCACCTTTGGCAACCTGAGCCTTGGAAGTGTTGATATTGTTTACAATAGTGGTGATTTGGGGAAACTTTTCTCTAAGAACCGAAGCATAATTAAAAACAATCGCCTGCTCTTCCCGGGCTGTTACGAGGTTTACCATCAAATCTGAAGTATGTTCCGACTGTCGTATAACTAAATTTTTCAGGTATCCGGTGTGGGTTTTGGTTGAATAGGCTTCAAGCCCCTTCTCAATAAAATATTCGCGGGTGAAGGCAACAATTTCTTCCGAGATGGGTGACTGAAGTTTACATTCCTCGAGATCGAGTATCTTGTCAAAAACACGGGGTACATGCAGACCAAGAAACAGACCAACATTTGTAACATCAGGTTGTCCTGCTTCGTGGTTCATCAACCATCTTCTGTTTGCAAATGAAAATTCCATTTTATTACGATAGTAGAACTGTTTATCGGCACCTGTAATGGGCTCCTGAAGATATTCTGTTATTCCACCAATCGTTTTAAAGACCTGGGCAACTTGTTGTTGTTTGTGGTTTAACTGTTCTGAATAAAGCAGATCCTGCTGTTTACATCCACCACACACCCCAAAATGAACGCATTGTGGTTCAACCCGCATTGGAGATTTTTCGAGGATTTCAACCAATAATGCCTCTGCAAAATTGCTTTTGGATTTTACTATCTTTGCAAGGACCCGTTCACCCGGATAAGCTCCCTGAACAAAAACCACATATCCGCGTTCATTAACAGGGGGTGAATCCTGGTTTTGTGAAGGAGATTGTTCTCCATTGTCAGAGGGATTTTCGATAGCGGTCGAATCTTCATTAGCAGGATTTTCATCTTTCCAAAAGGCAACTCCTTTCCCCTCAAATGCATAACTTTCTACCAATAATTCAACAATACTGTTTTTAGATGGTTTCATATTTTCTGTAATATCAATGTTCTAAAATTCAAAAATTTGAGTGCACCACTTTTCACCATGGTAACTATTTCATGTTTTTCCTGAACAAAATCTTTCCTGAATTGCACTCTTTTTTCAGCGGACATCGTTTTAAGATTTGTTTCAAGGATTTTGTAGGATTTGATGTAAAATTCGTCGAGATCGTTGGGGAACTCGGCACTTTCGATCAAATTAAACCCTCTCGTTGTGTAAAACGGTTCAAATTCATCGTTATAGTGGGGGTCCTGGCCCGATTTTATCCAGATATCGTTCAAAAAGATGGGAGCCGGTTTTTTGATACAGACAATTTCTGAAGTGATCAAAATTCCTTCGGGTTTCAGAATTCTTTTTATCTCCTTTATCAACTTTGTTTTTACCGGCTTTGTGAGTGTAGTCTGACAAAACACAAAATCAAATTCACCCGATTTATGATCCAATGATGCATAATCCACAACCATAGCAGGGAATTGTTGATTTTTTGAAGTATTGGCTTTGTACTCAAAAACCTCGGTTGTATCATCGGATGCAGAATGGATCGAGGAGAATCCCTCGTTCTGAACAAAGGGGATCAGTTGAGGAAATCCATTACCCAGCAGAAGGAGTGATTTTCCTTCATGTGGCATCTTTTTTAGAAAAAAGTTAATTGGTGAGGCACCCCCCGGAAGGAAGGGCGTTTTATTTTCCGGCAATTTTAATCCATCTTTTAATATTTTTCAAATGGCAAATTTAAAGATTATTTATTTGTTTCCACTATCGAAGAAGTTTTAATGCGCTTTCTCATTCTATTCCTCATCTTTTCTACACTAATCGTTGCCCAGGAGCAGGATTCTGTCAAAAGAGATTTAACCCGGGACAGTATTGTTGTCCCTCGGGATACTCTCGGCAGGACTCCAACTCCAATGGACAGTATTGTTATCGACACTCTGGCTCCTGTTTATCAGGTACCAATGTTGGGCGCAGCATTTATTTTTAGTGAAAAAGACCTGCTCTTAATGAATTATCGGGATGTTGCAACGCTTCTCAACCATTTTCCTTCTGCTTTTCACAGAAATATGGGGTTTTTGGGCATTCCTTCTGAAATGTCGTTTTATGGTGAGGGACTTGGGAGAGTAACTTTTCTTGAAGATGGGATAAATGTGAACAACCGAATCACAAACACCCTCTACTACGACAATCTTATGGAGGGGTATTTCCGTGAAATTGCTCTTTTACCTTCCTATATGGGCTTTTTATATGGAACCAGGCCAAATCAAATAACAGTATCTGTTACAGGGCGTGATTTCATTTCGGGAGCTCCATACTCACGCGTGAAATATTTTGAAGGACCCGTGGGTGAAGGGTTTATCGATGTACAGTTTAATCAGAACATCGGGAAAAGACTGATTCTTTTTACGGACATATCGAACAACAAGGTGGATGATGGATTCAGAAACAGCGATCTTTCAATGTGGAAAGGAAAGATCAACCTTAAATATCTTCTTACAAAACATATAAATCTTTCTGCGGGGTATAACTACATTAAACAAAACCTCGGATTAAATGGCGGCGTAAATTATGATTCTGCATTGACAATTGCGGCACTCTCCGGAAGACCCGTCAATGATATTCTATATGACGACCGCGCTGCCCCTGTTAATTATTTAAGTCGTTACCATAAAAACAGTCAAAACAGGCTCCATTTTAAAGCTTTTGGAAATATTGCCGGTGCCGGCTACTTTGAAGCTCTGCTTTATCACCAAACAAATCTTAACGAATTCCGGGAGAATGAAGATTCTGTTGCAACAAGTCCATACAGATCAATTATTGATCGTGATTATTCTGTAACGGGTGGTTCGTTCCGCACTACTTTTGATACAAAATATTTTGCAGCAGATGTTCATGCAAATTATGATGCAGTAACTCAGGAGTCTTTTTGGTTTGATGGTACCAATGGTATATTCATCCCCTCGGGTTTAGCACGAAAAAATTCTTTCTCGACGGGGGGAATTCTTACCGGAAAAGCAGGTGGTTTTGCTCTTTCAGGTTTTGGTAAACTTTTCATTTATGATGGTGAAATTTATACGGGATTTGGGGGAGAGGCAAAAGCTGAATTTGCCGAATTTTTCCAATTTAGAGGAGGAGTTTCCTATCTCGAGAGTTACGAGCAAGATTACAACTTCGTAAACGCCAATACTTTTGTAACGAGGCTTGAAGGAGAAATTGGTTATCGCAGAGATAATATGATGATTAAAATTCTCGGTTGGGCTTCCAATACAGAACGAAAATCGGTCGGAACCTTTATGCCCATGATTGATCCGATGGTTTATTTCACTGTACCTGTTTCAACGATACCTGAAAATCTCTCTTATGGAGCAACGCTACTGGCAAACTACAGTTTGGGCAGTTTCGCCGGATTTGTTGATATCCGTTATAATCACAAAACATTAAAAGATTGGGATAAAAAAATCCTGCCACTTGTCAATTCCAAAGTGGGAATATCTTTTAGGGATACACTTTTTGACGGTGCACTCGATTTGATGACCTCCGTTTCATACAGCTATAGAACTTCAACTGTTGCAACCAACTACAATTTTTTTGTGGATAGAGTATTTTACACCCCAACTCTGGGCGATGTACCTGCTTCAGGGCAGATTGATTTTTTTGTCGCCGGCACAATTCAAAAAGTGGCTACCATCTATTTTGCCTGGGAAAATCTGCTCAATGCAAAATATTATCTTTCACCCTACTACCCCGTTTTACCGAGAAATATCAGATTCGGTATTGCCTGGGAATTTCTGAACTAAGGAACAAAGATGGATTTTCTTTTCGAAATTGACAAAGCGGTTTTTTACTTTTTTAACCACACACTCAGTTCGATGGCTCTCGACCGTTTATTTGCCACCATCACCGATGTAAACAGTTGGTACATCACTTATATCGTTTTGATCGGAATTATGATAACCTACGGTGGGAAACGGGGAAGAATAGCTGCTGTAATGGTGATTTTGCTCGTAACTGTTTGTGACCAGACAGGTGCCAGACTCTTAAAAGAATTAGTTGAACGGGTGCGTCCGTGTAATTTTCTGCCCGATGCCCTTACTCCAATTGGTCCCGAAGGCACCTGGTCATTCCCATCAAATCATGCATTAAACAATTTTGCTGTCGCGATGTTTTTCACCATCCTCTATCCAAAATTGAAGTGGGTATTGTTTATCACTGCAACTTTGATCGCCATTTCAAGAGTTTACCTCGGACTGCATTATCCCTCTGATATACTCGGTGGTGCCCTCATCGGTGCAGCAATCGGATATGGTTTTGCGAAACTGCAACTTTACCTGGAGGAGAAAACCGCAAAAAAAACTTTAGAACCTGAGAACTTAAGAACTTGAGTGAAACCTGCCTGGGCAGGTGGCATGTTCGTAGCATGATGTCAATTTCTACAGTACGAAACCCGCGATGGGCGGGTGACATGTTCGTAGCTGTTGATCCGATATTCCAAATCTCTAACACAAGGTAAATTGCATGATAGAATCATTAAAACAAAATCAAATATTTGTTTTCGGCTCAAATCTTGCCGGAAAACATTACGGCGGAGCCGCACGGCAGGCACAAGAACAATTCGGTGCGCAAATGGGAATAGGAGAGGGACTCGCCGGCAAAACCTATGCCTTCCCCACCCTTGATGAAAATTTCAGAATAAGAACCGATGATGAAATCACTCAAAGTGTTGAAAAGTTTTTTAAATGTGTAAAAGCACATCCCGAACTTGAGTTCCTTCTCACCAAAGTTGGCTGCGGAATTGCAGGTTATGATGAAAGCTACATGATACAAAAATTTAGACATGCCCCCGGGAATGTTGTGAAGCCTGAGGAGTGGTAGGGGGAACTTCAGAGATTCAGAACTTCTGAACTTCGGAGATCAGAACTTTCGAACTTCGGTGGGATTCACATAATATTAAATAATCCAAGCTACGAATATCAATCCCGCTCCGCGGGAAATAGCTCTCTCGTTCTCAAGTTCTAAAGTTCTAAAGTTCTCAGGTTCTAAAGTTCTCAAGTTCTCAGGTTCTCAGGTTCTCAAGTTCTCAAGTCTCTGCGGTTCCGAGGTCTTACCTCACCTTCCACTCGGTAAAATCCAATTTTTCTCCCGTTGAGGCATCGATGATGATTTCTTCACCTGAGCCGCGGAAACCCTGACTTCCTTGTGATTCTTGAAGAGTTGAAATAATCTGCCAGACATATCTGTTGAACTTTGCATTCCACATGAATTTCTGTGACCATTCTTTAATTCCCGGTTTTAGACCCTCTTTTGTTGCGATCTTAAATGCTTGATTTGGGGTGATCTCAAACGAACAACCATCAGGGTTTGTTGCACAATCGGGGATGCCATTTATTTCCATTAATGGATCAATATTCCCCAGAGAATCTGTGAACAGATCAATTTTTCCTGTAACCCATTCCTTTCCGGGGATTGAAATGTCGTAAACCCAATAGTATTTAACTGAATCAAAAAAAGAAGCGGTTTCATTTAATGACACATACTTCGTGAAAAAATCTTCACCGGATTTTCCGGCTATATAATTATCAACTTTTTCTTTGATTTTCTCAGGTACACCCATCATTTTAAGGGTTTTTGGGTAGCGGTTCTCAACAATATCGCAAACGGGGCAACTACATGCTGATATTAGAAGTGACATAAGAACTGTGATAAAAAACACTGTTGATTTCATTTAATTTCCTGAGTTTAAAGCCATTGAAGAAATAATACTATTAATTACTCTTGCTGCTAAAAAAATGTTCCGTGTGACTTCTAAAATAAGAGTTTTTCTGTTTTTTTAGTCATTGAAGTTGTTCAAAGGGAGAGTTTTTGTTAAAGTTTTCGTAAATTTATAACTCAATTTCATAAAACATGGCAAAAAAAACAGGAGACAGAATGAACTACTTAGTTCTATTAAGGCATGGGCAGTCTCAATGGAACCTTGAGAACCGTTTTACGGGCTGGGTCGATGTTGACATTACCGAATTGGGTGAAAATGAAGCCACCGAAGCCGGTAAACTTATAAAAGATAAAAACCTTCATTTTGATTATTTATTTACTTCCGTCCTTAAAAGAGCAATTCGCACGGCTGATCTTGCATCTGCAAGTGCCGGATTTGGTGAGATTCCTTTTGAGAGGGATCAGGCTTTGAATGAAAGACACTATGGTGATCTTCAAGGGCTGAACAAAGCGGAAACCGCAGTTAAATTTGGTGACGAGCAAGTTCACCTCTGGAGAAGAAGTTACGATATCAACCCTCCAAATGGTGAAAGTCTAAAAGACACTGCTGCCAGAACCATCCCCTATTATATCGAAAAGATTGAGCCGATGGTTATGGCAGGAAAAAACATTTGGGTTGTTGCTCATGGTAATTCACTTCGTTCGCTTGTGATGCATCTTGATAATCTTTCGAGAGAAGAAGTGCTTGAACTTAATATTCCAACTGGTGTTCCATTGGTTTATGAGTTCGAAAATGGCAAAGTAGTCAATAAATATTATCTAAAATAAGATTTTATAATCATCCTTGAGCCGTTGGTGAAAGCCATCAGCGGCTTTTTATTAGAGGGGGATTTTTTAAAACCAAACATAAGGATTTCATTTATGAAAAAGTTGTTTTTATTTGTTTTCTTGGGCTTTATATCGATAAATGCTCAATTCATCACCCCCGGAACCGGAGTTGTATGGAATATGGA
The DNA here is from genome assembly GCA_964531325.1 of uncultured Ignavibacteriaceae bacterium. GTDB lineage: Bacteria > Bacteroidota > Ignavibacteria > Ignavibacteriales > Ignavibacteriaceae > UTCHB3. The sequence continues at coordinate 149,987 of CAZHCW010000006.1, read as the reverse complement.
CAGTCTGGTCGCCAGATCAGGCGGAATAGTAACCGGTGTTTTCCCTAACTACACCGTTACAGCATTATGTTCTGTATCGGTTAGTGACAGACTTATCATCCCACAGGGATCGGTAATTACATTCTCAGCAACAGGAACAGGTTTTGTAATTCTTGGTGCTGTGGAAGTAAATGGTGTGCAGGGCGACAGCGTCTATTTTAAGGGCGCAACCGAAAGCCCACAAGGCACATACGAGGGTTTCTACTTTCGTGATACCGGCGCAGACACAACATCTGTAATTAAATATGCGGTTTTTGTAAGCGGTTACTACCCGGTAAGATGCCTCAATTCGAGTCCTCGAATATATCATTCACGATTCTACAAATGTAGAAGACCAATCTACATGTCATCAACTTCCAATCCTGTAATCAGATATAACTACATCTCGGAAGCGTATGAGTATGGCATTTATGGTACAACAGGTTCGTCACCGATAATTGAGCACAACGAACTTTACAATAACAACAGTCAGAATACAAGTCCAAAAAACCAGATAACATTTGGTACGCAGAATAACAATTCTCCACTGATCCGATTCAACAAGGTACATGGTGGTTCCTATAACAGAACCGGTGGCATCAGTATCTCAACACTTCTCGGAGGCAGTGCTTCCTCTTCGGAAATTGCATTTAATGAAATCTATAACAACAGTTATGGTATTGCTCTGGCAGGAGCAGAAATAACCAGTTATGTTCATAACAACCTGATATACAACAATAATATCAATTCCGATCCTCTCACTACAGGAAGTGGTATCAGCATTAGCGGTAACGGCACAAACAGACCGATTATATCGCGCAATACCATCTATGGGAACCTGTGGGGTATTACGGTTTACAACGGCTCCACAATAGCTGCCGGACCCACGCCTTCTTTGGGTAACCTCACCAACGCAGATACATCGGACGATGGATATAACAAGATTTATGGCAACTTCCAAACAGGTGTTCCTTTCGACCTTTTCAACAATTGTACAAATGATATATATGCTCAAAACAACGACTGGGGAGTTTACGACTCAGCAGCTATTGAAGCACTTATAACTCATAAATTGGATGATCCTGCCCGTGGATGGGTATTTTTCACTCCTTTTATCGATTCATCCGTTGTTCCTGTGGAGCTGGTATCGTTTGCTGCTCAATCAATCGATGGTAATGTCCGCTTAAGCTGGACTACTGCTTCAGAGTTGAACAACGCAGGATTTGTTGTTGAGCGAAAAGGTGAACTCGACGGGGTTTGGTCAAAAGCCGGATATGTGACCGGAAAAGGAACCACAACTCTGAAGAATGATTATTCATTTACCGACAAACCTGCTTCTGAAGGAACTTACGCTTATCGCCTTCGTCAGGTTGACTTTGATGGTTCATCAAATCTTTCGATGACAGTTTTTGTGGAATTCACAGGTGTGGTTCTTTCTCACCAACTTAATCAAAATTATCCAAATCCATTTAACCCCGAAACTGTTATTAACTATACAGTTGGTGGCACTGAAACCCAAAGAGTGGCTCTTAGAATTTATGATGCGCTTGGAGCAGAAGTTAGAACTTTGGTTGAAGATTTCCAGACTCCCGGAAATTATTCAGTGAAGTTTAACACACAATCCGCAGGATTAAATCTTTCTTCGGGTGTTTATCTTTATGAATTGACCATAAATTCCACTACCATCACTAAAAAACTAATAGTTAACAAGTAATTTAATCGGACAATAAAAATGGCAAATGTTAAACTTAGAAGAATAGAAGAGCGCCGTCTTAAAACGGGTCATCAATGGATTTTCAGCAATGAAATCCAGGAAGTTGAAGGTAATCCCGAAAATGGCGCGCTGGTGAATATTTATTATTCAAACGGGCAGTATCTCGGTACCGGATTTTATAATAAACATTCACTTTTTGCAATTCGTATTCTGGACAAACGACCCATTCCCGATTTAAGAACGATGTTTGTTGAAAGAATTTTCGCTGCCCTCGGGTTACGGGAGAAGTTATATCCCAACCGAAAATCTTACAGAATGGTTTTCAGCGAGAGTGATTTTCTCCCTGGTCTCATTATAGATAAATATAATGATACCTATGTACTTCAGGTGAACACAGTAGGTATGGAGAAAAACCTGGATATTATCGTGGATATTCTGCACCGAAACCTCGGAGCTGAGAATGTTTTCACCAGAAACTCACCATATTTCCGTCAGTTGGAAGGTTTGGAATTCACCGATGAGATTTTTATAGGTACTGATGATGTTCAGAAAATTGATGATGGAAAAGTTAAATACAAAGTCAATTTTCAGGATGGTCAAAAAACCGGATTTTATTTTGACCAATGTGACAACCGGAACTTCACGGGTGAACTGGCAGAGGGGCTTACAGTTCTCGATGCCTTCTGTAACTCGGGTGGTTTTGGGCTTCATTGTGCTTATAACAACGCAGAATCTGTAGATTTTGTTGATTCATCAGTGGTTGAAATTCAACACGCCGAAGTAAACTTTAATCACAATGTTTTTGCATGTGAGGCTAATTTTATCGTTGCGGAGGTGTTTGAGTATCTGAAAAACTGTGCGGATGAAAACAAAAAATACGATATGATTATCGTGGATCCGCCGGCATTTGCAAAACAGAAAAAGAACATTATTCCTGCAAAACAGGGATATCAGAAACTGAACAGAAGCGCCCTGAAGTTGATTAACAATGGTGGCTACCTGATTACTTCTTCATGCTCCTTCCATATTACCAAGGAAGAATTCCTTGATATAATTAAAGAAGCTGCATATAAAGAGGAAAAAGTGTTGCAGTTAATCCGTTATTCAGGCGCATCGCTAGATCATCCGATAATACCCTCGATGCCTGAAACATCATATCTTAAATTCTGTGCCTTCCGTGTTTTCGATCTGAAACAGGAAGACCCTTCGTAGATCACAACTATCGTTTACAGGGATACTAAATAAAATTAGTATCCCTTTTTTTTTGTAGTTCTATTAATTTCCCTTTTCCTCTCAAATAATCCATTTTTGCGCCTTAATCTTTGTTGGTTAATTAAAAACGATGCGTCTTGGATCACAAACAGGTTATGGGTAAGCAGATGATACTTTTTTGGTAACCTCTTTTTTCGTACTTTTATTAATTATTGAGGGATAAATATTCAAAGATAATTTAGCACATTTAATACTGAGGTATCCATGCGAAAACTTACAAGTTTTCTTTTCTTCGCTATCCTGACAATTTCACTGCAAGCGCAGACACTTACTTACAGGTCTGAACCGATCAATGGCGTTAATACCTTTGATGGAGCATCTGAAAAACATAACACAACTATAAATACCGGGGCTCCCGAAAAAGTAAGTTATGCACATATTACATGGGATGCAGAAAACATATATTTCGCTTTTAGCGGTGATTCTTATTCGGGAAACATTGCCGATAACAAAAGAGTGTTTCACATTTATTTGGATACCGATCCACAACTGGATCCTAAAACCGGTACCGGAAGACTCACAGGTGATAACGGTGGTTTTACGCCAACATTACCTTTTACCGGTAATTATGCATACACATTTGTTACAAATGATGAAGCAGGGGTAGAAAACAGACTTTTCAAAAAAACTGCAAATGGTACGGGTTGGAACAGTGTACAGGATGTAACAACCGCAAACTGGAAAAGCAGTGACAAAAGATATTGGGAAATCGCAATAAAAAGAGCCGATATCGGAAATCCCGCTCAAATTAATATTATTGCATATGCTGAAGAAACCTGGGAAACCGGATATATCTGTGCAGGCCTTCCCTCGGGACTTTTTACCCCCAATAACAACCATGTGCCCATAACATTTAATGATACTTACCTTAACTTCACATTAAACGATTATGTTAAAACAAATAACGCCAAACATCTTAAAAACTTTGGCTGGAATGTCGGGCTAAAAGCTGTGGCGGGTACTTTAACAAATACTTCCGCAAAAGCCGGTATGTTTACCAATGCTACTGATGGACTTGATGTTGATTTTGATATCCCAACTCCACCTGCTGCACCGTCAAACTACATTGAGGTTTACTTCCCGCATACAGAATGGTCGGGAACTGTGCTCGGTCCTAATTATATAAGAGACTATAAGGCAAGAGTTGACCTTTCAGTAACAACATCTACCTGGACATTTGATGTGAAAACAGATAAAACCGGTGATGTTACTATCAGCAAAGATGTTTTTGTTAATGTACCTGACAACTATAATATCACAATAAAAGATTTGTCAACAATGACAATCACCGATTTACGGACTTCCTCTTATACTTACACGATTCTCCCTTCAGAAAATGTAAGATCATTTGAACTCACGATCGGAGTTACCCTTTCAAATCCCACAATTGTGGTGGATCCTACAGCCCTGAGTTTTGGAACTGTAAAAACTGATGCCTCGAAAGCAATGGGCGTTTTGATTACAAATACCGGTGATCAGCCCCTCAACATCACCAATATGGTGGTTGACGGCAGCATTCATTATTCATTTGAAGGAAACACAACAGCAACACTGAATAAAAATGATACCACAACAGTTTTTGTAAGATTTCATCCAAAAACTGCCGGAACACTTACAGGTACTCTTACTCTCACAAGTAATGACCCCGTAAACGGTTCACTTGTAGTTAACCTGACAGGAAATGGTCAATCACTGTCTCCAAATATTTTGGTTAGAACAGATTCTCTTAATTTTGGTGCCGTTATTACAGGTGGCACTTCAGATTTAGTTATATTTGTTGGTAACACCGGAGACACCACTCTTACGGTTTCAAGTGTAGTGGTAGCCGGAACCGGATTTTCCAATCTCGGACTTTCGGATTTTAGTGTGGCAGTTGGAGATTCCAACGGACTGTCCATTAGATTTAGTCCCCTGACTGTCGGAGATTTTTCAGGTACCCTTACTTTTACAAGTGATGATCCCGATACACCAACGATAGTAGTTACACTTACAGGAAGAGGAACAACATCAACTCTGACTAATGAATTTGGTGCCGGTTGGAACCTCATGTCAATTCCTTTGCTGCCATCATCGAACCTTGCCTCTGCTATTATCGGTGACGACATCGCTTCTTACATTCTTTACGGTTATTCTGGTGGTATCTATCAGTCATCATCCACACTTGACCCGACAATGGGTTACTGGCTTGGAATTGAAAGTATTGCTACCGTCGATCTTGAAGGTACTCTAATCTTAACCGATCAAACAAAAGCTCTTGCAGGTGGATGGAACCTTATTGCTTCGCCTTTTACAGCCGGATCACAAAAGACCAACCTTAGAATCTTGCAAGGAGAAAATACATATACCATAGAAGAAGCTGTCACCGCAGGACTTGTTCAGTCACCCATTTACAAATATGAAACTTCGACCAAACAATACGAAGCGGTTACATATCTTGCTCCATGGTATGGTAATTGGTTTTTTACTAATCAACCGGGACTTTCTCTTAAATATCTCATTGCTGCTCCAGCCGATGGAATTTCTCCCAAGAAAGAGGAACCATTTGAAATTACCCCGTCAAACTGGTTTGTTGATATCCTTTCTGAGATGAATGGAGCTAAAGACAAATATCTTTCATTTGGAACAAACGAAGCTGCAACTGACGGATTTGACAACTCATTCGACTATGTTAAAGCTCCAATTTCACCGGCGGCAAACGCGATTGAATCTTATTTCCTCCAGTCGGGCTGGACAAACTTTGCAACCAGATTTGCATCAAACATTCAAGCTCCACTTCTTAATGGCGTAAATAAAACATGGTCATTTAAGGTCTATGCCAAATCAGCAGGAACTTTCAAAATTAGCTGGCTTGATATCTTAAACAGGATTCCACAAGAGATCAGAAATGTTTACACCTTTACTCTTAGAGGTCCCGGAATTTCGAGTGGCATCAATATGCTTACACAGACTGTTTATGAATTTAATGTAACTGCCGGTGGAACCTACTCATTTGTTATCAACTCAAGTCCTGTCGGGGTTGAAGATGAACTTATGAACCTTAGTTTCAAACTTGGTCAGAACTATCCTAATCCATTTAACCCTTCAACCACTATCAATTATGCAATAAAAGAGACCGGTTTGGTCACCTTAAAGATATATGATGTTCTTGGAAACGAAGTGGTTACGCTGGTTAATGATATTAAACAACCCGGACAGTATGAAGCTAAATTTGAAGCTTCAAATCTTCCTTCGGGAACCTACATCTACAAACTTGTTCAGGGTAAAAACTCTGAAATCAAGAAGTTGATGCTGCTGAAGTAAGGCGAAATAAACCACAGAGCGGACCTCACCCCCGACCCCTCTCCTAAAATGAGAGGGGAGGATTTGGCTCCGGGGTCTATTTCCCCAATCTGTGGTTTACCTGAAATCTTGATCATAAAAAAGCCGTCTCAGAGATCGGACGGCTTTTTAATAATTTCTTAACAGGCTGTCAAAGTTTTTAATAGCTAATTCTATTTATAATTGTAAGTCAATTCATTCAAATCCTATAGGAACAACCAACACATATGAGAAAACACATTTTCATCTTATTTTTAATATTGGCATTTTCTTTGCCAACGATAGCACAGACGAATCCGTCTCTGTTTGACCTCAATTCGGGGTCTTATTCTTTTACATCATGGGCTAACACTTCCCCGGCAGGTACTTACCCTGCAAATATGATTTTTCACAGAACGACCGGATTTACTGATCCTACATTAACCACAGAGATGACACAGGATTATACTTCAGGATATGCAGTTACAGCCGGTGCCAGGGTTAACGGACTTGGTGCGAACGGATTTTCCTTTTTTAACTCTGGTACTACTGCAGGACAAGGGTATCTCGGAACCGCTGTTCTTGGTCTGAATGCGACAGGCAGACAAAATATTCAAGTTTCCTTCACCGCAGGGACTGTAGCTACAGGTACAAGAGCGTATGCGTTAAGGTTACAATACAAGATTGGTTCAGGTTCCTGGACAGATGTTGCGGGTCCTGTAGAATATACTCCCGGAGCAGCAGGATCCTCTCAGGTTTTTGGACCAACAACCTTGCCGGCTGAGTGTAACAACCAGGCAGCAGTTTATGTAAGATGGAAATATTATTATTCTGGAAGCGCCACTGGGGGCAGACCCGAACTTCGCGTGGATGAAATCTCCGTCACTTCGAGTGCACAGACGAGTACACAGACATTCACAACTTTTAAAACCGAACCGATTGACGGAGTTAACGGTTTCTCAGCAAACAATGAAAAATTTGCCACAACCCGTGCCCAGATCAATAGTTATGTTACATGGGATAAAGATTACATCTATATCGCTTATGAAGGAAGCACTCCCGGTGGTGGATTGACTGCAAATGACAGAGCGTTCCATTTTTATATAGATACTGACCCTAGACCGACAGCAACAGATGGAACGGGAACCACTGCCGGTGAGACATGGCGCTGGACGCCAACTCTGCCTTTTAGTGCAAATTATCATTATGCCTTTAAGACTTCTGATATCTCTGAAACAAAAAGAAGATATGATGGCAGTGGATGGACAAATGCATCTTTCTTTACCCAGAACTTCAAGGAAGTATCAAGAAACTACTGGGAAATTAGAATAAGAAGAGCTGATTTGGGGAACCCAAAACAGATTAATCTTGTAGGATATGTGATGGAAGACTGGGACGCATCGGCTGCAATTACAGGCGGGCTTCCTTCGAATCTTTTTACCGATAATACAACACAAGGTCCTGTTACATTTAACCCCCACTTCCTCAATATATCTTTTATTGATAAAATGACACCGGGAAGTGCTTTTACACTTGATAACCACGGTTGGTCGGTTAGATTAAAGGCTTCCGGAGGTTCCCTTTCAGATTCAAGTGCAATGGCAGGGATGTTCACAAATGCCACCGACGGATATGATGTTGGGATCGACCACCCCAAAACACCGCCTTCACCCAACAATTATATTAATCTCTTTTTCCCGCGTTCCATTTGGACATCACTCTTGGGTCCTAATTATGAAAGAGATTTTAAGGCGCGAATTGATCTTTCAAGTTCAACTTCCACATGGGATTTTACTGTTGTGTCCGATTATTCCGATTCCATTACCATTTCAGCATCATCTTTTGAGGATATTCCCGCAAACTATGCACTAACTTTGAAAGATTTGGTGAATAACCAGACCACAAATCTGAGAACCGGAACATATAAATTCAAAAATAGTGCAATGTCCAATTCACGCAATTTTCAGTTAATAATCGGGGTTACTTTTGCCGGTCCATCAATCTCGGTAACACCAACGGCACTCGATTTTGGAAATGTTAAAACAAACGCTTCGAAAACAATGTCGGTTGTTATAGAGAATTTGGGTGATCAGCCCCTGAATATCTCAAATATGTCGGTTTCGGGCGGAGTTTATACCTATCTGTTTGGCAGCACAACTGCGGTTATAAACCCAAACGACACAATAATTCGTGAAATTAAGTTTTCACCCGATGCAGCGATGACATTCCCGGGTAGTTTTACTATCAACAGTAATGATCCAACAAACGGTACTGTGGTAGTCAGCTTAACAGGTGTGGGTATAACAGCCCTTCCGGGTTTTGTAATAAGCAGCGACTCTTTGTCATTTGGTAATGTAATCGCCGGTACTCCAAGTCAGAAAGATTTGGTAATTGCGAACAGATCAGGCGACGGAGTTCCACTTGTGATAAGGAGTATCACAATCACAGGTAGTGATTCAGTGGCATTCACCTATCTTGGAACCGCACCTGTAACCATTGCACCAAGTGATTCAGCAACTTTTTCTTTCCGGTTTTTACCGTCATCAGTAAGATACTACCATGCTGTAATCTCCATCCGAAGCAATGCATCTGATTCAGTAAGATCATTCCCTGTTGGTGGTTCGGGCTCCACTTCTTCTCTTTCAAACGAATTTCCGGGTGGATGGAGTTTAATGTCGATTCCATTAAATCCAGTATCAAATCTTGCATCTGAAATACTGACCGGTATTCCATTCTACTATCTGTACGCATACAGTGATAGTGTTTATTCATCATCTTTGACGATAAACCCGGCAAAGGGCTATTGGTTGGGTATTGAGGCACCTCATACCGTAAATCTGCAAGGTACACCGGTTGTTGGTAATCAGACCAAACCGCTTTCAGGTGGATGGAATCTTATTGCTTCTCCGTTTACCAATGGTTCAAATAAAGCCGATCTACGAATTCTGCGAGCAGATAACCCGACTCCTTTAACGATAGAGGAAGCAGTTGCTGCAAATCTGGTTCAAAGACCGATTTATAAATATACTACCTCAACAAAAAGTTACGATACCACTACCACCCTGGCACCCTGGAATGGTCACTGGTTCTTTACTCAGGCAACAAATCTTAGTGTCATCTACACAGTTTCAGCTGCAAGTACAATTAAACTTCCGAGTGTAATAGAATTTGAAGTGACACCTGATAACTGGTTTGCTACTATAAAAACCACAAAAAATGGCGTTGTTGATAAACTGCTTAATTTTGGTACAAATGAGCTTGCAACCGATGGGTTTGATAATTCGTTTGATTTGGCAAAGGCACCTGCATCACCGGCTCCTGATGCCGTTGAATCATTCTTTGCTCAGACAGGTTGGTCAAATTTTACATCTAAATTTGCTTCCAATATTCAGTCTCCATACTCATTAAATCCTTCAAAAACATGGTCGTTTAAAGTGGTTTCAAGTTCTTCAGGACTCGTTAAAATCAGTTGGACTGACATTTTAACCCAGATTCCACAGGAAATAAGAGACAACTATAAATTCATGATTTCAGGTCCGGGACTCTCTCCAACCAACATGCTTTTAACAACATCGTTTGAGTTCAATGCTGTTGGCGGAACCATCTATTCATTTGTGATCAATTCTGCTCCTACGAGCGTTGAAGATGAACTTATGAATCTTAGTTTCAAACTTGGACAGAATTATCCGAATCCGTTTAACCCTTCAACCACGATCAATTTCAGTATCAAGGATGCCGGTATGGTTACACTTAAGATATATGATATACTTGGAAACGAAGTGGTTACGCTGGTTAACGATGTTAAACAACCGGGACAGTATGAAGTTAAATTTGAAGCTTCAAATCTTCCTTCGGGAACCTACATCTACAAACTGGTTCAGGGTAAAAACTCTGAAATCAAAAAGTTGATGTTGTTGAAGTAAGGTCAGGGATTAAAGAGCTTAACGGACCTCACCCCCGGCCCCTCTCCTAAAAGTAGAGGGGAGAATTGAGCTCTGAATTCTTAATAACAAAAAAAGCCGTCTCAGAAACGAGGCGGCTTTTTTTATTGGAGGCTGGAAAATTTTTTAGAAGATAACTTTAAGAGTTGAAGAATTCCCTGTGATTATAAACTTTTCGATCAGATCGGGAATATTTGTCCTAAGAAGGAATTTCCCCTTGGGGAGGGCTATCACTGCAGGTTTATCATATTTTGCTGCAACTTCCAACACGACCAATCCCGTTGAATCACTCACCGTAAAAGGGGCATACCTCTTCCTGTAAACACCGTCATCATAAATCTCTTCTGCCGCAGTGACAACCTCAACAAGATAAGACTCCTTTGTGGGCAAGGTATCGAGAGCGACAAATTCCTGCGGTGAAGAGACCAACATTAACATGATCAAACTTTTAAACATGGTTTTCCTTTTTTAACATCCAAATTTCTAAAATGAATGTTAAGCAAATGTTAAGCAGGTGTTAACAAAATATTAAATGCTTGATCTTTGTCGTAACATCAGAATGTGTTAAAATTGAGTATCACTTTTCTGAGTTTTTTATTTTTTCCAATCGATCCGAGGCAAAATGAAGCGGATGCAAAAAGTCATCCTGTTTTTATCGGTTTTATCCTTCACTCTTTATTCACAGGAAGATATTGGAAGGGGAAGACTTTCGGGTCTGATTTTTGGTGACTACTATTATAACCTTCAGCGTGATCCCAATGCAGCGACAATGAATAATGTGGCGCTTCCGGGGGTGGAGAAGATGAATGCTTTTCAAATTCGAAGGATTTATCTTACCTATGATCACGATGTTTCGGCTGAATTTTCTGGGAGAATCCGTCTCGAAGCTGAAAATGCCACCACTGTAAATAACAAATTTGCTCTGTTTCTGAAAGAAGTGAATATCAAATGGAGCGAAATTTTCCCGGGGAGTGATCTTGTGCTCGGGCTTCAACCTCCACCTACATACGGAATTTCTGAGGCGTATTGGGAAAACAGATTCCTCGAAAAAACACAACTTGACCTGCGAAAAATCTCACCTTCATCCGATCTTGGGATATCGTTGCGCGGAAATCTTTTTGGGAATGGAATGTTAAAATACTGGCTGATGTTTGGAAATGGCAATGGTAATTCACCAGAGACAGACAAACACAAACGGCTTTATTCCCACCTGCAATTTTCTCCCGGCAAAAACTTCACCTTCTCCCTGGCTTTCGATTATGTCTCCAGGCCAAAGTTACTAATCAGAACTCCAGGCCCTTTTGATCTTGAATATCCAAATGATGATTTAAACTTCACATTGTTCGCAGGCTACAGAGAAAAGCAGAAGATTTCAGTGGGGGTGGAAGCCTTTTATGGGATACGGCAGAATGGTGAGCAACAAAGGAATTTGGAGGGTCACAGTTATAGTGTCGCATTATCTCTGTTTGGCACCTGGTATTTCTCCCCAAAAGTGGCAATTGCCGCTCGTTATGATTATTTTGATCCACTCACAACTCAAAGTGGAGACAACAGATCGTTATATTTGGTTGCTGTAAACTGGTATCCTGCTGTTGGGGTTATATTCAGTCCAAATATCGTAATCGAAAGTTTCGAATCACTCCCAAACGGAACATCATTTAAAACAGCCATCACTCCCCGTTTAACCTTTTATTATGCAATGAACTAAGCCGTCTCAAAATGGGGCGGCTTTTTTTTGAACAAAATGCACCATAATCGCGTTATAGTTTTAAATTAACTTCAATTAAAATGAGACATTTTTGATTCGTAATATATTTCTGTTGCTGGTTGTTTTTACGGTTGCGTGTTTTGACATTTCCGCTCAAAAAATCGATAAAATTTCGATGATTTGGGAAACCAGATATGATATCATCGATTTTGGTGCGGAGCAAAACCGGATCCAGGCATCGCTGCGGATTCCGTTTCAGATAGATATTGCGGGTGCTTTTAATATTAATGGTCTCACTTCAACGGGAAGCAGTTTTCAGTCAAGATGGGAGACGCTAAAAGACTTAAAAAAGAAGGATGAAAACAGGAGGTTTAATCTAAATCTAAGACAATTTTATCTTGAGAAAAAGATTGATGATTTCAGGATTCAGGTTGGTGCATTACCCGCCATCAAAGGGTCGGTTTCATCAACAGGTCTCGGGAGCAATGGCTGGATGGACGGGCTTCGTGTTGATCAGAAAACAGAGATCGGCACTTTTGAAGTAGCTGCAGGAAGTATCAATGAGATAAATAACCCAAATTTCTTCGACAGAGTTTTTGTCGCTAACTTTTTTGAGTTTGAGTTCACGGGAACTTTCATCCCCAATTCAGTTATTGAATTTTCGTATGAGAAACTTGCTTCATCTGACTATCTGAGGAGCGAATACCGTTATGATCTGATAAAGGGGAGTAAAAAACATCTGGAATTCGCGATCGAAGGGCTATACAACACTCAGAGGGAGAGCCTGAGTTTTGGGTTTACTGTAACAACGGCTCCTCTCGCATTTTTTGAGGAGGATCTCGCCAAATATATGGACCTGAAAGTCTATTTTAATCACACCGACAATAATATCGGGTTAAGAGGGATTTTAACAGATGATTTTTACAAATTTGGAAACTCAGTTACGATTGAAGCTAAAGGTACAATCACACCTCAAAAGGCAATAAGCTGGTTTTTTGAATCGTACATCTCTGATATCCCCCGGTTTCTTGCCGGTCTGCGATTTGATATAGAATAGAGATTAAATTTCTACTTGTCCCCATAAAAAAAACTTCCCGTTTATTCCGTTTCTCCATAAAAAAAGGCCGGATCAAAAAAATGATCCGACCTTAAACCAAGGGGAAATGCCGATACTTGTGTATCTGCTAAGCTATTGTAACTTCTTTGCTAAGATAAACATCCTGAACCAGGTTCACTAATTTTATTCCATCAGCTATTGGTTTCTGGAAAGCTTTTCTTCCAAGAATAAGACCCATACCACCGGCTCTTTTGTTGATAACCGCAGTGCGTGCTGCTTCAGCAAAGTCGTTGCTTCCTGATGCGCCGCCTGAGTTGATCAAGCCCATTCTTCCCATGTAATTGTTGATTACCTGATAACGGGTAAGATCAATTGGATGGTCGGTTGTTAGTTCGCTGTAAACCAATGGACTTGTTTTACCAAACTTAACTGCATTGTAGCCGCCGTTATTTTCAGGAGCTTTTTGTTTAATAATGTCAGCTTCGATAGTAACACCGAGGTGGTTTGCCTGACCGGTTAAATCTGCTGAAACATGATAATCTTTGTCGCCTTTTACTTTAAAAGCATCATTTCTTGTGTAGCACCACAAAATTGTAGCCATTCCAAGTTCATGAGCATATTTGAATGCTGCTGAAACTTCCTGAATCTGACGGGTGCTTTCTTCTGAACCGAAGTAGATGGTTGCGCCAACGGCAATAGCACCGAGGTTGTAGGCATCTTCGATGGAAGCAAACATAACCTGATCATATTTGTTGGGGTATGTAAGCAATTCGTTGTGGTTTAGTTTAAGAATGAAAGGAATCTTGTGAGCATATTTTCTTGCAACAGAACCCAAAACACCAAAAGTTGAAGCAACTGCGTTGCATCCGCCTTCGATTGCGAGTTTCACGATATTTTCAGGATCGAAATAGATTGGGTTTGGAGCGAATGATGCGCCTGCTGAATGTTCGATACCCTGATCAACAGGAAGAATCGACATGTAGCCGGTACCCGAAAGTCTGCCATGATTAAAAATTGTCTGTAAACTTCTAAGAACATTAATGTTTCTGTCTGAAGGGATGAAAATTCTGTCAACAAAATCAGCACCGGGAAGGTGAAGACTTTCTTTTGGAAATTTCGCTGTATAGTTCAGAAGACTGTCCGACTCGTTTCCAAGCAATTCAACTATTTTATTTATCATTATATTTCTCCGTTTTTTGGATTTTCTAAAAACCAATTCTAAATATAATAAAAATCATACTTAGTCGAACTGCAAATGTTGGGGAGAGGGGGGGAGAATAGCAGGTAATCGTTTTATGGGAGTGGTAAAACCTGGGTTAGTAAATCATCTAACTCAGCGTACCAAACCAGGTCTATGGAAAATAACTTTGAACTGCTCACCTTCGATGTCATTTATAAATTCCACATTTTTGTGTAATTGGGAGACTCTCAGAATGCCACTTCCGGCACCTCTGTAGTCAACTAAATCAGGTGCAAATGAAGCAATAATGTTGTTCCTTGTCCTTCGAATGCCCCTCTTGATCTGATCAACTGTCAGGTTATTTGGCAGCCTTCCCGGACTGATAATCTCAACACGATTTTCGAACACAAAAATCTTAATGGAATCGCTAATAAAATAATCACGGTGTATTAATGCATTAATCAGAATCTCAGATATTGCAATTTCAGGTATTTCGGGTATTCCAAGGCTGTTGAAGGATTGATTCCCTTGAAGTTTATTCAGTTTTGAAAAAATGAAATCAAATCCTTTTCTGTAGAGAGAGCCAATAGTCCCATGGATATTTTCACTGCTTCGGTATGAGGTTTCAGTAATATCATTCCCCCAAAACCAAATCGCAGTTATAAAGAATTGTGGTAACAACAGCTCGCTTTGTTTGCCGAATAATAATGCTCCTGCAACATTTAATTTGCCATCTTCCCCAAGTCTGAGATTTGGGATGATTCGATCCAACTCAGTTTCCTTAAACTCTTCTTTGTATTTTTTTTCAAAGAATTCAGTAAAAATCAGTCTATCAATATCAGAGATTTTACTGTGTGGTATTATCCTTTCCTCTACATACAAATTTCCCACACTTTGCAGTAGCCTCGATATTTCTTCTTTGCTTGTTACTTTTCTTTTATCAGCACCGTTTTTGATGAAAATTAGTCCGTCTTTATCAAAATGAGGTTTATCGGTTCCCTCCGGAACTTCCACAACAATTACCCTTTTATCACCGATAGTAACAGTTTCAGTTGTTATCACGATGGGGCTTTTCACATGCTCCTGAGCTACGGTTGAGAGGAGATTGTTAATCCTTTGTATGTCCTCATAACTTAATCCGGTGATACCCCCCGTTTTATCTTCGACTCCAATGATTATGATTCCACCTTTGCTGTTGGCAAAAGCAACCATCTCCTGTGAAATGCTTACTGCGTTGTTTACATCTCTTTTGAATTGGACTTTTGAAGTCTCGCCACAACTTATAAGATCAAGAAGTTCTTCAGGTTTCACAATGATTTTCTTTGAGTAACAATTTTCTAAAATTCATCATCAAATTTAACATCTTTTAATGAATTTTGAATCGGTAGAATTTGGTATGGTTTTTCTCCCGGAGATCATCCATAAAACGAGAAAACATAAAAAATGTCAGTGAAGTGACAAAATTTAACTGAATTTGGTCAGTAGAGTGACGAAATTTAGGAAAAATCATTATTTTGCACTCTATCATATATTAAACAATTTTGAACAAAAGCAAGAATTGAAAATGGAAAACAGCGAAAAGAAAACCGTATCGAGAAAAGTGATTGACCGCGAGGTCATCATGCGGAAATATCATGTTCACATCAAAAATTTCAGGAATCTGAAAGATGTGAAGGTGACGCTGAGTCCATTAACAATTCTTACCGGTGAAAACGGTTCGGGTAAAAGCACCCTCTTCAAAGCTCTCCTTTTTCTCAAACACAACCATGATCACGAAGCCGCCAAAAAACTGAAATATGTGATCGACGACGACATCAACCTCGGCGGCTGGGATCAGATCGCAAACGACCCCAAAAAACCCATTTCAATAAAAATCACCGAGGAAACCTGGGGCTACGACCACGAAGTTGAGGAAATCTATGATATTGATAATTGCCCGTTTGAGCTTAATCCAACGGAGGAGTATGCGGAGAAGTTGGTCGATAAGTTTATGGAAGATTTATGTCAAAGTTCGGTAAAGAATGGATTTATCCCTTTGGGCAGAGAAACTGTAAAGGGAAATTCAAAGTTAACAAGGAATAGAGATTCCCGGGAGTTTATATTCACTGATGATCAACTTTCCAATATTAACTATATCCTCAGCGATACGATTAAATTCACAATAAGATACTTGGTTCGACCATTTGAACCAAACATCTCGATTCTTGATGGACAAATTAATCCTTCAAAGATCAGAAGTTATTATTGTGAATTTTCAAATATTAGCTGTTCTGATAGAAAGTACACAGAGATTTTTGGTAAAGTGGTTTTCTATCTATTTAAATATTTCTTTAGAAGAAATTTATGGGGACCTTCAAATAATGAGTTTGAGTGGAGTAAAATCAACGAGCGCCTGAAGGATAATTTTATTGAAATTGTATGTGAACCTTCTGTCATAAAGACTGACTCTATTTTTAGTGTTTATCTGGGTTTACTGCTTAACCTTTCCTTCGGAGAAATAGAGGCGGCTCATCTTCAAATTCTTACATCTTATGTATCAAAAATTATTGCCTCTGAAAACTATAAACTGCCAAAAGAGTTTGACTCTATGCTTTTAATGGGAACAACTCGAGAAATCCCAAAATCCAGATTCTTTGAAGAAACCATAAACGAAAATAGCTATTATGGTTTGTTTAAATATTATCAACATCTCGATTATACAGATGACTTGATCGATCAAACGATGAAAGACTACCACACAAAAACATTTCACAATTGGGTGTTGAAATTTGACTTTGGAGAAGGTGTTTATACTTCGAATGTCGATCAGATACAAAGAATATTACTTAAACAAAGCGAAAGTAAAAATATCAACTTATCCGAAGCTAGTAGCGGTACTCTTCAATTATTACCCGTATTGTTCCTAATCACCATTAATAATCAAAACAATTTGTTATTCTCAATTCAACAGCCAGAACTACATTTACATCCACGACTTCACTCTATCCTTGTTGATTATTTCATTGAACATCTCTCTCCTACTAGACGACAAAACGCTCCAGTATGGGAGTTGGTTGAAGTCTCTGATGATGAATTGGAAGAAAAAGTCAAGGCATTAAATGACAAGAATTATGATTTTCAGAAGTCCTTCAAAAAAGGGAACAGGCTTGAATTCCTTACCGTTCCCACCCACCTAATAATCGAAACCCACTCCGAGCACCTGCTTAAAAAACTACAGGTTCTTGTATCACAGGGAAAGACACTCCAGCTTTGGCCCGAGGGACACTGTTCCGGTGAGGATGTAAAACTCAAAGACGCCCTCTCCATCTACTATTTTGCCAAGGACAAAAACGGCAACACAAAAGCCATCGAAATGGAGCTTGACGACAACGGCTTTTTCAAGACCGAAACCCCAAAAGGCTTTTTCGATGAAAGTCTGGAACTGAACAGGCAACTTCTTCTCGGGAGGAACTGATGAACCAGGAACTTACTATATCCTCGGGGTTGCCGGCATACCTATATCAGGAACACCTCGGTAATCTCTTCAACAGAAACCGCGAACTGATTGATTCGATTGCCATGAACTATCTTTGTTTCGACGACCAAAAGGAATACTTCAATCATCTTATGGAATCATTTGATCAAATTGACTCATCGGCACCGATCAAAAGACAACTGGAAAATTTCCTTCTGGAGTTGTTCACAAAAAAAGGACGACCAAAGGCGATTAAAGGAGGCTATTCTGAAATAAATATCTGCAAGGCATCAAAAGATAAAATTTATATTGCTCCTGAAAAATCTCAAACCGAGATTGAAGAATTACAAAAACAGAACGGGAAAATAAAAGTTTGTCATGCGGAGAATATTTTTGAGGTGCTGAAACCGCTGCCTTATGAGATTGAACTGGTGAGGGGAAACCAATATGATCTCCTGCAATTACTCGCTCCTTTCGCAAAAGGGTCAAAAACGCTTGCAATCATCGATCCGTATATCTTCAACTCCCATGCTCTTGCAAATTTCAAAATACTGGCTTCAAGAACTGTGTACGAGAAGATAAAAATTAAGTGCAATCCCCCTGAAAAATTAACAGGCAAGGATGGTAAACCGATAAAAACCACAATGTTTGATCACTTTATTGACGAATTGAAAGGAGAGGGGACAGAAGTTGAGGTAATTTATTATGACAAAATCAAGCACAAGGAAAGATATGTCCTGTACGATGATGTGCAGATCTACATCCCCGGCGGACTTGATATGTTCGACACCAATGGGACATTCCTTAACGACGGTGAAGGATTTTATCTGATGTTTAAGAAACGATCAATAAATCTATAATGAGGTTTGACCAGTCTCCTTCATATCATAAATCTTTCCCCTTAATTCACTAAATTACCTTTCATCAATAAACGAATTTTGAAATGAAGATATCGCAGTTTTCGCCGCATATATTCTGGTCTTACGACAAGTCTAAGGATTTGCCTGAGGAAGTGGTGATTGAGCAGGTGCTGTTTAATGGTGAAATTAAGGATATCGATCTCCTTTTTAAGAGTTGCAGCAGAGAAAATATCGAAAAGGTGGTAATTCGTTACGAAAAGGATGGCAAAAGGGAGAAGAGAACCAATTTTATAAGGATGATGTATTTAAGTTGAAATTTGATCTAAATACCGGTTATTTAAATCTCCTCTCACCTCTCTCCCGTTGAATCAATCACAAAATTAGAAATAGCTGAATATTTCCTTCGGGAATTGAAAGTCAATGCAGGTAAAAACAGCACATAATTACATTATTTTACTGCAATTCACAATAAAATTATATCTTTTGCGTCTGATTTAATAGTTTTTCGGAACAACCATATACACAAAAAGTATAACAACAGCAAACCCCTCAATTTCAATCATACAATCCACAGGTAACTCAATGCGTAAAAACATTTTCCTGCTTTTAACAGCTATTATAATCGTATCGGGGAAAATTCTCCCGCAAAAAGGGATGGAAGTAATCATACCCACACCAACACCAAACATACTTACAGATGTTGTGGTAATCGACAAAACAACCGCTTTTGCCTCAGCAACTCTCGGAAGTATCTTAAAAACCACAGATGCCGGGCTTACATGGCAGACTCTTAAGACAGGTGAGGATATCTGGTATAATTCCATTTCAGTTGTTGCGAACGACCATATTTGGGCAACGGGACCAAATGAATTTCTCGTCTCTTCTCACGACGGAGGGAAGACATGGAAAAACGAAAAAATCGGGAATATCGCATATTTCTACAAAGTTCAATTCTTTGATGCAAATAACGGATTTGTCGCCGGATCTGCAATTCTTTCCGAGAATCAGACAGAGGCAATATATCAGATGTATGTTACAGCTGACGGTGGCAAAACCTGGAAACTGCAAAATTCATCCCTCGGGTTTTTTCCCATGGAAATGTATTTTACCTCTGCTAAAGAGGGATATACTATCGTAAAAAATGATGAAAAAACGGGAAAAGACAGATTCGTAAAGACGACCGACGGCGGTAAAACATGGAAGGATGTGAAGGAGTTTGCGAATGCGAACCTTTCCACTATGTCGTTCCCCGATGCAAAAAACGGATTTGTTATCGCAGAAATGCCCTCCTCGAAGGGTGGAAGCACTGCTGCAAAACTTGTAATTTTTAGCACTACTGACGGGGGAAAGTCTTGGAAACAGTCAGATTTTCCTGCTGAAGTGGCAGCAATCCAAATTAAGGAACCGCATGTTGTCTATTTCAAAACACCAAAGACAGGGTGGGTGATAAAAGCGAATGAAGTGGAAGGACCGATGGAAAACCAGGTGTTCAAAACCGTTGACGGCGGAAAGACCTGGACAAAAATTTACACAAGTGACGAAACCGGTGTGAACAGAATAGCATATTTTGACGAGAATACAGGAATTCTTATGCCCGGATTCTGGTATATGGAGCCAAAAATTTTCAGAACAACCGACGGTGGTAAAACCGTTGAGCAGCTCGTAAAAGGGAAGGAGTACCATTTCCACACATTCCATTTCCTTGACGAAAAAACGGGTTTTGCCATTGGTGAAAACAGCATCGTGAAGACTGTGGATGGTGGAAAAAACTGGAAAGTCGCCAAGAAAGTGGAAGCCACGATGTTCGACAACCTGAAATTTTTCAACTCGAAAGAGGGCCTTGCGACCGGATATGATGATGCGGGAGTGGCTTATCTATACTCAACAACTGACGGAGGTGAAAACTGGTCGGTCTCAAAGCTCAACACCGACATGTACCTGATAACTCCATATTTTACCAATATGAAGACATTTTTCGCACTGACCATGGGAGAGAAGAGCCGAAGTGTCGTTCGTTCCGATGACGGCGGTAAGACCTGGAAGGATATCCTGATTGACACTTCACCCGAAGGGCAACTTTTCGAAATCTTTTTCCTCGACAAAAACACAGGATGGGTAACCGGAATGTCACTCCTTCCGGGTGCAACCAAAAACAACGGAATGGTCTGCTATATGAAGAGCACTACCGATGGGGGCGCAACCTGGTCTGAAAAATATCTCGATGATCAGGGCTATCCTTCGATGATTCGCTTTATTGATAAAAATCACGGCTGGTACACAAGCACTCTTAACGACACTTCCTATGTGTTGTGGAGAACCGTTGACGGTGGCGCAACCTGGGAAAAATCATTTCTCTCGGGGGTACAGGACATCACGGAAGAATTATTCTTCCAGGATCCGATGAACGGTTGGATGCTTAAAGCCTACGGGGCTCCGCTTTCACCAAGTTTCATCTACCGCACCAAAGACGGCGGAAAAACATGGTCGCTTTTTAGTACCGTGAACAAAATAGAGAATCTGCAGTTCATCGATGGCAAAACTGCCTTCGGCGGCGGCTGGTTCAACCTGATGAAATTTACATTAGATTAAGGAATCAGTCCAAGGAAATCATTTTACCAGCGTCAGTTTTTGTGTAAGAATTCCATCTGATGATGTCAGACGACAGAAATATACCCCGGAAACAAGCCCGGAACCGTGGAATCGTACTGAATGGGTACCGGCAGAAGTTTCGCCATCGACCAGCACAGCAACAGACTCACCGAGGGAATTAAACACCTCGAGTCTTGCGTAGCCTGTTGAAGGCAATCCGAACCTTATGACTGTTGAGGGATTAAATGGATTCGGGTAATTCTGCTCAAGTGTGAATTCCAAAGGTACGGGCGACATATCATTTATTCCAACAAGATTAGCGGCGAGGAGGATAGTGCCTCCTCCCGTTACTATTCCGGAGTCGGGATTCTGAGCAGAGGTCATAAAAGTAATAAACGCACCATCCTTAGTGAGATAAACAAAATCCTTGTCTCCATATTGAACATATTCCCTCTTTACCCTCAGACATTGAAATTCCATCGTACCGATCTTCAAAGTTCCCCAGCCGTCAACCGTAGAGCGATATTCGCTTGAAGAAGTATCAACACTTTGCAGAACTCCTGATAGATTGAAAGTGGAATCTGTCATTTTGATATATCGCGAATGGGTTGCGCCGTAAAGAACCGGCAGCGGAAAAACATCGTATGGTTCCCGGTGCATAAACCGCCATTCAGGAACGAGAGATGCCTGACCCACAATGTAGAAGGAATCGGGCGAAAAAAGAAAGACGGGATTTTTTTCGATGGTCTGCGGAGTCTCACCGAAAGTTACACATCCCGGATATCGTGCTGCGAGTGCGGGTATATTGTCGGTAAGAAGGTTTAGCGAAAATTCGTTGGAGAGGGGGATATATGAAAAATCGTAAATCCTGTTTGCTCCCGGTTGCCCAATGTTGATATCGCCCTCAAAATTGGTCCCATAATGATGGTCGCCAGCATTAAAGAGTTTCAGCATGTCAGGAAGAGTCACCTGAATTTGTGCCTGGCTTGTGAAAGTGAAACAAAACAGGAAAGTTAAAGAGCGAAAAATCAATTTCTGAGTATTCAGTAACATGGTAAAGCCATATAATTTGTTTTTGGTGTATACGAAAATAATTTAAGAACCCGACAAATAAAGCAATTTATTCAAAACAAAATGGTGATAAGCAATACAAATATATGGGAACTATTATAAATATATCCCTTTAAAGGAGGTGCCAGTCACATAGCCGTCACATAAAAGATTCGGGAGGGGGAGATTAAAGCCGGCAGAGATATTATCAGAGAATTCAATTTCATCATTACGGGGAATTAAATGCAACCTCATGCTACCCTCATTTCGAAGGGAATGATTTTAGACTCTCATTTCCTAATCTGTAAACTAAATTTTCCCCCTTTTTATAAAGAATTATTTGATAAATTTAAATCTGTTATTTCCCAAATTCGAATTTGACAAAACTTTTTTTACAAGGTACCGGAGAACTATCAATAATGGCAAAAAGAAGCCTTTTAATTCTGCTCTTCCTGTTAACTGCAACACCTCTCGTTTTTTCGCAAACCGTAGCCGGTAAGTATGCCGGTGAGTTTCTCGCTATTGGTGTTGGTGGAAGACCTCTCGGGATGGGCGGAGCCTTCACTGCTGTTGCAAATGATGTAACTGCTGCTTATTACAATCCCGCAGGTCTCGCAGCTTTGGATTACCCACAGCTCTCCCTGATGCACGATCAACGATATGGCAATCTTGTGAATTACAATTATGGTGGAGTTGCGATTCCTTTTGGTAAAGATTACACTTTTGCTGTAAGTGCTCTGAGGCTTGGAGTTGACGGAATCTACGATACCCGTGAAGCCCTCTACGATGCAAATGGTGATGGTGTACTCGATATCAGAACAAATGACAAGCTTAACTATTCCAAGATAAAAGAATTTTCAAATCAGGATTGGGCATTTTATCTGTCGGCAGCCAAAAAAATTGATGATAAACTCTCCATTGGTGCAAATTTTAAAGTAATAAGAAGAGATATCGCTGAATTTGGTGCCACAGGTATCGGTTTTGATGTGGGTGCAACCTATAGAGCCACAGATGCGTTGATGCTTGGTGCTGCGGTTCAGGATGTTACTACTACACTCGTTGCCTGGAGTACCGGACGGAATGAACTCATCACCCCGACACTGAAGCTCGGTGCCGCTTATGCACTTGAAATTCTTGGTGGTGTGCTTCTTCCCGCGGTCGATTTTGATGTAAGATTTGAAAACAGAAAATATGCCGCCACGATGAATGTGGGTCCTGTTTCGATCGATCCTCATTTTGGATTTGAATTCAACTTTAAAAATGTAGTGGCTGTCCGCGCCGGCTACAACGATGTAAAACAATTCACCATCGGTGCCGGTGTAAAACTCCCAAAACTGAATATTGATTATTCCTTCGCCCGTTTCAACATGGCCGAGGACGACAGACTGCCCGATTCGCATAGAATCTCGATAACTCTCACACTCGAGGAACCGAAGTTTAAGAGGTAGCTATTAAAAAAACCCGTCAAATTGGCGGGTTTTTTGTTTTAAATAGAATGCATGGCCTGCTCTCCGATCCAACCACAATCTGATTTTTCAATTTATCAGGAACTGAAACCGGATGGCGAAAATTGATGGTTTTCGAGTCAATTATTTTTTGGTATTGTTTCGACCCGGAGAGTTCAAAGTAATTTGTTTCTACGCTCATAATAATTAAATCCTCGTGGAAATGATTGCTGAAATATCTTTAGCAAATTCTGTGGAAGTACTGTTTGTAGCCTTTACTTCGATGGCTGAGGGGGAACCGTTCTTTTTATACGAAATGTCGAGTGTCATAAGATCATCACCATTGGTAATTTCCATTCTCTCCCGCCATTGCTGATGGTTGACGGAGCAGACAAATGCACCCGAGTCAGCCAAAAGATTATTAGTCCGTTTCATGAGAACAGATGCGACTTCGGGAATTGTCGGTGTGCCAGACTCAAGCAGATTACCCTCAGGGATGACTCTGAAGACTTTGTTAATCAGTTTTTGTCCCGTTTCCTTGATTCGTTTACTTGCTATACTGCGGAGAGGCTGATTCATTTCACCGGTCTGAACCGAGGTGATTTTCCAGCCGCTGTTGTGGATTACATCCAAGATTTGTCGTTCATTTTCTGATGTAACCGTACACCTGAGCCGCCACTGCAGTATAACAACATCTTCAACAGCAAACCCGTGATCTTTAATGAAGCCTGTAACTCCCGTTTTTAATATCTCGAGAGGTGAAACAGTAGCCGGCAGATTCCTCACCGCCACGACCCCGGGGTCTCCATCCACAAATGAGAGGGAAGTGCTGCTTATAGAAAAATCATCGTCGTAGAGGTTCAGTCTCGATTTTGCTCTGGTAACAGCGGTGTACAGCCATCTGACCATTTCTTTGCTCAGTTTATTGTGGAAAGTGACGGGATCGAGAAAAACAGTGTTCCACTCACTTCCCTGAGCTTTGTGGCATGTGATGGCGTGGCAGAATTTCACTCTTAGGGCGTTAAAGCGGTTGTCGTTTGCGAGTTTTACTGCAAATTCGGGAGTCCCTCTTTTTATGTTCTTATTTCGCTGGATAAAATCGACATACAAAGCTCTGATTTGGTTTCGGGTGAGGTCTCGTTCATTTCCAAAGAGGAGGTCTTCGATAATGGTGACTTTCTGGCGAATTTCTCCGTGAAAGACGGGGATTCCGATCTCAATGTCTCTAAAATTCAGCTCCACTTCGAGAATTTTTCCTCCGTTTTTCATTCTGACTGTCCGTTTTTCTGCTTCAAAAACCTCCCTTACGATCACAGTATCACCATTCAGGAGGACAATACCACCACCAAAATGCCTGTTTTGTACCACCATAAGCCGTTCACCTGCCGTGAGGGGGAAATCCGCACCATAAATACTTTCCCTTACGGTCATGTTGTAGAGATGTGTTGTTGCATTTGTAGATGCGATCATCACACACTCCTCACCCGATTTCAATGCATTAAGATATTCATCTGTAATGCTTTCCGAGCGGGGAATGAAGTGGCAGTTGCTGTTTTCGGTCAGTTTAATATTTCCAATCACTCCCGAGACAAGACGCTCCCTGAGATGTGTGGCGTTTTCGAGGATGCCTGAATTTTCACCAAACCTTACAGGAGTAAGAAGTTCACCCTCGCTTACCTTCACTTCAAACGAGTCCTCAAGCCAGTTGGGGTTAAGTGCAACAGAATGATTGGAGCCTATGGGGGAGAGCTGGAAAGGATCGCCGACAAAAATTATCTTTGAGCTGATGTCATCGCGGCAAACACCGGAATAGTTGATTAGATCGTCCAACAGATAACCCGATCCAAAACGGAGGGTACCGCTGTCGGAGTAGGCATTTCCGATCATGGAGGCTTCATCGACAATTATTATGTTGGAGCCGGGGCAGTCTTTTAGTTTGAAACAATACAAAGGGGTTGCATCGTCCTCATCCCTGGTTTTTGTAAAATCCTGTACTTCGGTTAATTTATCAAATTGATAGATTGCTGAATGGATGGTGCGAGCCTCTTCACCGGTTCTTTCAGAGATAACTTTGGCAGCCTTTCCTGTTGGAGCCATGAGAGTTTGGGGTATTTCCTGTTCCTTGAGGAGTTGTGTAATTATACGAATGATGGTTGTCTTCCCCGTACCTGCACTTCCCTTCAGGAGGAATACCTTGTCGTCACCGGAGAGGAATTCTCCGATCTGTTTGATTACAGTTTTCTGGTCGGCTGTAAGCTCAAATGTCATTGGATCCGGTTTTTTGGTTATTCATGTATGTATAGAGTGAAAAAAGGGGTGATTTTCCTGGACCACCGCTTCTACGAACATTTAACCCCACTCCGGGGGTAGTTAAGGAATTCTGTTATCTTTCTACGAACGAGTCACACCGCCAAGGCGGGTTGAGTCGTAGCCCCATCCGTGAGATCCGTGTTAAATCCGTGTCAACCGTGGAACCATCATTTTCCTCTGCGTAAATCCGTGTTAAATCCGTGTCAACCGTGGAACCATCATTTTCCTCTGCATAAATCCGTGAAATCTGCGTGTATCCGCGTCCCTTTCTTCAAATCTCATAGTTCACAGATAACAGTTCATAGCTCAAAATTCGCCACCTATCACTAATTCATAATTATAGCCTGCCGTCACCGTAATTTTGCTACAACCATTTTTATTTCCTCCGGTCTAAATAGACAAACAATCAGGAATCCATTAAATGAGAAGATATTTTCTATTCTGTTTCTTTTTAATCGCAGCTGTTTCCGCTCAGGCGAGTGGAATAAAAGGTTCAAAAGACATTCAAATCACCAAAACAACACAGGCCATCCATATCGATGGTAAATTAGATGAACCCATCTGGAAAGATATGCAGGTTGTCGATTTTTTCCAACGGGATCCCGAGGAGGGAAAACTCTCCACGCAAAAAACAGCCATAAAGCTTGCCTACGACGATGAAGCTTTTTATCTGGCAGCCTACTGTTATGATACCGACCCTGATTCGATAGTTACAGTTCTCTCCAGAAAAGATCAGTGGGTTCAATCCGATTATTTTATGCTCTTTCTCGATCCCTATAACGATAAACGCTCGGGATATTATTTTTATGCAACACCAAGTGGATCGATGGGAGATGGAACACTTTTCAACTCCGACTGGGATGAAAGTTCCTGGAATGGTGTTTGGGATGCTCAGACAAAAAGAACCGGAGATGGATGGGTTGTAGAGATGAAAATACCATTTTCGCAACTCCGTTTTAATAAAAGAAACAATATGACATGGGGAATCAACTTCAAGCGGAATATTGCCCGCAGAGGTGAAGAGAGTTATTACATACTCGTGAAAAAGGGAGAAAGTGGATTTGTTGGTAAATTTGCCGAGCTAAAAGGCTTTGACGAGATCGGGAATAACACCAACATCGAAGTTCTTCCTTATGTTCTGTCTAAAGCTCAATATCTGATACACGACCAGGATGATCCATTCTACAAAAGCAATCAGTATGGCACTTCAATTGGTGGTGACCTCAAGTGGGGAATAAACAGCAATCTGACTCTTGATATAACTGTTAACCCCGATTTTGGTCAAGTGGAGGTGGATCCGGCAGTGCTTAATCTCTCCTCTTTTGAGACATTTTATGAGGAAAAAAGACCATTCTTCATTGAGGGGAACAACCTTCTCCAGTTTGGTTATGGCGGATCGAACAATAACTGGGGGTTTAACTGGGGTAATCCTGATCTCTTCTATTCAAGGAGAATTGGAAGAAGCCCTAATGGCGAAGCTGCCGATGGCGACTTTGTTGATTATCCAACAAACACTCAAATCCTTGGTGCTGCAAAACTTACCGGTAAAATCTCTGAAGGTTGGTCGGTTTATGCACTTAACGCGGTAACCAATTCCATGAGTGCCAGGTCTTACACTAATGGTATCACTACAAAAAAAGAGGTGGAGCCTCTGGCAAATGCCACTGTTTTCAGAACACTAAAAGAATTTGATAATTCCCGTTACGGTTTTGGTTTCATGGGTACCTCACTCATCAGAAAATTTGATGATCCGGGCCTCGAGAACAGTTTCAGCCGCAGTTCATTCACCGGGGGAATAGATGGCTGGCTCAATTTCGATTCTGCGAAGGTTTATGTGATGAATGGATATCTGATGATGTCAAACATCAATGGCACCAGGGATTTCATCACAGAGTTGCAGAAGAGACCTCTCCATTCATTCCAGAGGCCGGATGCAAAGTATCAGAAACTTGATACAAACGCCACTTCACTTAACGGGTGGGCAGGCAGAATTACTGTAAACAAACAAGAGGGTGCATTCTACTTTAATGCAGCACTCGGTGCCATTTCCCCCGGTTTTAATTCAAACGATCTTGGCTTTTCATACCGGACAAACTACATCAATGGTCACCTTGTAGCCGGTTATAGAGATTATGTTGAGGACTCTTACAGCAGATCAAAAAGTATATATGCAGGTGTTTTCAGATCATACAATTTTGATGGTGATATTGAATCCGACGGTCTTTTCACCACGGGAAACCTCTGGATGAAGAGTTTTCATCGTCTCCGGTTCAATTTTGGAGTAAATTTTGAAGCTTACAGCACCCGTCATACAAGAGGTGGCCCAACTGTAAAACTGCCCGCAGGTTATAATGGAGCTGTTGGATTTTCAACCGATTCGCGAAAAGATATTACAATTGATGGCGATTTCTATTATTCCGGTGATGATCTTGGTGGCAATTACTATAGTGTTCAGGTGGGTGGATCATGGAGAGCGAGTGAAGCAGTAAGGCTCTCAATCTATCCCGGATACGAGTGGAATTATGATCCGGGGCAGTGGATCGATAATTATGATGATCCTGCTGCTGTTAATACTTACGGAACCCGTTACATCTTCGGTTTCCTCGATCAAAAAACACTGTTTGCTACAATTCGTCTTGATTACACATTCACCCCTACGATGTCGCTACAGCTTTTTGCTCAACCATTCATATCGATCGGGAAATACTCTGATATCAAAGAATTTGAGAAGGAAAGAACCAGTGACTTCATAGTTTATGGCACAAGAGGAACCACAATCAATTATGATGCCGGTAACGAAGAATATCTCATTAATCCCGGTGGTGGCGCAAATTCATTCACCCTTGAGAACCCCGATTTTAATTTCAAATCGTTAAGATTAAATATTATCTATAGATGGGAATTCCTTCCGGGCTCAACACTTTTTCTCGTGTGGACACACGACCGCACAAATTTTGATAATCCGGGAGAGTTCCAGATGGGAAAAAGCTTCTCAAATCTGATCAATTCAGAAGCGAACAATATCTTCATGGCAAAGATGACCTACTGGTTTAACGCTGCTGCTTTGCTTTAGGGAATAATAAACCACAGAGCCCGCGAAGATCGCAAAGAAAAAGGGGACGCAGATGCACGCTGATTGGACGGATTAACGCAGAGAGGATTATAAAACACCTCCGTGAAACTCTGTTAAATCTGCGTTCATCCGCGTCCTCCTAAAAAACCTTTGCGGACTTCGCGTTCTTAGCGGTTTATTTAATCAGACTTAGCTTTCTCGTCGAAGTGAAAACCTCACCTGAACCTGAAACCACCGTCATCCTGTAAAAATAAACACCGGATGAAAGTCCGTGTTTAACTGCATCAAATGAGAGGGAATGGACTCCCGTTTCTTTTGTTTCATTCAGAAGTGTAGCTACCTTTTCACCTGTGGAATTGTAAAGATCAATGCTTACCGTTCCGGAAACAGGTAACTGAAAACGGATCATGGTTGAGGGATTAAAAGGATTCGGGTAGTTCTGTTCCAGAAGAAAGTTGTTTGGTACTCCCAGACTCACTTCGATGATATTTGAATGCTCATGGCTTCCCGAGTTGTCTATTTGCTTCAGGCGATATTTGTATTTATTTGCATCGGTTGCAGAGGGTTTATCTGTGAAAGAATAGTATTTTGGGGAGTTGGTTGTATGGTGTCCCTGAACGAAACCGATATTCCTCCAGTCGTCACTACCCGCTTTTGCCCGTTGCACTTCGAACCCGTTGTTGTCGATTTCAGTTGCTGTGTGCCAGTTCAGATTCACAGTTCCCTTTGTTACAGAAGCAGTAAAAGAGACGAGTTCGACTGGGAGGGCACGGTCAGTGAAAAGTGCGAGGTATGGTTGAAAATTTCCACCCATCGTTAAGAAAATTCCACCTGCATATACATCATTGTTGCTTACAGCCAGGGCGGATACCGAGGAACCGGCATTTGCATTCCATGATTCTACCATTCCTTCAACCAAGTCAAATCTTGCAATCCCGTTCCTTGATGTACCGCCGTTAACTAAATAAAAAGCTCCACCTGCGTAGATACTTGAACCACTTATTGCCAGTGCATTTACTATACCATTCACATTCGGATTCCAAAGAGGATCAACAATAGCATTACCTGAGAGGGGAAATTTAGCCAGGCGATTTCTTGGTGTGGTGCCATTCACCAGAGTAAAGGAACCCCCTGCATAAATTGATGAACCATCGCTTGCCAATGTAAGGACTGTGCCGTCCCCAAAATTCGGATTCCAATCCGGATCAACAGTAGCGGGGGGTAAGAGGGGAAATTTAGCCAGCTTGTTTCTTGTTACACCGCCATTTACTGTAGTAAACCCTCCACCTACATAAATACTTGAGCCGTCTATTGCCAGTGCCTGGACTGTGCTGTTCACACTCGGATTCCAATCCGGATCGGTAGTGGCGATACCTGAGAGGGGAAATTTAGCCAGGAAGGTTCTTGATGTGCTACCATTTACTGAAAAAAAATTACCACCGGCATAAATACTTGAGGCGTTAATTGCCAGGGCATAGACGATACCGCTCATGTCTGGATTCCAAAGAGGATCGGTAGTCGCGGGGGATGAAAGGGGAAATTTTGCAAGATAATTTCTTGTTGTGCCCCCATTCACCGTTGTAAAATTACCACCAGCATAAATACTTGAGGCGTTAATTGCCAGTGCATATACGGAACCATTGATACCCGGATCCCAATCCGGATCGACAGCACCTGTTGTATTGTCAATTCTTGCGAGTTGCGATCTTTTCAGCGCTTTCACCAAAAAAAAGTTACCTGCGAAATAGATGTCGCTTTCATTGTTGGCGATTGACAGAACTGCTGCCGATAGACCGGCATTCCAGGTTTCGTCAACTGCTCCTGTACCGGTTGATGAAAGTTTTGCCATAAAGCTTATATCCTTTCCTCCGATAGTAGTAAATTGTCCTCCGGCAAAAAGGGTTGAGCCACTGAGCGACAGGCAATTTACAATATTGTCGGCACCCGGGTTCCATGTTTCATCCACTACACCTGAAGTTGAGAGTTTTGCAATCCGGTTTCTGGATTCCCCGCCAATTGTTGTGAATGATCCCCCGACAAAAAGGTCACTACCGCTTACTACCATACAATTTACGATATCGTTGGCACCCGGGTTCCATGTTGCATCCGCTGCACCTGTACCAGTTGAGAGTTTTGCAATGCGGTTTCTGGATTGTCCGCCGATTGTTGTAAAATTACCTCCGACAAAAAGGTCCGTACCGCTAATAAATATACAATTTACGACATTGTTGGCACCCGGGTTCCATGTTTCATCTGCTGCACCTGTGCCGGTAGTTGAGAGTTTTGCGATGCGATTTCTGGTTTGCCCCCCAATTGATGTAAAAATTCCGCCGACAAAAAGGTCACTACCGCTAAGCATCATGCAGTTAACAATCTGGTTGGCATTTGGATTCCATGTTGCATCCGCCAGACCCGTAATAGTTGAGAGTTTTGCAATCCGGTTTCTGGATTCCCCGCCAATTGTTGTGAATGATCCTCCGACATAGAGATCAGTACCGCTAAGCAGGAGGGTGTACACAGCACTACCCGTGACATTTGGGTTCCAGGTTAAATCAAGAGAACCATCTGAATTGATATGGGCAATGCGGTTTCTATTTGTAGTGCCCACCATGGTGAAACCTCCCCCTATATACCATCCACCTGAACCATCAGAGATGCATATCTGGACCAATCCGTTAACTTTAGGATACCGGCTATCAATCGAGGAATTTGTTGTGGTAGCTTTTACTCCGTTCCCGGAGTTAGTGCCCACATAAGTGAAATCTCCACCAATGTAGGTGTAGTTTCCGTCAACAACTATGGCTCGCACAGTATTATTGGAAACTGCCATATCGGTGTTTGCCGTTTGAGCAATGGCATCATTGAACACGAGTGCCATAATGAGAAGAGGAACAAACAATATATTCCTCACCTGATGTAGAATTTTGATACTTAAATGATCTGCCATTGTCATGTCTCCTGATTTGTTTAAACATCTGACCTGTCGATTTGAATATTTTGATTCCGGCTTTACGGAAAGGGATATGGCATTCATTCCGTGAACTGTTGCGAAATCTAAAATAAAATGTTAAAAGGGAATTGTGTATTGAAAATACACAGGTAGAGGTCGGGGATTTTAGAGCAGGTTAATGCGTAGAGGTGGCAAATAAATAACGGACAG
This sequence comes from uncultured Ignavibacteriaceae bacterium, assembly GCA_964531325.1. Taxonomy (GTDB): domain Bacteria; phylum Bacteroidota; class Ignavibacteria; order Ignavibacteriales; family Ignavibacteriaceae; genus UTCHB3. Next base: position 117,859 of record CAZHCW010000006.1, on the reverse strand, counting down.
AGGAACAAGGATATCCCGACTGTCGCGGGTACAAAACAGAAGTCACCACATGAAGAAATCAGGAACACTTCTTTGTCTATTTATTTATAATTTTTTGAATCTCTAAAAAGGGGATTAACCTCCGTTTTTGTTTTTGAAATCGAGTTAAATAAACCTCACATAACCTGACACTAATATACAAAAAAAATATTATCCCAACCAAGTATTAAATTGGGAATCTCCTCCGGAAATTAAGAGATATTTATTATTGAGATTTGTAAGAATATCATTATTTTACACGGGTAAAAAAACAGAGTTGTTTCGGTGGTTGTGAAATATAAATCTGCCGTTAAACTTTCAATACGACACAAAATACGGTGGAGAAGTATGGACCTCATAGAGCGTCAAAGGGAGTTACTTGAAGCTTCGGGCTTCGTAATTCCGGGTAATGTTTACAAGATACACTACACAATTCTGAAGTTTGGACACCCGGAGAGTCCCACTCACTTTACTACAAATGTTACTGAAATGCTGCAGAACATCCGGGCAGTTACTGTAATCCCCATCAGCACAAAACGCTACAGAACCAAAAATATTGTCCCCCTTAATCTTTCCACAGACTCAACTGTTAAGGCTTATGAAGATGAAATTCTCGATCAGCAATCTTTTGCCATTCTTGCATTACCCAAACAGATAAAAGTGGAACAACTTTTTGAAGATCCATCCACTCATCTTCGGGGAGCTTTAAAGGAACCCAAAACGAAGGAACTGTTGGAAGCCAGAAAAAACTTCATAAAATATCAATTCAAAAAACACGGGAGGCCTTAGATGGGAAAACTGCTTGATGGTTTTATCGACTGGTATAAAACAGGTACTCCAAAAGAACCTCTCATGTTTGTGGTTATAGCCAACCTGATAGACAGTTATTTCCTCTCGGTAAGAAGAGTAAGATCAAACTATTTTGAAAACTTTGGATATACTGTAGAGGGCACCTTTATTGTGGAATTTGAGGATCAATTTATCCTCGACAAACTTGATGACTCGGGGCTTGCTCTCCTTGCAAGACAACCAAACGATGACGCAGTGAAAAAGACTCTAAATTTTCTTATCGGTCAGTTTTACAGCACCAAATATATGGAAGAGAGTAAAAAACATGCCCGCTATGCTCTCGACACGATAATCGAAAAACTTGAAAAAGCGAAAATTCTTGAAGTTCAGTCAACGGGCAAAAACCGGACTTCCAGGTCAATTAAGCTGTTAAAACCGACAGACCTCGCCGAATGTGAAAAATATTTTACAACAAATTTCCGCAATGTGGATGCAAAAGTTTTATCTCTTCAATCTGTGCTAAACGAACTTGAACTGAGTGAAAAGGTGTGGTATTACGATCTGATTGATGTAATCGCAGGATATTTTGAAAAGTATGACAACAAAACCGGTGGGTTTGAAAAGCCTGATGACGATGAAGAAGAGATAGAAGAAGAAGCATTTAACATTACAAAATCCCCTGCATTTGTTCCCCCTGATGATGAAAATCCTGATGATGATATTGATTCCGAAGAGGATGTTTCTGCTTCCGAATTGGAAAACTCCGCGTTTTCACGCTCTATATTATTGGACTTCGAGCCAATTGGTGACGATCAGACCGTTTCATTGGTTACAGACCTGAAATCGTTTAAAAAACTGATTGAAGAGTTTGAAGAAGAAGTATCGGACGATGTGCAAATTCTCATCGAGCTGCTGCTTAAAAGGCTCAAACCCGAGGAGTTTAACGCTTTTATATTAACGCTTCTCTTTGGTGGATACACAAATAAATCAATTTCATCAAAGATCAAAAACAGGATACTCGAAATTATGGCGGTAAGCCAGGCAACTTATTACAACTACCTCATCGGTTTTAACACGGTGATGGATAAGATAAAAAAAGATGACAGATACGGTTTTGATGATAATGATGTTCTTGCCGCAATCGATCAACTATCCGAAGTATTTAGAAGGAATTTTGTTATATGAACCCCGTGCTTACAAACACAACGCTAAGAGAGCTGCCCGAATATCTGATTCAGGATTATTTGAACGGAAGGGCATCAGAATCTGAGATAAGAATTGTTGAATCGTTGATGAATCTTCCCGTTAACAGGGATAAAATTAGATTTGCAAGCGAAAATCTGCTAACCAAACCGGAAGATTCGCGGGTGGAGAGGCTTATGAATATAGCCCGGACATATAGTGTACCGGCTTCGCGTCAGCTACCGGAAGAAAAAGATGTTGAAGTTACTGCGGGGCAGATTTGGTCTGTTTCCACCTTCCTGAAAGGTGCTCCCGGGAAGTTTTACCTTCCAATTGCCCAAACGCAGTATGTCTTTATTCTTACCAATCCTGGCTCACTGTCTGAAGTAATGGAAAAACAACCGGGCGGACCTAAACTGGAGATTGATGACGAGTTTGTGGAATATCTGCCTGTTTCGATGCACACCGAATTGGCGAATCAATATGATATGATTATCCCTGCGGAAAACTCAATTCTTGGAGTGGAATTTATGATCGAGACCGAGATCAACTCCACAACACTCTGCTCAAATCTTGAGAATTGTTTTGGTGCTCTGAATGAAGAAGAGACTGAAAAACTTCTGAACCTCTACTTTTTTACTCAAAAGATGGGGCACGATTACGAATTATTAAGTGATACCCAAACGGGAACCGAACATTACGACCCCGATTCGACAAGAGTTGAATACAAAAAAATCGAGTTCCAAAATTCGCAGATAATCTCTGAACCTGTGGATGGTATGGTTGCTTATTTGGAAGAGCTGAATGTGGTGGTGATATCGCATGAAATATTTAAGTCTCAACACAACAGACTTGCGGCAGCCACTTCCAAAAAAGAGGTAGAGGGGCTTGTTCCATCAAAAACCGTCATCCTTCATAAAGATAGCAATATCTTTATTGCAGTAAATGAATACAAAAATGTTGGATATTTCTTCAATGTAATAGTGGCCGCAGATATCTGCCCCGGTGAATTTACATTCAGAGTGGTAAACAAGGCTGAAAACACAATCGCTTTGGAAAGAAAAGACAATGCACCCGATGAGCATTTTTTCCCATTCTATGAAGATTTTAAAAGCGGTATTTTCGATTTCACTATCAGCTGTGATGATCAAGAGATATTTTCCGGTGAATTCCTTCTGGCTTTGGAGGTGTAGCAGGTGGAAACAGTTATCAAAAAACACCTGGCGAAAGGAGAATACCATTCTGCGCTGACCGAATGTATTACAGTATTCGAAAAATCTTCGGGCGTTGATAAATACCCTGTGAAAACCTTGTTAAAACTCCTCACAGGAAGTAATGAAATTATCTCTACCGTTGATGTTAATACTATCCGGAAAATCGAAAACATTCTTGAACAGCCTCTCGTTCCGATTGATTATGATCATTTTATCGGTAGAGCTGCATTCCCGGTTTACAACAAATCGGGATGCAGGCTTATGTATCTGCGAGCCTCAGAAAAAGTTTTAACCCCAATCATGGGGTTTAAAGCCGATGATAAAACAACCGGAAATTTTTATTCTTCATTGTTATTGTTCTGGCAGTTCATTCAAACTGAGCTCCGGGCAGTAGAACCTGAGAGGAAAAATGATGTTACAGTGCTCAACTGGGGGTTGAACTACACCGCTTACTCAAATGGTGTAGAAGAAGAGCGGCTGATGACCGGGAATGATTTTGAAATTGAGGGCGACTCCTTTCACTTTGCTGCTTTGATAGCCACAATATCAAACATCACGGATATTCCCGTTGATCCGGGTTTAATCTTTACCGGGACATTCGAGAATGTTGAAAAGGTTGCCAAAATCTCAAATCTCAAAGAAAAAACCGCATTTTTGTTAAAAGAGCATCCGGGTCTTAAAAAGATTGTGATTCCTCACCGTGATTCTTTTAGTGGATCGGATAAACAGTATATCCGGGAAAACGAATCGCTCTTTTTGGAGGTCGAATCTATACCGGATATTTTGGAAAAAGTGTTTAATAAAAAAATCGACATGCTTTTTAGATTCTCCAAAACGAAACGGCATAAACTTGGAACCTGCAGGATCATTGCTGAAAATGTGGGTGATAAGGAAATCACTATTTATGACAAAATGGACGATAAAGTTGTAAATGAGGAGAAAAAGAAATTTAATGTTATACATTGCACAGTTTCGAAAACAGATACAAATGTAAAATATAATGTGTTTCCTATGCCATTTATGGCATTTGATCCGGGTGACAGCAGAAATCTGACTTTGATAGTTATCGACTACCCATCTGCTAATCAATATCTTGGAAATTATATGTCAAATAACAGTCAGACAAATAATGCATACGCCATCGGGATAGGTCAAGGCAGGGTGGAGGCACAGATTTTTGCGCATAGAAGAGGAAACAACATCATGCTTCCGGGAAAGTATTTTAGATTTGTTGATATAGCCTAATGATTGCTTAAAGAAGAAAACAGTTAAACAAAATTTAAACAAACCATCACTTATAACAATATGGGAGAACGATGGAGAAGAAAAACAGATACTCTGTGATGCTTGCGGCGATGCTGCACGATATTCACAAAGTTTTATGGCAGTTACCGGAGGAATTTAGCGGGAAGAAGCCCGACTTTGTTTTCCGGTTTTACGAAAAAACGCTTTCGAAGAATACGGAGGCAGCAGCAATCAAGAATGAGGTTTTCGACATCTTAAAAGGTGAGAAAGACCCCGTTTCCGACTTGATAAGTCGCGCAGATCGGATGGAAACAGATGAATCAAAGCAGGATTCCTCCGCCAAAAGGAAACCGTTACTCTCTGTTCTTTCATTGGTGGAAACAACCCTGCCAAAACCTGACGGGCTGTTTTATTATTTACCCGGTGTTAGCGATATAGAAGAGATAAATGCAACATTTATCAAAGATCAAAGTGGTCTTCCTTCAGACGCTGAAATGGTGAAGGTCTCAAAAGAAAGTTACGATAATCTTGTGCAGGATATTTGTGGTCTTCCTGATCTAAAATTACCGCAACTTATCGATAGTCTTCTCTTCCTTTTCGAAAAACACCTTTCCAAAACCGGTTCTGCGATCTACGACAAAAAACCTGACATCTCTCTTTTTGATCATCTGAAAACCACCACTGCCCTTGCCGCGTGTATAAATGAAGCTGATGACACATCAAAGCCATTCCTTATAGTGGCTGCTGATATGAGTGGAATACAAAATTTCATTTATTCAGAGACAAACCCGATAGAAAACAGCCAAAAAGGAAGAAGTAAACAGTTCAGAGGAAAGTCGTTTTACCTGACACTGTTAACCGATACCTTCAGCAGTTATCTGCTCGACCAGACGGGCATGTCATCGGCAAATCTGTTGATAAATGGTGGCGGGCATTTTGTTATGGTTGTCCCCAATTCAACAGAAAACAGGGAGAAAATAATAAAAGCCAAAAAGAAGATTCAGAAGTGGTTTTTCCACACCTGGAAAGGTGAATTAAATCTGATTCTCGAAACTCTTGAGGCAGATGATTCTCTCTACAAAAACTTTTCGAAGTGGTATGGAACCATAGCGAACAGGCTGATGGCGGCGAAAAAACAAAAAAGTATCGAGTCGTTATCCGAGGTGTTTTCAATAAATCTTGACGGTCCCGACCGGCAATATGAAGTGAAACCGACCGGTGAAGAAAAGGTAATCTTCGACAATCTGGCGGGTTATGAACAATTTCTTTATCGATTAACGGAGATGTTTTCCGATATCGGGATGATTCTGCCAAAGGCAGACTATCTTATCAGAAAGTTTGTCCCCTCTTCGTTTAAACCTGAATATCACCCTGATTACGATCAAATCGAAATTCCGTTTCCCGGTTTTGGAATTACCTGGGGAATTGTTTCCGGTGATAAAGCTGCAAAACATTTCCTCTCCACAGGTGACAAACAACATGCGACCATTTACAATATTAACAGCTTCGATATACCGGGCGGTTTAATTGAGGAAGTTGGTCCATCATCAGTAAGTTCAGGAGTAAAACTTCTCGGGAATCAGGCACAGATGGACTCCAAGGGTTCAGTGCTCGAGTTTCAGGACATAGCCCTCTCAAACAAGGAGTCGGGGGTGGCTCTTGAATACGCTGCTCTTTCGGTTCTAAGGATGGATGTGGATAATCTTGGAAGCATCTTCAGCTTTGGCCTCGATCGTGAAAAGGAATCTGACAGCATAAAATCCCTCTCGAGAACTGTTAATCTTTCCAGAGCACTTAACCTCTTTTTTACGGGTCACATTAATCTTATCGCCAAAAAGTGGGATATATATGTAACCTACTCGGGCGGTGATGATCTCTTTGTGGTGGGCTCATGGATAAACACCATTAACTTTGCATTCGATTTGAGGAAAGAATTCACTCACTTTTCGTGTGGGAATAAAAACCTTACGATCTCGGGTGGAAGTTATTTGTGTAAAGACAGTTACCCGATTCATAAAGCTGCAAAACATGCGGGTGAAGCCGAGAACAGAGCCAAAAAATCTTCTCTTCAGAAGGATAGCATTTCCCTCTTTGGAAAGGAATTCAGGTGGAGCCGTGCCGAGGAACTTGTAGAGTTTGGCAGGCAGCTCGACCGGCTTGTGCACTCTGCCAATCAGGAAGAAAAAATTACTTCTGCATATGTTCATTTCCTTCTTGGGCAAACCACGGCGATGTTGAATACCGACAAAACTTTGAATATCGACAAATATTTCAGGAAGATGTTCAAAATCAAATATTCTCTCGCCAGAATTCCCCGGGAAGTGGGTGAAACTGCAATAAAGCTTAATGACAGCGGAGCGGTGCCCAATAAAAAGGTTGCCCTTCTCTCGAAACTGATTAATAATACAGGAAGCAAGGAACTTGTGGAAGACTTTGTTGTGCCCGCTTCTTTTGTGATTTTAAAAAACAGAAAAAACAAATAATTAGGAGTAATCATCATGCCATTACAAAATTTAGACAATGTAAGAGACCTTTCGAGTATCACACCGGCGGATATTGACAGTATAGGATATGTTTATGCCACGAAGTTCACTCAAGACAAGGTAAAGACAACTCAATTAAGAAACTTTTATTCAGCCGTGGTTTCCATCAGAACCAAGTTCAGAGCGGAAAAAAGAGTAACCGCCCAAATAGAAAGAGACCTGATCCTGCTAAAACCCAAACTTGCTTATGCAGCGGGAAGGCAACCGAGAGTAAAGCCTTTTTATGAACTGATGAAAGAGGCGATTGACACTACAGTTAATGTTGAGGAATCCAGAAAACCACTTGCACTTCAAAATCTGTTTTCGATTACAGAAGCAATTGTTGCTTATCATAAATTTTTAGACCCTAAAAACTAAGGAGATTGAACATGTCACTTAAATTCAAAAAAAATATCGTTTTAAGAGGCCAGATCGAAACTTTAACCGGTTTACACATTGGCGGAAGTAAAGAAAAACTTGAAATCGGTGGAGTTGACTCACCCGTAATAAGAGACCCAAACACAAGTTACCCGTTCATTCCCGGTTCCAGTTTAAAAGGGAAAATGAGGATGCTTCTCGAGTATGCGATGGAGAAAGTAACCGCAAAAGGTGATACTTACGAATCAAAAGACCCGGATGATCAAATTTGCAGAGTGTTTGGTAATTTTGAAAAGGGAACTGCCGGTGGGCCAACCCGCCTCGTGGTTCGCGACGCTTATCCTTCAAAACAGACAGTTAAGATGTGGGAAAGTCTCGATTCAGAACTCCAGTTCACCGAATTAAAACCGGAAAACACAATAAACCGCTTGACTTCGGAGGCAAACCCAAGATTTCTTGAAAGGGTGGTGAAAGGTTCCTTCTTCGATCTTGAGATGATCTACAGCGTTTACGATGAAAAGGATGAAGAGAATCTGAAATTAGTTTATCAGGCTCTTAGATTGTTGGAACACTCGGGGCTTGGTGGCAGCATTTCAAGAGGTTACGGCAGGGTGAAATTCCGCTTTACTGAACCTGTTCAAGTGTCGGTTGAAGACTATAAAAACGGAACCGAAAGCTACATAAAAAGCGTGGCACCTGTTTCTGATGAAAACAAAGTCGAATGGAAATCTCTCGACCAGATCTCAGCAAACTAAAGAGCGGGAACAACATGAAAATAGTTTATCTAAAACCGAGGGCATCTTTCAGAGATAATCTGAGGAGCGACAGCCTTTGGGGTCTCATCTGTTGGGGGATAAAAACCCTCTATTCGGATGAAGAGCTCGAGAGCTTCATCGCGGGTTATTCTGATCGATATCCGTTAAAAATCTCCTCGGCTTTCCCGTACATAAAAGAGGGTGAAACCATCACCCGCTTTTTCCCGAAACCACAGCTCCCTCCGTTTAATTTCCAGGAGATGCTTGAAGGAAAAGGGAAGTCTGAAAAGATGAAAATCTTTAACAGGTTGAAAGAATGGAAATCCCAAAAAATGGTTACTGAAGAAGTCTTCTTTAAATTTCTTTCGGGTGATCTGAAGGAGATTAATTTCTTTAGTGACAGTTCCTTGTGGAACTCCGATCTTCTCGGGAAGCATTTTAAAGAGGAGGCGGAGATTCACAACACGATCAACCGTTTAACCGGCTCAACCAATCCCGTGAAAACGGAAGACGGCAAAGAAGAGGTAAAAACGGGAGGGCTTTTCAGTCGCGATGAAATATTCACCAAAACGGGGGGGCTTTTCTTCCTGATTGACGGTGAGGCAAAATATCTTCAGATGGCTGAAGCTGTTCTTCGATATTATTCTCATACCGGTCTCATGGGTGACTCATCCACGGGTAAAAATCATTTTGATATTACCATCGACAACTATCAGATGCCGGAAGTGAAGAATCCGGGCAGTTTTGTTTCTCTTTCCCTTTACCTTCCAAAAGGAGAGGAAACCGCTTTCTATCAGTCGGATCCCAATAGTTGTTATTACGAATTGGAGACCCGGAAGGGAAAGATAAGCACCGGACACCTTAACACAACCGACTTTTGGAAAGATTCTGTTCTTTCCTTTAAGGAAGGTTCCGTTTTTAAGGCAACCTCAAAACCCGGTTATGGAACAATAAAAAAAGTAAAAGAGATAACGGGTCCAAAATCGTTTTCTGTTTACCATTTTGGTGCCGCATTCAACATCCCTGCGAGGATATTATGAAACTAAAACTTAGAACTCTTACTCCTGTTCATATTTCCACAGGAATAGATCTTGAACCTTTTGATTACCTGATAAAAGATGAGGATTTCTATCGTATCTCGTTGCCAAAAGCTTTAGATGTAATTTCGGAGGAAGTGCCCGATGCACCGCAGCAGTTTTCTGAATGGTTGGATGAACAACTTTTCAGGTTCAACGACCAAAAAAATACCCAACAATTTCAGGCAAACAGAAGGCAAAGCAAAATACGCAAAGAGATAAATTTTGGCGTTTTTTGCAGAAGTGTATTAAAAAGACCGGGTTTAGTAGATAAATTGATTAAATCTGCTGTTGTTTATAAGATGCCCCTTCCATTTGGCATGCTGAACCATACGCAGATAAATGAGCAGTTAAAATCTTCTGACAACCTGCCATACATCCCCGGCACTTCTATTAAAGGTGCTGTGAGAACTGCCCTGGCTGCAAATGCATGGTTAAAACTGACTGATGCAGAGAGGGCTAAAATCACTCAGAACACAAAACGCTCGATGGGCCAGTTTTACCCCAAAAGGTATTATGCAGATAAAGATGAAGAGTTGATGAAACTTCTTTTTAGTTGCAGAACCACCGACAGTAGTAAATCTGATGCCGCCAGATTTAGCATCTTCAAGTTTTTCCATTTCTCTGATGCCCACATCGTCCCTTCCGGTCAAAAAGAGACTATGCAGGCAAACCCTGTTTTCCTTTATCTAAAAGACAAGGAGCCACAGCCACAGACCAATATCCAGGAGACGATCTCTGCAGGTTCAATTCTGGAGTTTGACCTCTTTGTTGATACCGATGGACTGCTGAGAGCTTATAAAGAGAGCAAAACGGGAGCAGGTATCTGGTTAGACCTTGAAATGAAACTTGAGAGGCTCTTCGAAGTAAAAATAAGTGAAATCAAAAAAGATGAACTCGAAAAGAAATTGATTCAAGGAATCTTTTCTGTGTTAAATAAACAAGCCACTCTTACTTTTGAGAGGGATCTAAAATGGATGGACGGGCTGCGCTACTTCACTCAGAAGAACGGTATAGCCGAAAACACCATCAAACGGATCAGTAATTTCTTTGCCGGGGGAATCCCCTCTGAAGGAGGAACTCTCAAAACGGGGTGGGGTTCGGGTTTCCTTTCAACAACAATCTTTCACTCGATTAAACAGACAAATGAACCATTTGTTAAAGAGATGTTTCATGATCTTAAAATTGGGGAAGCAAGGCAAAAACCCGGATTTGGCAACCAGGAACAACAGAGTACCCCGACCAACCTCAATTATTTCCCCAAAACCAGGAGAATGACGGCTCAACAGCTTCTTATTCCCGACTCGGTGCTCGGCTGGATTCAGATTGCTGAAAATTTCAGTACACCTGTTCCGGGCGATGTAAAAACCGACACCGTTGAAACCCGGGTTGTGGAGGCTCCAAAAGTGGACACCGAAGCCATCATTGCCGGTTACCTTGAGGCAAATCAGAAACTTAAACTCAAAGAGATGCAAAAGATGTATGCAAGAGTTGTAAGAAGTGAGGCTCCGATGGTGGTTTGTGAGATTCTTCATCCAAATCTGCCGGGTGAATTTAAGGCAAGATATCCCGCCGGTTTACCAGAAGGAAGTTTTGTTTTGCTAAATGTGAACTTCATTAAGAGTGGCATCATTCAAAATGTCTCCATAGCAAAAGCTTTGGTTTGAGAGGCAAAGCATGAAAATATTAATGCATCTGATCAGCGGGCAAAACTCGCAGGTTTACATTGCTCATAAACTATATAAACCTGATGTTAATGTGCTCTTCTACACTCCGGCATCAGAGAAGAATCTTATTCCTCTTAAAGTTTCTCTTAAGGAGAGTAAACTTATCGAGGAAGTAAAGATTCATGCTTTTGAGTATTCAAAAATAAAATCGACTTTTGCTGAAATAATCAAAAAACATGAACCGGCGAAAAACGAAATTGTTTTGAACTTTACCGGTGGGACCAAAATTCAATCGGTTGCGATGTACGAAAACGGGCGTGATTCGGGGCTTAAAATGGCTTATGTAAATAGTGAACAACATAACATTCTTGAACTTGGCGGTCGTTTTCCGGTAAAATACTCAACTCTTGATATCCCAATTAATCCGGTGGACTATCTGCAGGTAAATGGACAAAAAGTTAAGGATGAAGTGGAAGCTGTTTCACCAAACTCAAAAAAATTGGTTGAAGTGCTCTCTTCAGAGTTTAAACATTTTTCCAAATTTTTGCTTGAATTTGCGAGCAAGGAACCCCTCAGGCACAATTTCCCTTTGAACAAGGAAGCAACTGCCCGTGAAATTGCAGGTTCAAAATATAAATTTAATCAAAGTGGTTTTTATCTAAAGCTGGTGCTTAATGGTAAAGTGCTGTTTGAGGTGGAAGAAAAACCCGGAAGGCTTTTGGTGGAGGATGCAACCGGTAAGTGGTTGGAAAAAGCTGTGTATAAAAGAATTCGTGAGTCGGAGCTTTTTTCTGAAGTTACCATGAACCTTAAGATAGAGTATAAATCGAAAGAATACAAAAATGAGTTTGATATTCTGGCGATGAAAGGAACGGATTTATGTCTTTTCGAGTGTAAATCGGGAAAGGTGAAGGCAGCAGATATCGATCAACTTGTGGCGTTGCGTGCCATGCTTGGCAGATTTACCAGGCTGTTTGTGGTCACCTGGTTAAAACCAAGCAGTGTAATGTTGGAACGGCTTGCTGATAACAATATTACACCTCTTTCTTTTCCAAACCTTACGATGGAACTTAAAGAGATTTCAATTTACAACCCGAATATATAACTATGAAATATCCTGACCTCGAAATCTATAGATTCAGGATCAGACTTAGGCTAAACGGAGAATTGGTGACCCCAAGATACAAGGGGTCACTTCTCCGTGGAGTTTTTGCCTGGTCGTTCAGAAACACCGTTTGCGTAACAAAACAACCCGTTTGTGAAGGTTGTATGTTAAAACGGGAGTGTTCCTATTTTAAAATCTTTGAGACAGAACTCTCTGTTTCCCATATATCATACCTCAAGGGAATAAGGAAAGTGCCTCATCCATTTGTACTTAACCCCCCGATTGACGAAAGACTTCGGATCTCGGCCGGGGAGATTCTCGAAATTGAACTGGTACTTTTTGGCAGTTCTGTTAATCTTCTCCCTTATTATGTTTTCGTGTTCCAAAACATTGGAAAAACGGGACTGGGATTCGAAAAAACCGGATATACCATCGAGGAATTCACAAATGTGCATCTCGACGGTGAATCCAAAATCCTTATCGAAGGTTCAGCAGATATATCTCTAAAATTTACACCCGTCAAAATTTCGCAAATTGTAGAAAACCTGCCCGAAAAAGTTGAAAAGATTACCCTCGATTTTGTCTCGCCTGTGCGTTTTCAGGAAGAGGGTAAAGTGATTAAACAACGGGACAGGATAACCCCTAAGTTAGTGATTCTTTCCACGGTCAGAAGATATCTCGCACTTGCCGGGCTTTATGGAACGGATGGTTTTGTTGAGGGACAACCCGATTTCCATTTCAACGATTACAATGTATCAGAGAATTCCCTGAACTATTTTGAGTGGGGAAGATATTCAAATCGACAAAAAACCTGGCTTGACATGAGTGGCCTTACGGGCTCAATAACAATAGAAGGGAATCTCGAAAGGATTCTCCCATGGATTTTAATTGGTTCTCAAATCAATATCGGTAAAAACACCGCCTTTGGGTTGGGGAGGTATGAAATTCAGAGCTTCAGAGATTCAGAACTTCAGAGGTTCAGAAGTTCTGAGGTTCAGGAGTTCCGGAGTTCTTAAAATGTTTTATTTAGTTACCTATGATGTTGCAAAAAACAAAAGAAGGAAGAAGGTTTCCGATCTTCTGTTGGAATATGGTGTCAGAATTCAGTATAGTGTTTTTGAGTGTGATCTTAGTGAAAAAGATGTTTATACTCTTGAGCACAAAATGAATGAAATGATCGATTTAAGCAGCGATTCAGTTTTGTTTTATCCGTTGTGCAAAAAGTGTGTGCCGAAAAGGATAAAATTAGGAACCACTTACAGTTTAATTAAAGTAAAAAAAGAGTTTTTAGACTTGATGTAAAAATATGTCGAACGCACAAATAGTGTTTTCTGTTGCCGCTCAAAAAGATGCCTGGTTAAAGGTGAAATCCAAAGGCAGATCGGGTGGGATAGACAATTTAACCGTTTCCGATTTTGAGAGTGATCTCGAAAAAAATCTTGAACTGCTATTCTCAGAAATTGTTTCGGGAAGGTATGTTCCGGAACCTTACCGCCTCTTTTTTATAGAAAAGACGGGGAAAGAGATAAAAGAATATCGTCCTCTTGCTTTAATGACGGTTCGTGATAAAATAGCTCAAAACTGTGTTTCGCTTCATTTTGCTCCACAGTTTGAGAAAAAATTTACCGACACAAGTTATGCCTACCGTGCAAACAAAGGGCACCCCAAGGCAATTGCCCGGGTGAACGACTTTGTGTTAAAAAAATATGGATTTGCAGCGAACCTCGACATCGATAATTTTTTTGATTCCATCGACAGGAAGATACTTTTTTCATTGTGTCGCGAGTGGTTTAAAGATGAGGTGATCCAAAAACTTCTTGAAATGTGGGTTCTTACAGGCTTTGTTCACCACGGGAAGTATATCCGCTCCGAAAAAGGGATTGCACAGGGAGGCGTATTGTCTCCAATGCTTTCCAATATCTATCTGCACAATTTTGATCTTATGTTAAAAGAGGCAAACATCCCGAATGTCCGTTATGCAGACAACATAATTGTGTTTGGGAAAACTGAAGAAGAAACTCTTAAAAGCCGTAATATGGTTGTGAAGTTCCTGGATGAAAATCTTAAACTGAAACTTAACACCGTTGAAAGAGATGTAATCCCTGTTTTAGAGGGTTTCGCTTTTTGTGGAATTCACTTTAAAGATGGAAAAAAGACAATCGCTCAGGGGAAGTATAACTCCATCATCAAAAAGCACTCCCTCACGATTCAACAATTGAATTTGAAGGATGCGCTTTATAAACTTCGGGAATCTATAGAAGGCTTAAACAGATATTATACACCTTACAACACCGAGGAACAACTTGCAGCAATACGAACTAATTTCCTCAACTCGGTTGCAAAAAAAATTAGAGAGCTGGTAAAAAATAATTCTCTGAAAAACGAAAATGATGCCGTTTATCTTTTTAAGAAGTATCCGGAGATCACAAAGGGTGACACCGGGAACCGGATTTTTATCAACAATTTGAAGACTGCTTTAGAATTCATTAAAGTAGAATCGAATGATTCTCCCGCATCTTCTCTTCCTGCCTCTTCCAAAGCTCCTGTTTCCCCAAAACCCGAATTAAAAACCGACACTTCAGCTCCCCCAAAAGCCAATACTTCAACAGAGCCGCATTCAACAGCAGAGATTACAGAGAAGGAGGCAAAACGGTTGGTTGAGCAGAAAAGGAAAGTTTATTACAACCGCTTTGTTGAAAGTCTTGATATGATGATCAGCGGTAATTATGCACATATCGGGAAATCGGGAGGGAAAATCACGGTTAAAAAAGAGGGGAAGATTGTTAAAGAAGTTTTTGCCAACAAACTTTCCTCTTTAATCATCAATGCACACGGCACAACAATTTCCGCTGATGCCGTTAGATTATGTGTAGAAAACAAGGTGTTGGTTAACTATTTTGATGATCTTGGTAAACCCTATGCAATAGTGTTTGCTGTTGCCTCCGGTGCAAACAGTGTTTCCACGGCACAGGCATTTGCTTCAAAGGGCGAGAAAGGAAAAAATTTAGTTAAACAACTTGTCTGGGCAAAAATTACCAACCAGGCAGCTCTTATCAAATTTGTAACGAAAAATAAAAAGCTCGATCCCGATCAAAAACTGATAGTGGATAAAAGCCTTGAGGAGATGCAGGAGCTTGCGTTAAAAGTTAAATCTGTTAAGATATCAGAAGCTGTAGATGGTTTCCGCAGCCGGATTTTTGGGTATGAGGGAAGTGCAGCCGTCTCCTATTGGAATGTCATTAAATTGGTAATCCCCGATCACTATGAGTTTAAGATGAGAGAACATCAAAATGCTCAAAACATGATCAACCAGATGTTCAACTACGGCTACGGAATTTTATACAGTAAAATTCTTGCAGCGGCGGTACTCGCAGGATTAAATCCTAACATCCCTTTTCTTCACTCTGAAACCAAAGGAAAACCAACTCTCACTTTTGATCTGATAGAACCTTTCAGACCTGTGATCGTTGACAGAACCATTCTGTCGATAATCTCCAGATCCGGAAAGTTAATCTCTTCAGGAAATAAACTTAGTGATGATGTCCGTCATCTTGTTTCAACTAAAGTGATGCAAAGATTATATTCAGAACTCGATTTCAGAGGTGGCAAAGTGACTCTTAATGATATCATAATCCAAAACTCAAAAGAGATTGCTGCGTTCCTCTCGGGGAACTCTGAATCTTTTAAACCATATACGATGAAGTGGTGAGAGACTTGAGAGACTTGAGAGACTTGAGAGACTTGAGAAACTTGAGAGACTTGAGAGACTTGAGAGACTTGAGAACTTGAGTGAGCAACTGTGAGGCACTTGGCAGGGAATTGGTAACCTTGTAGAGTCCGGTATTGAAATTAATACCTAATATTTGATACCTAATACTTAAAAATTGTCGTTCTTTGACATATTGATTGTACCGAAAAGGCATTTGCAAACCGGGAATATTAGTGGAAAATCCCCATTTCTCGTGAGAAAATTTTGATTTTCGCAAAAAAGGCACTTAACCTTATGTAAATAAAGGAGTTATGGGCTAACTTTTGAAACTTTTGAAAAGTTAAAAAATTCTCACGAGACACTTTTTGGGGGGGTACCGGAGCTCTCGTGAGAAAATCGCCCTTTTTACCCCCTCAAAACAGCCTAAAAACGCAACTTTTTTTACCTCATTTTCTCACGAGACACTTTTCACCTTGTTTTAAACCTCTCGTGAGAAAATCTTGTTTGCCCACATAAAGTTGAAAAATGTAAAAAATATTGGATAATTTCCCACTAAATTGGCAAAATATCTTAATTTTTACTGTCTAATCCCATTAAAACAGTGAAAATCAGGAATTTTAAAACTCTAAAAATGCTCTGCCTGCGGTAAAAAAACACCTCTCGTGAGAAAATTTGGGCTTTTTTGCTAACATATTGTATTTTAATCAGTTATATTGCAGTTATAAGTTTAAGAAAATCCAGTTTTTCTGTAACCCATTGTTATATATGCTCTTTATGGAATGTGCCTTGTTTAGAAAGGATTACGACGCAGTTTCAACAGGTGCATCTTTTGTAGGAGCATAACCTTGACCTCTTTATGGAATGTGCCTTGTTTAGAAAGGATTACGACTTGCGCAAATGTTTTTGATTTTGTCGCATTCCTCAAATGACTTTATGGAATGTGCCTTGTTTAGAAAGGATTACGACAAAATATGATGCCAAAGCAAGGCTCATGTTGATGGCTTTCTTTATGGAATGTGCCTTGTTTAGAAAGGATTACGACAGGCGTACTTCGTTTCCGAAGCATTCCTCTGGTCCCCGATTCTTTATGGAATGTGCCTTGTTTAGAAAGGATTACGACATTACTTGAGCCTTTGCAATTGCTTCGGGAAGTTCTTCTTTACTTGCGCAGCCTTTATGGAATGTGCCTTGTTTAGAAAGGATTACGACGCCAAATTTGAATATTACCTGATTGCTGACTCTTGGAGTCAATACTTTATGGAATGTGCCTTGTTTAGAAAGGATTACGACTGATAGTAGCACTAAAGTCAAAGTGAGGATCACCTGAACTTTATGGAATGTGCCTTGTTTAGAAAGGATTACGACATTGAATTGATTCTGTGTTGTAAGATTCTGCAATCATAATAGCTTTATGGAATGTGCCTTGTTTAGAAAGGATTACGACATATATCTGTCAGACGGGGCCGACACTTCCGACATAGAGTAGCTTTATGGAATGTGCCTTGTTTAGAAAGGATTACGACTTAACATATTTCCTAGAGCTCCCATGGGACGCTCCTTTCTTTATGGAATGTGCCTTGTTTAGAAAGGATTACGACTGCAACGACAGTGCCTACATCGCCTACAACTACATTACCTTTAAGGCTTTATGGAATGTGCCTTGTTTAGAAAGGATTACGACCAAAGGGACATCAAGGTATATTTACCTGTTCTGTCGGGTGTTCCCCAACTTTATGGAATGTGCCTTGTTTAGAAAGGATTACGACAATAATCTCCGATATGCGCCTCTCCACCGCCCAGCCCAAGATCTTCGACTTTATGGAATGTGCCTTGTTTAGAAAGGATTACGACATGGCTACTTCAGCAATA
>CAZHCW010000006.1:96867-100230 GCA_964531325.1 uncultured Ignavibacteriaceae bacterium | reverse complement strand
ATCTTCCCTCCAAGGGCTTTATGGAATGTGCCTTGTTTAGAAAGGATTACGACTTATCATCTTTGGAAAATTGCTTCCCAAATTTTTCACGCTCTTTATGGAATGTGCCTTGTTTAGAAAGGATTACGACATGGCTACTTCAGCAATAGGGAATACTATCTTCCCTCCAAGGGCTTTATGGAATGTGCCTTGTTTAGAAAGGATTACGACTTGTTCTTTCAGAAGGCGTTTGCCTCCTGATGTTGCTGAAATATCCTTTATGGAATGTGCCTTGTTTAGAAAGGATTACGACGACTCAGTAGTGTGGTCAGACGTGACCTCAATAAGATAAATCTTCTTTATGGAATGTGCCTTGTTTAGAAAGGATTACGACCTTTACCTGCAGCAATCAGGGTTGCCTCATCAGCATACTTTATGGAATGTGCCTTGTTTAGAAAGGATTACGACATCGTACTTCTTGAAACTCCTCAACTGTTCTGCAACTCATCGCCCTTTATGGAATGTGCCTTGTTTAGAAAGGATTACGACCTTCTTCAAAGGAATAGATGATTTCGTCTCCATCTTTGGAGACTTTATGGAATGTGCCTTGTTTAGAAAGGATTACGACAGAGTCTCTTTAGCTTCTTTAATCTTTTCAAAGACAGCTTTATGGAATGTGCCTTGTTTAGAAAGGATTACGACTTAAAAATTGTAAACATCACCAACACATTCGTCTGTGTTGATGTCGTACAACTTTATGGAATGTGCCTTGTTTAGAAAGGATTACGACAGAAATTCTACTTCATTATCTGCAAGATTTAAACTTGCAAATATCTTTATGGAATGTGCCTTGTTTAGAAAGGATTACGACTGTATTTGGAGACCTCCCAGTCTCCATTGGACATGTATTCTTTATGGAATGTGCCTTGTTTAGAAAGGATTACGACCTTACCGTTAGATGTTGCTGAAATATCAAAATGCGGATCACTTTATGGAATGTGCCTTGTTTAGAAAGGATTACGACTGACAATCTTCAGCAAATATGTTAAAACGCATAAGTAACTCTTTATGGAATGTGCCTTGTTTAGAAAGGATTACGACATCGCCGACACGATATAGGTCGTGCCTTCTTCTGGTTCCGGTCTTTATGGAATGTGCCTTGTTTAGAAAGGATTACGACATATTCAGTACTGATAACAGCACCTTTCTTATCTTTAGTCACTTTATGGAATGTGCCTTGTTTAGAAAGGATTACGACTTTTTCGATTCTCTTAATGTTTGCATCTACAAGCTTGGGCCTCTTCTTTATGGAATGTGCCTTGTTTAGAAAGGATTACGACTTCTCTCATTTGTCCAATTACCTTATTACAAGGTTCATGGATAAAACTTTATGGAATGTGCCTTGTTTAGAAAGGATTACGACAGTGCAACGAGATCAGACAATTTAAAATAAGCCATTTTTCTTTATGGAATGTGCCTTGTTTAGAAAGGATTACGACAATAAAGAATGATTAAGACTATTTTAGTTTTACAACCGCTTCTTTATGGAATGTGCCTTGTTTAGAAAGGATTACGACATTTACCTTGAACCAATGAACCAATAGGTATTTGTTCCTTTAACACTTTATGGAATGTGCCTTGTTTAGAAAGGATTACGACCTTGCTTTGATGTTTATATAATGACTTACATACAATGTAAGTGCATTGTACACTTTATGGAATGTGCCTTGTTTAGAAAGGATTACGACACATTTGGTTAAACATCAGTTTAACAAGATTGTAATGCTTTATGGAATGTGCCTTGTTTAGAAAGGATTACGACTTTTCAGTTAGTTTTCCTTTTTTCCCACTTGCTACATCTTTATGGAATGTGCCTTGTTTAGAAAGGATTACGACTTCTCTTTCTCCAACAAAGAAAGATACTGAAAATGTCCCGCTACTTTATGGAATGTGCCTTGTTTAGAAAGGATTACGACATTCAGTTTCATAACTGTCTACTATTATTATTGTAGTAGCTATTACCTTTATGGAATGTGCCTTGTTTAGAAAGGATTACGACTACAACAACTACAATTATTAAGGACAATAAGATTACATCTTTATGGAATGTGCCTTGTTTAGAAAGGATTACGACTTCCTCTCCAAGAGAGGACAAATTTCGATTGCTTGAAGACAGAGCTTTATGGAATGTGCCTTGTTTAGAAAGGATTACGACCTTTCGTGTTGAAAACCAGCGGTGAATTAATGTTGCTGCCGTAACTTTATGGAATGTGCCTTGTTTAGAAAGGATTACGACGTGTCATATGATTCTGCAATCATTATAGCAGTACCAAACTTTATGGAATGTGCCTTGTTTAGAAAGGATTACGACCGAAACTTGTTTGTTTTTTTGTTACGGCGGTTAGAATCTTTATGGAATGTGCCTTGTTTAGAAAGGATTACGACGCAAATACGAAAGTCTTGATGATTGTAATTGGTTGTTTCGTTTTCCTTTATGGAATGTGCCTTGTTTAGAAAGGATTACGACAGTAATCTATCATACTCTCGTAATGATATTGTTACAGGTCTCAAGAAACCTACTCTTTATGGAATGTGCCTTGTTTAGAAAGGATTACGACAGCGCTTCAATGGCCTCGGATCTGGTAGCATACGCGATGCTTAACCACTTTATGGAATGTGCCTTGTTTAGAAAGGATTACGACTCAAACAACCTGAAGTTAGGGGAAATTTCCCTATCTTCAAATTTGACTTTATGGAATGTGCCTTGTTTAGAAAGGATTACGACTCGAATGAGGAAACTGATATCGAGATACTTGCGTAATTTTCGTTTTCTTTATGGAATGTGCCTTGTTTAGAAAGGATTACGACATTTTTTTCAAAGAAACATCGAGATTACCGAGAATATAACTTTATGGAATGTGCCTTGTTTAGAAAGGATTACGACATGCTTTTGACTTTGTCGCATTCCTTGAAATCGTTGACTGACTTTATGGAATGTGCCTTGTTTAGAAAGGATTACGACTAATGCCATTGAAATAGCAAATTCTATCTTCTTCATAATAACTTTATGGAATGTGCCTTGTTTAGAAAGGATTACGACAGTTCAGCATCGTCTTTAGCGTACTGCTTACCGAAGGGTTCCTTCTTTATGGAATGTGCCTTGTTTAGAAAGGATTACGACAATAGAGCAATAATTTTTATTTGCCCCTTTGGTGGTTTTTGCTTTATGGAATGTGCCTTGTTTAGAAAGGATTACGACTTGATTCAAGAAGAATACAACAAAAATTGTCTTCTTCCTCTTCATCATATCTTTATGGAATGTGCCTTGTTTAGAAAGGATTACGATCTACCCATAGTTAACCCCTTCCGGGGTTGGGGGCATTA